>NZ_CP065511.1:2082500-3427500 GCF_022811925.1 Cytobacillus oceanisediminis | reverse complement strand
TAATCTGGGCGGGTTCCTTCAGACTTTCATAACTGTATATATCATATTCCTTTTGATTGCTCTCATCCATTTTAAAAAAACCAAGGAACATCTAATGGATCTTGAAGCACGCCACGAGGCTATTTTCAGTGAATTTCGCGATTTAAAACGGCGAGCTGTGTCAGAGGAGGAGCTTGCCAGGCAAGAGGAGCGAGTCCTGATTGCCCATGAAATCCATGATTCAGTTGGTCATAAGCTGACCGCCCTTATCATGCAGCTGGAAATGTTTCGTCTGCAAACCTCTGAAAACGAACAGGAAAGAGTAGAATCATTAAAGGAACTGGCTAACGAAAGCCTCAACGAAACACGCAGGGCCGTAAAATCTCTTAAGGCAAACGACACCGGCGGGCTTCCAGGCATCCTGCGGTTAATTCGCAGGCTCGAACTGGAAAATATGATGCACATTCATTTCTCCGTAAAATACGGTGCCTTTTCTGCTCCGTTGACTGGTGAACAATCCTTTGTAATCTACAGATCAGTACAGGAAGCATTAACCAATATCATGAAGCATAGTGATGCGAAAGAAGCAGAAATCACCTTCGAAGCACCAGGCGGCAGAATATTCCGATTCGAAATTCGGAACCCGGCTACTGGAACGGATGGCTACCAGGAAGGCTTTGGACTAAGCCAAATGCGAGAGCGGTTAGAGAAACATAATGGTGGAATGAAGGTGTACCAAACTGAAGGACATTTCATAGTTAACGGATTCATTAAAATAAGGTAATTCTCGTAAAGGCTTTTGAGCGCTTATTTAAGTATTATCACTGAGTTGATTGAAGCGGAAGGTGCGAGACTCCTGTGGGAGTAGCGAACCAGGGGAGACCCCGCAGACGCGCAGCGGCGAGGAGGCTCCCGGTAGCCCCACGGAAAGCGAGTGCCTGCAGCGGAAATCAACGGGCTCCATTCAAAAGCACTTATACCAATAGTTAAGAAAAAGTCAAAAATTATCGTGTGCAGGTGATAACCATGATTCGAATACTCCTGGCAGAAGACCAGGTAATGGTAAGACAGGGCTTAAAAATGATGATTGAAACCGAACCTGAATTCAAAGTCACAGGCGAAACAGATAACGGCAAAGAAGCCATAGCCCTTTGTGAAAAAATGCAATTTGACATTGCCATTCTTGATATCCGTATGCCTGTAATGGATGGACTAAAAGCGGCAAAGATCATCCAATCCCGCTGGCCCCAAACAAAGATCTTAATGCTGACTACCTTTGATGACGATGATTATGTCATGGAGGCCCTTCGAATAGGCGTGAGCGGCTACATTCTAAAAAACGGTGACACGGATTCGCTGCTCCGTTCGATCCGAAGCGCACTTAAGGGCGGGTTATCCATAGAAGAAGGGGTGGCTGCAAAGGTCGTTCCCCAGTTAATGAAACAGCAGGACACCAAGAAACCGGATCCTTCCCTAACACCCAGGGAACGGGCCATCCTAAAATGCATTGGAGAAGGGCTCAGCAATAACGAAATCGCAGAACGGCTTGCCATTTCCACAGGCACCGTAAAAAATAATACCAGCCAGATTTTGACGAAGCTGGATTTAAGAGACCGGACACAGCTCGCCATCTATGCCATCCGCCATAACCTTGTCTAAATCAGATAAAATGATGAAAGTAATGGTGAAATACATATCTCGTGACGGGAGACAGTAGTGATGCTGTTTCCTTTTTTATATCCTGAACCTATCAACTAAATAAAGGAGTGTGGAACCATGCTCGAAACCGTAAAACTGACGAAAAGCTTTAAAGATAAAAAAGTGGTGGATGAAATTAACCTATACTTGCATGCAGGCGAATCAGTCGGCCTGCTGGGGCCGAATGGTGCGGGTAAATCAACAACGATTTCCATGATTGCATCCCTCATTAAGCCGACTTCCGGGGATGTGAAGCTTGATGGGAAAAGCACGATCCAAAACCCTTCAGATCTTCGAAAAGTTCTGGGAGTAGTACCTCAGGAAATCGCTTTATACGAGGAGTTATCAGCGTATGAAAACCTGAAGTTTTTCGGAAAAGCCTACCGGGTGGAGAAAGAGACCCTGGAAGTCCGTATTCAGGAAGTGCTGGATATGGTCGGCTTAAAGGATCGCCAAAAGGAGCTGATTAAAACCTTTTCAGGCGGAATGAAACGAAGAATCAACATCGCTGCTGCGCTGCTTCATAATCCGAAAATCCTCATACTCGATGAACCGACTGTCGGCATTGACCCCCAGTCACGAAACCATATATTAGAAACTGTTCGGGAATTAAATCAAACCCAAGGCACTACCGTCCTGTATACGAGCCATTACATGGAGGAAGTCGAGCAATTATGCAATAGGGTCTACGTCATGGACCATGGAAAAATTATTGCTACTGGGAGCAAGGAAGAATTGCTGAGTATTTTATCCAGTGAAGATACCATCGTGGTTCAGCTCAGCAAGAGAAGTGAAGCATTCACGGATAAAATTAAAACATTGCCGGATGTTCTTCAAGTGGAACAAACGAGTGAGGGCCTTCGCATTCTGGCGAAAAAGAATCATCATCTTTTAAGCAGCCTTGTGCACGCTGCTGAAAAAGAAGGCATTCAAATCATGAACTATCAAGTAGAAATTCCAAGCCTGGAGGACGTCTTTCTGCACCTTACAGGTAAAACATTGCGGGATTAAGGAGAGGTGAAAAATGGGTGCTTTTATAAAAAAAGATCTTCTGGTTTTCTGGAGAGACCGCAAAGAGATCTTAATGGCATTATTGCTCCCCATCCTGATCATTGTGATCTTGAATTTTGCCTTTTCAGGCCTTTTTAAGGATGAAAAAGCGATGCAAATAGATATTTCAGTGGTGCAGGAGGATGATGTGAAGAAGGGGAAGGGACAATTTGCAGCTGCTGTGGAAGCAAAGGGGTTATCACCTGAAGAAAAAAGTGCAGTACTTGCAGGAGCAGATCAGCTTGATCCTGTAAAGCTTATTCATGATTTTCTGAACAGCTCTGATTTGAAGGAATGGGTGAATGTAAAGGACTTCAGTGAACAGGAAGCAGCGGAACAAGTGAAAAACGGGGAACTGGATGCGATTATTAAAATTCCAGAAGGGTTTACGTTTGAATCGTTATCCGGTGTTCTATTAGGGGAAACATCTCAGGGGTCCGTAACCATTTTAGCCGAGGAGGAATCGGCAGAGGTCAGCACCCTTCAAGAGGTCGTCCATACCTTTGTAAATACGGTAAATACGCAGTTTGCCCTTGGGAGTAAAGGAGTCCAGGCCACAGCAGAACCCATTTTGCCAAAGGGAGGCAAGGAAGTGGTTGAAGGGGATGATGGTGCTGATGCGTATACCATTTCCCAATATTTCACGATCGCAATTGGCACTCTTTTTGCCTTATTTATGGCTCAAACGGTTTCGTTAAAAACGATGACAGAAAAGCGGGAGCAGGTGTTCAACCGGATTTTATTAACGAATAGCCATCCGTTGTCCTTCTTAATTGGGAAAACGGTATCAGCTTTTATTCTCGCCATTCTGCAATTCGCGATTACCCTGACGGTTGTTCAATTGCTGTTAGATGTATTTCCGGATAAATCATTCACGTTTTGGGCTGGATTAATGGTTGTCCTGATCGCATTTGCCTTAACGGTAGGGGGACTTTCCGCTTTATTTACGGCTCTTACACTCCATTTAAGCGACACTAACGCAGCAAGTGGTATATCTACCCTGGTCATTATGGGGTTTGGCGTTCTGGGCGGAAGCTTCTTCCCGCTGGAAGGACTTCCGGAGCCTATTCAAAAAATCGGCGAATGGACACCAAATGGCCTGACACAGACAGCCCTTATTGAATGGGTTCAATATAGCCATTTCAATGACTTGCTATTCCCGATTACTTTTCTTATGGGTGTTTTTATTATTTGTTTTGCCATCAGTGTGTTAATCTTTCCAAAAAGGGGGCGAAGCTGATGTATCCAGTGTTTTACGCGCAATTTCTAAAGGACAAACGAAAGCCGCTCCTAATCCTGACATTTATTGGCCTGAGCATCTTAGCTACGCTCATTTTCGGAAACTCAGCCTGGCAGACGAATACCACTGTTTCTGTGTTTGCCTCCGGGCCAAATGCAGAGGAGATTGAACAAAAATGGGTAAAGTTATTAAATAAGGATAATGAAAATACTGAATATGTTATATCAGAAGAAGGGGAAGCACGTGAACAGGTTAGAGAGGGGAAAAGGGATGTTGCCATTCTATTAATGGAACAGGATTATCGCTTAATAACCGCATCAGATATGCCCAACATTCAGCTGATCGAGCAGGAGGTTCATAAAGTATTTACGGAGGAAGCACAGCTTCAGGCGATCGCAGGCTCAGCAAATACAGCTGAATTAAGAGAAGAAATCGATCGCTACCTGGAAAAACCGCCCCTGACCGTTAACACCAAAAGCGTGAATGGCGGAGAATTGACTAGCCATAATATGGGGACCCAGCTCCTGTTTGGCTTTACCCTGTTTATTGCCATGTTCACCATTGGATTTAAGGTTAATGGCATTAATGCGGATAAAGTTAGCGGGGTTTGGAACCGTTTGAATCTTTCCCCAGTAAGTAAAACAAATATGTATACCGGTCATTTACTGTATAGTTTTTTCATTGGATTTTTTCAAATGGCCGCTGTTTTTCTGATATTCGAATATGTCATGAACTATGAAATAGGGCCGCTTTCAATCATTCTGACGATAGCCGCCGTCTTTACATTAAGCAGTGTAAGCCTGGCTATGCTTGTTGCCGGCTTTACCAAAACGCCGGAAAAATTCAATATGGTTTATCCATCTGTTATTCCGCTGATCCCGATTATCAGCGGTGTATATGTACCGCCGGGTGTAATGGATAATCCGGTATTCACCTTTTTTGCTGACCTGTTCCCAATGGGTTATGCGGTTGAGGCTATGATGGATGCTGCTCTCTTTGGTGCAGGCTGGAGTGAGATTCTGCTGCCGGTTTCGTTAATGATGTTAATTGCTGTTATTTATATGGGGATTGGGATAAATTTAGGAGAACGTGGTAGGAGGTAAGGCATAGGCTAGGTTCTTTCATTTACCCTTTAGCTCTCTTCCTTATTAAAAGAAATAAAAATAGACAAAAAGAGACAATGTCTCGTTTTGTCTCAGACTGTCGACAAACTCGATGAAAATCGTGCTTGTCTTCAGTCTTTTTTATTTTAAAATAGAAGTAATACAATGCTTGAGGTGAGTAAAATGCTTTCAAAACATAATCCAATTCAACGGGATCAAATTGAAATGATTGCTTTAGACGAACTTGTACCAGCGGACCATTTGGTTCGCAAAATTGAGGCTGCGATTGATTTCTCATTCATCTATGACTTGGTAAAAGATATGTATTCAGAGGTAGGGCGCCCAAGTATTGACCCTGTAATATTAATTAAACTCTCATTTATTCAATATACCTTCGGTATTCGCTCCATGCGTCAAACAATTGAAGAATT
The DNA here is from genome assembly GCF_022811925.1 of Cytobacillus oceanisediminis. Lineage (NCBI taxonomy): Bacteria > Bacillati > Bacillota > Bacilli > Caryophanales > Bacillaceae > Cytobacillus > Cytobacillus oceanisediminis. The sequence goes on along the minus strand of NZ_CP065511.1, from coordinate 3,421,999 downwards.
GAAAACGAATATGGCTTATCGATGGTTTTTAGGCTATGGTTTCCACGATAAAGTTCCTCACTTCTCAACTTTCGGTAAAACTATGAGCGCCGATTTAAAAACACCGATCTCTTTGAACAGATATTTTACCGAATCTTAAAAACTGCAACTGAAAAGAATTTAATTAGTGCTGAACACGTTTTTGTAGATTCTACGCATGTAAAAGCGAGTGCAAATAAGCGCAAATTTGAAAAGAAAGTTGTTCGAAAAGAAACACGTGCCTATCAAGAACGCCTTCAAGAGGAGATTAACCAAGACCGTGAGGATCATGGAAAAAAGCCGTTTCCACCAGATAAGTTTGATAAGGAAGAATACAAAGAAATTAAGGAGAGTACAACGGACCCAGAGAGTGGCTACTATGTAAAAGATGAGCGTACAAAACAGTTCGCCTATTCTTTCCATGCGGCCGCAGACCGCAACGGCTTCGTGCTAGGCACAATTGTAACCCCGGGTAACACGCATGATAGTCATATTTTAGAGCCATTGGTTGAACAAGTCATCGAGAAAGTTAGTAAACCAGAAGCTGTTGCAGACGACGCTTATAAAACACCTGCCATCACGAGCTACTTATTGAAAAACGATATCACACCTGCTTTACCTTACACACGACCTCGCACAAAAGAGGGTTACTTCAGAAAACATGAGTATGTTTATGACGAGCATTTTGACTGTTACATTTGCCCAGCTGGTGAGATATTAAAATATACAACGACTACAAAGGAAGGGTATCGTCAATATAAATCAGATCCGCGAATTTGTGCTGGATGCCCTTTCTTGTCTCAATGCACACAGAGTCAAGCACATCAAAAACTGATTCAACGACATGTGTGGGAGGAACACGTGGAAGAAGCAGATCACCTTCGTCACCATCAAGACGTCAAACCGATCTATGAGAAACGCAAAGAAACAATTGAACGTGTATTCGCAGATGCAAAAGAAAAGCATGGCATGCGTTGGACAACCCTAAGGGGACTTAAAAAATTGTCGATGCAGGCGATGCTTACTTTCGCTGCCATGAATTTGAAGAAGATGGCCAACTGGACTTGGCAAAGTCCAGAAATGGCCTAAATGATGACCTCGGAGAGGTCTAGAATTCTCTAAAATCCCTTCAAATCCAATAAAAAATCAAAAAAGAGGTTCGGAATGAGACTATTCCGAACCCCTTTTGTCTACAAACTGAGACAAAAAGAGACAATGTCTCGTTTTGTCTATTTTTTTGAACGTTTTTACACAGAATTGACTTCTTTTTTTGGCACGAAAAAAGTAGATGAAATAAATTTTCCAAGGAGGCTGCATCTTAGCTTTCCTTGTGCACCAATTCATGACTTTGATGACGGTGGTTTCAGGGAATCCCTTAAGAGGATCCCCGTAAAATTAAATTAAGACAATTTCCAAGCAGGAATTAATGAGTGGAAATTAAAAAAGTAACTCATTATTACGTGAATGACAGAATACAAAGCTAATGTTGTTATATAGGTAAGAAACCAAATAGTCAAAGGTTTTTTCATAAAAAGATAGAGCAGAAACATCCCAACAGGAAAAGGTATTAACACAATTAACCAGATGGGGGCACCTAATGCTTCCGTAATGGATCCTAAAGATACCACTGAAGTTCCAATTATGAATGCTGCTAAAACAGAAATGGCATTCTTAGTAATGATACTGCCGAAAAAATAAGACAAAGAAGTAAGAGATACAGCTAGAACAAAACTTAAAAAATAGTTCATATTAACCACCTTTGAATTTTATTACTAAATTATACCAAAAATATCAAAGGTGAAATGTTTTATTTTAGTAAATATTTAAGCAGTTTCATTTACTTTTTTTCTAAGCTCTATAAACAAAAGCAACTGCTAAAGCTAAAGAGAAATAAGAATAAATAGCAGAGCAACTACAAAATATATATTCGAAAAAGTATATTTATCAATCCAGTTGAACATGCAATCATCTCATCAGCATGCGAGCAAGGACCTGATCTTGTTGGATGTGGTTTGTGGAGGACTGGCCTTGCTCGTGCAGGTAGTTTGTCCAGGTTAAACGGGTTTATATGCATCCAAACTATTCAACATTATAGAAAAGTATCAATTCTATTTTTATTTTTATCAGATCCCTTATCGGTAATTTTATTTAGACTTCTATTTATCCGCAATAAACAATCGTCCTCTTTATTATTAAAGAGGCTTTTTAGACTCGAAGCCATGATGGTTGCTGCTCTATTTGGTGCAGGCTGGGGTGGTATTTTGCTGCCGGTTTCGTTGATGCTGCTGATTGCAGTTATATATATGGGGATAGGGATTAATTTGGGTGAACGAGGCAGGAGGTAAGCTGGCTGGCTTCTTCCGTTTGCAAAATAGAAAACCTTTTTAATAGAAACATAAGTAGACAAATCGAGACACTGTCTCGTTTTGTCTATTTTTTTTTGAGTAAACTTATACAAAATTGCTGGATTTAGCGGCTTACTATCTTGGCACGGTTCTTGCAACTGATTTAGTTGAAATCTATTTTTCCAAGGAGGCTGAAAGAATGAAAGCATTGGAAAGCAGTAAAGATGTAGCTTTATCAAAGGAGAAAGCCCAGTGGATGTATCAAAAAATGGTTGAGATCCGTCAGTTTGAGGATCGAGTTCATGAGCAGTTTGCAAAAGGAATCCTGCCAGGATTTGTTCATTTATATGCAGGTGAGGAAGCGGTCGCTGTTGGGGTTTGTGCGCATTTAAATGACAAGGACAGCATAACAAGCACCCATCGCGGACATGGGCACTGCATTGCTAAAGGCTGTGATTTGGATGGTATGATGGCTGAAATTTATGGAAAAGTCACAGGGCTATGTAAAGGCAAGGGAGGTTCCATGCATATTGCCGACTTTGATAAAGGCATGCTTGGAGCCAATGGAATTGTAGGTGGAGGATTTCCGCTCGCCTGTGGTTCAGCACTAACAGCCAAGTATAAAAAGACTGATAATGTAAGCGTTTGCTTCTTTGGTGACGGTGCCCAAAACCATGGGACCTTCCATGAGGGAATTAATCTGGCTGCGATCTGGAAGCTTCCGGTTGTCTTCGTTGCTGAAAACAATGGATATGCGGAAGCGACGCCATTTTCGTATGCATCGAGCTGTAAGTCCATTGTGGACCGGGCAATTGCCTACAATATTCCTGGCATCAAGGTGGATGGGAAGGATGTTCTGGCTGTCTACCAGGCTGCCGAAGAAGCTGTTCAGCGGGCAAGACGCGGGGAAGGTCCGACACTGATTGAATGTGTGACATACCGGAATTATGGCCATTTTGAAGGGGACGCCCAAACCTACAAAGCAGATCAGGAAAAAGCAGAGCATAAGCAGGACAAAGACGCCATTCTCCTCTTTAGAAAGCATCTGTTAAATGAGCAGCTGCTTGCTGAAAGTGAAGTCGAGTCAATTGAAAAATCTGTTGAGGCAGCAGTGAACCAGGCTGTAAAGTTCAGTGAAGAAAGTCCATATCCGAATACATCCGAGCTGTTAACGGACGTATACGTCTCTTATTAGTTTTAAGAGTATACAAGACAATGTTTTGACTAAAGGACACTTTAAATAAAAGGAGGAGTCTTTCATGACAAGAAAGTTAAGTATGTCAGGGGCCATCAATGAGGCTATGAAACTAGCGATGCGCAAGGATGAGAATGTCATTCTAATGGGTGAGGATGTTGCCGGCGGAGCTCAGGTGGACCACTTGCAGGATGAAGATGCATGGGGCGGTGTGCTTGGGGTCACGAAAGGTCTTGTCCAGGAGTTTGGGCGGGAGCGGATTTTAGATACACCGATTACGGAAGCGGGATATATGGGAGCTGCAATGGCTGCTGCATCTACCGGACTGCGTCCCATTGCCGAATTAATGTTTAATGATTTTATCGGAAGCTGCTTGGACGAGGTTTTAAATCAGGGTGCAAAATTCCGTTACATGTTTGGCGGTAAGGCCCAGGTTCCGGTCACAATCAGAACGATGCATGGCGCAGGATTTAGAGCCGCTGCCCAGCATTCTCAAAGTTTATATGCACTATTTACTGCAATCCCTGGTGTGAAAGTGGTCGTTCCATCAACCCCATATGAAGCAAAGGGATTATTGCTTGCAGCAATCGAGGATAATGACCCTGTCATCTTTTTTGAAGACAAGACCCTCTATAACTTAACAGGTGATGTCCCGGAAGGCTATTATACGATTCCAATCGGCAAAGCAGATATTAAAAGGGAAGGTTCGGACGTGACGGTTGTAGCCATAGGGAAGCAGGTTCATACCGCATTGGAGGCTGCGGAACAGCTTTCTCAAAAAGGAATTGAAATTGAAGTTGTCGATCCGCGGAGCCTTTCGCCATTGGATGAAGAAACGATTCTTTCATCAGTAGAAAAGACAAATAGACTCATTGTGATTGATGAAGCGAATCCTAGGTGCAGTATAGCGACAGATATAGCCGCACTGGTGGCTGACAAAGGATTCGATCACCTTGATGCACCAATCAAACGGATCACAGCTCCTCATACTCCCGTACCATTCTCTCCGCCGCTTGAGGATCTTTATCTGCCAAAAGCAGAACGAGTGGTGAAAGTGGTATCGGAGTTATTAGGAACACCTCTTGAAGTGTAATGGGAAGGCGGGATAACCATGTCAGTAGAAGTTGTAATGCCAAAATTGGGAATGGCCATGAAGGAAGGAACGGTATCCATATGGAACAAGCAGGTCGGGGATCGGGTTGGAAAAGGAGAACCGATTGCAAGTGTCAGCTCGGAAAAAATTGAAATTGATGTAGAATCTCCAGCAGAAGGAACATTATTGGAAATTGCCGTTCCTGAAGGGGAAGGAGTCCCGCCAGGAGCTGTTATTTGTTATATCGGCCATCCTGGTGAAAAAATTGCTCCGGTGAGTGACTCTGTACAAACTGAGGAGCCTACAGCAGATGAATCTCCAGTAAAAGAAACACCAGTGAAGAGCAAGCAGGTGAAAACCGGTGGAGACCGCGTAAAAATCTCTCCAGTAGCCAGAAAAATGGCAGAAGCAGGCGGCATCAATATTAGTGAAATCCAGGGCACAGGACCTGGAGGAAGAATTACAAAGGAAGATGTCCAGGAAGCTATGAAACAATCCCGTGTGCAAAAGGCAGAAGAGAAGCAAATGGACACATCCGTCTTGGAATCATCTGAACAGGCTCAGGAAATGAAGGTTTCTGGCATTCGAAAGGTTATTGCAGGCAGAATGCATGATAGCCTGCAGCAGACCGCACAGCTGACGATGAACATGAAGGTGGATGTAACGGAATTAATCTCATTGCAGAAGCAAACAGCCGAAACGGTCCAAAACCGTTATGAGAATAAACTGACGGTGACTGACTTTATCGCTCGGGCAGTGGTGCTTTCGCTTCAGCAGCATCCGCATATGAATAGTGCCTATATCAATGAAACAATCCATTTATTTAAGCATGTGCATCTTGGAATGGCAGTTGCTATTGATAAGGGCTTAGTTGTTCCAGTTATTCGCCATTCTGAAAAGTGTTCGCTCATTGAATTGTCAAGTAGCATTAAAACTTTGGCACAAAAGGCAAGAGGTGGGCAGCTGAGCAGCGAAGAGATGCAGGGATCTACATTTACAATCAGTAATCTTGGCTCTTACGGAATTGAGCATTTTACCCCAATCTTAAATCCGCCAGAATCAGGGATTCTTGGGGTCGGCGCTGTCTATGATACTCCGGTTTTTAAGGGGGAAACAATAGAAAAAAGAAGCATCCTGCCTCTCAGTCTGACGTTTGACCACCGTGTCCTTGATGGAGCCCCGGCTGCAGCGTTTTTACAAACAGTCAAACAATTTTTGGAAGAGCCGGTTACGATGCTTTTATAGAAAGAAGGGAATGCTTTGGGATCGATCGCAATTATTGGAGGTGGACCTGCTGGATATGTAGCTGCCATTACTGCTGCCCAGCAGGGACAGGAAGTTACCATTATTGACCAAGGGCCTCTTGGAGGAACATGTTTAAATGAAGGCTGTATGCCAACAAAATCTCTGTTAGAAAGTGCTGAAGTGTACAGTCAGCTATATCATGCCAATAAGTTTGGGATTCGTCTGCCATCTGGGCAAATAGAAATTGATTGGGATGCAGTCCAGGATCGTAAAAACAGGATCGTTTCAACTCTTGTTCAAGGAATTCAATATTTAATGAAGAAAAATAAAGTGAAGGTAATTAAAGGAACGGCCTCTTTCAAGACAAGTCAAGTTCTGCAGGTTGTGAGCAATGGAAATCAGCAAGAGATAAAGGGAGATAAAATAATCATAGCGGCAGGTTCCGAACCTGCCCCATTGCCCTTCGCTCCCTTTGATGGAGAATGGGTTATTCATAGCGGCCAGGCAATGTCGCTTCAGTCGATTCCATCCTCGCTGCTGATTGTCGGCGGTGGTGTAATAGGCTGTGAGTTTGCCAGTATTTTCAGCAGAATGGGTACAAAAGTGACCATTGTCGAGATGGCGGGTCAGCTCCTTCCAGGCGAAGATGAGGATATCGCTGGTGTCTTACATAAACAGCTTGAAGAAGACGGTGCAGCGATTTACACTTCTGCCGCTCTCAAGGATCTGGAATCAGCCCGAAAGAAAGCGTTCATTAAAGACGATAAGGGACTCCATGAAATTCAGGCAGACCTGGTTCTCGTTTCCATTGGCCGCAAGCCTAGAGTCAATCACTTGGGTTTAGAAGGTGTAGGGGTTAACTTTTCCAATCAGGGGATCCATGTTAATGATCATATGCAAACAAACATCCCTTCCATTTATGCATGCGGTGACGTAGTCGGTGGAATTCAGCTTGCCCATATGGCTTTCCATGAAGGAAAAGTGGCGGCTTTAAATGCCTGCGGGATGGATGATGTGGTTCATGCCATCGCTGTTCCCCGCTGTATTTACACATCACCTGAAATTGCTGGTGTTGGCTTAACTGAAAAGCAGGCAAGAGAACAATATGGTGATATCAGAATAGGTGAGTTTCCATTCTCGGCAAATGGCAAGGCGCTTATCGCCAATGAACAGGCTGGAAAAGTAAAGGTCATTATCGATTCGGAATTCGGAGAAATCCTTGGTATTTCCATCGTGGGAGCCCATGCAACAGAGCTTATAGGGCAAGGAGCTATCATGCTTCATGCAGAATTGACAGCAGACCTGATGGGAAATTTCATCGCTGCACATCCAACCCTTTCCGAAGCAGTTCATGAAGCGCTGCTAAGTGCTGTTGGTCATGCTGTGCATGTATAAAAAGGGAGGTATATGATGAAGGCTGCTCTTTGGTATGATACAAAAGATATTCGTGTGGAAACAATCCCTGAGCCTTCTCCGGAAAAAGATCAGGTGAAAATAAAGGTTTCATATTGTGGCATATGCGGGTCAGATCTGCATGAATATTTGGCAGGTCCCATTTTTATCCCGGCAGAAGAACCCCACCCAATATCAAAGGATAAAGCGCCGATTGTCATGGGCCATGAGTTTGCCGGGGTGGTCGCTGCCGTTGGGGAAGATGTAACTGGAATAGAAGTGGGTGACCGCGTGTGTGTAGAGCCGATTTACAGCTGCGGATCATGTCACTCTTGCCGCAAGGGACATTATAATGTTTGTGAACAATTAGGTTTTATAGGTCTCTCTGGCGGAGTAGGCGGCTTCTCAGAATACAGTGTGGTGCCATCTAAAATGATTCATAAAATACCGGACAATATGACCTGGGAACAAGCAGCTCTTGTTGAGCCGGCAGCTGTTGCCGTTCACGCTGTCCGCCAAAGTGACTTGAAAATTGGGGATTCAGTCGCTGTTATTGGTACAGGGCCAATTGGATTATTGGTTATTCAAGCAGCTAAGGCAGCGGGTGCAAGTAAAATCTTTGCGGTCGAGGTTTCTCCAGAAAGAAGGGATTTTGCCAAACAGGCTGGAGCAGACCTTGTCATTGATCCTATAGAAAGAGACCCTATTCAAGCCGTAAAAGAATTTACTGATGGGCTTGGAGTGGATGTTGCATTTGAGGTAGCTGGAATTGAGGCTGCTATTCATACCGCAATTGAATCGACAAAACCTGAAGGGAATGTAGTGAATATCAGCATATGGGAAAAGCCTGCCAGCATTCCTGTAAACCAATTTATTCTAACAGAGAGAAAGATGACTAGTATCATAGCTTATCGAAACATCTTCCCGCAAGTTATTCAATTGCTTGCGAATGGGCAAATTAAAGCAACAAAGTTAATCACGAAAAAAATTCCCCTTGATCAAATCGTTACTGAAGGGTTTGAAGCACTTACGAAAAATAAAAACCAAATTAAAATATTGGTAGATCCATCATTATAAGATGATTTCAGGCTTCGTGCTTATGCGCGAAGTTTATTTTTTTGAATATTCATAATAAGGGACCCTTGTTTATTGAAAGCGGATACATAATTTAATATAATTAACTTGAAAATTGCCTGCTAACACCCAGCTACTAGCTGCTCTTTTTCTAATGAAACAAAATGTATGCCGGAAAATCTTTTCTAGTTGAGGGGGCTCCATGGATACAACTTTTTATTTTGATACTTGGAAGCGATTTGTTCATGAAGGTGTTCTTGATAAAGCGCGATTAGACAAACGAATATTGGAATCCTGGTACCGATGTAAAAAAGAAAGAGTAAACCCATATTTAAATAAAGGCATGCATTTATTAACTGAAAAGGAACTGCATAATAAGAAAGCTCAAAATTCACTGCTAATAGAAATGACTGACCCTTATTTAAAGAAGATGGATCCGATGATAAAAAGTTCAGGCATGATGGCACTATTGGTCGATCCCGATGGATATGTAATATCCCTTTTGGGGAACGATAAAACATTAAAGGATGCCCGCAGAATTAACTTTATGGAAGGCGTACGCTGGACTGAGGCTGCTGTCGGGACAAATGCAATCGGAACGGCATTGGAAACCAAAGAAGCCGTCATGATTCAGGGCCCTGAGCATTACTCTGTGGCTTCTCATCAATGGAGCTGCTCTGCGACTCCCATCTTGGATGACAATGGAGGATTACTCGGTGTCATTGATGTATCATGTCCCGTAGATCAATCTCATCCTTTTATGATTGGCATGGTTACTTCGATTGCTTATGCTATTGAAAAAGATTTAATAAAGAGATCCCACAGCAAAGAAATCACTCTTATCCAGCAAGCGGCCCAATTAGCTGAGTCCCATCGCAGCCAGCTCTTCATTGTATGCAATAAACACAAACAAATCATATCCGCAAGTAAACCCATTCGTGAGAAAATACCACATATCATTGGAATGAATCTGCAGGAAATGCTGCATAACAGATATCATATTAATGCTGAAATACCACTCTATCTAAATGAAGACAATGGCATGAATGGAATCTGCTTTTTTCTGTCAGAAGTAAATACTCCTTATCAACACGTATTCTCTACTTCAACAAGATCAGCAGACTCCTTTGTATTTAAAGGGGAATGTGGAATAAGCGAGGTTTTTCAAAGAACGTTACAAAAAGTAAAGCTCGTAGCTCCAACCGATGCTACCGTATTCATTTCAGGGGAAACGGGTACAGGGAAAGAGATGGTTGCAAGAGCCATTCACGAAAACAGCCCCCGCAAAAACGGTCCTTTCATCTCTTTGAATTGCGGGGCCATTCCTAAAGACCTTATGGAAAGTGAGCTCTTTGGGTATGCAGAGGGGGCATTTACCGGGGCCAAGCGTCAAGGGTATAAAGGGAAATTTGAACAGGCTCAAAGGGGAACGATTTTTCTTGATGAAATTGGTGAAATTTCGCATACGATGCAGGTCGCTTTACTGCGGGTCCTACAGGAAAAGAAAGTTACTCCGATTGGCGGCACTAAAGAAGTACCTTTGGATATCCGGATTATAACGGCCACACATCGTGACATTACGGATCTTGTAAAACGGAGAGAATTCCGGGAAGACCTATATTACCGGTTAAATGTATATCCGATTGATGTTCCGCCTTTAAGAAATAGAAGAGAAGATATCCCGTATCTTATTAAGTATATTTGCCGAAGAAACAATTGGAGCTTAAATAGTATGGGCATTCAAGATCTGATGACTAGTTTAAGAGACTATGACTGGCCGGGAAATATAAGGGAACTGACCAACCTGCTAGAGAGGCTGCACATTATGCTTCCTGTACAACTTTCAGACCATCACCCTTTAGAACAGCCCTTAGAGCTATTAAACTTGAATCATCCATCCCTTCCAGAGTATCCGATTGAAGAAAGCAGCGCGGAAGAAACAAGATTAAACGCACGTGAGAAAATACAAAGAGATTTAATGCTGGACGCATTAAAACGGACAAATGGAAATGTAACAGCAGCAGCAAAATTCCTTGGCATTCCACGAAGTACCTTTTATAAAAGACTAAAGAAGTTTGGAATGTGAGTATGGGAAACTAGGGACGGTTCTTTTGCTTTCGGGAAGAAAGTAAGGGAACCGTTTTTGACATGTATCTGCATGATGGAAGTTTCCATTGGACTGCCCAAGAGGTGCCAAACCCCCGGTGTGTTTAAGAATTAACTCACCGTAGGAGGGCACCTTTATTATTTGCAGGGTAGACACGGCCCTTTTCTGTAAGGTCGAATCCAATCATTAACCTATTTAACTTTAAGGCTGTTTTCTCAAAATTTGTTTCTTTTTTAATCACAAAATCATAAAAAAACAACAATTTTTTAGAAAAGAGCCAACTTTAAAGAAGAGCTGCCGCTTATTCGAGTAGCTCTTTCTCGTATACATTCCACTCGAAGAAGTGCCTGTCTATCCATTCCATTGAAAGGGCTGGCACCAAGATTTCAGCTTTACTCCATGTTTACTATCCTATAAAACCAAATAAATAACTTTATAAAAAATAAAAATATGCTTTTAAATCCAAAACAATAAGTCTATTATAGTTATTAAAATTAAAAAAGGAGATTCATATGAATTCAACTATTCAAGATCAACTTCAAGTATTTAGAGAGAGTCAAAAAAACAGGGGGCGGCTGCTTATCAATTGTCCTGATCAACCGGGTATTGTGGCTGCTGTATCCAAGTTTCTGTTCCAGCATGATGCTAATATTATTGAATCGAGTCAATATTCGACAAATCCAGAGGGTGGAACCTTTTTTATACGAATCGAGTTTGAATGTCCTGGTTTACAGTCGAAGGAAGAAGAGTTGAAGAGTCAATTTAAGGAAATCGCAGAAACATTTTCAATGGAATGGAAATTAGCATTTGTTTATGAATTGAAGAAGACAGCTATTTTCGTATCAAAAGAACTTCATTGTTTACGTGAGCTGTTATGGGAATGGCAAAGTGGTGATTTGCTTACCGACATCGCTCTTATTGTGAGCAATCACGAGGAAGCAAGACAAATTGCAGAATCCTTGCATATTCCATTCTTTTACATACCAGCAAGTAAAGAAAATAGAGAGGAAGTTGAAGAAAGACAGCTGCAGCTTTTAAAAGAATTTGATATTGACTTAATCATCTTAGCAAGATATATGCAAATTTTGACGCCAGCCTTTGTTGGGGCTCATCCATTCAAGATCATTAATATTCATCACTCTTTCCTTCCTGCATTTGTTGGAGCGAGGCCATATGATCGAGCCCATCAGCGCGGAGTAAAAATAATTGGGGCAACGTCTCATTATGTTACAAACGATCTTGACGAAGGACCAATCATTGAACAAGATATCAAGCGTGTTGACCACCGGGATCATATAGATGATCTAAAAAAGAGCGGACGTTCTATTGAACGAAGTGTTCTTGCCAGGGCGGTTAAATGGCATTTAGAAGACCGGATTATTGTTAATGAAAACAAAACAATTGTTTTTTAAGGAAAAGGAGCGGTAATGAGTGCCTGTCCCTCAGTTTAGTAATGCATTTTCATGTGATCTGCCCCCTGTCAAGTAGACAGTGGCAATAAAAAAAAGCTTTAGGCGGCTTTAGCTCTATATTTCATAGGGCTAAGGCCGTTTAAGTGTTTTTGGTTTTTTGCTGAAGATTTTACCGAAATGAAATGGCAAGAACTTGTACGACGATTAGACGAGGGATTAGCTTAGTGGCAAAATGAGATTGAGGCAGCCACGGAATCAAAATTGCATGAACAAATCCCCCATTTTCCTGTAGATGCGCTTTGGTGGGGGGGGTATCAAATTTGTGCACACATAACACTTATCATATTGGACAGATCATCTATATTCGAAAAGTCCAGGGTTCCAGGCAAAGTAAAGAGTAGAAAGAAAAGAGGACGGATACAATGGAGCGGAAAGAATACGAATGGGTCAAAGAGAATCGAGAAGTGCTTTTGGACTTTTGCAAGTTGGGGTATGAACCGCCAAATACAGATGTTCTGGGGACGAGAGATTAGATTTAGATAAGAAAGGATGCCCAATGGTGCTGTACGTAATATCGATGGGCACCCTTTGTAACTTATAAGACTAAAGTTAAAATGATCTTTCCTTTTTTAGTTCTTTACTCCTGTATGATGAATAACCCGTTCCATCGCTTGAATATGCCCTAAATGGTTTGCCTCATGAAACAACGCAAATTCGGCTAATTCACCAAAGGTTTCAAGTCCCAAAAATGGTTTATCCAGCTTTTCATTTAACCGTTCAGCTGGAATTTGCTGTATTCGGACCAATTGATCCTTCAGCTGTATAATGATCTCATCTGCTTCAGGTATATCACCTTTCCAATCAGCCGGCTTTGTACCGTTCCCAAATAATTCAATATAGTTTGCAGGGATATGGGTCGTTTTGCGGGGAAAGCCGAACATAAACTGTTCACAGACCGTTAATACATGGCCAATATGCCAATGAATCGTGTTGTTAAAACCGTCTGGCTGTATACTTGCTACATCCTTTGATACTGACTCGATCTTTTTAATAAAATAACCTCTTGTCTTCTCAAACTGTTTAAACACTAGTTCATTCATTCTTTTCTCCCCTTCCAAATATTCTCATCTGTTAATATACCAAAAATCCGGAAAGATTAAGAGTGTCAATGGACTGAAAAGTTGATTATTGTTTTCTTTTATATACGGCGAAGGTTTAGTTTGAAATTAATAAATTTATATTTTGTAAATGGCAGGACCTTACATCCAACCAATTATAATGTCACTTACACAACGTTACGCAAACCAGTAAGCTTTTCTTTCATTTCACACCCCTGCCACCCGCCTGTATTCAATGATGAAACCACGGAAGAAGCAAGACGCGACTACTATGGAGGGATTAAAGCAAGCAGGCTATTGGTTAGGCCATTTTTTATCATTCAATTTGTTTGTTATAATATCATCGGAATAAAAGTAACCCCAACCACAGCAATCACAAACAAAATAATAAGCGATACTAAACAATATCCCCAAATATCTTTCAAAGACAACCCAGACAAACCTAAAGCAGGGAGAACAAAGAAGGGCTGCAGTAAGTTTGTTACTAGATCTCCTATGGAGACCGTGTTGATGGCTACTGATACAGGGATTCCCATTGATTGTGCCGCTTCAACCATGATTGGGCCCTGGATTTGCCACTGGCCCCCGGCTGAAGGCACGAAAATATTAACAATAGAGGCAGACAACAGACTGAAAAACGGAAAGGTAAATTCATTTGAAATAGCCACAATGCCGTTTGATATCATGACAATTAAACCAGAGCCGATCATCATCCCCATGATTCCAGCGTAGAAAGGAAATTGCAGGGCGATTCCGCCAGCTGAAGGCATGGCGCTGGTAATCGCGCTAATATAGCTTTTTGGAGAGCCATGTAAGGCCAGGCCAAGAATAATAAAGCCAAAGTTCAGAATGTTAAGGTCGAGATTGAACCCACTTTTTGAGAAATACATAAATAGCCAGATCGCACCAATTGCAACAATTAGATAGTTTAAAACTTTACTATTATCCAATCGATCTGCAATAGTTGGATTTTCTCCAACTGCAACAGGAGATGCTTCCAAGCTGGCGGCGATTTCATCGTTTCTGTAAAATGGAACGACTTCATCCGATTTAGGCATCATTTTTATATAGGCAAAAATGACAGCTGCCAAGCCGACTAATGCCACAAACAGCATGGTCGGGCTTAAGATTGTTTCTGTTAATGGTATTAGTCCGATTTTCTCTTCTAAGGAGTGCTGTGGAGTATTCACTAGGAGAGGTGCAGTCAATGTAATGCTGATTGGGAGTATGGCGATTGTTGCGGTGTAAGCTGCTGCAATGAGAATGCGAAAGTCTGCTGTCTGGACGTTTCTTGCTACTTCCATGGCAAAAAGTGTACCTAATACAAATCCTAACCCCCAGCTAAGGTATCCGCCGACAGCAGCGACAATCATGGTAATGATGATTGCGGACTTTTGCGTTTTGGGAACGATCGCTCCTTTTTGAACCCATTTTTGGACAAGGGGTGCCTTCACGAGCGCGTAACCCGTAATAATGATTAAGATCATTTGTGTGGTAAACGCTAAAAAGCCCCAAAACCCGTTGTACCAGTGTTCTATCATGCCAAAGAAGCTTTCTCCCGTCATGATCATCCCCATAGCTAAAACGATCAGAGTAAGGAGCAAGGCAAAGATAAATGCATTCGGTAAGTACTTCTCAACACCAACTTTAAAGCTTTGCGAAATGGATCTTAACATCTAAATCCTCCTTCTTATACTCATGAGTCTGTTACTTGGTAACTGCTTTGTAATGAAGCGCTTACATTTCAGAGTAAAAACATGTTGACGAAGCATCAAACACTTGAGAATATATAAACTATAGTCTATGAGTGTAGTTTTACAAACCACAGTCTAATTGTCAAGTTTATTTTTAATTTTCTGAAAAGTGGTGATTGTCGGGTGAATAAAAGGCAGCTGCAAGCATTAGAGACAAAGAAAAGAATATTAAATGTGGCATTGGAGCTTTTTCAAGAGAAGAGCTTCAGCAATGTAACAGTCGATGAGATTATTGAAAAATCCCAAACATCCAAAGGCGCATTTTACAATCATTTTAAAAGCAAACATGATATATTCTTTGAAAAATTTCAGGAAGTGGACCATTATTATGTTCAAGAATTGGAGCCGCAATTTCATTTATTCAACTCTGCTGAGGAAAAACTGCGCTGGTTTTTCTTTAAACAGATGGAATATATTGAAACCAATCTTGGCTGGGACGTTATAAGAACTATTTACGAGCATGAACTCAATGTAGAAGCAGATAGCTTTTTTTTAATACCTGATAGACCGCTCTATCAAATCCTTGGAAAGTTATGTGATGATGGAAAAAAGGGTGGGGAATTCCGCAGGGACCTTTCCACTCCGGAAATGGTTAATATCTTCGCCCGTACCATAAGAGGAATTCTATATGACTGGGGCATCAATAAGGGTGCTTTTTCACTGCAGAATGAACAGAGGTTTTTATTTGATGCGGTGATCAAAGGGTTAAAAAAGTAAAAGATTAAAAGGAAAAAGGCATCCCTGGAGGAGCCTTTTTCTTTTTGAAATGATTATATCATTCTAAAGGTTTTGGGATAATGAACATAAATAAACTAAATTCTGAATATAAAAAATATTGACACGTAGACTGCGGTCTGTAAAAATATCAACTAAAGACTATAGTCTATATAAACTTTTAATGTTTTGAAAGCGCATTCAAAAGGGAGGGTGGTTCTATTTGCTTACTTACGGAATATTGACTTTGCACTCATTGCTGAAAAAACAAACAGAAAGATATCCGGATAAGGAATTCATTGTTTTTAAAGATGAATCCATCACGTATCATCAATTTCTCAATCAAACAGAAAAGATGGCGGGCTGGCTGGTGGATAAAGGAATTCGAAAAGGTGATACAGTCGCTGCTTTTCTCCCCAATTCTCCTTTATTCTACGAGACCTGGTTCAGCTGTGCGGCCATTGGTGCCATTCTTTTGCCGATCAACACAGCCTCGACACCAACTGAATTGGAGTATTTCTTAAGCCATTCTGATTCAAAGGGGTTTATTTATGAAGGGAACCTGGTCAATGAACAGCACCTGATGGTGGCAGAAGCTCAATCGCTTCTTTTTATTCAAAAGGATGACGAGAATTGGAAAAGAGAAAAAGAGAAATGCCAGTTTACCCCATCCGGTGAACCGGTCTACCCTGAGGACGTTGCCTGCATTATGTATACATCAGGAACAACTGCAAAGCCAAAAGGGGTACTGATTACTCACGAAAACTACTTGTTTGCCGGGCATTCATCTGTCTTGTATCAGCAGTTAACATCCGAAGACCGCTACTTAATCTTTTTGCCGCTCTTCCATGCAAACTCTCAATACTATACATCAATGGCCATGCTTGCTGCAGGAGGAACTATTATCCTATTGGAAAGGTTTAAATCATCCACCTTTTGGGATGATGTGAAACGGTACCGGCCAACTGTTTCAAGTCTGGTGGCAACTATTATTAAAATGCTCCTTGAATGCCCAGACCACCCTGCTGATAAGGAACATACTCTTCGCAAAGCTGGATATGGGTTATTCGTTACCTATCAGGATTTGGTCAAGTTCCAGGAGAGATTTGGCATAAAGCTTTATCAATGGTATGGCATGACCGAGTCGATCACTACCAATATCGTTACACCCCTTCATGAGGAAATGATTACGGATTCTGCTTCAGGGATTGTCCCGATTGGGAAGCCCGGCCTTGGTCATGAAGTAAAGATTATCAGGGAAAATGGCGAAGAAGCAATGCCAGGAGAAGTAGGAGAGATTATTATTAAAAGTCCATCCCTGATGAAGGGTTACTATAAGAATCCAGAAGCTACAGCCAAAACCTTGCAGGATGGCTACCTTCATACTGGGGACAAAGGCTATTACAATGAGGAAGGATTTATTTGGTTTGTTGACCGGAACAAGGACATGATTAAGCGTGCCGGAGAAAATATTTCTTCAATAGAGGTTGAGAATGTGCTATCAAATCACGCAGCTGTCGAAGAGTGCGCTGTGGTTGGCGAGCCTGATTCATTACGTGAAGAAATCGTTGTGGCATATATCAGATGTTCTGAAGGAAAAGAGGTTTCTTTCGATGAGCTTTATGAATTCTGCAAAGAAAGGCTCTCATATTTTAAAGTTCCACAGGAGTTCCGTTTTGTAGACGATTTCCCTCGAACCTCTATAGGAAAAATCCAAAAAAATTTATTAAGAAAATAAAAATAGATTAAGAGATTTTTTTAAAAAAGGGGGAAATTGAGTGGAATTGTGGAGCGTCTTTACGATCCTGCTGTCATTGGGGATTTTAATATTCATGGCCTTGCGCGGCTTCAGCATTATCATCATTGCACCGATAGCGAGTATTATTGTCATTCTTTTAAATGGCATGCCATTTCTTGAAGGGATGCAGGAAAGCTATATGGCCGGGTTTATCAACTTTGCGAAAAACTATTATTTGATTTTCCTATTTGCTGCTCTTTTCGGAAAGTTCATGGAGGACAGTGGTGCAGCGAGAAAAATTGCAGAAGCACTTTTGAAAATAATTGGCCGTGAAAGCAAGTTTAAAGTCCTTATCGCCGTTGTGGTTATTAGTGCCATTCTTACTTATGGCGGGATCAATGTTTTTGTGGTAATCTTCGCGATGCTTCCGATCGCAAAGCCATTATTCAAAGAGCTGGAAGTACCGTGGCACTTATTTGTCGGTGCATTCTTTTTTGGAATTGCGACTTTTACGATGACGATGACACCAGGAACCCCCTCCATCCAGAACATCATTCCCACTAAATATTTCGGTACAACGGTTACGGCAGCCCCGCTGCTTGGGATCATTGCTACGATTCTCGTCATTATCATCAATGTGTGGTACTTGCGTTTTGCATTAAAACGTGCAGAAAGCCGTGGAGAAACGTACAGCAATATGAAAAATCTGGATAAGAATCCAAAGCAGGAAATGACAGATCAGTATGCTGATAAAAAACTGCCTCCTTTATTTGTCAGCATCCTTCCACCCGTATTTTTACTTGTTTCTTTAAATGCCTTTAAGCTCGATGTCCTTTTAACCCTGATGTTGTCAGTAGCTGTCTGCTTTGTGCTGTTTTGGCCATTTATTGAGAAGAAATTCAGGACTATCAATGTTGGTGCCACGAATACGGTTCTGCCAATCGTTAATACAAGTGCTGATGTAGGGTATGGCACGGTCATTGCTGCTACTGCAGGATTTGCGGTTGTATCTGATTGGCTAACTAGTATACCGGGATCTCCATTCATTTCATTATACCTGGCGACTACATTGCTTGCGGGAATTACTGGATCAGCTTCAGGGGGACTTGGCATTGCCATGGAAACGCTCGGAAAAACCTATTTTGATATGGGTCTGGATCCAGAAATTCTACACCGGATCGCCGCAATGGCGTCGGGCGGATTTGATGCACTTCCGCACAATGGTGCTGTTATCACGATTCTCGCGGTTGTCGGATTGACTCATAAAGATGCTTATCGCCATATTTTTGCAACCGCCGTTATGGCTCCTGTTATAGCAGCAATCCCGACTATTATTATTGCTTCATTATTCTATTAAGAGAGGATGTAATGACTATGTTTAAACAAATTGCCATTATTGGTGCAGGCACAATGGGATACGGCATTGCCTTTCAATTTGCTCAAAACAATCAAAATGTTATTCTAGTTGACCAATCGGAAGATGCACTTGTAAAAGCGAAAGAAAAGATCGAAAAGTATGCAGAAATCTTTTATCGGAAGGATCCAGTGCAATATGCTCACGCTAAAGAAATTATGAAACAGCTGACGGTTACCACTTCCTTAAGAGACGCAGCAGAAGCCGATATGGTCACAGAATGCGTGGTTGAAATCCTTGAAGTGAAACAGCGCCTTTTTAAAGAAATGGATGAATTATTTCCGGAGGATACGATCTTCGTTTCCAACACATCAAGCTTAAAATTAACAGACATTATTCGCGATGTTCAGAAGCATCGTTCGAGAAGCCTGCTGACACACTGGTTCAATCCTGCCCACATTGTCCCGCTTGTTGAATTGCTTCAGACGGATGAGACCGACCCGGCAGTGTATGCGAAAGTGAAGCAATTTTTAACTCAATGCGGAAAAGTCACGATTGATGTGAAAAAAGAGCTTCCTGGCCTTGTTGCGAACCGAATTCAAATTGCGATGGCCAGAGAAGTTTTGAGTCTTCTTGAAGATGATGTTGCAACAAAGGAGGATATTGACCGGGCTGTAGCCTATGGCCCAGGATTCCGATTGGCACAAAGCGGCCTATTGGAAATTATGGATTTTGGCGGATTGGACGTATGGGTGAAGGTGATGGAACAGCTGCAGCCTGCCATTGCCTCAGGTATCAAAGAATATCCAGCACTTGAAAGTAAGGTAGATGCAGAAAAGTTTGGGGTTAAAAGTGGAGAGGGATTCTTCTCTTATCCAAATGGAAGCATGGATGATTATATCTTTGATAGAGATGAGAAACTCATTGACCAGCTGCTATTAAAATCAAAGCAGCAAGAAAGAGTGTGAAAGGAAAGAACGGTCGTGCGGTAATTAATAGACATTTGAAGGAGGAAATCTTTATGCAAGGAATCTATATACTCGATGGTGCTCGCACACCTTTTACTGAATTCGGAGGATCATTTAAAGACATTACCGATATTGATCTTGCTGTCCACGCAGCAAAAGAAGCGATGAAACGTAGTCAAGTGTCAGAGGAGGATATTAAGGATGTTACGTTTGGAAATGTCATTCATACGAATCAATCATCCTCCTATTTAGCTCGTCATATCGGTCTGAAGAGCGGCATTCCTCAGAGTACACCCGCATTAACCGTGAACCGGCTTTGCGGTTCGGGGATGCAGGCGATTGTATCGAGTGCCATGACCATCATACACGGAGATGCGGAGGTGGCACTTGCTGGAGGAACAGAGAATATGAGCCAATCTCCTCATGTTCTTCGCCACACACGCTGGGGATCTCCAGGCGGGGCACCTCCTGTTGATGATATGCTTTGGGGAACTTTAACAGATTCGTATATTGGCTATGGGATGGGCGTTACGGCTGAAAATCTCGCTGAGCGTTATTCGATCTCGCGAAAAGAGCAAGACCGGTTTGCAGTGGAATCTCATGCAAAAGCGGCAAAAGCAGCTGAATCTGGACGCTTTGCAAAAGAAATCGTGCCCGTGACAGTTAAGCAAAAAAAGAAAGAAGTTGTGGTAGATCTGGATGAACATATTCGACCGGATACAAATGTTGAAAAAATGGGGAAGCTTAAGACAGCTTTTAAAAAGGATGGAACTGTAACGGCAGGGAATGCAAGCGGAATCAATGATGGAGCGGCTGCTGTTGTTCTGGCTAGTGAATCTTACGTCAAGAAGCACAGGAAAAAGCCGCTGGCTCGAATCGTTTCCTGGGGTATTGCCGGTGTTGATCCTGAAACAATGGGAATTGGTCCTGTACCTGCCATGCAGATCGCCTTGAAAAAAGCGGGACTGAGCTGGAATGATATTGGCCTAATTGAGCTCAATGAAGCATTTGCGGCACAGTCATTGGCTGTGATCAAAGAATTGAAATTGGATCAGGAATTCGTCAATGTGAATGGTGGAGCAATCGCTCTGGGACATCCGGTTGGAACGAGTGGAGCCCGAATTAGTTATTCACTGGCAATGGAGATGAATGAAAGGGATGTGAAATATGGGCTTGCATCACTTTGTATAGGCGGTGGGCAAGGAATTGCGCTATTACTGGAAAAACCTTAGAATACAAACTTTATTGGTCAAATTTACAGTATGAGTAACACAAAAGCAGCCCCGGGAGGCTGCTTTTTGTGCGGAAGGGTTTGTCAATTTAAGATTTCAGTTAAATTTACGCCAATCACAGCAACGCATTTATTCTGCCGGATAAAATAAAATCATACTGACACGTGCCAATGATTTCCCTGAATTATGATAGGTGTGGGGCCTATCCGCTTTGAATCTGATGGAGTCACCGCTTTCTAATGTAAATTCATCGTTATTAACCCGTATGGTTATTTCCCCATCAAAGACCACAATCAACTCTTCGGTTCCCTCGATATGTGGTTCAGCACTAAGGTATCCTCCTTTGTCAATTTCGACGGTGTACACTTCAAATCTTTTATCGTTTTCGAAAGGGAAGTAAGGATATACCCGATACCTGCCATTATCCTCCGATAATGTCTGAATTTCCTTCTTTAAAACAAGCTGAGTATCCGGCTGGGGATGATTAATCAGGGAGGTAAAAGAGATCTTTAGTCCATTTGCAATCTTCCAAATGGTTGTGATGGTCGGGCTTGATTCGCCCCGTTCAATTTGGCCGATCATCGTTTTGCTTACTCCCGTTAATTCGGCCACCTTCTCTAAACTTAATTTTTTGTTTTCTCGAAATGCTTTTAAATTCTTAGCAAGAATTAAATGAATTTCCTCCATGCTTGCATTCCTTTCATCTGTACAATATAACGTCCGTGATATACAATATGTAGTAAATCGTTATATTGTCGTTTTTGTACATTATAACATACATGCGAAGGAGGAAAGGAGCTATGTCTTTATTATCTTTTTTCTTATATGTTTTTGTTACCAGCTTTACTCCAGGTCCAAACAATATTATGGCCATGGTATTCGCTAACCGGTTCGGTTTAAGAAATACGATTCGATTTTGTTTGGGGGTAAGCGCGGGGTTCTTTGTCATTATGATACTTTGCAGTTATTTTAATCTATTGCTTCATCATTTCATTCCAAGGATTGAATTGATCATGACCATCATTGGGGTCATTTATATGCTGTTTTTGGCCCTGAAAATGATGAACAGTAAATCTGATAATCAAAACAATAATGATGGAAAGCAAAACGGCTTTTTAATCGGGATGCTTTTACAATTTATTAATCCGAAGGGGATCTTATATGGGGTTACAGTTATATCAACCTTCATCCTCCCATACCACACATCACATACGAGCCTGATTTTCTTTTCCATTTTCCTTGCATTTGTTGGTTTCCTGAGTACCTTTTGCTGGAGTGTCTTTGGATCCATTTTTCAATCCTTCCTGGCGAAGTACAGGAGTCAGTTTAATGTGATAATGGCTTTGTTGCTGGTGTATAGTGCCGGGTCGATTCTTGTGGGGTATTTCATACGGTAAAAGATCGATTGATTGGTCTTAATAATGGGGTACAGCCCACAGCTGTACCCCATACATGTTTAAATCACCATTCATGTAGTTTTATCCATTTTATTTAGCAGAAGTTGCCTTTATAATATAAACAAACTATTGGATACACATAAGAAATTCATAGATAAGTATTTATCCAAAGGGGGGAATCTTATGATTACAGTCAAAGAGTTTGCAGATGTGTTAGAAAGGGATCATATTTTGCTGGTGAGCGGCGGCAGGCAAAATATGAATAAAGAGATTGCCTACTTAACAAGCATGGAGCTTACTGAAAAAACATCCCGTATGAAAGAAAAAGGGTTTGTAATGACCACTTTTCACGCTTTTAAGAATGTGAATCAAATTATTAGCCATTTAGAATGGATGCAGGAAATCGGAATTAGTGCAATTGGTTTTCATACAGCAGCATTGAAAACAATTCCGATAGAAATTGTTGACTACTCCAATACCCATTCTTTCCCGCTTTTTGAAATCCCCCAAGAGGTCCCATACTATATCATCCACGAAAAATATAATAAGCTGGTAAATAAGAAGGAAAATGAACAGGCTTCGAAAATACATAAATTAAATGAAAAACTGATGGAAATTGTTCTCCTGGAAAAGGATTTGAATTCAATTGTAAAAGTAATAGGAGAATATATAAACAATGTTGTGTGCGTGTTAGACCCGTATTTTGATTTGATGGCGTATTGGAAAACGAAAGAGCAAACCAGAGATGAGATTAAGCACCTGATTAATTTAATCATAAACCAGCATAAAGAGAACGTGTTAAAAGTACGCTTCACCAATCGTGAAACGAATATTGCTGTGAAGATGGATAGCTCTTCTGATCAGAATTTCAAGATAGCCCCGTTGTTTTCTAAGATGAGCTTTCTTGGTTATCTGATTATTTGTCAAAATGGAACGGCGGATAAGTATTCAGAAGAGGTCATTAAGAACGGTATACGTGCCTTAAGCTTAGCTGCCTATAATAAAAATACATTGCTTCACTATCAAAAAAGCAAAGATATAGAAATGCTGGAAAGTATTTTTCAAGGTGAGTCCGATGATAAAAATCTATCTGACTTCTATATGGACCTTAAGAAAGTAAGATGCATTTTCCAGGTGCAATCCTCCTCTCCGGAAACACTTCAGTCAAAACTTCAAATGCTTTCTGAGCTCTTAATAGAAAATGAAACAAACTCCCGATTATGGATTTATAACAGAAAAATTGTCGGGGTAATCGATTCGATTTTAGACAGAGATAGGTTAGCAAAAATCCTGACAGATTATCCAGGTATCCGTATTGGAGTAAGTGCAATAGAAGAAGTGAACCATTGCAGCAAAATTAAAGCTATGTTTGAACAATCATCAATAGGCTTAATGCATGGCCAAATTCATGATGCACAATTGGTGTTTTGGGATGAGATGGGGATTGAGAAAATAGCCTACAATTTACAATCACATCATTTGTTTCAAAACTTTGATGAAGAATTACTGGGTCCATTGTTTGCCTATGATCAGGAAAAAAACGCTTCGTTAACCGAAACACTATTTATATACTTAAAACATTTTTTCAACCTGCAAAAATCGAGCAGTGAATTATTTGTACATCCTAATACTGTAAAGTACAGATTGCAGAAAATAACTGAATTAATGCATGTGGATATTCAAAATCCATCCAATTATTCGATGCTGATGCTGGCATTTTCTATACACAGCTATAAACAGAAGGCAGTTCAATTCCAATAGAATTGTTTAAAAGAGACAAATTACTGTCTCTTTTTTGTTTATAGTATACAATGATAAATAATCTTTCTATTGTTATGATTTTGAATAATCAAATAATAGGAGGGCTTTAAAATGCCAGCTAACACGAAATGGATCTTAAAAAATGGCAGCATTATTGACGGACTGAATGATGAGGTGGTGGAGAATTCATACATTAAGGTTGAAAATGGGAAAATTTCAGAGGTGCAGCAAGGGGAGCCAGGTGATACAGAAGGGTTTGAAGTCATTGATTGTACCGGAAAACATATACTTCCCGGCCTGATTGACTGTCATGTACATCTCGTTTGGAATGGCAGTGCAGACCCGCAATCCGTCATAAAAAATGAAGAAAATGACAGGATTGCTTTGGAAGCCTACAAGCATGCAGTAGATACACTGAAATTAGGAGTCACTACGGTAAGAGATTTGGGTGCACCGGATCGAACCGTATTGCATGTAAGAAATGTCATTGATTCCGGCTTGCTTTCAGGGCCTACCATTATTGCTTCGGGGGCGCCTATTTGCATGACAGGCGGGCATGTCTATTATTTAGGCTACGAATCGGACGGGCCGGACGAAGTACGCAAGAATACTAGAAGGGTGCTCAAGGAAGGGGCAGACCTGGTGAAAGTGATGGCAACTGGGGGTATTTATACAAAAGGGGAAGAACCTGGTTCCGTTCAGTTAACAATAGAAGAACTGAGTGCTGCAAAAGAAGAGGCACTAAAGAAAAATAAGAAGGTCTCTGCTCATGCAGATGGAATTGAAGGAATCATGAATTGTTTAGAGGTTGG
Source organism: Cytobacillus oceanisediminis (assembly GCF_022811925.1). NCBI lineage: Bacteria > Bacillati > Bacillota > Bacilli > Caryophanales > Bacillaceae > Cytobacillus > Cytobacillus oceanisediminis. The sequence goes on along the minus strand of NZ_CP065511.1, from coordinate 3,397,270 downwards.
GATTGACACAATTGAGCATGGAATTTACGCAGATCGTCAAGCTCTTGAAATCATGAAGAACCAAGGAACTTTTTTAGTGCCGACAATGGCTGTTATGAGACAGCTTATAAGCAGCCCAGACATTCCGGCATATGCTCTTGAAAAAGCTAAGCAGGTAGTGGGACCGCATTTCTCCATGCTGCAGGAGGCAGTTCAAATCGGAGTGAAGATTGCGACAGGTACTGATTGTGGCTCTCCATTAACCCCGCCTCGCTATTATTATGATGAATTAGCGATTATGCATGAAGCGGGAATGTCGGAAATGGAAGTCATCAAAGCATCTACGAATGTTGCTGCTGAATGCCTGGGGATTGAAGATCAGCGTGGCAGTATTTCTCCAGGAAAGTTCGCAGATTTGCTGATTGTAGACAGCAATCCTTTAAATGATTTAAATAGTTTGCGGGGAGACAAGCTTGTTATGAAAAATGGTGTTTTGGTTAGCTAACGTACACTGTTCAAGCTATTGGGTCATGATTTCTGTAAGCTGTAATGGGGCTCTGCGATTGTGGAGTCTCCCTTGTATACACCGTGTCTTAAGAAAATTAATTAGGTAACATGGATCGCTTGTTCCAAGGTTAAATTGCATTAAGCTTCCACACAGCCTTATATAAAAATAGTAAAAGGGAGTGAGCTTATTGAACATTTATTTAGTTGCAGTTGTTATTTACCTGGTTTTCATGGCGTTGATTGGTGTGTATTTCGCAAAAAAATCGGTGAAAAACAGTGATGATTTCATGGTTGCAGGCCGAAGCTTGCCGCTATTCGTCGTAATGGGTACACTTCTCGCAACGTTTGTTGGGTCTGGAACTGTAGTCGGCGGAGCGAGCTTTATTTACCAGTACGGACCGTTTGCCGCTATTTTCAATCTTTCAGGCGGAATTGTTGGAGCTATCATTTTGTATTTTATAGCTTCCAAGATTCGAAAGATTGAGATCTATACAGTACCGGAACTATTGGAAAGGCGTTTCGGAAAAACAGCTCTTTATATATCATCCGTTATTATCATCTTCGCCTTTGTCGGAATAACAGCCTATCAGTTCACAGGCGGAGCATATGTGCTGCAATTAACTACCGGCATTCCATTGGAAGTTGGCGCCATCATTATGTGTGCTCTAGTTATCTTCTTAACCGTAAGCGGCGGACTATTTTCGGTTGCTTATTCAGATGCACTTAGTGCCGTCCTAATTATCATTGGCTTTCTATTCGGGGTTCCCTTTGCATTAAATGCTGTCGGAGGCTTTGAAGGATTAGCTCTATCTTTGCCGGAGACAAATAAGACATGGAATGGCGGATTATCATTTCCGCAGCTTCTCGGTTTCTTCCTGCCATTGTTTTTACTCGTTCTGGGTGATCAAAACATGTATCAGCGATTTTCCGCAGCGAAAGATCCGAACGTAGCCCGGAAATCCACAATCGGATTTTTTATTGGAAATATTTTTGTCATTAGTTTAACGATCATCTTAGCAACTACCTCCATTGTGCTTTTTCCAGCCATTAAACCTGATACAGCCATTTTATCGCTTGCGATTGATGGTGTACCCCTTGTAGTCGGATTGCTCATTCTTTGTTCAGCAGTTGCCTTTATTATCACAACAGCTACTTCTTACCTGTTATCAGCGTCAGGAAATATTGTTAGTGACTTAATCCAGCGCTCAAGAAAAAGTAAACTATCAGAAAGTAAACTTCTGTGGTACAACCGTGTCATTGTCGTGGTATTAGGTGTCCTTGCGTATGTGTTAGGGCAATTCTTCCCAAGCGTCCTGGCCATCCAAATGTATTCGTATACTATGTATGGCGCGTCCTTAACTCCTGCCATTCTTGCAACCGTTTTATGGAAGAATGCAACAAAAGCAGGCGTGATAAGCTCCATGATTGTGGGTGGTTCTGCAACTATGATTTGGGAAATCGGTCTTAACCGTCCTTTAGATTGGAATAGTGTCCTGTTTGCCTTGCCATTGTCCGTTTTAACACTCATTATTGTCAGCCTGGCAACCAGAAACAAAAATGTCTCAGCAGACCTTACGACAGATCATACAAGCTAATATGACTTTAAAAGGAGTTGGAAAGCATGGATTCAACGAAACGAATCAATCGATTAAAAGAGTATATGAAAGAACAAGCAATATCAGCGGTATTTGTATTTAATCCTGACCATCAATTTTATTTAACGAATTTTAAAGCTCTCATATACTCCCGGCCAATTATATTTCATTTACAGGAAAAGACAGCCATGATTGTTCCTGGCCTTGAAGAAACCCATGCACTGGAACATTCACACGTAGATGATGTTCTAGTCTATTATGAGCATCCTGGTGCTGGCAGAGATGAGACTTCGCCTATTGAGCATATACGTGCATTGCTTAATCGAAGTCCTGCCTCATCAAAAATTGGTGTGGATGTAGCCTTTATTCCGGGTGAGGTTCTTCTCTACCTTCAGGAATCTGGCTATCAGGTAGTTGACATTGGGCAATTCATTTATCAAATGCGATTTATCAAGGATGAAGAAGAAATTCACATGCTGGAGCAGGCCGGACAATTAGTGAACCTGGCAGTGAGCCAGTCATTAGCGCAAATTCAAGCGGGAACTACAGAAATGGAAATTGATGCAGCGGGAAATGCGGCACTGTTTGAAGCAACTGCTGCACAATATCCGGATTCGGTTATTGATGTAGTTGTTATGTCGCCTTCCGGGTTAAAACGAAGCATTATGCCGCACGTCTTCTCCAACACAAGGAAAATTGAAGCGGGAGATGTCATTATTCACAGCAGACAGGTTGGGCTAAATGGATATCGTGCAGAGTTAGAGAGAACCGTGATTGTCGGGAAGCCAACATCCCAACAGGAAAAGGCATTTCAAACTGCAATAGAAGCTCAGCAGCGTGCCATAGAATTTATTAAACCAGGTGTAAAATTTTCAGAGGTAGATGGTGTTGCCCGTCAAGTGTTTGAAAAAGCGGGACTTGAAAAATATGCGATTCACCGAACGGGACATGGAATAGGTGTATCAGCTCATGAGCAGCCATTTTTGCGATATGACCATCATGATGTGGTAGAGGAAAGAATGGCATTCTCGATTGAACCTGGGATTTATATACCGGGGGTTGGCGGTTTTAGACACTCTGATACCGTTCTCATTACTACTGATGGATGCCGATTAATTACAGAATATCCGCGTGATATGCAGTCCCTGCTTTTTTAACTCATATACCAAACGAGAAAGGGAGAAGTATTATACTTCTTCCTTTTAAAGTGATAGGAGGAACATGTGATGGAGTTTGTGATATCAAATGTACAGCTATTATATGGCGAAGAATTGGATTGTAAGAAGGGTTTAGCTCTTTGGATAAAGGATGGTTTGATAAAGGAAATTATCCCTGAATCCCAACTGCCAGGCAACGTAAAGGTCATCGATGGAAATGGAGGGTTTCTCGCTCCAGGCTTAATAGATTTACATATTCATATGATGTGGGACGGTTCATTAAATCCAGTTCAAACCTCCGAAACAGAAGGCTATGAGCAGATGCTGATAAGGGCTGTTTCCAATTGTCAAACATATCTCCAGCACGGAATAACGACTGTCAGGGACATTGGCTCCATTGATGACATTGCTTTGCATGTTGCAAAAGGGATTAAAAGGGGGCTCATTTCAGGTCCTGATGTGATTGCCAGCGGAAAAACATTAACCATGACAGGCGGGCATGATCCGTTCTGGGCAAGATTTGTCGATGGGAAGGATGAGGCGTTAAAGGGAGTACGTGAACAAATTTTTAAAGGTGCTGAAGTGATTAAAGTAAGTTCTACTGGCGGGGTTTATGGAAGAATAGAAGGGGAACAAGTCGGCAATGCAGAGCTTAGCCTGGAGGAGCAAGAAGTCATCTGTAAAGAGGCACATCGTTTTGGACTCAAAGTTGCGTCCCATGCGATTGGCCGTGATGGAATACTTAATTCGATACTTGCGGGTGTAGATACGATTGAGCATGGTCATTTTTTAGATGATGAACTAGTTGCCTTAATGGAAGAACGGAATACCGCCTGGATTCCAACATTGTTCGTCTATAAGCAAATTGCAACACAGGAAGGGATTCCTTCTTATGCTCGAGACAAAGCAGAGGAAATTGTCAGCATTCATCGGAATGCATTTGAATCCTATTTTAACCGGAATATCCTGGTTGGTGCCGGTTCAGATGCAGGTTCACCATGCACATTTCACCGGGCGCTGCTGGATGAATTGTATACCATGTATGAGATGGTTCCTGATGCAAAAAAGGTGCTAAAAACAGCTACGGTTAATGCCGGGAAAATTTTAGGACGTGACGTTGGGCAAATTAAAGAGGGCTACAGGGCCAATCTAATTTTGCTTAAAGAAAATCCACTGGAGTGCCTAAGTAATTTAGAAAGTATAAAGATGGTTGTAATTAGGGGAGAAGCTGCTTGAAGTGTAACAATAAAAACCTTGGAAAGCAGGCGGAATGAGTAGTGTTCAGCTGACTATTGTGCAGGACCTCTGAAGGCAGAAGATATAATGTTCAAAGATTTTATCTAGTAAAATATATTTTTAATATAAACACTTTACAGATAGTTTTAACTATGTTAAATTCTATTTATCAAATGATTCTGAAATTTCAAAAAGATGGTGTGTGTAAATGAGTTGGACTGCTGGCCCATTTAAACAGGAACTTATCAAGGACTATAACAATATCAACCTTCTTTTGTTTAACATTGGTGTCAAAAGTCAACGAATCGACTTTTTGGGGGATAAGATATTAATTTTCGCCTATCATAAGAGAATTCCATCTCTTAAACATTTGGACGAGATTAATCGCTTTGTAACCCGAATGACTGACATTGCCATCATAGATAGTTATAAGGAACATTTAAGGAATGTCCTTGAAGAAAAATATGGGATGAAGGTACTTTCTATATTAAAGGACTATGATCCCGTTACTGAACTCTCAGGAACTATCATTACCCTGGATCGGGATACAAGTGCCTATATTTCCAGGTAATTAAATAATGGTGACTGGTCCATTGAACTCTTAAGAGTGCATAAAAACCGTCAGTACAAGCTTTCAGACTAGCGTCTGTTTGTTTTGTGCTGACGGTTTTTTTTATAAAAAAAATAGAGGAGGCAACAACATTATGAAAACAGTAGAAGATGTATTAATTGCGCTGGATGAGCTTACAGGAGGAAGAGTGATTAAATCTCTAAACGATATTACGAGAGGTGAGCATCCCTTTGTCATCATGAAGTCTTCCAACATTCCCGGAAAAGAGATCATTGAAACGCCTGGTCTTGTCTATGGAGATATGAAAAAAGAAGTAAAAAAAATAGCAGTTGCTATGACAATGACAGAAGGATGTATCGAACTTGCTGGAGCTACTGGTGTCGATGCCATTGTTGCTCATCATCCGATAGCTGAAGCAGCTAATTCAGGTGGTGTTATACTGAAAAACTATCTGGATCTCTATAATGTAGCTGCATTTGAATTGCATGAAGCTTTCCATGGATTACATCCTGGTATCCCTTTTTTGCACGGCCATCAGGTATACCGGACAGAAGTTTCTTATGGAGGAGTACACGGAAATATTTTATATGTAGGAAAAGTACTCCCAGAGGTGAAAACGCTAGGAGATATTTTAACACGGCTGGATAATTTTATGGGACTAAGGGATGAAGAGGAACTATTACATACTGAAAAGGAGATACGAAATATTTCATCTCTGACTGAAACGAGTACAGTGACACGCGGGAGGATTGTTTATGGAGAAGAAACCAGCCCCGTGAACAATATTGTGCACATTTTCCCGCATACTGGATTTTCCCCTGATCATTTGCGTCAAGTCATCAAAGAACACCCGGAGGCTGACACTGTTCTCGCCTCCATTAGCCGGGTTTATGATGGACATCCCCTGATTGAAACTGCTAAAGAGTTAGGACTTAATTTTATTATTGGCAACTGCCATGTGTTAGAAATACTCGAAAATGGCTTACCCTTAGCTTATGCCTTAGACAAACTGATGCCAGGTGTTGAAGTCGTTGTTTTCCGGGAACGTGTGACAAGCGTGTCCATAAATGAAATGGGATCTCCTCATTTAAAAAAATATGCAGAAGAAATGGCTACTGGTTATCTATTGAAAAAAACGGCTGTCCATACACTATAAAAAAGGAGTGCAGGTAGATGAGCGAGGTTAAATCATTAGTACAAAAAAATTTAGAAATAGAAGAGACTAGTGCCCCGATTCCTTTAACGAGAAAATGGACACAAATCGAAGTAGTAGGTCTTGGTTTAGTCATAATCTCACTGCTGGTATTGTTAATCACTCCAGGAACATTAGCCGGGTTATTTACTTCCATTGTCGATAAAGTTTTCCCGGTTATCGTAGAGATATTTTTAACCGGCACTGTAGGAGTTTCGATAATTGTTAGTGTCATTATAGGCCGGGTACTGGAGAGGCTGGGATTTACGGATGCGTTAATTCGGATATTCATCCCTGTTACAAAGCTGATGAAGGTTAATTCAGCTGTTATCATTCCAAGTATATATAATATTCTTGGTGATATTAATGCTGCCGGAAAAATTGCCGGACCGATTTTGATCCGTTCAGGAGCGACAAAGGATGAGCAAAAAATTGCGGTAGCAACCATGGTTCAATCCCAGCAGTCTTTTGCTACATTTATGTTAGGCATGGTTGCTTTAACGGCTGTAGGGGCCAATGCCTTTGTAGTGGTTGTGCTAGCTGTTTTCATGCCTGTCATTGTTGTTCCGTTTCTTCTATCTAAAACCATTTACCGGGATACGAGAGCTGTCCAAATTGCAAAGCTGCCTCAATTTACGCCAAAGACTGGCTTTTTACCCACTCTATTTAATGCTGCCAGGGAGGGAGCAGAGCTTTTATTCCTTCTCATTATACCGGCTGCCGCTGTCGTGTTTGCTGCTATTGGTGTTTTGGACTACATCGGAATTTGGTCAAAATTTGAGTCCGGCTTGTCAACAGTATTGTTAGCTCTAAATATTCACCCGGAGACTGGTATTCTTTCAATTTTGGCTAGTCCGGCGCTTGCAATGGCCCAGTTATCAGAAGTTGCGGGTTCGTTGGATCCGCGCTTGGTGATTGGATCTTTTGTGCTGGCGTCATCGGGATTACCCCTGTCAACAATCTTTGGTCAAATCCCGGTTATATGGGCAGCTAATTCTGACCTCAGTGAAAAAGAAGCATTGGGAGCAGCTGTATTAGGAATTGTTATGCGTATATTGACAGCGTTTTTAATAGTTTATTTCTTAACGCCGATATTAGTTTGATGCTCCGAGCCAATGTAAAGAAAGGCAATTTTTGCTTTAAGGCAGCAGATTGCCTTGCTTTATAAACCTAAATTTTACCTAGTAAAAAAGAAAGATCCATAAAATATTGATATGGAGGGTTACTTTCAATTGATTGGGGATCCAGGTGGAGCTCTGTTTTTCTTATAAGATTGTTTTCTTTACTCCACAAGAGTAGAACGGCCGTTTGATGAATGGGTTCCATAATCCCTTTCTTCGGCGCAAGAAGTTCAATTTTAAGATCCTCCAGGGGGAATTCCGGCCGGCAAATAAGGTTACAAGGGGCAGTTTGTAAAGGTTCATAGTGATTTATTGTATTTTCAGACAGATGGTGAATCCTCCCTGTAGCTGCAATTCTTTTATCAGGGAGAATCAGTCCAGGTTCATGATAGATGTCTCTTCCGATGGATGAAGGGATTTTTTTTTTGTTCCATAGGATGGACATTGAAAAAGTGTGGCCTGGCAAAACGGTCCATGCTCTTTTGGCTATAAGTTCAAATCCGATAAAGGACATGGCTCTCCCTCTTTTCTGTTACTGGATACTGATGTTTATGCTTTAAGAAGCCAAAGATAACAATTTTCTAAAAAATAAGTTGAAGATGGACCGTTTATTTCCAATGGACGCCTATGGACAGCTTCCAGTACGGAGTGCTTCATATCCTCTATGGGGCACTACCGAAAAATTCATCAATAATTTCTATCATTAGAGCACAACCAATTAGAAAAATAGGCAGTAAATTAATTATTAAAGCATTTTTTTAGTTCTCTCAATGAAGAAAGGTAGTTAAGGGAAAAACAGGATAAAAGAAACTTTTGGGTGTCATCAAGAATCTTTTATAGCTGCAGATTTAATATTAATAAAATGAATGGTGTGGCAGTTCTGCCATGCCATTTTTTATTAGTCAATATCTTACAAGAGAGCCTTAACCAAATGTGTTACACTAACTATCAGAAATCAAAAGGGGGTTGTTCGTATGGGAAAGGAAGAAAGAACGGTACGTTTTGATCATGATTTACAAATAGAAGCTTATCGTTTTGAAGGTATCATGCAAAAATTTCCGAACCACTTCCATGAATATTATGTGATTGGGTTTATAGAGAGTGGTCAAAGACGATTATCTTGTAAGAACAAAGAATATGTAATAGGTGCCGGTGATGTTATATTTTTTAACCCTATGGACAATCATGCCTGTGAATCAATTGACAACGAAACATTAGATTATCGCTGCTTGAATATCAAGCCTGAAATCATGCGAAAAGTTACAAAAGAGATCACAGGGCAAGATTATCTACCTTCCTTTGCTTCTCCTGTTGCATATTGCAGTGAAAAAGCTCAATTGTTGCATAATCTTCACCAGATGATTATGGATGAAATATCAGATTTTGAGAAGGAAGAAACTTTTTATTTTCTTATTCAGCAGCTTATTGAAGAATATACCGAAGCCATTGAAGATACAGAACCGATTGCTATTAAACAAGAAATTGAAAATGTCTGTGACTACCTAGAAGTACATTATGCAGAACATATTGCTTTAGATGATTTAGCAAAGATCGCTAATATGAACAAATACTCTTTGTTGCGATCATTTACCCGAATTCGAGGGATTACCCCGTATCGTTATTTACAAACGGTACGTATTAATGAAGCAAAGAAACGATTGGAACAGGGGGTAAAACCACTTGATGCAGCAATAGAGACAGGCTTTGCCGATCAAAGTCATTTTAGTAATTTCTTTATGGAATTTATTGGATTAACACCCGGACAATACAGGGATATTTTTATTCATAATGATAAATGATCTGCTTTAATATTTTCCCGCATTTATTACTATTTTCATGTGAGATTCAACTCAAATGCAGGAGTTTGATTTTCGCGGGTAAAAAGTCATCATCGGAAAAACGTAATCCCAAATAAGATAAAAATAAGGATGTGATCATTTTATGCTTAATGAAGAAAGTCGCTTTTCCAAAGCTCTCAAATCGATTGCTAGAGATCAAGAACTAAAAGCCTATTTTCAAAATTCAAAAGAACTTTTCCCGATATTTATTAAAGGTGCTAACCGATTTGTGGCTGGAGAAACACGTTCGGAAGGGATAGAGCGTGTTATAAATCTATATAACAAAGGGTATCAGGTTTCATTAGAATTTATTGGCGAAAATACAACAACCGAAGAAGAATGTATGCTTGCCAAAAATGAATTCAAAGAATTAATAAAAGATCTCGGGAATAATCAAATGAAGGCTACCGTATCATTTGATCTTTCACATATCGGAATGATGATTTCTGATGCAGTAGCATTTAGTAATTTAGAAGAATTAGCAAAAGAAGCACAAAAGCATAATATTCAACTAATGATAAGTATGGAAGAATCACAAAAACAGATAAAATTTTATCACTATTTAATAGAATATCAAATTCATTCTCAAATGTTGGTATAGTATTACAAGTTCATTTGAAGCGTTCATCTATTGACCTAAATGGCCTATTAAAAACCTCGGGCAGAATACGTTTAGTAAAGGGGGCTTATCAAGAGTCTGAAGGTATATATATTCCAAGATCCGAAGAGTTAAATAAACGATATATAGAATTTGTATCTATGTGTATGGATCGTAATCATCCATTGTCTGTTGCTACACATGATGAAAATATATTGATGGACCTGAAAGCAAAAGGATTTCTTTATAGTCCGAATGTTGAAGTAGAGATGTTAGATGGGGTTCGACCTGACCTATTAAGATCTTTAAAGGAGGATAATATCCAAGCTAAAGTTTATGTAACATATGGCAGTGAATGGTATTTATATTTAGTTCATCGTATTGCTGAATATCCTCCGAATATTTATACTTTTATTTCAGATATAATTGAACAAACCCAGTAGTGTGGGTGAATTAGTCCTTGTAGACGGAGATGCAGTTGAGGAAAAAAATGCAGGCCGTATTTACAATTCCACTCTTAGTGATGCGGCAGAGGCTCGGCCAAAGGTTCAAAACAGCATATCTGAAAGGGAAAATGGCTGAGAAGGAATATTCTCAGCTATTTTTTTGAATATTTATATTTTTATAAAAAAACCGTTGAAACGTTTCCAAACTAGTGATATCATAAGATTATGAAATCGCTTTAATATTGGAGGTAGTTGTAGTGCCAAGTTTAAAAAATGTTGCAGACCTGGCGGGAGTTGGAGTTGGCACTGTTTCACGAGTCATTAACAATCATCCGAATGTAAGGAACGAAACACGGGAGAAAGTAAATGCTGCGATCAAACAATTAAATTACATACCTAATGAAGTGGCAAGAAACTTTAAAATGCAGAAATCAACAATGGTTGCGTTATTACTCCCTAGTATATGGCATCCGTTTTTCTCGGAACTAGCCTATTATATTGAAGATGAGCTTGATCGGGAAGGGTATAAATTGATGCTCTGCAATAGCGGAGGCAGGCCTGACAAAGAGCTTTATTATTTAGACATGCTCAATCAAAATAAAGTAGCAGGCATTATTGGAATCACTTACAATGACATCGAAGATAGTGTAAGCACCGATATTCCGATCATCAGCATTGACCGCCATTTTGGAAAAAAAATCACATGTGTGACTTCAGATAACTATACTGGCGGCCGCATTGCCTTAAAAGAACTAGTAAAGGCAGGAGCAAAAAAAGTAGCGTATCTTGGAATCATTAGTTCTGCATACAGTGAGGTCGAACTTCGGAAAAAAGGATTTATCGATGAAGCAAAGGCTCAAGGGATTGAAAATATCATTTATGAGGAGAATGATACTGTTTATAATGACGATGAATATTTCGAAAATTTCTTTAAAATAAATGAACATCGCCATATTTCCGGGGTATTTGCTAATACTGATCTATTAGCCGCCAAATATATTGATAAAGCTAAACAATACGGAATACGAACTCCTGAGGATGTAAAAGTAATCGGTTATGATGGAATTCAAGATAATAAGCTGTTTCACCCGATTCTATCAACGATCCGACAGCCTGTTGAAGAAATGGCCAGAATGTCTGTGAAACTTCTCTTAAGAAAGATTGAAGGAAAAACACTGGAGCAAGAGATTTATCGAATTCCTGTCATGTTCAGAGAAGGAGAAACGACTTAACAAGAATTTTTTTAACCCTAGGTTGGAAACGTTTCCGGTATAACGATATTTAATTGGAAACGTTTCCGATTAAATATGTTTGAACAGGAGATTTATCGAGCCCTTTTTAAGTAAAGAATGAGAACAAATAAGCTTTTTATATTTTTTTAAAATCATATTGGAAACGTTTCAACAGAATGCAAGAGTAAGTGATTTATTAAATCTTAGTTATAATTTAACAAAAAAATACATGAAAGCGGGGTAAGGGGATGGAATTGGCAAGGAAGGCAAATCATGTGATTGATTCACCTATGCAAAGTAAAAAAAGAATAAAGTTAAAAAAAATCTTGAGCAATTACCAGCTCTACTTATTTATTTTACCGGCATTAATTTATTTTATTGTATTCCATTATGTCCCGATGTATGGAGTATTAATTGCTTTTAAAGATTTTGTGGCAACAAAAGGGATTATGGGAAGTCCTTGGGTCGGATTTAAGCATTTTGAGCGATTCTTCGATTCCTATCAATTTTGGACCCTTATAAAAAACACGCTTGGTCTCAGCGTTACTCAATTAATCGTTGGTTTCCCGCTTCCGATTTTTCTTGCTCTGATGTTGAATCAAATTAGGAGTGAAAAGTACAAACGTTTCGTTCAGACCGTAGTTTATGCACCGCATTTTATCTCAGTGGTTGTATTAGCAGGTATGATCTATGTTTTCTTTTCAAACAATGGACTTATTAATAACTTAATCCTGATCTTCGGCGGCGATCCGATTTCGTTTATGGCAAAACCGGATTGGTTTAAACCATTGTATATCGCTTCTGGTGTTTGGCAAGAAACAGGATGGGCTGCCATTATTTATCTGGCAGCTTTAGCAGGAGTCAGTCCGGAACTGCATGAAGCTGCGGTTATGGATGGGGCTAATAAGTGGCAGCGGATCTTTCATGTGGATATTCCAGCCATTATGCCTACGGCTGTTATTCTATTAATTTTATCAGTTGGCAACATTATGAATATTGGATTTGAAAAAGCCTATCTTTTACAAACACCGATGAACCAGCCGGCAGCAGAAATTATCCCAACCTATGTTTATAAGATGGGTTTACAGCAGGCGCAATATAGTTTTGCGGCCGCAGTTGGATTGTTTAATTCAGTGATTAACTTAATTTTATTAATAGCAGTCAATAAGTTCGCGAAGAAATTATCCGGTACAGGCTTATGGTAAGGGAGGTGCAGGAAAAATGGGTTTACTGGCTTTGAAAAATAAGAAGGTTACAAGAAGGTCAAAGGAAGATAAGGTGTTTGATATTATTAATGTCTTCCTGGTTGCAATCATCTTAATATTGGTAGTTTATCCTTTGTACTTTATCGTGATTGCTTCATTTAGTGATCCCAATATGATTTACGATGGTAAGGTATGGCTGCTGCCAAAAGAACTTACCTTCGAAGGATATGAACGGATCTTTCAGGATAGCAAGATATGGCTGGGTTATAAGAACTCTATCGTCTATACAGTTGTTGGAACAATCGTAAATGTTTCTTTTACCCTAATGGCAGCCTATGCCTTATCCAGAAAAGATTTATATGGAAGAAATGTGATCATGTTCTTGTTTCTAATGACGATGTTTTTCTCAGGCGGTTTAATCCCTACTTATTTAGTAGTAAAAAATTTAGGTTTACTTAATACAATGTGGGCATTAATCTTGCCGAAGGCTGTAGCCGTATGGAATGTGATTGTAGCGAAAACCTTTTTCGAGACTTCGATTCCTAACGAGCTGCTAGAAGCAGCCAAAATGGACGGCTGTTCCGATGCCAAGTTTTTCTGGAAGATTGTCCTGCCGCTATCCAAACCAATTGTCGCTGTAATGGTGTTATTCTATGCAGTTGGACACTGGAATTCTTACTTTGATGCATTAATCTACTTAAATAATGAAAATTTATATCCGCTTCAATTAATCTTACGAAACATCTTAATTCAAAATGAAGCATCCACGATGATGATCAGTGACTTGGAATCATTGGCAGCGAAGCAACGAGTCTCAGAGTTAATTAAATACGGTGTGATTATTGTAGCTTCTATTCCGCTTTTAATCGTATATCCATTTGTCCAAAAGTATTTTGTGAAAGGTGTTATGATTGGCGGAATTAAAGGTTAATAGAAAACTTTTTATTAAACGAGGAGGAAAATCAATGCTTAAATCGATGAAGAAAAGAATTAAGAGTAACAAAAAGAAAGTTTCCATGGCATTGGTATTAGGGTTAAGTGCTTCATTAGCAATGACAGGATGCTCTAACAACGACTCCGCTAAGACAGATCCATCTGAAAAGGCTGTCTTTAATGAAACAGGCTTACCGATTGTCGACAAAGAAGTTACGTTACACATTGTTTCACCAAAGGCACCTTTAGCACCTGACTATTCAGAAATGGTCATTTTTGACCGACTTCAAGAAGCAACGAACGTAAAAATAAAATGGAATAATATCCCTGGAGATGGATATCAAGAAAAGAAAAATTTAATGCTGGCAAGCGGTGATCTGCCAGATGCGTTTTATGCCTCTGGATTTAGTGATCATGACCTTGTTCAATATGGCCAAAACGGAACCATTATACCTTTAGAGGAGTTAATTGACAAATATGCTCCTAATTTAAAGAAGCTGTTCGAACAAAGACCCGATTTAAAAAAAGTGGTAACCGCACCTGATGGTCATATTTATTCCTTGCCACGTGCGGAAGAGATGGATCTTATCGGAATGCCTAACATTATGTTCATTAATAAAACATGGTTAGAAAAACTAGGCCTTGAAATGCCAACTAACTTAGAAGAATACCATGATGTGCTAAAAGCATTTAAGGAAAAAGATCCGAATGGAAATGGAAAGCAAGATGAAATTGGCCTGACTTTCTGGTATAACGGCTGGTGCGGGAATGAAGGGGACTTAATCGGATTATTTGGCCTGCCGGATGCACCATTTGAAGCGGATCACCGCGTCGTGAGAGATGGAAAAGTAATCTATGCAGCGATTCAGCCAGAATTTAAAGAAGCGATTAAGTATTATAACCGATGGGTAAAAGAAGGTTTAATTGACCCTGAGGTTGTAACTCAAAAGACGGAGCAGCTATTTGCTAAAGGGAAAACACAGGATCCAATCCTAGGCTCATTCATTTGGTGGGAAAATACAGAAGTAGTTGGTGCTGATCGAGTGAAAGACTACGTCGTTATGCCTCCTTTAAAAGGGAAGGATGGCAAGATTGTCATTGGACGTTCCAATTATTCTGAGTATGGCAGGGATGCTTTCGTTATTACATCAGCAAACAAAAACCCAGAGGTTACCATGCGTTGGGTTGATGAATTGTATGAACCAAAAATGTCTGCCCAAATTAACTGGGGTCCTATCGGTGAAATTTACGAGGAAGATGCAAATGGCATGTTAGTGAATAAAGAGCTTCCTGCTGGCGTGGCTATGGGTGAATTGCGTCAAAAGGTTGCTCCAGGCGGTCCGTTTGCCGTTCTAAAAGACCACTTTGGAAAAGTGGTAGATATGGAGCCAAGAGCGAAGGAAAGATTGCAAATACTTGATCAGTATTACAAACCGTATATGGTACAGGAAAATTACCCATCCATCTTCTTTAGTCCTGAAGAACTGGAAGTGATTAATACGATTGAGCCTGAAATTAAAGCATTTGTGAAACAGAAAGAAGCGCAATGGTTGGTCGAGGGCGGTATTGAAAAAGAATGGGATGCGTATGTGAAGCAATTAAATGATATGGGACTCGATAAATTAATGAAAGTTTACCAAAAGGGATTGGACCGCTATAACAAGCAATAATCCTGATAAAAAGCCAGACCTCCCTAGTTGTCTGGCTTTTCTTTGAAAAAATAAAAAATGGGATGATGTACATGTATGATGTCACGGCTTTAGGTGAAGTATTAATTGATTTTACCCCCTCCGGTCATTCGGAAAAGGGGCATGTATTATTTGAGACCAACCCTGGCGGGGCACCGGCCAATGTCCTTGTGGCACTCTCCAGATTAAATAAGAAAACGGCGTTTATTGGAAAAGTGGGCCAGGATCAATTTGGCCATCTGCTCAAGTGTGTCCTAGAAGACCAAAAGATTGATATTAGTAATCTTTTATTCTCGGAAACTGTCAATACCACACTGGCTTTTGTTCATCTGGATGAAAAAGGGGATCGTTCCTTTAGTTTTTACCGGAATCCAGGAGCTGATATCATGCTGGAGAAAGATGAAATTGATGAGGAGACAATTCAACAATCCCGAATCTTTCATTTCGGTTCCTTATCATTAACGAATGAACCTGCAGCTGCTGCTACTTTTACTGCATTGGAATATGCAAAAAAGCACAAGGTGACAGTTTCTTATGATCCTAATTTGCGAATTCCTTTATGGCGGTCACATGATGAAGCGAAACGGCAGATTTTAAAGGGATTTGAATATGCAGATATAGTGAAAATATCAGAGGAAGAGCTGGAATTTTTAACTGGTTATCGTGATGCGGCAAAAGGAACGGAAGTTTTACAGGAACAATATGGCACAGCTGTTATATTTGTAACTCTTGGCCAAGAAGGCTGTTTTTATCGAAGCAAACACGTATCTGGCCAAAAAGAAGGATATGAAGTAAACGTTGTTGATACAACAGGAGCAGGGGATGCTTTTGTTGGCGGTGTGTTATATCAATTCCTTGAAATAAATAAACCGTTAGATCATTTAACGGCAGCAGACTTTGAAGAAGTGGTTACTTTCGCTAACTCAATGGGGGCACTAACGACAGAAGGAAAAGGTGGAATTCCAAGTATTCCAACAATCGATCAGGTTGAAAGGTTTTTAAAAAGAATTCCTGAGAAAGGAAGAACGTAAATGAATAACGTTTTGGAAAAACAACAGTATTATACCGAAAAATACAGACCCCAGTTCCACTTCACTCCAGAAAGAAACTGGATGAATGACCCGAATGGGATGGTGTTTTATAATGGGGAATATCATTTATTCTATCAATATCATCCCAATGGAACAACATGGGGGCCGATGCATTGGGGACATGCGGTAAGTAAAGATCTTGTTCATTGGGAGCATCTCCCAATTGCTTTAGCTCCAGATGATCATGGGACGATTTTTTCTGGCAGCGCTGTGGTAGATTGGAACGATACTAGCGGTTTCTTTGATGGGAAATCGGGGTTAGTGGCGATTTTTACCCATGCGGATACATACCCTGATTCAAATCGGCCACGACAAAGGCAGAGTCTTGCCTATAGCAAAGACAATGGACGCACATGGGTAAAATATGAAGGAAACCCTGTTCTTCAAGAAGAAAGTATTACAGATTTTCGTGATCCAAAAGTGTTCTGGCATCGTGAGACCAATCAATGGGTCATGGTATTAGCCGCAGGGCAAACGGTTAGAGTGTATTGTTCCCAAAATTTAATTTCATGGGAGTTTGCCAGTGAATTTGGAGCAGGACATGGCTCCCATCAGGGTGTTTGGGAGTGTCCCGACTTGTTTGAATTGCCTGTTGACGGTGATTCCAATCAGAAAAAATGGGTGTTATTTGTCAGCATTGGCAATGACCCAAAATATAAAGAAGGATCGAGAACGCAATATTTTATTGGTGACTTTGATGGGAAAACATTTTTCAATTATCACGAGCCGGAGGCGACTCTTTGGATTGACCATGGCCGCGATAATTATGCGGGGGTCAGCTGGTCAGATATTCCGGCTGAGGACGGAAGAAGGATCTACATTGGCTGGATGAGTAACTGGCGTTATGCCCAGGTTATCCCTACAAAAGAATGGCGAAGTGCGATGACGATTCCTAGAGTACTAGAGTTAAAAAAAACAGTGGAAGGGATTAGGCTCGTGCAAAAGCCGATTCGTGAATTACAGAGTCTTCGTCATGATAAGGAAGTGCTAGAAAACGAAGTAGTAGTTCCTGAGCAAAGTCTTTTGGCAAATATTAAAAGCAATACATTCGAAATCATTGCCAAGTTTGAAATTGGATCGGCCGAAGAATTTGGATTCAAGGTTTGCAAGGGTACTAATGAAGAAACGATTATTGGATATAGCCAGGTAAACCAAACCTTATTTGTAGATCGAACCCATTCGGGAGAGGCGGTTTTCCATGAGGACTTCGCCGGGAAACATGAGTCCATTCTGCTGCCGGAGAATCATCAGATCACCTTACATGTTTTAGTGGATCAGTTGTCTGTAGAATTGTTCGGGAACGATGGTGTGTCGGTAATTACAGACTTAATCTTACCAAATCAAGATAGTAAGCAAATCGAGCTTTATGCAAAAAATGGAAAGGTTAAATTGAAATCGTTAGAGCTTTACACGTTAAAATCTGTGTGGCGATAAGGCAGTGAAAAGGTGACAGGGGGAATGACAGGATGAACAGTTTAAACAATAGATTATATTCTGCATTAAATGCGATCTCAGATTTAGTTCTGCTAAATTTGCTATGGGTAATAACCATGCTCCCCCTGGTTACCTTTTTTCCTGCAACAGCAGCCATGTTTGGTGTTGTCCGTTACCGAATCTTACAAAAGGAAACGGACGGTATTTTAAAGAGCTTTTTGAAAATGTTTAAGGAGAATTTTAAACAAAGCTTCGTTATCTCTATTATGTGGTCGGCACTGGCACTTTTCTTATATTTTGATTATAGGATCATCGATCCAAGCAGTTCTGATCGTCAGCTTATTCTGTATGTCATTTTAGTCGTTGGCTTTTTGTTGTTTAGTTCAATCTCTATTTATCTTTTTCCGATTATGGTCCATTTCGAACTAAGCTGGAAGAACGTGATTCGCAATGCCTTTCTTTTTTCACTTATGAACCCGGTCTTAACAGTTCTATTATTGATCATTGTTGGAGCAGAGACAGCTCTGTTCTATTTTTATCCAGTTACCATTTTGTTCACTGGAAGTTTCACAGCCTATGCGATTTATTACTTATGTCAAATGTGGTTTAACCAGCTGCTTAAATATGAAAGGAACGAATTGGGGCGTTGAATCTATCATTATTAGCCTCAACTCTTATCAGTTTATTTGTAAGCACATTCTCTGAAGAAAGAGACAATTAAATGTTGGAGGGTGAACAGGGTTGAAGCAAAAGGTAAAAAATCGAGGATTATCGATTGTGGTCATTTTTTCCTTAATGATTTCGATGTTTATGCCTACTGTTTCTAGTAAGGCTGAATCGGATGAGACATCCATTTTATCTGATGTTAGTGAAAATGAACCTTTTCGATCGAAATTTCACTTTTCTCCGGAAAAAAACTGGATGAATGATCCCAACGGCATGGTGTATTACGATGGGGAGTATCATCTGTTTTATCAGCATAATCCCACTGAACCAAAGTGGGGGCCGATGTATTGGGGACATGCGGTAAGTAAAGACTTGGTCAATTGGGAACACTTGCCGATTGCTCTCTATCCGGATGAAAAAGGCTTTATCTGGTCTGGAAGTACCGTTATTGATTGGAACAATACGACCGGGTTTGGAAAGGATTCGAAACCGCCGATGGTTGCAGTTTTTACACAAGAAAAAGGCGGTCATCAAGTTCAAAGTTTAGCGTATAGTAACGATAATGGCCGTACTTGGACAAAGTATGAAGGAAATCCGGTTATCCCGATGTCAGATGGGGTTGATGTTTTCCGGGACCCGAAGGTATTTTGGCATGAGGAAACAAAGACGTGGATCATGGTTATTTCAGCCGGTGACCGCATTTATTTTTATAACTCGAGAGATTTAAAAGCCTGGACGAAAGTAAGTGAATTTGGAAACCATGACGGCTCCCATGCGGGAACATGGGAATGTCCGGATTTATTTGCCCTTCCGGTTGATGGAGATCCGACAAAGAAAAAGTGGGTATTGGCTGTCAGTATCAGTGAAGGGGCCCCTGCCGGCGGTTCAGGGATGCAGTATTTTATTGGTGATTTTGATGGGAAGACTTTCACCAATGCCAATGATCCGGGTAAAGTTCTCTGGGCCGATTATGGCGCTGATTTTTATGCGGCTGTTTCATGGAGTGATGTTCCTGATGGACGCCGTTTATGGCTTGGGTGGATGAATAACTGGAAATATGGGCAGGATATTCCAACATCCTCATTCAGAGGAACAATGTCGATTCCGCGTGAACTTACCTTATCAACGGTTGAGGGAGAAGGGATTCGCCTTAAACAAAAACCTGTAATGGAACTGGCGAGTCTTAGGGGTACTCCGCAAGTTATGGAAAATAAAGTGATCACTCCTGGAGAAAATGTATTATCGAATGTGACTGGAGATGCCTATGAAATGATCGCTGAATTTGATTTGAATTCAACGGCGGTAACCGAGTTTGGTTTTAATATTCGAAAAGGGGCGAGCGGGGAAACAAAGGTTGGTTATGATATAGGCAATAGTAAATTGTTTGTTGACCGTTCCGATGCGGGTGAATCCAGTTTTAACGGTGATTTTGCTGCCAGACATGAAGCGCCGTTAACAGCTATTGATCAAACCGTTAAAATCCATTTAATTGTTGACCGGGCATCTGTTGAAGTATTTGGCAATGACGGCCATGTGGTGATAACGGATCAATTCTTCCCTGATCCTAAAAATCAATCTCTTGAACTTTACTCAACTGGTGGGGAAGTTTCCCTAAAATCATTAACGGTATACGATTTGAAAAACGCCTCTTTTGTTTCAAAAATTGACCAGATTGACGTTGATGGAGACAGTCTGCCATATGAAATAGAAAATCCAGATTTTGAGACTTGCGATTTATCAGGATGGACCGAAGTAGGGGCAGCATTTGATAATCCAGTATCTAATGCTGCAAGCTTCTGGGGCGGCCCTTTTCAGCAACAAGGAGCCTACCATGTTTGGGGATTTGCCGGGGCAGCGAGTGAGGCAAACTCTGATTTTCGTACAGGTGTCATGAAATCTTCAGTATTCAAGCTAGGGGGAAATGGAATGATTGATTTCCTTGCCGGCGGGGGACAGGATATAAACAAGCTATATGTTGCCCTAGTCCGGGCGTCTGATGGCAAAGAGCTTTTTAAAGCTACTGGTTCCAATACTGAAGCCTATCGAAGAGTCAGTTGGGATGCATCGGAATATATCGGAGAAGCAATGTATATTAAAATTGCAGACTATCATTCTGGAGGATTTGGGCACATTAATGTGGATGATTTTCATGTTTTAAATAATGACCCAGTGATAACCGATACGATTCAAAATCCAGATTTTGAGACGGGTGATTTAACAGGGTGGACTATTGTGGAAGGAGATGCCTTCACTAATCAAGATGTCACAGCTGATAAAGATTGGGGCTGGGGCGGACCGTTTAACCATGTGAACAACTATCACTTGTGGGGTGCAAAGGATGGAGGGGATGGGCAAACGGGCGTACTTAAATCCGCTAACTTCAAACTTTCGGGAACTGGTGAAATCAATTTCCTTATTGGCGGTGGAAATGATATTAATAACTTATATGTCGCCTTAGTTAGAGCTTCAGATGATAAAGAACTAATGAAAGCAACGAACACCAATTGGAATGAGAGTGAAGCATACACCCGGATCAAGTGGGATGCAGCGAGTTACTTGGGAGAAGAAGTCTATATTAAAGTGGTTGATCATTCAACAGGCGAATGGGGTCATATAAACGTGGATGATTTCCATGTGAAAAATACGGGTTTAATAGCAAGCTGGCCGTTGGATGAGGGCAGTGGATCAAAAACAAAAGACCAAGTAAGAGGAATGGAAGACCCTATTTCATATGTGTTCACGAATGCTCTATACAAGCCATCGACAGATCCTTTATGGAGGGATGGGATTCGAAACAAGGCTTTACTGTTCGATGGATATTCTACATGGATTACGAGGCCTGCTGATGAGGTTATTAAGCCAACAGATGCTCTTACGATAGAAGCATGGGTTGCTCCAAGATCTTATGAATGGGGCGATCTCGGCCAATTGTCAGCTATCGTTAATCAACACAATAAATCCGCAAGTGAAGGCTATATTCTTGGAATGGGACGACATGGGAAATGGTCGTTCCAGGCAAGTATTAATGGTGAATGGAAGGAAGTTTGGAGCGCCGAAAACAAACCTCTTGAAAGAAATAAATGGTCGTATATTGTTGCCACCTTTGATAAGGCTGAGCAAAAAATGAAGCTCTTTTTAAATGGCGAATTGGTCGGGGAGACGGCCACACCAAAAGGGGCGATCACCCCATCATCAAATGACTTATTAATCGGAAAACATAATAGTGCTGCCATAATAAACGGAGCTTTCACGGCCAATATGTTTAACGGAATGATTGACGAAGTAAAGATGTATAACCATCCTTTGTCAGGAGAAAAAGTTAAAGAAAATTATGACTCCTTTTTACGTAATTTTGAGAGTCATCAACTTCCAATACCTGATTTAGCTCCGAATCGGAGCAGGTATGATGGGGACCGGTACCGCCCGCAATATCACTTCATTGCACCAGAGCATTGGATGAACGAGCCTCATGCGCCGTTCTACTATAATGGGAAATATCATCTATTCTATCAAAATAATCCTCAAGGGCCATATTGGCATCAAATTCATTGGGGGCATGCTGTAAGTGATGATATGGTCCATTGGGAGGATGCTCCAATAGCACTGTCACCTGATGGAAATTCCATTGCCCCAGATGGTGTTTGGTCTGGGGGATCAGCGGTTGATGCTGAAGGAAATCCAGTATTGCTTTTTACAGCTGGGGATGATAAGAAGTTTCCGAATCAAATGACAGGTCTTGCGACTAGTAAGGATCCTGAAGACCCGGAATTGAAAGAATGGCTGATGTATGACAAGCCAGTTACTGTACAAGAACCAAATCTGCCGGCAGAAGAAGGCGAGGTATGGTACGGCCAATTCCGTGATCCATATGTTTGGAAAGATGGAGATATATGGTACCAGCTCGTTGGATCAGGTATTAAAGGAGCAGGGGGAACTGCACTTCTTTATACCTCTAAAGACCTGAAAAATTGGGAATACAAAAAGCCGCTGCTGGTTGGAAATTATGAACAATTTCCGAAAACGGGCCAAGTTTGGGAGCTGCCAGTCTTTCTGCCATTAGGTAAGGATGCAAAAGGTGTTGAAAAATATGTTTTCTTTATTAATCCATGGTTCGATGGATATAGTCCGCACAATGTGAAATATGTATGGTATTGGATTGGAACATGGGATAAAGAAAAACTAGAGTTTGCTCCTGACCATACGGACCCAAAACAATTTGATTACGGGGAACACTTTACAGGACCAAGCGGGATGGTTGATGGAAAAGGACGCTCTATTCTCTTTAGTATTGCACAAGACCGCCGGACGGAGCAGCAGCATTATGATGCTGGCTGGGCTCATAATGCCGGGCTGCCGCTTGAGCTTTCATTAAACTCAGAAGGCGGATTAGGAATAAAACCAATATCTGAATTAAAATCCTTAAGGAAGAAGAAACTTGTTTCGATTAAGAATATGAAAACGGATAAAGCCAACACATTATTAAAGAACGTTAAAGGCGATCAGTTGGAAATTCAATTGGAAATCAAACCAGCCGCTGCTGAGCAAGTGGGCCTAAAGCTTAGAAAGTCATCCGATGAAAAGGAAGAAACGTTACTATTCTATGATGTTAAGAACCAGGCACTTAATATTGATAGAAACAAGTCAAGTCTTGATCCGGATATTCAAAAAGGTGTACAGGGCGGAGAGCTTAAGATAGGAAAAGAGAATCTCAAGCTTCATATTTATCTGGATCGGTCGATGATTGAAGCCTATGCAAATGGTGAAAAAAGCATCACATCCCGTGTATATCCAACACTTTCCGATGCACTGGGCCTTGAGTTATGGAGTAGTGGCGGAAAGGCTAAAGTGGTATCGATGAAGGTATGGGAACTTGGTTCGGCATACGGAGAAACGGTTCCAGCCTATTGGCCAGATTCGGATGATGGCGGAAATCCTGTACCGGAAAGTACAGAATTACCTAACCATGATTTCCAAACAGGGGATTTAACAGGATGGACTGTTGTAGAGGGTAATGCTTTTAGTAATGAACACGTAACCAAGAAGGACGATTGGGGATGGGGAGGCCCTTTTAACCAAGCAGCAGACCGAATCGACCCGGAACGATACCATTTATGGGGTTTTAATGGCGAAAAAGGCGGGGATTCACTGACAGGAGTCTTAAAATCTGAGAACTTTGTGTTAGGCGGAAATGGAAAAATTGATTTTCTTATCGGTGGTGGAGCTAATATCGACAGGCTTTATATTGCATTGGTAAGAGCTTCAGACGGCAAAGAGTTAATAAAGGAAACAGGCGGAAACTGGGAAGCCTATCGTAGGGTTTACTGGGATGCTTCGGATTATATTGGTGAAGAGTTATACATTAAGGTTGTCGACTTTGAAACTGGCGGATGGGGACATATTAATGTTGATGATGTAAATGTACCTGTGGCCATAAAAAGATAAAATCTTATCTTGATAGATAGGATCAAATAGTCTAGATTAATCATAAAAAATCAAATTATGCAGGGTTGTGGCTGACTGGCAGGCAAGACCTAAAATGAGTTAAGGACAGAATGTACCTTTGTGTGCAAATCCTTCCCATTTTAGGTCTTTTTTTGTTCCCTGGAAAAGGATTTTAACTGCTTTAAAAACAACAGGCACATGTATACGGGGAAAATCCCAAATCATCTATCCGGATGCCATGGAAGTGACAGAGGAAGAATCTTAAAACTAATGAAATTGGCGTGCCTTGGAAACTAAGGTACGCTTTTTTTTATTTATAAATGAGCCGGAACAGCTGCTGGCTCTTTTCATACTCAATTTGTCTAATTGGGCATGTCACAAAATATTCAAATTTGGAAAATAAATTTCCTTATTTTACACATGACTTTTCTGACAATGGCTGAAAAGTGGGAGACGAGGAGTTCCTTGTGACATACATCACAAGAAATAGACCTGTTTTCAGTCCGAAATTTGAAAAAACATATTATATTTTTTCTTCAAGCCTCTGTCAATAGTATGAAAACAGGCTGAGTCAACAAAATCGAGCCTAAGAAGCAACGACGCAAATGTAAAGGGAAAAAATGAATTTACAATAATCAGACAACATGCCTATAATAGACCTCGGGGTGAGGAATATGACAAATATTGGTGTATTAACCAGAATTATGGGATCGGCATGCACTCAGTTTGGTAAAAAGGTACTGGCCACACAGTTGCGCTATGCTACTTTGGAAGCGATTTTTGAAGTGGACGAAGAAGTTCAAAGAAAGCTGGATCCAAAAAGGCGGGTAGAGATAAGAGAGTTTATTATCCAATCGCTGGAAGGAGGCAAGGACTTTTATTTTTCACCATTCGTTTTTTCTGCCAGAGGAGCGATTAAGGAAACGGCAGATGGATGGGAACTGACTCCCGGCAGCAAGCTTTACATCATCGATGGCCAGCATCGCAGTGCAAGTATTTCTTCTGCTATAAGCCATCTGAAATCAAGAAAAGAATCTGCTGAAGAAACAGGGCTGCTTGATGAGGCAGTGATGCTGCAGTCATATATTGAAAAACTGAAAGAATATCCAGTTGCCATGCAGGTATTCCTGGATTTGACTGCGTCTGAAGAGCGACAGCTTTTCACTGATATCAATACTGAAAGAAGAGAAGCTCATATCGGGCAGATTATGCTTTATGATCAGCGTGATCAATATACTGAGCTGACAAGAAACGTTGCAAGCCAGCTTCAACATATTTTTGAAATTGAACAAAGCCTTTCCAGAATTTCCATTCACAACTCCGCACTTACATCATTAGCCACCATGAAGAAATGCATCATTGCCTTATTTGAAGGCATTTTAACTGTAAAAAAAGGTCCCCCCTATTACAGATGCAATCCGAAGGAAGCAGAAGAGATCGCAATAGAATTTTTTCGATTATGGAAGCAAATTTTCCCTAAGAAAAGCGCTAACAGAATCAAGTTTGTAAGCGGTTACTCAGGGATACAGATTGCACTTGCTTATTGTGCCAACCAGCTGACCAGAATGCATAACTTATCCTACATAGAGGCCATACAAGAACTAAAAAACTTAAAATATGAGTGCAGCTGGAAGCACAATGATCCCGTGTTCCGGCATCTGTTTGACTCCGGCGCTTCTAAAATTAAAGGGCATTCTTCCACAAGAAAAATTCAGCAGACCTCATTGGAGTTTAAAAAGAAGATTGAACAGGGAGGGCTATTACGTGATCGTTCATGACATCTTTTCAAAGAGGCAGTCTTTTATAACACTGTCTGTCTCAGAGCTGGTCCGCATGCATAAAGATGGAAGGCTAATTCTGAGAGATACGAACCAGCTTCAGGTCAGACGGATTAAAAAATATATCTTCTCAAATGCAGCCGGGGGAGAAATTTACCTGCCGCCGCTTGTAGCTGCAGTCAAAGAGGGGACTTTAGGAGGTGAAATTCCAGACAGCTTAAGTATCGTAGATGGATCACACCGAATGAAGGCATTGCTCCAGCTGGAAGATCAAATTTTTATGAGCATGAAAAGTGAGAAAGATGAAGAGATCAAAAATGCATATCATCTTCAATATTTATTGGAGAAGACAGAAGTAGCCATTCAGGTCCTCGAAGGTCTCTCCACAGAGGACGAGAATCAGCTTTTCATAGATTTGAACACAAAAGGAAAACAAGTGGCATTATCCAAGCGAATCGCCTATGATTCCAGAAACAGCTTAAACGGGATTACCAACCGTATTCTCCAATCCAATGCCCAGTTAATATCAGCAGGGGTGGAAACGGAAAAGAGGGCTATCATACGGCCGGCAAATAAAAAGTTCCTCTCACTATCACAGCTGCGTTTGCTTGTGGCCACTTTTCTGGCGGGGAAGCTTTTAAGCAGACCGGAAGAATGGAAAGAGGATGCCGGAGCTGAAGATGAAACGTACATGGATATCGTGAATCTTTGGCTTGAAAAACTCTTTACCTTTCATCCTCCTAATAGAATCGGATACTACCATGAAACCATGCTGGCGAGCTTTCCGCTTATTCAGGCCATTGCATTATACGTAAACAAAGAATGGGAGAATCAATCACTTTCCGCAAAAAAACAAAGCCTAACTGAGAGAATGGATAGCATTAAGGGATTGGATTGGAGCACCGGGAATCAGGAATGGCGAAGATTTAATGGAACTGTAAGAGGAGAATTCTTTTACCTGGATAAAAGCAAAAGAAACATAGATGAGATTTCAAATTGGCTGGAGACAAAAAGGAGGTGAGAAATATGTAAACAACATAAAAAACCCTCAGGCGGGTCCGGCAGACATTAGCCTGAGAGTCTCGGTGAGTTGGAGTATACCAGCTCTTAAGTTAGTATACTCCTTAATTTGCATTTTTTAAATAGTTAAGTTAAGAGGAGGATGTACTTATAATGGAAACGACTATAATCAGCAGATATATCATAATTCCCGAAACTAAATCGATTAGAGCAGAATTTAATGACAAAGGCGAATGCCGCAGTTTGGTTTTGGAAGGAAATTATACATTTACAGTAGATATGAAACCGATAGAGATCCTTGATGAAAGCCTTAAGTATTATGGGTTTGACCTGAATGGTGCCATAAGCGGCTCGAGAGCAATACTTGGCCCGTGCAAGGCTGTACCTGTACGAATTCCAGGAGAGATTGACATGTACTGGTTTCCGCATACTTCGCCGGGTCAGGAGGAATGTGTGTGGTTTGCTCTTCATCATGTAGAAGCCATCATGCCTGAAGACCAGGATCTTTCAAGTGTTTATGTAAGTGGCGGCCATTGTTTTAAACTGAATTCTGCTGAAAAGGAACTTTCTTTCAAATATGATCGGACAGAGAAGCTGGAATCAAGAATAACCAAGCGCACCGTAAACACCTTTAGCTTTATTATGGAAAGAACAACGGACACCTACTCGGTTGAAAAAGGGAAGCGCATTTATATCATTACACGGAAGAAAGAGTAGTAGAATATAGCGCCTGTTCCTTTTATGATAAAGCTAGGGTCAGGCGCAAAATAGGGAATTTGTCTATTTTAGTACAGTGATAATAATAGGAAAAAGCGGCCCAATGCCGCTTTTAAAAAGGAACTTCCTAATTATTTGATACACCTAGCCAAACACTGCTTTTGTCATTAAAAATAAAACAGATGGTGCCATCAGACAGCCCAGTCCAGTGTAAAAGGTTGCAGTAACCGCACCATAAGGCACCAGCTTTGGATCAGTTGCAGCCAATCCTCCGGCTACTCCGCTTGTAGTCCCCATTACCCCTCCGTATACCATTGCCGTACGAGGGTTATTAAGGCCAATGTATTTTGCTACAAAAGGAGTTCCGATCATCGTAAGAATAGATTTTACTAAACCCGCTGCTATACTGAGAGTGATCACTTCAGAGCTGGCTCCAATCGCCGTTCCTGTTACTGGCCCAACTATGTACGTTGCAGTTCCGGCACCAATCGTTGTAAGGCTGACCGCGTCTGTATATCCAAATGCCAGGGCAATTCCTACTCCGATCACAAAGGAGAGGACTACACCCAAGAAGAGGGAGATAACGCCATTTATACCAGCTTTTTTGATTTCACTGAAATTGGCGCCAAAGGCAGTTGCCACAATGGCAAAGTCACGGAGCATGCCTCCGCCCATTAATCCGATTCCAGCGAAAATGCCGATGTCTGATAGGCCTTTTTCTCCTCCAGTTACCACTCCGCCTATATATGCGAGCACTAACCCAAGAGCTATGGCAATTGCTGACCCATGTATTCTTCCTTTTGTTAGTTTATCAGAGAGGTAATAAGAAACTAGCATTGTCAGCCCTACGACAGTAAAAGCAACGATGAGACCATTGTCTGTAAGAGCATTACCTAATGTTTCTAACACGCTGATCCCCTCCAGTCATTTCACTTTCCAGCGTTTCGTTTGCATTGCCGCCCTTGCTTAAAAGAGGTACAACAGCCCAGCTGATGACGACTGCAGCTACTCCCGCGGTTAGGGCAAGAGGTCCTCCATCCAGGGCAGCGACCACATTTTGCTGTGCCGACATGGCAATAACGATGGGAATATACATGGCACTCCAGAACGATACCCCTTCCTGGGTCGGAGTCTTTAATCTATCTTTCTTCTTTAAGTATTCAACCAGAAGTATTAACATCAGCATAGCAATGCCTACACCGCCGACATTTGCGTCGATCCCAAGAAAATTTCCAAGAAGATCTCCGAAAAATACACCCGATAATAAGCAGATAGATAACAAAGCAACCCCGTAAATAACCATTTCATCTCTCCTTTTAATTTTTTGCTTTGGGCTAAGGAACAGAGCGGCAAATGAGACCAATAATCTGACTGGACTTAGGGGTCGTATAAATTGTTTGAAGTAAAGAAAGCGTTTGCATTTTTGTAATCTACAGTCGACTGTATTCCTAGAACTCATAATAAAACGAATGAAAAGAATAAGTCAATTAATTTTTACAATTTTCTCAAAATATTGAATTATTCAAAATGGAAAGGTATAATTAAATCGACAGTCGACCAAACATTTTGTATTGAAGGAGACAGTGTCATGAAAGCAGATAAATTTAGTCAAAATGCTTTATCAAATCATATAGCGGAGCATATCACCGAACAAATCATAAAGGGAGAGCTGGTTCCTGGGGATAAATTGATTGAGCATATTTATGCTGAAGAGTATGGAACAAGCCGTGCACCAGTAAGAGAGGCCATTTACTTGCTTTCGATTGAAGGGCTTGTGGAAAGGATACCCCGAAAAGGAGCCATCGTTAAGGATTATACTGAAAACGAAATTTATGATTTGCTTGAAATTCGTATAATGCTGGAGTCAATGGCTATGGATAGAATCAGCAGAAACGGAATCGATCGGCATTGGCTGAAAAAAATGAAAGAACTTCTAGACAAGATGAACGATGTTACGGATGTTCATCAGTACACGCAGCTGAACCACTCCTTTCATACTGCACTTGTAGAAATGAGCAAAAGTGAAACAATTAAGACCATGTATTCCCGGCTTGGATGGCCATTGTTGAGAATACAGAGTCTTTCATTTGCCAGCCAGGGGAATATCGAAAAGTCAGTGCGTGAACATGATATGTTAATTGGCCTCTTAAAAGATGGAAAATTAGACGAGGCAGCAGATTTGCTGACAAGGCATAATCAGGATGTAATAGCCAGCATGAAAAGAAAGATGGGCAAGCGGGAGGGAATGAAATGAAGCTTGCATTCGTATTTCCCGGCCAGGGCTCCCAAAAAATTGGTATGCTGCATAGCCTGCCGGACCATCCAGCCGCTCTTGAAGTTCTGCAGGAAGCAAGAGAAGGAATCGGTGAAAATGTCTTGGATCTTGATACTGACAAAGCCTTAAAGTCCACTGTTTCAGTTCAATTGTCTTTGCTTATTGCGTCAGTGGCTGTATCAAAAGCATTTAAAGCAGAAGGGGTGATGCCGGATTTTGTTGCAGGTCATTCAGCCGGAGCCTTTGGAGCTGCAGTTATTTGCGGGGCTATGGATTTTACCGATGCTTTGGAGATTGTAAAGCTGAGAGGAGAGCTAATGGAACAGGCTTTTCCATCGGGTTATGGGATGGGGGTGATTACTGGTTTTGATGCCAGGACTGTAAACGAAATAGCTGCAGCCATTTCTTCAGAAGAGAATCCGGTATATCCCTCGAATATAAATGCAGCAGATCAAGTAACCATTTCCGGCTCCATTCCAGGCATCAAAGAGGTTCTTGATCAAGCCGGTCAACGTGGTGCAAGGACGGCCGAGCTTCTGAATGTAAGTGTGCCATCACATTGTCCATTGCTGAATTCTGTCGGAGATTCCTTATATGACAAGCTTGCTTCTGTCAATATCCGTGTCCCTTATATCCCATATGCCGCAAATCGGACAGCAAGGCTATTAAGGGATTCTGAGCAAATTCGAGAAGACCTCGCTTTTAATGTTTCGCATCCAGTCCGCTGGTATGAAATCAGCTCTTTGCTTTGTGAGCATGGCACAAGGCTTTTGATCGAGATGCCCCCAGGGAATGTCCTGACCACTTTAAATAAAAGAACACTGCCTGGTGCCCACTCTGTTTCCGTGGATGAAAACGGGTTAGACAATTGCCTTTTCCTGGCAAAGAGATTTTGTTCTTAAAATAAAATTTTTAAATAGAAAGGGGATTTTATCATGCAGGCTGCCAAACAGCGATCCTGGAATACACGTCTTGAAACCAAGCAAAAACGATTAGAGAAAATGAAGGGCATCACCAGCAATCGAATTATTCCAACCCGCCAAATTGTCGAGGCTCTTGAAACACTGATTATGCCGGGAGATCGGGTGGTGCTGGAAGGAAACAATCAAAAACAGGCATCCTTCCTTTCAGCTGCTCTTGCTCAGGCTGACCCGAAAAAAATATTCGATTTGCACATGATCATGTCCAGTATTTCCCGTCCTGAACACCTGGATATATTTGAGCGGGGCATTGCCAGCAAAGTGGATTTTTCTTATGCTGGCCCGCAAAGCCTTAGGATGGCGCAAATGCTTGAAGACGGGAAACTGACAATGGGCGAGATTCATACATATGTAGAGTTATATGGAAGGCTCTTCATTGACTTGATTCCTTCAGTGGCTTTAGTGGCTGCGGATAAAGCCGATGCAGAAGGCAACTTATATACAGGGCCAAATACGGAGGAAACTCCGACTCTTGTTGAAGCAGCAGGCTTCAGCAGCGGAATTGTCATTGCCCAGGTGAATGAATTGACTGATGAATTGCCTCGGGTGGACATTCCAGGCTCTTGGATTGATTTTGTTGTTGTTGCCGACAAGCCTTATCAGCTTGAGCCGCTATTTACACGTGACCCTCGCCATATTACAGATATTCAGATTCTGCAGGCCATGATGGTCATAAGGGGAATCTATGAAAAACACGGAGTAAAATCTCTGAATCACGGGATAGGCTATAATACTGCCGCGATAGAACTGCTTCTCCCTACCTACGGTGAATCATTAGGCTTGAAGGGGAAAATTTGCAGGCATTGGGCTTTGAATCCTCATCCTACACTCATCCCGGCTATTGAAAGCGGATGGGTAGAGAGTGTCCATTGCTTTGGCGG
Organism: Cytobacillus oceanisediminis; assembly: GCF_022811925.1. Taxonomy (NCBI): domain Bacteria; kingdom Bacillati; phylum Bacillota; class Bacilli; order Caryophanales; family Bacillaceae; genus Cytobacillus; species Cytobacillus oceanisediminis. The sequence goes on along the minus strand of NZ_CP065511.1, from coordinate 3,365,688 downwards.
GGAAGTAGGGATGGAAAAATACGTCGCTGCCCGGCGTGATGTGTTTTTTACTGGCCATGATGGAAGCTTGCGCTCAAACCGGACACTTTGCCAGCTTGCAGGACAATATGCTGTTGATCTATTTGTAGGCTCTAGCCTGCAGATTGACGAAGCAGGGAATTCTTCAACCGTAACGAGGGGGCGCCTTGCCGGCTTTGGAGGAGCGCCGAACATGGGACATGATCCGGGAGGAAGGCGCCATTCCTCTCAAGCGTGGCTTGACATGATGACGGATACTGACCCTCTTGCACGCGGAAGAAAATTGGTTGTTCAGGTAGTTGAAACCTTCCAAAACGGAAATAAACCTGTATTTGTTGAATCGCTGGATGCTGTTGGCGCTAAAGCAGATATAGGCCTTGAAACTGCGCCTGTCATGATTTATGGGCATGATGTGACACATATAGTCACAGAGGAGGGCATTGCCTATCTATATAAAACGGACAGCATGGAGGAGCGGAGGCAGGCAATCGCAGCCATTGCGGGTGTAACCCCTATCGGCATGAAGCACGATGTAAAAGGGACGGAAAAATTAAGAAGAGAAGGGTTAATCGCTCTTCCGGAGGATCTCGGAATTAGAAGGACCGATGCAAAACGATCACTGCTGGCTGCTAAAAATGTTGAGGAGCTTGTGGAATGGTCGGAAGGGTTATATGAACCGCCTGCTAAATTTAGAAGCTGGTAAAAGGGGCTGAATGGAAATAATGAAAGACTTAGAATCTTACAGCCTATATCTTGGAAAGCTGGCAGTACAATCACTGATAGAAGAGGCTGAGCTGACGCCAAAACCAGGACTGGTCGATAAGAAAAACTCCGGTTCGCATAGAGATATGTCCTTAAACACAATGATACGGTCAGCTATTGCACTTGAAGATACATTCAGGGAAATAGCTGAAACAAGCTTTAACCGGACCCCTTCTCAGGAGCTGCGCGAAGAGATCGCCATGATTGGCAGGCGGGGTGAACAGGATATGTTCCAGGCCACGGGTGGCGTAAATACCCATAAAGGAGCGATATGGGCATTAGGTCTGCTAGTTTCAAGTGCTGCAATGGATCTGGGGAAAAGCCCAGGCAAAGAGGTAGCGGTTCAGGCAGGAGAGCTTGCTCTATATGAAGATCGAAACCTGCCTGCTGATAAAACAAATGGCAGCCGGGTTAAAGCAAGGTTTGGAGTGGATGGAGCAAGGGGAGAGGCCGAGCAAGGTTTTCCTCATATAAGACAGATAGCGCTGCCAGTTCTTGATGAATCAAGAAAAAGAGGTTTGAAGGAGAATTTTTGCAGGTTAAACGTACTTGTTGCGCTGATGGCAGAGTTAAATGACACGTGTATTTTGCATAGGGGAAGCGCGGAAGCCCTCGAATTCACAAAGGCTCATGCAAAGGAAATAGTATTGGCAGGAGGAGTTTCTGCCGACAAAGGGTGGCAGCTATTAGAACAATTGGATCAATCATTATGCAGCATGAATGTATCACCCGGCGGGAGCGCTGATTTGCTTGCCGCTGCTATCTTTTTGGACTATCTGGATCAGAATGAGAAAAACGAGTTTAAGAGATTAAAAACCTTACAAATATAGCAGAAGGAGAGCTGCCGTATGGAGAAATTGAACTTTCGTTTTCCTGCAACTCAAATGCTTGAATCAAATGCCCATGTGGGAGTTGTAGGATCAGGAGACCTGGAGATTTTAATGGAGCCATCTGACCAGGGATATGCAGATGTGACAGTCCGTACTGGTACAACAGGCTTCAATCAAATATGGGAAAAGGTATTAGAACGATTTTTTAGCAATCATGCTATTTCAGCAAACATTAAAATCAATGATTTTGGTGCAACTCCGGGCGTTGTATCATTGAGGCTTTCACAGGCATTGGAGGTGGGCAGAAATGCTGGATACATTAAAAAATAGCTTTGTAGAGTGCGGAGGCAGAGAGCGTGCAAGAGTGCTTATGGATGAAGGCACATTCAGGGAGCTTTTGGGACCATTCGAAGGTCTTGAATCCCCTCACCTGGAACCGCAGGGCATTGTTCCCCAAAGTGATGATGGGGTTGTGATCGGCAAAGGAAAGCTAAATGGACGTACGGCAGTAGTTGTATCCATTGAAGGCAGCTTTCAGGGAGGCGGAATCGGAGAAGTTTCCGGTGCGAAGATAGCTGGTGCTTTAGAGATGGCACTTGAAGAAAATAAGGCCGGCAATCCGTTTTATCCCATTTTTATCTTTGATACAGGGGGTGTCAGACTCCAGGAAGCCAACTATGGCCTCTTATCCATTGCCGAAATAGGCGCAGCGATCGTGGCATTAAGGGAATACGTGCCTGTTATAGGAGTCATTCCCGGGAAAATTGGCGCTTTTGGCGGGATGTCCATTAACGCAGGTTTATGCAGTACGTTAATAATCACGCGTGAAGGCCGGCTTGGATTAAATGGACCAGAGGTAATCGAGCAGGAAGCTGGGATACAGGAGTTTGATTCAACAGATCGCCAGCTGATTTGGAATACGATTGGAGGCAGACAAAGGGTGGCTGCCGGTTTTGCGGATATAGAGGCTAAGGATGACATCAGTTCTTTCAGAGAAGCCATATTTTCTGCTATCCTGCAGGGACGTGTGGAAAAGCAGAGAAGCTCACAGGTAGAAAGATATCTTGATTTTCTTAGCTCCATAAATACTTCAGAAATGCTCACTCCTCAGAAAGTTCAGGCTTACTGGGCAGACTCAGAATACTATCAGTCAAAGAAATCCCATAACATTAAGGCTCAAGACTCTGAGACAATCAAAAGCAGGGGGCATAGATGGTTTAACCTTTTGACAGACGGAAGCAAAAATGTTGGATCAGTTCCTTCGGTTTTAACTTCTGATGTAAAAGTTGGAGGCTGGCCTGTTCGTTTCCTTGCTGTTGTTCCAGATGAATCAAGCCGATTCCCAAGAGCACGTTCAGGAGAGTTTGGGCTCGAGCAGGGATGGATGATCGCCAGGCATGTCCGTGATGCGATAGAAGAAGATAAATATAAAGAAGAAAAACGTGCAATTGTAGCGGTAGTTGATGTTCCAAGCCAGGCTTATGGGTACCGTGAAGAGCTTTTGGGAATCCATCAGGCATGTGCTGCAGCTGCAGATGCATATGCAACAGCAAGATTAGCCGGTCATCCAGTTATTGCGTTTATTCCAGGCAAGGCTATTTCAGGTGCATTTTTATCCCATGGATTGCAGGCGAACCGATTAATCGCCTTGGATGATGAAGGTGTCAATGTACATGTGATGTCCAAGAAATCAGCTGCAAGAATCACGCAGAGAACCATTGAAGAACTTGAAGAAGCTACAAAAAAAGTGCCGTCAATGGCCTATGATATCCGGTCATTTAAAAAATTGGGAGCACTCCATGAACTGATTTCCGATATCAATGCTGATGCACCAGAGGAAGCAGATCGTGATGCAATCTATAGAAGTATACAGGCAGCAATCGAGGACATCCAAAATAGTCCGCGAGATTTAAGCAGCCGGCTTTCCTCGGATATTGCTAAAGAGGGAGGAAGATCCGCTTCCATTTTAGTCAGAAAGATGCTGGAGGAGCAATGGTGATCGAGCCACATGATTTATTGAAGATTGAAGCAAAACATCTCATAAGCCATTCTCCAATTCCGGACTGGGCGATTCAAGCATTGAGCATGGCCTCATATGTGGTTGTCCGCAGGGCAAATGCACCCGACGGGCAGATCGCTATAGGGATCAGGGGGAAGGCAAGGAGTGAAAGATTCGGTGCGTTTATACCGATTGACGCTTTTATTCACCAAATCAAGCCCGAACATTTAGCTGAAATCTCTCTTTGGGAAAATAAGCAATCACCAGTATTCTTCTCTCTTAAAATAGCAAGTGAGATATTGGAGAAACATAAGATTGTATGGGGGCCAGGTGGAAGTGTGGGGTTTGAACTGGCCACCGGATTGGAGACTGTCACATCTGGGAGCGATCTTGACATTGTGGTACGTGCTCCAAAGCCGATTCCTGTTAATATTGCAGCACAGATCGTAAATGAAATGAAGAGCTGCCCTGCAAGAGTAGATATTCAGGCTGAAACACCAGCGGGTTCGTTTTCTTTATTGGAGTATGCAAAAGGTTCAGCCACAATGCTGGTAAAAACGAAATATGGTCCATTATTATGTGAGGACCCTTGGGAGATAAGAATGAATAAACCAATAGAAAAGCTAGTAAGGTAAATGTAGAAGGAAAATTGAAGCCAAACCCCGCTTTAGTTAAAAAAGAGGGGTTCTTTCTATGGCTTACTTAGATTATTTACATTTATTAGGATTCCTTGCAACTAAAATTCTTTAATTAGGTGAACTTCTACGGGGGGAACAACTCCAATCGGCAAAAGTTTATGAAAGGAGTCCAAATGAAGTACTGCAGCAGATTTTGTTCATGTAAATTTGATACCTTGCATTTCTGCAGGATTTCGACATAATACCTGCAAACCTGATATAATCATCAATAAGAGGAGGTGAGAGATTTGGAAAAAACGCTTAATATAATTTTGAACAAGCTTGAATCATTAGATGATAAAGTTATTTCTATGGGCAAAAGGCTGGACACCATGGACCAAAAGATCAGCTCAATGGATAAGAGGCTGACAGCAGACCTAAAAAGACATGAAGACCTTATCCAGCAACTAATTCATAGTGTTGCTGCCACAAATGTAAAAATGACTGAAACGAATGAAAAATTGTCTGTAATTGAAACCAAAGCAGATCAAGCGATTAAACAGATTGACGATATCAGAACATCCATGGCTTCTAAGCATGATCTTGCATATTATGATCAAAAAATTTCAGAACACTCCCGGCAGATTTATAAGCTGAACAATCAATGAATCCTCTTCAAAAATACTTCATAATACTTCATCTTCTATAGTTTGTTCCAAAAAATACAAGCACCGGACCTTCATGTACCGTACCGGATAAAGAGGAAAAGTGTTTTAATTTTCCTTCTAGCCGGCTGGAGCATCTCGGCTGAAAATCCTGAAGATATCATTCATGGCTGAGACGGCGGAATTATTTTTTAGGCTGATTATCCAGAAAGTGATACAAAGCTGTCACGATTATAAGCCCCTTTACAATGTGAATAATGGTAGAATGGACAAAGAGAACTATGCACCTGAGCAAGGTTCTCTTTTCAATTTGCAATCAGGATTCAGCACAGTGATTTTTCAGAAATCATTAAGTGGCAACACCTGTTATAATAAGTGTATACTGTTAATCTAATTAGTATTTTTTTAGATAGAGAAGAGAGATAATTAGTAAAAGGGGAATAGATCGATCATGAAAGAGGAAGCAACCCTGAAAATGCAGGGACGGTCTTTATCAAAGATCCTCGCACTGACAGTCAAGACCGGGATTATTAAATCAAACCTGATCCCGATGTTTGCAGGATTAACATTGGCCTTATATACCTATGACTTCGGCCTTTTGGAGAAGCTGCCTGAGATTTTACTGGCCTTTATTGGCTCAAGCCTGGTAATGGGGGCAGCCGGGGCTTTTAATAATTTATATGACCGGGACATCGACTCGATTATGAAGCGGACCCAAAGCAGACCAACTGTCACAGGGGAAATCAAGCCAAAGCAGGTATTGTGGCTTGGTGCCTTTATGTCTGTTTTTGGAATCCTCGCTCTTGCTTTCACGACTCCTTTAGCGGGCTTGCTTGGGTTTTTGGGGCTGTTTTTTTATGTGGTCCCTTATACGATGTGGAGCAAGAGAAGAACCATTTACAATACGGAGATCGGAAGCATTTCCGGTGCGATGCCGCCGCTCATTGGCTGGGCTGCCATCCATCCGGATATCACGCATCCTGCGATCCTTGGCCTATTTATCATCACCGTCATTTGGCAAATGCCGCACTTCTATGCGATTGCCATTCGAAAGCATGATGAATATAAAGCGGCAAACGTTCCGATGCTGCCCGTTGTAAAAGGGGTCAGAAGAACGTATATTCAGACGAATATTTATTTAATCATTTTAATTGGTATCAGTTTTCTGTTAGGTTCCTTAAGCATTGGCCTTATGCTGGTGGCCCTGCTTTTGGGAATTGCCTGGCTGGCACTCAGTGTATACGGCTATAAACGGATGGATCCGGAAAAATGGGCAAAATCACTGTTTATCTTTTCACTTGTCCATATGACAGTCCTGTTTTCGACGGTTATTATTTACTCGATTATGGGGATTATATTTGATTTATAAAAAGGAAAACAAACACACTGGCATTCAGTGTGTCTTTTTCTTGTTCCCAGATTAGCAGTTGGGAGGGTAAAGATTACCAATGAGAGCCAATAGACAACATTACCTTATAAAATTAATAATAGCTTGAATATTTATTTTAAATTTTCTTTTAATTTTAAATATTTTATGATATTATACTTTTTAATTACAGTATTACTAAAACTTAATTACACCCACACTATAATTTTTCAGTTCTGCTTCAAAGGAGTTCATTATGGAAGAAATTTATAAGAAAATTAAAGATTTAAGACTTCAGCATGGCTATACCCTAAAGGAATTAAGTGAACGTACTGATTTGTCAATCAGCTTTCTTTCTCAAGTAGAGAGAGGGGCAACTTCATTAGCTATTACCTCTTTAAAAAAAATAGCGGATGCATTAAATGTTAAAATTTCTGAGTTTTTCGAAGACGAGAAACCAAATCAGAATTTTATGGTGAAGGCCAGTGAGCATAAGCCGTTTAATATCAAGGGCTCGGAGTTTACTTATGTTCGCGTAAACGGTGAATTTCCGGGCAGAAGCCTTGAACCGCTCCTGGTTACATTGGCCCCCAACCAAAAACAGATACAGCAATTTGGCCATCCAGGTGAGGAATATTATTACGTATTAAAGGGATTTGTTATTTTTCATGTAGATGGGAAGGAATATATTGTCAGGGAAGGTGATTCCATTCACTTTCCATCCACTTACCCGCACACGATGGAAAATCCTATAAATGAAGAATCAAGATTACTCTGTGTTTTGACGCCAGTTATTTTTTAATTGGCTGATTATAAATATCTTATTTAATGAAAGGTGGAATATCATGCGTGTAGCTACAGATATTGGCGGAACTTTCACTGACCTTGTTTATGTCAATGAGGATGGAGAAATAGGTGTTGCTAAAAGCCATACCACACCTCCCAATTTTGAAAAGGGTGTAATTGATGTTATTGAGAAAAGCGGGATCGATCAGACAGCTATCAAGACATTTATCCATGGTACAACAGTTATTATCAATGCACTTACTGAACGTAAAGGCGTCAAGACAGGTTTAATTACAACCAAAGGTTTCCGTGATGTGCTTGAAATTGCAAGAGGAAACCGCCCGGATCTATTTAATGTTCGATACGAAAAGCCGGTGCCTTTTGTTGAGCGTTATTTACGCCAGGAAGTAGAGGAGCGCCTGAATTATAAAGGTGAGGTGTTGTCCCCGTTAAATAAGGAACAGGTGGCTGAGGTTGTGAACTATTTCAAGGAACAAAGAGTAGAAGCTATTGCTGTCGCCTACTTACACTCTTATGTTAATCCTGTTCATGAAATTGAGACAGTGGAATTAATAAAAAAGCTATGGCCTGAAGCAGCCGTTACAGCATCATATGAAGTGACAAAGGAATGGCGGGAATATGAGCGGACCAGTACTACGGTTCTTAATTCATATGTTAAGCCGATTGCGGCTACCTATGTAAACCGTCTACATAATAAATTAGTAGAAAACAAGACTGACAGCCAGAATTACATAATGCAGTCAAACGGCGGTACAACAACCTTTAATAGTGCAAAACAAACCCCTATTAATATGGTAGAGTCCGGACCTGTAGCCGGGATTTATGGTGCTGCAGTTCTTGGTGAAATCTTGAATGAGAAAAATATCATTGCTTTTGATATTGGCGGAACCACAGCAAAATGTTCATTGATTAATCAGGGAGAAGTAAAGGTTTCAACTGATTATTTTATCGAAAAAAATGAGCGGAGTGCTGGTTATCCAATAAAAGTTCCGGTTGTTGATATTGTTGAAATTGGCAATGGTGGCGGTTCAATCGCATGGATAGATGGAGCAGGGTCTTTAAAGGTTGGTCCTCAATCTGCAGGCGCTTTACCTGGTCCAGTAGCGTATGGCCAAGGTGGAACGGAACCAACAACCACCGATGCGAACCTTGTAACAGGAAGGCTTTCTCCGAAAAACTTCGACTATGAAGTAGATTTAGATAAAGTAAAGGCTGCCATTAAAGAGAAAGTTGCCGATCATTTTGAAATGACGGTTGAAGAAGCTGCATTAGGGATTATTCGAATTGCGAACTCCAATATGTTGAATGCATTAAAGCTTATATCAGTAAGAAAAGGACATAATCCCCGTGAATTCTCATTGGTCGCTTTTGGCGGCGGAGGATCAATGCATGCACCTGCTTTGGCTAAAGAACTGGGTGTTAAAAAAGTAATTGTACCAGTAGCTTCATCTGTGTTTTCAGCATGGGGAATGCTAATGACTGACTTAAGGCATGACTACATCCAAACATATATTAGAAGAATAAATGAACTTAATCCTATTGAGTTAAATAAAGAATGGAATTCAATTGAAGTACAAGCACTTAAACAATATCAGGAAGAGGGCGTATCGGAAGAAAAGGTGTTATTTACGAGGTTTGCAGATATCCGATATCTTGGGCAAGAGCATACTGTAAAGGTTCCTGTTCCGAACGGGGAATGGTCTGATGAAACCCTGATAGAAGTGGTTAAGCGCTTTGGTGATCTTCATGAACAGCACTATACTTTTAAGCTTGAAGGAACACCAGCAGAAATTGTTAATCTGCATTTAACAGCATTTGGGAAGGTACTAAAGCCTAAAATGAAAAAAATAAATTCTATAAACAGCAATATCCAGGAAGCTTACAAAGAAACACGGCCGGTCTATTTTGAAGAGGAAGGCTGGATTGAAACAAAGGTATATCACCGCAGTTTATTTGGTAAAGGCATGCAAATTTCCGGGCCAGCCATAGTAGAGGAGCAGTCTGCTTCTACGGTTATTTATCCAGGTCAGTCCTTGACTGTAGATGAGTATGGAAATTTAATCATTGAAACAGGGGTGGAATAAATGACGCAAATTGTTCGCAGTAAAGTAGATCCATTTACACTTGAGATTGTAAAAGATTCGCTTGTTGCCATCGGAGATGAGATGTTTATTGCACTTGCAAAAACATCAATGAGCCCCATTATTTATGAAGTCCTGGATTATGCAAGCGGGCTTACCGATGCGAAAGGGCAGCTGTTAACACAAGGCAATGGAGTTACAGGATTTATTGGCATGCTTTCAGATATGGTAAAGCAAACACTCAAGAAATTCGGGAATGGAAAGCTTAAAGAGGGCGATATTATCATCATTAATGATTCTTATGGCGGAGGCGGTTCCCACCTTTCCGATGTTGGACTTGTCATGCCCATATTTTATAAAGGAGAAATTGTTGCTTTCTCTGCCAATAAGGCTCATTGGACAGAAGTAGGAGGAAAAGATCCAGGTTCCTTCAGCAACGATGCTACAGATATATTTCAGGAAGGCTTGCAGTTTCCAAGTGTAAAGCTCTTCAATGAAGGTGAAATCAATCAGGCTATTGTCGATATCATCGAAGCCAATGTCCGATTCCCGGAATTGTCACTGGGGGATATGTGGGCTCAGGTTGCTGCCCTTAAAACAGGTGAAAAACGTGTTAAGGAATTATGTGAAAAGCATGGGAAGCAATTATTTTTGTCATCAGTTGATTATCTGCTTGACCACGGAGAACAGCTTGCCCGTCAGGAATTAACCAAACTGCCAAAAGGCACTTTTAATGCAGAAGGGTTTATTGATGATGACGGTTTTGGAAATGGGCCATTCAAGATCAAAGTTAAAGTAACCATCTCTGATGATAAATTTGTTGCTGATTTTAGAGGCAGCCATCCTCAGGTTCCAGGACCTGTTAACTGTTCTTATACTGCACTTGTCTCGGCAGTAAGAACTATTTTCCTTGCCATTACGAACCCATCGCAAGATGCGAACGATGGAGTGTTTCGTCCATTGGAGGTTATTACGGATAAAGGTTCAGTTCTTTCAGCAGAACGGCCAGCTCCTGTTTCAATCTATTGGGAGAGCATGCTTGCAGGAGCAGATTTGATATGGAAAGCTCTTGCTCCAGTTATTCCTCATAGGCTAAATGCCGGTCACCTTTTATCTGTTTGTTCGGTTGTATTATCAGGATTGCATCAGGATACAGATGAACCATTTTTAATTGTTGAGCCTTCTGTTGGCGGCTGGGGTGCATCTGAAGGTCAGGATGGTGCAAGAGGGCAATTCTGCATTGGTGATGGTGAAACATATAATGTCCCAGTTGAAGTGGCTGAAACAAGGTATGGAATTATGGTTGATGAGTACAGCTTGCATACGGATGGAGCAGGAGCAGGAGAGTATATTGGCGGTTCAGGTGTTATTCGTTCATATAAAGCCTTAACTGACAATCAAATGGTTTCTGTAACATTTGGACGAAATAAGTTTGTTCCATGGGGAATGAATGAGGGCAAGGAAGGTTCAGCTAACAAAGTTTATATTGAAAAAGCAAATGGTGAAGTCGATGGCCCATTTGGCATCTATCCTAGGTACCCGTTGAACAAGGGCGATGTGGTTAAATTGGTGACTGCCACAGGCGGAGGCTATGGAGATCCTTTTAGCCGCCCTGCAGAAAAGGTAGCCGATGATGTAAGGAATGGTTATATCACTGCAGCGCAGGCAGAAGCTGACTTTGGGGTAATAGTAAATGATAAAACATATGAAGTCGAAGGTTTAACAGAAGAACGCCAGAATAGAGGTGAGTAAAGTGGATGTACTAAATATAGAGAATATCCAGACTGATTCGAATGCCGCAGTTCCTCTTAAAACAGTATTCTCACAAAAAGCATTAACTGGAGACTTGAAAGTTGGTACGGTTGTCATTCCACCAGGAAAGCGAGTCCCTTTAACAGGAGTTTCTAATCATAAAGAAAATGAATATTCGATTATAGTAAAAGGTTCAATTGTAACAGAAACGAAGGGAAGAACTTATCGGGTTTCAAGCGGAGATGCAACCTTTATTCCTGCAGGGCAAGAACATATTGCCTACAATGACAGTGATGAGGATTGTGAAATTGTGTGGGTATTGGTTGGTTAACAACTTTCACCATAAAGACCTTGCATGGGCAAGGTCTTTATTATAAGAAGATTTTACAGAATATTCCGATATAAAATAAAAAGGAGTTGGACAGGGATGGAGGATGTGTCTTTAAGGAAAAGCGGAGGAAAAGATGAAGCTCTCGCTTCCGTGCCAATAAATGAAAGGCAGCACTGGATATCACCTGCAATCATTTTTGGGGGACTTGAATTTACAATTCCGGTTTTAATGGTAGGTGCAACATTGACAGCAAGCTTTGGTCTCGGAAAGCTATTCTGGATCTTGGCAGCAGCTTTGTTTATTTTCCAATGGATCGGTAATGCTCTTTCAGGATACATCGGTGCAAAAACTGGACGCTCATCGTCAGTAATTGCCAGAACAAGCTTTGGTTCAAATCAGGCAAGATTTATTGTAGGCTTGACTATATTCATCGTTTCAATGGGGTGGTGGGCGCTCCAGACAGCTGTTGCAGGAAATGCAATAGCAGCGATGTTTGGAATAGATTATAAGACTGAGTGGTTCCTTTGGGCCATTGTAACAATCATTGCTGGCCTTCTATTTGCACTTCCATCCATTATTGGATACTCATCCATGAAGTGGACAGATTATTTAGCTGTCCCAGCTGGATTATTATTAATTGCAGGCGGTATTTTCTATGCTTTAAAAAATATCGGCTGGGAAAAGATAGCATCCTGGAACCCTGAACCACAAATGAGTTTTCTTGCTGCCGTCAGTTTAGTTATTGGTATAAACGTTTCACAATGGGTTATTGCCTCAGATTATACACGTTATGCAAAGCCTTCTGTAAAAGACAATGTACTAATACCCTTGGGTATAATAGCTGTTGGTTTCCCGCTTTTTTATGTTGGCGCCATCATGTCCATTGGGGTTGGCGATGCCGATATTGTAAATGTCATGATGAACTTAGGATTTCCGGTATGGGGATTCCTCATCTTATGGTTAGCGACTTGGACTAGTCAATTAGTAAATAACTATAGTATGGGTCTGGCGTTGGCTAATATGCTGAATGTTAACTCCAATAAAGGGAGAGCATTGCTGACTTTGGCTGGTACGATCATTTCCATTGTCATTGCTTTAGTAGGCATACTGGATTATTTTATGGATTTTCTTTATATGACGGCTTTAATTTATCCAGCCATTGGCGGTGTTATGATGGCAGATTTCTTTTTTATCAGAAAACAGCAATGGACCGACAATAAAGGATGGAATTGGATGGCGACCATTGCATTGGCAGTAGGAACTTTGGTTGGCTATTATACTCAATATGTACATTCTTTTGGCCTCCCAGCTGTCCAGTCAATAATTGCTTCTGCACTTGTTTATGTCATTGCAATGAAAATCAAAGCAAAAGTAGCACCTGATCACTTTACCGAGATTAGCAGCCGGCCAGAATCATATTCTTCTGATAATGTCAAAATTCTATAATCTATTTAATTATGCCTGTTCTCTATTTTTTTGAGAACAGGCATTATGATTGTGGACATCACTTTATTGTATTCTGGATTTACGAATCCCATCATATATACTCATTCCTGCATAAAAGATAAATACAATCATGATGCCGCCAAGCATCCAGTTTTTAAATTGTGCGGCTGAAATCGAGAATAAATCGGTCATGTATGCTGTAAATTCCTGCTGGAGCAAATTCGGGTTCAGTAGAATAAAGATGAATACGATGGTGGCGAACAATTCAAGGACGGTGTTGAAGATCGCCATCCTTTTCGTCCATTGGCCAATGATTAATTTGTAGAGTGCCAATGCCACTTCGAGCGCAATGATGACCACAACGATAGGCCAGTATCCGAGCAGAACGTCCTGGTTGACTGCGGCAATCTGAAACTCCAGTCCTTCACCGCCGCCTCTATAGACACCCATTAGCCGGTCTGCATAAAAGTAAAGGGTTGCCCAAATTGCTGTCCACATTAAGCTTCCGAAAACCTCGAACTTGGAAATGGCTTTCTTCTTCGGAATATAGGTGATGCTTTTCAAGTCTTCCGTTGTCCATGGTTTTAAGCTTGGAGATAAAGGATGCTGCTCTTTTCCTTTATCCATCCTCTCAATAACGGCGAATACAATCGTCAGCCAGAAAAATACCTGAACAGCCACTTCAATCAGTCTCCAAATCCCATATCCCATGAAACCGAGCACCGCATTGATGATGGTATCATCGCGGTTAAAGTCAAAAATGAACTCGGCAGCAACGGAAATCAATGCAATCGCTGCGGCAATCGGCAGGATCATTTTTAATAATGACACATAAACATCAAAATAGCGCGGCCCGATGAGATGCATCGGCTGATCCCGGTATCCGGCCGCTAAAGCGGCAGGGCTTCCCACTTTACCGAGGACCTCCTTAACATCCTCCTCATTGTAATCATCCGGAAGCATATCCCCAATCGTAGACTGCAGCTCGAGTGCGATATCCGCACGGCTCTTTTCAGGCAGCCTCCTGGTCACTTCCTGTATATATACCTCAATTAAATTCATCTTCCTCATCCCCTTTCAACAGCCCGAATAGCTGTTTCGAATTCTTGATCCATTCCTCTCTTAGCTTTAGAAAAGTCTCCAGTCCCAGTTCGCTCAAAACATAATACTTGCGCGGCCGGCTTTCGGTATGATCCCAGCTGCTTGTCACAAGCTCCTGTTTTTCCAGACGCCGCAGCAATGGATATAACGTGCTCTGATCAATATTTATGCCGGAGTCCTCCAATAATTGAACCAGCGAATACCCGTATTGCGGTGTCCGCAGCTGGCTCAACACCGCGAGTGTCAATGTTCCTCTCCGAAGTTCTGTTGTTAACGAATTCAGCAGCGTACTCATTCAATCACCTCGCTTGATATACTATATGTCATACACTATATGGTTTATACTATGTATCATACAGTATTTATGTGACAAGAACAAATTATTTTGGGATCAAAAAGAAAAAACCATTGGATTTACCCAATGGTTTAATGCTGTTTATCCAAGGCTAACTTTAATCCAAATCCAATTAGCACAAGCCCTGTTGCTTTATCCATAACCCTTTGAACTTTCGGGGACATAAGCCATTCCCGCATGTAATTTATGAAGTATACGTATATGAAAAACCAGGATATGCTCAGCAGTGTGTATATAATTCCCATGATGATCAGCTGTTGTGATGCGTTTTCGCCTGTCTTCACAAATTGCGGCAGAAAGGTTAAGAAAAACATCGCAACCTTGGGATTGAGCACATTTGAAAGGAGTCCCTGTTTAAAAGCAGACTTTTTCATATTTGATTTAACTTCAGTTTCTATACCAGTATCTATCTTCTTTTTCATCGAGATGAACGAAGTTAACCCGAGATAGATCAAATAGACAGCACCTGCATATTTTATGATTTCAAATGCTGCAGCAGACTGCATTAAGATGGCTGATAGACCGAAAGCAGCCGCAAAGGTATGCACTAAAGAACCGACAGTAATTCCAAGTCCCATTTTATAGCCATCTGCTCTTCCGTCTGCAATCGTCCTTTTTGTAATAAGAGCTGTATCGATTCCGGGACTCATTACCACAAACAATGAAAGAACCAAAAACGTAAAGAAATCATTCATTTTCTTCACTCCTTGCTGATGTGTTAAAATATAATTTAACAAATGTTAAATTTAATTTAACACAAGATGATGATATTTTGTTCAAATATTTTAAAAAATTTAAGGAGCGGGGTTATGGAAAATATTGATATTGGCAAAAAAGTGGAGAAATTCAGGAAGGAGAAGGGCTATAGCAGCAGAGAATTAGCCAAAATAGCTGAAATTACACCTTCCATGTTAAGCCAGATTGAACGGGGAATAGCGAATCCTTCGATACAGACCCTGAAGGTTTTAGCCAAAGCCCTTGATGTTCCGACCTTTAGTTTTTTACTCGAAGAGACGAAAACAGAAGATTTAGTCGTGCGATTCAATGAACGTAAACATATGATTGTTGAAAACCTTTCCTATGAATTATTGTCGCCTGATTTTACCGGTACACTGGCAACAGCGATCATGAATATCCCTCCGGACACCTCCTCGTCGGAGAAGCTATTGGAGCATAAAGGGGAAGAGGTTGCTTATGTATTGGAAGGGAAAATTAAGGTGTATCTGAATGAAGCAGAATATATATTAGAAGCTGGTGACAGTGTCAAAATACCAGCTTATATGAAACATAAGTGGGAAAATAACTTTGATGAAAAAGCTGCTATTCTTTTCTCTGTGACTCCGCCATCCTTTTAATTTGGACCCGCTTCCTATATGTCTGGGCAGCGGAGCTGATTCATTTACTGAGGAAGCGGGGGATCAAAGATTATCCATAGAAGAAGAATGCTTATAAATGCTAAAACCCAGGCAGCCCATGGCTTCCATTTATGGATGGGCAGCAATGAAAAAGTCATAAGGTTAAAAAGAAAGGAATAGGCAAGTGTCCATCCATACTGATGAATGATGCTTTCATTAAAATAAGCTATTAATTCTATACCCTCGAAAATCATCAAAATTGTAAAATAGATCTGCTAGAGTCTGCTCAATATTATAATGGGATTTATCCGTTAATAAGCATCTGAGATTTTAATGATCACCTTTCCTTGAGTGTGACCTTCTTCAAAGTATCTGAAAGCTTTGTCCACTTCACTTAATTTAAAAGATCGATCAATGACCGTCTTTACTTTGCCGGCTTCAAGAAGTTCTTTCATATAAATCAGGTCTTTCTGATTTTGCCTCTGCAGCATGTTGCTCATTTTTTTATTTCCTGTTAAAGAAATCCACGGGCCCATGACCATTGCCTGTGTAAATTGTGCTCCTGAACCTCCGGCAAGCACATAAATTCCATTGGATCTTAAAGCCCGCTTATAAACTGAAATCGGCTGATACCCGTTAACAGCCAGAATCAGGTCATACTTCTCTGTCCTTTTGGTGAAATCCTCCTTCTTATAATCGATGGCATGGTCCGCTCCAATAGCATGCAAAATGTCTAAATTTCTTGTACTGCACACGCCGGTAACCTCAGTACCAAATGATTTGGCAATTTGTACGGCGAAAGTTCCCACACCGCCTGAGGCACCATAAATCAAGACCTTTTGTCCTACTTGAATGTTTCCTTTATCCCTTAAGGCCTGTAAAGCTGTGACTCCCGCCATAGGCACTGCGGCTGCTTCCTCGAAGGAAATATTGGCTGGTTTTAATGCAAGGGCCTTTTCAGGGACAGATACATATTCAGCATAACCGCCCCAGCCGGAGCCGGATAGGTCTCCGTACACATTATCGCCTGGCTGAAACTGTGTGACTTCTTTGCCCACTGCTTCCACCTGACCGGCTATGTCACCTCCTGGTATCGTGTGCTTTGGTTTTAGAAGACCGTAGGCAAAGCGGACCAGGTATGGTTTTCCTTTTAAAAGTACAAGATTCCCGTAATTCACAGATGCTGCGTGTACCTTGACGAGTACCTCATGATCCTTGGGAACTGGTTTATCTATATCTGTAAATCTAAGATTATCTGGAGAACCATATTTTTGATATACGATTGCTTTCAGAAAAAATCCCTCCTAATTATTCAGGTAATACATAAATATCGTTTAAGATGTCTATTAATACTATTCTTGGAAAAAATATTCAAGACTATAATCCTGCTTTGCTGATTGAATTTTTTGCTTATGAAGAAGGCCTTTATAGGTCCATATAGCCTATTTTTATAATTATTTATAATATTCCTTTACAGGAATATTCCGGATGGTGTATATTGTTATTAAAGAAAGTTACTATAAGGAAGCGGGGGGTGGGATCGACAATAGAAATGGAAAAAGTGAACACAATAACGCTGGGAGATGATTCAACATGAACGGGCAAATTTTCAGTGCCCTGGCTGAGCCCAACCGCCTGGATATCATTGACCTGCTGCTGGAAGGAGCACTTCCGGTGGGGGATATTGCAAAAAAGCTTGATTTAAACCAGCCTCAAACCTCCAAGCATCTGCGTGTTCTTTGTGACGCTGGTCTCGTAGAGGTTCAGCCGATCGCTAACCGCCGGATTTATAGGATTAGACCCGAACCTTTTCAAGAACTGGATAGGTGGCTTGACTCCTACCGCCGATTATGGGAAAGCCGAATGGATAGGCTGGATGATTACCTTAACGTATTGCAGGGCAAAAAACCTTTGAATTGATGGCATAAATATGGAGTAAGCTCAACAAGATCTGTTTCATGAGTTACAGACGGTTTTACAAATACAGTTTCTGATGGAGGAGTAACAATGTCAAATAATGCAATGCTTTCAAGAGTTGAAGATGAACGAGTGCTGGTATTGGAGCGCGTATTCGATGCACCGCGCGAGCTTGTCTTTAAAATGTTTAAAGAGCCGGAACACCTGAAACATTGGTGGGGTCCGAGAGGCTGGGAGCTCCCAGTTTGCAGCGTTGACTTCAGACCTGGTGGAGTATGGCATTATTGTATGAAGTGTGTTGATCGGAATCAGGGACAATTCTATGGCATGGAATCTTGGGGCAAGGGGATATACAAGGAAATTAGCGAGCCGGAGAGCATCAGCTATACTGACTACTTTTCCGATGCTGAAGGGACTATTAACGAGGAAATGCCATCTACTGAAGTGACACTGGAATTTGTGGATGTGGACGGCAAAACAAAATTAATTAACCGTGGAGAATATGTTTCCGCAGAGGCGCTCCAGTCCGTAATGGAAATGGGTATGCTGCAAGGCATTACAGATACTTGGAATCGTCTGGAAGAACATTTGAACGAAATCAAATAACGAAATTGAACATACAGAAGGCAAGTTTTGCTGGAAATTTATTAATTAACATGGCGTTGATCCAAGAAGGATTAACGCTTATTTTAGAATTAACGCTTATTTTTGTGATGATGTTTCAGATATTGGTAAAGGTATCTGTAATAAGGAATTAGGGTTTAGGAATTTTCGATTACTAGGCAGCAACCACATGTCCATCAAATTAAGACTTAGTTAAGCCCAGTTGAGAGTACGATATAACGCTAAGCAACCTTCTGCATGTGTTAGTCGCTCCAATAATGGGAATCACAAAAAACGTCCGTTTTGAGCAATTTTTTGCTTAAGCAACTGTTTTCATTTTCCTTCACATGCTCTGATACTTTATAAGAATTATATCCGATGAATCTTTTCAAAGTGATCCAAAGACGTACACATTACCCATTTAAATGACAAGAAAAACGCTTGAATTATCAAGCGTTTTTCAAATACTAAACTGAATTGATTTTGAAGGGTATTTCTTCTTTATAAGCCTTCTCATATTTTTCCGCAATTTTCTGCTTTTCTTCATCAGTATTAAAAGGAATATCCCCACCAACAGGTATTACAGTGTACCAATTTTCTTCTTTTAAGTATTTTGTGGCAATTGCCGATTTACCTGGTAGTTTAGCGGTGAACCATTTAAGATAATTGGTTGTTCGATAATTAATTGGAGGGAAATTTAGGAAATTTAATTTATAATAAAATATGAAATAAAAGAAGTATGAAGGTGGAGAGCATATGAAGAAATACGCTTTCATTATAAGTTTAATTCTTATTTTGGCGGGATGTACACCTTCTTTATCCGGGGAAGACAAATCTGAAGGAAGAAAGGCAACGGTTACATCCGAAAACAGTGAGGCCCAAGAAAAACAAACAGAGAAGGTTCCAAAACAACAGGAACAGGCTGTTGAACCCACAAAGGCAGTAACGGAGGAAGAAAAGAACATATTCAAGGAAACGGTGAATACTCATTTGAATGGAGTGGCCCTATTAGCCGAGGAGCAAGTGAAAATGTACGAAAAGTACGTATTATTAAATGGTCTGACGGGGGTAAAACAAACGGATATAGCTGATACACAAAACCGGCTAAATGACATTTTTCAAAGATTGCAAGTGGTTAGAAATTTGAAAGTACCAGAGGATCAGGCTTTGATTCAGGATTTTAATGATACTTTGCTAAAAGCTGATAAACTTCACTTGGCTTTGCAAAAGGTTCAAACTCCAATGAGCAATAATTTTGTTGCGCAGCTTAATGTTATTTTGGAAAATGACATTGGTCTGGCCAGACAAGAATTGTATACAAAAATAGGCTATGAATCAACAGATGCATCTTTTGAATTGCCAGAGGAAGAAAGAAACAAAATAAACTCGGACGAATATGATCCCAACGTTCCTTTTTCAGACCAGAGGGAAACTATATACGGTAATATGGAGTGCCCTCCGCCAACCTATTGTGAGGACACGGGTGAGTGAAAATATCCAAAGATACGAATCAACAATTATATGGGGGTGTCTCTCTCTATCATTGACCATAATTTCATTTTTTATCAGTCCATAAGTGAAGTCTGAGCACAGGTTGTCTTATCTATTAAATTAGAAAGAGGCTATTGAAATGAGAATTTTAAGCAAATTATTTGGGGATAAAAATACTGAAAAGCAGAGAGATGTTCAGAAAGAATTCGAAGATATGAGTGAATCACTAGAAGGAGAAAAAAATAATAAACAACCTATCGGTGGTTTATCTTTCGGGTTTTCATTTGATGAAGACAACGGAATCACTTTTTCTTCATCGCCTGTAGGCGTTTCAACTGGCAGCACCACAACAGATTTTTATGTGTATGAATGGTTTATCAAAAAGACTGGCGAAATATTCTATGTTGGAAAAGGCCGTGGCAATCGGTATAAAGAGTTTCACGACCGAGCCTATGAAGCTGAAAAAATCCGCAAACTATATGATACCGACGTTCGCTTTGTGGGAACTGGGTTGACCGAGGAACAAGCCATAGAGTTAGAAACTCAGGAAATGACCAGGATTCTGAATGAAACAAATGATCGACTAACGAATCGGATAACCCCGCTCTTTGCTAAAAGAGATAACGGATATAATCGCAGCCCCAATACGCCTGAAATCAAATTTGAAACCGCTCCGCATCTATATTCGAGTGAAATTGACTATCATTACTTTGGAATAAAGTCTCGACCATTTGATAAAGTTACGTTTGAGAATTTAAAAGGGGTCGTTTTTATCACGCGAAGTATGCGAGACGAGATAGACATTATTTATCGGGGGAATCTAGATAAATACTTAAGTGAAACCAAAACATTACTATCAACAAACGGAAACAAAATACTCAAAAACCAGTTTGCAAAGTCGGTTACGGCTTGGATATTTATAGGGGATGATTATGTAACGAATTATCAGATAGACCAGGAAAAAGCATTAGAGAGAATCGGGCGAAACATACCTGCGTATCATTTAATAGATGTTTGGAAATTTTTAAAAGAGAAATTTGGTGAAGTGGATGATATATCAACCAAAGAGGAACCGGTACATCCTATCCACAACCGGGTTCCGCTTAAAGATATCAAAAACTTGCACGACTGGGATAAAGGCTTTGACAAAGGGTTCCCTTTTTGGGAAAAAGGTGAAGCGGAACGGAAGGCGGGTAACCTAGAAGGAGCTATTGAATTATTTGATAAAGCCCGTTACAACGGCTATAATGCACCGGCATTATATAGGTCATATGCAATGACCTATAGAAAACTAAAAGATTATGATAATGAAATTGCCATTATTGACGAAGCGTTTGAACGTTTGCGATCAGAGGAAAGGAACATAAGTGAAACTCACTTTATCGATTTAAACGAGCGTCGGTCAAAAGCTATTGCATTGAAACAAAAAGCTAAATAGTCGATAACGTACTTGGAGGAATAGATGGAAATTAAAATTATCGAAACGTATGTACCAAAATCATACGTTGGTTACAGAAATATGACTGAGTATACTTAAAGCAAAAAAGACAATCTATCTGAGATTGTCTCTTTTTGGACCGTTTTGTCGCCACCGTTTTCTATATGATGATAAAAAGGGTAAGAAAGGCTGGTCCTTTGCTTTATACACAAACTAATCTATTTTTATTCAGAAGTTGGGAATAATAGAGAAGAAAGGAGAAAAAACGATGCGACAACACCTGCTCGAACTTGGGAGTTTAATCGAAACAAAAACAGAACACGGCATCAGCATCATCTCTAAAAATGAACCGAAACGCTATTATTACGAGGAAGAAGTCCCAAGCCTCACACTTCTTATGTATAACGGTTCCACCATAGATGGAAAAGATCAAACCGTCAGCTATATCCGAAAAGTCTGTAAGGCACGCAACGAATCGGGATTTGCCATTTTGAATCTTGACCCAAGAGTAACGGGGAATCCCAAAAATTTAAAAGGCTCCCTCTTTGATTCACTTAATTTCAACATCATATCCACTGTATTGGAAAACAGTGAAACCTTTGTTTGGATTGGTTGGGGAGGATTGGTGAAAGGAAAAACAAAGATTTTGCTGCCAGAGGAATTCCGGCGAATGCTGGAGAGTCATCATGACCGGCTGGTGCAAATTGACCGGGGGAAACCGATGACGTGGTATCCTTGGCACCCGGCATATCTCAAACGAAAAAGAATCCCGCCGGAAGAGATACGGTTGGTTCCGTTTGATTCAAACATATTAAAAAAATACGCATGAATAACCAATACAGCAGCCGTAAAAGGCTGCTGTTTTAAGATGACATATAATAATTTTCCTAGAAATGCGCCGTTCCACCGCGCCTCGTAATGGCACCATATAATTTTCGGTATTGGGGGTTTTCTCCCCATAAATCTTTCTTTCGAAGAGATTATTGAACCTGCTTCTTTAGTTTAGGTGTATCACTTCACAATCTCAAAAGAATAAAGGCTATTGATACAAAGCTATCCCTGAAATGGAAGTGCATAAGCATTAGCTGCACAACAGTACAGATTTTTTTCTTTTAGGAGTAGCGTCAGGAAACCGCATTTACAACGTTAAGCATTTTGATACAAGTCTTATAAGACATTATAAATCCTAATTTAGAGGTACTTTGAATATGTCTCAATAGACTGTACTCTATTGAAACAAAATAAAAAAACCTCCAGATTATTAACTGGAGGGCAATCTTATTTTAATCAAGCATTCGCATAAATTTGATTATTTTCTTCTTTTCTATACAATTAATAAATTCTTGTACTTCTTCATGAAGTTCAATACTTGATTGTAAAACATACAAATAATCATCAACCGTTGCTTCTACATAATTTGCTTTCTCTTTATCACTTTTTGCATTTATAATCCACTCAAAACTTATCGCAAAATCTCCATCATCCCGAAAACTTACAGTTACAGATTCAATTAAGTCTTTACTACCCTTAAAGTACCTTTTATCCTTCTTAGTCTCTAAGGATTGAATTGTCTTTTCAAACCTCACCATAATTTTTTGTAATCTTTCTTTCGGTGCATTTAAAAATATTCTTTAAGATTATTTTTAAACTCTTTCTCTTGAATGTTTTTATAAACTTCGAAAAGTAGAGGTGCGTCTAATGTATAGAAAAAATCTGCATATCTTTGTTGACCTTTTTTCAATTCCTCAAACCCGTGTATATCTCTAAGGATCATCATATTAACGTAAAGCAATTGATATGAATCAGCTCGAAGATCGGTGTATGTTTCAAAGGTTTTCTTTTTTTCGATAAACTGTTGCATGAAGTAAAATACGATAGCTGCTGCTGTACCGATGGATAGGTTTGTTAAAATGAAAAATAGTGTGGCAACCACTTTATAAACAATACTTCCATAAGTAAATGCTTCCGGAAGTTCCCCAAGATAAGTCCAAACCTGACCTAATATCATGATTATTATACATATTGCAAAAGCTAGGCCGAAATCAATTTTGTATCGCATATTTCCCTCTCAAAATATTCGATTTTTTACCACATTATAGCATAAGAATGTTTAAGATTTTTATTTTTGTTTTGGGATTTTTATTATGACGAACTCTTAACGTTGTAAATACGCGATTTACAACTCTAAACTTATAATCCGATAAAATTAAAAATCAGCAGCTCCAATATACTTGGAAACTGCTGTTTTTTTGGTTAGGCAGATTTTTAATAATCGCATCCTTACTTCGAATAACAAAAGGTTTATTCCCAATCTCCTGAATTTCTCAATCCTTTTGGTTGTCTTTTGCCGAAATCCACCCAATATTTAAGTCTGGAAATAAGAAATTCTTTCCGTAATTCATCTATTTGAGAATTTATAATAGTTTCTTCATTATTATCTATTTTACTTAATTCCTCAGCAAATACAGGTTCTAATCTAAATGTTGGTGGAACAAATTTAGCAACATAATTTCTATTTTTCACTTTATAAGTAATGGTATTTCTTGCTTTGATATTAGGTGTTAATCTATCAAAGGTCATTTGTACACCATTCGGTTCGAAGACTAGAAAACTTAGGCTATACGGTTAAAATAATAGGAGCTTCCTAATCCATTAACACAAGTATATAAACACCAAAGATCAGCCGCTCTCCCCTTTTAAAAAGATGAATGAGCTGCGTCTGTTTAAGTATTAACATTTTTCGGATCTCACAGAAGTTAATTTTCATGGTAGTTGAATAAGAAGATCATAATAGTTCTTAGCTGAGGGGAAAAATACTTGTCGTGTTAAAAAAACAAAAGCATGTCGTAATAAAAGGAGTGGGATGCCCACTCCTCTTCTTTTCTTTATTTATTGTTAACAACATGTCATTATTGTTGAATTAAGCGGAAAACTTCACTTTTCTTATCTTTCAGTAAAAAACCCTGAATGACATTTTGATTATCTGCAGATTGTAAAATCCAGCTTTTCATTTAGTTCGTCAAGGAAAAAATTATTATTGTTTTCAAGTATTAAAAAACTGTGCCAAGTGAAATTATCATGAATTAAGTCAATCGCTTTCTGGTGCCTTTTAGGTACTTCGGAATAAATAACCGTTATAGATCTAAAATTACTGTTTGCTCCATGCCTAATATTATTAATTCTAAAAATATCTTGAATGGCTGTGGTACAAACTCCATTTATTTTGATTAGATCTCGGACTAAAGAACTTTCTCTTTCATTATTTGTAGGGTTTACAGTGCTCATTAGATTTTTAATTGAGAAAAGATACTGGATTACGTTATTTTGCTCAATTACAATATCTGGCTCTTGGATTTTTCCGTTAATTCCTGTATACTTTTTCCAATAAATAATGAATTGTTAATATCACGTACTGATTTATTTTCTACTCTTGAGGTCATCCCTAGGGCATGATAAAGAAATCTAAAAACTAGTAATTCTGTAATACCCGTTAGGTTCGCTGTACTTCCACTTAATGTTTCAACAATGCTGTAAAAGTCTTTTTGATTTGAAAATTTCTTTACATGAGATTGAATGTAAATTTGTTCGAATATATGTATCCATTTCTATAAAAGCATTCGAAAACTTCATGTGCTATCCCCTTTTTCATGATTTTCTTTTATAACCAATTCTATTAATTTTTTTAATCTTACAATTCAAAAATTTTATTGGTGTCATTTTTCTTAAATTTTTCAACAAAATCTGATAAGTTAGTAAAATAATGTATAATTACTAATTGGAACAATCTTCTAAATATAAAGTGGGATTACTAAATGGTATTAATAAATTAATGGGGTGTAGCAATTGATAGAAAAAATCTTAATTAAAAATTTCAAATCAATCCAAGAACTGTTTATGCCACTTAATGAATCTATGAACATTATTGTCGGAAACAATGAACAGGGTAAATCAACTATACTTGAAGCTATTAATCTAGCAATGAGTGGCAATCTGAATGGTAAAAGTATTTACAATGAATTAAATCCATATATTTTTAATCATGCAGCAGTAGCTGATTATATTTCAAGAATAATTAATCGTCAGAACGCTGAACCACCAAAGATATTAATTGAAGTCTATTTAAAGGAAACAGAACAAACCATTAATTTAAAAGGAACAAATAATTCACGAAGAGAAGATTATTGTGGTATTAGCCTTTCCATTGAGTTTGATGAAGAATATGCAGAGGAATACAAACAATACATAAAGGATTCGGAACAAATTAAAACCGTCCCGGTCGAGTATTACAAAGTAAATTGGTTTTCATTCGCATATAATCAGATCACATCAAGAAGTGTTCCGGTTAAATGTTTATTAATTGATACAACGAAAAGCAGTGCAATGTATGGTGCTACAAGATATGTATCAAATGTAATTGGCGATACGCTAGAACTAAAAGACCGAGTTGCTCTAACATTAAACTATAGGAGCTTAAAAGAAAGGTTCTCGGAAATACCATCAATTTTGGATTTAAATGAAAACCTTTCACTTAAAACAGGAGAAATATCGGACAAAGAACTAAAGGTTTCATTAGATATTTCACAGAAGAATGGCTGGGAATCAAATTTAACAGCATATTTGGATGATATTCCTTTTGACTTAATTGGTAAAGGGGAACAAAATGCTGTTAAGTTGAAACTTGCACTAGAAACACGGGCAAAAGAAGCTCAAATTATACTAATCGAAGAACCGGAAAACCACTTGTCCTTTACTAACATGAGCAAATTAATAAGTGAAATAAATAAAAAGTGTGAAGGAAAACAAATATTGGTTACGACCCACAGCACTTATGTTCTAAATAAGCTAGGATTGGATAAAGTGATTTTATTAAATGAACAAAAACATATGAATTTAAAAGAGTTGAATGAAGATACATACGAATATTTTAAAAAACTTCCAGGTTATGATACGTTAAGACTTTTATTGTCAAAAAGAGCTATTTTAGTCGAGGGTCCATCAGATGAATTAATTGTTCAAAAAGCCTATTTACTTAAGCATAAATGTTTGCCGATTGAACATGGAATTGATGTCATAACCGTGAGAGGACTTTCGTTTAAAAGATTTCTTGAAATTGCTGACATGCTAGGAAAAAATGTGGTGGTAGTTACAGACAATGATGGAGATATTGAGCAAAACATTAATAAGAAATATAAAACATATTTAGATGACCATCCAACTATTAAGATTTGTTATGGTAAGAACACTGATTATCCAACATTAGAACCCCAAATATGTCTATATAATGACCTGGATTTATTAAATAGAATCTTTGGAACAAAGAAAAAAAGTAAATCCGAAATGATGAAATACATGGAAAAAAATAAGAGCGACTGTGCAATGATGCTTTTCGATACAAACGAAGACCTTAAAATACCGGAGTATATACAAGATGCAATTAAATAATAAAATAATTATTGCTGCAGCTGGGTCTGGAAAAACAACCGAATTAGTAAAAACAGCTATTATGAATGGGAAAGAACGTATTTTAATTACAACTTTTACAATCGATAATTCGGAGGAAATTAGAAAGAAATTCTTTCAGGAATTAGGCTATATTCCCACCAATGTAAAGATTCAAACCTGGTTTTCATTCTTATTGCATGAGTGTGTCAGACCCTATCAAAATGTATTATATGACAAAAAAAGAATCGAAAATATTGAATTTGTTTCTGGTCAATCTTCCCAATGGATTGCAAAAAGCGATATTGAAAGATACTATTTTAAATCAGGAAACCGTATCTACACTGATAAGATTTGTGACTTTATTTGTCGTGTTAATAAGGAATCAAAAGGTGCTGTTATTAGTAGATTAGAAGGATTATACGATATTATAATGATAGACGAAATTCAAGATCTTGCAGGTCCAGATTTGGATTTACTGTATTTATTGCTTACCTCCAACATAAAAACAATAATGGTTGGAGATAATCGTCAAGCAACATATTTCACTAATAACGCAAGAAAAAATAAAAAATTTAAAGGTGAACACATTTTTGAGTTATTCAAAAATTGGGAGTTAGAAGAATTATGTCTGATAGAATATAGGCAAGAATGTCGAAGAAGCAATCAACTTATTTGTGACATGGCTGATTCACTCTATCCGGATATGCCGAAAACAATTTCTTTGAATGATAACGTTACTGGACATGATGGTTTGTTTTTTATCCGTACAAAAGATGTTCAAAGTTATGTAGAGATGTATTCACCAAAAATCCTTCGTTATAATAAAGTGACAAAAATACCAGGTAATCTTCATGCCTTAAATTTTGGAAAATCAAAAGGGTTAACATTTGACCGGGTACTCATATTATGCAACGGACCTATCAATAAATATTTAAAAACGGGAAATGTGGAAGCTGTAAGTAAAACTAAGGCTGGATTTTATGTTGCATTAACAAGAGCAAGGTACAGTGTCACATTTGTTACTGATGAAAAAAAAGTTTCAAATCCGTTCCTACAGGAATATATTTTTTAATATCTTTGCTTAATAAGGTATGTAATTGGCAAATGAAAAATGCAGAAAATAGAAGTACCTATTTTGAAGTCAGAAAAGCCAAAATATGCTAGTTTTTATAAAAACTTGCATATTTTAGGCTTTTTAATTTTATTTTTTATAGTGTTAAAGCACCCGTTAGCGTTAGGGTGATGTTCTCTATAAACATCGCCCCCAAACTTGAAATACTGTTAGGAGTTCAATAGTTAAGTTAAAAACCATTAAATCATAAAAATTATTTATATAATATACTTTTATCCTTGTACAACTCACCAGACATATGTTTTTAGGTATATTTTGCCTAAACGGATTACTATACCCTAATTTTTCTAGAGACTCCAACCATAATCTCCTTTTCGAGCTATTTCACTTAGTACCACACCAAGGACAATAAATGATATAGATAGTTGAAGTACGACTAGCATCTTGCATTACTATCCCATATTCATCATAGATTTCATTATTAATAAATTATTCTATCAAAACAATCACTCAGATAAATGTGGGCATTCAGAAGAACAATTGTTTATAATTGGTAGTGCGGGTGTGAAAATTTGGAATATATTTAGGTCTATATATCCGTAGCTTGTTATTTACCTGTGAAAACATGCTCATATTAGGCATTATAGGAGATGTGGAAGGTGGAGAAGGCAAAGATGAAAATAACCATCGAACAATATATAGCAAATTTAAAAAAACTACGATTTGAAGTAATGGAGCTCGAATTATATTTGAAAAATGAGGGGTTAAGAACACCACTGTTTTATAAAGAAATGGCTAATATCATTCTGGACCTTGTGGATGAAGGAAAAGTAAAACCAATAAAATCATCCAAATCCTATTCAATGGATAGCCGTATTCTAAATCGATATGAAAAAATAAAACAAAAGGCAAAAAATGACCATCTGAAAGACGAAATGTTGACCAATTATCATACCAGTATATCAATGACCTATTATTTAAATAGGCCGGATCAATATAAAAAGGAAAAGAGTCAATTAATGGCTATTAGCCAATTCCTGACGAATAAAAGGAAAAGTGTACCGGTATTGTCTGTAAATGAACGGTCCTACCAATTGTTTGGGGATGAAAAATTGTTATTCAGCAAAAAAGGAAAAAGGATTCTAGCCAATATCGGCATCACATACCAGGACTTATGCTGCTACTTTACGTATGAACCCTTTTTTTACTACAGCGTAACACAGGCTGAAAACAACTCCATTTTAATCGTGGAAAACAAGGACACTTTTTTTAGCTTGAAAAAGTTATTTAAAGAAGGGATTTATTCGTGGAATGGAATTCGATTTTCTATGTTGGTGTACGGAGAAGGGAACAAGATTACCCGCTCCATAGACTATATGGATGAATTGCAAGTTCCGGTGGAAACACCGATCTATTATTTCGGGGATTTTGACCCAACAGGCATCAGCATATTCTGCCGGGTGCAGTCTTTGTGTGATAGGGAAATTAATCTAATGACCTCATTTTACAGGGAAATGTGGAAACGGAGAAAAGACGGCAAGGTCAAGAAGGACCAGGAATGGAACGAGGAGGCCATTACCCGTTTTTTGAGCAACTTTGATAAAGAGGAACAACAGTCTTATCTACGGTACCTGAAAGAGGATCAATATATACCGCAAGAGTCATTAAGTATAGAGGTGTTAAGGGGGCTTTCGAATGGAATTGAAAAAACTGTTTGAAGGGATGAATGAACGCTACCAAAACTTAGTGCTTTTCTTGCCGGTCTATGAGTTAAACCAAGGCAAAAATCCAAAGTTTAAAGATTTAGACCTAATGGAAATAGGGTTTGGTGTCTTACTGTTTATGTTAGAGAAGATGCTAACCGAACGTGGAAATGTAACGAACGATCAGTTGAATCAGTTTTTAAGTCAATTAATGAACGAGATGTATCAGGAAGCCTATACTCATGAGGAAATTAATGAACTGAGAAACTATATTGTGGATGAAAAGCTGCGGAATAACGGCCAAGACTTTATCTACGACTATATGGACTATCAGAAAAAAGAAATCCAATATGTTCGGTTTAAATTAATTGAATATGACAACTGGACCTATGCCGACCACACCAATAAAGAAGTAAAACTTCGCCTATCCGATAAAGGAATTGAATTACTGTTTAAAACGAAAGAGTACTTTTCTGAGATGCAAATCTCTATTACTTTATTATATTTTAAACAACAGTTGGAAAAGGGTGCTTACTCACAAGTTTTAAGCATTGCGAAAGAGTTGTTGTTCCAAATTGACACCCAAATCCGGGCGATGGATGAGTACGGGGAAAGGATTAAGCGAAACGTGCTATCTGCCTTTAACCAAAAGGAAATGGAGACACGACTTCAGCGATCCTATGAACAAACAAAAAACGAAAGAGAACAAATCGCCGACCTGCAGGAAAACGTTGATCGGGTCAAAATGAATTATATCAACGGTGTATTGGATAAAAAGGGAACCAAAAACTATGATGTTGTTCTAGAAATAGACAGGCTATTGCAGCATGCTGCACCGAGACATGAAAGGTTGTTCGCAAAAAAATTCAGGCTGCTTACCATGTTGACTAACTCCATTCAAAGATTAATAGAAAATGCCTTTTCGAGACATTTTCATTTTGAACAGGAGATTTTGGAAAACTGGGTTGAGAAAAAAATCACGGAAGAAAAAATCGGGAAAATTTTAAAACCTATAATGCCCATCAAAGTGCCAAAGGCGTATAATCCGCTCCTCGCTTTTGCTCCACAAACGATTCGGAGGAAGACTGAAGATTTGGAGGAAGAAATCATTGAACTAGATGAAGAAGAGGCGCAAAAACAAAACCAACTCGCTGAATTGAGGGAAAAACAAGAATTTGCACTGGATAAAGAACTTCTTAAATTCATACTTCTTCCCTTGGTCGATAAGGAATTTTATTTTGTATCTGATGGTTTAGTAAGTCTAAGGAAAACCAATTTCAAGGCGTATGTCGACTTGGAGGAAAAACATCAACAACGGTTCCTGGAGCTAAGCATTGCCTTGCATCAAAGCGATTACAAAAAATTGGAACTCATAAGCGAAGAGGAATTGATATGGGATACCCGGGAAACCCAGTTATTGTGTGAAATGACAAGAGAACATCGAGGGCTGCTCGAAATACAGGAATTTGAGATGTATGAAACCGACAAAACCTATACCTTTTTGGACGGCACCATCATCACGGATTATGTCATACGACGGAAGGATGAAATGGAATGATTTATGAAGAAGATGTGCTGATCAAAGCCTATCAACTGCACCAACAGTTAATGATCAAAGGGGAAATAAAGAAAAAGAAGGATGCCGATCTGTTCCGTCTGTATTCAGACCCGGATATTCGCGAAGTCCTGCAACGTGTGTTTTTGCCGATTGACCAGGCCATCATTGTGAAAGTGGAGGATACGCTCTATTTTGTTCCGGAAGTACACAATGATGCTTTCAGTTATACCAACGAGGAACTCAGAGAAAAAGGGAAGTTTCGTGACAATAAAGAACTGTACTTGGCACAGTTTATCTGGATGCTTGTCATATCGGAGTTTTACGGCGACCAATTTTTGCTGACAGGTGAGACCCGTTCCTTTGTGAAAGTGGACGATATTTTAAACAAAGCCAAAGAATGGATGGGCAAATTCAGCCAAATTCCGGAAGAGGAACAGCTGGAATTAGCTTATCGATATGAATTGAATATCCCTTATTTGCTGAATGAATGGCACAACCTTTCGGAAGTAACGGATAAAGTCAAAGAATTGAGGAAAGCACGGACGATGGATTATGGTTTTCTATTAAAAGCGCTCGGCTTTCTGGAGAAAGAAAAAATGCTTGTGTTGAAGGAAGAACAAGAAATTGTAATGACGGAAAAAATGAAACACATTATCGACCACTATTATCATCAAGAGAGCCGGATCAATGAGATTAAAAGTCTGTTGAATGAAGTGAATGAGAGGGTGCCTGATTATGCCGAGAGTCAATAAAGTGCGATTGTCCAATATCCGATTAGATGACAAGAATAAGATTATCACCGATAAGACCTTTCACCTGTACGGGGGGAGCAGTCTCTTTTTATTAGAAAATGGCGGAGGAAAATCAAGCATCATCCAGTTTATCCACCAGTTGATTTTGCCTAATCATCAGATGGGTGAAAGAAGTATGAAAGAAATGGTTCCGGTTGGCCAAACCATTCACATTGCGGCAGAATGGGTACACGACGATGAACAGCGCTTTCCCTTTGTGACCGGCTTTTGCTTCGAAAATACTGGGAAGAAAACTGCAGATTCAAAGGATGAATACCAATATTTCAATTACATCATTGAATATGAATTTGAAGGGGCATACCGGATAGAGGACCTCCCTTTTATCATCGACCGTAAAGTGGCCAATTACAACGTGCTAAGAGAAAAACTGAAAAAGTCGAAAGGGGTCAATCTGCCTCCCACCAACACCCGTTATCAAGAGGAATTGGAATCCTATAACATCCTTTCTACCGAATGGAAAAATATCTCATTGGTCAACAGTTCGGAGGGCGGGGTAACGGACTTCTTTGGTAAGGTCAATACGACCCAAAGGCTATTGGAAAAGCTCATAATACCGTCCGTACTGGAGAGCTTGTATCCGGATGAAAAGGAAAGGTATTCCTTCAAAGAATCTTTCCGCGAATATAAGGATAGTTTGATGGAACTTCCTAAAATGAGGAAAAATCTGCAGGATTATGGAGTGATCAATAATAACGCGGGCGGTATTATACAGGTTTGCAAAGATTACAATGCACTCAAACAATCCCTGATTGAGTCCCAAACGCTATTATCCAGACTGTATTTCACGCTTTTGGAAAGTTCCCAAGCCAATGCCTTGGAATTAGAGGGTATTGTCTCCGAATTAATAAGGCTGGCAGATACGAAAGAGGAGCTGGATTGGAAAATTCGTTCGTATGATGTGTTCCTTCTTGAAAAGAAATATAAGGAAGCTAAAGAAAAAGCGGCACTGGATGAGGAAACGTTCATTAAAACTGTGGCGAATCTGGAAAGTGAAAAGCGTAGGGAAAAAGAACAGCTGGCGGCAAGATCCTACCAGGATTATCAGACGAACCAAACCAAGCTTGCCAAAAAGACAAGTGAATTGGAGGCAGCGCGGCTCGAGGGAGGAGAACGGCAAAAGGAATTAGGAAACATTCGAAACACCTTATCCCGCCAATTCTATTATTTGTATCAGCAAAATCAAAAGGCGGAACGGGACTTGAAAGAGGAACAATATAGAATTAAAAGGGAACGGGAAAAAGTTCAGGATATCTTGACCGAGACCAATCAGGAAATGGAAAAGCTGGGGAAACGCCAGGTGGTTCTTCAACATCAGGTGGAAACCTATGATAAAGACCTTATAGGGTTGAAACAGGGATTGATTGAGGATTGGAAAGAGGACGAACAAACCACACACCACCATTTAAAGGAAAAGCTAAGCGCTGTTGTTAAGGAAGAGGAGTTTTATAAAGCACAAGCGGAACAGTGCAGGAATCGGATCAATGACCTTGACCAGCTATTAGAACAATGCAACACGAAAGAAAAACTGACGCGAAAAGACTTGGATGAAGCGGAAGCTGCTTATGACAAATTTTCTGAAAGAGAAAGACTCTTAATTGATAGCACCTATAAGTATGTCACGGTACGAGTAGGCAATAGCTTGTTTGAGGACAGGGATCTGATTGCAATCAGGTTAGACCGCTTGAAGAGTCAGTACGATGATGAAGCGACTCAGTTATCCATTCAAATGGATGAGATAGGACAAATCCGTGCCATCATTGAAAACAAAGGATACCATATTCACCAAGAGTTAGAGAGAGTCAAAGATTACCTGGTTCAGAGAGACATCGAGGTACTACTCGGAGTGGAGTGGATTACAAAATCAACTATGGATGATACCTCGAAAAAAGAACTCTTGAAGAAGAACCCGTTGCTTCCATTTTCTATCCTGGTTGAGGACGTGCAGCTAACGAAAGTGAAAACCACTCTAGGCCATTATAAAGAAGAGTTGACCATCCCAGTCATTTTGATAAACAAGTCACAGATGGAAATGGAACCGGAAAAGGACGCTACCTTCCAGCTAAGTGAATCCGCCCACATCTTCCATCATTTCAATACGCGCTTAAAGGCCGAAGACTGGGAATCCTATTTGGTGGAGTTGGAACAAAAGTGGGACGATCTTGACCTCAAACGGAAAGAAATAAAGGGGAAATTACAGGAACTACAATTGTTTGAACATACCCTTAAAGACTTTTGGAAGGAATATACCCCTCATTCCCGCAAGGACCTTTTAGGTCGGGTAACAGAGTTGCGAGATACCCTCCGAAAAATAGGGGAAGAAAAAACGGAGTACAACAAAGAAAAAGAAGCTCAATCTACTTCTTATTCAGAAGCTGAATCCCAAAGAAACGAAAAAGAGCAACTCCGAATAAAGTTGACTGGGGAAACGATAAGGCTATCGGATTTTATAAAAAGGTATCAATCCATTCCCGCTGCTCGGAAAGAATTGGAACAGCTAACAAAACAACTCGAGGAATTAGGGGGAATAAAAAATGCTCTTAACCAAACTTCCCAAGAATGGGAATCAGCAGGGGGAGCGGTTCAAGAGAAAATTACCCAGCTTCAAAAAAGTTTCATCCTTCTAAAGAGGGACCTGGAGGATTATGAAATAGCGGAGGCCGAGGAAACAACGCCTGCGACAGAAGTGGAGTATAAGGATACACTTGAAAGGTATAAAGCGTTTCGAGAACAATATAGTTCAGAAAGTAGACAACTGGAAATTCTGGAATCAACCCAAAACCATTACAGTGAATTGGTCAAACGGGCAAAGGAAGACATTCAGAAAAACGGATTTACAGTGGAATCAATGGAGAGATTGATGCTCGAATATGATCCATACTTGTTGGAGCAGATTGAATATAACATCTCAGAGTTGGATGACCAGCTTGAAAAGGATAGGTCTCTCAAGGAAGGTTCAGGAAAAGACCTCGCCATTGCAGAAACCGAATATCGTACACGTGCGGAGCTACTAGGGGAGAAGGGTATTTACCCATACGGAACGGATGCTAAAGCGGAGAAAGAATTGTATGAAAGCGAGTTGGCTGTTGCCGAATCAAACGAAGGTCGGTCTATGGCTCGGCAGTCGGCATTACTGAAGGAACAATCCGGTAACCGGACTGCAATTGAGGATTTGGAGACGACGAAGGATATGCTGATTGCTTCTGCCTCCCAAAATTTATTGGAGGAAGAACATTGGAATCGGGAGAAACCGATTCAGGATGTCAGAACCATTCGGGATGATATGGGTGTTCACAAGTCAGGAATGGAGCTTAAGAGAACGGAATTACTGAAAAAAATCGACGAACTCAAAGAAGATGTCCGTGAAACCAACAATACCCAGTTGTTACAGTTAACCTTTGATTTGTCCAAAATACTCGACAGTTCCATTGAAGATTATCAAGAAATCATCCGCACCTTTGAAAATCTAATGAACTATGTTCAAGAGTTAGAAGCAGGCATTGAACTGCAAAAAGCTGAATTGGATCAGCGGAGCGGAGAATTGGTGGAACAGATGTATGACCGGGCCGTAACGGTTTATAAAAACATTATGGAAATTGCAAAGAGTTCTCAAATTGAGGAAAAAGGAGAAATTACTTCTCTGTTCCAAATCAGTTGGCATAAAAAATCCATTGAGGACGCGAAGATGGAAATAGACCGGTTTATCCAACGGTTACTCGAGGACTTCGTAGCAATGAATGAGCGGAATGCCCCTGTAAAAGAGATGGATGAACTGTTTGAAAAGCGGGTCAATATGGTGGATATCCTCAACTGCTATGCAGAAACATCCCGTTGTATCATCAAAACGTTGAAGCATCGGAATGAGTTGCTCAATAAAAATGATTATTACACCTGGGACGAGGTATGCAAGTGGAGCGGTGGGGAAAAACACGCCACCCAGATTTCCTTGTTTATCGCTTTGATTAACCACTTGCGCAAAAAACGATATGCAAAGGAAAATGCTTGGAAATTTATCATCTTGGATAATCCATTTGGTAAGGCTAGTGCTGACTTTGTGGTAAAACCGATGGTATCCCTTGCGAACAAAACCAACACGCAATTATTCTGTTTTACCGGCATTAAGGAGAAGGCCATCCAAAGGGAATTTGAAACGGTCATAAGCAACCAATACGTCGAGCAAAGAGGTCGACTGCTGCTAAGTACAGAAGAAAAACATAAGGATCCTTCAATGGCCGAACTTGATACCATCTTTTTTGTGAAATCATATTAAGGCTTTAAAGGGGAATAAAAAAAACTGGGACCCTTGTTCTAAAAAAATATAAAAAGAAAAAATAGTTAGCATAATATAGCTCAGAGGAAGGCTCTTCTAGTGGCTTTCTCTTTCATCGAAGTTTTTCCAGATTCCTTTCGAATTTCCGCACAGGGCTGCCTATTTTGGCGGCCTTTTGTGTGTTTCCATATTCGTCGGTAGAGGTTTTGAGTTGTGCTTGTCATCAAGTTGTTGAGCGATAAAGTAGGCAGATCATTTAAAGAAATGTATGAGAATGATTTTAAAGAAATAATAGATACAATTAATAGGTAATTATACTTTCAGCAATCGGGTATGTATGCGAGGTGACTTTAGAATATTCTATTCTCAAGAAAAGTTAATGATTAATCATTTTTATAAAACCTCACCCGACAGTAAAACTAAACCCACACATTTTGATCAATCTTTGTTCAAAATACATGGGTTTCTTTTATTATAAAATCAACGTTTGTAGCATGCTTTTGATTAAACTTTATTTTAAAGCAACAGCTATTGTTCATTTATAATAAAGTTTGATAATTTATAATAAAGTTTGATAATTTGTAAAAAAGTTTGATAAAAATATCTTTTTTGTAGGGGATTTCTTTGTTCAACAATCGGGCCATTTTACGGAATAACACATATCGCGCTTAAACTGAGCAATACCTGCAAAGACAGAAAATTGCATTTTTCTATGTACTTTTTAGAAAATTTAGTGCTTATTTTTCACCAGCTAACGACTCCATAAATAATAAGCAGTAACACGCCCATCTCAATAGCATGATCGGCCAAGTTAAGAATTCCCCAGAGCGAATGATAAAATCTGTCACCTGCCCAAACAAAAGTCTGTCAATGCCATTTCCAATTGCTCCTCACACTAGGAATCCAAAACTACTATCCATAAGAGCACCCTTTTTTACTGCATGTGTTGTAGCATACGCGTGTGGTCAAATTAAATTAATACCTGATTTTATACCGATACTTGGCTATTTAGATGACATAATTATTGTTCCGTTAGAAGGTATGTGTGCATTAAAGCTGATACCAAAAAATGTAATATATGAATGTGACCTTAAGGTAGAAGAAATGATGAAAAATGCTAAGACAAAAAATTGGTGTTGGCTCAATAATAGTATTGATTTGGTGTGTAATTGGAGTATGGGCTTTTATGAAAATTTATCATCAACTTTTCAATTAATGGAGGTTTTACTTTAATAACAAACTTCAACGCATCGGGTGCAATACTTGAACAAGAATAAGCGCTCGTTTTTCATTTAAGGGCTATTTTTTTGATAATAAAATTCGGAAGATATGGTACAATTTAACTAATTTAAGATAAAGCAAGGGAATTGGCATTATGTTTTTAAATATACTTTAAATTTTTATCTTGAGCTTGAATTAGAGTCTATATTAAATGATAGTGAAAAGGAGAATTAACTCATAAATTATCATTAAGTGCATTTTAATTACAGTATTCTTCTTTTGGAGAGACAAAATTAGTTGTAGAAGTCGCAGAGTCATATTTAAAAGAATGAATAAAAGTTTTGAAAACAAACCCAAATTTTTAAAAGCTAAAAATAATGATTAAGAATTAATACTTGGAAATTCAGAAGAATACAGAAAAAGAGGATTGATTATTACTATGTCTAATGAAGAGATTTTATTAAATAAGGTTTTAGACGCGAGTTCTAATACTATTTGGGATGAATTGAAAAAGATAAGAGAGTCTTCAGAAATAGAAAAAGACAATTAGACGTAGATGGATATGGGAACTAATTCAAAATGCGTCAGACTGTACACCGAAAGGTAAAAAATAGATATAAAATTGATTACTCTAAAAATCAAATTATATTTAGTCATAATGGAATGCCGTTTTCTTTTGAAAATTTATTAGATTTAATCACACAAATCTCCTCTAAACAAAGTTCAGAAGAAAAGAAAACAGGCAAATTTGGAACTGGCTTTATGTCAACTCATTTATTATCAGAGATTGTACAAATTGAAGGGTCGTTTATTCAAAAGATAGTAAGTATACAAAATTAGAGTTCACTGTTGATAGATCAGGAAATGAATATAGCGATATTAAGAACAAAACTAAATCAATGTTAGAGCAATTAGAGCTTGTGCAAAAATCTAGAGGAATTACAAGAAAAGTATGAGGATACAAAATTCATTTATTCAATAGAGGATGATGACATAAGAGAAGCAGTAGAGGAAGGGATAGTAGATTTAAAAGAGACTATTCCTTATGTATTAACTTTTAATGAGAATATCAACTCTATTACATACAATGGAAATTGTTACAAAAGGAAAAGAAATAAATTCAAATAAAATGACAAGCTAAAAGTTGTTCAAATTAACGCTTCAGATAGTATTAAAGAGTTGCTAATATTAAATGAAAATAATGTAACGATTGGTTGTGCTATTGAGCGTAAAGACGATAAGTTATATTTCTTACCAATTTCCAGAACTATGCCAAGAATTTTCTGTGAATTTCCTCTAATAGGAACTGAAGAATTTAGTTTTCCTATAATCGTTAATTCAAATTTATTTGAAGTAGAAAGAGATAGAAATGCTATTAGAGATAACAATCCAGTAAATTATGAATTAATAAAGGTAGCTGTCTCTTTATACAAGGAATTAATAGATTATTGTTCGGAAAGTGACATGACAAGAAATGAATTTAATATTTGTATTTTAAAACCTTCCACCTCATCAATTGTTCAAGATTATAGCTACAAAGAAATTAAAGAACATATTGAGAAGAGTGCAATTGTTCCTATCCATAATCATTCGGGAGGTTTAAAGCGATTAGCATTTAAAGATAATAGTGGTAACGTGATAATAGGTATACCAAAAACAAAAAAGGATACATAAGGACTTACTTTGGGATATTTTATCTAATTATAACGGGTTAACAATACCAACTAAAGAAACTTACTTAGGTTGGGCTGAAGTTTTTGGAGAGAATGTTGAATTCTCTAGGATAAACAATATTTTTAAAGATTCAAGTATTGATAAATTAGTCGTTTGCTTAAAAGATAAAACTCTATATGCAGATTGGTTAAATAGAGTTTACTCTCTTTGGATTAGGGATGCGGGTATTGAGGAAGTTGTAGAGTCGGTATTTGTACCGAATCAAGTTAATGAGTTTGTACAATTCGGCAATATTTATCGAGATAAAAATATAGATAATGAACTAAAACAAATCTTAACATTATTGGGTGGGAAAATTAATGGACAGTTATTAAACCAAGATATTATTTCATTTGAACACTATTTCGAAGAACACCCAAATAAAATTATGACTAATGAAATATGCTCTGATCAAATTGATATTAAAGTATCACAACTTTTAAGTAAGGAAGCTATTGATAGGGTAGAAAGAAAAGACTCTACTCAAAAAATATTTAATAGATTAACTAATTGGTTCCTATCAAATCCAGAAAAATCAAAAGAGTGGTTTGAAAATTTATATTCAAAGAGAATGATGCTATCTTCTCCAGAAGAAAATCTAAGAAGATATAAAATAGCAGAGAAAATAGAAGAAAACAATATTAAGTATGAAGAATTAGATGAAATTATTAATAATAGAGATAAGATAATAGAGATTATCAATAACCGAACTGAGTAAAGAAGATATTATTGATCAGTTAAAACATGTTATAACTTCATCCGAAGAAATGAAACGATATGTTGAAGAATTAATACGTAGAAGTACAGAAAATGTTTTTAAATATTTAAGTAGTATTAAAGATTATATACTTCCATCAACTTTAGAAGAATGGATAAATGTAAGTTATTCTGAAACGATATTTCCAGCTAAGTATAAAGGAACTGACATTAGAATTGTTATTCGCCCAAGTGATTATCAAAAATAATATTTTATTACGAGGAAGAATTAGAGGCTTTAGATGATTTTAACTATCAATTGTGGACTGATGATGGAAAAGTACAACGAGTGATTACTTTAGGAGATTTGCTGAAAACAACAGGTATATCTAAAATTCCATTGACTAAATTATAAGAGAGGTAATTTTTAGTGTTTAGAACAGTTAAAGATATTGAAAATAGAATAAGTACAAACTATAGAAAGAATACAACATATATACACCCAATTGCGAGTGATGAAGAAATAGCAAAATTAATTGTGCATACTCGAACGGTAACGGTGGAGATATCATTTTAGGTATAAAGACGATGGTATAACATTAAGCATTAAAAATTCGTATTTAATCTTAATATAGAAAACATTCTAGAATTATTAGATGGTGGGGTGAAAATAGAATATAATCGTTTTACATTTGAAGGAAATACTCTTTTACATTTCTATTGATAAATCAGATGAGTTAGTAAAAGTAAATAAAATACCTTATAAAATTAACAAAGATGGGGATGTAGAAGAAATGGCGATAAAAAGGTCTTTATTTCATATGCACATAAAGATAGCGATCTAGTGAATATTCTAGAGGAAGAACTAAAAATATGAAAACATAGAAATAACTCGATATAAATGTTACAGCATACAGAGATAGTTTGGACGAATTTATGAAGACTATAAGGGATCATGATTTTGTTATTTCAGTAGTGAGTAGTGCATATATCAAGTCACTAAATTGCATGTTTGAAGTTATGCACTTAATGCAAGATAAATATTATCAAGAAAAGTTATTTTTATTATTGTTAATAGAGATGATGTAGATTACTATAATGAAAAAATAGATATGATGGCTTTGAAGCGAAAATTTATGATGTTATGGATAGATTGAAATATGTTACTCATTGGAGAGATAAAAAAGCAGAATTAGAGAGAAGTATTAAAGAGGCTGCGCTTTCTCCAGATTTAATGGTCAATCTAGCAGTAGATATGAGAAAGTTAAATTCTGTAATACCTCCAATGGATGATTTCATCAAGTTGTTGAGCGATAAAGTAGGCAGATCATTTAAAGAAATGTATGAGGATGATTTTAAAGAAATAATAGATACAATTAATAGGTAATTATACTTTCAGCAATCGTGTATGTATGTGAGGTGACTTTAGAATATTCTATTCTCAAGAAAAGTTAATGATTAATCATTTTTATAAAACCTCACCCGACAGTAAACTAAACCCACACATTTTGAACAATCTTTGTTCAAAATACGTGGGTTTCTTTTATTATAAAATCAACGTTTGTAGCATGCTTTTGATTAAACTTTATTTCAAAGCAACAGCTATTGTTCATTTATAAAAAAGATTGATAATTTGTAAAAAAGTTTGATAAAAATATCTATTTTGTAGGGGATGGGGATTTCTTTGTTCAACATTCGGGCCAGGTTGCGAAGTAACTCATGTATTACGTAGTAGACAAATACTGCGCAGTAAAGTTCTTCAATTAATGATTTTTCTGCGCTCATTGTAGAGGAAAAGAAGCAGATGGTAGGGAATAGATATATTAGAAAAAAATAGTGAGGGAGGGATATGGTATGGAATTTGGGGATTTTCTAAGAAAGAATTATCATTTGGGAGACAAATCTGTAAATGATTATATTAGTCGGTGGAACGGGATTCTTAACAAAGGTTTATATA
This sequence comes from Cytobacillus oceanisediminis, assembly GCF_022811925.1. Classification (NCBI taxonomy): domain Bacteria; kingdom Bacillati; phylum Bacillota; class Bacilli; order Caryophanales; family Bacillaceae; genus Cytobacillus; species Cytobacillus oceanisediminis. Next base: position 3,324,313 of record NZ_CP065511.1, on the reverse strand, counting down.
ATGGAGAAACAGAGCTTACTCCTTCTTTGATAGCATCTGTTGATAGGGAGTATCCTGAAGACTCTCATTATCGCCTCACACTTAAACGATATATTGAATTCCAAAACACACAGAAACAAAAAAGTTAATAAGGAAAAGTGGGAAAAGAGTAGGAATGAATTTACTTATTAACATGGGTCAACTCTTATGCAAAGAAAGTTTGAATAGAATAAATCTATACCAGGAGGAGGAAATAACTATGGGTGAAAGATTTCCTAATGTTGATTGGCGGTGTGATCGTTGCAACGCATCTTTAAATGGTCAGTCAGGGTTTGATGATCATAAGTATATTTGGAAATGTACAGAATGTGGTCATAAAAATAGCATCTCGGCAGCTAATGTGTACGAATCCGTAGAAGATTACAGAAATAAGAATGATTGGTGATTATTAATGTAGAGCAACATAAATTGCCGTAGGTTCATGAATTTGACTAATTGCACCGAGGAACTTGTTGTGTATTGCAAAATAAAAGTGCAGAACTTTGCAAAGGAAAAATGCAGAGTCCTGCACTTTATTTATTAAGGGCATAAAAAAAGACTTGCCAGCCACCCCAAGTCCCTCTACTGTAATGGTGTCGAATCAATACAGAGTGGAGGATTTTGAAAGGATGCTAGCAATGTCTGATATTAATTGTATCAAACACCTAAGAAACAAAAAAGGATTATCTATAACAAAGATCAAGGAAACTTTAGGGATTAATTGGAGGACAGCTAAGAAATACGCCGATGAGAATCAATTGCCTACATCAAAGATTAAACAATCCAAGGGGATGATGTATACAGAGAAGTGGGGTGAAATTGTATCAGATTGGCTTTTTGAAGATAGTAAGTTAAAGAAAAAGCTGCGTAGAACTAGTAAACAAATTTTTATAGAGCTTCAAACTCTTGGATTCAAAGGATCATACAGAACTGTGTGCTATTTTATATCTGATTGGGAGAATAGCCATAGTGAGGAACTTGATAAAGGACATGACCGATTAGAACATCCCCCTAGTGAAGCGCAAGTAGATTTTGGAGTAATGGAAGTTGTTAAAGTTGGCGAGTATATGGATGTTCATGTGTTAGTCATGTCGTATCCATATAGTAATGCAGCATTTGCAGTTCCACTGCCGTCTGAGAATCAAGAATGCTTTCTTCAAGGTCTTAAGGTTTTATTTAATCAAACTGAAGGGGTACCTAGAAAAATTAGAATTGATAACCTAACTCCAGCCGTAAAAAAAGTAAGATCAAAAACCGAAGAAGCAAAGTTGACCGATGCTTTTATCCAATTTCAAAATCATTATGGGTTTGATGTGCAAGTATGCAATCCACGTAGTGGGTATGAAAAAGGAAGCGTCGAAAATAAGGTGGGGTATATTCGATACAACTTTCTAACTACCTCACCAATAATGAACAGCTTTGAAGAATTAACAGAAACACTTCGTGTTCACCTCCAAAAAGATCGACAAAGGCTTCATTATGAGAAAGAAGTATTGATCGAAGATCTTTGGAATCAGGAGAAGAAGTTTTTATTGGAATTACCTATTGAAGATTATCCAATCTTTAAAGAGATAGAAGCAAAGGTAAATAAGTTCAATGAAGCAAAATTAGATAATATATTAGTCCATATTCCTAGAGCAGCGAATTATCCATTTATCTATTTCATGTTATCTTGGGATAAATTTAAAGCTGTAACTCCTGACGGAGAAATTCTTTTAGAAGACTTTAGACCCTATATGAATAGAAAACGCGCCATTCCTTGGGTTTCTATTTTCAAAGATTGGATTAGAAAGCCAAGAGTAGTGCCGTACTCTAGATACCAAAAGTATCTTCCTGGAAGAGTAAATGACTACCTGCTAGTTGATGATTTACAAGTACGGAAAGAGAGATTATCAGAGTTAGTCAATTTACTTTTGACACATGATATGAAAAGAATTAACGAGGAGTTTTATGATTTGATTTCAGGGAAGAATGAAAATCCCTTCGGGTTGGATTGGTCTCAATACGACTCCTTAGCTCCCATAGATAGGAGTGACCAAAAGTGAGTGATGAAATACGCTCAATGTGTAAGTCATTAAGATTAGCATATGTAGCAGAAATTTATGAGGATATTCCATTTGATTCCCCTGCACAATTTTTAATAGATCTGTTTAAGGAAGAATTTCGCCTAAGGGAAAAAGCAAAAGTGCAGCGCCTCATTAAAAATGCGAAATTCTTAGACTCTAAGAGTCTGAATAATTATGAATGAACAGAAAGAATTCGATTTCCAGCCCAAATTGATAAAGAAGGTTTAATGAGCATTGACTTCATTAAACAAAAGCAAAATGTCGTCTTAATTGGAGCTCCAGGAACTGGGAAGTCACACTTAGCGACCGGTTTAGGAAGAAAAGCATGTGAAATGGGATACGAGGTGAGATTTTATCGTGTATCTCTTCTTATTGAGCAATTAGAGCAGGCCTTAAACCAAGATAAATTACCATCCTTTAGAAAGAAATTTGAAAAGGTAGACTTAGTCATTTTGGATGAAATAGGCTATCTACCTTTTAGCAAGGAAGGATCGGAGTTATTATTTCAGCTTATTGCAGATTGGTATGAACAGAAAAGCTTAATCATTACTTCTAACCTTGAGTTTAGCCAATGGAATCGTATTTTTATTGATTCAAGGCTTACGGCAGCTCTAGTTGATCGTTTGATTCATCACGCACATGTATTAACATTTAATGGAGGAAGCTATAGGCTTTCCAATGCACTGTCAAAGGCTAAGTAAGGAATTAAGTTGGGTGGCAAAACTCTGCAGAATTACTTGCATAACTCTGCACTTTTTTCTTGCAAAATACACTTGTGGAATGTTTAGTAAACTTTTGTCGAGATATGGTTATTACTTTAGAGTTTATAGAAAACTTCAGAGCATGCTGTAAAGGAAATTGTATTATAAATAGTTAACAATATTGAGTAATTTTGGAGCGCTTCGAATAGTTTCCTTTTGGAAAGCAAACTGTACTGTGGGACTGCCATTACTTGAAGGTATTGATAATTCTTGTATATTGAAATACCAAGCTCATTAGAGCAAGCTTATGCCATCTTTACAAATGTGATCGAGATGGATGATTAAAGAACGGTTCAAAAGCTAAATATGCATAAAGAAGAGAAAAAAGTCTGCTGCTCAATTAGTATAGTTTGAAATTCATGGTTGTTAACAACCTTGTCAAATGAGTTTGATTATGATTAGTCCGCATATAGGGTAGCGGTCAATAAGCTTGTAAATCGTGGTTAAGCGGCTTATCAAGAAGGTATATTATGGAGGACTAACAAATGAGTGGTTTATCAATGAATGAAATGAGAGCTATGGATGATCGCCAAATTGGTAAAAGGATTTATGATTCTTTATCTAAAAACGACCAAATACTTTTAGAAATTAAGTTCAATCCTCAAAGTCTTGAACAACTCATTTTGGAATTGGGTGAGTTATACCGCGAGGCGGCAAAAGAAGTGGAAATGGATGATGATGATGTTGAGTATGAGGATCTTCAAATTTTCGCTGGATTTTTACTGGAAGATGAGGATGAATGGTTTTCACCTAATTAGAAGGGGAATTGATATGAAATTACTTGAAGTGAAAACATGTTTAAATTACGACATGGAAGGATATGTTATCCGCGTTCATTTGTTGAAAACGAAACAAATAACAATTTTAAAGATTTGGAGGTTACTCTTTATTAGTAAGAAGATTTTTAGCAATAACACAGGTCTACCCTGCTAAAAAAGCAATTGGCAAACGCAAGACGACTACTTCCTAACTTGTAGTGCCATTTATTTCCCAGGGTGAATTATTCTCTTACCCTGGAACATGTTGATATTGTGCATAACGCTGCTTTTTTACACGGATAAGAGATGTCATTTATTAACGGGTCTTTTACTGCGCAGTACAACATACTTGTAACTAAAAACTACGATCACTTTAAAAGTGGTCGTCTTTCGTGTTTGACTCATACTGCGCAACAAATATTTTTAATTTATTTAAAGAATGTACTTTAAAATAAAGAAATTTTGACAGTGGTAGGTTTTCAGCACTATGGATTACCTTTCCAAGGTGACGGAAGATGTACCTTCTTACCAAATCCGAAGGGCAAGGTTGGTAATTGTCCGCTTAGTGAAAAGGGGTAAAGAAATAAAGGTGTGGGAGGTATACCGATTCGCTGCAATAAAATTGCCGGTTTCCATTTAAGGGGGCAATAAGCAACTTGTAAACGAGAAAAATCAATATGGACTTTTGATAGATGAACAGTTGTTAAAAACTGTTCATTTTGTATTAAGCATAACTCTTAGGGGGAAAAATCAAAAAATTCACTAACTCATCTAGTGATTTAATTTTTGAAAGTATTAGTACCCGACTTTCTTGTTCATTCCTGTATCAAGTAAGTTGATCTAATATGATACACAATGGGATTAACCTTCAGTAATTGCTAAGGAATCCCAAATTTAAAGGCATACTTTCGGCCATGTAACCTTCCCATTTCTATCCTTTCCCTCTTTATTTTAAGAAAAAGAGTCAGACATCTATGTTGGTATTAACAAAAAGGCATTTGGTACAATTATCTATATGGTAATAGAACATATAGATGGGTTGGTAAATTAAAAAATTTGAAGAGAAATGGGGAGAATTCCTTGAGCGATAAAGATAAAATAAAAAAAAATTATGGAGCAATTAATTGGTTTGACACAACTTTTCAACAATCAAGTTTAGACGATTTCAGACATTTCCTTAAACCTTATAAGGAAATTAAGGTTTCCAAGTGGTTTATTTTGAGTGATTACTGTCTGAAAGATAGCAATAAACTTTATGATTCAATCACTTTTACGATTGTTCCTCACATCGATGATATAAAAGAGTTCATGGCCGTTATGGGTGAGATAGCCCCTAAAGATTTAAAGAAAACTACTGAAATTGACCAACGTTTTGGTAAATTTATTAAATCAGGATATTGTTTTAATGTTACAGTAGTTATGGAAAAGAATACTAAAAATTCTTTCCCTTACTAAAGAAAATTGCATGGAGCAAATTGACGTTTTAATTAATCAATATAAATTATGGATTAGTAATACTCCAAGGAACAAAGATTACTATGAGAAAGTCATAAAAAGTTAAAGCAGTTGAAGCAAAAAGCAGAAAGTAAATCTTTTAATTTAACTTTATTTAGGTACATTGGTTTTGTTCAAATGATTGTGGCTTACTTAATGACTACAATAACAAAAGAATGCGATTATAAAATTGAAAATATATGTTGGTTTTCAGACCGGGATAGCATAGTGGAATGGATTGATGGAATAATATATGACCTACTTCAAGCTAATTATCATGGAATGTGTTCTATGGAAGAAGTTACTCAAAATGAAGCACCTTCAATCTCTATTGGTGCATACGAAGAAGGCACAAAACAATTGTGGTATGATGACTTGAATAGAATTCCAGACTATTTAACGGGAGCCTTAGCTGGCCGAAACTACGAAAGTGTTACAAAAGATAAATATGACATTCTTTTTGAAGAAGGATTTTGCAATAATCCTTATTTATCAGTTGTTAGTTATAATGAACAAGGAGAAGCAATTCAAACAAATAGATTGACCTTTAGTCTCAAATAAGGACACAAAATGAGCTTAATATTTTGAACAAACATAAGAAAGGTCGAGTGGCGTACAGTGGTCCTCGATTTTTTTTATGATTAAATTTAACTGTTTAATTTCTTTGAAATACAAATAGGCATAAAAAAACAACCAGCATAGTAACTAGTTGCTTTCTAATGTTTACCCTTTGTAGGTGAAGAAGCAATTTACTTTCACTTTTTATGTCTGATAGGTATGCAAGGGAGAGTATAAAATTATTAAATAACCCCCAGTTTCATAACTCCATTAACTAAATTTTCTTCTCTGCTGTCATTTCCAACTCCTTGGATTTCAAGGTCTTTAGGAAAGGTAATCCAAAATCGGGCTTCTGAAGACCGCTGTTTTGAGGATCATCCAACCATTTTACTATATCCTTAAAGTCAGGAGTGGCCGTATTTTCAAAGTCTTGATCCCCAATGTAAATAATTAAAGTACCCGTTTAATGATGATGAATAGTGGTATTTAAATCACTTAATCTTCATAAACACCATGCCACCGTAATTCATGCGAATGTTAGCTCTACACGGATACTTGAAAAGAATAGATATGAGGGTGCATTGCTTCAATAACGATCTTCCATAAACGGGCGCGTTTGTGGAGCATCCAAGACTAATTCCTCGCAAAAAGAAGGAGGAATTGGGCTTTTTTTATCCTTCATTATTCAACTCCTCCTGTTGCTAAATTAGAAACGGACTTTGTGGGGATGTTTTTTAAAAATACAATTTTTGAATATAAATAACATTGGATAAAATTGTATAATTTAAATAGCAATAAAAAATTTGGGGGAGGATTATAGCTATGGCTTACATATGGGGGCTTTTATCCACTTTAGCTTCAACAGCATTAGCACTTTTACTTCTTTGGCTTTTAGACTTTCAACTATATTCGATGTCAGTTTTAGTATTTATTCCGGCCGGTGCTGTTGCCTTCGGTTTTTTAAGTTCCATTGGATTATTTCTAGGAATAAGAAAGACCTCGATTGTAACAGCAAAACATTATTTCATTGGAGCTTTATTTGGTTTATTAGGCTTTTTCTTTATCTATTATGGAGAATATCAAATGGCCTATGTATCTGATAATAACCAACTCAATTATGATTTTAACGGAGAACATATAGGCAAATATGCTCTGGACGATTCAGATGTACCGGTTAATTTCTTTAGTTATCTATCTTTTACCCTAGAAGGAAGCATCCTTTCGCTTCGTGGCTCAAGTACAACTCTTGACCTTGACGGGGATACAACTAAATTTAGATTTCTATTGCAAATCATAGGGTTTATTATAGGCTCAATCTGTACAGCTCCAATATTAACAAGCGAAAAAAATAAATGTACTGCTTGTAAAAAGTCATATTTAAAAGAATTTGAACTTTTTCATACTGATTCAGATAGATACATAGAAACCATTGACAAAATAGAAGATTTAATACTGGCTAATGATACGAAAGGTTTTATTGACTACATCATCCAAGAAAGATTGGTAATGGAAGAAATACTTACAGAAAACGTTAAAGTATCTATGGTACTTTCGGAATGTCCAAATTGTAAGGATACGAAATTCTTTTGTAAGGTTTTTGTAAAGGATCGTGAAGGACAGTACCAAGAAGCAAAGGAGCGTAGATTGACCTACCAAGTTGAAAAAGCACTTTTCGAAGGTGTATTTAAAACAGTAAAAGTATCATAAGAAAGTGGTAGAGGGCGTGCTTTTAGTACAGAGGATATGGTATTGATAATAGTTGTACCAGTCATTTGAATCTTGTATCGGCCCACAAACTCTTTAATTAAATTATATCTGATAAATTGTCGGTACCTGGAGGTAAGTAATATTTTTTGAAACAATAAATAGCAGTCGCTATAGCATTTGGAGAGTTGGAATGGTATTTGTTAAAAAAGGGGCTTCTTTAGTCTGTGCTGAAATTCTCGTACTCACAAGGCGGATTAATTATGGGGTGTGCTGAAAACTTCGTACTCACAGGACTGCGTAAAGTTAACTAAGACTATGTTTAATGCAGATAAAAAATAGCCTCAGCCCTGCCTATGTGGTAGCGGGGAAAAGCTATCAGTCTGTTTGTTAGCAGCTCTACATTACGGTAGCGGAGAAACTAACATACTCATTATTATGTTAATTACTTTAGGATAACTAGTCAACATTAATACTACTATTGGAGATATTTAATTGAGTGAAATCTTTTTCGCATGGACTATAGATAATTCATTTAATTGGGGTTTTATCCCAATAAGCAATAAAACAAGCCAAGAAAAGTTTATATAAAATTATATAACATACTGACATAAATTTCTTTATTAATACCAAATGCAGGTTCAATAATTTTGAGACATATAATGGAAAACACATTACGATAGAATACGAAGATATTATTGGTAACAAGTAAAAACCTGAATATGTACTACAATTACAATCTGCCAATATGGTTGCTACTACCACTTACAATGCAAAAGCCTGGTTATATTAGATAATTTTGTTGAATGGGAAAGATTAAATTAGTAAATTCATTCATTATTCAAAAGTCGAAATCAATTGAAGGATATAAATATATTAAATGCAATGGGCATCTGGTAATTAACTGATGCTTTTTGTTTTTAAAAAATTGCTGTGAATATTCCAAAATTTGTATATTGATTCTCGTTATATTACTATTTATTTCAATAATAGGTGATTCGATGAGGGGAATTGAATATGGCATCACAGTATCCTTACCAAAAAACCATCTCCAACACTCATTTAGGAGTTAGCAAAACTATAAAAGGCAAAACTTCGGTTGAGTTAGATAACAAAGTAAAAGAACAAAAGGAAAAGTGGAAGATACAAGTGGAGAAATTAAAAAACAAAAATAAAGAGGAAAAGGATTTATTGAAAGCCGAAGCACTTACAAAGGAAGCGAATCAGTTAATTAATGATTACCGAAACTTACTTTTAAACTCGGCAAAAATAAACCATGCAGTAAACTGGGACAACCTTTTAATTAAAAGGGAGTTTGAACCATTCGTATTTAAGGATGTTGCACCAAAATTAGAAGAGTATTTTAAGAAGCACAAGGTACCAGGCACATCGTTTTGGGAAGATCTCTTACCATTTATAAAAAACTCCCGTCTTAAGATTGAGGAGGCTGCCAGATTAGATTATGAAAGGGAATATCGCCTCTATAGAGATAAGAAGGAAAAGTTATATCAAAAATACCTAGAAGAGAAGTCAATTTTTGAAGCGGCTAAAAACAACCATAATGAATCAATTCAAAAAATTAAAAATGGTCTTATTGAAGGGGAAAAACATGCAGTTTTTGAACATTGCGATTTAGTCATAAGGAGAGCACCTTTACCGAACAGCTTTAATCCAAAGTTTGAGATTGATTATATAAAGAAACTGAAATCCTTAATTGTTGATTATACGCTTCCCACGCCTGATAGGATGCCAAGAGTTATTGAATACAAATACATCAAAACTAAAAAGGAAATCACTGAAAAATTAATGAATCAGAAAGAATTAGATTCATTTTATGATCATGTCATTTACCAATTGTCGTTAAAGACAATCCATGAACTTTTTAGTAGTGATACTCATAACAACATTAATACCATTGTTTTTAATGGAATTGTTCACGGGACAAGCCCAGCTACTGGCAATGATTTTACGTCCTGCATTATAACTCTAAGTGTTGGGAAAGAGGATTATCAACCTTTAAATTTAGAAAGAGTGAACCCTAAAGAGTGTTTTCGAAAGTTAAAGGGTCTTTCAATTGGTGCATTAAAAGACATGGCACCTGTGAAACCCTTTATGGAATTTACAAAAAACGAAAATAGATTTGTTGAATCCAAAGACATTTTAATAGGGGTGGAAAATATCCCAAATATCTCTAAAATGCCCTGGGAAGACTTTGAGCATCTAGTACGTGGTCTATTTGAGCGAATGTTTTCTATTAATGGGAGCGAAGTAAGAACCACAAAAGCGAGCAGGGATGGCGGAGTGGATGTAATTGTCTATGATCCTGATCCAATTCGTGGAGGAGTATTTGTTGTACAAGCTAAAAGATATAATAATGTTGTACCAGTTTCCGCTGTAAGGGACCTTTATGGAACCATGATTAATGAGGGTGCTGCAAAGGGATTATTAGTGACCACTAGTTATTTTGGAAACGATAGCCATAAATTTGTGAAGGACAAGCCTATTACCCTAATTGATGGTTCATATTTAATGGAACTTTTCCAAAAACATGGTTATACCGTAAAAATAGCCAATGAATAAGAGTCACATTTTGTTCACTACAAAGACATTACAAGAAAGAAAATCCAAAAAATAATATGTGTGAACGTTTCTTAATGGTGGGAAAAAACCCACCATTTCTTTTTATTAACCCGTTCGGTTGATAGGGAGAAAACACGAAATAACACACCTTTTAGAGATGGAATTAGCACGCTAATTCTCATCTCTTTTTTTCGTTGATATATCAATGGTTTATGGTGGTTTTATAGGTTTTAGCAGTGGAATTAGCACACTAATTAGCATAGTAAATAACAGGTCTACAATAATTTTTGTACACCTGTTAAAATGGTCATAATTAGGTTGTTAAAAATATTTATGAAGTAAATTTATAACCCTGTTTCTACTAATTTATTTATAAGAATATTTTGTAAATATGTTATTCTATAAATAGAGTTTGTTCAACTAACGAAGCAGTAATGTTGAAGAATGAATGTTGCAAAAACTGAACTTATACCTACTTATTCTATGTATTTCTATGTTAATATTAAATGGTAATAAGAGGAAAACCTATTTCGTCTTGAGTGATTGATATAGGGGACGAAAAAGAGGTGAATGAAATGGATAAAACCAAGAGATTACTCAATTTAGATGGCACGATGGTATTCTTAATTTCCATTTTAGTATTTGATTTGGTTGCTATTATAATGTCTATCAATAATTATTATTTTTCCTTTGTACTATCCACTAATAATAAGTTGCCCATCCTGCTTACTTTAGTTGCATTTTATGTTTTTGCTTTTGCTCATATGGTAGACCGAGTAGTGATTATTACCGTCACGATTTCAGCATTCCTATTTCTAGTATTCCTTTCGGTAGCTAACAACTCCTATCATACCATTGGCTCCCCAACGGGTAACGTAAAGGTACTGATAGGTCATAGAAATGCCACCTTAGGAGAAACCAAACACATTTATAAATTTTATTGTTATACATCAATTCCTGGTCTGATGAAAGAAGTGAAAGAACATAGTATTCTGACTAGGGGAATTACCGCTAACGACTTAGAAGTGTTGGGAGTAGATGATGCTGAATGGATAGATGACGAGAAAGTAATTTTCCACTCTCCCTATGTAGAAGACACACAAGTTGACTTAAAACAGTAGGGATTAGATTCATTTAAACAATATTAGTCTCCAAAATGGTGCACTATTGAACTAACGGGTGCAAAAGTACAGAAGCAACGCATAATTTGCGTTGCTTCTTCGCTTCGTTAAAAGTATTTCTGATAAAACTCCTGTCTGAGCCTTCCGCTTAGTTGAGCATAAATCCTAGTGGTTTCGCTTTTCTCGTGACCCAAAAGGCTTTGAATGACTTCTACTGGTGCTCCATTGTTCAATAAATGAGTGGCGTAGCTGTGTCTGAGTTGGTGAGGATGAATTTCCTTATCTATGCCGGCACGCGCTGAGATTTTCTTAATGTAATACCTCATTTGGGCAATACTCATCCTGTGTGGCTGTCTCTCTGTTACAAATATGGCCGGATCTTTATCCTGGCGGCTATCAATGTATCGCTTAAGCCATAATTCAGCCCGAATATTAAAATACACTTCACGTTCCTTGTCACCCTTTCCCCTGACGATGGCAGAGCGGTTGGACCAATTAATGCAATTGCGGTCAAGTGCAGCGATTTCTCCAATTCTACAGCCAGTAGAAAACATCAATTCGAATAGTGCCTTTTCCATAGGACTGATACAGGCTTCACGTAATAGTTCAATCTCCCTTTCTGATAGAAACTTTGGGATTCTCTTGCCGGCTTTAGGTTCCTTGATCTTTGCTGCTGGATTACTGGATAAATGTCCTTCCTCGTGACACCAGCGAAACAATGACTTCATAAACCGAATTCTGTGGGCCAAACTTGAGGGTTTTAAGTCCTTGCCTTGAGTAACAAGATATTTCTTTAATCCTTCTGTGTTGACACTATCGATTTTCTGATCATTAAAATAACCAATGAGCAGCTTCGCTTGGATTCCATATGCTTTTAAAGTATAAGGTGAAAAGCCTTCTATACGTTTATCAGCTTCATAGGATTTCCACGCAGTTGATAATAACAAACTAATCCCTCCCATTTAATTGGATACTAAAAGGAATTATTGCCTGTTTTATAGAAATTAAGACTCAAGGTATTCAAAAGTATAGAAAGATTTATTCCAAGACTATTAATGTAAAGATAACTAGATAGGTAAGGAGATTTAGTAATGACCTACTGGGAAACGAAAACAATTAATACCGCACGCGGAAACTTTGAGGTCTTTGTTAAAGGAGAGGGTAATCCAATTTGCGTCACTCATCACTATTCGGAGTTTAATCATACAGGTGATTACTTTGCAGATTCTTTGACAGAGAATAATACGGTCTACCTTGTGAATTTAAAAGAAGCTGGAAATTCAAGTAAGGCTCATGAGGCTCATGAGTTGAGTATGTTTGATGCTGTTTATGACCTTGAAGCAATCCGAGAGGCGTTGGGGTATGCCAAATGGACATTTGCCGGGCACTCGACAGGAGGTATGATAGGAGTCATCTACGGTATTCATTTTTCTATGTCTCTTACTTCACTAATAATTGTGGGGGCAGCTGCCAGGAAATATGCTAATTCATCCTCTGAATGTATCTATCATCCAGATCATCCACACTTTGACCGAATGCAGCACCTTATTGAGACTTTAAAACGCTCTGATTTAACACCTAGCGAAAGGGAGCGATTCTCAAAAGAGAGAACTAAACTGTCCCTTTTTCACCCGGATAAATATGATAAATACTTTTCTTTAGGCATACATAAAAAGATGTCTGCCCCAAGAATGAACTTTTTTATTAGGGAAGAAATGATTTTTGATGTAACCCGTGAGTTAGGAAAGATCTCAACTAATACTTTAATATTGAGTGGCCGATATGATGTGCAATGTCCGCATTCTTTCTCCATAGAAATGAATAAGTTAATACCAAAATCACAACTAGTTGTTTTTAATGAAAGCAATCATTACCCTTTCCTTGAAGAAAAGTCGTTGTTTAGACAAGTCATCTCAACTTACTTAAAAGAAACGGTTCCTTATTGAGCTATAGATGCAGGAATGTTGAATAGGGATATACCTTGTAAATTGAAAACAAGGGGGGATAATTTGAAATTACTTAAAGCGATAATACTAACAATTATAGTAGTTATTGTAGTCTGGTATGCTATTGATTTTATTAGGTATAGTAATTTTGATGAAAAGAAAAAAATAGCCGAAGTTAATGGAGATACGATAGTGCTATCGGTTATTAAAGTTGAACCAGATGCCTCGTATATGCTTTTAGAAGTAAAAGTTACAGATGAAACTAAAATATCAGGCTTTGGTCCAAAAGCCCTCTTTGTAAACAACATTGAAGACTTAAAACATGGTCAGAAAGTAAGAGTTTGGTATAACACAAATGCTGATAATGAGAATATAGCTGAAAAAGTGGTAGTTTATAACTTATTTAATTTCTATTAAATGTTATTGAATTAACGAGTGTTTGAGTTGAAAGATCAGGGCTGTCGTTGCGGCAGCCTTTTCTTATTGGGCTAAAGGGGGCAGGCTAGCTAGCTAAATATATAATGGTTTTTATTCCCCGTTACAAAATTATCCAGTATAATTAAATAGATAGTAATTTCCAGGGCTGGGGTGGTAATATGGCTTTTATTTTAGTATCTTTGGTTTTTGTAATTGTTTGTATTCTATTTATCCAAAGAATGGGAATTAAAAATCCTTTCTCAAAAGGGATTGGTCTTGCTATTGCAGTATCTACTTTAGCAGCCATTAGTCTTGCACAAAACTATACCCAAAGCCTAATTCCTGAGGCCAATGATGGGATTAGTATTTCTAATGTAATGGCCTATTGGATCATTGGAGAGCCACGATGGTCTCAAGAAATTTTTAAAAATTTCTTTAATAAATCAATTTACATAACCTTAATTTTAATTGTTTCTTATCCAATTACCCTAATGCTTGAATCAACATTGGGTAGGAATTCTGCTTAATGTAATGCTGCCTAAAAAGGCAGCTTTGTTGTCATCTTCAACTAAAGGAGCAGGTTTACTTTAACTAGAATGCTAAACTTTTTAGGAATAAAGTCGTATAAAAATACTTTACTGAATTCGTTATCTATTACTTTTATGTATATATTGGAGGTGGCTCTATTGAATAAAGGAAGTGCAGGAATGGCTTTATTTGCAGGTATATTTGTTGGACTTGTGGTTTTTTTAGTTGAGTATTTAATTCCAAATACAATCCTAATTATCAAAGCTATAATTGCTGGGTTATCTGCTTTATTAGGCGGTTGGTTAGGAAGTAAACTATTCCCTAAGTAAATCGTGAAGAATTGCACTTAAACATACGGGTGCGTTGATCAAGGAAGGATTAATCACCTTTTTTGTTGAATTCCTTATTGAACAAACGATGCAGTTATGTTGAAGAGTGGCAATCGACTTTCGGTAAATAGTTATTAGGTAATATATATTCCAGGGGGAACATAAATGGCTAAGAAAAAATTAAAAATTACAGTATCAATTGGTGACGTTTTTGCTGTAATTATACCCGATGGTAGATATGGGGCTATTAGAGTTGCTGACCTCAATGACAATTCTTATCTTATTATCACAACCCCATATATTGGAGTAGAAATCCCAACTATTGAAAATGAAGTATTAGGTGATATTCTTCTTCAGAATCGCTTTTTTTTCAATAAAAGTCGTGCATTGATATGGCTTGAAGGGAAGGTACCTAAAGAGATTATTTACATTGGGAATATTCCTTTTACGGATAATAAAAGAAAAATAATATGTAACTCATATGGCGGGAAATGGGACAATTCTGCTGGAATAGAAGTTTTTTTAGAGTGGCGTTGGGAATATGATAGGGAAAACTTTGAGAAAGAAATTAGGGAAGAAGAAAAAAGAATTAATGAAGAACATAAGAAGTCACAAAAACCTAAGAAAATGATGAAAGATGAAACCTTTTGGTCAATTATTTCCCTACTTAATTTTAATGACAAAAATGATGAAGAAGAGATATTAGAACCCGCTGTTAACACATTGGCAAAAATGAGTGTAAAGGATATAAAAGAATTTGAAGAAGCCCTATCGCACAAGCTCTATTTGTTAGATACAAAAGAACACGCCAAAAACATAGGAGAATATTCATATGACGAAGAAACTCAAGACTATTTTTCTGCCGATTTATTCTTGTATTCTAGATGTTCAGTGATTACTGAAGGAAAAGAATGTTTTGAACTCACTATTAAAAATCCTCAAAATATGCCAAAGGATAATTCATTTGAACCTTTACTGTCTTTAGCATCTGAAGCATATCAAAGGAGAACTGGAAAAGAGTTTGATTATTTAACAGGTTGTGATTATGAAACCTTCTCAAACGATTCAGGATGGAAGTAATTTTTTGTTTTAAATATTATATTGAACCTTTCTTATTCAACTACAGGGTGCGTGAGTTAAGAGCAGGGCTGTAGTTACGGCAGCTTTTTCTTATTGTGCTAAAGGGGCAGGTTAGCATTCCTGTAGATCGTTATTTTTGAGCTTTGAAAAAAATAGGGCTCCTCAGTAAGATATGAGTAAGACACGACTCTAACTCAAACTTAGGAGGAACCCTTACTATGAAGTTTAAAATGCAGGACAAACAAAATCAACTAATAGAAAGAATTACTGATAAACATCTTGTGGTTGGTGTGGATATTGCACAACAATATCACGTAGCCAGAGCAGTGAATTTCCGTGGGATTGTAGTAGGAGATCCAATCACTTTTCCAAACAACGAAGAGGATTTTCGTCCCTGTTAATCTGGATTAATAGCATTAAAAGATTACATAAACTTGAGGCTGCCATAGTTGGTATGGAACCTACCGGTCATTATTGGATTAACCTTTCTAAATGGCTGATGAAACAAGATATTGAGGTAGTGACAGTTAACCCTCATTTGGTGAAAAGAAATAAAGAAAACCGTGATAATACCCAATCAAAGAGTGATAAAAAAGACGCTCTTGTAATAGCCGATATGGTGAAGAACGGTTACTATGCCTTTGTAAGGAATACTTCTGAGTCGTTTGAAAAGCTCAGGGTGCTCATGTCAAATCGGGATGTCATTGTTAAGAGGCTTGTAAGCTCGATTAATCAATTGAATCGCTGGGTGGATATTGTCTTCCCCGAGCTTAGGCAAGTATTTAAAGACATCACTGCTAAAGGGGCCATCGCAACACTTCGGCTTTTCCCGTCTCCGATGGAACTGGGTTCCATGAAGCCTGAAGAGATCGTGGCCGGGTGGAAGTTACTGATGAAGCGACAGCCTGGATTAAAGAAAGCCTATTTACTCCTCAATGTAGCCAGGAAATCAGTTGGTACAAGGCAAGCATTAGAAGCTTATAAATTTCATCTTGAACAATTACTCGAAGAGTATGACCTTGCGATTCAACAACTTGAAAGAGTTGAGCTGGCAATTAAGGATGAACTACCTAAAATTCCTTTCGCGAATAAGTTACTTATGATTAAGGGAATTAGTGAAATTTCGTTAGCTGGTATTTTAGGGGAAGCAGGAGATTTAAGTGGTTTTTCACACGGCAACTCTTTACTTCGCCATGCAGGACTCCATCTAGCCGAAGCCAGTTCAGGGAAGTGGAAAGGGCAAATTATCATTTCAAAGCGTGGAAGATCAAGGTTAAGACGTTTCCTCTATTTAGCTACTATGAGTCTGGTAATGAACAACCCGGAATTTAAAGCCCTCCACTCGAATAATGTTAAGGTCAAGAAAATGAAAAAAATGAAATCTATAATGAAGCTCATCGGGAAGTTAGCTAGGATCTTTGTAGGGATAGCGCGAAAAAACGAAGCTTATTGTGCCAAGAAGGTCCAGCCGTTAACTGAGTTGCGCGTAGTTCAATTCACTTTTTCTCGAAGAGAATCATTACCTTATATTTTTAAAGGTCAGTGTTGGCTTATTCGCAGGATTTCAAATATGTACGGAGTATCAGGTTTGTTCAACAAAAGGGCACTGACCCATCAGGTTAGCATAACTGGCCTCCACCCCTTGGATAGGCATGACGAAGGAATGAGAGGGCAATTGACCCGTTGAGACATGGGAGGGAAAGCCTCCAAGGGCTGGCGTGGAGAAGTACATCATATGGTAGAATTTGGAGTATAATCCTACTCCTCTATTTAACTATGTCTTCACGTAGCCATTTGTCCAGAATCTACTTTTTTCAATTTAGAAATATATATCCATGGAGGATGAAATCCTGCGAATAAGCGAGCATTCGTGAGTAAACCGTATTAAACTGAGGGAGTAGAATAAGGAATTCATACATTTTGATGAATTATTTAACCTAAGTAAACTTATGTAAACTGGGTGAGGATTAACTTTGGTTGTGGTTAAGGAGGAAGCAAAGTCTACTTGTGATAATGAAGCCCCAAACGATCCTTCTCTTGAACATTTGAATTTCTCTATAGGAATTTAACTGATCTTGTCCCACTTACGCTTACAAGAACTAAGTAAAATCAATTCCTTTCCTTGGCTTTCTTATATTTTGACTAACTGGAAGACTTTTAAAAGGCATGAGTCCAAAATGGAACTCATGCACTTTTTAGTTAATAGTTATCAACTATGACCTGATATGAGACACTTAAGCATTCTTTGTCGAAAGAGAAGGGCTGAAACATAAAAAATAGTATACCAAAACTAGCGTTATCTAATGTATATAGACAATTCCTTAATGACCAGAATATTAATCGATAGTTCCTGTTTGCTGTATTTCAACATTTGCTTTTACAGAGACTTTTACTTCTGGATAATACATGTCCCACTGTTTTTCATCAAATGCACGAAAGTGTTCCTTATATTTGGCTCCTAGACCCAATGGATCAACTAGCTGCTCCTTAAATTGTGTAAGGAGAGTGACAGCTTTTTTTTCTACTTCCTGTTCTACCTCTTTTTGATATTTCTTCTTATCAAAAGACTGTCTTTGTTTTTTAGAAGAAGAAAATTCCTGAAGTTTAGTGCTCATTTTAAGATTAATGGTAAACTCCGGTCTTCCATGAACGATTTTCACTTTATACTCGGGATTTGAATAAAGAGTTTCCAGAACCACCTTATCTCCATTTTCAAGCATAAATGTTTGCTGGCCATTACTTCTGTTTTTTTTTAGTAATGTTTTAAATATATAAACGTCTTCCATTGGTATGGATGTAATATATTTATCATATTTAAAAAACGCCATTCCAGTGATTCGGATGCTGCCATTTACATTTTTTATTATTGGTAAATAGGGGTCTTGGCCAATTTGAAATAATTGAAATAAGAAAGTCTGCAAATTGGTTTTGGGCAGCTGCCCGAACTCCATGTTTTGATCCAGCATTTCTTGAAGATAAATGGAGATATTATCATTCTTATCCTTATTTAGGTTTAATACATCTTTAGCTTCTCCATCCACGATAGCCAATTGAACGATGCTCCCGATAAATGGATCCCGATTCAGAGTATCTATAATATCATTAATCCCTCTTTCTGCCAGGTCTTTTCCATAAAGAGCTATCCTAAGCTGACCGCTTACTAATCGAAAATGTGTTTCAGTAGTTAACTTTGTCCTAATTTCCTTACTGGAATGTCCGAATGCTGATTTGACTTCAGTTGAAGACTTGTCTTTTTTAAAAATTGGAATTGCAACTGACCCTATTATGCCTCCTTCATCAGCAAAATCATAGCCTACAGCCTGTATCATACCAACCTCATTCACAATATTGGTTGGGAGCAAGGAACATCCTGATAATAATAGGATGACAAACATCCAGAGTGCTGTACGGTTAACCACTTTGATTCCCCCTTTTAAACAAAGTAAAATAAAGCAGGAGCAGAGGGATATAAACATAAAAGACGTACAAATTCATATGAGTAATATAATTATCCAACATCTCTTTAAATTGTTCGTTTGTTAATTGACACAGCAATATACTTACTAAAATAAGGGTCAGTAAAGCATACTTTTGCTTCATATTAAATATCTTCTTTAAACCTCTGCTTGAACACCATAATAAAAGTGATATCAAAGCCGTTACAATAATTAAATACATGGAGATATATAAGTATTCAAATCGTTCCAAATAAGACAACTTTATTATTTTTATAAGTGAAAGCTCAGGCCAGATTGTCGTTTTTAATTGCTCTTCACTATAAAAGGTGAAAGAAACAATAGAGGATATGGTATAGAGCAGAGTAGTAAAAAGTACACCAAGATGAGCAAACTTTTTGGATTCATCAGGATTCCGGATAAACGGATAGAACATTAATAATGCCTCTGTTCCGGCTATGGTGTACATCGAGCTTTTAAGGGATTCCAGCATGTCCTTAAGTGAGTGATTCATAATGGGAAGCAAATTAGAAAATTGAGCAATTTTTAAAGGGAAAATATATAGTACCAATATAAATATTTGCGGAAAAATAAAAGATAAAAAGGACATACCGACGACGACTCGGAATCCTCCTGAAATACAATAATAAACGAGTATTAGAATCAAGGCTGATATGACCAAGGATGGTATTGTTGGAAACATCCAAACTTGAATGATTTTTATGAATTCCAGCATGACAGATACACTTGCTAAAGCATAATAGCTGATAATGAAAAAACTTAAGAATTTTCCAAGTAACTTGCCGAAAGCAGCAGTGTGCACATCAATAATATCCCCATTTGCTTTTTCTAACAGTTTATACATGACCCAAATAAAGACCTGAACCAGACACCCTGCAGACAGGACATTAATCCATGCATCATATCCTGCTTTCTCGGCAATTGTTCTCTGAAAACTTAAAATTCCAACACCGACCTGTGAGTTGTAAATGATAAAGAAGACTAAATATGGTGAGACCTGGTGCCTTATACTTACTTTCAAAAGTAATCACCCTATAAAATTATTCATAAAAATCATTCAATGGCTCAGGATTCTCTTCGCTGCTTGTATATTTTTTTCTTTTTTGCGGTCTTAAGTTTATTGGATTAGTTTTCTGCATGGAAAAGGGAAGCCTAATCCATAAATCCTGAAATGAAGTTTTTCTTAAAGGAAATTGGCTTAAATAAGGCCGCCCAAGTGACGTCAGCCTTAGTATATGGATCAAGGTAAATATTAAGCATATATAAACACCCAATAAGCCGAGCCATGCAGCCAGAAATATAACAGGAAACTTAATAAAACGTATGGTGTTGCTGAATTTGTAAACAGGAGAGGTGTATGAAGCTAGCGTTCCAAGTCCCACAATTATTAACAGGACATTACTGGTTAATCCGGCTTCCACTACAGCTTGTCCAATTACAATACCGCCTACAACACCGAGTGATTGTCCTATTTTTGTCGGCAAACGAATTCCTGCCTCCTTTACCATCTCAATCATTAGTTCTAAAAACAGCGCCTCCAGAAAGGGAGGAAAGGGGACAGTAGCTCTTGAACCTACTAATGGATCTAGTAAGCGGGCTGGTATTAATTCGTAATGGTAGGTCATGATTGCCACATACATCGGAGTGATGAGAGTTGAAATAAACATGGCAGCAAAGCGCAATAAACGGAAGAAATTGCTAATGATCCACGAATAGCTATAATCTTCCATTGCAATAAATGATTCCATTAAAGTTACTGGCAGGATAATAAGGTTTGGTGAGCCGTCAACAGCAATGATAATTTTTCCTTCAGTAAGACCAGCTGCCACCCTGTCTGCTCTTTCTGTTGTAATTGATTGTGGAAACAAAGAATTTGAATTGTCCTCAATCATGGATGAAATATAGGAACTATCCTGAATATGATCATAT
The DNA here is from genome assembly GCF_022811925.1 of Cytobacillus oceanisediminis. Lineage (NCBI taxonomy): Bacteria > Bacillati > Bacillota > Bacilli > Caryophanales > Bacillaceae > Cytobacillus > Cytobacillus oceanisediminis. Next base: position 3,303,548 of record NZ_CP065511.1, on the reverse strand, counting down.
TTAATATCTTTGATCCTTTGAATGACGGTGTTTATATTTTCCTGATCAGCAATCCCTTTTACAAATAATACTGCTACTTTTGTTTTTGATAATTTTCCTACAGTCATTTCCTTGACGATAAGTTCTGGTATGGGCACTCTTTTTCGGATGAGATTAATATTAGTATCTAATTCCTCAATAAATCCGACCTGCGGGCCTATCGCGGATGCTTCCAATGTCGGCATTCCTACATCGCGAAATTTACTGTTTGCGACATTCACTAATAAACAAATTTCATCATGTGGCTTTATTCGTATAGCCAGATACCCATTCATAATATTTTGGATAATTTCATCTGAATCCCTGGTAAGAATCATTTCCTGGACTGGAATAGTGCTTTTTAACTCTTTTAATGAAAACTGCTCCTGTAAGTAGGGCAGAACATCTTTATGCAAGATGTCAGATGAAATAAGAGTACGAAAATAAGATATCCAAAATGGACCTTCTTCTGTTGAAGTAGAAAAATGAACGAAGTCATTCGAATTAGAAAGGATTTCCACCCATTTTTGATTATTGTGTTTGTAGGGGCCAAAGTCGCCATTATTTCCACTGCTCTTAAATTTCATAGAAAACCTCTGCAATGATTTTTTCTTATTATTTGTGAACCTGGATAAATTATGCTAAATGAAGGCAGTTTGCAGTGTAGGTTTTGTAGATAAATTAGGAATTTGGTTTAATTCTAATAAGTAAAACAGTAGAGGCTTATATTTATGAGCGGCTAACCAAACCGTGCAGCGTTTTTGTTCAACTAACGATGCAGCATTCCTTTAATAGAGGAAAATGTATAAGTTTGTGAACTAATGTACTTAAACATAAGGGTGCTTTAGTTTAACAAGCGTATAAACAGTTTTCTGGACTTCCAAAATAATGGGAGTCCAGATTTTTTTTTACAAAATCATAACAGAGCCAAAAACTTAAATAATAAGCCGGATATGCCATTGGATGATATTGCTCAAATGGTTGCAGTAGATGTTTCACTTGTTTACAAGGTCAAACTGAATTTAAAAGGAGGAGTGTTTTTTTTGAAGATTGATTTACAGGTGATTCGCAATAAGTAAGAACAAGATTAATATTACTGATCAGAATTGTCAGCTAATATTATTTGTTTTATATTACGTCTTATTAATAAAGTATATAAAAAGATAAATTAGTTAAAGATTGTTATAGGTTAGCATTAATTAAAGAGAAGGGGTTAACAAATGAAAGAATCAAGAGATTACTGGAAGAGTAATCTTGAGGATGAATCAACAAGGGCGGTTCTGGATGAATATTTGTTAGGTTTAAAACTTGAAAATAAAGCAGAACGAACAATAAGAAATTATCGTTGGTTTCTAGAACGTTTCTTTAGTGAGTGTAAAGTTCCTTTAAAACTATTAACAACTGAAGATGTGAGGAAGTATCTTAATCATTTCACTAAGAATAAAAAGGAAAAGACAGTGGACGCTTACCTATCGGCACTTTCTTCATTTTTTCAATTTTGCCTCGCTGAAGAATATATAGAAAATGTAATTATCAAAAAAAGGTGGAGACCCAAAATACCAATCTCCTTACCAAAGTATTTAACTGAGAAGGAGTTTGCTAAGATGAAAATTACAGCAGAAAATTTAGCTCCTCGTGATCGTTCACTGATACTCTTTTTATTTTCGTCAGGATGCAGAAGTTCGGAAGTTTCTAATCTATCTATTAAAGATATTAATTTAGAAAAAAGAACTGCAGAGGTAATAGGAAAAGGAAAAAGAATTAGAAAGGTACATTTTTCTGAAGAGTGTACAATTGTAATGACGTATAATACAAATTAACGCTTTAATAAAAACGGTTATAAAATGTCCAAACCCTTGGTATATATGGGTTTGGACATTTTTTATTTGCGTTAAGAAGGATTAACGCTTATTTTATGAATTAACACCCATTTTGCGAAATTTCTTTTTTTAACGGGGTCAGATTTTGGAACGAGCCAAGGTCTTACCCTATAGTGGATGGAAATCCACTATAGGGTAAGAATTCGTAATTTGAACCAGGTGGCTTTTTCTTTTTGAGCAAACGGGGCAGCATTCGTGTAATGAAGGAAAATGGAGTTTGAACAAAAAATAACCTCTTGGTTTACCAGCCGCCTTGAAGCGGTTTTGTTCTTAAAAAAACTGTTCATTATAAGTAGATCTTATTACAACGTGATGAAATGAAGAAATGATACCTTTGGAATAGAAGCAAGCTGCTTATAAATAAGTGTTTTCGACTTTCTGTCAGGTATCCAATCCAATTGAAACAATCCTTTTCATAAAATAATGCCCTTTTTCGTTATTATATCACCCTTTCTTTCAATGATGGATTGAAGGGAGTTGCAGACTAGGTATTAATGAAAAAAATATTAGACGTTTTGAAAACAATAAGCAGCTAAACGCATACGCTGGTATTGATATTCGCCGTTACCAATCAGGTAAGACCTTTTACAAGGACAAGATTAATAAACGTGGCAATAAGCATTTACGTAAGCTCCTTTTTATCATTATCCAGAACATGATTAAACTACGCCGTTTCAGTCAAAACCATATTGTTGATTATTACGATAAATTAAAAACGCAACCTTATAACAAGTGCCATAAGGTTGCATCCATTGCCTGTGTGAATAAGCTTTTGAAGATTATCTTCTACCTTATTACACACAATATGAACTATGACTTCCGGTTAGCCACCCAATCATAGTTTAGTACATAATACCACAAAATCAGGTCTAGTTAAAAAACGTGAAATCACTAGGCCTATTTGTTATACCTATAAATCTGGACCCTCTTCAAACACAACGTTGAAGAGGGTCCATTTATACAGAAAATAAATTAACGTTTGAAGGTGCATGACTAATCGTAAGAAAGACTGCAGAGCTATTTAAACTCTACAGTCTTTTAAATATTGAATGATTCTTATTCGAGATTGGCATGCTTTCCATACATCTTAGTTGTATCCAACCCTTTTTTCTCCATGAATCTTAAGATAATCGCATCACAAAGAAGGAGGAGGGTTTGCTCAAATAGTGAGCCCATAGGCTGTATGGTTTTATAATCGCCTTCCGATTGATCTTTAGGGGATCCAGGCAATTTAACTGTGATATCGGCTAATTGTCCAATCGTGGACTCAGGGAAAATTGTTACAGCCGCTATTGTTCCTCCGATATTTCTTGCTTTTTTCACCATGGAAATTAAGCTTTTCGTTTCACCTGAACCTGATCCGATAATTAATATGTCATCTTCCTCAAAGTTAGGTGTTACGGTTTCTCCTATTACATAGGCATCTATCCCCATGTGCATCATTCGCATAGCAAATGATTTGGCCATAAATCCAGATCTACCTGCGCCTGCAACAAAGATTTTTTTTGATTCAAGAATCCCATTAACTAATTTTTCAGCTTCATCATTCGAAATTAAATCTACGGAGCGATTTAACTCTTTTATGATTTCAGCTAGGTATTGAGTTGTATTCATGATCTGAATTACCCTTGATTGATCATTTGTTGTATTTTGGCAGCAATAGCTTTTTTATCAGCTTGTCCAGTAATCCCGCCACCTACAATGACAAGGTCTGGTTGTACTTTGATGACTTCTGGAAGTGTGTCTAACTTAATACCACCTGCGATTGCAGTTTTAGCATTTTTTACAACACCTTTGATGGTTTGTAAATCTTCAAAAGAGTTCTTTCCAACTGCTTGAAGATCGTAGCCAGTATGAACACAAATATAATCTACGCCCATAGCGTCCACTTCTTTTGCACGTCCAGCAAGGTCTTTTACAGCAATCATATCAACAAGGATTTTTTTACCTTGTTTTTTCGCTTCTTCAACAGCACCGTTGATTGACATATCTTCAGCAGTTCCAAGAATTGTGACGATATCTGCACCTGCTTCAGAAGCTTTCATTACTTCATAACCAGCTGCATCCATGATTTTAAGGTCTGCCAAAACTTTTAGGTTAGGGAAAGCTTCTTTTACTGCTTTCACAGCATGAAGACCTTCATTGATTACAACCGGTGTACCGATTTCAACGATATCAATGTGCTCCTCCACTTCTTTAACTAACTCAATTGCTTCTGGGATATTTACTAAATCTAATGCTAATTGTAATTCCATCTATATTCACTCCTGTTAATTTTTTTTGTATTCAGCAGTTTAAAACCTATACGGCTAGACTTTTTTTCCTAATTGGGTATTACTAGTATTACAGCTTGAATCAGGTGTTTGCCGCTGAACAATTGCTAGTATATTACGTATGACATTATATTAAAAGTACGCACTTTTATTTTACATAGTGACTAAAAGTATACTATTGGTTATAATTAGGTCTGGAGGTGGTTTCAATATGTCACGAATGCAGGATAAAGTATTTAACTGTGAAAAAGAATTAACCCTTTCGGTTATCGGCGGTAAATGGAAAATGCTGATATTATGGCATTTAGGCAAAGAAGGAACAAAACGATTTGGTGAATTAAAAGCTCTAATGCCCGGGATTACGCAAAGGATGCTTGTTAACCAATTAAGAGAATTAGAAGAAGATTTAATTGTTAAACGAGAAGTCTATCCAGTCGTTCCTCCGAAAGTGGAATATTCTCTGACTGAACAAGGAAGAACTCTGATGCCTATCCTGGATGCCATGTATAAATGGGGTAAGGATTATATGGAGACGGTCGTGGAAAGTTCTCCTGGAACGAATGAATCAATTAAATAAAAGATAAATGAAAAGAACTTATATGGATCTGTTAAGCCAGGGTAAATAGGAAGGCTATTTATCATTAAACCGTATTTGATTAAGTTAAACACTTAAATCAAGTGCGGTTTTTTATTTTTTTAAACTTGGAGGTAATGAAAATGAAGAAAATGGATTATCAAAATGTAAAGGGTACACAAGATTACTTACCGAATGCTGAAGTGATTAGAAGAGACATTAGAAGAACTTTAGAAGACGTATTCATCCAATACGGATGTAAACCATTGGAAACCCCTATATTAAATTACACGGAACTACTTGCTTCAAAATACGGTGGTGGGGCTGAAATATTAGAAGAAATATATACATTAACTGATAGAGGGGATAGAGACTTAGCTTTACGATATGATCTCACTATACCGTTTGCAAAAGTTGTTGCAATGAACTCGACGCTTAAGATGCCTTTTAAGCGATATGAAATTGGTAAAGTATTTAGAGATGGACCAATTAAAACAGGAAGGTTTCGAGAATTTACACAATGTGATGTTGATATTGTAGGAATAGATTCACAAATAGCCGAAGCTGAATTAATGGTTATGGCATTGGATGCATTTAGAAACTTAATTTAAAGGTATCGATCCAATACAACAATCGAAAATTACTAACTGGAATGCTTGATGTATTTGGTACATAATCTCAAAAAATTAATAAAGTAGTTTTAATTCTAGATAAGCTTGCAAAAGTCGGATTAGGAGCTGTTATTTCTGAGCTTAATGATCAAGGATTATCAAATTCAACGATAATGTTAATTAAACAGTTTTTAACTGATGAAAGGAATTCAACTCTCAGCTATTTTGAATCTTTTTCCGAACAAAATGAAGAGGTAAGGCAAGGTTTAAATGAATTAAAAGAGCTGGAATCCTATCTAGAATTTCTAAGTATTAATACACAGTGCATTTTTAATCCATTCTTAGCAAGAGGTTTAGAGATCTAAACGGGTACAATTTATGAAATATTCTTATCTGACCAATCTATAAAATCGAGTATTGGGAGTGGCGGAAGATACGATAATGCAATAGGTGGGTTGATAGGTACAAATGAAAACTTCTCAACAGTAGGAATATCATTCGGCTTAGATGTAATTTATACGGCTGTGAGTACATCTGAGAAGGAATTAAGAGAGAATCCGAATATAGATTATTATATAGTTCCACTAGGTACTCAAAAAGAATCCTTGTTGGTAGCAAATTATTTAAGAAATAAAGGCTATAATGTCGAATATGAAATGAGCAACAAAAAGTTAGGCAAGGCTCTTGATAAAGCAAACAAAGAGAAGATTCCTTACGTGATAATTATTGGAGAGAATGAGGTGAAAAATTATCAATTCAAAATAAAAGATATGTTATCAGGTGACGAAAAGTTTGAATCATATCTGTTTAAATGATTTAAAAAATCTTATTCAAGTAGCCTGTGTACTTATTTTCAGAATCAGCTGCCAAACCAGGTGGCTTTTTCTTATTCAACAAATGGGGCAGCCGTTTTCGCTTCTTTTATTGAGGGAGGTTTGTTAAAGAAGGATATTTTCTGTTTTAAACGAATTAGAATTTGAAACAAATCTTACACGAATACAGGTATTCAAAATAACAGGAATATAGGAGGTATGAGATATGAAGATCAATAGAATAGATCATGTGAGTATAAACGTAAATGATCTTTCAGAGGCTAAAGCGTTTTTTCTTGATTTAGGACTTGAAGTGCAAGCGGAATGGGAATTGGATGGAGAACAGTTGGATAGAATTGTTGGGCTTAATGATGTAAAAACGGCCTGTGTAGGATTGGGGGTGCCAGATGGTCAGGCATGGATAGAGCTAGTCAAATTTTATACGCCTTTAGATGAAAAAGGTATTCAGCAGCCTTTTGCAAATACGCTGGGTATCCGACATATTTGCTTTGCTGTTGAAGATATTGAAGCTATTGTTGCAAAATTGAAAACGAAGGGCACGGAAATCTTTAGTGAGATACAGCAATATGAAGAAAGTTATAAGTTATGCTACGTTCGTGGTCCAGAGGGGATTATTTTAGAGTTGGCGGAGCAAATCAGCTAAATATTAAAGTCTTCTTCTTAAACTATCGGGTGCGATACTTTTAGATCCAGCTGCCATTCCAGGTGGCTTTTTCTTTTTTTCTTACGAAACGGGTTTGGGCGGGGGAACATATACAGCGTTAATGAAAAATGCAGTGGCTTACGGTGCGCTTTTCCCTGGTAAGGTAGATAGCTCTCACCAAATTGATGAATTTATAGAAATCGATGATTTAATCAATGCGACAGCCATCTATGCCAAAGCATTATATGAATTAAGCCACTTATAAAATCAAAGGCCAGGTATGTCGTTTTGCCAATAGGTCAACCAGAAAAATAAAATGTACCCTATAAAGTAGACACTTAAAAAGGTCTGCCCTATAGGGTACTTTATTTGTCATGATGAAGGAATAAAAGCTGGATGAGCCGAATAAGTCATAGTGATCATGATATTGTTGTATTCTCAAAATAAATGATTGGAGTATTTCATTGAGAATATTTTTTCGTTATATGGCCGACAGTCGAAAATGAAGGTTATTTTAAGCGTATGAATGGCTTTTTTCGAAATTGATTGAGGATTATTGTTATCGCCACCTGGAAATTTCGGATTACCCTGCCATGTTGGAGAGAATTAGAAGCTGGAGAGAAAGGTATGTCCAATATGGAAGGGACCACTTGGATTTGGTTTTTACCTTTTTAGGACCGATTAATTTATACTATAGTCAGATTTTTTCTTGTCTTTTAACTTTGAAAGATTACACTAAACAGTGAGGAGATTGGTAGTATGCAAGTTATAACCAAAATGTTTTTAGAACAACTCGACATGCATTGCCATGAGAATGATTGGTTTGCATCCATGGATCAGGCGCTTCATGGATGCATCGCAGCTGAGGCAGCATGGGCAAGTTCGGGAATCAGCAATTCGATTTGGCAGATTGTCAACCACTTGATATTTTGGAATGAAGACGTAATCCATCGAATCAAGGGCACAGAGAATCCGCATAAGGCAGAAGACAATGAAGAAACCTTTGGAAATCCGGGGGATCCAGAAGACGAAATTGGATGGACCCAGACAGTGCAGCGCCTTAATGAAGTCATGAATAAATTAAAAACGGTCATTGCGGACCTTGACGATGAAAAGTTAAAAGCTCCGTATGCAGCTAACAGGTACTCTATTGAGCGTTTACTCGGCAATATCATGATGCACGATACGTATCATCTCGGCCAAATTGTTCTTTTGCGAAAGTTGCAATCCTCTTGGGGTGGCGTTGATTGGTCCTAAAGCACCATAATTCAGCGACCTTCCTCGCCCAGCCGTAGAAGCAGTATTGACGGTGTGAAGCCCTCTTCATTCTCTATGGTGAAGCGGGTGATTTTCCTGCTTTATGGATGGCTAAAACGGGTGTGTTAGTCAAATAAATTAGAACGTATTTGCAGAGCGATCTTTCGCATATTTCATTGTTCAACAGTCGGGCGCTTTTCTTAAATAAGAAGGCGTCTTTTTGCATGTATAACACATTTAGGGATTGAGTTTAATGAGGTGTAAAAAAAGATTGTGAAGTCCTGTACTTAAAGTAAAGGGTGCTTTTATTTAATAAGGGGAACTAAATATTTCTAGTTAGAAAAAGGAATGTCTTCAAAATTGAGACATTCCTTTGGATTTTCTAGAGTACAACTTACTTTCAAAGGGAACAACTTACTTTCATTATGACATTATGCCAGGGCTGTGTGCCTTATAGAGTTAGTTGACATAAAAAAAGTGGATATTAATTGGCCGGAACGCATGATAACGATCCCAAAAGGGAAACGTAAAAAAGAGCGAATTGTGCTATTTACACAAGAGTGTGGGGAACATCAGAAAAGCCTTTTTATACGCACGCGAGGTCACACTCCCATTTGTAAGAGCTGGGTGTTCACATTCAAGCTTTTTTTGTTATGGCACTAAAGGGGCAGAACTTTAACGACCTTTTTCGTCAGTATTTTGATTTTCCCCTTATTTTTGGTTAATATGGAACAAGTCAGATGTCCTGGCTGGTTTTATTACGAGAGTAATCGCTTTAAAAAATAATGAATTTGTTCCATATTTGGCCCGCTTCCATAAACTCTTTCTAAATGGATTCCTTTATATAAAGAAAAAATGGAATTTATAATTGCCTCCTTATTCAAATCTTCTGGAAGTTGTTTTAATTCAATCCCTCTTTTTATGGCTGTATCAAATAGTTTTAACCAGTTATCGTGTGCTTTAGAAAGTTTCATTCTAATCACTTCGTCGTGTACAGAAAGACGAATGAGGTCATTATAAACTAATGTCCAATCTTTCCGATCTTCTAAATGGAGACCAATTTGAAAGTATCCAGTAAAAAACTCTAATATTTCAAAATTATCTTGACGAATATAGGGGATAACTACCTCTTGAATAAAATTAAAATTTCGATACACTTGTTGGTCAATAATATCCAACATAATATCTTCTTTTCTTTTATAATGGGAATAAAATGTAGCTTTTGATTTCCCCGCTCTTTCCATAATTAAACTGACTGGCGTCTGTTCATATCCAAGTTCGGCAAATAGTCCGTAAGCCACATCTAATATAAGTTTTTTTGTTCCTTTTCCTAATTCCTTAGGCATATAATTCCCCCCATGTTTTTTTATTAATTGGTAAAAAAGCCCATTGAGTTATCAGAAAAATGGAAATAAAATAAAATCAGATTGCGACCGTCCGGTCGGTCAATAAATTTGAAATAAATCAAAATAGTTGTTAGTTATAGGAGAATATTTATCCTGCGTTTATATGAACTAATTGTCCCTTTTGGATGTTAATGTTCTCACTCAGCAAAAAAGTATGGAAAGATTAATGTATGTAAATAATGATATACCGAATTTTATCAAATAATAAGATTTTTATTTCGTAAAAATTTCCATATGAGTAAGTTTGTTTAACTTAAAAGGAGGAGACTTTAAATGTACTTAGTAAGCTTTTTGAAAAATCTCAAAAAGAAGAGCAATTGGGGAATCATTGTTTATATGTTACTAAACTGCTTGCTTTTTTTACCATTATTTCAATCGGGCACGAATCTTAGAGAAACATTGTCCCTCATCTTCTTCTGTGTTTTATTTTATTTGATTTCCCTTGCTGCCATGCTGTCTCCATTAGGTGAATTTATTTTAAGACTTAGAACTGGATCAAGGCCTATTAAAAGGCGGGATTTAGAAAGAAAACTAAGACCCTTATTTGATAATGTTTATCAAAAAGCAAAAATCAAGGATCCCACTTTACCAGGCAATATAAAGTTATTTATCCACAAGAGTCCAATTCCCAATGCTTTTGCAGTGGGCAGAAAAACGGTCTGTGTAACCCAAGGTTTGCTGGATATACCTGAGGATGAAATAGAAGCGATTTTAGCCCATGAATTCGGACATCTTTCACATAAGGATACAGATTTTTTATTAGCTATTACAGTCGGTAATATATTTGTTAATATTGCACTTTGGTTCATTAGGCTTATTTGGATTATCCTTACCATTCCTTTAGGAATTGTACTTAAGATGCTATCAGAAGACGTAGGTGAAAAGTTGCATGGGGTTATCATTCAATTTCCTGTTTGGGCCTGGACAAGGTTTGGATTGCTGTTTATTCAAGCATCTTCTCGGCAAAACGAATTTGAGGCAGATCGTTTTGCAGCAGATTTGGGCTATGGATCAGAGTTAGCTTCAGCATTAGACCGTGTTGCTGGTCAAAGTCCGGATATTGGAATATTAAAAGCGATGTATTCCACACATCCTGATACTGACGAAAGAATTGGTAGACTTCAAGATTTAGGAGCTGAATATGTAGCCTATTAAGATATGGATAGAAGTTACTGATATTTAATAATATTGGTAACTTTTTTATGCAATTAGTAAGGGAGAAGGGTACTTTGAGCTTTTTAAGAGTAATAGAGGCTGCTATTGCTTTTTGTTTGGCTGTAAAAGAATTAGTTTCTCAAGAAATTGAAAATATTTCTAAGCGTGAAGGGAAGGGTAGGAAGGATCAGTCTAATGACAACAAGGGTCATAAATTCCCGCCAAGAAGTGGGAGTACTAAGCGGCTGAATGCGGCTAATCAAAAAAATAATAATTCTATCGGGAAGCAAGCAAGGCCTAAAAAAAGTAAATTACATAATAAACAGCTAAATCGACGCCTTAGTTCACCGAGTAATGAGGCTAAAAGGAGAAAAAATCGATCAAGTACATATTACAAATTAATGAAAAATTCTAAAAGAAACAAAGGTCAAAAAGATCGTCAGAAGAACGGAGTTAATAGACAGAAAGCTAATAGGAATAGAAGGAGCAAAAGGATCACTGCCAATAAACATTTGAATAGAAAAAAACAGGAGTTAGGGAAAAACAGATCATCTAACATGAGACCGTTAAGGTCCACCTTCAATGAGAAGAGACAATCACCCGTAAATCGGAGGAATACGAAAGGGATTAAAAAGAAGCAGTCAAGGTCTCATGCTAATGAGAAGAGACAATCACCCGTAAATTGGAGGAATACGAAAGGGATTAAAAAGAAACAATCAAGGTCTCATGCCAATGAGAAAAGAAAAATACCTGTAAAGGGGAAAAACACAGGAGCTTCTAAAGAAGTAATAAAACAACGAAAAAACCAGCGTAATCGCCAAAACGGCAGAACGAACCCTAGCACGAGCGGCAGAACGAGAACAAATATAAAAAGAGAGTTTGGTAAAACCGTAGGGAATTTTTCAAAAGAAGTGGAAGGTCTTATAAGAGCCACACCAAAAATTAAAGGACGTATAAAAGAAGATTATAACAAGGTAAAGTCCACTTATAAGAATCTAAAACAAAAATTCGACAAAATTCGAGAAAAATACAGGGAAATAAGACGAGAGAGAGAGAAGCAAAAAGAAATAAAAATAAGAGAAAACGCCAAAGCAAATCAACAAGAAAAGAAGAATGAGGAACAGAACAAAACACAGCAGCAGCCTGAACCAAAGAAGCCGATGGCAAAAAAGAGCCCCCTACTAAAGAAAGAGGAACCGAGCAAAGGGCAAAAGAAAGAACAATCGAGTAAAGAGCAAAAGAAAGAACAACCGAACAAGGAGCCAAAGAAAAAAGAACCGAGCAAGGAACAAAAGAAAGAACAGCCGAACAAGGAGCCAAAGAAAGAGCAACCGAACAAGGAACAAAAGAAAGAACAATTAAGTAAAGAGCAAAAGAAAAAACAACTGAGTAAGGAGAAAAAGAAACAATCGAGCAAAGAGCAAAAAAAGGAAAAGGGGCAAAGCAATGAGTCAAAGAAATGGAAGGAGCATAAAGGCGATAAGAACCAAAATAATACTGTCGAGAACGTAAAAAGTACAAAAAAACAAGGCACTTCGAAAGAACAAAAATACAAAAAAAATATAGTTAAGGACGTAAAAAGCGTAAGGGGTCAGAATAATCAGAAAGGAAAAAAGCATAAAAAAAATATAGTCAACAACGTAAAAGGTGCAAAAAATCGAGGAACTTTGAAAGATAAAAATAAAAAGAACAAACAAAGTTATCCTCAAAAGATACGCAATAGGAGAGCCGCTCAAAAACATACACGAAAATCAAACAAGTTTCAGCATAGCCGACTTCGTCCAAGAACGGTTAACAGGAGAAATGTGCCTCGTCAATCTCCAGCTAGAAGTATGAGACCTTCTCGATCTAGATAGAGAAAAAGGAGAGATAGTAGTGTTTACTAAAAATGAAATCGAAATTTTAGAAGGAATGCGATTAGAAAATCAATATAGATTAAATACTCCACCAGAAAAAATACAATTCATCGGGAATCATCAGCAGATTCCACTACCTAAAAGCGTTTTGGAAAAACATTTATTATTTATCGGCGGAATTGGAACAGGAAAAACGAATGCCATGTTTCAATTGGTCGACCAATTAGTGAATAATCTAAATGATGAGGATGTCATGGTCATTTTTGATACGAAAGGAGACTTTTATAACGAGTTTTATCGGGAAGGAGTGGATGTTGTAATCAGTAATGATCCAACCTCTACTCACTATTGGAACATGCTTCAAGAAGCGCTTCTAGATGGAGAAGAAGATATGGAAACCGCGATAAGAGAAATGGCAACGGCTTTATTCGATATAAAGATTAAAAATAGTGGAGGCAATTCTTTTTTCCCTGCAGCGGCACGAGATGTATTAATCGGAATCATGAAGTTTTTAGTAAGGATCCATGAAAATAGCGGTGCAGTAGATATTCATGACGAGGAATACTTCAATATTATTAGCAATGAATGTCTCAGCGGCTATATTCAGTCCGTTCAGATTCAAGATTTAAACGAGGAGTTCCAAGAACACGAAGATTTAAAAGCATTGAACGATATGATTTCGAGAAAAAGCATGGGGCAGGCTTTAGGAGTAATGTCCGATTTGAGGCAAGTCTGCAGCGAAGTATTTATTGGGAATTTTAAAAAAGACGGTGATTTTTCAATTCGGGAGTTTATCCGAAATAAAGGCGGCAAAATCTTATTCATTGAGTACGATATTTCCATTGGCAGTGTGTTAGGCCCTATTTACAAGCTGTTGTTTGACCTAGCTATTAAAGAGGCACTGTCCCGTAAAAAAAGCGAGGGAAATGTGTATTTCATTATTGATGAGTTTAAGCTGTTACCTAACCTTTATCATATCGAAAGCGGCATTAACTTTGGCCGAAGCCTTGGAGCTAAATTTATCATTGCCATGCAAAACGTAGAGCAGATCCGGGATCCAAAGAATTATGGCAATGAATTGGCCAATAGTATTTTATCTGGAATAAGTACGACCGTATCCTTTCGAGTGACCGATCCTGCTACCAGAGATTTTATTAAAGGCCTATTTGGCACCCAAACAAGAAAAATATTACATCACAACACCTCATTCCATAATGCGGAGCATATTGTTACTGGGAATGTTGTGGAGGACTGGGACATTATGAATTTAGCCATTGGAGAAGGAATTGTAGCCTTACCAGGTCAAAACCCGATTAAATTTCAATTTAATGAATATATAAAGGAGAGGACCCATGAGTAATTTACCATCATTTAATGGTGATCATAATGCATTAATGCAATTTATCGGAGGCTATTTAACTACTGCTCAAACACAAGAGAATACGAATAAGCTGATTGGAAATGTTTTAATGTCAGGGGTTCCGAACGAAGGTCAAGCCGTCTTTATTAAAAACCTGCTTCTTCAATCTTTAATGGAAAATAAATCGATTGTCATCTTTACGAATAAAGATTCCCTATTAAATAATAGTTTAACTACCTTTCAACAAGAAATGAAAGGGCAAAAAAAAATTTGGAATCTTGATTTTTCTAATTTTTCAAAATCCGATACTATTAATCCATTTTCAAATTTGGCGGTTACGGAAATAAAAGATTTGATTATTGATATTCTTAAACAGCAGCGACCTATGAATGAAACAGAATCTATCAATATTGGGCGGTATGTAAATATGATCATTAAAGCACTTATGTCATCTAATCAATCCATAAAGCTAAATGAGTTAATTGATTACGGTGATCATAGGGTTGCAGCAAATTTAATCATGGAATCGGGGCTGCCAGAAGGAGAGAGGCAGCGGACTCAAAGATTTATCAAGTCTTTTGAGTTTGTGGTACTTTATGAAACGTATTTCGATTTAATTAATGAGAAGGGTTTAGGAGATATTTTTTCAGGTGAAGAAAATATTGAGGATATTCTCAATTCCGGAAACATCCTTGTAATAACGGTTGAACAGTCGATCAATAAAGAATCAAGCGAAGCCACGATTCAACTGTTAATGAAGCTATTATTAAAGAATTTTAGTAATAGGAAAATAGATGACGGGGCTTTATTCGTGTTTGATGGTATTCGTATGCAAAATATGGATTTGTTCAATAACATCCTTCAGCTAAACCAAACTAACAATGTAAGCAGTGTGTTTACAGTTGAAGATGTTTCGGAACAAATTAAACTGAGTGGGAATCAATTCATTGATAAATGTAAAACCTTTGCTATTTTCACCCAAAGTTCAAATGCAAATTGTCAGTATTGGTCTGATTTTTGCGGTTACCATGAAAGCACCCAAGTATCTTGGGGCTACAGTCCAAGTTCAAATGAAACCGGTAAAGGAAAAGGAGGGTTTGGATCGCAAGGTGTAGTTGAGAGACAAGAATATAGAGCCACGAATATGGGAACGAGTAAACAGCTAAAACCAATTTACCGTCCCGAGGTTTTTCGTGGTTTAAAAGATAAAGAGTTAATTCTCTTCTCAAAATCGGTAAACAAAAAACGAAAGATAAACCTTTAATCTAATATTTTTTGTATATATTTCGCATTAAAGACTAATCGCTCTACATATTTGCAAAAAATAAGCATAGGATTGAAAAAATTACTGGCTGTTTTTAATTTCTGACACATGATTTTACTAGTTTAAGTGAAAAGGATGCCCATGGGCATCCTTACCAGCAAGTCAATTAAGTCCTACCCATTCTAACAGCTTAGAGTAATGGGTTCTCAAAGAAAAGGCGACAAATCCCAAAAACAAACCGACAATAACATTAGCAGCCACAGAGATTGTAAAATTTCGTTTCCTCGCAGATTTTTCTGCAGCATTAGCAGATTTCTCTGCAGCATAAAGCTTTCGGGCATTTTCTAACTTATTATAATTATCGTCGTATATCTGTTTAATTTCTTTATGCGCCTGATCTCTTTTCGTGTCGCCGGCAAGCTCCTTTTCTACCTTGAAATAGAATTCTCCATACAACTTTCTAAGTTTCTCAAGTGAATCGGGTGCCGTCGTCGAAATTTTAATTACCTCAACTTCAAACTGCTTGAAAAGAATTTTGGACTTCATTACAATTTCCCCTTTATACAATATTCATAAAATTCCCAGTGTCGCTTTGTTGATTCTGTCCCCTCCTCCGTATTTACACTCATTTAGTTAATGTAAATACGGAGGGCGGCAAAATCATGGGAAGTAAGGAGAAATCAACTTACTGATAATACCATTATACAACGTAAAATGACCATTTTGAAGAAAATTTTTCCAACTACCTATAGTCACTAAAGTCACTCGGAAATTAATATTTTCTTGATGAGCGCTGTTTAAAAAAATCCCTTTTTATTGTATAAAATCCATTCTACAGAAAAGATAGATGACTCAATAATAAAGAAAAAGGTACCTTAAAGGATTACCTCTAAGATACCTCTGAATGGTATACTAATTAAGCTTCAGGTGTAACACTATTATCAGCAGTATAAAGCCGAAGAATAGTACATGTCGCATTTAACGCACTCCTCTCATATTTGCTAAAACAAATGTTCGGTAGCGACCATTTTAATTATCTTGCTTCCTCCTGTATACTTACCTAGAGTTAGATAAGCATACAGGAAGCCAAGATAATATAGCAATATGAGAGGAAGCATAGTAACCATTCTTAATTAGAATACAAGATATTCCATTATATGTAAATGGTTATTTTGGATCTTAATCTAAATAGTCCATTTCAACTAAATCCTTGGAAAAAGTTATGTCCTGGTGAGGACATCATTCATACATACAAAGATTAAAATGGTTCAGCTGCATGGAAAATGATAAAAGATATTTAATAAACACCTCCTGCCACCTTTTCTTTAACTTCATATATTATTTTTTAAATCGTTTATAAAATTTTTTGAAATTATGCTGACCACTGATATAAAACAGGTTCCGTATCCTTTCGCCAATGGAAAAAGGAGCGGAGCTGTTGTTTGTTGCGTACAAAAAAGGAAAATCATTTCTATGTAACAATAGTATACGGGCTATGGTGGAGGATGGGGGAATCAAGGGTTCTGAAATCTGTCTGAAACTATGTGTGTCATATCATCATTTCGGTTGAAATCGGCTACTGTTAAACAATATCATTTTCTGTAAGAAAGGTTTTTTAGCCAATTTTGTAAGGCAAGAGTATCCCCATCCTGTGAGAGTGGAAAGCTTAATAAGCTAAAATGTAATCATGATTTTAGGATTGACATAAAATCACAAAAGTTTGTAAAAATAAAAGTAATTACCATAACAAACAGGTGCTTATGTTCAAGCTGCTACTTAGGCAGCTTTTTTCTTTTTGAACTGAAAGCCTATTTAGACGTACGTGAGGTCACATTCCAACCAAAACCCACTCTTACATGACAAGAGGAGGTTTTTGTTGTTTTTTGTTATTTACAATGTTTTCAACAATCCGTTATGATTCAATTAATCGGCTGTTGCATTGAACAGTCTAATCTCACCCTTCAGTTTTCTCGAAAAGGTATTCAAGTTTACGGGCAATGGACCCTATCGGGCAGCATTACTGACATCCACCTCATGGAAAGGTTGAATGAAGGAATTTTGGGGCTTTGACCCTGTGTGACATGGGTGGGTACACCTCCATGGGTAATGTGGAGATCTACCAGTGCGATTATATTTTTACTTTAACCCCACTTTTTAGATAAAGATGGCTTAAGTAGTAATCATTTTTACTCATAGGATCCAGAATCCCCCTTAATTAGCCAAATTAACCAAACGGCCAATAGCCCTAAATTTACTATTCTATCGAAAATAAGAGAAAACAGGAGAAAATCGAAGATTTTCGTTTCTTTATAGAGGGACTTTAATTGAAAAAGGATAACAGAAATGATCAAACTTTTTTATAAAGCAACAACTGTTAAGAAAGAATTGTAAATAAATATTTGACTATTTTGAAAGTTTATGATAATTTTGATGTATAAATGAATCAATCGGCAATGGCGCCTGTTTCAATAGCTAATAACGAGCTATTGGGCAGGCGTCTTTTGCATTTTTTAGGGGGGATAATATGAATAATAGAACCAAATTAAAAGTTTTATTTGGCATGATTGTTATTTGCATGATTTTGTCTGCTTCCTTAGGAGCTGCGGCAAGCGAAAAAGCAGTTTCGACTCCACAAAAAAGGGAGGGCCATTATATTCAAGTGTTGGATAAAGGGAAATGGGCTCCTGACACCTATAAGGCTGTTCAAAACCTAATTGATAAGTATGGTGCTGGAAGTCCAGGATACGATCCCAATCGAAAACCTTATGTTGTTTTTGATTGGGATCATACGAGCATCATGAGTGATACGGAGGAGGCCCTTTTTCTTTATCAAATTGATCACTTGGCATTTAACATGCAACCGGAAGAGTTTTATGAAGTGATCAAAAAGAATGTGCCGAATGGATCCTTTTCACACGAGTTTAAAAACCTTCAAGGAGATGCGGTCACACTCGAGGAAATTGCCGAGGATCTGAAGCGCGATTACGAATTTCTTTATTCCAACTATGAAGGAATGAATGGAAAAGAGCGGCTAGAAACGCTACATTCAACTGATCAATTTATAGATTTTAAAGCGAAAATGTACTTTCTGTATGAAGCCATTGGGGAAACACATGGTATTGAAATCGGATATCCATGGGTGCTCTATTTATTTGCCAACATGTCTACAATAGAAGTCCAGCAGCTTGCAGAGGCTTCAAATGATTATAATTTGGGGGCGGAAATGGCATCGGTAGCGCTTGTGAGTCCTAAGTCCATGTCAGGAAAAGCCGGTACTGTTCAAGTAGCCTATACTACAGGACTGCGTCTGGCCACCGAAATCGCAAACTTAATGCATACTTTTATGGAAAATGGAATTGACGTTTATGTTATTTCGGCTTCGATGGAAGAAGTGGTGGAGGTATTTTCGTCAAATCCAAAATACGGTTACAACCTTCCGAAGGAAAATGTCTTTGGAATGAGATTAAAAAAGAAAGACGGAATTATTCGAGCAGAATATGAAGATAATTGGCCGATCACTGCTCGAGAAGGCAAGGTGGAAGTGATCGAACAAGCCATCTCCAAAGCGCGGGGCGGATACGGTCCAATATTCGTAGCGGGAGACAGTAGCACAGATTATGAAATGCTGACAATTAAAAGTTTGAAACTCGGTTTAATTATCAACCGTCTCAAAACAGGTGATATCGGCAAGCTTGCGAACACAGCTGCAGAACGGATGGGCAAAAATAACCCAAAATACGTTCTTCAAGGTAGAAATGAGAATACAGGCTTATGGATACCGACTGAATACACGATCAAGCTTGGGGAAAATGAAGAAAAATTGTTGGCGAATCCGTAAAAAAGATTTGTCCAGGTGATTCAGTCACACTCGGTGTAAGAAATAAAGATTGTTGATGGCGTCTTAGACTCGCCTTTTATACATTCAAGTTGCCAAAACATAAACGGAATCAGTGTAAATCATGCACGCTTTTCTCATTAAGTCGTATTAGTGGAAACAAGTGCTTGAAAAATATTTAAATTTTTAATGATTCGTAAGGCAAAAGGGCAATTAAATAAAAAATCAGCCATCAAAGGCTGGATAATACCCCTGTCAAATAGACAGTAAGAAAAAGTACCCTCTTTAGCTTTAGTGATTGTTGTAGCTTTGGAAAAAAGATATACCGTTTTACCTCTTTGGATATGGTTATCTAAAGGGGTGTTTTTGTAGTGAAAAAGAAAAGTACATCTGAATTGAAAGATCGATTAAGGAACTTTTGAGTGACAATAAGTTGTTCCGTTAAAGGGCTCGGTAGTTCAAGAAAGATTGCGTTAAACCCAACTTTTTTATGCAGCTGACAGGCTTCATCAGAAAACGAAAAAACATTAATGGATCAATGTTCTGCAGAATGATAAATTTAAACAACACAAATCCCCTGAGCACCAAGGGGTGTTATTGGTATGACTTTTTTTATCTTCTCGTGATAAAATGGTGATAAAAGGAAATTCAGAATAGGAGACTAACTCTAGATGAAAAGAACTATAGCCATTATAGTAGGCACTGGAAAAGCAGGTAAGTTTTTAGCAGAAACGGCAATTAAAAAAGGTTATACAGTTCGTATGCTCGTCCGAAGTCCAGAAAAAGTTTCAATAACCGGCCCAAACATAGAGCTCATTATAGGAGATGCTCAAAATCCATATTCAATTCGTTCTTTACTTGAAGGATGTGACGCGGTTGTTAATACTTTTGGACAACCTAATAGAGCCACACCTTTATACAGTGAAGTTACAAAACTGATAATAACTATTATGGAAGATATCGGAATAAAAAGGTATATCGGAGTATCAGGAGGTTCTTTGGATGTAAATGGAGATAAAAAGTCCTTCGTAAATAAGTTGGGTGCCATTTTCTTTCGAATTATGTATTCTAAGATGATTAAGGATAAGAAAAAAGAGCTTACTATTCTCCATGAAAGCAGGAGAGATTGGACACTTGTTCGGTTACCATTTATATACGAAAAAGATATTAATAAAAGCATAAAAGAAAGTTTATTTGATATGCCGGGACTAACAATTACCAATCGTAATATCGCAGATTTTTTAATTAATGAAATTTCAAATTCTAAATACATACGTCAAACGCCATTTATAGCAAACTAGATTCAACTCTTACATAGTCATTGAAAGAATGGTTAATGTAATGGATGTGTCCAACCAAGACAAAGTACATAAGAAATCTTCAAGAAAGAGCGCAATTCTACAGCTAGAATTGTGCTCTTTCTTTAGGTTAAGAGCCAGACTATTTAGGATTGAATTTAAAGATTAAAGAGGTATTTTTGTTGGAATGTGAATATTAAACTTAATCAAAGGACTGAAGGCATAATTTATAAAAAGCCTTCTTTTTCTTGAAAATGATAATTATGGTTATAATTAGTACCAGGTATTAATACTAACATATAATTAATAGAGGTGGAGTGAATGATAGGAGCAAGAGTAACAGCTATAGGGACATATGTACCCGAAAGAAGATTAACAAATTTTGACTTTGAGCAATTGGTTGATACAAATAATGAGTGGATTATTCAAAGAACCGGAATTCACGAACGCAGAATAACCCGACCCGATGAATTTACCAGTGACTTGTGTGTCTCTGCAGTAAAAGATTTAATGCAAAGATATAATAAAACAGTCGAAGATGTAGATATGATTATTGTGGCAACAAGCACACCAGATTTTCCATTTCCATCTGTCTCAAGTCTACCAACGCCCGTTTCTTGAACAACCAAGATTCACTATTTTAAAATTCAATCAGTATATTAATCCCAAAATGCAAATATCAGTTCTGTCTCACAAACTAATTCTCCATCAACAGTAGCTATACCTCTCCCTTTTCCGATTGGTCCTTTTAGACGAGTGATTTCAACCTCAAGAAGGAGTTGGTCTCCTGGTTTAACTTGTTGTTTAAAACGACATTTATCTATACCTGCTAAAAGCCCTAAGCTTCCTTGGTTTCCTTCTTTTATTAGCATCACAATTGCACTTAATTGAGCTAATGCCTCTACAATTAATGCACCTGGCATAACGGATAATTAGGGAAGTACCATTAAAAAAACTTTCATTTACTGTCACATTTTTAATACCAACTGCTCTTTTTCCCTCTTCTAATTCCAGAATCCTATCCACTAAAAGAAAAGGATAGCGATGTTTAATAATTTCTTTAATTTTTTGAGTATCAAACAACATTTAAACCTCCATTGTGTCATCTTTATTCTAGATAATAGTCAAAAGACTTTATATTAATAGCGGTGTTCGTAAGTGTCCTTCTAGGCTTTCTTGCTGGAGTGAAGAAAAATAGTTTAATTGACCATTTTAGCCGTTTTCTTTCGTTTTTAGGGGCATCCATCCCCTCTTTTTGGCTAGGTTACATATTCATTTTTTTCTTTTCTATTAAACTTGACCTCTTCCCAGTTGAGGGAATTGGGACATGGCGGCATCTTGTTCTGCCTTCCGTAACGTTGGCTCTTCCCTTAATTGCAATGTATACAAGACTCCTGCGTGCTAGCGTACTTGGAAATTTGCAAGAGCCATATGTATTATTTGCACGAACGCGAGGAATAAAAGAAAAAACCATTATGGCGAAGCATGTCTTGAGGATTGCAATTTCTCCAATGATTACTGGACTTGGAATGAACCTTGGGAAACTGCTGACTGGAACGATTATCGTTGAAGCGGTTTTTTCTTGCGGTCAGAACTAACTGTAGGTAATTAACCCAAGGATTAAACTAAGGAAAGCTTTTATGAGAGACATTAGTGTGTTAGGTGATATTCTCAATGTTAGGAAGGAAAAAATTAACTTTGAAAATACAACTTTAGGATGCGTTGATCCATTAAGGATCAACGCCTATTTTTGTGGAGGTTAAAAGAAGCTTTTAAGTACTAAGGCTCTAATAGTTTTGGAATAATGCTTCATGGTCCCTTTGTAGAAGTAACAGTGTTCGTATAAGAAAAAAACCTAAAAAACCAATACCTGAAAAGATGACCCACGGGACAAAAGAATTGGGTTGATAGATATCTAATAATAAAGTTCCTGTAAAATTTCCTAAAGTTGCACCCACGGCAAAAGAAAGATCGGAAAATCCGTAATAGATCCCATTGTATTGATCATCAACAAAATCTGCTATTGCAATATCAGAGGACGGAAGAACGAGGGTTTCGCCTACTGTGAAACCAATGATACATAAAATAAGCCACAGAGGGCTTGGAAAAAAGCTAATAAATAATAAAGATAAAGCCATTGTTAAGGTCCCTACTACTAATAAAAATATTGCACTTGATTTAATATACAGTTTTTTAAAGATAATCATAAAAATGAGTCCTGTAAGAGCATTGATCGTGATAACAAGACTAACGAGATTTTCATTATTCGAAATCGCAAACATATGTAGTGGCAAAGCTACAGTTAGTTGAGCAAACATAAACCAAAAGAATATCATAGAAAAACAAAATAAGAGAAATCTTTTGTTTTTAAGTATATGGGGAACCCCAGCTAATATAGAATTTGAATCAGAGCCTTGAGTGTTTTCTTTCTTGGGTAATATTATAAGTTGAACAATGTATAAAATAAAAAAAATAGATGCACTAAGTAAGAACGGAAAACGGGGGTTAGTGACCAATAAAATACCACCGAGCAGCGGACCTATTATTGCTCCTCCATTTAAAGCCAAATTCAAATAAATAAAGGTCTTCTTTCTTAATTCAGGGTTATTTTCCTGAGAAAAAAATGCTAAAGCTGATGGCTCGTAGCATGCTGCCCCAATTCCTATTAGTAAAACAGCTACTGAAACATAACTAAAAGAATGTGAAAAGGCCAAGGTAACAAATCCTACTCCTCTTAGCAAAAGACCAATCCCCATTATTCTTTTGTATCCATACTTATCACCCATACCGCCAGTAAAAAGAGGCAATACTCGCGAAGACAATGTAAGCAAAGATAATATTGTCCCTGTTTCCCAACCCGATAATTCAAGAGTATTAGACAAATAAACTGCAAGAAATGAAAACACGGCAAATCCGGCAAAATTTAAAAAAAATCCGGATGTTAAAGTAACCTTAGTTGATAAATTCATAATCCTCCCCCTTTTTTTGTAACCATCAAAACGGTACAATGGTTACGGTTATTCTATGCTATAATAACCAAAAGTGCAACTCTCAAAAACGATAGGTGGTTACAATGGGCAAATCTAAAGAAAAAGATGAAATTATCATGTTCCTTAACACTTGGGAATTACCTAACGACAGTCGAATTCCTAGGGAGCACTTGACTACTCAAGAAGATTTGAAGACTTATTTTGCACAGGAAAACACAGATAATTTAACAGATGTTATTTTATTTAGGAATGACCTCAGAAAAGTTGTGTCAAACAGCTCTTTAAAAGTAATTAATCAATGGATAATAAAAAGGAATATTAATATTCAGATGATGGTAGATAATGGAAGATATAGGTTGGATTTTCACACAAATCAAAATAGCATAATTGACCATATACTTATTCTAATTTTACGGAAGGTAGAAGAAGGAAATTTTCACCGATATAAGATTTGTCCAGATTGTAAATGGGCGTTCTACGATAGATCCAAAAGCAGTACAAAAAAATGGTGCAGTATGAAAAAGAACAGTTCATCTGGAAGAGCATGTGGAACAATAGCCAAAGTAAAGAAATATCGGGAGAAAAATAAAAAATCAAAATAATATTCGTAAAAGTAAATTGGCATATTTAATGAAAATTTAATTTTACTTTTTTCTAATTGATAAGGCCCTTTTTGGTCGAGGTAATTGCCCAGAGCATTCCTGTAATAAAAGGAAGTGTAAAAAGGACTGCTTTGTAAATAAATGTACTTAAACTCATGGGCCATTTAGTTGAATAAAAAAAGAATTGTTTGTAGGTTAATCGAAGCTAA
Organism: Cytobacillus oceanisediminis; assembly: GCF_022811925.1. NCBI lineage: Bacteria > Bacillati > Bacillota > Bacilli > Caryophanales > Bacillaceae > Cytobacillus > Cytobacillus oceanisediminis. Next base: position 3,279,484 of record NZ_CP065511.1, on the reverse strand, counting down.
TCATGAAGAGAAAAACGGATAATGGAGAGGATAAAATGAAGGTTATTGGTCTTATTGGCGGAATGAGTTGGGAATCTTCTGTTGAATATTATCGGATTATCAATGAAGAGGTTAAAAGAAGATTAGGGGGATTACATTCAGCGAAATGTCTTTTATATAGTGTCGATTTTCATGAAATTGAACGTTACCAATCAGAAGGCGCCTGGGGAAAGGCCGGTGAAGTGTTAGGTAATGCTGCGCGTTCTTTGGAAAAGGGAGGGGCTGACTTTATTATCATTTGTACTAATACGATGCACAAAGTTTTAGGTGATATCCAGTCGAAAATTAATATCCCCATTTTACATATCGCAGATGCAACACCAGCCCAAATTAAAGAGAAAGGAATTAATTCTGTCGGGTTACTAGGCACAAGGTACACAATGGAGCAGGATTTTTATAAATCACGCTTGGAGTTTAACGGTATACAAGTTATTGTGCCAAATGACAATGAAAGAGAGACTGTAAACAAGGTTATTTACGAAGAGTTATGTTTGGGTAAGATTCATCAAGAATCAAGGGATTATTATAAAAAAGTTATCCATGGTTTAATCGAATCTGGTGCTAAAGGGATTATACTAGGCTGTACAGAAATTGGATTATTGGTAAAGCAGGAGGATTCTGATGTTCCTCTATTTGACACAACCTACATACATGCTTTTGAATCTGTAAATATGTCCTTAAAGTAGGGTTATGAAGTCTTTTTAAGATTTTTTAATTCTTCAGCAATACGGCGTTTTTCTTTAGGAAGAAGGCGTCAATTTTGTATGCTCCCACACAAATATTGTAAAGATTTTCACTTAAACAATAGGGTGCAAGAGTTGAAGATCCCGTGTGGGTCGGCAGCTTTTTTTTCTTCGACTAAAGGGACAGATTAGTTTAGTATGTTTATTTTTTTTGAATTATTCTAAATTTTTTATGATAAAATTGGGTTGCTTTTAATGATTCGGGAGGTATTTTTCTATGGGTGAATACAAAATAATTTTATTTGATTTAGACGGCACACTTTCGGATCCGAAGGTCGGTATTACTAAATCTGTTCAATATGCATTAGAAAAATTGGGCATTATTGAAACTAATCTTGATAAACTTGAATGTTTTATTGGACCACCACTTCAGGTTTCATTTTCTGAATACTACGGTTTTAATGAGGAGAAATCACAAAAAGCTATTGATTTTTATAGGGAACGATTTAAGCAAAGGGGTATGTTCGAGAATGAGTTATATTCCAATCTTTCACCATTTTTAAAATCATTAAAGGAACAACAATATACCTTAACCGTTGCAACTTCAAAACCCACGGTATTTTCAGAACAGATTCTTAAATATTTTAATATTGACCACTATTTCGATCTCGTTGTTGGAAGTAATCTTGATGGCACAAGAACATCTAAAACTGAAATTATTCAATACATACTTGATAAGCACAAAAATTATACGCTTGATAACTTTATTATGATGGGAGATCGTAAGCACGATATTATTGGTGCAAATAATGTTGGGATTGATTCCATTGGAGTAACGTATGGATACGGATCCTTTGAAGAATTAAGTGAGTTTAATCCTACTTACATTGTTCATAGTATTGATCAGATAAAAGAAATTTTAATGACCAGCATAGTTAAATAAATATCCTAAAGAAAGATTGTGAAGTAATGTACTTAAAGTAAAGGGTGCTTTTGTTGAATAAAAGTGTTGCAATGATCTTCAACAATCGAGGAAGCTAATACAGTTACTAGAAGGGAACCAGATATTTTCTTCCTAACTTGAAGAGAAGATATCGTTTCTCCGAGGGAAGAATGTTGCTAAGAATGAAAAGGCAGAATTTTTTGTCAGCGTTCACATACTAAACATTTAGAAAGCCTGGCTTAAATGCCAGGCTAGGTTCTAACGATAAAGGAACATGTATTCGTATAATACAATTTAACGCATTTAAAAAAATTGCTCAAACCCTTGGTATACATGGGAATGGGCATTTTTTTAATTATATCATATTTAACGTTAAGAAGGATTAACGCTTATTTGCCTTCACCTAAGCCCTATTTCTCTGTGGAAAAAATTCAAATTGGAGAGTATGGCTTTAAAAAGGTTTTTACTATTTAAAATTATTATGTTAATAGGTTATCAGTCAAAATCGTTATGGGAAGAACAAATTCAACAATTTATTCCTTCATCGGTAAGGGACTCCATCCGTTCTTCAGGTTGATAAGCAAGAAAATTTTAGGGTCTATTTATCAGCCTTTTGGATGAGAAAAGTCCACACTTATGAAGGATTACTGTATTCCATCAATAATATAAAGTTGTAGATAACAATTTTTGTATGCCCTCTATCCTTATCTAGAGGGTCCATTGAAATTTCATTTTTGGGAGTGATACCATTGTCAGAATTGATTTATGCGGGTTCATTAAAAACGCTTGAAGATGAAGGTGCAAAGGTAATTAAAGGTGGAAGTCATGCAATTGCAGTATTTGTTTACGAAAAACAAGTCTATGCGGTGGATAACCGTTGTCCGCATATGGGCTTTCCCCTCCATACAGGAAGCCTATGTGATGGGATTTTGACTTGTCACTGGCATCATGCTCGCTTTGATATAAAAAGCGGTGGAACCTTGGATCCATGGGCAGATGATGTCCCTACTTATCCTGTCGAGATTAAGGAAGATGAGGTTTGGGTTCACCCGGTTCCATTTAATAAGGTGACAATCGAAAAGTTGATGCAGCGATTACGTGACGGACTTGAGCAAAATATTAGTCTTGTCATCGCCAAATCGGTTGTCGGATTGATGGAGGCGGGTTATCCAGCGACAGAGATTGCAAAGATCGGCGTCGACTTCGGGACAACACATCGGAGGAGCGGGTGGGGATCGGGATTAACGATTTTAACAGCCATGGCAAATATATTGCCTAAATTGGATAAAACTGGTCAGGTTTTAGCACTGTTCCAAGGCCTGGTTCATGTTGCACGGGAAAGTTCCGGAATGGGAACACGCTTTTTACTTGGGTCCCTTCCTGTATCAAATGAAAAGAATACCAAATCATTCGAACAATTATCAGAATGGTATCGTCGTTGTGTGGAGGTGCGGGATTCACAGGGAGCTGAGCGGGTACTATTGACCGCGGTAGAATTGGGACTCTCGAACGAGCAGCTTGCTGACATGATGATGACAGCGGTCACGGATCATTTTTATGTAAATACAGGTCATACTCTTGATTTTCATAATAAAGCATTCGAGATTTTAAATCAGATTGGTTTTGAGTATCGACCATATGTATTGTCATCCTTGTTACCTGGTATCGGAGATGTATCCCGCAGTGAAGAATCCCATAGCTGGCAATCTCCTGTGAACTTGGTCAAACCATTAATGGAGGCGTTTCCAAAATTACCTGATATCCTTGCTAATGTCTCATCACGAGGCGGCGCTGATATCGATGGGACAGTATTGGTTGAACAAATTTTATCAGATGACCCTATAAAAACTGTAAATACGATGTTGGATGCACTTAAAATCGGAGTCACCCCTTCCCGTTTGGCCCAGCTCGTAGCTTTAGCGGCTGCTGATCGAATTTCCCGTTTCCATGTACAAAATGATTTCAGGGATTGGATTACTGTACTTCATACTTTTACTCACGCACATGCGGTACATGAATCGTTACGCCGCACTACTACACCTGAATTGACCCGAGCTGTTTTCCATGGAGCAATGAGTGTGTATCTTGATCGTTTTCTCAATACACCGTCTGCAAGAAGACCGGAACCAAAGGATGTGGAAACTGAACCGCAGAATCCTTCAGAATTATTGGAGATGATGAATCAACAACAACAGGTTGCAGAATCAGCAAGATGGGTAGTGAATTACCTGGCACGCGGCGGTGATAAAAGTGAACTCTTCAATACGCTCGGGCATGCTTTACTAAGAGAAGATGCAGAGTTTCATTCATTTCAAATGTATGAAGCAGCAATGATCGAACATGATCATTGGGAAAAAGAGGATTCCGAGTTTGCTGGATATGCACAGGAAACATTGATCCTCGCATTAACACGTTATCTGGCAGGCCATGCCCCAACTGCTAGAGAAATGCCACATACAGCACAAATTGCAATGCGCCTCCATCGAGGAGAAAAATTATTTGAAGATGACTGATTTGCATGGCCAAGAAATGGGCTGTTCACAATGCACAGATTATCAAAAAGGCTGCCACCGGCCAGGCTCGCCAAGACGATTATCAAGTTTTTACAAACAGGCTTATTTTAATTAAAGAAATAGCCGATTTTCCTTTTTCTAAGTAGGATAATCGGCTTTCTTCTTTACGAAGGAATGTACTCAAGGGGCAGGTTTATTAAAAAGGACTTTTCATTATTAAAATTGATTAGGAACAAAATTAAATTCTCTTTTTCTGAAGAAGGGTGTTTTTATTATTTGTCATGATGAAGGAATAAAAGCAGGATGAGCCGAATAAGTCATAGTGATCATGGTTTTGATGTATTCTCAAAATAAAAGAATGGAGTATTTCATTATATGGCCGACTGTCGATAATGACGGTTGTTTTATGCGTATGAATGGCTTTTTTCGAAATTGATTGAGGGTTATTGTTATCGTCACCCTCAAATTTCAGATTACCCTGCCATGTTAGATAGAATTAGAACTTTGAAAGATTACACTATACAGTGAGGAAGATTGGTTGTATGCAAGTTGTAACCAAAATGTTTTTAGAACAACTCGACATGCATTGCCATGAGAATGATTGGTTTGCATCCATGGATCAGGCGCTTCATGGAGTCATCGCAGCTGAGGCAGCATGGACAAGTTCGGGAATCAGCAATTCGATTTGGCAGATTGTCAACCACTTGATATTTTGGAATGAAGACGTAATCCATCGAATTAAGGGCACAGAGAATCCGCATAAAGCAGAAGACAATGAAGAAACCTTTGGAAATCCGGGGGATCCAGAAGACGAAATTGGGTGGGCCCAGACAGTGCAGCGCCTTAATGAAGTCATGAATAAATTAAAAACGGTCATTGCGGACCTTGACGATGAAAAGTTAAAAGTTCCGTATGCAGTTAACAGGTACTCTATTGAGCGTTTACTCAGCAATATCATGATGCACGATACGTATCATCTCGGCCAAATTGTTCTTTTGCGAAAGTTGCAATCCTCTTGGGGTGGCGTTGATTGGTCCTAAAGCACCATAATGCAGCGACCTTCTTCGCCCAGCCGTAGAAGCAGTATTGACGGTGTGAAGCCCTTTTCATTCTCTATGGTAAAGCGGGTGATTTTCCTGCTTTATGGAGGCTAAACGGGTGTGTTAGTCAAATAAATTAGAACGTATTTGCAGAGCGATCTTTCGCATATTTCATTGTTCAACAGTCGGGCGCTTTTATTTAAGAAGGGGAACTAAATATTTCTAGTTAGAAAAAGGAATGTCTTCAAAATTGAGACATTCCTTTGGATTTTCTAGAGTACAACTTACTTTCATTATGACATTATGCCAGGGCTGTGTGCCTTATAGAGTTAGCTTTAATGACCATAAACGCTACAATATTTCTATCTTTTTTCAGTGTCGATAAAAGCCCCATTCTCATTTTAAGAGAATAGGGCTTTTTATTTTGGAATTTCCTTAACGTTGTAAATGGTTATCCGTGACTCGCATAGAGAAACGATGAGGCTGCTCCAATCAAATTCTTTATGCCTCCCTCCGATAACTTTAGACCACAATTAAACCTTTTTAACAAACTCAGATTTTAATTTCATCGCTCCAAAACCATCAATTTTACATTCTATATCATGATCTCCCTCAACTAAACGTATATTTTTAACTTTTGTACCTATTTTTAAGACAGATGAACTTCCTTTTACTTTAAGGTCTTTGATTACAGTTACAGTATCACCATCGTTTAAAACATTTCCGTTTGCATCTTTGATCATCTTTTGATTTTCACTATTTTCGGTTTCTAAGTCTAATGCCCACTCATTAGCACATTCAGGGCAGACAAATAGACTTCTATCTTCATAAGTATATTCTGATTTACATTTTGGGCAATTTGGCAGTTTAGACATAATTGAATTTCCTCCATTCGATATTGTTAATTCTAATTTATAAGAATTAATATCAATTAACATTTTGCAATCTCGTAAGAATACCAATTACGACATTGTAAATCACAAAAAAAGTAAATTGGTTATATAACAAAATGAAAAAGGGCCCTTTGAAAAGGTCCATTCATCTAAGTATTTTTGTCACTATTTTTTGCCCAGCCATCTTCGCCTAAATTTGGATTGGTTTATAAGGGGTCCACTGTATGCTTATAGTTATAGGCTTTGGCAGTTGTTATAACACTTAAGAATAACACAATCAAAACAATTAAAACCCCAACAATTATTAAACCCATTAACATTTTATTCACCTGATTTCATATATTTTTTCCAAAATCATTGACTAAAGCTGTTCAGAATTATCATTTACATCATTAAACTTATCTAACATTTCTATCGTATCGACAAGGTGATTGTTGAAAATTTGACGTGCAACATGAAGTAATTCAATAATCATCGGATCTCTTAAGGAATAGATCACCCGATTGCCATTTTTCGTTCCCGTGACAATATTTTTAGCCCTTAAAACTGTTAATTGCTGGGAAACGGCAGATCCTTCACTTCCTACAAGACTTTGAATTTCATTTACATTCTTATCCCCATCCGCTAATAATTCGAGTATCCTTATCCTTAATGGATGGGCAAGAGCTTTAAAGAATTCCGCTTTGAATTGCTGTATTTCAAGGTTCAATTACTTGTCCTCACTTTCAAATCATTAATTAAGATGTATCTGCTACTTTTCTTATTTGTCCGATATCACTTTTTTGACAAGATAATACTGCACACTCTCTAAATGCAAAATGTTTGCAGCCAAAACACTGTTCTTTATTTAAGTGTTTAAGTGCAAAATTTATCGCATCACCAGTATGTTCAAAGAAATGTTCTTCTCCAATAAAATCATATATACCTGTCTTTATTAACACACTTTTAGGTTGAGGTTTTAATCCAGATATCAATATAACCCCATGCTTTGTCAAATCCTTTACGATTCCTGAAAAATAAAATTCCCCCGTTGTATCCACAAAAGGAACTTTTCCCATTCTTAATAGTATAACTCTTGGATTATTATTGATTGTATTCATAATCGATTGCTCAAACGCTTGAGCAGCCCCAAAAAATAGAGGGCCTTCTACATTATAAATACTAATTTGAGGACAGTCATGAGTATCTGTCACCATGTGAGTTTGTATTTTTTCATGTTTGTTTTTGGGATTAGGTAGTGACTTTGATGTTACTAACATATCACTCATTCGTTTTGTAAATAGAACGATGGCTAATATAAGACCTACTTCAACAGCAATCGTAAGGTTCACAAAAATTGTTAATAAAAATGTTACAACTAAAACAAGTGAATCTTCCGTTTTGGTCTTCAGTACATGATAAAATTCTTTTCTCTCACTCATGTTCCAAGCAACGACCATTAGAATAGGGGCCATACTGGCTAAAGGGATATTTGAAGCATATGGTGCAAAGAGAACTAAGATTAACAAAACCACAATTCCATGAATCATCCCAGAAAGAGGAGAAATCGCTCCATTTTTAATATTTGTGGCAGTTCTGGCTATTGCGCCGGTTGCTGGTATTCCCCCAAATAACGGAGTAATCATATTCGCAATTCCTTGGCCTAATAGTTCTCGATTACTATGATGCTTACTTTTTGTCATACCATCGGCCACTACTGCAGATAATAAAGATTCGATGCCTCCAAGTAAAGCAATAATAAAAGCAGGTCCAATTAACAGTTGAATTTTTTCAAAAGTAATCTCTGGGAACCCAAACCGGGGTATCGAACTTGGAATATCCCCGAATGTTGAGCCAATTGTTGCTACTTGATTAGGATATAAGAACATCGCTGCAAGGGTAGAAACCAGTAACCCTATAAGAGATCCCGGAATCTTCGACATAAATTTAGGAGTAAGTATGACAGTAATCAAACATAATCCAGCTGTTAAAACACTATAAACATTAATAGTATGAAAATGAAGGATGATTTCTCTTATATTTCTAAGAAATGATTCATGCTTCTCTACACCTGTAAGTCCCAAAAAATTAGCAAGTTGACCGATAAAAATGATAACAGCAATCCCCGATGTAAATCCAATCGTTACAGGCCTTGGAATAAATTTAATCAAAGATCCAACACGAAAAATCCCCATAAAACATAATATAACTCCTGCAATGAACCCTGCAATTAATAGGTTTTCATATCCATATGTCATGACAATTCCAAACAAAATAGGGATAAATGCACCAGTTGGTCCACCGATTTGAAATTTTGACCCACCGAACAATGAAATTAGTATACCCGCAATGATTGTCGTATAAATTCCATATTCAGGATTAACTCCAGAAGCTATGGCAAACGCCATACCTAAAGGAATCGCAATGACACCAACCACTAAACCAGACAGAAGGTCCTTTTGAAAACTTTGTAAAGAATAGCCACTGTATCTCCCTATAAAAAACCATTTACGTTGCATAGCGAACCCTTTCTCTTTATAATATTCATGAAATAGTATATCTGATTATTTGAATATATTATGATATAAATTTACATCGCTTTCTAACTTATGTCAAAAGAAAAACTTGAGGTGATTTTTATTAATATAGGAGACAAAGTGATCTATAAGGGTGAGATTTATCAGATTGTATATATCTACTCATCGGGTTTTAACATTTTCATTTAATCCTTTTATCCCAAATAAAATTCTATGTCAAATACCTATTTTAAACTTTTTATAAAAAAACCCTTCACATACTATGGAGGGGTATAGTATTATGTGATTAAGGAGGTGAGGCAATGTCGATGAATTCAGAAAATCTTGATGAAATTGTTGAAATCGATCAATGCTGCTCATCAGACGGTGAAAGAAAAAGCCACCACTCAGATAAAGTAAAGAATAACTTAACAACAAGATTAAATCGAATTGAAGGGCAAATTCGAGGAATAAAAGGGTTAATTGAAAAAGATACGTACTGTGATGATGTTATTACTCAAATATCTGCAACTCAATCTGCTTTAAATAGTGTTGCTCGAATTTTACTTGAAGGGCATATGAAGACATGTGTTCTAGAGAAAATTGAAGAAGGAGATACGGAGATCTTGGATGAGGTAATGGTAACCATTCAAAAATTAATGAAAAAGTAAAAGGGGACGATACGATATGGAAAAAATGACTCTAAACGTAAAAGGTATGTCATGTGGCCATTGTATTAATTCAATTGAAGGTAGTGTAGGCGAATTAGCCGGAGTTACCAATGTTAAAGTAAACTTGGATTCAGGAACTGTAAATGTGGAATTTAACCCAAATGAAGTTACTCTTGATAAAATCAAAGAAATAATTGACGATCAAGGTTATGATGTTCAATAAAATTGAGTAAAGAATGTGTAAATAAAGCACGATTTCTTTACACATTAAATATACCATACCTAGGTATAGTAATAAAATTAGAAAAAGGAGAGTATAGAATGGAGAATGTAATATTAATTGTTAAAGGAATGTCGTGTGGGCATTGTGTGAATTCCATTGAAGGAAACGTAGGAAAATTAAATGGTGTTCATGTTGTAAAGGTTTACTTAAATGATGAAAAAGTAGATGTATTATTTGATTCAAAGATGATTGCCTTAGAGGAAATCACTGACGTTATAGAAGATCAAGGTTATGATGTAGCATTGAGTAAATCGGCTAAAGATCAAAGCTGTCACTAAGGAGTTGAAAAAACGTGCTGTCACGCCCAGCACGTTTTATTCCCCTCAAAATATACCCAACTATAGTATGTGGTGATAGGAGTGTAAAATAATGAGCGATAAAAGAGAAACAACACTTCAAATAGCTGGCATGACGTGTGCTGCTTGTGCAGTGAGAATAGAAAAAGGTCTCAAAAAAGTAGATGGTGTAGAGGATGCGAGCGTAAATTTCGCATTAGAAAAATCAAAAGTAACATTTGATCCGTCTAAAGCAAATGTAAATCAATTGAAAGAAAAAGTGCAGTCTTTAGGATATAAAGTAATGAGTGAGAAAGCTGAATTTGATATAAGTGGCATGACGTGTGCAGCGTGTGCTAATAAAATTGAAAAACGTTTGAATAAGTTAAATGGTGTCCAAACCGCAACTGTAAACTTCGCCTTAGAATCAGGCCTTGTAGAATACAATCCTGATGAAGTTTCGGTCTCAGATATGAAGGAGGCCATTGAAAAATTGGGTTATCGCTTGGAACAAAAGCAAGAATCTAAAGGCGAAAAAGTGGATCATAGACAAAAAGAAATTAAAAAGCAAAAAGGAAAATTTATTTTCTCCGCTATTTTATCCATCCCTTTACTTTGGGCGATGGTCAGTCATTTTGAATTTACTTCTTTCATTTGGCTGCCAGAAATGTTCATGAATCCTTGGGTTCAACTCGCGCTTGCGACTCCAGTTCAATTTTTAGTCGGCGGTCAATTTTACGTAGGTGCTTATAAAGCATTAAGGAATAAAAGTGCAAACATGGATGTTTTGGTTGCGCTTGGCACCTCTGCAGCTTATTTCTACAGTATCTACTTGAGTATTTTATCAATAGGCTCTGAAGCACATATGGTGGAATTGTACTTTGAAACAAGTGCAGTGTTAATTACTCTTATTATATTAGGTAAACTGTTTGAAGCAAAAGCAAAGGGACGTTCATCTGAAGCTATTAAAAAGCTTATGGGCTTACAGGCGAAAACAGCCACAGTATTAAGAGAAGGGAAAGAATTGAAATTACCAATTGAAGAGGTAATCGCTGGTGATATCGTATATGTGAAACCAGGTGAAAAGGTACCTGTAGATGGAGTGATTTTTGAAGGAAGATCTGCTCTTGATGAGTCAATGATTACAGGTGAAAGTATTCCAGTCGATAAAACAGTTGGAGATTTAGTCATAGGATCAACCATTAACAAGAACGGATTTTTAAAGGTAAAAGCAACAAAGGTAGGAAAAGATACTGCCTTAGCTCAAATCATCAAAGTAGTCGAAGAAGCTCAAGGATCAAAAGCACCAATCCAACGTTTAGCCGATGTTATCTCAGGAATTTTTGTCCCAATTGTCGTTGGGATCGCTATTGTGACATTTCTGGTTTGGTACTTTGTTGTAAGTCCCGGAGAGTTTGCAGTAGCTCTTGAAAAATTAATTGCCGTGTTAGTTATCGCATGTCCATGTGCACTGGGCCTAGCTACTCCTACGTCAATTATGGCAGGGTCAGGCCGAGCCGCTGAATATGGAATTTTGTTTAAAGGCGGGGAGCATCTTGAAACGACTCATCGATTGGATACAGTGATCCTTGATAAAACTGGAACTGTAACAAATGGAAAACCAACACTTACAGATGTTATTCTCTCAAATGGATTTGAAGAAAAGGAATTTTTAAAGTTAGTCGGTTCCGCAGAAAGAAATTCTGAACATCCGTTAGCTGAGGCCATTGTTGAGGGCATTAAAGAAAAAGGTATTGAGCTGGGGAGCTCTGAACATTTTGAAGCTATTCCTGGCTTTGGAATCGAATCTATAGTTGAAAGTAAATCCTTGCTTATCGGAACGCGCCGACTTATGGAGAGAAATAACATTGATGTTGGAAACCTATTACCTAAGATGGAGAACTTAGAAATGCAAGGTAAGACAGCAATGCTAGTCGCAATCGATCATCAATTTGCTGGAGTGATTGCAGTCGCAGACACAATAAAAGAGACCTCTCAAAAAGCAATTGAAAGGTTAAAAAATATGGGTCTAGAGGTTGTGATGATTACTGGAGATAACAAGCAGACAGCTCAAGCAATTGCAAATGAGGTCGGAATTGACCATGTAATAGCAGAAGTTCTGCCAGAAGGAAAGGCAGAGGAAGTTAAAAAGCTTCAAAAAGCCGGAAAGAAAGTGGCGATGGTTGGCGACGGTATTAACGATGCACCAGCGTTAGCGACTGCAGATATTGGCATGGCAATCGGTACTGGTACTGATGTAGCAATGGAGGCTGCTGATATCACCTTAATCAGAGGAGACTTAAATAGTATTGCCGATGCTATCTTTATGAGTAAAATGACTATTCGAAATATCAAGCAAAATCTATTTTGGGCATTTGCTTATAATACTTTAGGAGTTCCAATTGCGGCACTAGGCTTTCTGGCACCATGGCTTGCAGGAGTAGCAATGGCATTTAGTTCAGTTTCGGTTGTTTTAAACGCACTCAGATTACAAAGGATTAAGTTAAAAACATAATTTATCAATTAAAAAGAGGAGTGTTTTTATGAAACAAAAAAGCATGTTGACCTGGGCGATTTCAGCCATTGTTTATCTCGGGTTAGTCATTGGAAGCTATACTGTGTATGCAAGCTTGGATGGCAGTAACGATCACACGGATAGCCATGAGTCAGCAAATGGTAATAAGGAAAAGTCTATTAATGAGCAAGCGCATAATAACGATAATCATGCTAGCCATGGAAGTGATGGCAAGGAATCAGAGCATTCTGATCATGGAGATCAATCCGAAAGTGAAGTGGTCACAAACGTAAAATATGAAAATGGTTTTATAAATATAGATGTGAAGGATAAAGATCAAAATTCTCCTGAATTAGAAATTTCACATGAAAAGATTATGCATCTAATTATTGTAAGTGCAGACTTAGAAGATTATTACCATTTGCATCCTGAGGAAAAAGGAAATGGTGTATATACTCTGAAATTCGACCTGGCTGAAAACTCTTATAAATCGTTTGTTGATATTAAACCAAAAAACCTTGCCTATCAAATTAGTCCGATCAAGCTGCATGTGGGGAAAGGTCATGGCCAACATGAGGAAGATTCGCTGAAGACTGATACAAATTTAACAAAAACAATCAATGGAAAGACTGTTGAATTAACAACTTCAGGGCTAGGAATAAACAAAGATGTTACGTTAAACTTTGATACAAATGGGATTACACCAGAGCCCTACCTGGGGGCTTTAGGACATGTCGTAATTTTAGATGAAAAGGGTGAGAAATTTGTTCATGTGCACCCTGCATCAGAAGAAAAGACACAATTTGATACAAAATTTGATAAACCTGGGATCTACAAAGTGTGGGGAGAATTTAAATTTGATGGTAAAGTCAATAGCTATCCATTTGTTATAGAGGTCAAATAAAAAGGAAGCAAAAAGGGGAATTTTTATGAACTTGGATGGGGTTAGCAAACATCTATTAATTTGCAACGGGAAAACATGCATGAAAAATGGAGCAGAAGAAGTAACGGAAACCATTAGGGGAGAATTGAAAAATTTAGGTCTGCATAGGGAGATTCACACAACAAAAACATTATGCAACGGTCAATGCAAGCATGGTCCGATTGCTGTTCTATATCCACAAGGAACCTGGTATAAAGAAATGAATAAAACAAAAAGTGAAGAACTTATTCTTCAATTGAAAGGAGAAAGAAATAATAATTTAGGCTCTGAACTTTACTACCATGATGGGAAAACCTTTAAGAACCATGAAAGTGAACTGTAACACCTTCACTTAGTCGCCAACGACCAGCACAGAGTCTTCCATACAGCAGATTGTTATGTAATTTTGTTCAATACTATACCGAATTGCACAGGTGTTATTTATTACTCATATATAGACAATGCCCATTTAGTAAGTATTGAAAGGAGTCGTTTGAATGGATTTACGTTATCCGATTGGAAAGTTTAAATATGAAGGTGAGCCTACAACCGAAGTATTAGATAAGTGGATAATAGAGATTGAAGAACTTCCATTACAATTAACAGAAGCTGTGGAGGGTTTAAGAGATGAGCATTTAGATACAGCTTATCGCTCTGAAGGGTGGACCATTCGTCAAGTGGTCCATCATATTGCCGACAGCCATTTAAATAGCTACTCTCGTTTTAAGTTAGCCCTAACAGAAAACAATCCCACCATTAAACTGTATGAAGAAGGGAAATGGGCTGAGCTCCCTGATTCGAAGTTACCAATAGACATTTCATTAAAACTAATAGAAGCTTTACACAGCAGATGGGTTTGTCTGTTACGTTCTATGAAATCAGATGATCTAGGGAAGACTTTCCAACACCCAGAATCAGGTGTTGGAAAGTTAGGTATTAATATTGGGATCTACGCTTGGCACGGGCGACATCATGTTGCGCATATTACTTCTACTCGAGATCGATTAGATTGGTAATGTGATAATTTACTATATAATTGCTCAAAAAGTTTACCTAAATAACCCCAATTTCAAATTAATTTTCTCCATTAAAAGGCGCTTTTCTGTAACAAGGAAAGTGCTTCTTTACATTTTAGGACCATTAGCGGAATACCAGGTGCATAATTAACTTGGCTAAGGGCCGAACGTTATTGTGTTTAAATAACATAGGGGCTATTTTCCTCGTATATAAGAACTGTTTTATTGAAAATTCAGAAAACAAATTTACTTTATGTACCTTCCTAAAGATAATAGACATAACCAATTGAATAGGAGGGAAACAGTTTGCAAAAAAAAGTACTCATCGTGTTTGCTCTTTTTGCACTATTGATTACCGGAGGGACAAGCCTGTCGCTTGCCGACAGCCAAACCGAACAGCTTGAGTTAAACGGAAAGACGTTAAGAACGGTTACTGTAAATGAAAAACCTTATGTATCAGTGAAACAGGTGGCCGAGGCTGCAGGAGGGTATGTAGATAAAAAGGCCAATACATTCGTCATTGGCTCAAGGCTCGACCATATTTTAAAGAAAGGTGTGATTCGGGTAGGTACAACTGGTGACTATAAGCCATTTACGTACTTTAATCCGAAAACAAAAGAGTTTGAAGGCTATGATATCGAAGCGGCTAAATTAATGGCAGCAGACCTTGGGGTCAAGATCACTTTCGTTAAAACTTCCTGGCCAACCTTAATGGAGGACCTCCATAAAAATAAGTTTGATATAGCGGTTGGCGGGATAAGCCGCAATACCGATCGGCAAAAAACAGCACACTTAACGCATCCTTATATTAATGACGGAAAGGCTCCTTTAATCCGACAGGAAGATAAGGAGAAATATACAAGCTTGGAAGCGATTGACCAGCCAGATGTCACCATCGGTGTAAACCCAGGGGGAACCAACCAAAAATTCGTGAATGCCAACATTACAGAGGCAAAGGTTGTCGTAATCGAAAACAATCTGGATATTCCGAACATGGTTGCTGAAGAAAAAGTAGACGTGATGATTACCGACAGCATTGAGGCCATCTACTATGCAAGCCAGGATTCCAGGCTTTATGCGGCTCTGACGGACAATACGTTCACGAAGAGCCAGAAAGGCTACCTTATGCATCGCGGGGATGCGGTATTCCAGAACTGGGTCAATCTCTGGATGGAGGAGATGGAGCTCAATGGAGAATTTGACCGACTAAAAGAAAAATGGATTTACAATAAGGGAGAATAATAGAAAAGATAGGCCAGACTTCTATTTCCTATGCCAACAACTTTTTAGATTTAGCCGTGTAAATTCTATTAGAAAAAGAGATGACAGAAAAAAACGGGTGGTTTTGCAGCAAAATACTACAGGTTTAACTTCAGCTGTGATTGTGGCTGCCAGTACTTCTTCGACGGCATCTTCTGCTAAAAAACCGGCAAGGATCAACAGTTACTGTCACTCTAAACGTACAAGTGCAGGTATTTCCATTAGCATCGGTTGCGGTACAAGTGACAGTTGTCGTACCGGAAGGAAAGAAAGAACCAGATTCTGGTGTACACACAGCCGTAACACCAGGAGAATTGTTGATTATGGCAGGTTCTGGAAAATTGACAAATCTCGTCGAACATACATTGGCTTGTATTTCCGGTAGCATCTGTCGCTGTATAAGTCACCGTGGGTATGGTCAATGTATGTAAAATAATGGTAGATAAATTCGTATAATACAAATTAACGCTTTCATAAACCTGGTTAGAAAAGTGTCCAAACCCTTGGTATATATGGGATTGGGCATTTTTTATTTATATCATATTTAACGTTAAGAAGGATTAACGCTTGTTTTATGAATTAATGCTTATTTTGAAGTGCTTCTTTAGCTACAAGGGGTCACAATTTTTCTATGCATAGATCCGCACATCAGTTTTGTCATACACAATTATTCAATTAAAGGGCCAGATTGTGGAAAAAGTGATCGTTTACCTTAGACATCAATAATATGGAAATTAAATAAATCGACGCATTTACATCACTCTTTGTTTTATTTAGACTATAAAAGTCAGAAAATTACCAATGTTATTTCACCTTCTTTACGTCTACCAAATAACAAAGGGGAGAGAATCTTGAGAAAGAAAATATGTATTATAGGCAGTGGCACTGCAGGTATACAGCTGGCTTATTCTCTTAAAGAAGAATTTGATGTGACTGTTATACACTCAAACTCTTCGGATAAGATCCGAAATGGACGAATTATGTCTACCCAGGTACACTTTGGCTCAACAAGAACCCGAGAAAATCGCTTTAAAATGCCAAAATGGGAAGATAAAACTCTTCTTAAAAGTATCCATATGACGATTGGTAATCAAAAACTCTTTGTTGGAAAGCTAAAGGAGCCAGCATTATCTGTTGACCAGCGTTTCTACTTTTCATACTGTTTGAAGGATCTTGAAGACAAGGGTGTCTCTTTCCGGCTTTTAAGAGTAAATAAAGATCAGCTAGAAAGTTTGGCAGATGAGTTTGATTTAATGATTGATTGTACTGGAAAATCGGGCCCTCTCTTTCCATTTCCACTTGAAAAGGAGCTTTCTCCTTTCCAAGTGCCTCAACGAAAATGTATCGTTGGTTATTTTTTGGGGGTAAAGCCAAATAATCCTCTTGGCGTAAGCGTAACAGTTCTGCCTGAAATAGGTGAAATGTTTGAGATTCCTGCAATCACACAACACGGTCCTGTTACTATATTGTTCATTATGGCAATTCCAGACAGAGAGTTAGATGTATTTAAAGAAATTAAGCACGGAAAAGAATTTACAAATCAAATGAAAAATGTAACACGAAAATATTTCCAAGACATCCACGAACGTATCGAACAAGATATCTTTGCTCTTTCCGATGATAATGCCTTCCTTCAAGTTGCCATTAAGCCTGTAATTAGAAAACCTTATGCAACCTTTAAAAATAAACTAGTAGTTGGTTGTGGAGATAGTGTTTTTCTTAATGATCCGATTACTGGCCAAGGCTGTAATCTTTCTTCTTATTGTGCTGAACAATTGTACGAAACTTTGATTCAATATAGAAATTCTAACTGGGACATCCAACTTGGAGAGACATATTGGGATCGAACAAAAACATTTGTAAAAGAAGTAACAGAATGGACAAATGCAATGACTCAGGTACTGCCTCAGCATGTTGTTCAAATCCTGTTAGCGGGTTCAGAAAATCAAAAGATCGCAGATGAAGTGGCAGAATGGTTTGCGGATCCGCGAAAAGCTTATGAAGCTTTTTTTCAACCATCTAATCTACATTAAGAACAGAACAAAATAAAAGTGATATGACAGCCCCTATTTTAAATGTACCTACATTTAGTCTGTTTAAAGAAGACTGGAATATCAGAAAAAAATCATTAAATATTGATTTATATTAACTCTAGAAAATGATTTTTCTTGTATTCCTCAAACTAAAGAGAAATTCAATATAGAAAGTAAAAATTATAATTAGTGGTTGAACGAGTAAATTTGTAATTTTCTTATTAATGTTCAATAGGCCGTAAAAAAATAATCTTTTCTTGTTTAGCAATCGGGCGCTTGTCTTGAACAAGGATAAGCGCTTATTTTCCATTTAAGGGCCAGATAATTGAATAAGCCTTACTTTTACAATATGGTAGAGGTAAATAAAATAAGTCACTGGAGGTAATATGGATAGAAACAGATATTCAGCAATAGCACATCAAAACCATACTTTTTATAATCCGATTAATCCAACAAAGATAGACAAAGTTATTGAGTTACTTGCTTTAAAAGATAATGACAAAGTAATTGATATAGGTGCTGGGAAAGGTGAAATTCTTCTTCGGATTATTGAAAGGTACAGATCTAAATGTATTGCTATTGAGAAATATAGTGATTTCACAGAACAACTTCAAGTAAATGCTAAAAATAGAGGGGTTTTAAAGAATATTGAAATCATTACAGAAGATGCAAAAGTAGCAATTAAGACAATAAATGAGAAGTTTAATGTAGCGATTTGTATTGGTTCAACTCACGCATTAGGCGGATTGCATGAAACGTTGGATACGCTGAGGAAGTGTGTAAATAAGGGTGGATATGTGCTCATTGGTGAAGGCTACTGGAAGCAACAGCCAAGTAAAGAATATTTGGAGGCGCTCGGAGGAGCAGAAGAATCCGAATTACGAAGCCACTTTGAAAATGTAAAGGTTGGAGAAAAACTAGGCCTAATTCCACTCTGGTCTTACACTACTAACGACGATGAATGGGATGAATATGAGTGGCTTTATGCTATGTCCATTGAGAATTATTGCTACGAACATCCTGATGATCCAGATCGCGATGCGATGTTACAAAAGATCCGAACGTGGAGAAATACATATCTGAAATGGGGCAGAGATACCCTTGGATTTGGGATATATCTTTTTAGGAATATGTAAACTTCAATTAGAGGGCGCATTCCGGAGCAAGGATAGCGTACTTTTTGCGTTAAAGGGCCATATTTGTTGAATAAGAGAAGGGATTAATCGTAAATAAATCGAAGTTAACCAGAAGATGTTATTTAGTTGAGTATCAAGAAATACTACTCAACATTAAGGAGGAAAGCGATTATGAGTGATACACAGACATTACGAGGACTCACCACAGTTAGTTTTTGGACGGATGATCTAACAGCGGCAAAGAAGTGGTACACCGAGGTATTGGGCATCGAACCATACTTCGAACGTCCAGGATATGCCGAGTTTCGCATCGGCGACTATCAGCACGAGCTCGGCCTGATCGATAGCAGCTACGCGCCCGATGGTTCAGCGACCGGCCTTGCCGGCGCTATAGTGTACTGGCACGTCGACGATGTAACAGGAACTTTCAAGAAGCTGCTGTCTATGGGAGCGAAAGAGTACGAGGCACCCACAGAGCGTGGCGAGGGGTTCATCACTGCTTCCGTGGTCGATCCCTTTGGGAACATCCTAGGCATTATGTACAATAAGCACTAATTGGAGGTTCTGGGTTCGACCAGAAAAGTGTAACCCTAGCCGTCGGCATTCACAGTGGACTGAGGCTTGGAAAGCAGCACTGTGGGGTGTAGCAATTATCTGTGCAGTGGCTGTCTCAATTTATATTATGCTTACACTAACTATTCGGTATTCAACTACTATTCTGAAGACAAAAAGCACAAGAAAAGTGAAAAGGTAAAAAAAGGGCTTTACGAGGTAATATTAGTAAAAGGACTATTCCAGAATAGGGCGCGATTGTTGAGCAACACAGGTAGAAAATGATCAAACTTTTTTATAAAAATCGTCCTGGTGAAATATTTAAAGAGCCTGTTTTGATCAATCTTTTTTTCAAAAGCAGGCTCTTTATATTTGGAAAATCAACATTATTAGACGTGTTTTTGATCAATCTTTTTTCTAACCTAACAGGGATACCTTCAATAGGATTTGATTTTCAAAAAAAAGCTAAAAGAAGTTACTTGTGTATTCCATTAAATAAGTAAAAGAGTAAAACGTACCTCTTACAGTTGTGTGCATACATATATATTATCAATTATCTCCTTTTCCACACATCCGGCAAGCAGCAGAACCATACACATTAAGATAAGCCTTTTCATTTCTTTTTCACCTTCTTTTTTACCCTCTTGGCAATCATGATGGCGGCAAAGAGCAAGGGGATATAAATGAATGTAAAGCCAAACCCTATTTTCCCAAAATAGTCATTAACCATACTAATCTTTTCGTGCGTATTAATAAAGTTAATCAATAATAATAAAGCACTGACAACAAAAAACACTCCGATTTTTTGTCTAATATTAAAGATTCTCTTGATAAGTCTAGAAGAAATCCAAATGGCAATACACACATTCGGAAGCATAATTAAGTTCCAGTTTGCAATTCCAATATATTCGAAACGTTCCACAAAAGGCATTTCAACAATTTTCCACAGGGTCAAAGTGGGCCAGACCTGTTTAGCAAGCAGATCTTCCGAATAATAGGCAAATGTAATGACTGCTAAAAAAGTATATATCAAGGTGGTGGTTAAAACAGCAAGGTGGGCCCACTTTTTGGATTTCTTTGGTTCTTTTATAAAAGGATAAATGAACGGAACAATCTCAAACCCGATGAAGGTAAGCGACATATTATAGGAACCGATGAGAAGTTCCTTAACTGAATGATCCCAAATAGGGAGGAGATTATAGAAATTTGAGAATTTAATGGCCCAGCCAAATGTCAGAAGGAGATAAGCCGGCAATACCAGGCCGAAAAAGGCTATACCGACTACCGTTCTGAATCCTCCAAAAATGATATAAGTACAGAGAATCATGAATCCTAAGGAGAACCAGAAAGTGCTAAGCTCCGGAAACATCCACACTTGAATGACCTCGATAAATGTTCGTACTATAGCTAAGACGTACAAAAAAAAGTAGCCTATGAAAATGGAGCTGATTGCCTTGCCGATCAAATTGCCTGTAAGGTACTTATGGGCTGTCACAAAATCTCCATCAACCGTTTCGGCAATTTTATAAATCATCCAAATGATGACATGTATGCATCCCCCGGCAAACAGGATGGAAATCCAGGCATCATAGCCTGCATCCTTTGCGATGACTCTCTGATAGCCAAGAACCCCAATGCCAATTTGCATGGACATAATTAAATAAAACACTAGAAATGGGGATATCTTCAATCTGTCTGGTATTGGCTGTTCTTGTATCTGGTTCACCTCCGTTTCATGATTGGTAACTGGCTGCTGTAAAACTGCGTTCCCGCTCCCGCTTTATTCATCAATATCCTTTTTCTCTAGTGCTTTTTTCTTGCTAAAGCGGATAGGATTTTTAGTTCGCAAAAAGAGCGGCCTCTTGGATTGCATTTGAAATGGAAGCCTGATAATCGCATCTTTCATATCTGTAACCCTTGGCGGATATAAATGCTTAAGTTCTGTTTCAATCGTCAGAATGACGTAGCCATTTAAAATTTTTTGTTCGATTAATGAAGGGTCATCACAAATCTGCACATCTGCAACAGGTACAAGCTGTTTAATGTCCTCGATTTCCCGGAATTCCTCTTCCAGAAGATATGGGAGAATACCATCCTGGATCATATTTTCATCAATTAAAGTGGAAAGTGGCTATGAAAGTAAGCCCAAAGCGCACATTTGTTTCTTGGTTGTAGTAAAAAATTTTCTTAAAGTCTTTGGATTTAATAAAGGATTTTTCCCATACCTAATGCTGGACATCCTCTTTAATCCGTTTTTTTTCAACCAGAAAGGCGCAGGCCAAACCAATGATGAATGTGCGGAATCTACTGCTTCGTACAGTCTGTGGAGCAGGGGTATCGCTATTGTGAAGCCAACGTGAACAATTCTTCGACTCGGAAATCTCCATGTTTTCATTTACTTCGCTTTCCTTCTCCAATGAAGGGGACGTAAAGTCAGTTCTTGGTCATTTATTCGCTTTGGGTTGTTTCAACACTTCGTCCTGCCACAATTGATACAGATAGATGATGAACGCAAAACCGACCATCATAGCAACAATAGCTATTGTAGACAAAGTCGATTCACTCGAAACAAGCCCCATCCGTTGCCATACCGGGTAAACGATGTACATAAATAATCCGTCCAAAAGTATATTGACTGTCAAATACATCCAAAATTTCCCGAAAGTAAAGCTGAATACCCAGATAACTATAACTAAATATGCTCCATACACCCAAGGAACCGGGACGACTTTATCCCACCCGAACAGACTGGAACCTGTCTCTTTCCACCATCCGTAATGGTAAGCCGCTTGATATGCCAAGGTATGAATAACGGTCATAAATAGAGCGACCGGCATGTACCTGCGTACAGTATCCATTTTCAAAAAGAACAAGGATGCCCAAGGCAATATCAAGAGTGACCAGAGAATAATCTGTTTCATGTCATTAAAACCCCACATTAGTTTTATGTGTAGTGTACTCTCGGTTCATATATTTATTCGATTATCCGATAAAAGTATCTGAAACACCGACTTGGTTAAGCAGAATAACATTCCGATTGGAATAATGTTTGCGGTTGGTTACAATTTCTTTAGATGCTTAAAGGAAGGTTTAAATCATAAGACAGCAACCATATGGTATTCTGATAGCGTTAATTTATTTCCAGAATTAACAGAACGTTTCAGACCAGCAAATTTATCAAAGTGGACTGATTTTAAGTTTGCAATTAAAGCAGATTTGGAAGCTTATGAAAAACCATACTATCGATTTCCTGTGTTTAGTGATAAAGTATTAGTTTTTAACCTAGAAAATCAAGTGATTTATTTGCTTATTTTGAAGATAGATATGATGGTGGCAAAGGGCGTTTTGTTGAAGGCTTACCCTCAAAAGAAGATTTAATGAAACTTTATTGGGCATGTATGAGAACTCTTGATGAGTTTTTGAAAAACAAGCCTTATAATAACCCTGAACTATATATTTTTGAACAAGTTGCAGCAAAGCTAATTAACTATATTGAGTAAATTCTCGTCGCATTTAAGCAATGCGGTGGTTTGGAAATGAAAAAGCCATGTCTCAGAAAACACTTATATACAATTGAGGAATAAGAGAAACTGCACTTTGGTAAAACAGTTGCCTTTACCTTCGAGTAAACAATAGCCCGTTTTTTTATTAGAAGCGGGCTATTTATTTTATGTAAGCCTAAGGCTCCCATAATAGAGCACGTTTTGTGCATGTAACATATGTAATTGCATAGCTATTCTCAACTATTTAACAATTTGAATAAAGGTGATTACGATAGCTAAAGTAAGCATAGTTAAAGCATTTAACCCCATAATCGGTCTATGTTTGGCTCTTAAGAAGTGAGCATGTAAAGCACCAAGCATAAGAATAATAATTAGGGATCCTGAAAGCAAAATAAATTTAGGAAGCCAAAATCCTATGATCAATCCACCTACGCTCAAACTTTCCAAGAAAGCAGTTAATTGCATAAACCATAGGGGGTAACGATATTCGCTCCAGTGCTTAACCATTGACTTGGTACGTGTTAATTTCATCGAAATGGATATTGCGAAAATCAAAATTAAAATAATTTGAATGGTCATAGTTATAACATCCACACAGTTTCCTCCTTTTGTATAATAGACGTAGCTGCTATATATAAATTCTAGACTTAATAGTTTAGTGAGTATGTAGTCTGGACTACATTCGGCAAAATTTTGGGAGGGCTATATGGATAAAATTAAGTATTTATCGAGAATACAGCTTTTTGGGGATCTGGACTTGGAAGAATTAAAGAAATATGAATCAGTCACACCCATGAAAGTGGTGAAAAAAGGTACCATTATTAGTTCTCCTCATATGAATCAAAAGATATTGTATTTAATCAAATCGGGTAAAGTTCGTTTGTATAGATTAACTGAAAGCGGGAAAGAGTTTACAGTTGATATTTTAGAAACTGGGCATGTGTTTGGAGAGATTGGTACGTTTACAACAGGTTCTGAAAATTTATATGCTGAGGCATGGGAAGATTCTGTTATTTGCAGAATAGATAGAGTGCAGTTTGAAAAAATAATACGTGAAAATCCAAGTATTTCATTAAAGCTTCTTGAATTAATCTCCAGCCGTTTAAAGGAAGTCGAAGAGTTATTAGAGTATATGGCATATAGCAGTGCAAGAAAACGGCTTTTATTCCTGTTAAATAAACTTACAGAAAAGTTTGGGAATAAATTGTCAAAAAGCAGTCCGGGAGATTGGATTGCACTTGATATTCACATCACTCATCAAGAGTTAGCAATGATGATGGGCAGTATCCGTGAAACAGTGTCAGCACTTTTAAATGAATTGAATGCAGAAGGAATTGTACGCAAAGCAGGTAGGCGAGGAACCATGGAAGTTCATAGTGTACGCCTAAAATGTGCATTAAAAGAGGAAGGATAAAAATCAGCACTTATTACAGAGTGCATTAGTGCTGCATTTTCCCCGAATATTTATTAGTAAACAAACGGGGCATTATAGCTAATAAGACATTTTCCACAAAAAAGTGAGTACTTAAATTATATAGGAGAGGAAATCAAACGATTATAGATTTGAAGACAAGTAGTGTGCGTTTTACACGACGATTTATCACTTTTTTGTAAAACAGCTAATGTTCATTTTAAGGAAGCCGAGTTTAAAGTTGTCTATGCAAAACTACAATTAAAATACACGCTAAATATCTCCAAGATGAAAAATTACCATCTGAATAATCAAGAGAAGAGTGTTGACATATTTAATAATATATATTATCTTTAATTCAAGATATTTGATTTCGAGATATTATTATTCGAATTATTACTTGAAAGGAGTAAGTCTTATGCATGAAATTTTAAAAAGAATAAATGAACTCGCAGTTAAAAGAAAGACGGAAGGCTTAACACAAGTTGAAAGTGCAGAAATAGTCAATTTGCGCAGTCAATATATACAAGAATTTCGCGGATCTATAGAAGAGCTGCTATTAAACACAACCATCATTGATCCTATAGGAGATGATGTAACTCCGGAAAAATTAAAAAGAGCCCAAGCAAGACATAAAGTTAAGCCCATATGGTAAACCATATTTTATCGTGAAAGCGGGCAGCAGTTACAAAGGGAAACAAAACATTCATCAATTTAATTGATATGTTTAGATCATTAAATGCAGAGGAAATGAGGCATTAGTTCAACTTCTCGAAAAGGTAAGAAAAAGTCAATAAATTTTTATATATTATCTCGAATTCGAGATAATTAAAACTAGGAGGAATTAAAAATGATGGACTTAGGTTTATTAATTATTAGGCTGGTAATTGGCGTATTATTCATTGGTCACGGTGCTCAAAAATTGTTTGGGTGGTTTGGGGGGCATGGATTAAAGGGAACCGGAGGCTGGTTTGATTCCATTGGGATGAAGCCGGGAGTAATGATGGCCCTTTCCGCAGGATTAGCAGAACTAATCGGGGGAATTTTGTTTGCATTAGGATTTTTAACACCTCTCGCAGCATTAATGATTGCAGGAACTATGATAATGGCAATCGTAAAGGTGCATGGTCCAAATGGTTTATGGGCAACATCTAATGGATATGAATATAACTTAACTTTAATCTCTGTAGCCATTGGTATCGCATTAATTGGCCCAGGCCGATATGCATTGGATTTCTTTTTATTCTAAACTATCTCGAATTAAAAATTCTTTAAATTAATCTTTTCGTTAATCTTTGTTCCTTTTCAGCTTCTATATCCATTGTATAACTGAATTGATAGCAGGGAAGGGTATCTGACTGTTCGGTAGAGAATAGTGGAGCCCCACGTGCTAAAGGGGCTCTCATCCTCACCGATGGAAAACTTACTGCTCACAGCCGGCAAAATTTATAAGTAAAACAACAATGCCTGAATACTTGTGTTTGTTCTAAACTCTGATGAAGATTTCATTATAACTATTTAGCGGAATAAAAAGCAAAGATGACAGCAGAACAATTACCTGGGTATCATAAGCATGTCAGTGATTACAGAATATAATCAATCCAATTTTAAAAGGAGTGAGGAAAATATGGGTAAAAAAACAATGGGGATTCATCATATAACTGCAATCGTAGGCCATCCTCAAGAGAATGTAGATTTCTATGCCGGAGTTTTAGGATTGCGTTTAGTCAAGCAAACGGTCAATTTTGACGATCCAGGCACTTATCACCTTTACTTTGGAAATGAGGGCGGCAAGCCAGGAACAATCATTACTTTCTTTCCTTGGGCAGGTGCCCGTCAAGGGGTTATTGGCGATGGCCAGGTAGGAGTTACTTCGTATGTCGTTCCGGCAGGCGCCATGAAGTTTTGGGAAGAAAGGCTTGAAAAATTTAAAGTTCCTTATACAAAAATGGAACGTTTCGGAGAGCAATATATGGAATTTGACGATCCTCATGGACTACATTTGGAGATTGTTGAAAGAGAAGAAGGGGAAGTAAATTCCTGGACTTTCGGGGAGGTTACCCCTGAAGAAGCTATAAAAGGATTCGGTGGAGCAACTCTCTTATCAACTCAGCCAGCGAAGACGGCTGATCTGCTGGAAAACATTATGGGACTTGAAGTTGTAGGTCAGGAAGGAGATTTTATCCGTTACCGATCTTCTGCTGATATTGGAAATATCATCGATCTTAAATTAACTCCAATTGGACGGGGGCGAATGGGTGTGGGAACCGTCCATCATATTGCCTGGAGGGCTATTGATGATCAGGATCAATTGGATTGGCAAAAGTATGTTGCCGATAATGGATATGGGGTTACACCAGTTCAAGACCGAAACTACTTTAATGCTATCTATTTTAGGGAACATGGGGAAATTTTATTTGAAATTGCTACTGATCCTCCAGGGTTTGCCCATGATGAATCCCAGGAAACAATGGGCGGGAAATTAATGCTGCCTGAACAATATGAGCCACAAAGGGATAAGATAGAAAGTGTTCTGCTTCCGTTTACAGTAAGAGAATTGGATTAAATTTGGAGGTGATGCCCGCTATGCTTTCAATTGACCCAACTGACAATAGTGAAAGAGAAAATTACAAATTTTTAATAGGAAGCATCATACCAAGGCCGATTGCTTTTGTAACAACTATCTCAAATGAAGGTGTATTGAATGGGGCACCATTCAGTTATTTCAATATCGTAACATCAAATCCCCCAATGATATCCTTGGCGATTCAAAGAAATGAAGGAACACAGAAGGATACGGCCAGAAATATTATCAGCACAAAGGAATTTGTTGTTCATATTGTCGATGAGGAGAATGTAGAAAATATAAATAAGACAGCAGCAGCTCTGCCTCCTGATCAAAGTGAAATAGAATTAGCACAATTAACTCCGACTGAAAGTACGAAAATTTCCGTGCCTGGTGTGATGGAAGCGAAAATCCGTATGGAGTGTACCTTGGAACAATCGCTTTCATTAGGGGGTACGGATACTCCTGGCTGTGATCTTATTATTGGAAAAGTTGTTCAATTTCATATTGATGAAAACATCTATGAAAAAGGAAGAATTGATCCAAGGGGGCTCGCTGCAGTGAGCCGTTTAGCTGGCATCCATTATGCAAAGATTGGCGAACTGTTTTCTATCGAAAGACCCAAGTAGAATTTAAGTCACTCTTAAAGAAGTGGAGGGGATGAATTTGCAAATAACTTCAGGTATCCATCACATTACGGCAATGGTTAACGATGCCCAGCGAAATATCGACTTTTATGCAGGGGTACTGGGACTTAGGCTAGTAAAAAAAACAATTAATTTTGACCGGCCGGAAGTCTATCATCTTTATTTTGGAAATGAAAATGGTGATCCTGGAACGGTTATGACTTTCTTCCCGTGGGAGAAGCAGCTACAAGGGCGGATTGGAACGGGACAGGTCGGGGTCACCAGTTATGTGATCCCTGATCAATCAATTGAATTTTGGAAAAAACGGTTAAGTAAATTTGGAGTTAAGTTTATACAAACGGTTCGCTACGGTGAAACCTACCTGCAATTCCAGGATCCAGACGGCCTTGAAATCGAACTGGTAGAGCGGTCTGCAGGGCCTTTGAATACATGGAGTTTGAAAGACATTCATACTGAGGTTGCCATTAAAGGATTTGGAGGAGCAACCCTGATTTCTGCAAAGCCAAATAAAACGGCTGAAGTACTTGAGGATGTATTAGGGCTTGAAGGCCTCGGCCAAGAAGAAGGATTCTTAAGATTTAAATCAGAAGCCGATCTTGGAAATACAATCGATATAAAACTTACCCCCTCTGTTCGAGGATTGATGGGGGCTGGTACAGTTCATCATATTGCCTGGAGAGCGAAAGATGAACAGGACCATATGAGGTGGAGAAACCTTCTTCAGGAGAAGGGCTATTATCCAACTGAAATTCTGGATCGCAATTACTTCAAAGCACTTTACTTTCATGAAGAAGGAGGCATTTTGTTCGAAATCGCGACAGACCCTCCAGGATTTACGGTTGATGAACCACTAAAGGAACTTGGCAGCAGGCTTATGTTACCTTCTTGGCTGGAATCTAAGAGGGGAGAATTGGAAGAGTCCTTACCTGTTTTAGAGGTCCCTGTATAAAAGGAGGTAAATGATGAAGCACATATTTCAAAAAGGGAAAAGCCAATCAAAACCGACCTTATTACTGCTTCATGGAACCGGAGGCAATGAGTTAGATTTATTGCCCCTTGCTGGAAGAATCGACGATGAAGCTTCCATTTTAAGTGGCAGGGGGAATGTTCTTGAAAATGGCATGCCTCGTTTCTTTCGCAGATTATCTGAAGGTGTTTTTGATGAGGAAGATCTAATTCTCCGTACGAAAGAACTAAATGAATTTCTTGATGAATCTGCTGAAAGGTATGAGTTTGACAGAGATAATATTATTGCCATCGGGTACTCAAATGGAGCGAATATTGCAGCCAGTTTATTGTTCCATTATCAAAATGCGTTGAAAGGGGCCATTCTTCATCATCCAATGGTGCCAAGAAAAGGAATTGAGCTTCCTGATCTGACTGGAAAGTATGTGTTTATCGCTGCTGGTACTAATGATCCCATTTGTTCACCAATGGAATCGAAAGAATTGCACTCCATTCTGGAAAAGGCCAACGCTTATACAGAGCTTCATTGGGAAAACAGGGGGCATCAACTTACTGCACAAGAGGTCGAGGCTGCTGCAAAGTGGTATAGAAAATGTTCTTTTCATTAAAATAAAGAATATTAACGGAGGAGTAAGTGAAGCCGAAGGCAATCCATATGGAACAAGTGTTACAGTTGGCCAGGATGGAAAAATGATTGAAGATCCAAGCAATTGTAAAACATCAAGCTAAATGTACAGTAACCGTCGCTGAGTGGGTAAAGAAAGCCAATCAGTAAAAAAAAGCTAATCGACGTTAATCGATTAGCTTTTTTAGTGTATTATTGGCAGCTCTTTTTTCTTCTTCGACTATCGGGGCAGGTTAGCATTCCTGTAGATCGTTATTTTTGAGCTTTGAAAAAAATAGGGCTCCTCAGTAAGATATGAGTAAGACACGACTCTAACTCAAACTTAGGAGGAACCCTTACTATGAAGTTTAAAATGCAGGACAAACAAAATCAACTAATAGAAAGAATTACTGATAAACATCTTGTGGTTGGTGTGGATATTGCACAACAATATCACGTAGCCAGAGCAGTGAATTTCCGTGGGATTGTAGTAGGAGATCCAATCACTTTTCCAAACAACGAAGAGGGATTTTCGTCCCTGTTAATCTGGATTAATAGCATTAAAAGATTACATAAACTTGAGGCTGCCATAGTTGGTATGGAACCTACCGGTCATTATTGGATTAACCTTTCTAAATGGCTGATGAAACAAGATATTGAGGTAGTGACAGTTAACCCTCATTTGGTGAAAAGAAATAAAGAAAACCGTGATAATACCCAATCAAAGAGTGATAAAAAAGACGCTCTTGTAATAGCCGATATGGTGAAGAACGGTTACTATGCCTTTGTAAGGAATACTTCTGAGTCGTTTGAAAAGCTCAGGGTGCTCATGTCAAATCGGGATGTCATTGTTAAGAGGCTTGTAAGCTCGATTAATCAATTGAATCGCTGGGTGGATATTGTCTTCCCCGAGCTTAGGCAAGTATTTAAAGACATCACTGCTAAAGGGCCATCGCAACACTTCGGCTTTTCCCGTCTCCGATGGAACTGGGTTCCATGAAGCCTGAAGAGATCGTGGCCGGGTGGAAGTTACTGATGAAGCGACAGCCTGGATTAAAGAAAGCCTATTTACTCCTCAATGTAGCCAGGAAATCAGTTGGTACAAGGCAAGCATTAGAAGCTTATAAATTTCATCTTGAACAATTACTCGAAGAGTATGACCTTGCGATTCAACAACTTGAAAGAGTTGAGCTGGCAATTAAGGATGAACTACCTAAAATTCCTTTCGCGAATAAGTTACTTATGATTAAGGGAATTAGTGAAATTTCGTTAGCTGGTATTTTAGGGGAAGCAGGAGATTTAAGTGGTTTTTCACACGGCAACTCTTTACTTCGCCATGCAGGACTCCATCTAGCCGAAGCCAGTTCAGGGAAGTGGAAAGGGCAAATTATCATTTCAAAGCGTGGAAGATCAAGGTTAAGACGTTTCCTCTATTTAGCTACTATGAGTCTGGTAATGAACAACCCGGAATTTAAAGCCCTCCACTCGAATAATGTTAAGGTCAAGAAAATGAAAAAAATGAAATCTATAATGAAGCTCATCGGGAAGTTAGCTAGGATCTTTGTAGGGATAGCGCGAAAAAACGAAGCTTATTGTGCCAAGAAGGTCCAGCCGTTAACTGAGTTGGCAGCGTAGTTCAATTCACTTTTTCTCGAAGAGAATCATTACCCCTTATATTTTTAAAGGTCGAGTGTTGGCTTATTCGCAGGATTTCAAATATGTACGGAGTATCAGGTTTGTTCAACAAAAGGGCACTGACCCATCAGGTTAGCATAACTGGCCTCCACCCCTTGGATAGGCATGACGAAGGAATGAGAGGGCAATTGACCCGTTGAGACATGGGAGGGAAAGCCTCCAAGGGCTGGCGTGGAGAAGTACATCATATGGTAGAATTTGGAGTATAATCCTACTCCTCTATTTAACTATGTCTTCACGTAGCCATTTGTCCAGAATCTACTTTTTTCAATTAAGAAATATATATCCATGGAGGATGAAATCCTGCGAATAAGGGAGCATTCGTGAGTAAACCGTATTAAACTGAGGGAGATGAACAAAGAACATCACAAAAAACGCATCGTAATTTCCATTTTTTGTGTTATCCTTTAATAAAGGAGGCGTGAAAATGACTTTTAATAAAGGCTTTATTTTAGGTTACTTAGTTTTCATCCTGTTAATGGTACTTGTGTATTTAACGATTCCTCGTGAGTATACTTTTATATCCTTAATAACCGTAGGGCTACTATTTGGTTTTTATCAAATTGTTTTAAATTTAAAAGTAAAAAAGAAAATTAATAAAAACACATAGAGTGCCTCCAGTAATTGCTGTTATGAAAAGTATCTTTCAAATATAGGGTGCGTTGATCCCAGAAGGATTGAGGCACCTTTTTTACTGAATTCCTTATTCAACAAACGGGGCAGGTTTGTTCAATAAGAAATATAACGGAATACTATAAGACCCACCGTAAAATTGTTAACACTAAGGTTTTAGAATAGGGTACTGGGGCATGAATTATGACAATAACCCTTGTTAGACTTTCTTACAATAAGCTATTTATTGAATGTATTGTATGCTATTTTTATCTCAGAGACTAAGTTAATGTAGTTGCTTGGAGTATTTTGGGAGGGAGTTATATGAATATAGAAATAAGGCTAGCAAATGTGGAGGAAGTACATATAGTTCATAAACTTATGCTAGAGGCGTTTGAAGAATATCGATACCTTGAAGTCCCTTCTAGTGCAACAGATGAATCATTAGATACTTTAGTTAATGAACTTAAGAACGGCACAGAAAAAGCCTTATTGTGTTTCGTAAATGGAGAACCAAAAGGTTCCTTGAGATTTACTATTAAAAAAGATTCAATATATTTTTCAAGACTATCTGTAGCACCTGACTCAAGAGGACAAGGGATTGCAAGGGCAGTATTATTGTGGCTTGAAAAATACTCCAATGAAAATGGACTAAAGAAAATGAAATGTCGAGTTCGTGCTTCATTATCTAAAAATATAAGTTTATACGAGAATATGGGTTATATTGTTACTAAAGAAGAAATTGTAACTAATCCTAATGGTTACCCTGTTAATACAGTTGTAATGGAAAAGAATATGAACAAATTAATGACTTATTAAAACGAACGGGCTGCTAATCAGGCAGCTTTTTTTGTTAAACAAAAGGGGCAGCATTCCTGTAATAAAAGAATAACTTTGTGAAGAAATACACTTAAACTATAGGGTGCATTACTTTAACATCCAGCTGCCAAATGGCGGCTTTTTTTCAACGTAAAGGGCCAGGTTAGAGGAAGCAGAAATATCAAATAAGAATATGTGACCGCCGTGATGAGTTTAAAAATATTTTAGAAATGCTAAGAATAGTTTTTTATAAAAAGGGGGGAGAGTTATGAGTGAAAATATTGTAACGGTAGAAAAATTAACATTCAAAAGCCGTGATATAACATGGTCGGTTATCTGTATCAAGTAAAAAATGATAATCAGTTACCATGTATCATTATGGGTTCCGGTTTTGGGGGAACACAAGATACTCCAAGTATGATCGCCAAGGCTAAAAGCTTTGCACAGGCTGGATTTGCCGCTTTTACTTTTGATTATCGAAATCTGGGTGAAAGCGAAGGTCGGCCAAGACAATTAGTGAGTATAGCAGGACAACAGGAAGACTTTTTATCTGCTATTAGCTTTATTAAGGGGCAGCCATCTGTTGATGGCAAACGATTGGCTCTATGGGGAAGCTCACTAGGTGGTGGTCATGTAGTATCGGTGGCAGCCATATCATCAGATATATCTACTGTTATTTCACAAATTCCGTTCAATGGATTTCCCAAAAATAATGGACGTTCCCTAAAGGGGACAGTTAGCCTTTTAAGAGCAATGTATAAAGACCTAAAACGCGGAAAAAAAGGAGAGCCGTCATTTTATATCCCTGTTGTTGGGCAAGTAGGTGAGTTGGCTGTGATGACCAGCGAGGAAGCATCAAAGACCATTGCAGGAATGCAATCAAAAACGTGGCGTAATGAAGTAGCACCACGGGCATTAATTGAAATGATGAAATATAAACCAAGTAATAGTGGGGGGCAAGTAAAAGCTAAAGTTTTGATATGTTATGGTGAGTACGATAAAGATACACAAGGGCCTCAAACAATGGAAATGATTAAAAGCATTCCAAACGTTGAAGTAAAGTCCTATCCTGTTCCTCACTTTGAATTTTATAATCCTGAGGTGAGAGAAGGAGTTATTGCAGACCAAATAGCATTTCTTAAAAAGTGCTTCCCTGCTTGAAAACTACAGGGTGCATTACATTTACATCCCGCTGCTAAATGACGGCTTTTTTTCTTACTTAACTAACGGGGCGGGTTAATTGAAGAAGATGTCACCTATGTGATGTTGGGGAAAAATGGGAATCTAGACGAAATGAACTATTGTGATATTGTATTCCGGGAAAAAAATTGTTACTATAAGGATACGATTTATGAGAGGACTGATGGATGGACAATGATTAACTAATCTATATTTTTATTTGAAATGAATAACTTCAAACTACAAAATATAGGGGTTAGTCTATCCATTTTTATAAACCAACTTTTATTTGTCATGATTCCGCTGGCAAAATAGGAGCTTATTTAATATTAAAGACTAATCCTTCCTAATAATTTAATGGGAGGATT
The DNA here is from genome assembly GCF_022811925.1 of Cytobacillus oceanisediminis. Taxonomy (NCBI): domain Bacteria; kingdom Bacillati; phylum Bacillota; class Bacilli; order Caryophanales; family Bacillaceae; genus Cytobacillus; species Cytobacillus oceanisediminis. Next base: position 3,245,845 of record NZ_CP065511.1, on the reverse strand, counting down.
TTTATACTCCCAATGATAAGATAGATCGTATAAAATCTAATCTAAATAATAAAGGAGACCGAGAAATGAGCAATTCAGACACAATTGTTACGCATGTAGACTCCGTATAAGTCGTTAGTATCCATCAAACTTATACGGAGAACTAGTAAAATAGATGGGTATACCGACTTTGTATAAAAAGAAGAATGAATTGATATACAAAGGAGGAATAATTATGTCGATGATAAAGGTTCAAGACTTAACTTTTTCTTATCTAGGCAGCTTTGACAATATTTTTGAAGGTGTAAACTTTCAAATAGATACGGATTGGAAACTAGGTTTTATTGGCAGGAATGGACGCGGTAAAACAACATTTTTTAATTTGTTACTAGGAAATTATGAGTATAGCGGGACAATCATCTCTTCGGTAGAATTTAATTATTTCCCTTATCCGGTTTCGGATAAAAATAAGTATACGCATGAAATCTTAGAAGAGATTTGCCCCCAGGCAGAAGATTGGGAATTTTTTCGTGAAATATCCTATTTGAATGTTGATGCAGAGGTCATGTACCGCACATTTAATACATTATCAAATGGAGAACAAACAAAGGTATTGCTTGCTGCACTATTTTTGAATGAGGGTCAATTTCTTTTGATTGATGAGCCAACCAATCATCTGGATACTGATGCACGAAAGGTGGTCTCTGATTATCTAAGGAAGAAAAAAGGGTTTATTTTAATTTCACATGATAGAATCTTTTTGGATGGATGCGTTGACCATATCTTATCTATAAATAGAGCAAATATTGAAGTACAGAGTGGTAACTATTCTTCATGGAAGCTAAATTTTGATCGGGAGCAAGAACACCAAGAGGCAGCAAATCAGCGCCTGCAAAAAGACATTGGGAGATTAAAGCAATCTTCAAAGCGCTCAGCAGGCTGGTCTAATCAAGTGGAGGCTTCCAAGAATGGAACAACGAATTCGGGCTCTAAGCTGGACAAGGGGTTTGTAGGACATAAAGCAGCAAAGATGATGAAAAGAGCAAAGAGCCTGGAGTCAAGGCAGCAAAAAGCGATTGAGGAAAAATCAAAACTGCTTAAAAATGTAGAAAAAACCGAATCATTAAAATTAGAACCATTTGAATTTCAGTCCAATGAATTGATTTCTTTGACTGATGTGTCTGTTAAGTACGATGGCCAAATAGTAAATAAGCCTATTAGTTTTAAAGTTGAACAAGGTGACAGAATTGTACTTGATGGCAAGAATGGAAGCGGAAAAAGCAGTGTTTTAAAACTAATACTAGGAACTCCGATTCAGCATACAGGCTCAATAACTGCAGGTTCAGGACTCACCATTTCCTATGTCCAGCAAGATACCTCTAATTTAAAAGGGCTGTTATCGGATTTTATTGAAGAGCACAAGATTGATGAGACTCTATTTAAATCCATTTTGCGAAAGATGGACTTTGACCGGATACAATTTGAGAAAGATATTTCTCATTATTCCGGAGGCCAAAAGAAAAAGCTGCTTATAGCTAAAAGTTTATGTGAAAAAGCTCATTTATATATTTGGGATGAACCGTTAAATTTTATTGATATATATTCGCGAATGCAGATTGAAGAGCTTATTCAAAGATTTCATCCTACAATGGTTATTGTTGAGCATGATCAGGCATTTCAACAAACAGTTGCTACAAAAATAATATCTATGTAGAAAATATGGAGAAATTGAAAATAATCAGGTTAATAAACAATCCTTTCTTTTTTTTAGACCGGCTGTAATTGCAGCCGGTCCTTTTTTATTCCGTAATGGAATCAACAATGGGAAAGAAGACAATTAAACTAAATTTTATGTTACAGGACAAACATAGTTGAACAAGGATTTTTTATATATATGATGAATTAAATCTATATAACCATTTTAATATTGATAGTAGTTGGAGAGGCAGTGCAAATGATACCAAGACTATTACACGTTCGAGCAAATTTTAAAGAGGTAAGCAGGGCTTTGGAGTGGTATAAAGATGTTTTAGGCTATTCTGTTGGAGGCTCCAGGCCCCGGGAAATCCTAATATGTACATTTTGAGCATGAAGGGGAAGCAATGTTTGCAATAATGGAACACTAGATTTAGATGGCAATGAAATAGGTTTTGTACAAGATGAAGTCTATAAGACAAGTAAAGAAGAAGAGATTCTAGGAGAAAATTCATTGAAGCAGTGAAAGACCAATTAAATGGGATCACTTACAAATTAAAATTCAAAATATCAAGGAGGAACAAATGGAGGAGTTAATTGAAGAGTACAGTCAAGGACATAAGATGTTAAGAGAATCCATTAGAGAGTTGTCTGAGGAAGAGATTAGGTTCAAGCCAGGAAAGGATAAATGGAGTATACATCAAATTATTATACATATAACAGATTCTGAATTGGTGTCTACACATAGACTGAAAAAAGTTTTGTCAGAACCTGAACCGCTTTTAACGTCGCCTGATCAAGACGCTTGGGTGAATTCATTGAATTATGATCAATTAGACCGTGAACAATACCTTCTGCTGTTTAAAATGCTTCGCTCCAGTATGCTTCCTATCCTCCATAATTTGAAAGCTGAACAACTTGAAAGAGTTGGAGTGTATGCTGATGCTGGGCGATTTACATTCATAGAATTACTGGAATTCCGAGTCGAACATATACGAGGACATATCGGTCAAATTGAAAGAGTAAAAAGGCTTTTAGGGAGAAGCACGGTTAAAGACAAGTGTTGAAGATTCAGCTGGCAAACGAGGAGTTTTTTTCTGCTGAGCATAGGGCAGGTTAGCAGGAGAAGAGTATAGATAATTGAAATACAAAAACAGAAACTGTTCACTAATAAAGGTGTTTAAAAACATCAGGTAATTTTTCTTAGAAATCAATTGAAAATAAAACATGATCGAAAAAAGGAGGGGTTTAAAATGACACATCCCGCATTAAAAATGTACGATTACCACGTATGGGCAAATGGAGTTATAATTGACCGTTTAAAAGAACTTCCCCAAGACATTTATCATAAGGAAATTCAAACAGGTTTTTCTTCAATTTCAAAGGTGCTGACTCACATTTATACCACAGATTACACATGGTTTAATATTATTTCAGGAGAAAATATGAAAGAAGCATTGGCGTATGCAGAACAATTAAAAGAGCAGGCAGAAACAAAAAGTATTGAAGAAATGAAAAAGACCTTTTTAGAGTTATCTGAACGTTACAAAGAACTTTTGAACAGCCAGGAAAATATTGAAAAGGTGATAGTAGTTGATAACCCCTATGCTGGATTACTTGAAACTACTGTTTCTGAAACGGTGCTGCATGTTGTTACTCACGGATCTTATCATCGCGGCAATATAGCTACCATGTTACGGCAAATGGGACACACCTCCGTGATGCAGGATTATGGACTTTACCTATTCATGCCCCAGACTTCATAATGAAGATATATTCTTATTGTGTTTGTTTGCAAATGATGAAACAGTTGAGAAGTATGAACTAAAGTTTCCACATCTAACATTTAAAAGATGGCATCCTTATGTGTTAAATGTTTTGCAGGAGGATGTTTCAAAGTCTTAAGCTATTATGAAAACTTTAGATTTCTTTGGAATCGATAAATCGGAAGCTATCGCTTTTGGTGACGGTGAAAACGATATTGATATGTTGGAATTGGCGGGGTTAGGTATAGCAATGGGGAATGGAAACGAAAAATTGAAAAAGGCTGCCGATTTTGTCACTAAACAATCAAGTGAAAATGGAATTGACTATGCATTAAAAAAGTATGGGATTATTTAATTATTAAGCCCTGGTACGACAGCGATCGTTCAATTTAGAATATCGCTGTTTTTCTTATTAGGCAAAAGGGCAGGTTTGTTTAAGAAGGTATATGTTTTTACTAATAGTGCTATCTAAAACAATAGATAGAGGTGAAGAGGATAATATGTTAAGAGTTGATGTCGTTTACGCCCTTATTTACAACAAAGATAGTGAACAAATTTTAATGGTTAATAATAAAGGACAAGGTTGGTCACTTCCTGGTGGTGCAGTTGAAAAAGATGAAAGTTTAGAACAAGCTGTTGTTCGTGAAGTCGAAGAGGAGACAGGACTAACTATTAAGGCGGGAAATGTTTTAGCAGTTAATGAAGCATTTTTTCAGGAGAAAAGTCATCACGCTTTATTTATAACATTTGAAGCAAATATATTGGAGGGAGAATGTGAAATTAGATATGAAGAGGAAATCGCAGAAATAAAATGGGTTGATTTACAAAGGGCAAATAAATTAATGCCCTACTTTCCAAACGGTGTAGAAGGTCTGCTTAAATCGTCTTCTGCCTACACTTTTCAATCATAGTCACTTGATTTTCTTTGCTAAAGGGTGCTTTGGCTAGGCTTAGCAGCATACAGGACCGCTTGCTTTCTTAAACAAACAGGGCAAGTTTGTTTAAGAAGCATTGTGTTATATTAGGTGCAACTTTTAATGAGGTGAAAGAAATGGTTAGAAGGAGATAGATAGCCTCCTGAATTAGATGCTGTTTTAATTTTAGGAGGCTAACTAATATTTTTAGGAGTTGTATAAAATGAAGCAAAACAAGTATGATGATGTGAATTTCTTTTCTGCATATAAAAAAATGGCACGTTCAGTCAAAGGACTTGAAGCTGCTGGAGAATGGCATGTATTAAAAGAACTTTTACCAGAACTCCGAAATAAAAGTGTACTAGATTTGGGATGCGGTTTCGGTTGGCATTGCCGTTTTGCTCGTGAACAGCAAGCGAGGTCTGTTATTGGAGTAGATATATCTGAAAAAATGCTTGAACAAGCTCGTGAAATGACTCATGATTCCTTCATTTCATACATTAAAATGCCAATTGAAGACATTGATTTTTCAGACTCTCCATTTGATGTTGTCATCAGCTCATTGGCTTTTCATTATATTAAGTCCTTTGAAGCAATTTGTAAGAAGGTCTATGATTGTTTAAAGCCTGGAGGTTCTTTTGTCTTTTCAGTTGAACATCCAATCTTCACTTCTCGGAACGAACAAGATTGGTATCATGATGACAAAGGGAATCGTTTGCATTGGGCAGTTGACAATTACCAATTGGAAGGATTACGTGAAACAACATTTCTAACTGAAAACGTTATAAAATACCATCGCACATTTTCAACTTATATCAATGTCTTAATTAATGCTGGATTTAATATAAGGACAATTAAGGAACCTATTCCCTCTGAGGAAATGTTAATCAGTATTCCTAAAATGAAAGATGAACTCCGTAGACCTATGTTCTTAATAATCTCAGCAGAAAAGTAATTGTTTAAACGTACCTGCGCAAATGCAGGGACGTTTTTCTTATTTAACAGGCGGTGCAGGTTAGTTAAAGCAGTAATTTCCAAAATACAGGACTTCCTTTAATTAATACAGAATAATTTATTAAAAATTACAGGTGTTTCGGAGGAATTATTTTATGTTTTTACAAGCAGTTTTTATTGATAGGTATGGAACTATCGGTGGAAGTGACAGTGTTATTTATCCAGGAGACTTTAAATTGTTTTCCGATGTTGCAGAGTCAATACAGCAAATGAAAAATCCGGAATTTTGATTTGTTCTTTCACTAATCAATCTGGTAATTCATTACGATTAACTCCATTTTCTCTCGACCTTCGTCCTTTTGGTCGTTAAACATCCCGATTAACTACCATTTTCCCTGGCCCCATGTCATTTTCGTCGTTATTCCTCTCGATTAACTACCATTTTCCCTCGACCCTCGTCATTTTCGTCGTAATACATCCCGATTAACTACCATTTTCCCTGGCCCATGTCATTTTCGTCGTAATACATCTCGATTAACTACCATTTTCCTTTGACCCTCGTCCTTTTGGTCGTTAAACATCCCGATTAACTACCATTTTCCTTGGACCTTCGTCCTTTTGGTCGTTAAACATCCCGATTAACTACCATTTTCCCTGGCCCCATGTCATTTTCGTCGTTATTCCTCTCGATTAACTACCATTTTCCCTCGACCCTCGTCATTTTCATCGTAATACATCCCGATTAACTATGATTGCTGCTGGTTAAAAAAAGTTCTGCGGCTGCTCATTTTCTTATTCGACTATGGGGCAAGTAGTTAAAGAAGGCTTAGTTTCCTAAGCCCTCTTCAGTTCATCGATTTTATCTTGAATTGTAACATGGTGATATATTGTTAAAGCAATAATTGTGATACTAAGAGCACTAGATAAGATTGTACTTCCAATAAGCAGTCGGTTAGTTCTTGAATTAGCCATTTGAATTCACCATTCTTAGTTTGATTAGCAGGTATAAAAATAATGTACTTTACTTTTTAAGTTAATTAAAAATACGGGGCAGTTAATGATCGGAAATCCAAAACTTCTGGGGTACAGACTTAAAGAAAAAAGGAGGAGGTAATTTAATAAAGAGGGAGAATGTTAATATGAGTATAAATTGAGAGGAGTCTGAAAATGTATCATAGCTTAAGCGATTTTTTTAAATCCTGGGAATTTGAGGCTGGGGCTACAAGCAGGGTTCTTAAGAATCTCACAGATGAATCATTAAAGCAGGAAGTCACACCAAATCAATGGTCTTTAGGGCGTATTGCGTGGCATACGGTCACTGCTATTAAAGTAATTAGTTCACAGGCAGGTTTAAGGTTTGCAGCTCCAAGTGAAGACTGGTCTGTTCCATCTTCAGCTAATTTCATTGCTGAAAGCTATACTAGTTCATCAAATAACCTAATTGAGGCTTTGGAAACTCACTGGACTGATCAGACCCTGTTGGAACAAATTGATTTCTTTGGAACAAAAATGACAAAGGGAAGTCTGTTATTATTTTTAAACCAACATCAAACTCATCACCGGGGACAAATGACTATACTAATGAGACAAGCAGGACTTAGTGTTCCAGGGATTTACGGTCCTTCAAAAGAAGAATGGGCACAATTTGGAATGGCTGAACCTAGACAAACTTTATTTGATTAAATTCTAGAGCCACTATTGTAAGTAGGTTTAATCAATATACAAAGACCATAATAACCGATTTAAGATCCAGCTGCCAAACTAGGCGGCTTTTTATTATTAACTATAGGGGCAGGTTAGCTTTAAAAGGTATAGACGATAAAATATAGAATATATTCACTATAGAAACTATTGGTAATGAAACGCCTGAAGATAAAAGAGAACGATTAAAAAATAATCCTGCTGGTTCTTGACGAGATATATTAAATATAGGAAGGGGCATTTACCATAAAGTCGATTGAGGATTAATTTAGGGTAAGGAGGGAATTCCCAATTGGGGGATGTAAGGGTGTTTGAAAAATTTAATTTTGACTTGATTTATCGTGAACGAGATGATTTAACCCCATTAGTGGTGATGATGTGTGGTGTGACTGGTTCTGGGAAAACTACTTTCTCAAAAAAATTGGAAAAAGAAGGTTTTTTGCGTCTTTCTATTGATGAAGAAATATGGGCTGTTAATGGTCGTTATGGGATTGATTTCCCAATTGAAAAAATTGAGGAATACAAGAAAGATGCAGAAAAAAATTTACGCAATCGTTTAATAAAGTTAATACACGATAAACAGCAGGTGGTAATCGACTTCAGTTTTTGGGATCGTGCAAGAAGGTACCAATATAAAAAACTTATTGAGGATTCTGGGGGTAAATGGAAACTTATTTATTTAAAAGTTCAACCTAATGATTTACGTGAACGACTTAAGTTACGTAACAAACGATTTGATGCAAACGCGTTCACTATTTCAGAAGAAATTTTAACTTCTTACCTTAATGGTTTTGAAATACCAAATGGTGAAGGAGAAATTGTGATTGATAATTAGACCTATCAAATAGGTAAAAAAATTATTCAATTAACGGGGCAGGTTTGTACTTTATAAACAACAGCAAAAAAGGGAATTTGTATTTAAACAAACTCCCTTTTCAATTTAATTAGTTGTTCTGCTGCAGGAAATCCTCGGTCGAAATTACATTGGCATACATACCGTTAAGTGCGCTGACAAACGCATAATGAACCTGTTCAGCTGGCACGACCTTGTCTTGATAAGATAAGTCTCTTGTCGCACATGCATCTTCAATCAATGTAGTTTCAAAGCCTAGATCCACAGCAGCTCTAACTGTTGCATCAATACACATATGTGTCATCATACCTGTGATCACTAACTTGGTTATTCCTTTTTCTTTTAATTTGCTTTCTAATTGTGTCTTTAAAAAGCTGTTAGCGAAATTTTTAATAATAATGCTTTCGTTTTCTAATGGCAGAACAGCTTCATTTAGTTTAACTCCCTCCGTATTCGGAAGGAAGAAGCCTAACCCTGGATCACTTGCGATATGCTGCACATGGAAAATATTATCTTTGTTATTCTGTCTAAACCAATTAAGAACTTTAGCAGCATTAGCGGCTGCTTTTTCAGGATTGCTTAATTCCATCTTTCCATTAGGAAAATAGTCATTTTGAATATCGACAATGATTAAAGCTGTGCTCATTTTTTCCACCTCATTTAAAGATTCAGTATAATAAAATGATAAATAATATCTTGATTTTTATCGATACTTTGATGAAAGACTTTTATATCAAATAATTTCACGGTGAAAGGATTTTATTATGGATATTGATCAAATTGATTTTCAGATCCTCCGGTTACTAACTGAAAATTCACGTATTCAATGGAAGGACTTAGGAGAACAAATTCATATGACTGGCCAAGCAGTAGGGAATCGTATTAAAAAGCTTGAGGAAAGTGGTGTTATTAAAGCCTACTCCCTTATAATCGATGAACTGAAACTAGGGCTTTCTTATACAGCGTTTGTCATTGTTCATATGAAAACAGCTAATCATGATGCGTTTATACGTTTTATTCAAGGTCGAATAGAGGTAGTTGAAGCTCACCGAGTATCTGGAGAAGGCTGTTACCATTTAAAAATAAAAGTTAAATCCCAAGAACAATTAAATCTTTTTCTTAATAAACTTCTCGAACATGGAAACTATAGTTTACACCTATCAATACAAGAGGTAAAACAGCTTCACCCATTGGCTGCTGTAATACAATAGGAATCTTAATGAAAAACACAGATTGTGAAGATTTGTACTTAAGCTAAAGGGTCCATATGCTCAAGATCAGCTGCCAGACTAGGCGGCTTTTTATTTTTTAACAAAAGGGGCAGCATTCCTGTAATGAAGGAAAATGGAGTTTGAACAAAAAAATAACCTCTTGGTAGAATGAGAGAGTCCTGAAGCCGGCAAGCGAAAAGGACATTACTCAAATACCAGGAGGCTTTAAAATGAATTATAACCAGAATAAGTAGATTGCTCAAATTACTCCTTACACCCTGATTATAGGGGTGGATACCGCGAAATTCAAGCATGTGGCACGTGCCCAGGATTTCAGGGGAATGGAGTTTGGAACCCCTTGTTATTTTGAAAATACAAAAGAAGGTTTTGAGCATTTTCTTCATTGGATTTCGGAAACGAAGAAAGCACGTAGTATGGAGAAAGTGATTGTCGGTATGGAGCCAACAGGTCATTATTGGTTTAACCTGGCTCATATTTTAAAAGAGAACGAGATTAAGTTTGTAGCTGTAAATCCCTTGCACGTAAAGAAAAGCAAGGAACTTGATGATAATTCTCCAACTAAAAATGATGTAAAAGATGCCAAAGTCATTGCCCAACTGGTCAAGGACGGAAGATACGCCGAACCTACCCTACCGCAAGGTGTTTATGCCGAACTCCGTGTGGCAAAGAAAATACGCGATCTTTTAGCCGAGGACCTTCAAACGGTCCAGGGCCAGGTGCATAACTGGATTGACCGGTATTTTCCGGAATTTCTTAAGGTCTTTAAGAAGTGGGAGGGCAAGGCTGCATTACAATTCTTACGGCTTTATGCTCTACCGCATGAAATAGCCAATTTCACAGAAGATGAATTGCTTATCCATTTAAGAAAATCCGTAAAAAGAAGTGTAGGTGCTAATAAGATTCGGGAGTTAAAGCAAGCAGCGAGTTAGTCCATCGGACTTCGCCAAGGCTCTGAGATGGCAAAAATGGAGCTGAAAACTCTTCTGGCTAAATATGATTTGATTCAGAAGGAATTCGAAGAATTGGACGGAAAAATAGATTACCTGCTTGATGAAATTCCAGGTGTAGCCCAAATGTTAGCGATCAAGGGTGTTGGAAGAGATACAGTCGCTGGTTTCTTTGCGGAAGTGGGTGACCTACGTGAGTACACTCACCCCCGACAAATTATTAAGCTGGCTGGCTTGAGTCTGAAGGAAAATACGTCTGGAAAGCATAAGGAAAAACCACCATCTCCAAGAGAGGACGGAAGAAGCTAAGGGCTCTGTTGTTTAGGGTTTGCATGATTCTCGTTGCCAAAAATTCAGCTTTTAAGGCCCTGCATGCTTACTTTACACAACGGCCAGACAACCCTAAAGAAGATGCAGTCCCTTATCGCTTTGTGTAATAAATTGATTCGTATTTTCTTTAGTATAAGTAAAAAGCAATTTGAATTTAGTGAAGAAAAGATGTTAAAAGATATCCCTCACTTGGCAGGATCAAAGAAGGCAGAACTGGCCGCTTAATTCTGGTTTCGTTTAGATTAGAAATAGTTCTTGGCTCATAGTTTTGGAGACATTTGAAGCACGGATTAGTCGGCAAAGCAACTAAATTACGGGCATGGACCCTGTGGGGCAGCATGGCCGACATCCACCTCATGGAAAGGTTGGACGAAGGAATTTGAGAGCGAAGACTCTGTGAGGCATGGGAGGGTTGACCTCCATGAGATATGTGGACATCTACCAGTGCGGTCATATTCTTACTACTCCACCAATTTTTGTAATAGATTGGTTAGTGGGTTGTAGCTCATTTTTCTCGGCGTGCCCAAATATATCCTTTTCAGTTACTATCCTCCAATTGAAACCCATTTACCGGCAGGTAAATAGCTATGAAAATCTAAGAAATCAGGAGTAATCGGATATGTACGCTTCTTTTATTGAGGGAGTTTAGTTTAATAAGAAGAAGGATTATTTGTAATTAAATGGAATATACACCTTATACTTTTATGAGAGGTGTATTTAATGAACATAAGAAAAGCTGTTTTAAATGATGCAAAGGGTATTGCCGAAGTACACGTTGATAGTTGGAGAACAACATATAAAAATATTATTCCAGATGAATTCTTAAATAATTTATCATATCAAAGACGAGAAGAGTTATGGATTAATAATATTCCAAAAGGAAATGTTTTGTCGCAGAAAACGATAAAGGGGAGATTGTTGGATTTTCATCTGGTGGTATAGAAAGAAGTGGGAAGTATAAAGAATATCAAGGAGAACTAAGTTCAATCTATATTTTAAAAGAGTTCCAAGGGCAAGGAATAGGTAAGGCACTTACTAATCCAGTAATTAAGGAATTAGAGAAATTAGGGATAAATTCAATGCTTGTTTTTGTTTTAGAAGAAAATGATTCAAGGTTATTTTATGAGACGATAGGCGGTAAGATAATAGATAAAATTGAAGTAGAGATTGCTGGAAAGAAACTCAAAGAACTTGTTTATGGCTGGGATAATATTAGGACTTGAAATGACCAGTAAAAATTTCTTATTGAACTAACTGGGTGCTTTCCTTAAAGATCAGGCCGCAAAAAAAGGCAGCCTTTTTCTTCTTTGACAAACGGGGCAGGCCTGATGAAATTAAGGGACCTTATGAGGAGAATAAACAAGGGTTACTGAAGAATTAGGGGATGTATTAGGTAATTTAATTGTGAATGCAAACAAGTACAATATCCCTCTAGAAGAAGTGTTTCAGTCACATAAAAAGAAACTGTCTGAACGTTATTCAAATGATTAGGTTAATATGTATTTTTTTATTTTAACAAATCGGGACTTTTTTTAAATTTCTAAAGCTTCTTTTATCTCAAATTATTATTGTGAACAATCTTCCATTAAAGGGCGCGATTGTTAAACAACATAGGTAGAAAATGATCATTCTTTTTTATACAAACCAATCATAAATTTGCTGAAGAAGAATCCATTTTTATCAATCTTTTTTCAAAATGGATTCTTTTTATTTATCGTAAAATGCTGGTTTGTGAGTTACTTTTAATCAAGCTTCTTTCAAAATCAACATTTGAAGCTGTGTTTTTATATTTGAAAAGATTAACACCACGCCAGAAGAATAGAATGCTCAGTATTGAAATGAGAGCCATTGTTAGAAAAAAAGCAGTTCCGCTAAATTGTTTTAACATAAAGCCTCCGAGCATTGGTCCGATAAAACTACCTAAAGAGTTAAAGCTCTGTGCCCCATAATACGTTCCTCTCAATGCTTTTGGCGTGATTTGATCAATAAGTGTATACTCTGCCGGTATCACAAGTACTTCCCCTATAGTAAAAATAATCGTCGACATAACGAACATAACCGCAGTCTCGGATACAGCAAACAATAACAAGCCAAAAGCTGTAAAAATACATCCGATTATAATTGTAAATAATGGTGTTCGTTTTTCTGCCCATCTCGTTATTGGATATTGCATGGCAATGACTCCAATGCTGTTTGCTATCAAGATGATAGCAAACAATTGAACACCATTCGTGAAATCATTTTCCAAATATTGTGATACAGGAACCGACCATTGTCCATGTACTACCATACAAATGATTCCTCCAATGACAAAATAGAGAAGGATAGTGTCTGAGCGCAGTACACTTAAAGACTTCTTTAAGGTTATCTTTTCTGTATCTTTAGCCTCTATTTGTTTAATGCTAAATCGTTTCAATAAAATATGAAGAAGAATAGTGAATCCCAAATATAGACATGCTGCAATAAGAAAGGGAACTTCATTTGCAGTCAGTGCAAGATAAACCCCAATTATTGGGCCGATTGCAAAACCGAGATTGTTAACTACATATCGAAGGGAAAAGACGCGAATTCGTTTATCCGCATGGGTGACATCTCCCATCAGTGCCTTAGCGACAGGCGTAAAAAATGAGTTGCTTAACCCTATTAAGATCACTAATATGAGGAGAAAAATTGGCGTTTCAGCAAAAACAAAGCCCAAAAAAGAAAACGATGATAATAAAAGGGATGCAAGCAATACCTTCCTTCTCCCTATCATGTCTGACACAACACCTGCTATGAATCCCCCAATCGTAGCCGCTAGAGGACCAGCCCCAACAGTAAGTCCTATGACTACAGAATCCATATGAAGTTCTTTCACCAAATAGATAGGCAAAAATAACAGACTCATTGATTGAGCAAGCGCGATTAAAAACGTACCAAAAAGAAGTGTATGTACGATTGGGTGATATTGTTTTAAGAAAAGATTGGCTTTATTCATGTTATACTCCTCTGTCGTTGTTTCTAATATAAGCATTGATCAGGTATTGCATTTGCCCCAGCCCTTCCTCACGCAGACTGTATTGGTGAATAAACTTACTTCCAAAATAGTGAGTCCGGATCAATCCCGCCCTTCTTAAAATAGACAAATGGTGGTTGGTAGTGCTTTTTGCGAGTCCAGTATAACTTTGAACGGCCGAAAAACTTTGCATCCCGGAATTCAAAAATCGCAGTATTTTCAAACGATTCTCATCAGCTAAAGCATGGGTAACAAATGTTAATTCCCAGGGCAGTTCGTTAGCATCATTTAGTGCTGACTTTACCGGATATAGACAAGTGCACATAGATTCGAAGTAATCGAGTATTGTTGCCGGACGGCAATGATATTGAGGAATGAGAAACACGGTTTTTAAAATTTCATTTGGTTCAATCCTAATTCCATTTGTCGCTTCTTCAATTAAATTAATAGAAGTTACTTTAGAAATCAGGTCCCGTTTTTGTTTTGCATCATCCTTTAATTGTTCAATAATTCTAGGATCAATGTGCTGAAAGTACTGTACATCCCACTCTGATAATAGGTATACCATTCGATCACGCAGTTCTTTTAAATTACCAGGTATATTGTTGATCCAGGGAGCCAATCGTTCATATAATTCACCGGGTGGCTGGTCTTGAAGCCATTCGATAAATTCTTTTGGTGTTCTCTCTCCGGGGCATTGCCAAACTAATAAATTGATTCGATGCAATACTTCTAATCGGTCATCTTCCAGCTCAGCTGCGAAATGAGGATGAAGTTCCGTTTTAACGGAATTATACCAGTCTTTACTGAGGGAGAAATTACGATGCTGTTTGAAATTGATGTAGTGATACAAACTTGTAATAAGTTCGTTAACAGGTGAAAAATCTACAATTACTCGAAAAGACATATAGTTCTACCTCCTTGAAACAATAATCAGTTCGATGTTTATGGAACAAATTTAATATATAATAACACAAGAAGAATAAAATTGTAAATGTTATATTTCTTGAATATAGTGTGGATTTGAAATAAAATCACGATGTTTATAAAAAGACGCGATGTTTTGCACTTTTGGATTAAAGAGTTCTGAGTGAGTTTTAATCAAACTTTATTTCAAAACAACACCCTAACATCGCAAGAAATCATGCCAATTGATAATAGCAATTGTATTCCTCCTAAAATATTATTTTATAGAGGAATTATTGCCATTTTAATAGAAAAGTAAAACTATAATTATTTTACTAACGGGGGAGGTTAATTAATGAAGGAGAAATAAGATTTTTGAGAGAATTTTGAATTCTAAGGTGGTAAGTAGTCAACAATGTGGAGAAATTATTTAAGCAACATTTCAAAAGAGTGTGAGTTTAAAGCACCTGCAACGGAAGCGGAGATGGCTTTCATTAAAGAGAAACTAAATGTCGGCTTGCCAACAAAATTGGCTGATTTATACAATGAAACAAATGGAGTCTATGTGGAAACTATGGAATTTCATTCATTTGGTCAATAGAACAGATGGTAGAAAACTTATTTCTTTGGACCATTCATGAACAAAGGGACTTTATAAAACCACTTGATCTATTTTTATTTTTCTCTGATGTTGGTAATGGAGACTTTTTTGGCTTTTCAATAGTAAACGGAAGTATTCAGAATGAGGATATTTATGTATGGAACCATGAAGATGATAGTCGAAGTGTTATCGCTTTATCGTTAGAAGAGTTTATCAAAGGTTGGACTGTTGGTGAATTCTCTATCTGAACCTTCCCCTGATTTATCTACAAAGTGACTACGTTTAAGATCAGTTGCCAACCAGGCAGCTATTCTTATTTAAGGAGTTAAACATAATATACGAGGGGCAGAATAATTGAAAAACTAATCACATTTCCTTTATTCAATTACTAATATTTGGTATTATGTAATTTAAAGAGATGTAAAGAAAGGGGCATCTATATTACACATGTGGAATACCTTGAAATGATTATTTAATTGGATAGAGACAGGGTGCGGTCCTTGATCGTTAAGGATGCGTTTATTTGTCTCTCTGAAATCATTCAAGGGATACAAGGTGTGGACAATTAAATTCCCATTGCCAAGCAGATATCCTTATATATCTGTTTTTATTTATGGGTAAAAATACATCTCAATTGACACAGTCATAACGTCCCTAAACAGGGGGAATTCTAATGAAAAGTCAGTACGAAAACGAAGAAGTACTAACAGGAGGAAATGTCTCAAAAGTCTATCGTTCGGGAGATACTGTTCGACGAGAATTAAAACCTGATAGTGTAAAAATTCATAAGTTATATCAGCATTTAGAAAGTGAAGGGTTCGACTATGCACCGAAGTTTCTAGGTATTGATGAAAAAGATTGAGAGATATTAACATTTATTGAAGGAGAAGCTGGTAATTATCCTAGGGCCATTTAATGGAATAAGAATTTATAATAATATCGAATGAGTGGACTTTTTTAATCTGAAAATCTATTAGACGATGAAGGAATGCTAAAGGAGCCGTAAGACAAAATATAAAGGTGAATCTATTAGACAAGAGTAAAAGGGTGAGGGATATTATTCATGTTTAATATCCCTCACCCTTTATACTTTCGAACAAGGATAGTTTTGCCTTGTTGAAAGAATTTATAAAAAGTAGTTTTGAGGATTTTTTAATGCACTTGCAATTTTCCTAATTCCTTCTTCAATTCGATGGCCGTCAACATTTGAAACATTCAACTTCAAAATCCGTTCGTGGTAAAAGTCATCTAAATAATTTCTTTCAACTGAATCCAGATATATGCCTTCTTCATGCAAATGATAAACAAATGATTTCAAATTCACACGCTTGGGCAACCTAATATGATTATGCATTACAATTTCTGATGATGATTCGTAAGTAGAGAAATGATCTTGTATTGATTGATGCAGAATTCTCGCACGTGCATGATAGATGTTACTGACTTTCGTTTTATTATGTTCAAACATACCATTTTTCAAATAGAGATATAATGCGGCTTGTGAAATCATAGAGCTGTCGATATCCGTTGTCATTTTGTATTTTTGAAAAATGTCAATAATTGAATAAGGAAGAACCGCCAATCCAACTCTTAACCCAGGAAACATAATTTTTGAAAAACTTTTTAAATAGATGACTTTATCATGGTAATCATCAGCAAAAAGAGGATCGTTCTTCGGGTTGTATTCAAAATCTGCTAAATAATCATCTTCTAAAATGTATACATTATATTGGTCTGCTAATTGTAAAATAGTTTCTTTTTCTTTTTTACCGTATGAAGATCCTAAAGGATTATGGAAGCGAGGCATTGTATAAAAGAATTTAATATCTTCTTCATGAAATATTTTTTCTAGTCGACCTAAATCAATACCTTTCGCGGTACGTTGAATTCCTATTGCTGGCAGCTGTAAGGTTTTCAGCAGTTCCATATATAAATGATAGCTAGGTTGTTCAACTAGAATGGTGGAACGATTATTTGGAAAGGGCATCATACTTACTAAAGAAAGAGCCTGTTGAACACCTGTAGTGATGAAAATCTGTTCGTTATGCGTGAATACTTGGTAAGATTCTAACATTTTTTTAGCTTCTGCTATGAGTGGCGGCCAACCTTTTGGCGTTCCGTAGCGAAATAATTCTTCTTGATAGGTATCAATTGCTTTATTTATGCAGTGTTGAAATTCTTTATAAGGAAATGCATGCCAAGTAGGAGATGCGCTTGCAAAGTCAATTATTTCAGTGGACAATGGGGTTTTGAAGAAGTGATTATCCACAACATAATAACCACTTTTCTGTATGGCATAAATAATATGTTGCTCCTCCAATTTTTTTAAAGCGGTCAATACCGTGCTTTTACTACAAGAATATTGTTGTGTTAAATTTCGAATTGATGGTAATTTTGCACCGGTCGAAAATTTTCCAGACTGAATTTGCATCATAAGTGATTGATAGATTGATTCATATTTAAGCATCATAAACCTCTTTGCACATCTGTATCGGTACAGATGTGTATTTTTTATATCGTAAAGGTTATTATTTTCTCTTACGATAATGGTACCGGCCGGATCAATATAAGGGGGTAATCGAAATAATTGAAAATAGAAATGCATATATCGCAGCAACCATCTATGCAATCATTATCGGATTGTCATTTATGTTTGTTAAAGTGACATTAACGGTTGCAACACCGTTAGATACATTGGCTCATCGGTTTACCATTGCATGGATCGCTGCCACAGTGTTGTTCGTGTTAAAAAAAGAACCGATCAAAGTAACAAAAAAAGATGTACTGCGGATTGCCTTGTTAGCCATCTTATATCCGACACTCTTTTTTGCTTTTCAAGTATTTGGGTTAGTGCATACATCTTCATCGGAAGCTGGTATTATTCAAGCAACAATACCAATTTTTACGTTAATTTTTGCAAGTATCATTTTAAAGGAAACATCTACAAGTAGTCAAAAAATAGCGATTGGTTTATCTGTACTCGGTGTGATCTATATTATGTACATGAACGGGGCAGGGAGCACAAATACAAGTCTCCTTGGGACTGGTTTAATTTTACTTTCAGCATTTACCGCCTCACTATACAACGTATTTACCAGAAAGTTAACACAACGCTATTCGTTATTCACTATCACATATTTCATGACCTTGTTTGGGTTTATAGCTTTTAATGGACTGGCACTGACAAACCATGTAATGAACGAAACAGTCCATCAATTTATGCAACCTTTTGGACACTGGGATTTTATTCTTGCCATTTTATATTTAGGTATCCTATCGTCTTTAGGAACGACCTATCTTTCCAACTATGCTTTATCAAAAATAGACGCATCGAAAATGAGTGTTTTCAGTAATTTTGCTACGCTCATTACCATTTTAGCAGGGGTCATTTTTTTAAAAGAGGAATTTCATTTATACCATATAGCTGGATCAATTATCATTATCATCGGTGTTGTTGGTACTAACTATTTTGGTGCAAGGGGCAAATCAAATGAAAAAATATAGTCTCTTGCTAATCATAAGCCTCATTTGGGGATCTCAATTTTTCTTCGTGGAATTAGTAACGAATGATGCAGGTTCCATTTCGTTGTCTGCTTTTAAAGCACTGATCGGTGCAATTTGTTTATCAGTGATTAGTCTGTTTCAATCAAAGAAAAACTACACAACCAATACTAAAAAATATTTTTGGATTGCACTTTTTGAAGTAGTATTGCCGTTTATTCTTATTGCACAAGGCCAAAAGTACGTATCGAGCAGTATTGCATCTATGCTAATCGCAATGGTCCCAATCTTTACATTAGTATTTTTCGTATTGCTCTTCAAAAAGAAAGCTAGCAACTTTGAAATAGTCAGCATAATATTAGGATTTTTAGGAATTGTAATCTTATCGTGGCCAACGCAAGGAATTATGAACGTTTCAGGTAATATATTGGGTAATGTGTTGCTCATTCTTGCTGCTATAAGTTTTGCATTGTCTTTAATTCTAATGGAAAAATTAGAAGATGGTTCTCCGGTGGTCCATATGAGAAATGTTTTATGGATTGCAAGTATTGTCTTATTGCCAATGGCATTCCTTTTTGAAAAGCCATTACAAATCGATATCAATCATTCACAAGTATTATATATTATCATTTTAGGTATATTCCATGCAGGAATTGTCTATATGCTGTATAATCTCTTAATTCAAGAAGAGGGAGCATTATTTGCCTCTTTTAGCAACTATATTAACCCGGTTATTGGTGTAATTTTAGGCTATATTATTTTAAAAGATCCATTATTTTTGCAAGATAAGATTGGCATATTAATCATTCTTTTAGCACTTTTATTTTCGAATCCTGATATTTTTAGAAAATGGGTTAGGAAGGACAATTAATAGAGAATATCCTTGTGTATAATGAGCTTTTGTTCTATAAAAAATCTCTAGAATATAGTTAATCGGAACAGAAAATAATCTTAAATATTTTAAATTAGGATATTCAACAATCGGGCGCGATTGTGGAATAAGCGTCCCTTTTCTTATTTAACTAAAGGGTGCATTACTTTAAGGTCCAGCTGCCATCTCAGGTGGCTTTTCTTATTGTACAAACGGGGCAGGTTTGTTAATAAGAATCTATTCTGTAATATCGCATTAGACACAAAAGGTGTAACAAAAAGAGGGATCTCTCACTAAGATACCCCTTCATTCTAATTATATTGGTAAAGGACTTAAATGTTCATGGATTATCAACCACACACCTGAATTTTTAACAAACACATTGGTTGCTCTACCTCGGCCACTTGTATATTTTCCATTAATATAACCTTCATAAAAGTATATATAGGTACAAATTAAAGATGAATTAGAACTAAATAGCCATTGTACATCATGAGCTTCATAATTCTCATCTTTAACTAATGACCATGCATTCTCAAAATAATTTTGAATTTCTTCATGATTTGTACAAGTTCTATTACTAAAAAGTATATCGCATTAGGGTGGAGTAACTTTTTAACTTCTGCAAAATTGTGGGTGTTTGTTGCCTTAATATATTGATTGAGAATATTCACTTCTTTCACTCCTTTGTTATTATAGTTTAATTTTACCATTTCCTATTAATTAAGCGATATTACAGGTTCCTTGTTACCTATTCCGATAGAAATATGCACTAACGAAGAAGGTGGTTATTCAACTTAAGGGTGCTTCGTATTATAGAGTTAACCAGTTTTTACTGGTTGCTCTTTATTTTATAGGACCTATTATTTCAGTAGCCAGGGTAGAACGTACGGGTGCGTGGGAGTTAGATCTCGTAATATAAACTGTTCGCCCCCTACTTGTAGAATGATGTTTGAGGCTGGTTGGGACAATTTGACCTCGTATAACAAGCGAAGCTATGGAACTACAGGAAGGTAAAGGGGTTACTGGCGAGTATAACAAAGGGAGAGATAATCATTGAATCCAGTAGTTGGCCTGGATGTGGCCAAAGGGGAAAGTGAAGCTCAGGCATTTCTAGATAAAGACAAGCCATTTGGAAAGAGCTTCAAGATAAAACATATCACTGAGGATTTAGATACTTTCGTCTCTTTTTTGAAAGAGATAGAAAGAAAGACTGGTGTCAGCAGTAATTCTTGAATCTACAGGGCATTACCATACACCGATTATTCAATGTCTGGAGGACAGTCAATATCTATATATTTTGGTAAATCCCATCATTTCTCATCAGGCTAAGAAAACCAGTCTAAGAAAGGTAAAGACGGATGCGTTTGATGCATATCAACTTTGTATTCTGTATTATAAGGAAGAATTTGAGCCTTATAAGAAAAGAGGCTTAGGGCTGCTAAACCTAAGAACATTGTCAAGGCAATACGAAGCCGTTACGAACCTTTACATTCAGGCAAAACTTCAATTCCACACAATTCTTGATCAGGTATTTCCGGAATATAGGGGAGTATTTGGAGATTTATTTTCAAAAGTCTCTCTTCAGGTTTTAAAGGAGTTTCCTACGTCTGAAGATGTTCTGAGGATTGGTGAAGCAAAGATACTGGAGAGAATTGTGGAAATGCGTATAAAACGGTCTGCGGGTTGGGCCAGGGAGAGGGCAGCTAAATTAATAGATTCGGCCAAGCGAAATCCTTTCCAACAAGGTGTGTATCAAAGTCAGTTGTTCAGTTTGGATATGTATATCACTATGCTTCTTCAGTACCAAGAGCACCTATCCAGTATAGAGGCAGAGATAGATGTCCTGGCAGAAGAAATTGAAGAATGTAAGATAATCCAGTCAATTCCCGGAATAGGAGGAAAAATCGCGGCAACGATCATTTCTGAAATCGGAGAAATTGACCGGTTTAATCACCCTAAAAAACTTGTGGCTTATGCGGGAATAGATCCCAGTGTCCATGCATCAGGTAAGTTCACATCTACTATGAATCATATTACTAAACGAGGTTCAAGCCGATTATGGCACGCTTTGTATATGGCCGTTTTATGCGGTATAAGAAGCTCGAGGAACAAGAAGCTAAAAGAGTATTATGATCGAAAACGAAATGAAGGAAAGCCTTCAAAAGTAGCAATGATAGCTTGTGTAAACAAGCTTTTACACTGGATTTACGCAATGCTAAAAAGGAATGAACAGTTCCTGGATTTGGCTTAATCCACAGAAAACAGCAGATTAAGAAAAACCTTCCAAAAGGAATTTGGAGGGTTATTTGGCTTGCTTTCAAAAGTATAACACGGTGGATTAGATATTTTAATAAGAAGTTCTTGACTCCTATTAGCTGGTTTATGTTCCTTTCTTAGGTCCCCCTTATCACCAGATCCCCTTTATAAACTTTTCTTGCAGTGGGAAATTCTTTACCGCCAAGTCTGTCTAGTAAACAGGTAATTAAATCCTTGACCATCAATTCAGTCTGATTTTGAATGCTAGAAAGTGCAGGGAAAGTTGTCAGGCAAATTGGGTGGTTGTCAAAACCAATAATGGAAAGTTCTTTTGGAACAGAAACACCATGTTTTTTAGCTGACGAAAGTAATCCTGCCGCTAAAAAGTCACTGCCTGCAAGAATTCCATCATGATTGCAATGACCTGAAAAAATTTCATCTCCCAGTAGTATACCTTCTTCAATCGTAGAGTAACCACTTATTTTTTGCTGAATAGTACATGTTTTATTTAAATCAAGATGAGCTTGTTTAAACCCTTCCCATCTTTGTCGCTGAAGTGGCGTTCTTTCTTCATCCGCACAAAATAATAGGTGGTTGCGTCCTTCCTTCAGCAGGTATTGGGTAGACGAATAAACTGCATCCCTTTCATCAAGTGAAAAGACATCTAAATGCCTTGTTTGAAGTGGTTCGTTGCAAATAAGCACTATCTTATCTCTAACTCTCTGTTTAATCTCCTTCTCACCTAATAAAGTATGAGTGATAATTACCGCGTCCAGCTCATTTTCAGTTAACTTCTCATAAATTTCATATTCCTCATCAATAGAATAAAACGTTTGGAAAATCACTATCTTATATCCAACTTTTCTGCATTTTGCTGCAATCATGCCAACAAGCGGGCTAAAATAGGGGTGATCAAGGACCGGGATAGTCACACCAATAGTTTTTGTTGACTGTGTTCTAAGGTGTACACCTCGTGCATTTCGAACAAAAGACAACTTTTCTATTGCTTCCATTACTCTTGTTCGGCTGTCTTCTGAAACATGAGGATGATTATTGATAACGCGTGATACCGTGGACTTAGAAACGCCACTAAGTCGAGCTATATCTAGAATAGTAGCCATTTATTTTACCTCTAAAAAAGATTTGACCTGGGAACGTTCCCTGCCTGTAACCTAAAAATAACATAGAACAGGGAGGTATTAAACGTGACATTTAAAGTGTACCATTCTAACGGAAATCCTGACTACTTAATGATATTTGATTTTGACGAAACATACTATCCGCATGAGCTAAAAGGCTGGCAGTTAAAAGATTTGTATGAGCTTGAGGAGTATCTTGATAGGATTGTTCATAAGAAAAATATCAGAATTGGTTGGGTAACAGGCAGTAGTTTGGCTGATATCCATAAAAAAATGAGAGCAGCTCGGATGAACTACCTTCCGCATTTTATTGCATCAAACCTAGGAACGGAGTTATGGGAGATCAATCCAAAAGGAGAATTTTATCAAAATCAAGAGTGGAGGAAAAGAATCAAAAGGTCAGGATTTAGCCATAGAGTGGTTGAAGATTTTATTAATGATTTAAGACAGTTATATGGGATACAGTTACAAAAACAAACACAATTTGGTCAACAATCGTTTAAAATGAATTATTATTATTTTATAGAAGATAGTGCGAGGGTTAAGTATGATCTTGATATCATAAAACAACTAGCACGCAATAGCGGAATAAACTTCAATATTAACCGTTGTAACCCTCTAGCTGGAGATCCGGTAAATGCATTTGATGTAGATTTTATTCCACAAAATACAGGCAAACGTGCAGTAGTGTACTTCGTCATAAAACAGTTTAGGATCTCTGTTGAGAATACATTTGCGTTTGGGGATAGTGGGAATGATATAGAGATGCTTAAAGCCGTAAAGCATGGATATCTATTGAAGAATGCTACAGAAGAAGCAAAACAACTGCATGATACGATAACGGCAGATCCTTATGCCAAAGGTATCCAAAACGTTTGTAGGATTTACTTTTAATTTTAATTTGTTGAACAATACTCATTAATGGAGGTAAATCCATTACAGGCTGTTATTTTGCCTAAATATGTTGTTAGATACTATTATTTGCAGAGTATAAGGCGTGACAAAACCTACTAGATCCTCTTTTTGTGATTCGATTTTTTGTAAACTACCAGATTTTGAATACACTGGGATCAACCCCAGCGAAAGCTATCAGCTTTTTAGGATCAGTAAATCAATCTATCTCCCCAATTTCTGAAATAATCGTGGCAGCGATCTTTTCTCCTATACCAGGGATAGATTTAATAATATTATATTATTCAACTTCTTTAGCGAGGGCATCTATCTCAGACTCTAATTTGGATAGGTGCTCTTTATACATTCCTAGATTTAATATATGACTCTGATAAAACGTCTTTTCTAAAGGATTTCGTTTTGCCGAAGCTTTGAGCTCAATAGCTATTCATTTGCCCATCTTTAAGATCGACTCTTACATATCAGCGAAACTTACCGCTAATATATCCTCAGATGAGGGAGACTCTAAAAGAGTTAAGAGTGATACGATTGAAAATAAGTCACTATAAACCCCTCTATATTCGGGGAAGACTTGGTCTAGATTTGCTTGAAATTGCAGCTTCGTCTGAACGAAAACCCCAGTAATATTCTCGTGTTGTCATGTAGGGTTCCCAAGGTTAGTAGCTGGACTCCATCGTTATTTATATGGCCCTAGCCTCCTCTTTATAAAACAGCTCACAGAAGTGGTAAGCATCAACGGCATTTGTTTTTACTTAGCCTTATAAGAAATCAGTGGATTAACAATGATCAATAAATATCCACGATCCTCCAAATATTGAACAACAGGGGAATGATAATGTCCTGTTACTTCTAATACAAAGGGTGGTTTCTGACCTGCTTGTCTCTTTACTTCCTCCAGGAATTCTACAAGTAAACCAAAACCTTCAACAGTATGCGAAACTTTAAAACTCTTACGACAAGGTTTACCTTTTTGCAAAATGCTTGAACTTGACTTTCCCCTTTGGAAACATCCAGATCAATGGCTGGATTCATTTCTAAATCCTCCTCCTAAACTAATGATTTGCCAGTACCCCTAATTCCTCTATGCAGTGTCACAGCTTCGCTTGTTATACGAGATCTATGCCCCAACCAGCCTCAATCATGTTTCTGCAAATAGGGGGCGAAGGGTTTAGCTGACTGGGTCAAAGCCCCACGGGCAGGTACGTTCTATCCTGGCTACTGATATAAAAGACCAAATAAAATATGGTCGAACAGAAGAAACTGGTGACCTTATATTACGAACGAGGCAGATTAGGTCAACAAGAATATATGCTTTTATGTCACATTAGTATAACTGTTTAGTAGCTCCATCGAATTATTAATGATAAATAGCCCATACTTTTACAAGTATAGGCAGTCGATTTAATCTGTTACTAACAACGAATATAGATTGAGATCAATAAAGTGTCCTTTTGGTCTTTCCACTTTTCTCATTGTTCCTTCAAAGCGGAAATTTAATTTTCTCAGGACTTTAATTGAGTTGAAATTTTCAGGTTCTACTCTTGCTTCTATTCGATTAAGTTTTAAATCGTTAAAGGCATGCCTTATTAAACAAGTAATAGCTTCAGGAGCAAATCCTTTGCCCCAATAATGTTTATTAATTTCGTAACCAATTTCAGCTTTTGCATTTTCAAAATCTAAAATGTTAAAACCGCAAGAACCAATAATTTCATTTGATTCTAACTCAATTATTGAGTAGCGAATTGCAGTGTTTTCTTTTGATAGTTTATCAAATAATATAATCATTTCTGTTGCTTGTTTTTTATCAGTGAACTTATCAATATTCATAAATCTAGTTACTTCTGGATTAGACCAAACTTGAAACAATTTCTCTGAGTCTGATACCTGCATTTTTCTTAACATTAATCTTTTGTGCTAAGTTCTTTAATCAATATTTTCCCTCCATTATGTTTTTATGCGGGTCAAGATATTGATATCTGGGCATAGTTCATTCCTTTCATAAAATGATAATAAGATTATACTAGCTTTCTGCTATATATAGAATATATATTAGATGCTGTTTTATATAAAGGACTAAAAGAAGTGGTTGATAAATAAATATTTATGCTATTGCTAAATGGCAAATTTGATTATAAATCATTCTTGGCATTTAACAATTTAATCCTATTTTCTAAAATGTAAAAGGGAAGGTAATTGGATATTGAGAGACCATCAATGTACTTTTTTATGCTAGGTGTTAAAACTCATTTTGATTTATTACCCTGTTGATGGAAGCGGAGATATGTCTTATAGAAGGAGTATCGAAACGCATGCGGACTCGATTTCCTGGAGTGGGTCAACAAAGTAAGTATAACAAGAGCCTTAATTTTAGAAAAAGCTAGGAGATATTTATGAAGCAGCTACAAAGAAGACAAAATCTGGTAGTAACAGGACTGTTGCTCTCTATTCTTATGGCTTCAATGGATAACACCATTGTTGCAACAGCTATGGGGACCATTGTTGGGGATTTAGGAGGGCTTGATAAGTTTATTTGGGTAACATCAGCTTATATGGTGGCTGAAATGGCAGGTATGCCGATATTTGGTAAACTTTCTGATATGTTTGGACGGAAACGTTTTTTTATGATGGGGTTAATCTTTTTTATGTTTGGGTCAATTCTTTGCGGAACTGCCCAGACCATTGAGCAGCTTAGCGTATATCGGGCTATACAGGGAATTGGCGGTGGTGCATTAATACCGATTACCTTCACCATTATTATTGATCTTTTCCCACCCGGTAAGCGAGGAAAGATGAGTGGGCTATTCGGAGCTGTTTTTGGCTTATCAAGTATATTCGGTCCGTTGCTTGGAGCATATATTACTGATTATATCAGCTGGCATTGGATATTCTACATCAATCTTCCTATTGGTGTTCTCTCATTAATGTTAATCGCGTTATTTTATAAAGAATCCCATGAACGCAAGAAACAAAAAATTGATTGGATGGGATCGATTACATTAGTTGGAGCAATTGTATGTCTGCTATTTGCTCTAGAGCTTGGGGGCAATGAGTACACTTGGGACTCTACTGTAATTTTAAGTTTATTTGCAGGATTTTTCATTTTATTTTCAATATTTTTTATTACGGAAAAAAGTGCTGAAGATCCTGTTATTTCTTTCTCTATGTTTAAAGATCGACTCTTCGCTTCAAGCACGATTGTAGGCTTGTTTTATGGAGTTTCCTTTATTGTAGGTATTGTGTATATACCGATCTTTATTCAGGGGGTAACAGGCGGCAGTGCAACAAATTCAGGCCTAATCCTACTTCCTATGATGCTGGGTGTGGTAGTATCCTCACAAATAGGGGCAACGGCTGCTCCAAAACTCGGGTTTCGGAATGTCATGCTCATTTTTGCAGTTATTTTGCTAATCGGGATGTACTTGCTAAGTACAGTTTCAGCAGAAACATCAAGATTTGCAGTTACATTGTATATGATAATTATCGGGTTAGGCACAGGAGCTTCTTTTTCTGTAATAAATATGGCAGCTATCCATAGCTTCGGACCAGAAAGCCGGGGTTCAGCCACATCAACAGTATCATTTTTACGACAGCTTGGGATGAGTTTGGGAATTACCATTTATGGGATTATTCAACGTTCTAATTTTTCAGATCAAATTCAAGAAATTTCCAGCGGAAACAATCATATGATTACCGGAGGGGCTCAAAATGATACACGCTCTATTTTATCTGAGCAAGCACGTAAGACTATGCCAGAGCCATTACTAGATAAAATCATAGATGCCCTTGCAGAGTCAATAAGTTATACATTCACATGGGCTCTCATACCATCCGTATTGGCGTTGTTTTTCGTGTTTTTCTTGACAAATGACCGTATTTCTAGCAACGACACTCAACAGGAAAGCTAGCTTGAACCTCCTCCTCTTCCTATTCGTCCATGTATTGCAATGTCATTAAATTAAAAGTGCTTTTTTGCTGGCCTAGGTTTAAATTTTAAAAAAAAGAAAGAGAGGAGGCCTTAAGAGGAGGCCTTAAGGACCTCCTTTTCCATATATAATAGTTCACCACTATTAGTCCAGGCTGTGTTGCGGCCGCTTTTCTTATTGTGTTAACGAGTCAGATTAGTTAAATATACTTGATTATTACCTATTGGGTACTCATTTTCAAATTGGTCTGGACCTCCGAAAAAATAAAATGTGTGACAGTACGGGCATACGGACTTACATTTTCAATAAACCCTTCTGCCTTTCTAAAAGAGTCGAATTGTATTTTTAGCATATAACAGGCATTTCCTGCAATCCGATAACAGAATTCTACATTTGGTAACTCCTCAATATATTTCCTAAAAGAGCTATAGTCCCCATTTTTAACAGTTGCTTCTATTATGCATTGGATTGGAAGCCCTAATTTCTCATAATCCACTTCCAATGTGTACTTCTTAATTATTCCAAGTGATTCCATTTTCCTAACACGATCTGTAACCGATGGAGAAGATAAATTGATTTTTCTTCCAAGCGCGCTCATTGATAATCTGCTATCTTCGCTTAATACATCTATTATTTTCTTATCAATATCATCGATTTTCATATAAATCTTATTTCCCTCATTTTCGTTAAATTTTTAATGAAATATTGAAAACTGCATTTCAAACTTAATGTGAAGCGATGAAATAATTCGATATGATAAATAATACAAGGAGGGATTAATTATGGCAAGAATTGAGGAATCACAGTACGGGGCGACCCCCTTCCAAAGACTTTTGGGACATAACAAGGAAATAATGATTATGTGGAGTCGACTGGGAAATGAGTTGGAGAAAGAAGGGAAGCTTACTGCTCAATTAAAAGAGCAAGTAAGAAGAACTCTTGCACAAAGTAGTGGTTGTGCATATTGCAAAGCAAAAGGAAAACCAGAACCTAATTTGTACGATGAAAAAATATCAATTGCTGTAGGATTTGCGGAGGTATTTATTAAAGAAAAAGGAGATGTCCCAGATGCCATTTTTAATGTGTTAAAAGAGTACATGTCTGATGATGAAATTAGCGAGCTTTGTGCGTTTATCACTTTTGCAACTGCTTCACAATATTTTGGTGCCATTATGAAATTAGAAGCAACAGGTACCTAATATAAAACTCTTATTTCTCTTTGGGCAATTGCCCAGGAAGGATTACGGCTTTTATTGTTGTCGTTTTTGGTTCTTGTATTCATGATCAGCTGCCTAACCAGGCGGCTTTTTTTGTTGAAGGGGCAGTTTAGTTGAACAATCGTCATTACTCTATTCAACAATTGGCCATCTATTTGAATAATTTAGAAAAAACTACCAAGATTTTAAAGATTCTAACTATTATTAAAAAGCTGTAAATTTTACTGGTGAATTCATCCTGTAAATATTTACAAAAACAAGTGATTCTCTAAGAAAAATTTCATATTTTTAATAAAAAATCCCTTGATATTATCGGATTCTCTTTTGCTTTAAAAAAACAAAACAAACATCTGCTTCTTTTTTAACATCGTGATTACTTTTGAAAACTATACTTTCAAATGTAATCAAAAAAAGGAGGGAATTTTGTTGAAAAAAGGATTAAGTCCAATTTTTTTAGCGGTAGCAATGGTACTCGCAATGGTGGGAAGTATGTTTTCCGGAATTTCCAATGTCTTTGCAGCGGAAAGCACGGAACAAAACTTGAAGGTGATGACATTTAATTTAAGGTATGAAAACAACAATGATCCATCACCGCATACATGGGCTGAAAGGGTTCCAACCATTAAAAAGCTCATTCGTATGGAAAATCCAGATATTTTTGGAACGCAGGAAGTTTTATATGGACAACTTCAGGATTTGGAAGAAGTATTACCAGGTTATGCATGGATTGGATTGGGCCGCGAAGGCGGTAATAGAGGAGAATACTCCGCGATTTTCTATGATGAAAAACGGTTTACTCCAGTAGAGTATGATCATTTCTGGCTCTCAGATACTCCAGATGTAATCGGTTCAAAAACATGGGGAAACAACATTCCAAGAATGGTCACTTGGGCGAAATTTGTAGACAACCAAACGGATAAACAATTCTATTTTGTAAATACACATTTCGATCATCAATCTGCCGAAGCGAGAGAAAAGAGCGCTGAATTAATTTTAGAAAAAACCAAAGACTTTAACCCTGAATTACCTATTATTCTGACAGGAGATTTTAATACTCGTCCTGGTACTCTTCCACATCAAACATTAACTAGCGATGGAGCTTTTGATGATTTATGGGAAACAGCAGAGTCACGAATCAATGAGGGAATTGGAACGTTCAATGGCTTCCGTGACCCAACAGGCGGTGGAGCAGACAACCGCATCGATTGGATTCTTACCAAAGGGAATGTAACCGCAAATACGATCGAAATCAATAACTATCAAAAAAATGGTCAATTCCCTAGCGACCACTATCCGGTTATTGCTGAATTATCTATAAAGTAAGTGGCCGAGAGCGGATTGCGTACTAACAATCCAATAAGAAGAAGGCTCCTATTCCAGTATATACTATTATTTTTATAGTCAACAAATCTATGTAATCAACTTTTCCTATTCTACTAACGAGGTGTTCTCCTTAAAGAAACGGCTGCCAATCTAGGCAGCTTTTTCTTATTAAACTAAAGGGGCAGGATAATTAAAGAAGGATTATTAGCTGTTATGTATAATCTTTAAAACATAAGTGTTTTACAGAATATACAGATGTTAAGGAGCAGAAATAATATGAGTTTTATTACCGAGTTGAGCAATTTAGAAATAAGAAATCTACTTCTAGAAGTATTAGCATACGAAGGTAATGATATTGATACAGAAGGTAAAACCTTTAAATTGTATGGGTATCAAGGTAGTCAAAGTGATTTATTTCGTCTATTAAACGGCTTACTAATAAAGAAAAAAATTAAGGAACCATTAGTATCGATGTGGGGAGAAGCTTGGGGGTGTCATGGTAGAGTTCTTTATGAGTACAGTTCTATAAATTTATCAAGAATAGAAATCTTAAAGTTATATCAAGAATTTCACAAATTATTAACACAAGGTGTAATCGCCCCAGGGGCTTATGGGCATTATGGCACTGATTTACCTTATTTCCATGTGACTGAATATGGGATGGAATGCATTAAACAAATGGATGTATTACCATATGATCAGGATGGGTATTTAACAAAACTTAAAGCCATCAAAAATATTGATGATTGGGTTGTATTTTATTTAACTGAAGCTTTAAAGTGTTTTAATGCAGATTGTATAAATTCTTCCATGATTAATATCGGACTTGCAGGAGAGGTTATTATTGAAAAATTAACTGATAGTTTTTCATCCTTCTTAATTAAAAATGAGCCAAGTCTACATTCGACATTTATAAGTGATCTAAATAAGGATTGGAAAATATCACATAAATATAATGTATATCTTGATTTTCAGGATAAGTATGTGAAAGCAACTAAAGACGTTTCTGTAAAACCTTAATAAAGACACTAGATAAATCAAGTTCTGCAATATACGCAACATTTACCAGACTTACAAGAAATACTGTTACACACCCAAATGATATAAAAATGGATAGAATTAAGGTCTTGATGTTCTTTATCACATTTGTTGACTATTGTGACCTGCAATACGCATTTATCAACCATTATATAGATAAAAGTTAATTGTTGAATTAATGCTAATAATAAAATCACGTGGTGAACAGTCCTTTAAAACTATTTTCACGTCTTATTTAAGCTAACGGCTGCCAATTTAGGCGGCTTTTCCAATGTAATAAACGAGCAGGTTAGCATTCCTGTAGATCGTTATTTTTGAGCTTTGAAAAAAATAGGGCTCCTCAGTAAGATATGAGTAAGACACGACTCTAACTCAAACTTAGGAGGAACCCTTACTATGAAGTTTAAAATGCAGGACAAACAAAATCAACTAATAGAAAGAATTACTGATAAACATCTTGTGGTTGGTGTGGATATTGCACAACAATATCACGTAGCCAGAGCAGTGAATTTCCGTGGGATTGTAGTAGGAGATCCAATCACTTTTCCAAACAACGAAGAGGGATTTTCGTCCCTGTTAATCTGGATTAATAGCATTAAAAGATTACATAAACTTGAGGCTGCCATAGTTGGTATGGAACCTACCGGTCATTATTGGATTAACCTTTCTAAATGGCTGATGAAACAAGATATTGAGGTAGTGACAGTTAACCCTCATTTGGTGAAAAGAAATAAAGAAAACCGTGATAATACCCAATCAAAGAGTGATAAAAAAGACGCTCTTGTAATAGCCGATATGGTGAAGAACGGTTACTATGCCTTTGTAAGGAATACTTCTGAGTCGTTTGAAAAGCTCAGGGTGCTCATGTCAAATCGGGATGTCATTGTTAAGAGGCTTGTAAGCTCGATTAATCAATTGAATCGCTGGGTGGATATTGTCTTCCCCGAGCTTAGGCAAGTATTTAAAGACATCACTGCTAAAGGGGCCATCGCAACACTTCGGCTTTTCCCGTCTCCGATGGAACTGGGTTCCATGAAGCCTGAAGAGATCGTGGCCGGGTGGAAGTTACTGATGAAGCGACAGCCTGGATTAAAGAAAGCCTATTTACCTCAATGTAGCCAGGAAATCAGTTGGTACAAGGCAAGCATTAGAAGCTTATAAATTTCATCTTGAACAATTACTCGAAGAGTATGACCTTGCGATTCAACAACTTGAAAGAGTTGAGCTGGCAATTAAGGATGAACTACCTAAAATTCCTTTCGCGAATAAGTTACTTATGATTAAGGGAATTAGTGAAATTTCGTTAGCTGGTATTTTAGGGGAAGCAGGAGATTTAAGTGGTTTTTCACACGGCAACTCTTTACTTCGCCATGCAGGACTCCATCTAGCCGAAGCCAGTTCAGGGAAGTGGAAAGGGCAAATTATCATTTCAAAGCGTGGAAGATCAAGGTTAAGACGTTTTCTATTTAGCTACTATGAGTCTGGTAATGAACAACCCGGAATTTAAAGCCCTCCACTCGAATAATGTTAAGGTCAAGAAAATGAAAAAATGAAATCTATAATGAAGCTCATCGGGAAGTTAGCTAGATCTTTGTAGGGATAGCGCGAAAAACGAAGCTTATTGTGCCAAGAAGGTCCAGCCGTTAACTGAGTTGGCGTAGTTCAATTCACTTTTTCTCGAAGAGAATCATTACCCTTATATTTTTAAAGGTCGAGTGTTGGCTTATTCGCAGGATTTCAAATATGTACGGAGTATCAGGTTTGTTCAACAAAGGGCACTGACCCATCAGGTTAGCATAACTGGCCTCCACCCTTGGATAGGCATGACGAAGGAATGAGAGGGCAATTGACCCGTTGAGACATGGGAGGGAAAGCCTCCAAGGGCTGGCGTGGAGAAGTACATCATATGGTAGAATTTGGAGTATAATCCTACTCCTCTATTTAACTATGTCTTCACGTAGCCATTTGTCCAGAATCTACTTTTTTCAATTTAGAAATATATATCCATGGAGGATGAAATCCTGCGAATAAGCGAGCATTCGTGAGTAAACCGTATTAAACTGAGGGAGTTGAAGAAGGAACTCAAGAAGTGATAGAGAATATATACATGAAAAGGAGTGAAGTTATGAAACTTCTGCTTACATCTGCAGGCATCAAGAACAAGAGCATACACGACTCACTGGTAGAAATGTTGGATAAACCTATTGCCGAGTCTAATGCCCTCTGCATTCCCACTGCGTTGTACGGACACCCCTGGGTCGGCCCCGGTATCAACGCCTGGCAGTTCATCAGCGGGAAATCCGATCACATGGTCGGCCTGGGTTGGAAGTCTGTAGGCGTGCTGGAGCTTACAGCGCTGCCAAGCATCGATGAAGACCGCTGGGTCCCGCTGGTCCGAGAGATGGACGTCCTGTTGGTGGCGGGCGGCGACGCCCTCTACCTGTACCACTGGATGCGGCAATCCGGCCTAGCAGACCTCTTGCCATCGCTGGATGCAGTCTATGTGGGGATGAGTGCTGGGAGCATGGTGATGGCACCTAACATCGGAGAATACTTCGTTGGTTGGACGCCACTCAACGGTGGTGATGAAACGCTGGGTTTGGTCGATTTTGCAATGTTTCCGCACCTGGATCACGAGTTGCTGCCGGGAAACACGATGGCTTCTGCTGAGAAATGGGCCGCCGGAATGCAAGGGCCCGCGTATGCAATAGATGATGAAACCGCAATCAAAGTGATTGATGGAGCGGTCGAAGTTGTTTCTGAAGGGCATTGGAAACTGTTTTCGCCCTGATATAATAGTGGATTTATTAAAACAACTTATCAAAAATCAATGAAATTATTCAACCATCAGGGGCGTTGATCCATTAAAGGATTAAGTCCCTTTTTTGTTGAATACTTTAACTAAAGGGCAGGTTAATTGAACAATCGTCCTTAGCTTTTTTTGGGTACCACCAGCAAAACGCGGATTTACAACGTTAAGGAAATACAAATATAAAAAGCTTAATTTCTCAGGGGTTATAAGTGAGAAATTAGGCTTTAGTTACTTCAGAAAAAACTCCTTTTTCTTGAATAAGTAGCTTTATATTGGAAAAAGTGAGTTATAAATAAGCTGCTATTCTAGTTAGGCTGCGTGCTGAAATCTCTCTGAGCCCCCCTATAGCTTCCTATAAGATTTTGATAACCAGGAAGATGGCTAGAAATTAAAGCGCCAAAACCTTCAACATCATTGCGCCAATCACGTTGTAATTCGCACGCTATGCTAAACCAGTTCAGAAGCTGTACCCCACCATGGGCCATACGCGTTAATGCCGCATCCGCTACTTGTTTACTGAACGTTCCAGAAGCATCAGTAGCAACAAATACTTCATAACCAGCGTTCACAGCGGAAAGTGCAGGAAATGCAACACAAACATCTGTAACTACGCCCGCAATGATCAGTTGTTTTTTTCCAGTTTCTTCGATTGCTTTGACAAAATCTTCATTATCCCATGCGTTAATTTGTCCAGGACGAGCTATTCTTGGCGCATGTGGAAAAAGTTCAACCAACTCTTGCATGAGTGGCCCATTAATGCTTCATGATGCATACCATACGGGACAAATTATTCAAATTAGGAAGATGCAAGGTTCTTGGCCATCGCATCGTTGATGGTGGAAAAAAGAATTGAAAATTGTACAAAAATAAACGGGTGTTTTGCTTTAAGAGTCTGCTGCCAATCGGCGGCTTTTTCTTTAACTAACGGGGCAGGTTTTTGGAATAAGAGAACTATTTGGGGCTCTTAAAAAGAGGTAACTGCTGTGAAAACAGCGGATAAATTAATGTGTGCATTAACAAAAAATTATATTGTATACCCAAAAGTCTGTAATATAATGGAGGTAGGCATCTTAGGAGGTATATTTTACTATGCGGAAAGTAATAGTTAAATTCTTTATGGAAAAAATTTGGCCAGAGATTCAAAAGTTACTAGTTAAATATGGGAAGGAATTGGCTGAACTTATTTTTGCCAAAGCCTTTGAATTTATAAAAAATTGGTTTAGTAACTTAGGAAAAGAAAAAGCAAAGCAAGCAGAAGAGGCTTACAGCAAGGCAGAAAGCTCTAGTGATCCAGATGAAAAGAAAAAGTATGCGCAAGAGGCTGAATTCTATAAAAGAGAAGATGAGTCTTATGCTCGTAAAATGGAGGATTTAGAGCGACAGTTTAATGAGTTTAAACAGTCTGTTCAAAATGATGTAGAGAACAAGACTAAGGACTTGAAAGCTGAAGATCTATTTAAAACTAATAAGGAAGACTTTTCGTTTAACTGGTCTAGTAATATTTTACGTTTAGAGGATAGTTCGAAAAAGTAAAATGGCTCTAGCAAAGTTTACACTTCATCAATAAGTCGAAAAATTCAACTTCGAAACTATAAGTATATTAATATGAAGCGAGGGTATACTGAAGAGTAAGACCAGGTAGAGGTGAGGAATATGAATGACTGAACAGGAGAAAAGGTTGCTATACAAAACTTCAATCATTTTAAATAAAGATACTAGTCAGATGAGATTAAACGATATTATTGAGGAGCTAGTCTATGTAATTGAACAAAAAGATATGAACAAAACAGCAGAACAGATTGCTAGGTCTTAAAAACAAAGTGGACTGAAATTTGGCATCCTTTACAAATGGATGCTTTTTTTATTAAAGTAAAAGACTTTGTATGCTCTTTATTAACCAATAGGGGCAGGTTTGTTGAACAATGGTCATTATTTTTTTTCAACAATCGGGCCATTTAGTTGAATAAAAAAGGAATTGTTTGTAGGTTAATCGAAGCTAATCATGAAGAGAAAAGCGGATAATGGAGAGGATAAAATGAAGGTTATTGGTCTTATTGGCGGAATGAGTTGGGAATCTTCTGTTGAATATTATCGGATTATCAATGAAGAAGTTAAAAGAAGATTAGGGGGATTACATTCAGCGAAATGTCTTTTATATAGTGTCGATTTTCATGAAATTGAACGTTACCAATCAGAAGGCGCTTGGGGAAATGCCGGTGAAGTGTTAGGTAATGCTGCACGTTCTTTGGAAAAGGGAGGGGCTGACTTTATTATCATTTGTACTAATACGATGCACAAAGTTATAGGTGATATCCAGTCGAAAATTAATATCCCCATTTTGCATATCGCAGATGCAACAGCAGCCCAAATTAAAGAGAAAGGAATTAATTCTGTTGGGTTACTAGGCACAAGATACACAATGCAGGAGGATTTTTATAAATCACGCTTGGAGTTTAACGGTATACAAGTTATTGTGCCAAATGACAATGAAAGAGAGATTGTAAACAAGATTATTTACGAAGAGTTATGTTTGGGTAAGATTCATCAAGAATCAAGGGATTATTATAAAAAAGTTATCCATGGTTTAATCGAGTCTGGAGCTAAAGGGATTATATTAGGCTGTACAGAAATTGGATTATTGGTAAAACCGGAGGATTCTAATGTTTCTCTATTTGACACAACCTACATACATGCTTTCGAAGCTGTAAATATTTCCTTAAAATAGAGTTAAGAATTTTTTTAAATAGAAGCAACTAGGGGGAGAATATCGTGTTAAAAGTAAGACCTTTGGAAGATATAGACTATGAATTGATTAAAGAAGCAGAAAAAGTTATTGAAAAGAACTATAGATATGGACGACATCACATTGGTTCAGCAGTAAGAACGACATCTGGTAATGTATTTTCAGCAGTTCATGTTGAAGCAAATGTCGGAAGAATAACAGTATGTGGTGAAGCAATGGCTATGGGTAAGTCTATATCAGAAGGAGAACACGATTTTCAAACGATAGTAGCAGTGGCTCATCCGCATCCACACGAGGATACAGAGAAATGTTGGGTTGTTTCTCCTTGTGGTATGTGTCGAGAGTTAATTAGTGATTACGGGAAAAATACTGATGTTATCATTTCTTATAAAAATGAATTGGTAAAGTGTAATGTAATGGAGTTATTACCAGAAAAATATACAAGTGATATAGAATAAAAGCTTATTTGAACAAACGAGTGCATTAATTGAAGATACGGCTACCAAATTTGGTGGCCTTTTCTTATTAATGAATAAGGAAACTTGAAATTATGTAAAAATTTTATACATTAGGAATACTGTAAAATTAAACATTATTGGGGGAACTAAATTGAGTGGAATTGCTAAAACTCTTCAACCACCTTACTATGCGGTTATATTTTCCTCACAGCGAACTGAAGGTGACAGAGGTTACGGAAAAATGGCGGAAAAAATGGTAGAGTTAGCTTCTCAGCAGATGGGATTCTTAGGTGTAGAAAGTGCAAGAGATGAAGGGTTAGGAATTACAGTTTCATATTGGGATTCCTTAGATACGATAAAGAATTGGAAGGAACACTTAGTACATCTAGTTGCACAGGATAGAGGTAAAAATGAATGGTACAAGAGCTTCGCACTCAGAGTGTGTAAAGTAGAAAGGGATAACTTTTACGAAATGTAATACTTCTAGCCTAATTCAGCTAACGGGTGCTTATATTCAAGATCAGCTGCCGAACCAGGCAGCTTTTTCTTATTTAACAAAAGGGGCAGTTTAGCACAAGAAGGATAATGTTATATCCAGTAAAAGTAGGAATAGATACCTCAATATTACGGAGAGAGAATTATGGGAATTTTAGCATTGAGAAGAATATAGAATAATATTTATATTTAGAAAACGTCTAATGATTTATGGTTATAACAAATTAAATGAGCATCTCTTGGGAGAAATTGCGTTAGGAGGTACGCTACGAAACCATTATAAAGGCATTGAAAGAATCCATACGAGGCCTTTTTTTAGGTGAAGGGTTAGTAAAAGTAAACGCTCCGAACTTTGCCGTGAACTTTGAAAGCTCGTATAAATTCGGAAGTTTACTTCAAAGGTAAGTACTGCACGAGAGTTATAACAAATTAAATAGGCCACTCGTAACCTATTTTTTAATATTAAAATTCTCCTCCTGGCAGCTTTTTTAATTAAAAAATGGTCGGGACCATTCCTCCATCCATACGGATTGGTGAGCCTTTAAATGCAGATGCATAGGGACTGCATAAGAATGCAGCTAGTCTTCCTATTTCAAACGGTCTGATAAATCGCTGTATTTCAGATTGTGGCAGATTATTGACCATGAATTGTTTTTCTTTTTCTGAAAAGGTTATGTTTTCATTTCTGTAAATACCCTCAATAATATCCTGGACATTTTCAGAAAGTGTTGGTCCCGGCATAATCGTATTGACGGTAACTTCTGTTCCTTTTGTTAGTATAGACAAGCTTTTTGCCAATGATAGCAGCATTGATTTTGTCATACAATACTGAGGCATTTGTCCAGAGGGCATTACTGCTTCTTCACTTGCAATAAAGATGATGCGGCCATCATTATTGTCCAGCATTTTTGGTAGATAATGTTTACATAATCCATTTGCGGCTAATACGTTAGTTTCGAAATATTTTTGCCATAGTTCATCCGTAACATCCTCGTATTGCATGATTTCGTAAATACCCATATTGTTAACTAAAATGTCTACATTCGGGAATTTTTTAAATAATTCCTCTCTTTGTTGAACATCCACAATATCGGCTGCAGCATTTTGAGGAGAAGTTAGCGGGAATTCTGATTTGATTTCCTGTACAGTTCGTTCTACCTCCTCATAATTGCGTCCATTTATGAGAATATTAACTCCTTCTTTAGCCAATTCTTTCGCTATTGCTTTACCTATGCCTTTTGTTGAGCCTGTAACTAAAGCGGTTTTTTTCAATAATTCCATTTCCAAGATACATTTCTCCTTTAAGCTGGTTATCAACTTAGTTCGTTTATAAGTGCATATTCAGCGCGCCAATTTAAAGGGGTCATACCTTCCCAGCTACGGAAGGCTCGATAAAACGAGCTCTGATCTTTATATCCAACAAGAAATGCCACTTCTTTAATATCTAGATTAGGATTAGCCAAGTACTGTCTTGACTGTTCATGACGGGCTTCCTTTAGCAGCTCCTTAAAGCTGGTCTCTTCATAAGTAAGCTGGCGCTGTAAGGTTCGTTCGCTCATGCCGAGCTCACTTGCTACATCTTGTATGTCGAGTCGTTCTCCTGTTAAATTGCGTTTCAACATCCACTTAACTATCTCTGTTATGGAGTGACTGTGTCGCTGTTCCTCTAATGTTTGCTCCAATACTGGTGTTAAGATCTCCAGTAAGTCAGCGTTGTAGGAAGTAAAAGGGCGATTAAGGTCATCTCTTTGCAATGTCAGACTATTACGTTCTGCTCCTATGTGGATAGGGCAGCCAAAGTATTCTTCATGCGCCTGTACTTGACCAAATGAATGTGTAAATTCCACTGATTTCGCTTTTATAGAATAACCGGTGCCTCGTCGTCCAAGTTCCAATAAAAACGCGAGAGTGGTCCCAACAAGTAGGGGTGGTCCCGCATGCTCCGTATCAAACCATTCCAGTTCAATTACACAATTTGTGTCTTCCTCCATAATGCGTAATTTTTCAGGTGGACACATTTCTTTGTACCGAGCCATTCTTTCAAGAGCATCCCGATAATCACGGGCATGGTAAGCTGCCAGTACAGACGGGGGATACTGTGTTGTTTCAAATACTGTCGGAAGTTGCAGCATTCCAACTTCCATGTCACCGATGATATCGGAATATGCTTGCCATAATGTGTAATATTGGTCAACAGTGACAACTTGTTCAGTTAGTACAGTAAGCGGCATTTTTGATTTCCGAACCAAATCATGAGCATTAATTCCAAGTTTTTTTAGCCCCCTCCAAAGTCCATCCGGTATTCTAACACGAGAATTTATAGTCATTCCTATTACACCTCTCTATCTATCAGAACATTACAGCCAACTCTTTTAACGGGATATTTATTTCATTTTACTTATATATTGTCTTTCTGTAATTAGCAAGGAACGACAATCCATTTGCAAAAGACGCCAAGAATGAGTAATTCTATTGTAATTATAACAACTTTAATAATTGCTTAAAGCTATTCACTGAAGATATAGATGTAATTTCACTTAATAGTTCCGTAACCAATAAATTAGCGGAATACTTAATTTGATTTTGTTATGTTCCGATAGATATCACTTTATTCGATGAATTAGAAGTTTTCGAGTGACACGATATATTTTTACTGAATTTCCTTCTGCTTAGAACATACATATACTGTTAGAAAGTAAATTTAGCGAAGTTTCTTCATTACCTATTTACTTATTTGGCAAAGTAGCAATCAATTAGTATTCCTTTAATAACTGAAAATATTTTTGAGTTTGTGAATTAATGTACTTAAACAAACGGGTGCATTACTTTAACATCAAGCTGCCCAATGGCGGCTTTTTCTTACTTAACTAACGGGGCAGGTTTATTGAAAAAGGAATTATGGAATTCAAAATTGAATTAAATATTAATAATATAATAATTTTAAGGAGCGTTAATGTGAATAATTCAAAAGTAGAATCAATACAAGAGCTAACAGACAAGAAACAATGGTTAGAAGCCTTTCCGATTATGAAACAGTTACGAACTGATTTGACTGAAAAGACAT
This sequence comes from Cytobacillus oceanisediminis, assembly GCF_022811925.1. Lineage (NCBI taxonomy): Bacteria > Bacillati > Bacillota > Bacilli > Caryophanales > Bacillaceae > Cytobacillus > Cytobacillus oceanisediminis. The sequence goes on along the minus strand of NZ_CP065511.1, from coordinate 3,205,217 downwards.
ATCTGGACTTACTTGAAGAAATGAGGAAAGATGGGTATTTTTTATATGCTTTATATAAAGATAATCGAATTGTATCCTTAGCTGGCTTAAGTTGGAGAGTTAACTTTTATAATAAACGTCACGTATATATATATGACTTGGTAACAGATAAAGCATACCGATCATATGGATTTGGAGAGAAATTATTAGGATTTATACATAATTGGGCAAAGGATAATGGTGCTGAATATGTGGCATTAGAATCTGGTATTCAGCGAAACAATGCTCATCGTTTTTATGAAGACAAATTAGATTATGATAAATGGTGCTATTCATTTAGAAAAATGTTGTGATTTAACATAAGGGTAATGCTACGTCAGGCCAGGTGTCTTTTTCTTATGCAACAAACGGGCAGGTTAGTACAATAAGGTTAAAGGGTAACGCTCATGATAAAACTTAGTTAATTGGAGTAATAAATATAGAGAGGAGTTTTGATAAGTGCTCAAAAATAGAAAAATAATCGTAACAGGTGCGGCCTCTGGGATAGGAAAAGAAGTTGTCAAGCAATGCTTACATGAGGGTGCTTCAGTTATTGCATGCGATATTAATGAACATTCCTTATATGACTTAAAACGGTCAATGGATGATCGCTCTGATCTACATACATATCAATTAGATGTAAGTAGCTATGAAGAGGTCGCTAAATTTTTTGTATATGTTGAAGCAGAACATTCTGATGTAGATGGTTTAGTTAATAATGCGGGGATTTATTTGGCGAAAAATATATTGGATTATCAAGTAGATGAAATTGATAAAGTCTTAGATATAAACGTTAAGGGATTTATTTATTTCTCACAAATGTTCGGCAAAAAATTGTTCCAAAGCCATCGTAAGGGAGTCATCATTAATATGTCTTCAGTGTCAGGCATGGAAGGCAGCTCAGATGCAATTTATGGGTTATCAAAAGCTGCCATACTAGGTTTAACTAAAAGCTGTGCCATGAATTTCTCACCATACATCCGAGTTAATGCTGTTGCTCCTACGATGGTTAATACGCCAATGATGGGTATGATACCTAATTGGAGAAAAGAGGAGTATTTAAGTCATCAACTCATCGATACGCCTGTCCTACCTGAAGATGTGGCTGATACTGTTATCTTCTTATTATCAGATAATGCCAAACATTATACAGGCGCAACGTTCGATATTAATAATGGAGGTTATCTACGGTAGTTCTGGTTCTTGTTATACTAACGGGGCAGGTTTGCTTAATTAGAATTAAGATAAGTATTTAGATGTAAGAGAAGGGACTTTTATGGAGAATAACACGTTTAAAATAGAACAAATAATGAATGCTTTGTCTAAATCTTGGTCTTTAGAATCAAGTTCAAAATGGAGTAAGTATAATCCTGCAAAGGGGCAATGTGGTGTTACCACATTAGTAGTAAATGATCTATTAGATGGAGAAATAAAGAAAACTAAATTACCTGATGGATGGCATTTTTATAATATTATTAATGGAAGACGACACGACTTTACAGCTTCTCAATTTATAGAAGACATCTTATATATGGATAATCCTTCAAATAGAGAAGAAGCATATAAAGATACTAATGATAAACAGTATAATTATCTAAAACAGAATGTTTTAATCAATTTAGATACATTATTCATCTAATGGTGAGTTTTATTTCAAGAACAGCTGCCAAGTAAGGTGGCTTTTTCTTATTCAAGTAAAGGGGCAGTTTAGCTAAACAAGACTTTGCAGGAAAATAAGGGGGGTTAATTGAATAGTATTAAAACCTGGAGGTGCTAATAAATAGAGTGGCAAATGATAAAAATTAAAGAGGCTATCAAGAACGGCACTTAAATTAATGAATCACTTTAGCAATTATCGGGTTAGGGGAGAGCGGGATAATGGATAGCAAACGTTTTGAAATTATTTATACCCAAGGAAAGCTAGAACTTTTTAAGATTATTCGTGATAATCAGACGGGGGTTCTATACATGTTGAATCTAACTGCTGCTGGAAGTGGATTAACCGTTATGGTTGATCAAGAAGGAAAACCTTTGGTAGATGAGAATTTTAAAAAATAGTCGAGAATGAGTTAAAGTGCCAATTTGTAAAGGCCTATTCCAGAATTGTGCGCTTTTCTTTAGTAAGAAAGCGTCTTTTTTTGTATGATCCTACACAAAAGATTGTAAAGATTTTCACTAAACTATAGGGTGCTTTTGTTCAAGAACAGCTGCTAATCAGGCAGCTTTTTTCTTTTTAAACTACCATGAAAATAAGTTTCCTCAATTAAATAAGCACAATATCGTCGTACTTTACTATAAGTTCATTTTTCATTGTTTTTTAAATCTTAACGGGTTAATTTTTAAAAATTTACATACTCTATAATTCAGTGGTAATAAAATGGAGAATTAAAATAATAAATAAGATGGAATTATGGAAAATCGTTCAAACAATTGAGAATATTTAGACGATGTGCTGGTGACGATCAATCACTTGATTTATCTTGAATGTGCTAACAGAAGCTCAAAGAATAAATGTTCGGAAGGAAGGATTAAAATTGAAGCAATTAACTATTTTTATTAAAGAAGCAACAAGTGAAGAACCGATTCAAACATTAGAAACGATTCTCATGAAATTGGATGGCATTGAGAGAGCTTTGGTGGACATCGATGATGGTGAAGTAAAGATTACATACGACGAAAGACAAGTTGGCCATGAAAAAATTACAAATTGGATTCAACAACATGGTTTACATCTTCTTAACTAAAAAATTATTTATTTCTAGTTCTTAAACTAAAATTTATAAATAAAAGAAGTAAATAAAGTATATCTAGATAATATTCACTTGCTTATTCCATCTGCCTTTTGTTAGATCTTCAACAATCGGGCGCTTTTCTTTTGTAAGAAGGCGTCTTTTTTATAAGCCCCTACACAAAAGATTGTGAAGATTTTCACTTAAACTATAGGGTGCAATACTTAAAGAACCAGCTGCCATTTCAGGCAGTTTTTTTCTTTTTAAACAAAAGGGGCAGCATTCCTGTAATGAAGGAAAATGGAGTTTGAACAAAAAAATAACCTCTTGGTAGAATGAGAGAGTCCTGAAGCCGGCAAGCGAAAAGGACATTACTCAAATACCAGGAGGCTTTAAAATGAATTATAACCAGAATAAGAAGATTGCTCAAATTACTCCTTACACCCTGATTATAGGGGTGGATATCGCGAAATTCAAGCATGTGGCACGTGCCCAGGATTTCAGGGGAATGGAGTTTGGAACCCCTTGTTATTTTGAAAATACAAAAGAAGGTTTTGAGCATTTTCTTCATTGGATTTCAGAAACGAAGAAAGCACGTAGTATGGAGAAAGTGATTGTCGGTATGGAGCCAACAGGTCATTATTGGTTTAACCTGGTCATATTTTAAAAGAGAACGAGATTAAGTTTGTAGCTGTAAATCCCTTGCACGTAAAGAAAAGCAAGGAACTTGATGATAATTCTCCAACTAAAAATGATGTAAAAGATGCCAAGGTCATTGCCCAGTTGGTCAAGGACGGAAGATACGCCGAACCTACCATACCGCAAGGTGTTTATGCCGAACTCCGTGTGGCAAAGAAAATACGCGATCTTTTAACCGATGACCTTCAAACGGTCCAGGGCCAGGTGCATAACTGGATTGACCGGTATTTTCCGGAATTTCTTAAGGTCTTTAAGAAGTGGGAGGGCAAGGCTGCATTACAATTCTTACGGCTTTATGCTCTACCGCATGAAATAGCCAATTTCACAGAAGATGAATTGCTTATCCATTTAAGAAAATCCGTAAAAAGAAGTGTAGGTGCTAATAAGATTCGGGAGTTAAAGCAAGCAGCGAGTCAGTCCATCGGACTTCGCCAAGGCTCTGAGATGGCAAAAATGGAGCTGAAAACTCTTCTGGTTAAATATGATTTGATTCAGAAGGAATTCGAAGAATTGGACGGAAAAATAGATTACCTGCTTGATGAAATTCCAGGTGTAGCCCAAATGTTAGCGATCAAGGGTGTTGGAAGAGATACAGTCGCTGGTTTCTTTGCGGAAGTGGGTGACCTACGTGAGTACACTCACCCCCGACAAATTATTAAGCTGGCTGGCTTGAGTCTGAAGGAAAATACGTCTGGAAAGCATAAGGGAAAAACCACCATCTCCAAGAGAGGACGGAAGAAGCTAAGGGCTCTGTTGTTTAGGGTTTGCATGATTCTCGTTGCCAAAAATTCAGCTTTTAAGGCCCTGCATGCTTACTTTACACAACGGCCAGACAACCCGCTAAAGAAGATGCAGTCCCTTATCGCTTTGTGTAATAAATTGATTCGTATTTTCTTTAGTATAAGTAAAAAGCAATTTGAATTTAGTGAAGAAAAGATGTTAAAAGATATCCCTCACTTGGCAGGATCAAAGAAGGCAGAACTGGCCGCTTAATTCTGGTTTCGTTTAGATTAGAAATAGTTCTTGGCTTATAGTTTTGGAGACATTTGAAGCACGGATTAGTCGGCAAAGCAACTAAATTACGGGCATGGACCCTGTGGGGCAGCATGGCCGACATCCACCTCATGGAAAGGTTGGACGAAGGAATTTGAGAGCGAAGACTCTGTGAGGCATGGGAGGGTTGACCTCCATGAGATATGTGGACATCTACCAGTGCGGTCATATTCTTACTACTCCACCAATTTTTGTAATAGATTGGTTAGTGGGTTGTAGCTCATTTTTCTCGGCGTGCCCAAATATATCCTTTTCAGTTACTATCCTCCAATTGAAACCCATTTACCGGCAGGTAAATAGCTATGAAAATCTAAGAAATCAGGAGTAATCGGGTGTGTACGCTTTTTTTATTGAGGGAGTTAAGTTCAATAAGAGGGGATATTGGTTTGTAATGTAGAACAAGTAGGGAAGTAAAATAATATTTTGGAGGCAATGTATGATTAAAGATTTGTGGTTTACTGTGCAACAGATTGATAGTAATACATACGTAATTAGTGAATATGGACATTGGGAGAAGGTACATTCATTTTTATTATTAGGTAATCAAAAAGCGGTACTAATTGATACTGGTCTTGGTATTGATAATATAAAGAGAGTTACTGACCAGTTGACTACCTTGCCGATTGAAGTCATCACTACTCATGTCCACACTGATCATATTGGAAGTCATGGCGAATTTGAAAGAATATATGTTCATGAGGGAGATAAAGATTGGTTAGTGAATGGAATAAAAGGCTTATCAATCGAACAAATAAGAAAAGATGTTAGTAGAGATATAACATTGCCTACTCCGAATACATTTAATCCTAACACATATCAACCATTTCAAGGCGAACCAACAGGGTTGTTAGCTGATGGCGATGTAATTGAGTTGGGTAATAGAAAGTTAATAATCTATCATACTCCTGGACATTCTCCTGGTCATATATCGGTTTTTGATGAAACAAACGGTTATTTGTTTACAGGGGATTTACTATATGATGAAACCCCTATATATGCTTTTTATCCTTCAACAAACCCTGTTGATTTAGTTAACTCGTTGGAAAGAATTTCAGAGATACCAAACATCTCAATGGTTTACGGTTCACATAACACTTTAGGACTTGAACCAAAAATTTTAGAAGAAGTAAAAATTGCAGTTAAGTTTTTGAGAGAAAATAAACTTACTAAATTCGGTACAGGAATCCACAAATTTAACGGTTTTAGTGTTCAGTTTTAACGGTTTTATTGAACTAAAGGTGCTTTAGTTTAATAAGAAAAGGACCTTGCGGGAGTTAGTCATGAAAAAGGTGGATATAAAATGGCCGGAACGCATGATAACGATACCAAAAGGGAAAGGTAAAAAAGAGCGCATTGTGCTATTTACACGAGAGTGTGGGAAACATCTGAAAGCCTATTTAGACACCCATGAGGACACACTCCCGTTTGTTTTTGTGAATCCTAAAAGCACTGGTCCGATGTGTCCGCGCCCAATTAAAATTTGAGAGCTATACCAAAAAGCTGGGTGCTCATATTTCGCCACATACATTACGCCATGCATTTACTGCCATTTTGTTCGAAAGGGTATGCCGTTAGCATGTATACTGGTTCTATATTATAGGACATAACGGCCCGCATTAAACGCAGCTGTACGCTCGTTTATATATGAAGCAAGAAAACAACTGTATAATCAGTGGGTGTAAAATAATGGTAGATGAGTTCGCATAATACGAATTAACGCTTTCATAAACCTTATTAAAAAAGTGTCCAAACCCTTGGTATTTAAGGGATTGGGCATTTTTTCATTTCTAGCTATTTAAAGTCTATTTAAAGTCTGAATCTATGAAATGATTTTCTTATGTGTTTTTGGGTTGAACAGGAAACTAATTTGCTGGTTAATATACACTTCAAACGCAAGGCGATTTTTAACCTTGCGTTTTTTTTATTGTTATATAGCACTTAAGGACAATTTCTTCATAATAGTTGTTAAAATGAACTCTTTTTTAATTACCTCAGTATTTACTCCCTAATTTATTGCAGATTCGCATTCCGTATTCGATTACTTTTTCGATTAAGCAGTTTTGTCTTTCTTCTGTGATATTGAAATTAACATATCCGATGCTTATGGCTCCCAGGAGTTCATTTGCGTGATCGAAAATAGGCGCAGCGACAGAAGAGGTTCCAGGCGTTTGTTCGCCATGACTCTCCCCATAACCCTGCCTTCTAACTTTGCTTAATAGTTTTATAAACGAATCTCTTTCCTCAGATGGCACTAAGGAATTAATAACTTTAACAGACTCGGAGTTAGGCATATTGGCTAATAACACTTTGTTGGCTGCCCCAATATTCAACGGGATTCGAATCCCCAGCTGATCATTGATTCGAATCGGATTGTTGAGACAATCAATTCTTTCAACTACAAGTGATTCTAATCCAATTGGCTTGCTAAAATACACACTCTCCTCCACCTCATGCATTAATTTTTCCATCTCTGGGCGAATCAGTCCAACAAAATCAAAGGTGTCATACATTTTAAGTCCATATTCTAACCAGGTGTTACCCATAGAATATAATTTCAAATCTGGGTCCTGTTGAATAAGTCCGTGCTGCTTCATGGATTGCAGGAGCCGATGAAGTGTACTGACAGGCAAGTCGCATTCCTTTGATAAATCTGTAATGGAAATCCACATTCTTGTGTCATTTTTAGCCAAAACCTTGATTACCTGCATGGCACGATCGATTGTCTGCATCTTTTATCCTTCCATTCCTTTTAATTTACATAAGTGTATTGAAATAAATTATTCAGTAAATTCAAAATATATTGACATGAAGAATCTATCACTATAATATCATATTATAAGTTTTCCTGTCAGAGGAAACTAATTCCGATATGCGGAAAAAAGGAGGTTAAGCCAATTGGTGACTTCAATGTACAAAAAGCTAAATACTGTCATTGTAAAGCATCCAAAAGAAGCCTTTATCAGCCAGGAGCATTTAAGGAGTGAGTGGAAAAAGTTCAACTATATCAGTGAGCCGGATTATATGAAAGCCCACCAGGAATACGAACAGTTTCTATCCATTATCAAGGAGCATGTCGGCTATATTGAATTTCTGCCGGTTTCAGAAAAGGTGGGGCTAGATTCGCTTTATGCACATGATCCCGTTAAATTTACGAAAAAAGGCGCAATGATTTTAAAATCAGGGAAAAAATTACGTCAGCCTGAAGCAGAAATTTATAAAGAATTTTTACAGGAAAAAAACATCCCGATTCTGGGGGAAATAACTGGTGATGCTGCAGCTGACGGGGGAGATCTTGTTTGGTTAGATGACCGCACTTTATTAATTGGACGCGGATATCGAACAAACGATGAGGCGATTCGCCAAATTAAAGAAATGACAAAAGATATAGTAGATGAATGTATAGTTGTTCAACTCCCGCATGATCAAGGAGAAGAGGAGTGTCTTCACCTTATGTCTTTTATAAGTATCGTAGATGAAAATCTTGCAGTGGTGTATTCACGTCTTATGCCGGTATTTTTAAGACAGATGCTGATAGAACGTGGCATCCAGTTGGTTGAAGTACCGGACGATGAATACCGGCGGCTCGGCTGTAATGTGCTGGCTGTTGCACCGCGCATCTGTGTCATTGTTTCCGGAAATCCTCAAACCAAACAGGGACTATTGGATGCAGGAGCGACTGTCTATGAATATGAAGGTAATGAAATTTCATATTTAGGCACTGGAGGACCAACATGCCTCACATGCCCAGTGGAACGTATTTAACCAAAATTAATAAATCACAAGAGTAGATGGAGGAATAAAACATGTTAAGAGAATCAACAACAAAATCATCACAAGCTGCAAAAATGTTTCATAACACAATTGTAAAAAGACCCGGCTCAACTTTTATCAATGGATTAACAACATCTGACCTTGGAACACCTATTTTAGAAAAAGCATTAGAGCAGCATGATGCCTATATTGAAGCACTTAAAACATGCGGTACAGAAGTAACTGTTCTTCAAAGCAATGATCAATTCCCGGATTCTACGTTTGTAGAAGATACAGCTGTTTTAACTGCAGAGTTCGCAGTTATTTCCAACCCTGGTGCGGAAAAAAGAAATGGCGAAATTCACGAAATAAAGCCGGCAGTCAAATCCTTCTTTGATAAAATCTACTATATTAAAGCGCCTGGCACACTTGATGGCGGCGATATTTTACAAATCGAAGATCACTTTTACATTGGCGTCTCTACCCGGACGAACCAGGAAGGCGCCGAACAGCTTAAGCAAATTTTAGAAGCCGAAGGCTATAATGCAACCATCGTTCCATTACAAAAATTCTTCCACCTGAAAACTGGAATAGCATATATTGGCAATCAAACGATTGTCGTTGCTGGAGAATTTGTAGACCACCCGGATTTTAATTCCTATCAAAAAATTGTTGTTCCTCCGGAAGAGGAATATGCAGCAAACTGTATTCGCGTCAACGACTATATCATCGTTCCATCCGGATACCCGCAAACAAAGCAAAAAATTAATGAAGCCGGCTTCCGCACGATTGAACTTGATACATCTGAGTTCCGTAAACTTGATGGCGGATTAAGCTGTTTGTCACTTCGTTTTTAATAATAAGTAGAAAAATGGCCGTTTTAATTCGCATAGAAGGAGCGTTTAGTTATGACACAGCTAAGGTGGGGAACCCCAGATGCATTGCGCAGATTATTGTGCGAAGTAGTAAGCTGGAAAAGTATGACACTTACGGATGGAGAGCGTAAATTTCCTTTTAAAGTGACAGCGAAGCTCAAGGAGTTGACCTATTTTCGAGAGAATCCTGATCACTTGGGGCACCATGATGCCGATTTAGATCGCTGCTTTGTTACCGCTTTATATAAACATCCGGATGCCACAGAAACGATCGTGTTAATCAGCCACTTTGATACAGTAAATACAGAAGAATATGGTGATCTTCGGGAGTACGCGCATTTCCCGGAGGAATTGACGAAATTGCTTCATTCCAGGGCAGATGAGCTGTCGGAAGAAGCCAGGCAGGATCTTCTCTCGGGAGAGTTCTTATTTGGCAGGGGCACGATGGATATGAAAATGGGGCTTGTCATGCATATGGGATTATTAGAAAAGGCAACTGTTGAACATTGGCCTATTAATCTGATCTTGCTGACGGTTCCGGATGAAGAAGTGAACTCTTCCGGTATGCGTGCAGCGGTTCAGAAACTTTTAGAATTGAAGGAAAAACATCAGCTCACCTATAAGCTTTTCTTGAACGGGGAACCGGTATTTACGCAAGAACCGGGTGACAGGAACTATTATGTGTATTCAGGCTCTATTGGTAAAATCATGCCTGCTGCTCTTTTTTATGGAAAAGAAACGCATGTGGGGGAACCGCTTAGCGGCATTACAGCGCCTTATATTGCCTCATTTCTAACACAAAGAATGGAGTGGAATTTAACACTGCAGGAAACGGAGATGGGAGAGCAAACTCCGCTCCCGGTGACACTGCAGCAAAAGGATCTTCGTCTGGAGTATTCCGCGCAAACACCTTATCGTTCAGCGGCTTTGTACAATGTATTTTTAATGAAACGGAATGCCGGGGAAATCATGGATATTTTCGAAAAGGTAGCGCTAAATGCAGCTCACGCCTGCAACGAAGCCTATAAAGAAATCTGCAGTGAACGGAATGTATCTCCCGTAGGTGAGGTGCGTGTGCTGCGCTATGAAGAACTGGAAAAGCATGCCGTTCGAAAATTTGGTACAGATTTTGTTGCGGGTATCAAAGACTTGGTACAGAAAAAAGCGGAATGGGATGACCGGGAGAAATCTATCCGAATTGCTGATACGTTAATCATTCAGTGTCAGGAGCTGACACCGGCAATCGTTCTGCTTTATGCACCTCCTTATTATCCGGCAGTCAATTCCTCAGAGGATAAGCTAGTCGCAGAATGTATCGAATATGTAAAACAACAAGGCTTTGAAAAGTTTGGGCTGCCTGTTAACCAAGTTCACTATTTTAATGGAATTAGCGATTTAAGCTATGTCAATTATCAGGATACGGATGACGGCTGGATCGTATTTAAAGAAAACACGCCGGTTTGGGGCGGCAGCTACAGCATTCCATTCGATGGAATGACACAGCTCCAAGCACCGGTACTAAACGTAGGCCCATTCGGAAAAGACGCTCACAAACGAACCGAACGCCTCCACATCAAAAGCGCCTTCGAAGAAGTACCCGCACTTGTAGAAGGGATGGTCAAAATGCTGGCAAAAAAGCACCTAATGGTGTCAGGCGCAACTAGTTGACAAAATGGTGATTTTGTCAATTAAAGTGTGAAATTCGCGCAAGCTTGATGTGCCTGATGCCAATTTAATTAAGGGATGTGATCTAGATGGTTGAGGAAGAGGGTCAGAAGAATCAATTAAACCGGTCGATGAAGCGCCGTCATTTATTTATGCTATCTTTGGGTGGAGTAATAGGAACTGGATTGTTTTTAAACGCCGGCTACACGATCAATCAAGCGGGAGCAGGAGGGGCTTTGATCGGATATTTATTCGGTGGAGTCATTTTGTATCTTGTCATGGTTTGCTTGGGTGAGCTTGCTGTGTACATGCCTGTTACGGGATCGTTCCAGACTTATGCCAGTAAATTTATTAGTCCTTCGGCTGGTTTCTCGTTAGGCTGGATGTATTTTATTGGTTCAGCCACAACAGCTGGAGTAGAATTTACGGCTGCCGGAATATTGATGAAACGCTGGTTTCCGGATATCTCCGTATGGGTGTGGTGTGCCATATTCATCCTTCTTTTGTTCGCACTCAATGCCTTAACAACAAGAGGCTTTGCTGAAGCGGAATATTGGTTTTCCGGCATTAAAGTTGTAGCTGTGATCTTCTTTATTATTATTGGCTTCAGTGCCATCTTGGGCATCATACCACTTGCGGACAGGCCGGCGCCATATATGGAACATTTAGCTCCTAAAGGCCTTTTCCCTGCTGGAATTGCCATCGTGTTTGTAACGATGATGAATGTCATCTTTTCCTATCAGGGATCAGAATTAATCGGAATTGCGGCCGGTGAAAGCGAGGAGCCTCAAAAGAATATTCCTCGTGCGATTCGAAATGTCCTTTTTAGAATCATCATTTTTTATATTGCTTCTATTATTATATTATCCGCCATTTTTCCAACACAAGAGCTCGGGATATTAGAAAGCCCGTTTGTAACCTTGATGGACTTGGCTGGAATTCCATTTGCCCCTGATATCATGAATTTTGTTATCCTAACAGCTATTTTATCTGTAGGAAACTCTTGTATTTATGCTTCGACCCGCTTACTTTGGGCGATGGCTCATGATGGAATGGCACCTGGAGTTTTTGGAAAACTCTCAAAACGAAAGGTTCCGTTCACAGCTCTAGTATTCACCATGATCTTTTCCCTTTTATCATTACTCACAAGCGTATTTGCAGCTGAAACCGTGTTTGTATTATTAATGTCAATTGCAGGTATTTCTGTCACCATCTCATGGATGGGAATCGCTCTCTCTCAATTCATGTTCCGACGTAAGTATATACAAGCAGGTGGAAAGGTAGAGGATCTAAAATACAAAGTCCCATTCTACCCAATCATCCCGCTGATTTGTATAATATTCTGTGTCTCTATTCTAGTATTCCTGGCCTTTGACCCAACTCAGCTGGCAGGACTGCTTATTGGAATAGGATTTCTGCTTGTCAGCTATCTATTCTATTACTTCAAAAATCGAAAAACTCATAAAGTTAGTTCAAATAATGAAATTGGTGCATGAGAGCAATCGTAGACATTTGTATGTTTCGGTGTGACTAAATACCAGGATTAACCGGATGACCATGATGGTTGTCCGGTTTTTTTAATGCTTCACCTTAATTTTATAAGAAACCAAAATTTTTATTTTCTCTATCTTGAATATATTCTAAAAAATAAATCTTTTTCATGGAAGAACGCACTTTTTTGTGAGAAGGTTACTAAAAGGATACTTTTAGACGCAGGGAAGTGAGGAAGAAAATAGAAAAGAGAGAATTTAATTATGAAATAATTGTTCTCAAGGAGAATAGCCCATCATTTGGCAGGTCAATTAATGTTGAAGAGGATAAAAAAGTTATGTTTTAAATATTCTGTATAATTATAATATTACGCTTTATTTAAAAGGGGGGATATTATGATTCGAGGTTCATGGAGAGCGTTAGTATGGATTGGATTAGCTGAATTATGCGCATTAAGCCTGTGGTTTAGTGCTTCGGTTATAGCCCCTGAATTAATTCAAGTATGGAACCTTAGCTCCAACTCAGAAGCATGGCTGTCTGCTTCTGTCCCAATTGGTTTTGTAATAGGTGCATTAGTTAGTTCATATTTTGGGATAGCAGATCGTTTTAATCCCCGAAAGGTTCTTGCCGTTTCAGCGTTTCTAGGGGCACTATTGAATGTCTTACTTATACTGGTAGATCAGGCTTTTTTCGGTATCCTGCTTAGGATATTAACCGGTGTATCACTCGCTGGTGTATACCCGACAGCTGTAAAAATTTTATCACAATGGTTTCCAAAAAAACGTGGGCTTGCTGTTGGTATCTTAATAGCCGCCTTAACTCTAGGGTCCTCTTTGCCACATTTTATTGTTATATTCACTTCTTCTTTAAATTGGCAATTAGTGATTATTTGCAGTTCAATATTGGCTCTCCTGGCAGCTATAATAGTCAATTGGGTTTTAAAAGATGCTCCAGTAACAACTAAAAAATTGCCTTTCTCTTTTAAATTAATTAAAAAGGTAGTATCGAATAAACCAGTAATGCTTGCGAACTACGGTTATTTTGGGCATATGTGGGAATTGTATGCGATGTGGACGTGGATTCCTATCTTTTTGACCGCTAGTTTTACAAGCTATTCACCAGGGATTCCTCCTTGGTTCATTGCATTATCCTCTTTTATTATAATCGGAATTGCAGGGGGAATTGGTTGTGTAGTAGGTGGACTAGTCTCAGATAAAATTGGAAGAGCTAATCTAACGATTATTTCTATGTTTATCAGTGCCATTTGCTGTATCTTGATTGGTTTTACTTTTGGTCAATATATTTGGTTGACTCTCCTCCTTTCTATCATTTGGGGAATGTCTGTCATCGCAGATTCTGCCCAGTTTTCTGCCGCAGTTTCAGAAGTTTCAGAAGTTGAGTATGTAGGAACAGCACTGACTTTTCAAATGTGTATTGGTTTCCTAATCACTATATTTTCTATAAATCTAATCCCTATTATTCAGAGGTTAGTAGGTTGGGAATGGGTCTTTACATGTTTAGCGATTGGACCGATTCTTGGTATTGTATCTATGGTCCAATATAAACGGCATGAATTTTATAATGTCAAAGGCATTAACACAGCATTAAAAAAATTATGAAAAAAATAATATGTCAAAATTGGTCATTATATGTTATATTAGTAAAAAATTAATATATCAATTTGAATAAGTGCTCACATTTGGTGAGGTAAAAGGGAAACTAGTGAAAGTCTAGTACAGCCCCCGCTACTGTAAAAGCTGATGAAATTACAATACCACTGAGAAATCGGGAAGGTGTAAGAGTAAGAAGAAGCTTAAGTCAGGAAACCTGCTTATTTAAACGACACTTGCTTTTCGGAGGGAGAAGTATAGGCGGGACAATTATGATCAATTGTTTTTGGGTTTCAGTATGCTTATTTTTATACTGTCATTTCAAATGCCTGTATTCCTTTGAAAAGGAGTGCAGGCATTTTTTATTTGGCAAGAAGCATTGAACTTTGAGAATTGTCTGGCACAGGGCGCCTGCTCGAGCAGCACGGCAGCAGGCAAGGCGATGTGCTTTTCTTAATTGGAGGTAAGCCTATGAAAAAGGGGAAAATCTTTGTTGTTGGCTTCGGTCCGGGCGATCGTGAGCATATAACCAAACGGGCTGTGGATGCGCTGCAGCAGAGTGATTGCATTATTGGCTACAAAACTTACGTAGAGCTGATCATGCCATTCGTAACAGCAAGTTCCATTGTCAGCACAGGGATGACTGAGGAGGTATCCCGTGCGCAGGATGCAGTGAAAAGAGCGGAAGCTGGCCATATTGTTTCCGTGATATCGAGCGGTGACTCGGGTGTATACGGCATGGCCGGCCTAGTGTATGAAGTGCTGATCGAAATGGGCTGGACGGAAGAAGAAGGAATCGAAGTGGAAATTGTTCCTGGCATCTCTGCGATTAATTCATGTGCGAGTTTACTGGGGGCACCTGTCATGCATGACTCCTGCACCATCAGTTTGAGCGATCATCTAACACCCTGGACGGTGATCGAGAAGCGCATTGAAGCAGCCGGGATGGCGGATTTTGTCATTGCTTTATATAACCCGAAAAGCGGCCGGCGGACACGACAGATTGTCGAGGCACAAAGGATTCTATTAAAATATCGTTCTCCTGATACACCAGTGGGGCTTGTGAAAAGTGCTTACCGCGAAAATCAGAATGTCATTCTGACTACTCTGGCGGAAATGCTTGATCACGATATAGGCATGCTGACAACAGTCGTGATCGGGAATTCCTCTACTTTCTTTTATGACAACAAGATCATTACGCCTCGCGGATATCAGAGAAAGTATACGCTTGGCGAAGAGAAGCAAAGCTTAAAGCCGCATCAGCGTTTAAAAAAGGAAGCGGAGCCATGGGCATTAAATCAGGAAACCGGGGAAGCACAGGCAGGCTACGAGCAGATTGAAAGCAAAAAACAAGCAGCCAGCTCACTGGATATGGCTTTTAAGGCATTATCGATGGTGACGAAATCGGAGATTGACCAAACACATTTGGTGCAGCAGCCAATCGAAGATATATTTGAATTTGCGGTTTCGCCTGGTGTTGCCAATAAATTTATTACAGCTGACCAAATGCGTGTATTGGCAGAAGCTGTTGGCGAGAAAGGCACCATGGAATATACACCGGATCACCGTTTATTAATCAAGGTTCCAACAGATCAGCCTCAATCGATTGTGGAAAAACTCGAACAAAACCATCTGACAGTCATGCCAGTAGGGGATGTTTTAAATGTAAAAGCCTGCGATTTTTGCTACGGGGAGAAAGCAGAATCCATTCCGTATGCAGAGGAAATTGCAGCTGAACTGGGGGGCTTAAAGCTTCCAAAGGAATTGCATATTGGCTTTAATGGCTGCGGTATGGCCTGTTATCGGGCCGTATTTGATGATATCGGCATTGTTTACCGCAAGAAGAAGTTTGATTTATTTATCGGGGCAAAGCCGGTTGGCCGGACAGCTCATGCTGCCCAGCCGGTGGCAGAGGGAATTGAGCCCGATCATCTGGTGCCGTTATTAAAAGAGATTATAGAAGAATACAAAGAAAATGCGCATCCAAATGAACGGCTTTTTAAATATTTTAAGCGGGTGAAAAAAATTCAGTATTTTACCTATCAGGATATGAGCTCCAGGATCGAAGTCGAGCCGGCACCATGCGGGGATTAGGAGGATCTCATGATTTTATTTTTAGCAGGCACAAGTGATGCGAGAGCATTAGCTGTTCAATTGAAAAATCAAGGTTATTCCTTGTTGGCAACCGTTGTCACTGAATCGGCAGCGGACAGCTTGAAAGCTGAAGGCATTTCTTATAAAGTGGGGCGGCTGTCAGAAAATGACATGATTGAACTGATTCAGATGCAAGAGATGACCACTGTGATTGATGCGAGCCATCCCTATGCGGAAGAAGCGTCAAAAACGGCAATGTCAGCAGCCAAAGCATGCAGCATTCCTTACATACGCTACGAAAGGCCAAATGAACAGTTTACCTCACCGCTCATAACTGAAGCTGAAAGTTATGAGGAAGCAGCGAAATTGGCTCAATCGCATAAAGGGACGATCATGCTGACAACCGGCAGCAAAACGCTGGAAATCTTCACAAACTATTTGATGCAGGATGATATCCGGCTTGTATGCAGGATGCTCCCAAACATGGGAAACATGGAAAAATGCCATAAGCTTGGCGTTAAGCAAAAGGACATTATTGCGATCCAGGGACCATTTTCCGAATCATTAAACAAAGCTCTATGTGAGCAATACGATGTGACACTGATGATTACTAAAGAAAGCGGCAAGGTGGGGTCGGTGGATGAGAAAATGACAGCTGCTCTGGAACTGGGGATTCCTGTTATTTTGATTAAGCGGCCGCCGCTCGTGTATGAAAACTTTTGCACTTCTTTCGAAGAAGTGACTCAAAAATTGGGAGGGCTTTACACATGGCAAACATGAACTTTAATACAACCTTTGTACCGTTAACGGTAGATCCGGATAAAATTTATGATCACAGCTTTGCGATTATTAAAGAGGAGATGGGCGAACATCCATTTACAGACGAGCAGTGGCTGGTGGTTCGGCGTGTCATCCATGCCTCTGCAGATTTCGAGCTGGGAAGAAGCATGATTTTCACTCCAGATGCCATTGAAGCAGGGATTCAATCCATTTTAGCGGGCCGTCATGTCGTGGCAGATGTACAGATGATTGAAAGCGGGTCAGGACGCAAGCGATTCCAGAAGCATGGCGGGGACCTGCATTGTTATATTGCGGATGAAGATGTTTCAAAAGAAGCAAAGTCTCAGGGAACAACACGTGCGATCATTTCCATGCAAAAAGCAACGAGTCTGCACGAAGGAGGAATCTATGCCATCGGCAATGCGCCAACAGCATTGCTTGAATTGATTCGTCTAATTAAAGAAGGCCTCGCAAAACCTGACTTAATTATTGGCATGCCAGTCGGCTTTGTATCAGCGGCAGAGTCCAAAGCCGAGCTGGCCGTGCTTGAAGGGATCCCATTTATTACGAATGCAGGGAGAAAGGGTGGCAGTACAGTGACGGTCGCTGCGCTGAATGCCATTTCGATTATGGCGGATGAACGGGCAAAAGCAGCGAAATAAAAAAGATCCATCCCAAATGCGGCACGGCTATACGACAGGTGCCTGTGCAGCAGCCATGACAAAGGCAGCACTGCAGGCACTTGTGACCGGAGAGGTGCCAAATGAAGTTACGATTTATCTGCCGGTTGGCCAGTATGCCACTTTTAAAGTGACGGCTTTTGATCGGTCAGATGGCCGGGTCAT
Organism: Cytobacillus oceanisediminis; assembly: GCF_022811925.1. Lineage (NCBI taxonomy): Bacteria > Bacillati > Bacillota > Bacilli > Caryophanales > Bacillaceae > Cytobacillus > Cytobacillus oceanisediminis. The sequence continues at coordinate 3,187,608 of NZ_CP065511.1, read as the reverse complement.
GTGCGAAACGATCAAAGATGCAGGGGACGACCCGGACGCCACACATCAGGCACGAATTCAAAGTACGGTCACATATGCCAAAAAAGAAGGCATCCATTTAGATGGCGGGATCGGTGTAGGACGGGTCACGAAAGCAGGGCTGCCAGTAGCGGTAGGGCAAGCAGCGATCAACCCTGTGCCCCGTAAAATGATCCATGGTGTCGTCCAGGAAGCAATGGACAAATATAAAGTAACTCGCGGCATTGAGGTGGTCATTTCGGTTCCGGACGGTGTAGAAATAGCAGAAAAAACATTGAATGGCCGATTAGGCATTATCGGAGGCATCTCGATTTTAGGTACACGGGGAACGGTGGTGCCATTTTCCAGTTCAGCCTATATGGCAAGTATCGCTCAGGCGATCAATGTCGCAAAAGAAGCAGGATGTGATCATTTAGTCATTACAACAGGCGGACGCAGTGAAAAATTTGCCATGAAGCAGTATCCGCATTTGCCGGAAGAAGCCTTTATCGAAATGGGCGACTTTGTCGGTTTTACTTTGAAGAATATAGCAAGGAAGAAGATTCCCAAAGTCTCTCTTGTAGGGATGATGGGGAAATTCTCAAAGGTTGCACAGGGAGTCATGATGGTGCACTCGAAAAGTGCACCAGTCAGTTTCGAGTTTTTAGCAGGTATGGCCAATAAAGTGGGAGTCAGTGAGGAAATTCAGCAGGACATTTTACAGGCAAATACGGCTTCACAGGTGGGTGAAATCCTTCATGAAAACGAAGAATTCTTTGAAGCCCTTTGCCGAAACTGCTGCTATTATGCACTCAATCATATGAACGAGAAGATCAAAGTATCGACAACTCTGTATGCCATGAAGGGAAGCTGTCTAGGAAAGGCTGAGAATATTGACAAATTGGATGAAGATGATTGGTATCGGGGATAATGGCGCAGAAGGATTGCTCCCCCCATACATAGACTGGATTTATGAATGTGATGTCCTGGTCGGCGGGGAACGGCATTTGCAATTTTTCCCGGAATTTACTGGAGAGAAAAAAGTAATCAAAGGCGGCTTGTCGGCGTTAACAGCTGATTTGCAGCAGGAAACACGCAATACGGTTATTTTGGTGTCGGGTGATCCTCTGTTTTATGGGCTTGGCAGTGTATTGGCAAAAAAGCTTCCATTGGAGATTTATCCTTATACAAGCTCTGTTCAGCTGGCTTTTTCAAGAATGCAGGAGAGCTGGCAGGATGCGTATATTGTCAGCCTGCACGGCCGTTCTATTAAAGGCTTTGCCCAAAGAATCGACGGGCGGAAAAAGATTGCTATTTTAACAGATGAGAAGAATTCACCGCAGGCCATTGCAACGTATTTAAAGAAGTTCGGCATGACGGAGTATGATGCCTTTGTTGCTGAAAATCTGCAGGGGGAAGATGAGCGCTGCCGCTTTTTCACCTTGGACGAAATGGAGCAATCGTCATTTTTTCCATTGAATGTTGTGATATTAAAGCAGCGTGAGCCAGTGGAGCGTGCCTCCCTGGGAATTCCGGATGATAGGTTCGTACAGAGAAAGCCGGATAAAGGCTTGATTACGAAAAAGGAGATCAGGACTCTTTGTATCCAGGAGCTGGAGCTAAAGGAAAACAGCATCATCTGGGATATTGGAACCTGCACAGGCTCAGTTGCGATTGAGGCAGCGAAAATAGCCCGGGAAGGTGCCGTGTATGCGATTGAAAAGAATGAGGGCGACCTGGAAAACTGCCTGGAAAATCAATTAAAACATCGGACAGATTTCACGGCAGTCCTTGGAAAGGCGCCTGAGAGGCTGGATGAATTTCCTGATCCGCATGCGATTTTTATTGGCGGAAATGGCGGCAATATGGAGCTTTTATTGCAGTCATGCCTTTCACGGCTGCAGCCAAATGGACGGCTCGTTATGAATATTGCCACGATCGAAAATCTCGCAGAAGCGATGCAGCATTTGAAAAATCTGGGCTGCGAAGTATCCGTAATGCAGGCGCAGATTTCAAAAAGCAAGCCAATCCTGCATTTAACGCGCTTCGAGCCGTTAAATCCCATTTTTATTGTGACTGCAAAGAAAGGAAAGAACTAAATGAGAATCGGAACTTTATATGGATTAGGAGTCGGGCCGGGAGATCCGGAATTAATCACGGTAAAAGCATTCCGCAAATTGCAGGAAAGCCCGGTCATTGCATATCCCAAAAAATTAAGAGGCAGTAAATCATACGCCCATCGCATCGTTGACATGTATATAAACCCTGAAGAAAAAGAGATGCTTGGCTTGGTTTTTCCAATGACAAAAGATAAAGATACATTGCGCGCTGAGTGGACAAAATCCGCAGAAGCTATATATGGCTTTTTGTCTAAGGGAAAAGATGTGGCATTCGTGACGGAAGGGGATCCGATGCTGTTCAGCACGTTTATCCATTTAATGAAGCTGATGCAGACGATGCATCCTGATGTTCCGATTGAAACGGTAGCTGGCATCTCGTCCTTTAATGGTTCTGTTAATCGCTTAGGTATTGCCCTGGCTGATGGCGATGACCATGTCGCTATGATTCCGGCAACAGAGAATATGGAGGAAATGCGCCGGGTGATCGAAAGTCATGATGCGATTGTCTTCATAAAAGTAGCGAAAGTATTGAACGATATGCTGAATCTATTGGAGGAAATGAATTTATTGGAAAAAACACATGTTGTTACAAAGGTAACATCTGACGAAGAGGTCATATGGAATGTCCATGAGCTCCGGGGTGCTGAATTAAATTACTTGTCATGTATGGTGGTGCGCAAATGAAAAAGATATGGATTATCGGAGCAGGTCCGGGAGATCCCGATTTAATTACGGTAAAAGGCTTAAAGCTATTAAATAAGGCTGATGTTGTCATGTATACCGACTCTCTTGTCAGCGAGACATTAGTGGCGGAAGCCAAGGAGTCGGCAGAGATTATCCGCACAGCCGGAATGCATCTTGAAGAAATGGTGGATTGCATCGTCCAGCACGTCAATGCTGGCAAAACGGTTGTACGTTTACATACAGGCGACCCGGCGATGTACGGAGCTACGATGGAGCAAGTGGCACTATTGAAACAGCACGATATAGGATGTGAAGTTGTGCCGGGCGTCAGTTCTGTTTTTGCCTCCGCAGCAGCAGTTGGTGCAGAACTGACCATTCCGGATTTAACGCAAACGCTTATATTAACAAGGGCTGAAGGGCGTACACCAGTGCCGGAGCGTGAAAAATTACAGGCATTGGCCAGCCATCACTGTACAATCGCGATGTTTCTAAGTGCGACCTTAACAAAGAAAATCACAAAAGAACTGCAGGCAGCCGGATGGGCGGACAATACACCAGTTGCGGTTGTGCAGCGTGCTTCATGGCCGGATCAGAAAATTGTCCGCACCACACTGTCTGAGCTGGACGAAGCGATGCGTGTCAACGGCATCCGCAAGCATGCGATGATTCTGGCAGGCTGGGCATTGGACCCGCATATCCATGAAAAAGAATACCGCTCGAAGCTATATGACAAAACGTTCACACATGGCTTCCGAAAAGGTGTGACGGCGAATGATTAGTTTGCGCGAAGGTGAAATACCGGTAATTGAAAGGCGCAAACCTTATGCCCTTGTTGCCATTACAAAGCATGGGGTGGCACATGCAAGAAGCTATGCTGAAAAATTCCCGTATGCAGACCTGTATTATATGAAAAAATTCGAGCAGGGCGATGAAGAAGCGCGGCAAATTCAATTATTCGATGGCACCGTCCGCCTATTATTGCCCGCATTATTCCAGCAGTATAAAGGCATTATCTGCATCATTTCCCTCGGTGCTGTCGTCCGCATGATTGCCCCGCTTTTGATCGATAAAAAGAAGGACCCTGCCGTGCTGGTGGTTGATGATAAAGGCCAGTATGTCATCAGCGTGTTATCCGGCCATATTGGCGGTGCCAATGCATTAACACATGAATTTGCCCATGCGATTGGGGCGGCACCCATTGTGACCACCGCGTCAGATGTTCAAAAAACCATTCCCGTCGACTTATTTGGCGCCCAATTTGGGTGGATGTGGGATAGTGATGAAAAATTAACCCCTGTCAGTGCATCGGTTGTCAATGAAGAGCATGTGGCAATTGTGCAGGAAACCGGGGAAAAGAACTGGTGGACGTACGATCGGGAATTGCCGGACAATCTAAAAATTTATCAATCTATAGAGGAAGCCATTAAGGCAAAGCCGCAAGCGGCACTGCTTATTACAGATCGCATCATGGAACCGCATGAAGAGGCTCTGCTCGACAACGGAGTCTTGTATCGGCCGAAATCCGTTGTACTCGGCATTGGCTGTAATCGCGGCACGTCAATGGCAGAGATTGAACAAGTCATCGATGAAACATTGGCTGAAATGAAGTTGAGCAAAAAAAGTGTCAAAGCCATTGCATCTATTAATCTGAAAAAAAACGAGACAGGCCTGCTTGAATTAACATCTAAATATAACTGGCCGTTTGTTACATACACACCAAAAGAGCTGAATGAAATTCCGATGCAGAATCCGTCGGACACCGTTTTTAAATATACAGGCGCGTATGGGGTCAGTGAGCCGGCGGCCAAGAGGTATGCAAATGCGAAGGAATTGCTGCTTGAGAAAAAGAAAAGCGGCAATGTGACCATCAGCATTGCACGCGTCCACTTTGAGGAGGGAAGATGATGAATCGATTTGTTCTGGCCGGAACTGGAAGCGGTGTCGGAAAAACAACCTTCACAATCGGCATTATGCGTGCGCTGATGAAGCGCGGATTAACCGTACAGGGCTTTAAATGCGGCCCTGATTACATTGACCCAACATATCATACAGCTGTCACCAAACGCCCTTCCCGAAATATTGATAGTTTCATGATGTCCCATGATACCGTGCGTGCCATTGTCGCAAGAGCGAGCCGCGATACAGACGTATCAGTTATTGAGGGCGTGATGGGCTTTTATGACGGCAAATCACCATTATCCAATGAAGGATCTGCTGCCCATATCAGCGGGATTACAAAAAGTCCCGTCATTTTAATTGTCAATGCGGCAAGTATGGCAAGAAGTGCGGCGGCGATTGTCAAAGGTTTTCAAATGCTGGATGAAAGCTCACAAATTGTTGGTGTCATTGCCAATCAATTAGGAAGCAAAAACCATTTTGACATTGTGAAATCTGCGATTGAACAAGAATGCGGAATTCCTGTCATTGGCTATCTCCCCAAAGGAGCTGTGGCCAAGATGCCAAGCCGTCATTTAGGGCTGGTGCCGGCCATTGAACGCGGTGATTTAGATTCATATTTTGAAAGTCTGGCAGAAGCGATTGAAGAAACAGTCGATATTGATCAGCTTCTGGAACTAACAAAAGCCCAGGTCCTGGAGGTTTCCTCTTCGATTTTCGATGAACAGCCAGAAAGACAGGAAGTACATATTGCGGTTGCCAGAGATGCGGCCTTTAACTTTTACTATGAAGAAAACTTAGAATTGCTGCGTGCCCATGGTGCCACATTGCATTTCTTCTCTCCACTCGATAACGAGCAAGTTCCTGAAAGAGCGCAGGGGCTTTATATCGGCGGCGGCTTCCCGGAAGAGTTTGCTGAAGCTTTGGCAAATAATGAGGCAGCCAAGCTATCTATAAAGACAGCGCTGGAACGGGGGCTTCCGACATTGGCAGAATGCGGCGGTTTTATGTATTTAACAGAAGAAATCGTGGATCGAAAAGGACAGGCATTCCCGATGATCGGTATGATTCCGGGCCGGGTTAGGATGCAGGATAAATTGGGTGCACTAGGATATCGGGAAATTACAGGTGTTCCGGGCAACTTCCTTATAAATGAAGGAGAGCAGGCAAAAGGGCATGAATTCCATTACTCGGCATATGAAGGGGATCATTCTACACCAGCCTATTTCAGCAAGGGCCGTTTGCGCTCTCAGAAGGAAGGCTATTTAACTGATAATCTTGTAGCCGGCTACACACATTTTCATTTTGCATCAAATCCACAGCTTGTGAAAAATTGGCTGGAAGCTTGTTTGGAGGCAGAATATGAATTATTTCCCGTTATTAATGAATCTTGATTATAAAAAGGTGGTCATTGTCGGGGGCGGACATGTGGCACGCCAGAAGGCAGAAGCCCTGCTGCCAACCAAAGCCCAAGTAATTGTGATCAGCCCAACGGTGACAGAAAAATTGCAGCAGTATATCCAAGAAGGGCATCTGACATGGAAAGAAAAATCCTTCGAACCGGCTGATTTAGATGATGCGGCACTGATATTCGCTGTCACAAACGACGAAGAAGTAAACAATGCAGTGGAGGAAGCTGTACAGCATTGGCAGCTGCTCAGCCGTGCAGATGCAAAGGGACGTGTTGATTTCATTAATCCCGCAGTTGTCCGCCGCGGTGAATTCGTTTTGACCGTATCTACATCTGGCGCCAGCCCAGGACTGACCCGTAAAGTGAAGTCAGACTTAGCGGATCAATACGGAGAGCAATACGCTATGTATGTGTCTTTCTTAAAGAAAGCCCGTCAGCGAATCTTAAAGAAGTATACGGGGGATGAGAAAAAGCAGCTATTGGCAGAGATTCTGGATCCTAAAGTTTTGGAGTGGATGGAGCAAGGCGATGTACAGAAGTGTGAAGCCTGGCTGCAGCAGCGGATAGGAGAAGAACAGTGAGCGGATTTGTATATATTGTAGGAGCGGGACCTGGTGACCCTAAACTATTGACGATTCGCGGTTTGGAATGCATTCAGCAGGCTGATGTGATTTTATATGACCGTCTTGTGAATGAGGAAATGTTAACACATGCAAAAGCGGATGCAGAGCTGATTTATTGCGGGAAAGAGCCGGGCAGGCATGGATTGATTCAGGATGAAATCCATCGGGTGCTGGTGGAGCAGGCAAACCTGGGCATGCAGGTACTGCGCTTAAAGGGCGGTGACCCTTTTGTATTTGGACGAGGTGCAGAAGAAGCGGCAATTTTGCGGGAAGCGGGTATTCCCTTTGAAATTGTTCCTGGTATAACCGCCGGGATTGCTGCTCCTGCTTATGCAGGGATTCCTGTGACACACCGTGATCATGCGGCAAGCTTTGCGATTGTAACAGGCCATGGCCGCGCCGAAAAAGAGCAGGACTTTTTAAAGTGGTCTGCGCTTGCTCAAATTGACACGGTGGCCTTTTATATGAGCATTGGCAATATTGCTCACATTACGAAAAGCTTAATAGCCAATGGCAAAAGCGGAAAAACCCCTGCCGCTGTGATTGAATGGGGCACAACTGCCAATCAGCGGACGATTACAGGGACACTCGAAACGATTGCAGAGGATATCCAGATTCATGGCATCTCGAATCCATCGATGATTTTGGTTGGAGATGTTGTTGGAATACGGGATCAAATTGCCTGGTTTATAGAAAAGGAGCATGAATTATGTTAGAAGCCTTAAAAAAACGCCGTGCGATTCGAAACTTTGAATCGCGCGAAGTAGAACGAGACAAAATCGAGACATTATTAGCAGCAGCCACATATGCACCAAATGACCGCATGCGTGAGCCATGGCATTTCTATGTAATACAGGGAGAAAGCTTAAAACGCTACGAGCAGCTGGCATTTGATTACTTGCAAAAACGCTTTCCGGCGAAGCCGCATTTAGTGGAAAGTTCCATGAAAGCCATCACGAACACACCCCTGATCATTGTCGTGACATCCGCCATTGTTGAAGGAGATGAAGGGGCGACAAAAGATAATGTCTTTGCTGTAAGCAGTGCCATCATGTCGATGTGGCTGATGGCCGAACAGCTGGGGTTAGGCATGGTATGGCGTACAAGAGGCGTTGGCTTGGTGCACGAAACTGCACTGCATGATTTTATCGGTGCATCTGACCAGGAGCAATTAGTGGGGACGCTATGCATCGGCTATCCGGCAGAAGAAATTACTTCGGAGAAAAAGCGCACACCATTTGCTGAAAAGACAACTTGGCTTTAAGGAGGAATGTTCTATGGCACAAAAAGGGATGCTGTTAGTTTATACAGGTGATGGCAAAGGAAAAACAACCGCTTCGCTTGGTGTCGCATTAAGGGCAATTGGCCGCGGCATGGAGGTGAAATACTTTCAATTTATTAAATCACCGGAACGTACATATGGTGAACAGCTGGCCCTCAGGAAACTTGGTGTTGAAACCGTGCAATTAGGAATCGGGTTTACATGGACGAAAACAGCGGAGGAGCACCGCGAAGCACTTGCGACCGCCTGGCAGACGATAAAAGAAGAATTAAAAGATGAAACAACAGATGTGCTGGTGCTGGACGAACTGAATAATGCCTTGGCCATCACACGGTTTCCCATTGACGATGTGCTGCCATTATCTGAGGTGCTAGAGGCTATTCAAAACCGTCCAAAAACGATGCATCTGGTTATCACAGGGCGTTCTGCACATCCAGCCATTCTCGATTTAGCCGATTTAGTGTCAACCATCGATGCCACCAAACATTATTATGCCGAACAGGATGTTAAAGCCATGAAAGGGCTGGAATTTTAAGCAGCCGGCCTGCGTATTTAGGACCTTGTCCAGTTAGGTTTTGGAAATTGAGGAGAATTTCAATGATAAAAGAATCCCCTTTGCAATACGATTTTGAGAAGCTCTGGAAGGAAGGCATGCTGGATTGGCATGGCAGGATGCCGGAGCGAATGGTTGATGATGAGCTGGAAGAAGCCTTTTGGATGCAGTCCATGAAGAAAAAAAGATACAAGCAAACAGATGAGTATGCCAAAAAGATCTACGGAAAAATGAAGCCGCATATCCCGGAAGACTCAAGCTGTATTGAATTCGGTCCGGGATGGGGCAACTATACATTTCCGCTCAGCCAGGATGTCAGAAGTTTAACGCTGGTGGATGGTTCAAAGAGTGTGCTCGCTTACTTAAAGCAATACTTTGAAGAGGATGCCCCCATCCAGTTTGTCCACAGCAAATGGGAAGAAGCACAATTGGAGCCGCACGATGTCGTGGTTGGGGTGAACTGCTTTTATCGGATGTATGAAATGAATGAAGCACTGAAGAAAATGAATAAGCTGGCAAAAAAGCGTGCCATAATCGGCTTAACGACTGGACCTATTCAGCCGCACTACGTCCTTTTGGATGAGCAGTTTGGCTATGACATTAAATATCCGCGCAGGGATTATATCATGATCGTCAACATGCTGTACAGGTTAGGCATTTATGCAGATTGTGAAATGATCAAGCTTGAGCGGGAGCATCGTTATGACACATGGCAGCAGTTAGTTGATGCCGGGAGCAAGAAAATCTTATCATCCCAGTTTGAACAAGCACATGTGGAAGCCTCACTGGAAGGATTTATTTCCAAAGAGGATGGCCAATATGTGTACCGTTATCCTTTCCATGCGGCAATCATCAGCTGGGAGCCTGTGCAGCTTAAATGACCAGGACGCGGTTTACATTACTGATAGCTGTACTGGCCGCGGGTCTGCTTGCTTCCATGACTTTTGCCGTGATGGTAGGATCTGTGAACATTACCCCGCGCCTTATTTGGGAAGTGTTCTTCTCCAAGCTGGGTATATTCATAGAAACAGATGCTTCTAATGCACAGAAGGTTATTATTTGGGATATACGATTCCCCCGTATTGTACTTGCGGCCATAGTAGGTGCTGCATTGGCCATTTGCGGCGCAGCCATTCAGGCATTAGTGAAGAATTCGATCGCAGATCCCTACATTCTGGGGGTATCTTCAGGTGCATCCGTTGGAGCTGCATCTGTCATTTTACTCGGTGCATTCAGCGTTCTGGGGGTCTATGCCATTTCTCTTGCCGCATTTTTAGGGGCCATTTTTGCGGTGATGACTGTGTTTTTTTTAGCGCGCGTCAATGGACGCATATCGGTCATTCGTCTGCTTTTGGCCGGAATTGCGGTTTCCATGGTGTTATCCGCTATTACTAATTTTATGCTGATGATGTCCAAGCAGCAGGGCGGAATTCAAGCGGTCATGCATTGGATGCTCGGCAGTCTGGCAGGCGCGAAATGGTCCAATCTGGGCATCCCATTTTTTTCACTGCTGCTGGTTTTTATTCTGCTGCTCATGAATTATCGGCAGCTTAATGCTTTATTGCTTGGAGAGGAAACGGCCGCGACACTTGGCGTTAATCTGGACCGGTTTCGAATCTTTATCATTCTCTTTGTATCCCTTCTGACCGGTGTCGTCGTCGCGGTCAGCGGAAGCATTGGCTTCGTCGGACTGATTATTCCTCACATCGTGCGGATGTTGGTGGGGTCTAATTACAAAATGGTTCTGCCGATAAGCGCCCTGATCGGTGCCATTTTCTTAGTTTGGGCGGATATGGCCGCACGTATGGTGCTGGCGCCTGAAGAAATGCCAATCGGGATTATTACCGCTATTTGCGGAAGCCCATTCTTTATCTGGATGCTTAGGCGAAAGCGTTATTCTTTTGGGGACGGTGAATAAGGATGATCCAGGTCAAAAATATGTCCTTTTCAGTGCCGGACAAGCAAATCTTAAATAATATCAATATAACAGTGGAACAAGGGAAATTCGTTGGCATCATTGGACCGAATGGCAGCGGAAAATCTACGATGCTAAAAATCATTTATCGTCATTTAAAACAAACGAGCGGTTTAGTGACGTTATATGAAAAAGATATTCTCGATATCCCGCAGAAAAAGCTTGCTCAGGAGTTAGCTGTTGTCAGTCAGGAAACACCGGTACTCTTTGATTTTACGGTAAAAGATTTGGTCATGATGGGGCGGACGCCGTACAAAAAATGGCTTTCCGCTGATAACGAGGAGGACTTTGCCATTGTGGAAGAAAGCATGATGCTCGCAAATGTGCTTCACTTGGAAAGCCGCACGTTTAGCCAATTATCCGGCGGAGAGAAGAAGCGGGTGATGCTCGCACGCGCCCTGGCACAGCAGGCAAACATATTAATTCTGGATGAACCGACCAATCATCTGGATATTGAACATCAATATCAATTAATGGATTTGGTAAAGGATCTGCCGATCACGATTGTGGCGGCCCTCCATGATTTAAACCTGGCAGCCGGGTATTGTGATGAGTTGCTGGTCATGAACGATGGAGCTATATATATGGAGGGAACACCGGAGCAAGTCCTGACAGAAGAGACTTTGAAGGAAGTCTTCCATATGCAGGCGGGTGTTTCGAAAAACCCATTTACCAAAAAACTTCATTTATTTTTTTACACAAACGATTAAATGGAATCGAGGGACCTATGAACATGAAAAGCAGCAGAATTTGGGCTTTCCTGGTCTTAGCGGCAGCATTATTATTGGCCGCATGCTCAGCAGAAGAGGCAAACACAGCAAAGGTGAAAAGTGAACAAGCGGAGCAAACGGAGAAAGTGGTTATTGAAAATGAAGGATTTGTGAATGAATACGAAGAAGCGCCCAAGCGTGCTATATCATTAAATCAGCATGTGACTGAAATCATGCTGGCACTTGGTTTAGAAGATTCAATGGCTGGTACTGCATTTTTGGATAACGAGATTTATGAGCCATTACAGGAGGCGTACGACAAAGTTCCAGTATTAGCAGAACAATATCCATCAAAAGAACAAGTCATATCAGCAGAAGCAGACTTTCTATATGGCGGCTGGGAAAGTGCCTTCAATGAGAAAAATATTGCAACACGTGAAGAACTAAAGGAATTAGGCATTAATAGCTACTTACAATCTTCATCTGTTAAAGTGGCACCCACACTGGAAGATATTTATAGTGACATCCGCAACATCGCAAACATTTTCCGGGTGGAAAAACGCGGTGAAGAACTAATTGAACAAATGGATAAAGAAATTAATGCGATCACTTCACAATTGCCGGAAATAAAAGAGCCGCTGGATGTCCTGGTTTACGACAGCGGCGAAACCGATGTATTCACCGCCACACAAAACTTCATGAACACACTTGTCACAATGGCAGGAGGCCACAACATCTTTGGTGATGTAAAAGGAAACTGGGCCACCGTCTCAAAAGAAGACGCAGTAGAACGCCAGCCAGATGTCATTGTAGTAATTGATTATGGCTCAACAACAGCGAAACAAAAAATAGACTTCCTTAAAAAAGACCCGGCCTTAAGCCAGACACCAGCCGTACAAAACGAACGCTTTGTCATCCTGCCGCTGTCGGCAGCATCTGAAGGAGTTCGTGTTGGGGAAGCGCTTGAGGTTTTGGCCAAAGGTTTTTATCCGGAGGCTTTTTAACATCTGGGTGTTTATGAGAACTTCGTTGCTTTTGAACGGTTATTTATATTTAACCGCTGAGTTGATTGGAGCGGAGGGCACTTGACTCCAGTGGGAGCAGCGGGACAGGTGAGACCCCGCAGGCGCATGCGCCGAGGAGGCTCACCGCACGCCCCACGGAAAGCAAGTGCCCGCAGCGGAAATCAACGGGCTTAATACTAAGCCTAAACAGGATTCCAAGATAGAGTATCAAAATTAATAGAAGGAGGTCACCTAATGACAACCTGGAACCTAACCCAAATGCAGCGTCACCTGCTCATCTGCAACGGCGCAACCTGTATGAGTGCAGGCGCAGAAGAAGTCACACAGCAAATACGCGATGAAATCCGGAAAAACCGTTTAGACGAGCATATTCATACATCACGGACCCGATGCAACGGCCGCTGCAAAGACAAATGCGTCGTCATTGATTACCCGAAAGGAACCTGGTATTCAGTCCAGCAAGAAGAAACAGCCCGCGATATTGTTCATGAAGCAGTGAAAGAAGATGCAATCATTTACTCCATGGAACACGGCGAACGCAAACGCAATGAAAACCGCATTAAAGGAATCGATAAATACAAGAAAGGAAAAGGAACAATGAAAAAAGCTGTCTTATTTGTCGGGCATGGCAGCAGGATGGAGGCAGGGAATAACGAAGTCCGCCAATTCGTCAATCAAATGAGAGACTGCATTGACCCAGCCCTTTTGGTAGAAACCTGCTTCTTAGAATTTGCATCCCCCAATATTGAAGACGGAATTCAGCTTTGTGCTGAAAAAGGAGCAGATGAAATCCATGTCATTCCCATCATCCTATTGCATGCCGGACACTCCAAGCTGCACATTCCGGCAGAAATTGAACATGCCAAAGAGCACTTCCCGGATATTCAGTTTACCTATGGCCAGACGATAGGGGTTCATGATGAGGTTCTTGAAATATTAAAAACAAGACTTGCCGAAACCGGCTTTGATGTAAATCAAACGCATGAAGATACGGCCATTTTATTAATCGGACGAGGTGGCAGCGATCCATATGCCAATGCTGATTTTTATAAGATCAGCAGATTGCTGTGGGAAAAGTTAAATGTATCAGCCGTTGAATGTGCCTTCATGGGGGTTACAACCCCAACCGTCAAGGATGGGATGGAGCGTTGCATTAAACTCGGCGCCAAAAGAATCATCATGCTGCCATATTTCTTATTTACCGGCATATTAATGGAAAGAATGAACAAAATGGCCGAACAGTTTAAAGAAAGCTATCCTCATATATCCATAGATATTGCTGAGTACTTCGGGTACCATCCAAAGTTGAGAACAGTGCTATTAGAGCGTATGAATCAAGCCCTTGACGGCACTTCTACAGGAATGCAGGATCTGGAAAATTTCCGTAAGTATGCAGAAGAACATGGCTATGAGCATCATCACCATCATTAAAATGAATAATTCCTATATGAAAATTGACGGCTGCCAAAGGGCAGCTTTATTTTTTATAAAAAGCTTAGGTGCAAAATCGAAGTAACAGGTTCAAAGAATAAATAAATTCAAAATGGGTGAATTTATTAATATCTGAAATAGGAAAGGCTGATGTTCAATGGAGAAAAAATTATTAAACCTGCTTCTCGGATTGTGTGTTTGTTCAGTTCCATTTTTGTTTAAAGGGAAAAAAATGAGGGAGACTTTAGTTATTTTTTTCTCCAAAGGCGTTCTTGCCACTCTGATTGATGCCTATGTTGTTGGAACGAAAAGAGTTGAATATCCAGTCCGCCCTTTTTCAAGAATTTTTAAAACGAACCTGATTTATGATATTTTGTTTTTCCCGCTTTTAAGTGTGATTTGGGTTAAGATTTCTTACAATGACAATTTAAGAAATATCTTTCTCAAAAGTTTGATATTCAGTGTCCCAATGAGCATCGGCCAATGGTACTTTGAGAAAAACACAAGCCTATTCAAGTGGAGGAAATGGTCCATTTTCCATACATTTGGCAGTGTGAATTTTACCTTATTCACTATTAGAGGTTTTGTTGGGTTTATTAAATTATTGGATCGATTAAAGAATAATCGGAACTTAACTGAGTTGGAAGGTTAATGATGTTCTGCAAACGGCCTTATTATCTCCCATAAAAAGTTAATGCTGCCATTACGGCAGCATTTTTTATGTAAATCTTACTCCATCCAAAGTCTCAGAAAGGCAGGGGGTATTATTGCACAACCGGGATTCCACGTTTAATGTGATTGATCATGATTACTAAATTTACGCTCTGTCCATAAGAAAACGTCCGTTATCACCTTAGCTAAAATAATTACAATCAGGTAACATGCAAAAAGAAAAAAATAATTCGTGTTTCCATATAGCTTGAAAAGACCGAGACCTATAAGAAGAGGCTTAAAAACAAAAGCTAAAACGGCAGAAGTCAGTACAGTATAAACGTAGTAATTTTTTTTATGATTCAATGTCCATTGATAAACGAGCATAAATGTAACAGGAACGAAACTTGAGTCAAGGGATAAACCTGGAATCATTGGAATCATTGGAAAAGGATAATTCAGCAGCCCGGAATTTTTATTGTACAAGTCGATATAGCCAAAAAGCATATGAATACTATAACCGTAAAAACCCATAAAAAATAATTTTCTTTTATCAATTTTGAAAAATAAAACAAGTAAAGGAACAATAAATAGCATAACCATAAACCAGTATTCAAAAGAAGTGTAAATACTGTATTCCACCCAGTAATCATTTAAAGCTTTTTGTCCCTCTTTAGCCATTTTGACAATATCATCGAATTCTTTTATCCGGTTTTCCTCCACGGCAAATGAACCCCTTTTAGCTGCGAGTTAGTTATTTCTATATTTCCTAATTTCTTATTTTTATATGTGTGATTTTATAAGGATATTGAGCAAGGATTAATCATTAACTTATCGTTTATCAAACAATGTTGAAGGAGTGAAGGACTAATTAATTCTTTATGGAATAAATAAGTAACAGGAGTCTAAAGAAAAGGAAGGCAGTGTGGAATAAATGCAGGATGAAATACAGAAATTTTTACTTGTGGGTACAGTTATAGCGGTAAGCTTAAGCAAAAAGCATACTTTCAGTAAAAAAAATCAAAATATCATAAAACTGGTGAAGGGTTTAGGGGTTGTAGGGGATGCCCATTTTGGTTCAAAAGTTAAACACCGATCAAGAGTGATACAAAACCCTGACCAGCCGAATCTAAGACAGGTTCATTTAATCCACAGTGAGTTATTTGAGGAGTTAGCAGGCCGTTTCCCTATTGAACCTGGCCAAATGGGTGAAAATATTACAACTGCCGGAATCAATCTTCTTGAATTGCCCGTAAACACAATCCTATTTTTGGGTCATTCTGCTGTGATCAAGATAACAGGACTGCGCAATCCCTGTGCTCAAATCGATCAATTTCAGCCTGGGCTTTTAAAAGCAGTGGTAGAGAAGGATGAAGATGGAAATCTCATTAGAAAAGCTGGTATTATGGGAATCGTGTTGAATAGCGGAGAAGTGAAGCCAGGAGATGAAATCCGTGTTGAATTTCCCCCAAAGCCTTTTAAAAAGCTGGAACGGGTTTAATACCTGTTAATCAAAGGACAACTTACATTCGGACACAGGGAGATGGATTACTTTTGAAAAATCTACTCATTCCTATTTTAATTGGACTGATGGCTGTCTTATATATTTTCATTGTTCCTCCTGAGCCTCTGGCAATCAAAATTACCTTTAAACTGATTCCAATGGTGCTCATTATTGTTTATGCATACCGAAGACTCGCTGCCAGCCCTGCACCGGCATTGCGTTTAGTCGTTATTGGCCTGTTTTTCTGCATGCTTGGTGATGGATTTATTGCTGTATCGTTTGCAGCTGGGCTTGGAGCTTTTCTTGTTGGGCATCTATTTTATTTGACTGGATTCTTGAAAATGTCACGCATGACGAAGCTCCGCCTGGCAGCCATAATCCCGATAGGCTTCTATTCTTTGATCATTGGCAGCCAGCTGATTGCTTCCTTATCTGAAGAAGGAAATGATGCATTAGTGATCCCGGTTTTTGCCTACATGCTGGTCATTTCATTAATGGCGTTATCAGCCATCCTAAGCGGGAACAAGCGGGCCATTGCCGGAAGCATTTTGTTTGTTATCTCTGATTCAATTCTTTCATGGAATATGTTTGTTTCAGACATTGTATATTCAGATGTGTTTATTATGATTACTTACTACTCTGCCCAATTCCTGATTGCCGAAAGCCTTACTTCATTTGGGGAATCGCCAGGGGATACCGTAACAATACCGGATGTTAAACAGCAGCTATGATTTGTAAACCAATAGCAAAAAAAGACTTTCTAATAAAAAGGAAAGTCTTTTATTTTTTTCCTGATCCATTTTCCAGCCCATGAAAACTATCTATTCTTGTTATCCAATAACCGCTGTAGTAAAGAGTGAGAAAGATGATAAAATCATATAAAGTAGACCAGTTTTTTGGATTATAAAAGTCGATGGCATTAAAAAAATTCATTCCTCCAAAAGCTCCAATGGCAGAGAAGATTATTCCTTTAAACAAGCTATTCATTTTAGGCTTTATTTGAAGGGCAAACATTACTCCGACTGGAGCTAATGAAAAGTGATACGGCAAAAATAAAAATGGTGCCAGGGGAATAATGATCATAGGGTAGGACCATAACCCCATAGATAATGCAGCTAAATCGATAATAAGAGACAATATGATGACTAATAATCCAGCTAAGAGAAGACGCCCGGTGCTATCTTTCTTCCTATACTTTAACCATATCAGCCAGGGAATGATAAACAAAGCAAGTCCAGCCCACCATTGCCACGTAGTAATAAATTCGTTCTTCACTATATCCGCGAATGCAGTGCTTATCTCCGTAAATTGTTCGTATGCTTGTTCAGACTTGGCCAGTCCTTTTTCAAATGCCATGTCCAATCACCCATTCTTTCTAATTAGATTTAAATCATTTAGCTTACCGGTCATTCATTCTTCTTTGCTAAGCTTCGCAAGTTGATTCTGCTATGCTAATTAAGGTGAGAATCTAACGAAGGCTATGCATTTTTTCTCAGTCTATAGACAACATATACAATATAGGAGGTAAAAAAAATGCCTAATCCTTTAGAAGCAATTTTAATATGCTCAGAATTGCGTTTGATAATACCAATGAACCTAAATCCCCCTTGCACGTAATTGAAGTTGGGGATTTGTGGACGTATTTAACTTTGGTGGAGGAATTTATACGATACGAAGAAATTGGATTAAACACGACTACAGATGACGAAGTGAAAGAAATGCTTACTGATGTAGTAAAAATATGTGAGTCACAAGTCAAGAGATTAAGCAAGTTTATGAGAAAAGAAGGAATTCCTTTACCTGATGTAACATCAGCAAAACCTAATTCTGCTCCAAATGAGGTTCCTTTAGGAGTTAAGCTGACTGATGAAGAAATTACCAATGGGGTCGCATTTAAGTTAGTGACATGTTCCACTGCCTGTGCCAAAGGACAAGCAGACTCCGTACGTAATGATGTAGGCAATATGTGGACTGAGTTCTTTTTAGAATGGACGATCTTTGGCGGAACTTTAAAAACTTTGATGAGGAAGCGAGGATGGCTGAAGGTGCCGCCCTATTACTATGCTCCAGGTACACCAAAAAGGTAAAAACCCAGTTCACGCCATTGAGTTGGGTTTTTACCTTTTTAGATGAGATATTTAGATATAATTTTGAGGAGCAGTAAAAAAGCTGATATTTCCAGGTACACCTATAATATGTATTATCTGTTGGGCAGAAAAATTAATTGCTTTTAAAAATCTAAAGCTTATTTACATTTAATATCCTTATCATCTATAGTATATTGAATCCGCTAATTCATTATTTGTACAGAACCTGTATTTTCCAGCTGAAATTCTTGGATAGAGGATCACTTCTTTGATGTTCCTGCAGGAAGAGACAGATATATAAAGTACATCCAGGTTTGAAAGCCTATTATTAATGATTTAGACTAAAGAGATGGAAGATATTTGTTATTTTACAATTACTAATTATCATAAAAAGGTTTAGTGTCTAATTGAAGAATACATAAAGTCACTTTGACCAGCCACTAGCTACTTTTATAAACGAGGTGTAGGTAATGGAGCTGAAAAAATATAAAGTTCTATTATTTGAGAAAATAAAAAGGCAGATTACAGCATGGTTTGAAGGTAATATGTCTGAGTCCACAAAAAGTGAAGAGGTATACAGGTTCCTGCATTCCATAAAGGGTACTGCTGGAACGTTACAGCTCACAGGGCTCCATCAGCTGGCAGATAATCTAATATCGGATATTGATAATATGGAAGATAAAGAGGATTGGGATAAGGAAACTTTAAGAAATTATCTATTCGATTTGATTGAGATGAGCTATGAATATGAGCATTTTGAAAGCACATTAAAACAGCAGGCTCCGATAAGGGTGGAAAATGCCCCTCTTATTCAGCTGATTGATGATGATATTTCAATGCTGATCCTTCTGAAGGATGCACTCGAAAGCAAGGGCTGGATGGTTATTGCCAGTACTGAGCTGGAAGTTGCAACAGAGCAGTATTATGATCATCGTCCAGATTGTTTAATTGTGGATATAAATTTGGAAAAGGAAAGTGGTTTTAAGTTATTAGAAATTTTACAGAAACATACTCGAAATAAGTATATTCCAAAGATTATGATCAGTGTAAACAACGATCGTGAAACTAGGTTAACCTCTTATAAAATGGGTGCAGATGATTTTATATCCAAGCCAATTGACTTAGAGGAATTTCTCTTAAAGGTAGAACGGCACTTAGCGAATAAGAAATTATTCGATCAATCTGCAATGATAGATGAATTAACCCGAGTATATAATAGAAGGTTTTTTGATGACAGTTTAGTAGTATTTATGAATGAATTATCAAGAAATCATCGGCCATTTTCACTGGCTATACTTGATCTTGATTTTTTCAAAAAAATTAATGATACTTATGGCCATCCGGCAGGTGATATAGTCCTTGCTGAATTTGCAAAGTACTTAAAAGAAAATGTCCGCCAAACAGATTATGTGTTCCGTTATGGCGGCGAGGAATTTGTCATTTTATTTTCTGGCGCTTCAGAAGCCGAAAGCAAAATAGCCCTTGAAAAGATATTAAAAGGGTTTTCGGAAAAACGATTTGAACAGGGAGGCAATTCATTTAGCGTTACTTTTTCTGCAGGAGTTATTATGGTCGATCAGCCGGGGATAGAGAAAGAAACGATTGTCAGATCAGCTGATCAGGCCTTATATGAAGCAAAACAAGAGGGAAGAGCAAGAGTGGAATGCGGTAAAGCCGATCCAATTGCACAGCATAAGAAAAAACTATATGTCTCCGTTATTGACGATGATTCGATAATAAGAATGATGTTAACAAAGGTCCTCAGCAATATGGAGTTCGATCATGCAGAACTGGATATCCAGGTCTTTGAAGACGGCCGGAAATTTCTTCATTCGAATCGAATAGAAGAAAAGGGCCCTCATTTTCTGATTCTTGATGGGATTATGCCTGTAATGGATGGTCTTGAGGTTATGCAGGAAATGAAAAAGTCGAAGAGAGCCAAGGACATTCATGTTCTTATGCTGACAGGGAGAAAAAGTGAGCAGGATATTGCCCGTGCATTGAAGCTTGGAGCTGAAGATTACGTGACAAAGCCATTTAGTCTTACAGAACTGGAAGCTCGAATTCAGCGTTTAATTAAGAGGCTGACCTAGATGCTGAAGAATGAAATATACATTCTCGGTCTATCAGCTGCTGTCATTTCAGGATTGCTGCTTCTGATTCTTATGTACCTGGTCATAAGAAAATGGCTGGAGCATCGAAAGCGCAGGAAAATTAATGAATGCATTGAAACGCTTAGTCCGCTGATCTTTGCATATATAGCTGAGGGAGAGACAAGCAGGCACTTTCATTTGGATAATGATATAAAAAAGAAGGCTGCAGAAGAGGTTCTGTCTAAGTTCGCAGCCAATTTAACAGGAGAAGAGGAAACGAGGAAACTTAGGGAGTTTGCTGACAGGAACCTGAGAAATTACTTCCAGAGACAGTTAAAAAGCAGAAGGTGGAGCATTAGAATGAATGCTCTCTACAATATCGAAGATCTTCATTTCATTCAATTACAGCCTCAAGTTTTGGAGGCAGCCATTGAAGAGAGAATATCACACGATGAAAGGGTACAATCCTTGAGGATACTTGCGGCATTTCAATTCGAAGGAATTACTGATCTTCTTCTGTATAATAGTGAAAATCTATCGGACGGTGAATTAAGAAATATCATCCTCCGGCTGAATGAAAACTTGTTCAGTCTTTTAATTACAGATTTTCATAGGGCTGTAAACCAATTGAAATATGCCATAATAGATGCCGCTGGAATAAGAAAAGAATTAAGATATTTGCATTTCATTGAGTCAGTCTATGCCAGCTATGATGGAGAGACTCGTTTAAGAGCAGTAAAGGCACTTTCTTCATTAGGGGTGGTTAAGGACATAACACCCTACCTGAAATTACGTCATTCCGAGGATTGGAAGGAAAGGATGATGGCTGCAAAACTCTTCGGATCCCTAAAGGAACGGAAACTGATGCCGCATTTGCTTGACCTTCTCCATGATCGTTCCTGGTGGGTGCGATCTCAGGCTGGACAATCCATTATGATGTTTCCTGATGGAAAGGAAGAATTGCAGATTGTACTGGATACCTCGAATGATTCATATGCAAGGGACATGGCCTGGGAATGGATGAATAAAGGAGAATTTGGTTGATTATGGCTCTGATGTGGGGAAATATATTGGTCGGATTTGCTGCATTTATAGCAGTCTTTATGGTGCTGGTCATCAGTTTCTACTCAATTATTTTATTAATCTCTGTATTTCAGCTAAGAAAGGAATATTTGCTGGACCGGAATCAGTCATTTGACGAATATATGAATGAATCCTTCGCAAAACCGGTTTCCATCATTGTTCCAGCATATAACGAAGAAGCGGGGATTGTTGCCAGTGTACGCTCCCTTTTGAGTATAGACTATCCTTCCTTTGAAATTATCGTTGTCAATGACGGTTCAAAAGATGCCACCATAGAAAAAATGATTACACATTATCAAATGAAGGAAATTAATGCAGCCGTCAGGAAGCAGGTTGAAACAAAGTCTGTTAAAAAAATTTATCAGTCCGCTTCTCTTCCAAATCTATTTTTAATAGACAAAGAGAATGGAGGAAAAGCTGATGCGTTGAACGCAGGGATTAACTTTTCCCATTATCCTTATTTTTGTTCATTGGATGGAGATTCTGTACTGGAAAGGGATGCTTTCTTAAAGGTAATGAAGCCAATATTGGATTCTGATGGGGAAGTGATTGCTTCGAGCGGAAGCATTCGGATCGCGAATGGCTGTGAAATACAGGACGGAAATATTTTAAAGGTTGGCTTAGCCAGGGAGCCTTTGGTAATCATGCAAATAATCGAATATTTAAGGGCCTTTTTAATGGGAAGGATTGGGTTAAGCCGGCATAATTTACTTCTGATTGTTTCTGGAGCCTTCGGTGTTTTTTCCAAGCAATGGGTCATTGAAGCGGGTGGCTATAAAACCAATACAGTTGGCGAGGATATGGAGCTGGTCGTAAGGCTCCATAGGCTTATCAGAGATAAAAAGCAAAAGAAAAAAATCGTCTATGTCCCTGACCCTGTTTGCTGGACAGAAGTTCCGGAAAGCATGACCTACCTAAGAAGACAAAGGAGAAGGTGGCATCGCGGATTATTTGAAAGCCTGTGGACACACAGGAAAATGACCTTTAATCCAAGATACGGCCCGATAGGGTTTATATCCTTTCCATACTTTTGGATAGTAGAGTTTTTGGGCCCGATAGTTGAATTATTGGGATACATTTATGTGGTTATCTCCCTATTTTTGGGTGGTATCTATCTTGAGTTTGCAATCCTGATTTTTCTGCTATCGTGTTTATATGGTTCACTTTTCTCCATGGCTGCCGTTTTGCTTGAGGAATGGAGCTTGAGGAAATTTCCAAAGATCTCTGATTTAATCAAACTGTTTTTCTATTCATTGACTGAAACGTTATGGTACCGGCCTTTGACGGTTTTTTGGAGATGTGAAGGAATATGGCAGCTGGTCAAAGGCGATACAAGCTGGGGAGAAATGAAAAGAAAAGGTGTTTCCGGATGAGACAATTTACCAAAGGGCAAACAGCCGTTTTTCTGTTTGTTTTTGCCGTGCTGACCGTTATTTCCAGTCCTTTCTGGTCATGGTGGCTAAAGCAGGATCAAAAACTGAATGTGTTTATTTTGGACAAAACAGTGCCGGATGACTCTTATCGGGAGCATAAGGGACTTATATGGATTTTAAATAATGAAAAATATATCAAATCAGATGGAAACCGATACAGTATGGAGGCTGATTACAGCGGTTTTAAACCAGGAATGAAAAATGAATATAAAATTAAGCCATTACCGGACAATCTTGATAAATATCAGGTTCTTTACCTTGCCGACACGTATGGGGTTTATGAGGAAGAATTCTATGGAAGCAATCCATTGGGAGAACGTTCTTCTAATCTATATGGCGGGCTGCAGGAGGAGGAGGTTATCCAGCTGGAGGAAACTTTAGTTTCATCCAAAGGGAAAACACTCATTGCAGAATTCAATACGTTTGCAAGCCCTTCATCAGATGAGGCCCGGCACCGATTGACCAATTTATTGAATATCAGCTGGAGCGGGTGGATTGGGAGGTATTTCCCTGACCTATCCAGCAGCGAGGTTCCTATTTGGGTAAAGGAACACTATGGAGACGGAAATTGGGGTCTTAAAGGTCCCGGTCTCGTATTTGTGAACTCGAATGATTACGTTGTTGTCGTCGATGAAAGTGAATTGGAAGGTGAAGGGGTTGAGTTTCGCATTACTGATAAGGGCGAGGATTTCTTCGGAAAGAAGGGGGGAGCGCCCTATCGATATTGGTTTGATGTGATCGAGGCAAGAAATCCGGATGAAGTACTGGCGGATTATTCATTGCCTCTTACTAAAACAGGAAAAAGCAAGCTGCAGAATGCTGGAATTCCTGACACCTTCCCAGCTGTTATTCAGCACAAAAACGCTGCCTATTCTTCCTATTATTTTGCAGGCGATTATGCTGATGAAGCAGAAGTTCCAAATATTTATAATACGAGAGGACTGGCCAAGTGGAAAGAACATTTTAGTGCCAATGATTCTTTTTACTGGGAAGCGTACGTCCCAATGATGAAAAAGGTGCTGCAGGAAAAGCCGAAGCTAACGAATAGCAAATTTACCCCAGAAATAGCTGAGACCAATGGTATACAATTCAATAGCCATACAAGTGAAGATTATATACAAATACTGAAAAATGGCACCTGGGAGGATCTGCTTATAAAAGGGGTCAATATGGGAATTGCCAAGCCTGGCAATTTCCCAGGGGAAACAGGAATTACTGAAGCTGAGTATTTTCGCTGGTTTAAAGCAATTGGCGATATGAATGCCAATGCCATAAGGATATACACATTGCATCCCCCAGCGTTTTATGAAGCATTTCATAAATATAATCAGATTGCGGAAAAACCATTATTTTTATTCCATGGTGTCTGGGTCAATGAAGAAACATTGGTTAAGGAACAGGATGCTTTTTCAGATGCTGTAACCGATGATTTTAAAAGTGAAATGAAGAAAATGATTGATATCATCCATGGTAAGGCTGTTATTAAAGAGAGGACTGGCCATGCTTCAGGTAAATATACTTACGATATTTCCCCTTATGTGCTGGGTTTTATGGTTGGAATTGAGTGGGATCCAGAAGCGGTCGCAGGAACGAATGATAAACATAAAGGCCGGCAGCAATTCTCCGGGGCATATTTCCAAACGGCTAATGCCAGTCCTTTTGAAATCTGGCTTGCTGAAATGATGGACTATGCCGTGAATTATGAAACCGCGAGCTACGAATGGCAGCATTCAATGAGTTTTACCAACTGGGTAACAACCGATCTTCTGGAACATCCTTCAGAGCCGTCGGTTAAAGAAGATATGGTTTCTGTAAACCCTAATCATATACAGAGGACAGATAAGTTTCACGCTGGCCTTTTTGCCTCTTATCATGTATATCCATATTACCCTGATTTCCTTAACTATGAAGAGAAGTATGTCAATTACATCGATTCAAAAGGGGAAAGGAATAATTATGCAGGCTACCTTCATGATTTAATCGCTGTCCACGAGATGCCTGTTATGGTAGCGGAATTCGGAGTCCCTTCGTCCAGGGGGATGACCCATGAGAACGTAGGAGGCATGAATCAGGGATTTCACTCCGAGGAAGAGCAAGGAAAAATAAACAGCCGGCTGTTTGAGTCCATCGTTTCAGAAGGATATGCCGGCGGCCTTGTGTTTTCCTGGCAGGATGAATGGTTCAAGCGAACCTGGAATACGATGGATTATGATAATCCTGACAGGCGTCCATACTGGTCGAACAGGCAAACAAATGAACAGCATTTCGGCCTGCTGAGCTTTGAGCCTGGTAAAAATGAAGCTGGAATATATGTGGATGGCAATACAGGTGATTGGAAAAAGCTGAGTGCGAAACCTGTCTACAGTTCCGGGAGTGAGAATTCTTACTTGAAGGATATGTATGTTCGTTCTGATGAGGAACACTTATATATCCGGCTGGATTATAACCGTCCCATTGACTTAGAGAATGAGACCACCCGTTTGCTGATCGATACCATTGCAGAGCAGGGACAGACTTCGATTCCGGTTCAGACAGGAAAGGTCAAAACGGACTTCGGAGTTGACTTTATGGCAGAAATAGGCGGGCAGGATAATTCCAGGCTTTTAATAGATAGCTATTATGATACTTTCTACTATCATTATAGCCATATGCTGAATATGATTCCGAATGAAAGCTATGCCGATAAAAAGGATAATGGAGTCTTTCATCCTATCAGGTTAGCACTGAATAAGGAATTAACTATACCATCAACTGGGGAAACGAAACCATTCAAGTCCTATGAGACAGGAAAATTACAGTTTGGGAATGCAAATCCTGCTCATGAAAACTTCAATTCATTAACCGATATAAGTGTTAGCAAGAGTAATAAAGTAATGGAGATCAGACTTCCTTGGGCATTGCTAAATATGAAGGATCCCAGCCAAAAAGAAATACTTGGGGATCTATGGAGCGAAGGTCTCGCAGGCAGCCAAACAATTGAGGGATTAAGAATTAGTGCAGTGTCGGCGGACAGAGAAGGTATCCTGGATTCTTTTCCAAAGATGCATGATGGAGTGCTCCATGGAAAAGATTCTGCCTATTATTCCTGGGAACTGTGGGAGGAGCCAGATTACCATGAAAGGCTTAAAAAGTCCTATCATATTATGAAAAAAATATTTGACTCCATAGAGTCGGGAGAGAAAGTAAATGAAAAAGATATTGATTGCTGAGGATGAAGAAATTCTGCGCATGCTTATTGCTGACACTCTGGAAGATGGGGATTTTGAAGTCGATGAAGCTGAAGATGGAGAAGAAGCCCTGAAGCTGCTGGAAAAAAAGCAATTTGATTTGGTCATCCTGGATTATATGATGCCTGTACTTACCGGTCTTGATGTCATCAGGAAAATCCGGTGTGAGCAGGCTCTTAACAAAGAAGTGAAAATATTAATGTTATCTGCCAAAAGCCAGCAAAATGAACAGGAAGAGGTTTTAAAGGCAGGGGCCGATTATTTCATTGTTAAACCATTCAGCCCTCTTCAATTATTTGAGAAGGTTGGAGAAATAGTAGATGAAGCTTAATCATTTTATAAAAAAGAGCTTGACCAGGCAGATTGTTGCACTTATGGGAGTATTCGTCCTTCTCTTTCTGGCGGGAACCAGTATTTTAACTGTGCTGCAAGAGCAAATAAACAGCTCTTATTACAAAGAACGCGAAAAGCTTGTAAAAAAAGAAGAAATTGTTCAGCAAATTGACCATAACTTCAATCTCGTCTTTTTTGATGTCAGAGGCTATTTCGCCTTTGGGAATTCTGAATTAAAAAACCAGGCTACTGCCTTAAGGCCTAAGATCAGAAAGCTTATCAGTGAATACAATGGCATTGCTTCAACCAAGGAGGACAAAGCCTTTGGGAAGGAAATGGATGAATTTGCAGATTATTATTTCATTGAAAGACTTCCCGTATCCATCGAATATTTTGAAGCAGGCCGTATGGAAGAAATCATTAAAATGGCAGATTCCGGAGCTACTGCAAGGATTAATTCCTTTCAGGATGATATTCAGGTTTATCTGCAAAACCTGAATGATGAGCTGAACGGCAGGGTTCAGGATTTAATCCAAAAACAATCCTATATACAAACAGGTTTTTTTCTTTTTCTTGTTGTCATTCTGATCATCCTGTTCCGGATGATCCGGATTATGTTCAAGCAGGTAGGACAGCCGCTTACTCAGTTTGCCAACGCTGCTGAAGAAATTGCCAGGGGAGGTAAGGCGGAACTGAATGTAGGGCAGGATAGGATGGATGAATTGGCAGTCTTGTCTGTTGCCTTTCGAAAAATGGTGATGACCCTGCAGGAAAAAGAGCAGGATTTGCTTGCTCAAAATGAGGAGCTTCTTGCCCAGCAGGACGAGCTTCAAGCACAGAGGGAAGAATTGGAAGATGCCCTGGGAACCATGCGATCAAATGAGAGAAAACTTGAGCGCCGGAATGAATTGATCAATGGCATTTCCAATTCGCTGCAAAAACAGGAAGTGCTGGTGAGCATTGTGATGAAAATGTCCAATGTCATTGAAGCGGACTGCGGGTTAATTGTGATGCTTGAAAATGATGAATCTGCTTCATTTGGCATTTCATCTTTGGGAGTAGAACAGTTCAAGAATCATTTGAGAAGCGGATTAATTGAGAGGCTGAAACAAACAAAAGAAGGTTTTGCTGTTAAGAGACAATTGCTTCAAGAAGAGAAAGGCTACCATGAAAGAACCATTTTCGGCTATGACCTTTATTTGCCGGTTATTTCTTCAAATCAAGAGGTTACTGCTGTCATGGTGTTCACCAGATACGGGTTTCCTTTTATACAGACGCATATGGATGAATATTCGGCACTATCAAAACAGATTGGGTTGTCGCTCGATAAAATCAGTTCTTATGAAAACTCTGAAGCTAATAGAAAATTGAACCAGGATATCCTCAACACTGTAAAGGAAGGTCTGCAGTATGTTGACAGGGACGGCTGCATCCTGCAGGTCAACAAACAGCTTTGCGAAATGTTCCACTGCGAGGGTGGTTTTGAAGGGATTGTTGGACTGAGCTGGGATAAGTGGAGCGTACTTCTAAAACAGCAGGTAGAGGATGAAGATGGTTTTACCGAATTCATCTGGCGGGCCTTTAATGGTGAAACATCCAGCGGGGAAACGTTTGTTTACAAAACAAAGGATAGTGGACAAGTCTTCCAGATGTACTGTGAAGATCTTTATCAGAATAATGAGTGTGTTGGAACTGTATTGGTCCACAGGGATATTACAAAGGAATTTAAAGTAGATGAAATGAAATCGGAGTTTGTCAGCACCGTCAGCCATGAATTGAGAACACCGCTTGCCAGCATTTTAGGTTTCTCGGAGCTTCTGCTGAACCGGGAGCTCAAGGGGGAAAAGCAGAAGAAATATTTGATGACAATATTAAATGAAGCCAAGAGGCTTACTTCCCTGATCAATGATTTTCTTGATGTCCAGCGGATGGAATCCGGTAAACAAACGTACGAAAAAAAATATATTGAGCTTCTCCCTATTATTGAGAAAGTAATAGATAATCAGCAGGTGCAGACGGATGTTCACAAGATTATTTTGGAACCATTTAGTGGAAATGATGTCATTCTCGGTGATTCCTGCAAAATTGAACAGGTATTTTCCAATTTAATAAGCAATGCCATCAAATATTCACCCTCTGGAGGCCCTGTTTATATAAGATTATTCGAGGAAAACAGCTTGCTTCATATTGAAGTGGAAGATCATGGACTAGGGATTCCGGAAAATGAAGCAGGGGATATTTTTAACAAGTTTTATAGAGTGGATAATTCAGATAGGCGGAGGATTGGCGGAACGGGGCTGGGACTTTCAATCGTCCAGGAAAGTGTGAAGGCGCATGATGGAGATATAAATGTCTTTTCAAAGTACGGGGAAGGAAGTACTTTCAGAGTTTCCATTCCCGCTGTCTATAAGCCTTCCCACGGTTTGGATGAGAACATTCATCAAAGCGGAAGACGCTATGAGGTGCTGGTCATTGAAGATGATCAAAGCCTGGCAGAACTGATTATTCAGGAACTTACGGAAAACAATTTGCATGCGAAGCATTTCAATACCGGAAGGGATGCCCTGGCGTATATGGAAAATCACCTTCCTGATGCGATTGTTCTTGATATCATGCTCGATGAAGGTCTTGATGGATGGAGTATTATGAAGATATTGAAGCGAAATGAAGTGCTCAGTCATATTCCAATTATTATCTCAACGGCCTTGGATGAAAAAGAAAAAGGCCTGTCACTGGGAGCACATGATTACTTCATAAAGCCATATCAGACGGGAAGCTTATCTATGGCCATTTTGCAGACACTGCTTAAGGTTGGAAAGGCGGGCCAAATACTGATTCCTGAGAATTCACCCGGTGATTGATTAATACATGCACTCCATTATATAAAATTTTCCCCGGGAAAACCTTCCGGCATTCGAGTACAGACCTGGCATCAGCTGCTCCAGCTTTTAGATTCTAATTTCACATAAAAGATTTATTAATAACAGGTAGCCGGATCTATAGTCATCAAAATGGCTTAAGGTCCGGTGCCTTTTTTTGTATGTTTCAGCTATTTTTAGCCGGGTACAAGAAATTAAAAGCTTTTAAAAGTAAAAGCAGATTTTAGAATCTTTTAAGAGATGCGAATGAGATTTGGGTGGTACCCCTATAGGAGGGATTTTAATGGATAAGGTAGATACCAGGCATATGGCAAGAGACACTGAGGACAAGCGGCAGAAGGCGACTGGCACTCATGGGATGGCTGCTTCTGCGGTTCATGAAGCAACAGAAGCTGGTGCGGAAATTTTAAGAAACGGCGGCAACGCCATGGATGCCCTTGTTGCCATTCAATTTGCTCTTAGTGTAGTTGAAGTGTTTAACACTGGCATAGGAGCAAGCGGATATGTCGTGTATTTTGATCAGAAAACAAAAAAGACAAAGGCGATCAACGGCCATTCACAGACTCCTTCAGGGGCAGATAAAGATCAGTTCTTAAATAAAAAAGGAGAAATTACTCCTTACTTTCAGCAGACCATTGATGCCAAGTCAGTAGGCATTCCCGGTATCATGAAGGCTATGGATGAAGGGCATCAAAAGTTTGGGACAATGCCGCTGGAGGGCCTGATTGAACCTGCTGTTAAACTGGCTGAAGAAGGCTTCAGGGTGAACTGGCAATGGGACGAAGTCATCGAAATTCTCCATATCAGAATAGGGGAAGAGGCAAAGAAGCTTTTTATGCCGGAAGGAGTTCCGTTAGTAAAGGGAGACTGGGTTCGAAACAAAGACCTGGCAAAGACTCTTAGAATACTGCAAAAGAAAGGGATCAAAGCACTTTATGAAGGCGAAATTGCAGATGTCATCATTAACACGCTTAAGGATCAGGGCGGTATTATGACGAAACAGGACCTGCAAAACTATCGCGCTCCAATTGAAGAACCGGTATTGGGAACATACAGAGGCTATGAAATTGCCGTTCCAGGACCACCTAATGGCGGAGGGATCGCACTGCTGGAGCTTTTAGGAATACTGGAAGGGTTTGAACTTAACAAGTATGAAGCATCTTCCTGGGAAAAGTATTATTTATTCTCAGAGGCAATGAGATTAGCATTCACTGATAAGCTGGCTTATATGGGAGATCCTAATTTCTCTGAAATTCCGGTTGAAGGCCTGCTTCAAAAAGAGTATTTAGAAGAACGGCGGGGAAAGATTGACTGGAAATCGAGAAATCCGGAAATTGACTGCGGCAACCCCTGGAAGTTCCAGGGCAGCGATCGTCCCAAGGGCGAAGTAAAAGTGCATCAAACAGGAAAAGATACTACGCATTTTACTGTTGCTGACAGATGGGGGAACATTGCAGCCTGCACGTCTTCGAATGAGCATATTATGGGCTCAGGCATCATGGTACCAGGGTACGGATTTTTGCTGAACAATGATTTGACGGATTTTACACCGGAACCAGATCATATTAATAGCCTGGCACCAAATAAACAGCCGGTCAGCGCGAAGGTGCCTACAATAGTATTCAAAGATGGGGTGCCTGTTTTAACGCTGGGCTCTCCTGGCGGACCTACTATTGTTGCTTCAGTTTCACAAGTTATCAGCCATATTCTCGACTTTGAAATGGATATAAAAGATGCAATTGAAGAACCCAGGATTTATAACAGTGTAGGACCAGATGTCTGGTCTGAACAAGGTATTGGCCAAAGTGAAATTGGCAAGCTCCGCAAAATGGGATTTCAGTTTGATGATACGGACAGACCCATTGGGAATGTCCAGGCGATCCTTATGGATCACAAAACTGGTAAGCTGCATGGTGCTGCTGATTCAAGCAGGCCAGGATCAGCCATTGGAATTAACGAAGCTTAACCCTGTGATTATTTGAAAAGGAGTGAATTCATTGAATCAATATGAAGCGTATTTGGAAGACAAAATGCCGGAAATGATGAACTTGCTTGAGGAATTGGTGAATATAGACAGCGGCTCTTATCATAAAGAAGGAGTGGACAAGGTTGGCGCTGTTTTGAGAAAGGAATTTGAGGATTTGGATATGGATGTTCTTGTTCACCGTGAATCACAGTATGGAGACCATCTGGAGATAAAAGCTGAAAAGGATAGTGACCCCAAAATCATCATTATTGCCCACATGGATACTGTATTTCCTGAGGGAGAAGCAGAAAAACGCCCATTTAAAATGATTGGGGATAAAGCCTATGGACCGGGAGTGAGTGATGAAAAGGCAAGCCATGTATCTGTTTTGTACGCATTGAAACTTCTTAAGGAAAGAGGCTCGGACGCATATAAAAATGTACACCTGATTTTTAATAGTGATGAAGAAATCGGATCACGAAAATCAAAAGCCATTATTAAAGAGGCGTCGATAGGAAAAAAATTCTCACTTGTCGTTGAATCCGGAAGGCCCGATGACGGCATAGTCACAGAAAGAAAGGGAATTGGAAGATTTATCTTTGATGTTAAAGGAAAAAGTGCCCATGCCGGAGTTGAACCCGAAAGAGGACGAAGCGCCATCGATGAACTGGCACATAAAGTAGTTAAACTTCATGATTTAAATGATTACGAGAGAGGCTTATCGGTCAATGTGGGCTTAATTGACGGCGGCATCTCTTCCAATACCGTCGCCCCGGATGCAGAAGCGCAAGTGGATGTTCGGGTAAAGAACATGGAACAGGCAAAGGAGATTACTGCAAAAATCACAGAAATTGCAGAGGAGGAGGAAGTGCAGGGAACAGAAACCAGCTTATCAGGTAAAATTGGAAGACCGCCAATGGAAAAAGTCGCAGGAACGGACAAATTGATTGAGGAAATAAAGGCTGCAGGGGAAGAACTTGGAATGTCTATTAGGGAAGTCAGCACCGGCGGAGGTTCGGATGCAGCATATACATCCACTGAAGGAGTCCCAACGGTGGACGGCATGGGGCCGCTCGGAGAATTTTCCCACAGTGAGACAGATGAGTATATCGATTTAAAAACGTTTCCGAAGCGAACGGCTTTACTGGCAAGAACGATCGAGAGGTTAAGCAAAGTGTAGAATAGGAACGTTAAAGCCTGGCCTGAGTGGGCCGGGTTTTTTTGATGGTGTGCAGGCGATTCTGAGAAGTAAGAAGAAAAGCAATAGCCCTCCTGATTTGATTAATTTTTCTCTGTAAAAGAATATTCCTTTAGTTATTTGGAACGTTATTTACCTTTTCTTCAATAAAAAAATAATAAAAAACATTAATTATTTATTGAAAAACGATAAATAATAGATTAAAATCAAAATGAAAATAAGAAGTGAGGTGCTTTTTATGGAAAAGGTAACAACTTTGTTTTTAAAAATAGCCGTTATTCTTTTGGGGGTCCCGATTTTAGTTTTGTGCATTTTTTTGGTGCCTGAGCTGGGAAAAGTCGCAGGTGAATTGCTGCCGAAGTTTGCTTTCATTAAATATCTGGTTTATATCGTGTTTTATGCTTCGACGGTCCCTTTTTACTTTGCGCTATACCAGGCTTTCAAACTTTTGCGCTATATTGACAAAAATAAAGCTTTCTCTGATTTATCTGTTATAGCTTTAAAGAAAATAAAATATTGCGCCATCACT
The DNA here is from genome assembly GCF_022811925.1 of Cytobacillus oceanisediminis. NCBI lineage: Bacteria > Bacillati > Bacillota > Bacilli > Caryophanales > Bacillaceae > Cytobacillus > Cytobacillus oceanisediminis. Next base: position 3,154,918 of record NZ_CP065511.1, on the reverse strand, counting down.
ATCGCCTGTTTGCATGTGCTGGTCCTGCCGGTCTTCTATCTTTTTGCAGAAATTGACGATGCCCCGGGTGTCATCTTCGTTGGCTTGCTGGTTCCTTTTGCTTCAATGGTTATCGCAGTCTTTGGAGCTGTTCTCCAAAAGCTTTTGCAAGAGGCAATTGATATAAAATCAGAAAATGATTTAACGGTCTGAGGTGAGAACATGGCAATTATAATCAATGTTGATGTGATGCTGGCAAAAAGGAAAATGAGTGTAACAGAACTTTCAGAGAGGGTAGGAATCACAATGGCAAACCTCTCTATATTAAAAAATGGAAAAGCAAAAGCGATCCGGTTTTCAACTTTGGAGGCCATTTGCAAAGCATTGGACTGCCAGCCTGGAGATATCCTGGAATACCGCAGTGAAGAATAAGTGGGATTAGGGGATGGGACTAGGGGACAGGTTCCATGTCCCAGACGGACGAAGAACCTGTCCTAAAATGGGAGGGATTAAAATGCATTTGACTATTCGAAAATTGGAAGCTCAGCCGATGAGATCTCTAAAGCAGCTCTTTCGTTTCGGCTGGGAGCAGGCTTTATCCTGTTTGTTTCCTGTTGTCATTTTTGCTTCTTTAGCTTTAACCAAATTCCTGCCGCTGCCCATTCTGCCGCGGTATGACTGGCTGCTGATCATCTGTCTTCTGATGCAGTGGGCGATGGTGAAATCGGGGCTAGAAACGAAGGATGAACTGAAGGTTATCACTTTGTTCCACATTATCGGCCTTGCACTTGAACTATTTAAGGTACATATGGGCTCATGGGCTTATCCGGAGGAGGGTTATTCCAAAGTTTTTGGGGTTCCTTTGTACAGCGGTTTCATGTATGCCAGTGTAGCAAGTTACCTGTGCCAGGCGTGGAGGAGGCTGAGTGTTGACCTGATTAAATGGCCGCCTTTCCTGGCAGTAGTGCCTCTTGCCGCTGCGATTTATTTGAATTTTTTCACCCACCATTATTGGATCGATATCCGCTGGTGGCTGTCTGGAATGGTTCTGATCGTTTTTTGGAGATCCTGGGTCAGTTACGAGGTAGGCGGAATCCAGTACCGAATGCCGCTTGCACTTTCTTTTGTGCTTATCGGATTCTTCATATGGATAGCGGAAAATATCGCAACATTCTTTGGGGCTTGGGAATACCCCAATCAGGCCGATGCATGGAGTCTCGTTCATCTGGGAAAGGTGAGTTCATGGCTCTTGTTAGTGATTGTCAGCTTCCTTATAGTGGCGACGCTAAAGCAGGTTAAGGGGAAGACTTCTGCAGGAGAGGCTTCCGGTCAATAAGGATCGAGTTTATTTGGCTGGCATCAATCCGCTCGTAACTATAGATAATCAAACAAGAACAAATAAAGGGCAGCTATCGGTACCGAAAGAGTTAATGCCCGCAGTTTATGGGTGTAATGTAAACGGATCATAGGAAACATAATGGCCACAAATTGAAAAGACCACCAGATATTCCATCCATTATGGTAGGTTATGAAATGAAAGCGGGATGCCAGCCATTCAGCCGCCCAAAACAAAACCATCCATTTTGCAAAATAAAAAATTCTATCCTTAAGATTGCTGGGATAATTAGATAAAAACACAAAGCCAATCAAAGGATTAATAACGATGTTATGCAATAGATGGACGCCCATCAGATTCAAAAGGCCCTTTTCAAGTTCCCATAAGTGAAAATGGCTGTGTGAAATAAATTCATAAATGAAAGACGCCACAGATATATAAAGCATGGTAGGATAATAATTTTCCCAATTCTTCCAGTCAGCTTTAATATAAGAAAAAATGATAACTACTATTACAAGCATGCAGTGCATAGTTTCACCTCATTTTACTGTTAACTAGTATTGACGACCTTTGTCATCAAATACTACAAACTGTAAAAAATAGGTAAATCAGCCTTGCAAAATTATTTTGGGAATCAATCAATTGTGCAGAAGCTTTTTATTATCATAAGCTATTCAGCGGAATCAGCAGAGCTTCTTCTTTTCACTAAGTACAGTGCGGTAATCCACGAAGTGACGGGGATCACCATCGTTACCCCAATTCCTGCACAGAAGATCGTAATCATCTCGCCGCTGAAAATCTTAGAATTGATAATTTCACCTGGTGAATAAGATAGGTCTTTAAACCATATAAGCAGTGCTAAATATCCGCCAAAGAAGGCGAAAAATAATGTGTTGGTGCTTGTTCCGAGAATATCATTACCGATGCTGATGCCAGCTTGGAACAAGTCTTTTCTGCTAATGTCCGGGTGATGATAATGGATTTCCCTCATTGGGGAAGAGATGGCCATGGCAGCGTCCGTTATGGCGCCTATTGTACTCATGATGATGACAGACGCAGCCACTTTAACAAAATCAACCCCAATATAAAGGGAAAATATGCTCAACTCTTCAATTTCCTCTTCTCCAAACCCCTGAATCATTGCCTTTTCTGCAATGATGACAATGAACACAATAAGAACGACCGTGGTAATAATTGAAGCAAGAAATGCGGTTATCGTCTTAATGTTCACTTCATTTATAAAAAATAGATTGATACAGCCAATGAATGCACAGGCGAATAAAGTAACGATAATCGGATTGATGTTTGGATCGTTCATAAAGAAAAGGACGAAAATAATCACTCCGAAGTTGAGGAAGATCGCAAAAAATGATCGGGCCCCCTTTTTTCCGCCTATTAGGGTCATCAGAATAAATAATATGGCTGCCAGCACTAGTATTGCATTCATTTTCGTGCCCTCTTTCTATTAATGAAGTATATGGCAGTATACAACCCAATCGGAATGGTGATCACAATCCCGATTCCTCCGGCAAGTGCCCGGGCTAATTCCAGTGAAAGGTTCATGGATAGGCTGAATCCGAGCGGGGAGTCATTTTTTATATACAAAATAAGCATCGGAATGGAACCGCTGATATAGGCGAAAAACAAGATATTCGTCATGGTGCCCATAATGTCTTTTCCCACTTCCATTCCAGACTGTTTAAGAGCCTGCACTGGAATGCTGTTATTTTTTTCATATAAGCTAAACAGTGAAGATGACATGGTAATGGCTACATCCATAACCGCTCCTAACGAGCCGATAAATAAACCGGCTAAGAAAACCATCTGATAGGGCCTGGTAATAAATTGGAGCTCTTCGTATCTTAGCCCCTTCCCGCCAGTTAACCATATGACCAGATAAGTGACCAATAATGACAAGAATGTTGCCGCAAGCGTTGCGATAATGGCAGCATATGTTTTTTCGTTAAAGCCGTTTACGAGCAGAAGGGAGGTAACGGTAAATAAGATGACTGCCGCACTGCATATCAGCAGCAGGCTTATTTCGGGATTCTTCAGATAAACATCCAATGCATAGGAAAGCAGCACGGCATTAACTGCCAGGCTGATGATGGAAAAGAGACCTTGCTTTTTTCCGACAAAGAGCAGTATCAGGATAAAGATCCATCCTGTCAGTAGTATGTAATGGTCGCGCTTCAGATCAAGGATATCTCCGCTTAATTCTGCAGCACCTGCTTTATTCTCCTTTATGGACACAAATAATTTTTGGCCGCTTTGAATTTCATAGTCATAAGCTTTGGCTTTCGAATACTGATTTGTTAAGAGAATATGCTGTCCTTTTGCTTTTCCATTCGTAATTTCTGCTATAATCCGCTGTTCATATAAGCGGTCTTCATTATCGTAAATATCTGTTACTTTTTCAGAGTGAACAAGTTTGACTTCCTTTACTTCAGCTATAGTGCGTTCATAGAAGGAGTCATTGTTCTGTATAAATAGAACAGAGGCAGCAATACACAGCGCCAATATGATATATAAATAGAAATTTTTAATAGGGATGTTTTTCAAAATAAACCTCCAGGAGTATAAAAATACAGGAACTTTACAACGGACTAAGGATATCAGGAACTTTTTCGGATAGTCAAGTTTATCGCCGTTCTGGAGGAGATTTGTCATTCAAAAAAAAATCATCCAAAAGGATGAAAGAGCAGCTGATTCATGTAATTATTTCTTTTGCACATTCAACATTTCTTTTTGCTGTTTCTCTTTTTTCTGATTTTCAGCATCCTTCTTGAAAGCCTCCATTGCTTTATAGAAAAGCAAAGTCAATTTGATCACCTCCTTATTAGCATGTATCCCCCCTGTAATTTTAAATAAAACTAAGAATAAAAAATTGATAATTTTTGTCAAAATGATTGATGAAAATATATTGACCAGTGCGGTCAATTTTGTTATTTTTAAAATGACCACATTGGTCATTATTGTGAAAGGAGTGCAATATAATTAATACTACTTTTTACAGTTTGAAACTCGAAAAACAGGAACGAATTATCAATGCAGCAATGAAAGAATTTGTAAAGAGCGGTTATGAGAAGGCTTCTACAAATGAAATGGTAAAGGATGCACAAATAAGTAAAGGCTCATTGTTCAACTATTTCAGCAATAAAAAGGATTTGTATTTCTTTTTGATTCAGAATGCAGTAAACATCATTGAACAAATCTATGTAGAAATAGACATGAATGAAAGGGACATTTTTGAAAGGATCAGCCAGGTGGGGTTCATTAAATTAAACATTCAAAAGAAATATCCCCTTGTATTTGACTTCTTGAAATCGCTGCTTGAAGAAGATGCTCCGGATGTAAAATCTGATATAAATCAACTGCTGGCAAACATTCAAAAAGATGGCATGAAAAGAATCTACGAAAATATCGACTGGTCAAAGCTTCGGGAGGATATAGAACCTCAAAAAGCGATGAATATCCTGAATTGGACCATGACTGGTTTCGCAGAACTGCAAATCGCGAAAATCAAGTCTTTTGAGGATATCGGTATCGAGCTGTTTAACGAATGGGACAGTTATAAGGAAATTTTAAAGCGCTGTTTTTATAAAAATGGGGAGGAATGAGCATGAGCCTTTTAAAAGTAACCAATTTAACTAAAAAATTCGGCAAGTTTACGGCACTGAATGGGGTAAATCTCGAGTTAAATGCAGGTGAGGTACTGGGTTTCATCGGCCCGAATGGGGCAGGAAAGTCGACCACCATTCGGGTGTTATTAGGGATATTAAAGGCGACAGGCGGAGAAGTAAAGCTTTTTAACAAGGACGCCTGGCAGGATGCTGTCGACATTCATAAAAGGGTGGCATATGTGCCTGGTGACGTGAATTTATGGCCGAACTTAACAGGGGGAGAGGTCATTGATTTATTTATAAAATTAAATGGAACTGCCAATAAGGCAAAACGTGAGGAGTTAATAGAGAAATTTGATTTGGATCCATCCAAGAAGTGCAGAACCTACTCTAAAGGAAATAGGCAAAAGGTTGCACTGGTTGCGGCCTTATCCTCTGATGCTGACCTCTTCATTCTGGATGAGCCGACATCAGGACTGGATCCTTTGATGGAAAAGGTTTTTCAGGAATGTGTAATGGATGTTAAGATGCAGGGGAAAAGTGTCCTTCTTTCCAGTCATATATTATCTGAGGTAGAAAAACTTTGTGATCGCATTAGTATTATCCGCCAAGGCCGGATTATTGAGTCTGGGTCCTTAAGCGAGCTTCGCCATTTAACCCGGACACAAATGCTCGTTGACACAAGGCAGCCGATTACGGGTCTAAATGAGCTGAAAGGCATCCACGGCATTGAAGAAAGCGAGCATGGAATGAAGTTTCAGGTTGATACGATTCAAATAGATGAGGTTATCAGGCATATTAGCCAATTTGGCATCACCAGGATTGAAAGTGCTCCGCCAACATTAGAGGATTTATTTATGCGTCATTATGAAGGAGCAAAGGATACTGGAGGTGTCCGCTGATGGCAGGCAATCATTTGGCAAAAACCGCTTTCCTGTCAAAATTTATATTCCGGCTGGACCGGTTGCGGATCCCAATCTGGCTGGTTGCACTTACCTTTTTCACGATAATCGTTCCAACAGCCTTTAAGGGATTATACAGTTCTCAGCAGGAAAGAGATGCTATGGCACAAACGATGGCAAACCCGGCGATGACTGCCATGACTGGTCCCGCGGATTTAAGCAACTATACGATCGGTGTCATGACAGCCCATCAGATGCTATTAATGACCGCTGCTGTGACCGGTTTAATGAGCATCCTGCTTGTCACTCGACACACCAGGGCTGATGAAGAGGATGGACGGCTGGAATTGCTCCGTTCGCTGCCTGTAGGGCGTCTATCCTATTTAAATGCATCCCTGCTTGTCATATCAGCAGCATGTATCGGATTAGCTCTGATTAACGGATTTGGCCTTTATGCCCTTGGAATAGAAAGCATGGATCTGGAAGGGTCATTACTGTATGGTGCTGCATTAGGGGCGACGGGTCTATTTTTCGCAGGTGTAACAGCCGTATTTGCTCAAGTTTCAGATAGCTCACGGGGAACAATCGGTTATTCGATTGCCATCCTTCTCATTTCTTATTTATTCAGGGCTATCACTGACATAAGCAATGAATCCCTATCCTGGCTTTCGCCGCTCGCATGGGTAACCAAAGCGGAAGTCTATGATTCTAATAATTGGTGGCCTATTGTATTAATGATTGCTGCTGCCATGGTTCTTTTCGCCGTTGCGAATTATTTGAACGCAATTCGAGACCTGGATCGCGGATTTTTGCCATCCAGGCCCGGAAAAAAATATGCATCCCGTTTTTTGCAGAGTCCAATCGGCCTTGCGTTAAGATTGCAGCGGACCGGTATCATATCATGGGCAATTGGCATGTTTGTGCTGGGTGCTTCTTATGGTTCCGTATTAGGGGATCTGGAATCATTTTTCTCGCAAAATGAAGCAATGAAACAGCTCCTTAAGCCAACAGATGGAGTAACATTGGTAGAACAATTCATCCCCATGCTGATGATTGTTATTTCACTGATGGCAACGATTCCTCCAGTGATGGCCATGAATAAACTCCGCGGAGAGGAGAAGAAGGAACGAATTGTTCATCTGTTAAGCAGATCCGTTTCACGGACCAAACTGTTAGGCAGCTATTTTATCATTTCTCTAATTAATGGCTTTGTCATGATTTCACTTGCAGCGCTCGGACTATGGTCAGCTGGAACTGCTGCGGTTGAAGGCGGGTTATCCTTTGGAATGATCTTTGGGGCAGCACTGTCCTATTATCCTGCCATGCTGGTCATGATTGGGCTGTCAGTATTTCTGATTGGATTTCTGCCAAAATTCACGGGTTTTATTTGGCTTTATGTTTTATATTCTTTTATTGTGCTGTATTTAGGGGGATTATTCCAATTCTCTGACTGGATCGGCAGCATTTCTCCTTTTGGCCATGTTCCGCAGGCACCGATTGAGGAATTTTCAATTATCCCGCTGCTGTTATTATGTGTCGCTGCCGCGGTGCTGACGCTGGTCGGGTTTATAGGATTTAATAAGCGGGATATTGAATAATGATGTGTAAAGATAGAAATTAAGAAACGCAATCCTATATGGATTGCGTTTCTTATTAAATACCTAATATCAGCATAAAGGAAGTTCTCAAGTCACAGGTGTTGCAATATCAAAATTTTTGTGATTAAATAGCATTATTCAAATCGTAATAATTACGATTTTCATTAGAAAGGAGTGAATTCATTGGCGAAAAAATCAAAAGTAGCTAAGGAATTAAAACGGCAGGAGCTTGTATTAAAGTATGCAGAATTAAGAAAGGAACTGAAAGAGAAGGGTGATTATGATGCTCTGCGGAAGCTGCCAAGAGACTCATCACCGACACGGCTGAAAAACCGCTGCCAAGTGACGGGCAGACCCAGGGGATATCTTCGCAAATTTAAAATGTCCCGAATCGCTTTCCGGGAATATGCACATAAAGGGCAAGTTCCAGGAGTTAAAAAATCCAGCTGGTAAAATAAAATGTGGAGGTAATGAAAGTGAAGGAAAATATTCATCCGGAATATCATAAAGTAGTATTCATGGATATGAACAGCGGCTTTAAATTTTTGACAGGATCAACAAAAACAACAAATGAAACAGTCGAGTGGGAAGATGGAAACACATACCCATTAATTAAAGTTGAAGTAAGCTCAGACACACATCCGTTTTATACTGGTGTTCAGAAGTTCACGGATCGCGGCGGACGTGCTGAACGATTTATGAAGAGATATAACATGAAGAGCAAGTAAGGTTTCTCCACTTGGCAAGGTGAGGTGAAAGATATGAATTCACATCTTATGGAAATGATCTCAAGAGAGATTGTAAAGTCACTCCCTCCTAAGCAAAAGGAGATTTATGAATTTGTCGTTGGTCTGGAAGAAGAGCTGGCTCAAAAGGCTTCGACTTCTGAAGAATTTATGGCTCTTCTTGTGAAGCATTCACCTCATAGGCAGGCTGCAGAACATTTTAACCTTTCATTTGGACAGCTGATGATGACCATGCATGAAATTGAAGACATGATTAACAGGCAGCTTGAGAATAAATTGAACCATGTAACATGGATCGAAATAACAGATAGTGTCCGGGCAAGAAAGAAAAGGAATAAAGTTAAATATTTTTATTTCTCCTTAAATGAAAATAAATCGTAAAAAAATTTGTTCTTTAAATCGTAATGATTTCGTATTAAAACCTGCATCAGGAGGGTCATATGGTCTTTGATTGGATCGTTGTAGGAGGCGGCATTCAGGGCAGTACCATTGCGGCCTTCTTAGTAAAGAATAATAAGGTTGAAACAGATAAGCTGCGCATTATTGATCCACATGAAATGCCATTATTTAAGTGGACTAAAAGTACGGAACGGATTGGCATGAAATTTTTACGGTCACCATTTGTACATCACCTAGATGTCGATCCGTTCAGCTTAAGAAGTTATGCAGCAAATCACCAATGGAAGAAAAGTGAGTTCTATGGGGTCTATAAAAGACCATCCCTGGAAATGTTAAATGAGCACAGTCAATCACTGTTCCATGATCTTGGGTTAGGGGCCAGCTGGCATCAGGGATATGTAAACGGTCTCGATAGGGAGGACAATTTTTGGATTGTAAACACAGCTGGAGGAGAACGTCTAAAATCCAAAAAAGTCGTACTGGCGATAAGCATAAACGATCAGCTGCATGTACCGGAATGGGCAGATTCTATTAAAAGCACCCAAAATCAGCTGTTTCACGTTTTTGATGAAGCTGCAGATTTTTCTGAATTGCGGACGCCAGTTGCGGTCATTGGAGGAGGCATTACAGCCGCCCATACTGTCATCAAGCTATCAACACTTTATCCGGGTCAAGTCACTTTAATAAAAAGGCATCCCTTTAGGGTTTGTGATTTTGACAGTGATCCGGGATGGCTTGGCCCCAAATATCAAAAAAACTATCAGCGAATCACGGATTATTCCGAACGCAGAGAAGTAATTAAAAAGGCAAGAAATCGGGGATCGCTGCCCTCAGAATTATTTCATAAGCTTAGGAAGCTTGAAAATAATCAAACGATAAAGCTGGCAGACGGAGAGGTTACTTCCGTGAAGGAAGGAGAAAGCAAGGAACTGATTCTTTCCGTGGACACTCAGGAAGTCAAAGTGCAGTCGATTGTTTTTGCAACCGGGTTCAGGCCATCCAGACCTGGCGGAAGTTGGCTCGAGAAAGCCATTGAAACGTTTGGCCTTCCATGTGCAAAGTGCGGATACCCGATTGTCAGTCAATCCCTTGAATGGTGCCCGCATCTATATGTAACAGGGCCACTGGCAGAACTGGAAATTGGGCCGATTGCCCGAAATATTTCAGGGGCGCGCCAGGCGGCAGAAAGAATTGTCAAAAGTATTTAAGATACAACCGATTAGGAGGATTTTAGAATGAGAGTAAAGATTACACTTGCTTGTACAGAGACAGGGGACAGGAATTACATTACCACCAAAAATAAGCGGAACAATCCTGACCGGATCGAATTAATGAAGTATTCACCTCGTTTAAAGAAGCATACTTTGCACCGTGAAACGAAGTAAGATGCTATTTTGACATATATCGTATGAAGGAATAGGGCGGGGGGAGGTACCTTTCCATTTAAAAATGGTGAAAAATGTATGCAGCCTGTTTCTTTGGGTGGCCGCCTTATGAAACTGATACCAGACTATTATCCATATTCATCCATGTTAATGTGTATGTGCTTACTGGGTGCGGCTATGATTAACTTTGTATTTTATATAACTGGTAAAAAAGAATATTGCCATTATTAGATAACATAATGATCAGCCGCTGATAAAACCTGAAAATTCAGCACGGTATCTGAAAGCGTGCTGAATTTTCCATTTTAATTATAGGACAGAGCAAACTCCAAACCCTTCTCTGTCACATAGGTCCCCGATCTGCCCTGACGGATGATGACATATCCCAGCTGTTCTAATTCCTTGAGTCTGAGTCTTGCCTGCTGTTCCGTGAGGGGGAAGGTTGTATTCCGGGTAAGAGCTGACAATTTTTTTCGGCTTGCTGGTATTCCTTTCTCATTTAACTCAGCAATAAATTTAAGCAGGATCTTGTGTTCAGCTTTTAAGTTTGATAGAGTCTTTGGCATTAATGGCACTTTTGCCGGAACTAGGTCTGTAGGCAGATCTGACACTTTCAGAACATTATTATCCGAAACGGCAAGCATGTACTGCACCACATTCTTCAATTCTCTTATATTTCCCTTCCATTCGATTTGGGACAATAGCTCTAAAGCTTCCTCTGTTATGTCAGCAGCAGGTTTGTGGCTCTGTCTTATGAAGGATTTTATTAAAATTGGAATATCTTTTCGTCTCTGCCTTAAAGAAGGAAGGGACAAGGACAGAACCTTTAAACGATGATATAGATCTTCGCGAAATCTTCCTTCTTCGATCATACTCTTTAAGTTCCGGTTCGTCGCCGCAATAATTCTGACATTAATAGGAACAATCTTGTTTCCTCCTATTCTGCGGATCTCCCATTCTTCGAGAACGCGCAATAGTCTGGCCTGCAGTTTCATGCTGATATCCCCAATTTCATCCAAAAATAATGTCCCTTGGTCAGCCTGTTCAAACAGTCCTTTTTTTCCGCCTTTTCTTGCCCCGGTGAAAGCCCCATCCTCATATCCGAATAATTCACTTTCAAGCAATTCTTCAGGAAGAGCGTTGCAATTAATCCCCAAAAAAGGTGCATTTCTCCTGCTGGATTCCGAATGGATGGCTCCGGCGAACAGTTCTTTTCCCGTGCCGCTTTCCCCCTGAATCAAGATAGGAAGGTCGGAAAATGCAAGTTTCCTGGCAATCCGAATGGTTTCCATAAGGATAGGGCTATCACCCAAAATGCTCTGGAAGGTATATTTGGATACAAAACCCTTTTTTTGAAGCTCCAGTTTTACCCTTCTTTCCATTTCGATCGTTTCATCCATATTTTTGAATGTGGCAACAATCGTATTATCATTCTTCATTGGAAAGCGGTGCACCAGCAAGTTTGTTTGTCTTACCGTAAAAGCTTTCTGATCGCCGGATTCATCATTTAATAAAAATTCCAGCAGTTCGCTGTTTTTGAATACCTGGCCGATTTTCTTCTTAAACGCATATTCAGGTGATATTCCTATCATTTTCTCAAGCTCTTTGTTGAAGACTGAAATCGAACCGGATCTGTTAAATGCCAAAATCCCATCATTTACTCCATCCACAACCCTTTTTAAATATTGATTGAGTTTATCGGCTTCCTGTTTCAATGATGATAGTTTCTTGCTCAGTTCAATTATTTTTCCGGTGTACTTATCGGTGATATTTATTCTGAGGGCTTCCGGCAGTTCAAAATAATCTATAATAGCCATAATCGTGTGGATATCAATAAGCCGTACACCGAGATTAAGTTTCTTCGGGATAGAAGAAGGAATTAGATCCATTTCTCCTGGAGTAACGGCAATCTCAATTGAATCTGGAATTTCTCCGCCTGGTGAATAGGGAATATATCGGAGATGGCTGATTCCGAGCCTGTTCAGGGTTTCAATAGAGTCTATGGTGCTCTGGGGAAAGTCATTTACAAAAAGGACATTTGTATCATTTGGTATTTCAAAAAGGTAATCGATGTATTGATAATTTACGGTTCTGTGAGCTGTGATGACTTCACAGGAAGGAGCAATAACATGCTTTACTTCATCATGAATCAGGTAAGAAGAATACACAATTAAGGCATGCTCTATTAATGGAGGCAGATATTCTTCCGAAGCAAAGCTTTTTATTCGGATATACTGTCCGAGCATTCCTTTTAGCTGTTCTGTGAGAGCTTTGCATGTCTCCCTTGTTCCGGCAAGCAGCACTAATTCATTTTTCATGGTAATCTCCTTTAATGGTTGATTAATGGTTATTATTATACCAATTAAATGCCCCATTAATAAACCAGTTTCTATCACTTTATCCATTTATTCAGAATTTTCAACTTGGCACACAAATTGCATTAAGTATTTACATCTAGAGATGAAGGGGGAAATAGAATGAAAGAAAAGAACAGAGTCTGGAAAGTGCCGCACACGTTTGTCATCGTTTTCTTTGTGGTCCTTCTGGCAGCCATGATTACGTATTTGGTTCCCGTTGGCCAATTTCAGACGGAAGAAGTAACTTATACGCAAAACGGTGAGGAATCAACAAAGACAGTATTGATTCCCGACAGCTTTGAAATAGTGAAAGATGAAGAAGGGAATCCTGTCCGCCAGGGTACAAGCCTTTTTGAATCTGGGGGAGAAGCCGGGTTTTTAAATTATGTTTTTGAAGGACTCGTATCAGGAGATAAATGGGGATCCGCAGTTGGCGTAGTAGCATTCATATTGATCATTGGCGGAGCATTCGGAATTATAATGAAAACCCGTGCTATTGAAGAAGGCATTTTAAGCGTGATTGACAAGACAAAAGGCAGAGAAATCCTGATCATTCCGATTATGTTCTTTCTGTTTTCGCTTGGAGGCGCCGTTTTTGGCATGGGAGAGGAGGCAATTGCGTTTGCGATGATCCTTGTTCCTCTTATGGTTGCACTTGGCTATGATGCGATAACAGGTGTGATGATCACCTATGTGGCAACACAAATTGGGTTTGCTACCTCCTGGATGAACCCTTTCAGTGTGGCCATTGCACAGGGTGTATCGGGAGTTCCCGTTATGTCTGGAGCACCATTTCGAATAGGCATGTGGGCTGTTTTCACATTGATAGGCATTATCTATACATGGAGATATGCAGCTGGAATTAAAAAGGACCCATTAAAATCAGTAAGCTATGAATCAGACAGCTATTTCAGGAAAGATATGAAAACGGGAGAGCTTAAGGTCCGATTTACTCTTGGACACGGCCTTGTTCTGTTAACCATAGCAGCTGGAATCGCCTGGATTGTATGGGGTGTTGTGGAACATGCATACTATATTCCGGAAATTGCCTCGCAATTTTTTACGATCGGATTGGCAGCGGGCCTCATTGCCGTCTTCTTTAAGCTTAATAATATGAAGGCAGATGATATTGCTGAAGGATTCATTGAAGGGGCGAAAGATCTTTTGCCGGCAGCATTGGTTGTAGGCATGGCAAAAGGAATTGTTATCATATTAGGAGGTGACAGCCCGGATGCTCCATCTGTACTGAATACAATGCTCTTTGGAGCAGGCCAGGTTATAGGAGACTTCCCTGCAGCCCTGTCAGCGTGGTTTATGTATCTTTTCCAATCCGTCTTCAATTTCTTTGTTGTTTCCGGATCAGGCCAGGCAGCCCTTACGATGCCGCTGATGGCACCGCTGGCTGATATTGCAGGTGTTTCCAGGCAGGTTGCGGTGCTTGCTTTCCAGCTTGGAGATGGTTTGACAAATATTTTTGTACCTACCTCTGCAGCTCTTCTGGGGGCTCTTGGAGCAGCAAGGCTGGACTGGGGAACATGGGCAAAATTCATCATCAAATTTTTGCTGCTCCTCATGGGGGTTTCTTCATTATTCGTGATTGGCGCAGTATTAATCGGTTTTTAACCAGACATCATAAGTTAGACAGAAAGGGGTTTATCCTTGTTAACTCTTATAAAAAACGCAGAAATTTATTCTCCGCATTATCTTGGGAAAAAGGATTTATTACTCGTTCATAATAAAATAGGATATATCCGCGATTCTATTGAAATACCTCATCTTTCATTTGCGGATATTGAAGTCATTGATGCCGAAGGGAAAATAGCCGTTCCGGGATTTATCGATTCACACGTTCATATCATCGGCGGCGGCGGTGAAGGGAGCTATAAAACCCGGACACCGGAAATCCAGCTGACAGATGCTACACTGTCTGGCATCACTACCCTGGTGGGTGTCATTGGTACAGACGGAACAACACGGACCATGGCTAGTCTTATAGCAAAAGCCCGGGCACTTGAGGAAGAAGGAATTACCTGTTTTGTCCAGACGGGTTCATATCAGGTGCCAGTAAAAACGCTGACTGGAAAAATTGAAGATGATCTCATTCTGATTGACAAGATTATCGGTGTTGGTGAAATTGCGATCGCAGACCACCGTTCTTCCCAGCCGACAGTTGAAGAAATGGCCAAAATTGCTTCAGCTGCACGAGTGGGCGGCATGCTTTCAGGTAAAGCGGGAATCGTAAATGTCCATGTGGGTGATAGTTATGATCATTTAAAGCTCTTGGAAGACATTGCGGAGAACACGGATATACCAATCAAACAATTCTACCCGACACATATAAACCGAAATCCGCATTTGTTTGAAGCTGGCATACGTTATGCCAAAAAAGGAGGCTATGTCGACTTCACGACAAGCTCGATTCCGAAGTTTTTCGAAGAGGGGGAAGTAAAGTGCAGCAAGGCTCTCCGGGTCATGCTGGACGAAGGGGTACCTGCTGGACAAATTACGTTTACTTCAGACGGACAGGCCAGCCTGCCTGATTTCAATGAGCAGGGAGAACTAATTGGCCTGCAAATCGGCAAAGTTTCCACACTCTTTTCCGAAGTGCGGGATGCGATCCTTCAAGAAGGGGTCTCCATGGAAAATGCACTTTCTGTAATTACAGAAAATCCAGCTTCTATCCTCAAGCTTCACCAAAAAGGAAGGATAGATGAAGGGAAAGATGCAGACCTTGTGCTTTTGAATAAAGCAACACTTGCAATTGAAACCGTTTTTTCCCTTGGCAGAAAAATGGTTGAAGACGGTAATGCTGTTGTGAAAGGAACCTTTGAATAATGGCCTGAAAATGATTTAAGTATATTGAATGGTATGATTGTTTTTCGCAACATCAAAAGTAGATATTGATCTAACATATTGCAATAGAATAATTTAAACCCGCCGGCACATACTAAAACTACGATTTGTTAAGTTTTGGAGGAGTGCCCGGTGGGTTTTTTTAAATCTAAATTAAAAAGGTTTAATAGGGACAATAAACAAAAGAAGAATGAAAATAGTGAGCATGAACTGCGGATAGATGAACTCCTTCATCGCTGTAAAGAATCTACAGATTTTGTTTCCTACAGATATTCAGAATCCAGCCCATTTTATATTCATTATTACCAGACAATTGTAGATATTAATATCTTGCATCAATATGTCTTGCCTTATATCAAAGAGAATGAGAGCCAGACTCTTTTTGATCTGCAGCAGGCTATTCCCATTGATAATACTGAAATTATAGATAATGTTCATGAAATAAGGGACAAATTGCTGACAGGCTGTGTTGTTGTAGAAGTAAAAGGTTCACTGCAAGAGGCTCTGGTCATTTCTGCTGTATCGCTTGAGAAGAGGCCCGTCAGTATGCCGGAAGTCGAGTACAGTGTTGTGGGGCCAAAAGAAGCCTTTGTCGAATCGATTGATGCTAACATCAATCTGGTCAGGAAGAGGCTGCCTATTCCAGATCTTATTGTGGAAGAAGTAAAGATAGGAAGCCTGACAAAAACAAGGGTGGCTGTTCTTTATATTAAAGGAGTTACGGACAAAGAAAACGTGAATACAATTCTTCAGAGGTTGAATGAGATTGAATTTGATCAAATCGTGGACAGCTCTTTTATTAACCAGATCATATCCGATAATCATAGCTCTCCCTTTCCCCATTTAATTGACACGGAAAGGCCTGATAGGGTGGCAAGTGTGCTCTCTGAAGGGAAGATAACAATCATTGTTGATGGCTCACCGCATGCTCTAACGGGTCCTACAACTCTGGTAGAGTTTTTTTCTGCGTTTGAAGATTACTTTCTATCATGGCATATTGCCTCCATTTTTCGGCTTGTCCGCTTGTTTGCCGTATTCTTTTCCGTTTTGTCGACATCTCTTTATGTCGCCGTGCTTACCTACCATTACGAAATGATTCCGGAGAACCTGCTTAATCCGCTTATTGCTTCTAGGAGCGGCATCCCGTTCCCGCCGATACTGGAAGCGATTATTCTGGAATTGACCATTGAGCTATTGCGTGAGGCTGGAGCAAGGCTGCCGACCAAAATCGGACAGACGATTGGTATCGTAGGCGGTATTGTAATCGGGACTGCGGCTGTACAGGCTGGGCTGACCAGTAATGTGCTGCTGATCATCGTGGCGCTTGCGGCCCTGGCATCTTTTACAACGCCTGTCTATCAAATGGGCAACACGATCCGCTTAATCCGCTTTCCTTTTTTAATCACTGCTCAGTTATGGGGACTTCTGGGAGTTACCTTTTGTTTCTCATACATTTTGAGCCATTTGCTAAAAATGACTTCTCTGGGACGCCCTTATCTGGCACCCGTCTATCCATTGCGGCTGGATGATTTAAGGGATTCTCTCTTCCGACTTCCGTTTTTCATGCAAACGAAGCGGCCATTGCAGGTCAGATCACCTGTACGAACTCGTTTTCAGCCCAAAAAGCACGAGAAATCGAAAAGAGACATAGAAGATTAATTGGGGTTAATATGTTCCGATAAAGGAGGCTAGCTGATGTTTCCATTGCCTAAAGAGGATAAAAAGGTATCTCCCTATTTTGTATTTTATTTAATACATGCGATGCAAATAGGCGTAGGCATTCTGGGATTCGAAAGAATTATTGTCCAGTCTGCAGGCTATAGTTCCTGGATCGCAATCTTAACATCCGGCGCCTCCATTATCGGATTGGTGTGGGTTTCCTATCGCATCTTGAATAAGGGGAACAATGACATCGTAGCCATACATGCTGAAATTATGGGGAAATGGATTGGCGGTTTTTTCAGCTTTCTATTTTCTTTATATTTCTTTTCCTTTGCATTGGTTGTACTTAGATCATATGTGGAAGTGCTCCAGGTATGGGTATTTCCAGAAGTCTCTGAATGGATATTCGTACTTATTATCATTTTTTTAGCCTATTCCTATGTCACAGGAGGTTTCCGGGTTGTAACAGGAGTAAGCTATTTAGGGATTTTATACGGATTGCCATTATTATTGGTGAAATTTTATCCTTTACAGTATGCCGATTATGGAAATCTCCTGCCAATCCTGAATGCTTCTCCTGCAGAATTATTTAAAGCTTCAAAAGAAATGACCCTTAATTTTCTCGGGTTTGAGACCATATTTATGTTTTATCCTTTTATAAAAGATGGGCCGAAATCTGAAAAGTGGGCCTATTTCGGCGTGCTATTCAGCATATTTATTTACCTGCTGACTGCTTTTGTTACGTTTGTCTACTACAACCAGGAACAGTTAAAAGGCACCATTTGGGCTACACTCACACTATGGAAAATCGTGGACTTAATCATTGTGGAAAGGTTCGAATACATAGGAATTTCCGTATGGTTCTTTACTATTCTTCCGAATATTTGCATCGGCCTCTGGTGTGCCAGCCGGGGAATGAACCGTCTGTTTCCCGTCTCTCAAAGAAGTGCCTTGAGGATTTTTAGCCTATTGCTGTTTTTCATCAGCGTTATTTTAACAAATAGACAGCAAATTGATTTGCTGCAGAAAGCTGTCTCCCAAATCGGGTTATATACCATCTACTTTTACTTACCATGCTTGCTGGTCTTACAATATATCATCATGAAGGTGAAAAAAGGATGAATGTTAAAAACTATTTATGTTGTTCCTTGATTCCAATCCTCCTGGCAGGATGTACTCCAAGTCCAAAAGTATTGGAGGATCTCCAATTAGTGCAGACCATTGGGTATGATTATGTCAATGGTGAGGAATTTGAAGGAACAGCAGGCTCTTCCAATATACCTCCAGGTGAACAGTCACTGCCGGTAAACGAGGTCTTTACCGCAACAGGGAAGACAAGTAAACGGATCAGGCAAAAGATTCAGGCGGAAGCAGCAAGGCCCATAGTCATTGGCAGGGTGGGACTAGTCATTTTCAATCAGGAACTCGCTGAGCATGGTATTGAAAATCAAATAGACAGTCTGCAGAGAAACCCCAGTATTGGCCGGAAATTGCTGCTTGTTGTATCGAAAGAGAAGGCGAAAGACATCATTGATTCTAATTACTCGCAAAGCGATTCTGTATCACAGTATTTAATTGATGTAGTTGAACAGAATCTTGAGCAGACCATTCCAAAGATCAATTTACACCGTTTTCTTGTTCACTATTACAGCAAAGATGCCGATCCTTTTTTACCTTTAATTGAAAAACAGGGTAAGCATTTGAAGGTCAGCGGACTGGGGATTTTTAAAGACGATAAGCTAGTTGATACAATCAGCTTTGGTGACGCCTATATCTTTAAAATACTTTATGAAAAATTCCGGCGGGGACAATTTGAAGTAGAACTTAGCGGCGGAGAAGATGTAAGTCTCGAAAACCTGTCATCAAAACCTAAAATAGTGGTGGAAAAGACGAATGGAAAATATACAGCAACTTTTAAGGTGAAAGTAAATGGCAGAGCCATGGAAGGGGTTAATTTAGATCTAACAGATAAGAAAACGATTGAGAGAATTGAAAAAGCAGTGGAAAAGGAAATCACTGACAGAGCAGAGAAAATGGTCAAGAGGTTTCAGGAATTGGATGCAGATCCCCTTCGCATCGGGGAAAAGGCCAGGCAGCGCTCCGATTTTAATCGGAAGGAATGGAAAGCGCAGTATAGTGAAATGGAAATTAAGATCGAAGCAGAAGTGAATGCTGTTCAATCGGGAATTATAGAATGATCATGTTAATTATTAGAGAAATTGGCATCCGATAAGGGTGTCAATTTTTAATTATAAATTTTCAGAATTATTATTGTTTTCAGGATAAATATGTGATAGTTTAGTAAAAACGAAGTTCAGACTTCAAAAAAATAAAAAACACAGTATATACTTCATTTATTTAAGGTGAGTCCAAATGATATTAAAAGAAACAATTGAAAAAGAATTTAATAACCTCTCCAAAGGGCAGCAGAAGGTCGCTAAGTATTTACTGGATCACCCTAAGGATTTTGCAGTAAAGTCAGCGGGTGAGATCGGCAAGATAATCGGGGTCAGTGAAACAACAGTCATCCGATTCTGTTATTCGATTCAGCTATCCGGCTATTCGGAGCTGCAGAGGATGGTAAGGGAACAATTATTGAAGGCGAATAGCACACTTGGTCAGTATTTTACCAGCAAGGTGGAACTGGCAGAAAAGCCGGAATTCCTGGCAAGTGTGATGGAAAAGGATTGTCTCCATATCAGGGAAACGATTCAAAATATAAGTCAGGATGATTTCGATGTTTTAGTGGAACGTTTGATCGAAACGAAAAGAGTATATGTTACAGGTTTGCGGTCTTCCTTTGCGGCAGCAAGCTGGCTTTCTTTTACCCTTGGTGTTGTAAGGGGAAATGCGAAGCTGATCCGGCCGGATACGGATGATCTGCTGCTGACAATCACTGAAATGGATAAAGAAGCAACGTTCATTGCCATTTCATTCGACCGCTACATGAAAGATACGATTAAAATGGCGGAATTGGCGAAAAAGCAGGGAGCATTTGTAATTGGCATTACGGATTCAGCAATCGCGCCGATTAAAGAGCATGCCGACTTGCTTTTTCAAATCCATTCATCGGAAAAATCGACCATTGATGCGGCGCCGGCACTCTTTTCCTTTCTGAATGCGGTGATTGCAGGTGTATCGATTAAAGATTGTGACCGGTTTCAAACAAGGAAAGAGCAATATGAAAAGCTTGATAGTGAACATTTTTTTATTCAGCCGGGAGGGAAGATGGATTGAAGGAAATTATTGAAGAGATTAAACCTGCATTGGATATGGTTTTTGATCATTTGCACGAAAACCCGGAAGTGAGCTGGAGGGAATATAAGACCACTGAGTACTTGCAAAAATTCCTGGAATGCCGGGGGTTCCAGGTTCAGCTGTTTGGGAATTGCACTGGTTTGGCTGTTGAAGTGGGGGAAGGGAGTCCATGCGTCGCGCTGAGAGCGGATATGGACGCACTTTGGCAGGAGGTGGACGGCAAGTTCCAGGCTAATCATTCCTGCGGACATGATGCCCACATGACAATGGGGGTTGGGGCCATGCTGCTGCTTCAAAAGGCAGGCTTCCCTAAAAAAGGCAAACTGAAATTCATCTTCCAGCCGGCTGAAGAAAAGGGCACTGGTGCCCTGAAAATGATTGAGCATGGTGTGCTGGATGATGTGGATTACTTGTACGGTGTACACCTTAGGCCAATCCAGGAAATAAGGGATGGAGAAGCGTCTGCAGCCATTTACCATGGTGCAGCAAGATTTCTGACCGGGGAAATTATCGGGGAAGATGCCCATGGCGCCCGCCCGCACCTTGGGCAGAATGCCATCGAGATCGGTGCTTCTTTCATCCATGAAATTAAAAATATTCATTTGGATCCGATGGTTCCGCATACGGCCAAGATGACCAAATTCCACGCCGGCAGTGACTCAGGCAATATCATTCCGGGAAAAGCTTCCTTTAGCCTGGATCTGAGGGCACAAACAAATGAAGTGATTAATGCCCTGGCTGAAAAAATTGAAACCATCACCGATTATTTATCCAAGCTGTATGGAGTCAAGATTAACCTTGAGACGAAAGCAAATGTGGCAGCAGCTGAAGTAGATGAAGAAGCTCAGGATTTTCTGGAGAAGGCTATAATTGATGTCCTGGGAGCTGGCCAATTAAGGGAGCCAATCGTGACTTCGGGCGGGGAGGACTTCCATTTTTATACTCTCAAGAAGCCGAATATTAAGGCCACGATGCTCGGATTGGGCTGTGATTTAAAGCCGGGGCTTCATCATCCGGACATGACGTTCAACAGGGAAGTGATTTACTCGGGAATGGAAATACTGGCCAAAGCCGTAATGGCCACTTTGGAAAAGGAGGAGGAGTGATGATGGCTGCTGTGACAATGGATTTACGGGTATTAAAGACAGCATCCGATATGAATCTTATTCAGAAGCTTGAGCAGAAGGTCTGGAATATGGCTCCCCTTCCGGTTCATCAAACCATCACAGCTGCCCAGAACGGAGGGCTGCTCCTCGGGGTATTTATAGAAGATGATCTTGTGGGATTCAGCTACGGTTTTCCCGGTTTCCACAAGGGAAAAGGCTATTTATGCTCCCATATGCTGGGCATTCATCCTGACCACCAGGATAAGGGAATGGGGGCCTTATTGAAGCAGAAGCAAAAAGAACTGGCTTCCGAAATGGGATACGACCTGATTACCTGGACTTTTGATCCGCTTGAAAGCCGGAATGCTTACTTGAATCTTTCCAAGCTGAATGCAGTTTGTTCCACATATGTGGAGAATTGCTATGGAGATATGGATGATAGCCTGAATCATGGTCTGCCGACAGACCGTTTAAAGGCAGAATGGTGGATTACCAGTTCACATGTGGAGGAGCCATTGAACATTGAAATAGCGTCAGCACATAATCCGTTTGATTGGGGAGTATCAGAGGACGACTTTCCTGTTTTATTAAATACTGAATGGGATGCTGCTGAAGCTCCAGTGCTTGTTCCGATTCCGGCAAACTTCCAGACTATTAAGAATAAGAATTTCGAGCTTGCGATAGATTGGCGCTTTAAAACAAGAAGGATTTTTCAGAAGTTATTTTCTAAAGGGTACGCTATGGCAGGATTTCAAAAAGGGCCAGAGGGCCCGGTGCATTACTATGTATTCGTTCAGAGGAATCAGCTTAAACTCAACTAACAGGAAAAGGCGGGAATGGATATGAAAGTGACAGAAGTCGTATTGCGGCATATGAAAATGAGAATGAAAGCTCCATTTACAACAAGCTTCGGCACGTTTCAGGATAAAGAATTTCTCTTGCTGGAAGCTAAGGATGAGAATGGTGTGAGCGGCTGGGGAGAATCTGTTGCCTTTCATTCACCATGGTATAACGAAGAAACGCTGAAAACGAACTGGCATATGCTTGAAGATTTCATCATTCCGAATCTATTAAACAAAGAAATGGAACATCCTGCTGAAGTTTCGGAAACTCTCTCCTACATACGGAAAAACAATATGGCGAAATCAGCATTCGAAGGGGCGGTTTGGGAGTTATATGCCAAGCAAAAGGGAATTCCGCTTGCAAAGGCTCTTGGCGGAACAGCGAATGAGATTGAGGTTGGCATCAGCATCGGCATTCAGGATCGTGTTGATGATTTGCTTCACCTTATTGATGAATATGTAAAGGAAGGCTATAAGCGCATCAAAGTGAAAATCAAGCCAGGCTGGGATGTTGAGGTCATGAGGAAAGTGAGAAAGCATTTCCCGGATATAGCGCTTATGGCTGATGCAAACTCAGCATACACCCTTGAAGATATCGAACTATTAAAACAGCTGGATGAATTCAATCTAATGATGATCGAACAGCCGCTTGCATCTGATGATATTATCGATCATGCAGTTCTTCAGAGAGAACTTAAAACTCCGGTATGCCTCGATGAAAGCATTCATTCCTATGAAGATGCGCGTAAGGCAATTGAGCTGGGAAGCTGCAAAATTATTAATATCAAAATCGGCCGGGTCGGGGGGCTGACAGAATCCAGGAGAATTCATGATCTCTGCCGGGACAGGGGCATTCCGGTATGGTGCGGAGGCATGCTGGAATCCGGAATTGGAAGGGCGCACAATATTGCCTTAACCACACTATCAAACTTCATTATGCCTGGAGACACAGCTGCATCATCCCGCTATTGGGAGAAGGATCTGATTGACCCTGAAGTAACTGTTGAAGAGGGAATGATTAAGGTTCCTGAAAATCCTGGCCTTGGGTATGAACCAAATTATGAGACCATTAAACAGTTTACTGTTTTTGAAAAAAGCTTTTCTTAAGGGAGAGAGAACTCTCTCTTTCTCTTTTAAGTAAAATTGTCGAAAAATTCAAATATATAAAAGGGGGATCAGAATGAAAAAGAGTATTCAAATTGCTGGTGCTTTTATTGGGGTCATAGTCGGAGCGGGATTTGCTTCAGGCCAGGAGATTTTGCAGTTTTTCACGGGCTTTGGCTGGATGGGGATTGCCGGAGCCATACTGGCGACCTTTTTCTTTGCTTTTCTTGGCATGAATTTAACTCAGCTTGGAAGCCGTCTGCAGACAGATTCTCACAAAGACGTGATTTATCATATTTGCGGAAGGTATCTGGGGATGGCTGTTGATTTCATCATTACCTTCTTTCTTTTTGGGGTGGCAGCTGTCATGCTTGCGGGATCGGGATCCATTTTTGAAGAGCAGTTCGGAATCCCGAGCATGGCGGGGAATATCATCATGGCCGTATTGACGGTCCTGACCGTTTGCCTGAATATCCAAAAAGTGATTTCAATTATCAGCCTGGTAACACCGTTTCTATTAGTAATGGTAATCATCATAGGCGGTTATGCTATAAGCACGATGGGGATTGATTTCTCTGAAGTACAGAAACTGGCGGAAAGCCAAACGCCTGCCGCTTCCAATTGGTTTATGGGCGGACTATTATATGTTTCATACAATATTGCGGCTGGTGCTGCGATGCTGGCTGTTATGGGCGGAACAACAAAAGATGAAAAGCAGGCAGGGATGGGCGGCATCCTTGGCGGTGCTGGATTAGGAATTCTTATCTTAATAATCAACGCTGCCATGCTTTTCAAGATGGATGTGGTGGGTGGATCGGACATGCCAATCCTTGCTCTTGCCAATGAAATTTCACCGGCTTTTGGATTATTGATGTTCGTTGTATTGCTTGGCATGATCTACAACACAGCTGTTGGTATGCTGTATGCCTTCACGGCCAGGATCGTGAAAAGGGATAATCCTAAATTCAATCTTTTTGCTGTATTTTTTGGTGCGGCAGCATTTGGAGCCAGTTTTGCAGGCTTCATAACGCTAGTAGGGACGGTTTATCCTTTGATGGGGTACCTGGGATTTACACTGATTGCGGCGATTGTGTTTGCCTGGTTTAGGGGGAAGAGGAAGGCTGCTGGGAGTATAGGGAGTGAAGTTGTTTTAAAGCAATAGAAACATTGCTGCTTTAATAGAAAGCTCAGTTCTCCTGAGCTTTCTATACCTTCTCAAATTTACCTCATAATTGTCTTGCGGCTCTGAACACTGCACTGGCTGGCTTCCTATTCCTTAATAAAGATTATATTCTCCATTCTCCGGTCCGCTTCCAGCTGAAGGAAAAGAAACACCCATAGTAAGCAAAGCATCTTTTGCTTGCGATAGGTAATTTTCTGCCTGGCCCTGCCATCTGATGATCAAACTTATAAACGCCTTATACTCTGGACCTGCATTTTCCTCCATCGTTTTTAGTCCTTCCCGCACCTTTTTATCCTGATTTTCCGCATTCATGATGCAAGCCGCCATTGTGTCGATAATCGATTGCCGCTTTTCTCCATTTACTAGTCTATGTGCACATCCAACAGCGGTCACGCGGTGATACGAAGCCGGAACCAGGTGGTTGTGCATCTCTGCATTTCCTTTTAAATCTTTGGTCTCGGGAATATGAAAAAGTTCAGAACTCATGGAACAAACCATTTCCTCAGCATATAAACTTTGCTGCAACAGTGTTAAAATATCTCCCCAGCTAGTTGCCCGATAATATGGATAATAATAAGGATTCAATCGAACCATCTCCTTTTATGGATATTGGAACCCATCATTATAGATATGATTGTTAATCGGGGGTCATGTCATTTTGGGCGGTTGCGGCTAGTCCATATTTAAGCTTAATTTTTAGTTATAAGAATTGGCTAACGCACGAATTCCATCCCCGATCTTCTTCACTCCAACTGTAATTTTTCTATCCTCCACCTGGGAGACACTCAATCGAATTCTATTTTCCTTTAGATATTCTGGAAGATACATTGGTGCAGCATCCTGAACTAATACATTTTTCTTTTGGAGATGCTTCACAAGATTCTTCGCTTTCATTCTGCCCGGGAGGACAACTGTCGAATAGAATCCCGAATCCCCGCCAGTAAATGAAGTATCGGGAGGCAATTGCTCCAGGTATGCCTTTTTGAGAATGGACCCTTTCTTTTTGTATTGACGCCGGAGTTTTTCAATATGTGCTTTAAACATACCGCTGCTTAAGTAAATCTCAAGTGCCCCTTGTGTGAGGACGGGTGTATGGACGTCCGCTGCAAATTTGGCTTGTGTAAAACGTTTCATTAAGGCTTCTGGAAGAACTGCCAATCCTAATCGCAGCCCTGGCAGCAAAACTTTCGAAAAGCTTTTTGTGTAAATGACTCTCCCGGATGGATCATAGGCAAACATGGGATCTGCCTTTTTTCTTGTATCAAAATCTCCCATATAGTCATCCTCCACTATGTAGACATCATATTTCTGAGCGAGCTCGACCATTTCCTTTTTTTCCTGGTTGGAGTAGCTGCAGCCTGTAGGGTTTTGAAATCTGGAAACAGTGTAGAAAAACTTGATGTTTCTCTCTCTGAATATCTTTTCTAAGTAATTGAGGTCAATTCCTTCCTGATTCACCTCTATGCCAATAGGCTTCAAGCCGCGGGAAGTGATGGAATCTATGAAACTGAAGTGGGTTGGCTGTTCTGTGTAGATCTCTATTTTATTATTGGGAAAGGGGAGTGAGACCAAGAGATCCAGAGCCTGCTGGGAGCCGGATACAACCGCAATTCTTTCAGGAGGGGTGAAAACCTGCATATCCTGAAGGTGTGCTGAAAGCTGATGCCGAAGACTCGGCAAACCGAGGGGATGGGAATACTGAAACATTTCCTCTTTATAAAGCTCAATTGCCTGGTTCATACAATGCTGATAATCACGGTATGGCATCTTGCTTTTGTCCGGTCCTGCCGAGACAAAATCAATGATCATAGATTTGTGTTTTTTTGGCATATCAGAGCCTACCGCAAAATAGCCGCTTTTTGGCACAGAGTAGATGAGATGTGCCTTTTCCAATTCACTGTAAGCTTTCATCACAGTGTTGATGCCGCAGTTGAATTCTTTGGCAAATCTGCGGATGGAAGGGAGCTTTTCTCCGGCTTTCAAGCGTTCATCATCCAATCTGGATTGGATTTCTTCTATGATTTCATCATATTTAGTGCCCATGAATTCACACCTCCCGGGGGATTTGTATGGGTACAGATGGCCAAAACTATTCTTTTCTGTATCCATTATGCTGTTTATAGTATAAGGGACAAATATAAGAGCTGACATCATGACGGAAATCCTATTTTATGAAGGAGGAAGAAAAGATGAAGTGGATGAGAAGAGCTGATATTGCGGCCTTTTCCGTGTTATTGCTGCTGACGGGTACAGGTGCTGAGGCATTAGGCGGACAAGAAAACACAAAAAATCTGCACATTGAAGAAGCTTTTGCAGGAAAAGAGGGCACTATGGTTCTCAAGAATCTTAAGAATGACAAGGTTTATGTCTACAACAAGGAGAGGAGCAAAGAGAGACTGACGCCTGAATCAACCTTTAAGGTCGCCAATGCCCTAATCGGGCTGGAAACTGCCGCTGTAAGAGATGAATACGTAGTGAAACGGTGGGATGGAGTTGAACGGGAATTCGAAAGCTGGAACCGGGATCATTCACTTGCTTCTGCCATGAGGGAATCAGCTATATGGTTTTATCAGGACCTGGCGAGAACGATTGGTGAAAAGAACATGCAGGAATACGTTTCAAATATCCAGTACGGAAACCAGGACATTTCAGGAGGAATTGATGCCTTTTGGCTGGACAGCAGCCTGAAAATTTCCGCAGCAGAGCAAGCTGATTTTATAGAAAAGCTTGTGGAGGAGAAGCTGCCTTTTACAGAGAAAAATCAAAAAACTGTCAAGAGAATGATGATTCAGGATGAACAGGATCATTTCATACTGCATGGGAAAACGGGGACAAGGCTGTCCGACATGGGACTGGGCTGGTACGTTGGTTTTATTGAAACAGGGAAGGGCACATGGGTGTTTGCGGTGAATATCGATGGAACAGGTACGGAGGCCAGGAATATTGCTGTAGAAGTACTGAAGGAGAAAGTGATCATAATGAGTAATTTTAACTGATCCTATTGAGGGAAACCATGTTTATGGTTTCCCAATTGTAAAAACTATGCAGGGATAAATAGCTTACAGATAAAATGTTTTACCAAAATTCCCAAATTTCTTAATACTCTCCGTATCTTATTAAGAAGGAAAAACGTTATATAAAATGAATGTATTTATTGCAGCTATTAAAGTGAACGGGGGAAAAGTATGAAGGTTTTAATATTGGGAGGTACTCGTTTTTTAGGAAAAGCGCTGGCAGAAGAAGGCTTGAATAGAGGTCACGATATCACATTATTCAATCGCGGGAATAATAAAGAAGCGTTTTCCGAAGTGGAACAGCTCGTAGGTGATAGAGATGGTGATGTGTCGCAGCTCAAAAACAGAAAATGGGATGCTGTAATGGATACATGCGGATTCGCACCGCACCAAATTAACAAAATCGCAGCAGTGCTTGGAGATAGCATCGAACATTATACGTACATTTCTAGCATCTCTGTATATAAAGACTGGATTCCGCTCAATCTCACGGAAGACTATCATTTACAGTCCATGCCGCAGGATCGATTGAAAAATGTTGAGGAAGGCAGAATTTCTCCTTATGAGTATTACGGCGCGTTGAAGGTGTTATGCGAAGCTGAAGCAGAAAAGCATTGGCCGGGGCGAGTGCTGCATATCAGGGCAGGTCAGCTGGTTGGGTCGTTTGACTATACAGATCGGCTCCCATACTGGGTTCAGCGTGTCTCGGAAGGCGGAAATATAGTGGTGCCGGGACGTCCGGATCGTCCAATTCAATTGATCGACGTGAAAGATATAGCAGCATGGGGCTTTAATATGGCGGAAAATATCAAAACTGGAACGTATAATATTACAGGCCCCGATTATGAATTGACGATGGAAGAGCTTTTGAATACATGTAAATCAGTTACAAACAGCAATGCCAAATTTGTCTGGACCGATGAACAATTTGTATTGGATCATCAATTACAGCCATGGACTGAAATGCCGTTATGGATTCCTGAACAATTCCCTTTAGATGGAGAAGATAAACCGTGGCACATGTGCATCAGCGTAAAAATGGCCATCGAAAACGGACTTTCCTTCAGACCGCTTGAAGATACAATTCAGGATGTATATCAATGGGAGAAAGGGAGACAGGATTCCGGACGAAAAGCAGGAATATCGCGTGAAAAAGAGCAAGAGCTGCTGGATGCCTGGTTTCAAAAATAGAAAAATGATACTTTGTGATGGTGTATTATCCCAACGTCCATATTAGGTTGTACTTACCTTACTAATAATATTGCTAATGAAAAATGACAGGTACAAATTACACTGTCATTTTTTTTACACTTACCAATCTATTTGTAAACTATCAGTTACCGTCCTTCTGCCTTCTGTCTACTCAGAAACTTAATAATCCTTTACAAAAAGGTACCTATCTCTTAATGACAAAGTGCTATAACCAATTTATTGGAGGTGGAATTGATGGAGAAGAAGGTTTTAGTGAAAAATAATCCTATCATAGCTGCTGTACGCGATGTCTCATTAATTGAGAAGGCTGTTCTTTCACCTGTTGAGACGATCTTTTTGATGACAGGTGATATTTTCTCAATTGAGCATTGCGTTGAAGAAAGCAGGAAGTATCATAAGTCGATTTTTCTGCATGTTGATCTCATCAAAGGAATAGCGAATGATCGAGAAGGAATAAAGTACTTGTCTCAAAAAGTAAAGCCAGATGGTATTGTTTCGACAAAAAATCAATTGATTCAGGCCGCTAAAAAAGAAGGGTTATTAGCGATCCAGCATTTATTTATGCTAGATACACAGGCATATGAAAATGGAATTCGAAACGTATCTAATATACAGCCTGATGCAATTGAGATTATGCCGGGATTAATGCCAAGAGTCATACGGGAGTTTTACGAAAAAATAGATTGTCCAATTATCACAGCTGGATTAATTAAACATCCGAATGAAATAAGAGAGGCGATAGAGGCTGGAGCACACGGTGTAGCTATCGGTGAACCTGAATTATGGAATACAGACTATAAATCTATTTGAAATATGGAAATTAGCAGGATTAATCAACTGATTATTGGAATAAAATTTAATAATAAATTTACTTAATACCAATACTGTCTAAATAAAAAGTTTTACTATGAAAGTGTAGATTATGAATCACTAACATAGTAGAAAATTAAAAATCGAATATTATTAACTACCGAGGGTGGAGTTAATGGAGAAAACCCAGGTATAGTTACTAGTCTTATTAAACATGAACATGTTTTTTAAGTCTGGCTATACTTGGTTTTTTTTGTTGGTTTCTTTTGTCAATTTAGGATGATGAGGTAACAAATTGAATATACCAATCAAAAGTAGAGATTGAAGATCTTTATGAGCTTACTTGTAAATCTTACTACTCTGTCTCTGTCAATTGATCTCCACGAAAGTGGATTCAATATAAAAACCTTTGTTTTGAAATGGGGGATTAGTTATTAGAGTATTTAGAAAAATCTAGTTATGCGAGTAGCATCAGGTTTATCACTTGCTGTTCGTAGCCTCGTTAAATGACGAATGTTTCGCCATTGGCATTGACTAGGTAAGAGGACCTCGAGACTCTTATCCTAAAAATTAAAAAGGAAGGATGTAAAAGATGAAAGCAACTAAATTCGTTTTTGTTTTGATGATGATTTTCAGTTTAATAGTAACTCCTTCTTTCCAAGGATCCAACCAAGCAGAGGCTAGCTCATCTGCTTTTAAAATTGCTGTCCTGCCTGATACCCAAAACTTAGCAAGCAACCATCCGGAAATCTTTCGCGCCCAAACGCAGTGGATTGCCGACAACTCGGAGGAAAAGAATATCAAGTTTGTTGTTCACGAGGGAGACATCACTAACAATAACAATACACCCCAGTGGGAGGTTGCTTATGATGCGATGCGAACTTTAGATGGGGTTGTTCCTTATACGGTTTTACCTGGAAACCATGATATGGGTACGGGAGGTTCGGCAAATACACGAGATACCACTCTATTTAATACCTATTTTCCGGTAAGTGATTTTTCCGGAACTGAGACTTTTGGGGGTGTTTATCCGGAGGAACCTGATAAGTATGATAACAATTATCATACCTTTAACGCTGGAGGAACGGACTGGTTAGTACTTTCGCTGGAATTTGGACCAAGAGATCCTGTATTGGATTGGGCGAACGAGGTTGTTTCTTCTCATCCCAATCACCGTGTCATAGTAGTAACGCATAGCTATATGTTTTCTGATGAGACACGTCATAATACAGGACATGCCTGGAATGCCCATAATTATGGTGTAGCTTCAGAGGCAGGTGGAGTTAATGACGGGGAAGAAATGTGGCAGAAATTTGTCAAGCTACATCCAAATATCTCAATGGTACTTAATGGACATGTGTTGAACGATGGTCAAGGTCGTCGTGTATCGGTAGGAGACTATGGAAATAAAGTCTACCAAATGCTATCTAACTACCAGATGCAAGCAAATGGAGGAAATGGTTTTATACGCCTTTTGGAAATCGATCCAGAAGCAGGGACGATAAAAGCAACCAGTTACTCCCCTTATCTAGATGAATACAAAACAGACTGGCAAAATGAGTTCCAATATACAAACGCTGAGCTTGGTACACCTGATTCAGATGTTAAAAAAACTAGGTATCTCTTCGATGATGATTTTAGCCAGGATAAGAAACGTGATGATGACGGACATATGAAAGACTGGACGATCGTGGATGAGGGAACGATTGACGCACCATCCAAATGGTTGGTTGTGAATGGGGAAGTCGTACAATCTTCCAACATCTATGGTCCGAATGTTCCTGCTGTTGACAATCGTAAGGGGACCTTTGCTTATTACGACAAGAGCAGTGCCTTCAATTGGGAGGATTACACCTTTTCCGCTACATTACGCGCCTCCGATAATGACGGAATTGGTCTGATGTTCCGCTATCAGGATCCAGATAACTACTATAAACTAGAATTGGACAACCAGCGTAAATTCTCCAAGCTCTTCAAAGTCGTTGATGGAGTGGAAACGACACTGGCACATGTGGCTGAACCAGGGTATATCCCAGACACCAAATTTGAACTAGAAATCAAGGTGGTTGGGAATCAGATCCAGGCATACCGAGATGGAATCGATATATTTGGAGGACCTATTATCGATGATTCCCATTCAAAAGGTACGGTAGCTCTATATTCATGGGGGAATCAGAGTAACTACTTTGATGATGTGCTGGTTAAAGATGTTAAACAATCTAGGGATCTCTTGAAGGATGATTTTAGTGGGGGTAAGAAACGTGATGATGACGGTCCTATGAAAGACTGGACAGTCGTGGATGAGGGAACGATTGAAGCACCATCTAAATGGTCGGTTGTGAGAGGAGAAGTTGTACAATCTTCCAACATCTATGCTCCGGATGTTCCTGCTGTTGACAGTCGTAAGGGGACCTTTGCTTATTACGACAAGCGCAGTGCCTTCAATTGGAAGAATTACTCGTTTTCCACTACATTACGCTCTACCGATAATGACGGAATTGGTCTGATGTTCCGCTATCAGGATCCAGATAATTACTATAAATTAGAATTGGACAAGGAGCGTCAATTCTACAAGATCTTCAAAGTCGTCGACGGAGTGGAAAGAACACTGGCCCATGTGACTAAACCAGGATATATCCAAGGCGCCAATTTTGAACTAGAAATCAAGGTGGTTGGGAATCAGATCCAGGCGTACCAGGACGGAATCGATATATTTGGAGAGCGTATTATCGATGATTCCCATTCAAAAGGTACGGTAGCTTTATATACTTGGGAAAATACGAATAGCTACTTCGATGATGTGATGGTAAAAATTGAAAAAAAGAATGAAAAGTAATGCATGGAATTAGTAGAATCCAGCTATCATAGCTATGATTAAGTTTGAGAATAGTCTTTACACCTCGAAGAGCGGATATTTTAAAATACTCTGTTATTCGGGGTTTTTTGTTTAAATTATAAAGCTAAGGGGAGACCTATTATCTTGATATTTAATGGGGGTACGGCAACCAAAAGCGAAACATGGGACTAAATGCAAAAAAATCCAATTACACCGAGTTGTTCAGTGAAAATAAAATTATTTACTCCCAACTGCTTAAAGCTGCATGCTTCTATTCTGAATTATGGTATTTAAACTCTAAATCTAGTTGAAATGTGAAAATTTTTTAACAATAAATTTACTTAATAACAATACTGATTTAATAAAAAAGTTTTACTATGACAATGTAGATGATGAATCACTTATAAAGAATACATATTATATAACTGCCAAGGGTGGAGTTAATGGAGAAAACCCAGGTATAGTTACTAGTCTTATTAAGCATGCGTATGCTTTTTTAGGACTGGCTATACTTGGGTTTTTTGTTCTCTTTAGTCAATTTAGGATGAGGAAATGGCCTATACTGCTCCGCTTGTCTTTATCAATTGACCTCCACGAAAGTGGATTCAAAATAGAAGCTTTTATTTTGAAAGGGAGGAAGCGCTAATTGAGTAGATAAAAGCTTTGCTAGATACCCTATTACTACTAAAAAATTTAGGAGGAGAACATTATGCCGTTTGGAAATATCGGAGTTCCAGGATTAATTTTAATCATTATTATTGCACTCATTATCTTTGGTCCTTCAAAGCTTCCAGAGTTAGGAAAAGCAGCTGGGAATACTTTGAAAGAATTTAAAAATGCAACAAAAGACCTTATCTCGGACAAAGAATCAGATAAGGACGCTAAATAAACGGTACTAGCTGCTCTTAATAAGTGTAGCTGCTTTCGACTATCAAAATAGATAGAAAAGGGTAACTTAGAAGCTGCATAGTCAGATCGGAATATTTTCCTGCCAGATCGTTTGAAGTTATCTAAATCTAGTAAAAGGGAGAGAGAACATTGAATAACCAAAAATGGTTTAAGGATATTACCGCAAAAAAGATGACTCGCCGAAATTTTTTAGAAGTTACAGGGAAAACAGCCGCAGTTGCAGCCTTTTTTTCGCTGCCTGTCATTACGTCAGTAAACGCTGAGGAAACACCAGACTTTTCAGCTTATCCATTTACGCTAGGTGTTGCCTCTGGCGACCCGCTTTCGGATAGTGTTGTATTATGGACAAGGCTTGCTCCTAATCCGCTTGCAGAGGACGGAAATGGAGGGATGGATAATCGCTATGTTTCTGTTGAATGGGAGGTGGCAGAAGACGAAGCGTTTAAGAAGATTGTTCGAAGAGGAAAAGAAATTACAGGACCTGAACTAGGTCATTCAGTGCATGGTGAAGTCTTTGGCTTAAGGCCATGGAGAGAGTATTATTACCGTTTCAAGGCTGGTAATGAAATTAGTCCTGTGGGCAGAACAAAAACTGCTCCTGATGAAGGCTCACATCTTAAGAGTCTCTCGTTCGCAATTGCTTCCTGCCAAGCATGGGCAGGAGGACGCTTTGTCGCCTACAAAAATATGGCTGAGGAGGACCTGGACGTTGTGTTCCACCTTGGTGACTATATTTATGAAAAAGGGGATACCGAAACACTGGCAGATTATCGTCTCCTTCATGCACAATACAAAACATCACCAGATTTGCAGGCAGCGCATAGCGCTTTCCCATTTATTGTGACGTTTGATGACCATGAGGTAGATAATGATTGGTCTAATGATATTTCTGATCCAAACTATCCCGTAGGAGAGCGTGAACGTTTTCTGGCAGTGCGTGCGGCTGCATTCCAGGCCTATTATGAGCATATGCCGCTAAGGCGCCGCTCTAAACCTAATGGCCCTGATATGCTTCTTTACCGAAAATTTACATATGGAGATCTTGCAGAATTCAGCGTGCTGGATACAAGACAATACCGTGACAATCAAGTAGGAAAAGGGTTTCCAGGCGGTCCGCTTGATCCTGAAGCTTCTAATCCTGAAAGGACAATGGTAGGGTCTGAACAAGGATTATGGCTCCTCGGAAATCTTCACCGTTCACGGGCAAAATGGAATGTGCTGGCACAGCAAACAATGATGGCACAATATGACTACGATCCAGGTGAGGGTATTAGTGTTAACCATGACCAGTGGGATGGATATTCGGCTGATCGGGATCGCCTTTTCGAATTCATTAAAAAGCGTCGACCATCCAATCCAATTGTTCTAGGCGGGGATTGGCATTCAAGCTGGGTAAATGATTTAAAAGAGGATTTCAATGATCCAAAATCCAAGACACTTGCTACCGAGTTTGTCGGGACGTCGATTAGCTCTGGCTGTGGCTGGAAGGATCAGGTTGAAGCAGCATTATCGGTCAATCCGCATGTCAAGTTCTTTGATGGTGAATATCGTGGATATGTACGATTCCATGTCACACATAAATCATGGCAAAGTGATTATCGAGTTGTCTCTTCACCTAGTAATCCAGAGGCTGCCGCAAGCACCATCGCCTCCTTTGAAGTGAAGAATGGTAAAGCTGGAGCGATGCGAATAGGTGGAGTTGATATAACAGACATTCAAGCGAACACGATGTTAGCGGGAAAACCATGCCCTGTTTCCGTCTCCCTCAGCAATGGGACGAAAAAAGCATCGAGTGTTCATGTAAGTATCCCAGTTCCTAAGGGCTGGAAGAGTGAGAGTGTGACAACGGTTATTGAAGCTCAATCTTCATTAACGGTTGAGGTAATGGTAACACCTCCAGCAGCTATTCCAGCTGCTGAAAGACTTCGTGTAGAAGTGGACGCTGGCAAAACAACCGTATTTGGCCGGCCAAGAGATGTTCAGGCAGTTTCTGTCCCAGCTGGAGACGAGCTTCTGCTCGCACTTGATGCTGGTACTTCAACATCGCCTGTCTTTCCATCCTTTAGAAGCTTTGTTCCAGAAGATACTTGGGATCGTACAAAGGGGTATGGATGGGTCGGAACTTCCCATTCAGCTAGGGATCGAAATAAGCTGGATGAGCTGCAGCGCGATATGATCGTTGGCCGGGATGTTCCAGCTACTTTAAGACTTGCGATTCCAGCGGGTATTCATCGCATTTATTTCCTAACAGGAGATGCCATTTATACCTCAGCAAATACAATCATTCATTCAGATAACAAGCTGCTTGCTGAGACAGGCGGAACGCTGGCACCAGGACAATTCAAATGGCTCCATTTTGATTTAGATGGAGGCAACAGCGGAAAAGAAATAGACTTGTCCATTACGGGTGAGCTTGGAGATGGATGGTGGAGACTGATTTCCCTAATGATGAAGTAGAATAGTGAAACGATTAGCAGGTGGCGTCAACAATGCCGCCCCCTGCTAGATACAAAGGGATTTCAGTAAAATCTAAAGGTGAATCAGTTAACATTAGGAAAATATATTGTACTGGAACTCTTTTGAAAGAAAAAAAGCGCAAAGGAGGAAAACCAGTTTCTTCAACTGCTTTATTTGGACATTTAAACATTAGGAGAACGGAAAAAACTAAAATCATTTTTAATATCTATATACATCCCATATTTCCACCTGTCAAGAAGCCTTAAAACAGGTTAACTAAAAAGGAAATCTTTCAAATAGGTGGAATTAAAATAGGTAATACGGTATGAAAGGAATTTTAGAAATGAAAAATATTTCGTTAATACATTCGTCGATGTTGCCTGCAGTTGACTATGCTTACGCATCCCATGTCCCTGCTGGAATGGATCTTTATTTTATGGCAGGAGCCTGCCCGCTCGACCAAGAGGGAAGAGTGCCTGAGGGAATCAGATATGAAGGACAGGCCAAACTTTGTGTTGATAACCTGAAAGCAGCCTTAAAGGAATGTGGTGCTGAATTAAAGGATGTGGCATATACAAGAGTCCTCGTCGCATCCTCTGACCAGTCAGATTTGGTGGCCGCGTGGCAGGTAATTAGAGAAGAATTCGGTTCTCATGATGTTCCAAGTACATTGTCCGGTGTCACCGTTTTGGGTTATAGCGGCCAATTAGTTGAGATAGAAGCGGTTGCTGCTTTACCCCAAAACGCCAAATAAGCCGCATAATTAAAGAAATGGACCCTCCTGCAAAAGTAGTCGGGTCCATTTTTTCTTTTAGCTCTTCTTTAGAACCAGCACATGTTCTTCTATGGCATACACGCAATCAGCCACCCGATCCACAAACACTTTATCATGGGATACCAGTAGGATGGTTCCTTCATATACTTTTAAAAACCGCTCCAGTGCCTCAATGCAAAAAACGTCCAAAAAATTCGTCGGCTCATCTAAAATCAGTACATTATATCTGCCCAAGAACAGCTGGCATAGCACGAGACGGATAGCTTCTCCGCCGCTTAAACTGCGCACATCCTTTTTAAGGTCATTTCCTGTAAAACTCATGGAGTGAAGAACAGAACGAATTTTACTATCATCATAATCGCTTTTTTCTTTCAAATATTCCAGCACAGTTTTGCTTTTATCGAATTGATAATCCATCTGTTCATAGGCGCCTATAACCGCTTTAGGAGAGATGGTTATGCCCTCGCCGAGATTCAGGATGTGATTGAGCAGAGTTGTTTTTCCTGATCCGTTTTTTCCTGTAATGGCAATGGTATTGCCAAGGGAGAATTGAAAGCTTGCTTCTTTCAGAAGTGTTCTTTCTCCGCCTTTTAAAGTTACCCGATCGCCCATGATGGGAAATTTATTGTGCATTTCCAGTGCCGGATGCTGATGAAAACGAATCGTCATTTCTTCCTTTGGCGCATCCACATTCTCCAGCTTCTGTACCCGCTGTTCGATTGCTTTGGCAGCGCGCTGGACAGCTTTTTGGCTTGTATCTTTGGATTTTGTCATAAACATTTTATTGGCTTTGGCCTTTGTTTCCTTTTTGGAGATATGTCCATTTGCCTGTGTAATTTTCTCGGCCTTTTTCATTTTTTCCTCAGCGGCTTTTAATAAGCGGGACTTCTCTTTCACATATTTTTCATGCTGCTCGAGCTGCTGTTTTCGCTGCAGGTCTTTTTGTTCCGTATAATCAGAATAGTTACCCGTATATTCTGTCACCGATCCATCTTCAATTTCCCAAATTTTCGTGACCAGCTTGTCAAGCACATACCGGTCATGGCTGACCAGCACAAGTGCCCCATAATAATAGGTCAGCTCTTCAATAAAGAATTGTGTGCCTTCTTCATCAAGGTGAGTGGTTGGCTCATCAATTAATAAGCCTTCATAATAGCTGGAAAAAATTTGCGCCAATTTCCTCCTGGTTCTTTCCCCGCCGCTTAAATTTTCTATTTCGGTTTGAGGTATTGATAGCTGTCCAGCCAGTTTATAATCTATTTCGCTCGCTTCTGGTGCTGACAGCTGATCGAAATAGGCAAAATCAGCAAATCTTTTAACCCGTCCTTTTTCAGACTTTAACTGTCCAGCCATCAGCTTCAGCAGGGTGCTTTTACCAGCCCCGTTTTTTCCGACAATGCCAATCCGGTCAAACTGATGCACGGCCAGCCGGGGAATATTTAATACTAATCTATCTAAATAGGATACTTTAATATTTTCTAATTCAAAAAGTACATTTTCCATTATTATAACCTCGTTTCTTTTTGGTTTAATCCGATTAAAATATCTGCGTCGATTGTGATTTGACTTCTCTTGGTGATAAATGCATCTAAAGATGTCTCACTTGAATCCCAGGCAAGTGGAGACATCTGCACTAAATGTGTCCGTTCACTATTATTCAACTCTCTTGCATCCGACACAGTAATTATGTCAGTAAGAGTAAAATTCTTTTTAAAAAGTGAAATGGTTTCATCATTCTTGTAAAGACTATTCTCTTTGCTTCCATGAATGGCATCCCGCAGCTCTTTCAAATGGGCAGCTCGCGGAACCACCTTAATGATGAGCCCATCTGGAACCAAAATCTTCTTAAACTCCTTGTAATTAGAAGGAGAAAAGATATTTAATATCATATTCATAGAATGATCAGCTAGAGGAGATTTTGCCAGATCCCCGATAAGCCAAATCGAATGTTTATAACTTTTTGCAGCCTGAGCAATACCGGCTTTGGATAAATCCAGGCCAATACCGGTCATCGTTCTGTTTCTGGATTTGCCCATAATCTTTTCCAGATGTGATCCTTCACCGCACCCTGTATCAAGAATTAAGGCAGGGGTGTCAGAATCGGCGGAATAGGTGTCAATTACGGCTGATATTTTCTCATGAAGCAGTTTAAAAAGTTCACTCTCCATAATGATTTTCTTCCTGGCTTCAAATAAGGCTTTATTGTACCGGCTCTTCGGTGAATGGCTGAGCGTGTTCACATAGCCATGGTGTGAAATATCAAAGGTATGCCTGTTCGGGCAAATCAGGCTTTTCGATTGAACAACCTGCAGTGAATCTTCACAGTTCGGGCATCTAAGTGCATTGCTGAAATTTTTATATTTCGCATGAATCTCCATTTTTCTTCTTCCTTTCAATAAAAAAATCACAGGCATCTGCCTGTGATTCAGAGTAAAGGGAAGAGGACCCATCCTAATTCGGTTAGGGGCTGATCAGGAGCCGTCAGCAAATAAACCTTCCTTTTGCTTGTCTATGGGAAGGCGTATAGACATAAAAAAAGAAAGGCAGAAAAATCCGCCTTTCCATTCATATCAATATTGCCATAAATTACTGGCAATTTAAGAAATAACACCAAAATGAGCTATTTCAATATGAACTGAAGATTATTAAAAAAGGACAGACTAATCCCGTTTACTCTGTTAACACAAACAGAGCCTTTGAACGTATTAAATTACTGGTTCAAAGTTGGGAATCGAAGTCTCATCGCGTGTGTCATTTTTTAATAATCCTCCTAAAATAATTAGATACATTGGTCATTATAAATTCATCTATTAAAAAAGTCAAAGGTTCCTCCGAATTTTAAAAAGAAGGAAGGGGAAAATTACTCTTTGAAATGGAGGAAATCTGATGAATAAATTCTTGATATTAACGGTATTTTTTGCATTTTTTGCACCTCAAATAAATGCAGCACATGCAGGGTCCCTTTCCTATCCCTGCAGCAGTGTGCTGGAGCCTGTAAAAGATATCCCGAATATCCAGGGGACAGCTCTTATAACTAAAGTGAAGAAACCATATTCAGAGGAGCCGGGGAGTCCTGTCAGAGAACGGACAGCTATTGGAATCTACGCTGACTGGATGCCCTTGCCTTCAGCATTTGGCGATTATGATCAATATGAAGGGTTTGCACAAATACCGGGTGTGATCAGCTGGAGATTTAAAATGTATCCTGTTAAAGAAGATCAGCCAAGCTGGTTTGGCGGCTCCCCATTGGCCGGAAAGTTTGACGAAATATCCGCAGAACTTTCTGCTGATGCAATCGTGCAATTGCGACTGTCCAATTCCCGTTCCGGTAATCTGGGGCCGGCAGTTTTACAAAACACATTAAAGGGATGTGTAAAGTAAGAAGGATTTTGTATAAAGGGTATTTAATACTTATTGGGGTGAAAAAACAAAAGACTAAGAGGGAGAAGCGAATGATAGCAAAATTAGCAGAATTAAATCAATATGATATTCCCGGTCTAATAGATTTATCGGCATCGGTTGGATGGGATTATGATGAACATGAAGTTGGAACACTTTTGGAATCTGGGAGAGTTTTCGGTCATAAGGATTCTGCAGGGAGAATTGTTTCTAGTTCAGCAATAATCCCCTATGACACTAAACTGGCGTCGATTGGCATGGTTATTGTCCATGAAGAATTCAGGGGATTAGGGCTGGCAATGGAAGCAGTCCGGAAATGTGCTGGAAGTATTACTGCAGATATGACGGTAATGCTAATTGCAACTAAGGAAGGACAGCCCCTTTATGAAAAAATGGGCTTCACAACAGTGGGTTTTATAAGCAAATTTCTTTGTGATAAATTCGACCCTGAAAATTTACAGGATCATGATGGAGTTTTCATAGAAGACTTCAATCAGTCTGCTTTAGCCAAACTTGTTGATTTGGATGGGGCTGCCTTTGGCGATAAGCGAAGCGTTTTTCTCCGCAATCGAATCAGCCAGTCCAAACAATGTATTGTTGCTAAAAATAATACTGGAGAAATCATTGGATATGGATTATCCATACAGGGGCCAGTCAATTTAATACTCGGACCCATTGCTGCTCCAGATTCAGAAACAGCTGCTTTAATCGTAGAAAAATTGGCTTCACATCATAAAGGGAAGCTGCGAATTGATGTTCCAGAGGGAAGAACGGATTTTATGTCTTTTTTGGAGCGAACCGGTTTTGTTAAAGCAAATACTCCTCCAGTTATGATAAAAAATTCAGCAGCTATGCCGCAGAGGAACCATTCCTTATATGCTATTGCTTCGCAGGCTTTTGGATAGGGGTATGATGAAATTGGCTATACGCAAGTAAATAGTTTTATCCGCAAGTAAAATAGGGCTATGTGCAAATAAAATATTTTATCCGAAAGTAAATTTGGTCTATCCGCACGTAAATTTCACTAGCACGTCAATAATGCTTATATAGCTCTGAAAAACGGCTGCGGAAAGCCCAATCTCCATGCAAAATCATAAAAAAACGGCTTAAAGCCGTTTTTTTATGTATTTATCTTTAATTAACGCCTAGATTATCAGCAAAGCCGTCCCGATCGTAATCAAAATGGCGCCTGCAATTGTATTCATTGCCGGCTTCTCTTTTAAAATAATAAAACTTAAAATCATTGTCAGCACCACACTGAACTTATCAATGGGGTTGACCACACTAACCTTGCCAATGGCAAGAGCACCGAAATAGCACAGCCAGGATAATCCGGTCGCGGCTCCCGAGAGGAAAAGAAATAGGTAGGACTTTTTGGAGATTTTTTTAAGATCCTTAAATGTCCCCTGAAAAAACACTATTCCCCAGGCGAAAATAATGATGACCACAGTCCGGATGAAAGTAGCCACATTGGAGTCGACGTCTTCAATTCCGATCTTTGCTAAAATATTGGTGGCTGCAGCAAATACCGCAGACAGGACTGCGAGAAAAATATACGATTTTGTATTGAATACTTTCTTCTTGCGGCTCTTTTTCCTGTCTTTGCCGATTAAAACAAAGGTTCCTATGGAGATAATGACTCCCCCTGATACGACTAAAGCAGTAGCGGGTTCCCTGAGAATTATAAATGATAAAAGAATGGTTAAGACGACGCTCGACTTATCAATGGGAACTACTTTTGATACATCGCCGATCTGAATGGCTTTAAAGAAACAGATCCAGGATAAGCCGGTTGTCAGGCCTGAAAGAATGAGAAATATGTACGATTTTACAGAAATTGTCAAGATGCTTTCCGTTTCTCCCGTAATCACAACCATAAGATAGGCCATGATGACTACCACTACCGTCCGGACTGCAGTAGCCAGATTGGAATCTACCTTTTCAATTCCAATTTTTGCGAGGATGGCTGTGAAGGATGCAAATACTGCGGCAAGCAGAGCTAAAATGATGCTCATAGACATGATCTCCATTTCTTCAATGGGGTTATTATACATTTTATTTTGCTGAAGTGCCTATAGAATATTCTCTGATTCATTTATCAAAATTTATAAAATTCTGTTTTCTTGTTGAGTTTTCTATATTATAGTTTGGTTAAGCAAGGAGGCAGAAAATGGATCAAATTGATAAAAGGAACCGCTTGGATGAAGAACCATTTAGTTTTCGGGTAAATAAGAATAGCACAGTATTTCTTGATTATAATGGAAAACAAGTGAAAATTCTAAAAGGAAAAGATGCAGAGAAGTTTCTAAAAAAAATGAATGATGCGGAAGATGAAAAGAGCAGGCAATTAATCATGGCAAAGATAACGGGGAACTTCAAACGGGGAAATGAACGGTTGTAATTGTTTTGAGCTGAAACAGCAGTGTCACTCGGCACTGCTGTTCTGCTTTATTATGTAAGTACAATTCTATCTATGCTGATCGAAAAGAATAGCATTGCCATCCGGATCTTCGAGGGTGAAACTTGCAGGGCCGGAGCCTGACTCATCTGCCTCGTTTATGATATGTATTCCTTGTTCCTTCAGCTGCTTTTGAAGATCCCGGATGTCAGTGAATCCCTCTAAATTTTCTGCGTTTTGGTTCCAGCCAGGGTTAAATGTAAGGATGTTTTTCTCGAACATGCCTTGGAATAGACCTATCACACAGTTTTCATTCTTTAAGATCAGCCAATTTTGCGCAATATCCCCGCCTAATGCTTCAAAACCAAGTTTTTCGTAAAATTCTTTAGACTTTTTAATGTCTTTAACACTTAAACTTACTGAAAATGCTCCTAGTTTCATAGTTCCTCCTTGGGTAAGTTTTTATATAATTCAGATAACACACCTTGAGTTTAATCGAAGCCATTTTATAAAGCAATAGAGTTGTCATTAAAAAAGCGACTAGCGCCGCTTTTTTAATACAGTCTTTTTCTCCTGAACCGGCTGCAGGTAAAATCGGTTTGGATTTTCATATAAATATAAATGATCGTCGCAATTGTTCCTTCTTCACCATGTCTGTTTGTCTTAGGCTTCAGGCATCTGAGGAATTCGCGGTCACAGCTGCATTTTGATTTCCCGCTTGCCCAGCATTTATCATGTGCCTTGCAGCAGGCATCCACGCCATTAATAGGGGCATCCGGTCCGCTGCATCCGGGACCGCACCATCTGTATCCGGGGAAAAGGCAAGGAATCTGTTTTCTTCTTGTCAATAGTATCCCTCTTTTTATTATCAATTTAATTATAAATATGGCAGAACCCTAATAGAGGTGTGGTTACATATCTACTAAATGAAGATTGTTTTCGGATAAAGGGCAGGGGCCCATACCCCATAGGCAACTGACGCATATCCTTTACTGTAGATAAATACAGAGGAGGAGTTCCGTTTGGATTATCAATATCAGCACATGCCAATGACACAGGAGTATGTTCCGCACAATGACATGTATTTCACTGAACATCGAATCCGGCCTGGCTTTGGATTCGGAAGACCAGGATTTGGTTTTGGGCGTCCGGGATTCGGGTTTGGAGGACCTGGTATTGGACTTGGACTTGGATTTTTAGGGGGGCTTGCGACCGGAGCATTGCTGGCACCCGGACCAGGCTTTGGATATCCATACTATCCATACCCGCCATACCCGTATCCGCCATATCCTTACTACTACTAAAGGAAGAGAGCTTTGTCCTGGGCAAGGCTCTTTTTTTAATTGATTTAATTTTCCGAATTGTTTAATATGAAATAACGATAGGA
Organism: Cytobacillus oceanisediminis; assembly: GCF_022811925.1. Classification (NCBI taxonomy): domain Bacteria; kingdom Bacillati; phylum Bacillota; class Bacilli; order Caryophanales; family Bacillaceae; genus Cytobacillus; species Cytobacillus oceanisediminis. The sequence continues at coordinate 3,111,388 of NZ_CP065511.1, read as the reverse complement.
GTGTGAGAGCATGATTAAACAAGTTTGACAAATCATGGTATACGTTAACAATCAGGATGAAGCAGTGAATTTTTGGACTGAAAAAGCCGGGTTTCAGGTAATAGCCGAAGAAGATAATGGCCAGGGAATGAGATGGATCGAAGTGGCTCCATCAAATGAGGCGGAAACAAGCATAATTCTGCACAATAAGGAGTGGGTAGAGAAGATGTCGCCGGGATTAAACCTGGGCACCCCTTCATTGATGTTCTTCACGGAAAATATTGAACAACTATATAGCGACTTTTCAAACAAGGACATTACCGTTGGAGAAATGGTAGACATGCCTTCCGGCCGGGTTTTTAACTTTGCGGATGGAGAAGAAAATTACTTTGCTGTGATGGAGAAAAAGTGAGAAAGGGATTGACAGACTGCTGAATTCAGAGGTGGGGGAAAGATGAAACAATTTATTGCTCTAGGAGGCGGAGGGTTTTCTATGGAGCCCGACAATCCATTATTAGATGAGTATATTTCGATGGAGAGGTAAAAGAAGAGGTGCTTGAAGCTGAATTTTTGGGATAACAACTTAAGGAAATAGCGTACAAAAAATCGTCAGGACCACTAATCTGAACAGTTTCTCAAGCATTAAGCCAGCTCCTTTCGATTATGCATAGTTTTATTCTAAGTGATCTTTATTAATAGAATATAATTGGCCTGTAAATTTATTGTTAAATGTATTTTTGGGGGTGCTCTGGCATCCCTTTTCCTATGAGCCCGAAGCAGCTCTAATTCCTCTATTTTCATAATTTTGATATTCTTAAGGCAAAGGGGGAAAAGGGAATGAACAAAGTCTATCTCGATTACAATGCAAGCACACCTTTGGCACCGGAGGTTGTAGATGCCATGAATCCGCTGCTGACGGACTTTTACGGAAATCCTTCCGCACTGCATTGGGCTGGGCAGCCAGTAAAAGAGGAGTTGATGATTGCAAGGAAACAGGTGGCTGGGTTGTTGTCATGTTTGCCGGAAGAGGTTATTTTTACAAGCGGCGGAAGTGAAGCGAATAATTTGGCGTTAAAGGGTTATTATTTCAAGCATCAGCAAAAAGGCAAACACATCATTACGTCAAAAATCGAGCATCCTGCCATTGTCGAGCCCCTAAAATTTCTGGAGCGTCTCGGTGCTGAAATCACCATGGTGGATGTAGATGCATTTGGGATGGTATCTCCTGAGGATGTTGAAGATGCCATTCGGGAAGATACAATCCTGATCACCATCATGCATTCAAACAATGAAGTGGGGACTCTTCAGCCGATCGATGAAATAGGGGAAATTGCCAGAAGGCACAGGATCGCTTTTCATACCGATGCGTCTCAATCCGCGGGCAAGGTACCCGTTGATGTCGATCTTCTGAATGTGGATATGCTCACTATAGCGGGCCATAAATTGTATGCCCCTAAAGGAATTGGCGCCTTATATATCAGAAAAGGCATAGAGCTTGAGCCGCTCATTCATGGGGCCGGACACGAGTTTGGTTTGCGTGCAGGAACAGAGAACACTCTGCTGGCAGCCGGGCTCGGAAAAGCCTGTAAGTTGGCTCAGGAACATGTCTGGGACCGGAAGCTTGCTGACTTAACGAATTATTTTTGGGATCAATTGAAGGAGGCATTTGGTGATGAGGTTGCCCTTAATGGCCACGAAGAAAAACGGCTGCCGAATACCCTGAATGTCAGTTTTATCAATCGGGTTGGACAGGATATTTTATCCTCCATTCCACAGCTTGCTGCCTCTACAGGATCAGCCTGCCATTCAGGCAAAGTAGAGTTGTCTCCTGTTTTGAGGGAAATGAAGGTTCCTGAACATGTGGGAATGGGTGCTGTCAGATTCAGTCTTGGAAGATATACGATAAAAGAGGAACTTGATCAGGCGGTTTCCTGGCTGAAAGAAACAGTTTAAGAGATCTTGGCAGCCGCTTATTCCAGTGAAAAGACATCGGCAATCTGCAGAAGATCATCCGAAAAGATGCAATACATATCCTCGTCACCGGTTTCAATGGCCATTTTCCTTACGGCAATACCATCGTAGCCTTGTTTCGTAAGACTTTTGCGAAATTCGGCGTTGGCTTCATCTTTATTTAGTAAGATCGCCTTATCTTTCCAGGTAAGGTGTCTTTTTTTTGTGCTTGCATAGTCACAATAGGGGTCCCGTTCATTCATGAAATGTTCAAAGGAATCGTAGTCCTTTAATATTGGTTCATCTATATACACTTTATAAATAAATCCTAGGACTTGCTTGTCATATTCAACCACTTTCGGCAAACCATCTTCCCAGAATTCAGTGTCCGATTTTTCTATAACGGTTTCTGTTCCAATGGCAAATGCCTTAGCAGAATCAAAGTCTGATGAAAACCATATGCCAAGTGTATCGAACTCTTTCATTGTTTTCTGAATGGCCTGCTCTTTGTAAAAGTGGTCAAATTTTCTTGTGGAACCGTGATATACGATCAAAAGAGACACCTCCCATTGATAGGATGTCCCATATTTGGTCCGTTATTAATCATGAAATGATCCAGCATGAGCCCCTATTTTTATAAAAAATTTCTTTTTTATTTCAGCTCTTTGGAAATAATAAAATAAAAAAGAGGGACGTGGAGTCAATGAGTGATAATCAGAACACGGCATTAACTGCAGCTGAAATAGCGCAACTATGGTCGGCTTATTTGAACAGCAGCATGTGTAATTGTATTTTCACATACTTTTCACATACTGTTGAAGACCAGGAACTACAGTCTATGCTTCAGGATAGTATTCAATTGACTGAAAAACATTTACAGAAGCTGACTGGCTTTTTTGAAAACGAAGGGTTATCCGTGCCATATGGATTTAAAGCAGAGGAGGATGTAAAGGTTGCTGCTCCAAGGCTTTATTCAGAAAATTTCACATTGAATTTCCTCTATAATATTGCCATGTTTGCTGTCAATTTTTATGCGCTGTCCAAAACACTGTCTGTCAGGTCTGATGTCCTTGAATATTTTAACACTTGCTTGATGGAAATCAATGAGTACGAAACAAAGCTAAAAAAGATGCTGCTGAATAAAGGCATATATATGAAATCACCTCATGTTATTCCAGTAAAAGAAACCAGCTTTGTTGAAAGCAAAAAATTCATGGGGGGGCTGTTCGGCGATAAAAGGCCTCTGAATGTGATTGAAATTACAAATATATATACCAATTTGAAAAGGAATGCATTGGGAAAAACGGTTATGGTTGGGTTTAGCCAAGCTGCCCAATCGAAGGAAGTTGGCCAATTCATGGCAAGGGGAAGGGACATTGCAGCAAAGCATACAAAAGTCTTTGCTGAGATGCTGGAAGAAAGTTATTTGCCTGCAAGCATGACTTGGGATATGGAAGTAACAGATTCCACTTCTCCACCTTTTTCAGATAAATTAATGATGTTTATGACCACATCGCTCATTGCCCTTAGTGCAGGAATTTATGCAACAAGTGCTGCTTCAAGTGCGCGAAAAGATATTTCGATTAATTTCATTCGCTTGTCTGCAGAAATCGCTAATTTTGCTGAAGATGGTGCAAACATTCTCATAAAAAATGGCTGGTTCGAGGAGCCGCCGCATCCGGCAGACCATGATGAACTGGCAAATATATAATCGCGGAAGGCTGGGGAAGGGACGTATACCTTTTTCCAGCTTTTTTGCGAACATATAAGGTAGTTAATTGTAATGAATAACGACGAAAACGTCTGTTCTCTATAAGAAATAGTAGTTAATCAAGAAGAATAACGACGAAAAAGGCTGCGCTCCATAAGAAATAGTAGTTAATCGTAATGAATAACGACGAAAAAGGCAGGGCTCCGTAAGAAATGGTAGTTAATCGTGATGAATAACGACGAAAAAGGCTGCGCTCCATAAGAAATGGTAGTTAATCGTGATGAATAACGACGAAAAAGGCTGCGCTCCATAAGAAATGTAGTTAATCAAGATGAATAACGACGAAAAAGGCTGTGCTCCATAAGGAATGGTAGTTGATCGAGATGAATAACGACGAAAAAGGCTGAGTTCCATAAGAAATGGTAGTTAATCGTAATGAATAACGACGAAAAAGGCTGAGTTCCATAAGAAATGGTAGTTAATCATAATGAATAAAGACGAAAAGGGCAGACTCCGTTGGAAAATGGTCGTTAATCAATCCGATTAACGACGAAAATAACAAGATCCCCATAAGAAATGGCAGTTAATCATAATCAATAACGACCATAATACCAATGCCCATCATGATATAGGTGTTAATCTCAAATCGACCCTTAAGCTTTTTCCGTGTAAAATAAAATGCCACCTACTATACTAAAGAAGAATATACAGTATTGGAGGAATCGGATATGCATATTGAAATGTGGACTGACTTCGCTTGACCGTTTTGCTATATTGGCAAAAGGCATCTGGAGGATGCCATTAAACAGATTAATCATCCAATTGAAGTGACTTATCGTTGTTTCGAGCTTGATCCGACGGCTGAACGGGATATAAAGGATAATATGTATGAAAAGTTATCCAAAAAATATGGGATGACGATTGAACAGGCGAAAGCCAACACGCAAAACATGGTGCAGATGGCGAGAAACGCCGGGCTGGAATTTAACATTGATACCGTCGTTCTCACTAACACGTTTGATGCTCACCGTCTGACGATGTTTGCCAAAACAAAAGGGCTAATGAAAGAAATGACTGAACGGCTGCTCCGGGCTTATTTTACAGATTCCAGGCATATAGGAGATCATGCCGATTTAGCAGAATTAGCCGAAGAAGTTGGCCTGAACCGTGAGGAAACAGAAAAAATGCTTGCCGGCAATGAGTTTGCAGATGAAGTCCGTGCAGATGAGAAATTGGCACAGCAATACCGCATCACCGGGGTTCCATTCTTCCTTATTAATAAAAAATATGCACTTAGCGGAGCTCAGCCAACTGAGATGTTTGTTCAAGCTTTGCAGAAGATTATTGCTGAGGATGAGATTACTGTTTTAAATAATAATGACGGTATGATCTGTGATGATGACGGCTGTGAGATTCCTAAAAAATAATACGAAAATGAACCAGTCTAACTGTCCTTTAAAAAGGCCAAGACTGGTTCTTTTTAATTCATCCATAAGCCCAACTTGAAAAATCGACGTACCTTCTTTTTTTATAGGCATATGATGTGTTGATAAATCTGTGAAGGGAATGACATATATTGTATCATCCTAATGCGTATTCCTATCCATATTACCCTTTTGTAAATGCACCTGTATTTCATACTGACGACATGTTAAGAAGCAATCAGAATCATTTTCAGCAGCTTTGTGAAACTGTTCTTGAAGGAGTCAAAAGGGAAGCTTCGGTGCTTGAGCTATACACGCAGCTCGCAGAACAAGCCCCTAATGAAGAGCATAAACAAAATATCATTCAGGCTATCGAAGGAAAGAAAGTCCATTTAACCCATTTCTGCAATCTTTATTATAATTTAACGGGAACACAGCCGGATTATCAGATTGGCGATGTATCCATTGATCATTACCGTGATGGCTTGCATAGGGCTTATCAATTGGAAATGGAAGGTTTCCAGGAAAATCAGCGAGGGTCCGCACTTTCTCAGCTTCCTCAGGTTCAGAATGTGTTCATTTGGGCTATGACAGGGGAGCAGGAAAATGCAGCGCGGCTTGTTTCACTAAATGACCGGATTACCGATTATGGCCCTCAGCCATTTGTCGTTGATATAGAGGAAGCGACAAAGCAAAATAACACTTTCCGGACGGCTATTTGGACAGGACAGCATTTGCAGCTGACATTGATGAGCATAAATCCAGGTGAGGATATCGGCCTGGAAATTCATCCTGAACTTGATCAATTCTTAAGAATTGAAGATGGTGAAGGGATTGTACAAATGGGGGACAGCAAGGATCGATTAGATTTTCAGCGCAAAGTAGCAGACGATTTTGCCATCATTATCCCTGCTGGAAAATACCATAACATCATCAATACAGGCAGCAAGCCTCTCAAGCTATACTCCATTTACGCACCGCCGCAGCATCCATTTGGGACGGTGCATCAAACGAAAGCAGATGCCATGGCTGCTGAGGAAGAGCATCAGCAAGGATATTAAACGAAAAGGGATGAAACGAAAGCGGTCAGGTGACATTCGCTTTCGATTCATCCCTCTTTTATAGGGATTAGAATCTCATTACATAAATTGCTCTTGTCTGGTAAGTATACTTAATAAAACTAATAGCTGGAGAAAGTTATGCAAAATTTAGTTAAAGTCCTAATACCCAGACAACTGTTTCTATTGCTCATCCTGTCCACAGGCTTGCTTAACCATGTCATTTTAATTCCGAATTTATTGACAGCTGCCGGAAGAGACAGCTGGCTGAGTGTGATTGCAGCCTATCCGATCTCACTGATTTTCATGTGGCTTATTTACTACATACTTAAAAACTCATCAGATGAAGGTTTCTTTTCCATGCTGAGACAGCGTCTCGGAAGGACAATTTCCGTTCTCTTATCGGTTCCTGTTATTGTTTTTTTAATTACGAGCTCCTATATAACATTCAGAGACTTAATGATTTGGTTAAATGCGTTTTTCCTGGCAGATGCCTCTGTATTAATGATTAACATCATTTTAATCATTGTTTGTTTCATTATGACCATGGCCGGTGTGAAGTATATGGCTATATCAAGCGGTGTACTGCTGCCGTTTGTGATGATTTTCGGGGTATTTATTTCCATTACAAACACCAGATTGAAGGACCCCAGCCTGTTGTTTCCATTATTTGCAGGAGGTTTAGAACCTTTCATGAGCGGAATTATCTATACTCTTTCGGGATTGCTTGAGGTTTATATCATACTCTTACTGCAGCCATATTCACAGAAACCCTTTAAATTTAAGCATTTAGTTTTCCTTTTGACGCTTCTGACAGGATTAACCTTAGGGCCGCTTACAGCCTCGATCATGGAATTTGGTCCTGTGGAAGCGACGAAATTTCTTTACCCTGCCCATGAGCAATGGAGGGTCTTAAGCATTGGGGAGTACATCTCTCATATGGACTTTCTCGCCTTATATCAGTGGCTGAGCGGTGCATTGATCAGAATTGGCTTATTTATGTATTTAATAGGTGCATTTTTTCAAGTCAAAAAGAAACATTATCGATTGAATCCCAAATTGGTCCTTACTTTATACGTGGTTTTGTTTGGATTGATGAGCATAAAGATCGAAACTCACACTTTTTATCAATTTATCTATAAGTATTATCTTCCAGTCAGTATGATGTTTTTTCTGTCTTATATCCTTTTGTCTGCCCTGATTGTATTAGTTCTGAAGAAAAGGGATGAAAAACATGGCAAGAACAAAAATTCTAAAGTCCAATCCTCAACCTAAAGAGAATGGCTGCGCAAAGGCAGAAGAACTAGAGCAGCAATTTTGCAAAAACAGTGATTTTGTGAAGAAATCCCACGTTACAGAGAAAGATCAGTTTGAGATTTTATATTTCGATACCTTGGTTAATACTCAATATTTGGATCAATATATCCTGCCGATGATTGCAGCTGAGAAGGAAGGCCTGGCAAAAGATAAGCTCATGACTTTATTTCAAGCTGACCTGGTAACGGATAAGTCAATTGATGACTTGTCTCAAATGCTTTTTGAAGGGAATTTTCTGTTCCAGGCTGATAAGGACCTATTAAGTATTAGAGCAGCAAACCTTCCAAAAAGGCAGCCTGAAGAATCTGCGCTGGAGACATCGATTAGAGGCCCAAAGGATGGATTTGTAGAAGATCTGCAGACCAATATATCTTTAATACGCAGAAGGCTCAATACCAGCACTTTATGTGTTGAAAAATATACATTTGGAAAACGAAGCAAAACGAAAGTGGCCCTTATGTATATGGATGATATTATTGATAAGCGTGTGCTGGAAGAGATACATAAAAGGCTTGGGAAGGTTGAGCTCGATATTTTGACGAGTATCCATGAACTCGACTCCTTAATTAGGGATCGCCCCTATTCGATATTCCCCAGCCTTGATTATACCGGCCGGCCGGATTTTATCGTTCAGGCACTGAATCAGGGGCGGTTCGCCATATTGGTGGATGGAAATCCAACCGTTACTTATGCCCCAGTCAATTTACTATTGCAGACTAAATCGCCTGAAGATTATTACATGAATTATGCGTTTGTCAGTATGGAAAGATTTATTAGAATGATTGGGATAACGGTATCGGGTTTCCTCCCAGGGGTATGGATCGCTTTTTCCGCTTTTAATATTGAACAGATTCCTTACCTGCTGGTTGCCACTATTTCAGTGTCCAGATTTGGCCTGCCTTTGAGTGCGCCAATTGAAATGTTCATCATACTCCTTTTGTTTGAGCTTTTTAATGAAGCGGGAATCAGGCTGCCGAGAGCCATTGGGCAGACAGTGGCCGTACTCGGAGGTTTAATTGTCGGGGATGCTGCTATAAGAGCAGGATTAACCTCGCCAACGATGCTGGTTGTTGCGGCGATTACGTATATATCCTCTTTCACCCTTGTGAGTCAGTCCCTTAGTTCTGCCATTACCATTGTTAGATTCGTGGTTATCATCATGAGTACTTTTTTAGGCTTGTTTGGAGTCATCTTATGCTATATTATCACTGTTTTATACTTTTCGACGCTCTCATCCTTTGGGGTTCCTTACCTCTCAGCTGTAGCTCCAATCAGCTGGAGAGAAAGCATAAAGGCATTTCTGATGCTGCCTGTACAATTTTATAAATCCCGATCCACGACTACCAGCCCTGACGATCCCACGAGGAGGGAGAAGTAATGGTCAGAAGCGTGATTCTCATTTCCGTTTGCTGTCTAATGCTTTCTGGCTGTTCCGGCATTAAAAATATACAGGATTTAACCTATATTGTTTCAATCGGAATGGATTATGATGAAGAAAAAGAGGAATACACAGTATATCTCCAGGGTCTAAACTTTTTAAATGTCGCTAAGCAGGAAGGGGGAAAATCAGCAGAGCCTGTCCCTATTTTTGTGGCTTCGGCAAAAGGAGAAACGTTAAATTTAGCTGTAAGAAAGCTGTATAAAGTATCTGAACCTCCTTTATATTTTGGCCATGTAAAAACTCTGGTCATCACAAACCGGATTGTTCAGCACAAATTTCAGGAAGTGGTGGAGGAAATTGGAAAGAATCGTTCTATTCGCCCTACGCTTCATGTCGTCACAACAGATGAAGAAATTGAAGAGGTTTTTAATATAAATGCCTTATTTAATTATCCAGCCGTTTATACCGTTTTATTTAAAAAGGATGCTTACGAGGTAGCACAAAATGAGATTAGGCCGGTAGCATTAATGAATTTTCTGCGGGAATATTATGAACCAATGAATGCAGCGAAACTGCCTGCCGTTAAAATTGATAAAACAAGCTGGAAGGCAGAAAAGGATTATCCGGTATTATATTTTGATGGCTATTCCGTTTTTCAAAACAGAAAATATATGAAGGAACTAGGTTTTGAGGATTCCTTATTTCTCAATTGGCTGATGGAAAAATATATTGCTGTAGACGAAAGAGTCGATGTAGAGGGTAAATTGGCTGCAGCAGTAAAGCTGGAAAGCCCGAGGCTGAAAATCAAGTATGATGAAGATTCACCCACCCCAAAATTTTCGATTGATTTATCCATTCGTACTGATTTACTGGAAAAAGTACAGGACATTTCCATGAACCGATTAACAAGTCTGGTTGAAGAGGAAATAAAAACGAAACTAAGAACACTCTATTTGGATGGAGTGAAAAATAAGATTGATTATCTGAATGCCGGCGAGAAATGGTTTCGCATGCATCCTGAGAAATTTGCGGATTTACAAAAAACTGGCCATTTTTATTTGGAAGAGGACTCGCTTACTGATATCGAGGTAAAAGTTCAGATTTTTAACTTCAACAGCTATAAATCTAATCAATGAGGCCGGGAAGAGACGGAATGTCTCTTCCTATATTTATTGGTCAATTAAATTTATTAATAAGAATAATTTCCCTTCATTTTGGGCACTAATCGAAGTATAAATGTTCTTCGGAGGGTGCTTTAATGAAAAAGGAAAATAAAAACCTATTTATAGCCGGTTTAATCCTTGGGTTAGGTCTTGTAGGGGCGATTGATGGCATCGTATTTCATCAGCTGCTTCAATGGCATCATATGATTTTGAGCCCAAATATCCAACTTGAAATCTTTACAGATGGCTTATTCACTGCTCTATTTTCTGCTAAGCTGCTTTGGGGTGGGATGAAAATTTTTCAGGATGCCCGGAAAAATGAATTGGGCACAAGCTGGAAGCTATTTATTGGCGGTATTTTTATTGGGGGAGGCACATTTAATCTTGTCGAAGGAATTGTCGACCATCATATCCTCCAGGTTCATCGTGTCAAACCATTAGCCGAAAATCCATTATTCTATGATTTAGCCTTTTTAGCCATTGGGCTATTGCTTGTTATGATTGGTCTTATGATCAAGCGGATGGAGAAGGAAGCATGATGAAAAGAGCAAGAAGTTTTATCAGTTTTTGCATCATCTTTTTAGGTTTCTTTTATTTTTACACAAGTCAGAATCCCCACAGCCAGACGGGTGCAGACCAGCATATGGGACATGGCTATGTGGAAATCCCAAAGGATCATGAAGTTCCCGCTGTCAGCATAAGTGTGTCCCCGGATGGCCCGGATACATGGCTTTTAAAGCTGGATCTGCTGCATTTTGCTTTTGCCCCGGAAAAAGTCGGTAAGACAGAGCCAAGCTATAACGAGGGCCATGCCCATTTATACATAAATGGAAAAAAAATCAGCCGTTTATACGGAGAGTATTATCATATTGGCAAGCTGAAAAATGGAGAAAATGATATCACCGTAACACTCAATTCGAACAATCACGGGGCTTTAATGTCCAATGGAAAACCCGTTATGGCCAGTATGACTATTGATGTTAACCAATAAGTGAAGGGTTTGGAATCAAGGACAGTCAGCTGTTAAATAAGAAACCGCAGTTTTGTCATCCATGGCGCGACAAAGTTAGGTTTCTCCTTTGTTGAGTATAGCCCATTTGTCCTTTACCATTAATAATAAAGTACTTTATTTTGAAAGGATGAGTGTACATGGCTCAATCTAATCTAAAAGTAGCTGTACAGAAGTTCGGTAATTTTCTGAGCTCAATGGTTATGCCGAATATCTCTGCTTTTATAGCATGGGGTCTTATTACAGCTTTATTTATACCTACTGGCTTCTTCCCAAATGAAAGCCTTGCCAAAATGGTAGGTCCAATGGTGACATACTTGCTTCCATTATTAATTGGTTATACGGGAGGTAAGCTTGTACATGATCAGCGCGGTGCCGTTGTTGGTGCCATCGCGACTATGGGTGTCATCGCAGGTGCGGAAATTCCTATGTTCCTTGGCGCGATGGTTATTGGTCCACTGGGCGGCTATGTGATTAAGAAATTCGACCAGATAATCGAAGGCAGAGTGCGTGCAGGCTTCGAAATGCTCGTAAATAACTTCTCAGCAGGAATTCTTGGTGCGATTATCGCCATCCTTGCTTTTGAGGGGGTAGGGCCTGCGGTTGATGTATTCACGGGCTGGCTTGTAGCTGGAGTTGACTGGCTTATTGGCACAGGACTTCTGCCGCTGACAAGCATCTTAATAGAACCGGCAAAAGTATTATTCCTTAATAATGCCATCAACCATGGTGTTCTTTCGCCAATTGGGGTTGAACAGGTAAAAGAAACAGGACAATCCATCCTGTTCCTGCTTGAAGCAAACCCTGGACCTGGTATCGGTGTTTTGCTTGCTTACATGTTCTTCGGAAAAGGCAATGCCAAGAAATCAGCTCCAGGTGCCGGAATCATTCACTTCTTCGGCGGGATTCATGAAATTTACTTCCCATATATTTTAATGCGTCCTATGCTGATAATTGCCGTTATTCTTGGCGGAATGAGCGGTGTGTTCACACTTGTTCTTTTAGGCGGCGGATTATTCGCTCCTTCATCACCGGGCAGCATTATCGCCATCACGGCTGTAACGCCTCATCATGCAAGTGCATATATTGCAAACTTCGCTGGTGTGCTTGTGGCTGCTGCTGTGTCATTCATCGTCTCTGCATTTATTATGAAAACAGGCAAGCAGGGTGAAGAAGATATTGAAGAAGCTGCGAAAAAGATGCAGGAAATGAAAGGAAAGAAAAGCTCTGTTTCAAACGTATTTGAAGGCGGTCATGCTGCAATGCCTGATCATGTTTCCAAAATCTATTTTGCCTGTGATGCAGGAATGGGCTCAAGTGCCATGGGTGCATCACTTCTCCGCAAAAAGGTGAAGGAAGCAGGCATGGACATTGCTGTTACGAATACAGCGATTTCCAATTTGCCAGCAGATGCTGAAATCGTCATTACACAGGAAGAACTGACACCAAGGGCACGCCAAAAAGTGCCGAATGCATTCCATGTATCGGTTGATAACTTCCTTTCAAGTCCGGAGTATGATAAGCTGATCAGCGCACTTCAGTTCCCGGCTAACTCGGAACTTCACGAAATCGTTGAAGATGCTGAAGAAAATGTTCCTGACATCTTGGACGAAGAAATGGCTCATGATGACGATTTATTGCGTCCGGAGAATATTTTCCTGAACAAAGAGTTTGCTGATAAGGATGAAGCGATCCGCTTCGCAGGAAGAGTGCTAGTGGATGCGGGCTATGTGGAAGAAAGCTATATTGAAGCAATGATTGAACGTGATAATATCACTTCTACTTATATGGGGAATGATGTAGCGATCCCGCATGGAACTGAAGAAGCCAAAAAAGCTGTGATCAAATCCGGCTTTACAGTTATCCAGGTGCCAAATGGTGTTGATTTCGATGGCCAAAAGGTCCGTCTGATCTTCGGAATTGCAGGCAAGGACGGCACACATCTTGAAATCCTATCAGGAATCGCGGTAACATGTTCTGACATGGATAATATCGAAAAATTGGCTGCGGCTGAATCTGTACAGACCATTATGGATATTATCGGCAAAAAATAAAACTAAAGCTATTTTCGAATAGAAAAGCGTCCTTCTGCGCTTTTCTATTCAGTGTTTTTGTCACTAATCTTAGAAATGAGCTGATCTCATGTACATTACATCGAGGGAAAAAGCCATTATTGAATCTATTATAAAAACATCGGGTAAGCACACGGCATTGTCGATTGCATCTTCGTTAAATGTGAGTGCGAGGACGATTCAGAGGGATTTAAAGGCAGTTGAGAAAATCGTCAGTGAGTTCGAATTGAAATTAACCCGCAATTTAAATCAGGGACTTGCTATTGAAGGGAAAAATGAGCAGATTTTCCGGCTGATCCAGCATTTGACCAGCAGTGAACCGATCGACCAGCCTCCTCAGGAAAAGAAGCTGCGCCTTCTTATAGCCATTCTTGAAGAAGACTTATACAAGACTCAGGTTCTGGCAGGCTATCTCGGCATCAGCACGGCAACACTGTCAGCCTATCTGGATGAACTTGCTGAATGGCTATCTGTTTTCCAGGTGCAATTGACGAGAAAACGAGGAGTCGGAGTAGAGCTCCACGGATCAGAAGCCAACAAACGAAGAGCGCTTGCACATTTTTTTCTTCAATATTTTCATGAAGAATTAATTGAGAAACTATTTTTGCTGGAAAAAAGACAGCTTGGTGAAGAAAGGATTCTCCATTACTTTGAACCGGATTATCTTTTCCAAGTGAACAGCATTGTACAGACTGTTTTTTCTGGTGCACCTGCACGGTTTGCTGATAGTGGATATCTGGAGGTTGTGCTGCATGTATGCATTTCACTGCAGAGGACACTAAAACAGTTTCCTGTGGATCGGGATGATACCCTTCCAGAAAAGGAAGTTATAGTGGAATACGGTTTGATGCAGCAGGTAACAAGCAAGCTGGAACGAAAATTTGACTGCATTTTTTCAGAAGGGGATGTCCTTTACCTGGCACGGATGCTTAAAGGGACCAAATTGAGCGGAGCCGAGGCTTTTCCATATGACAGCATCGTGCTCGCCCAAATGATCAAGAACGTGATTAAATCTGTTTCGGAACAGCTGCATGTGGATTTAACAAAAGATTTTTCCTTATTTCAGGGACTGCTGGCCCACATGGAGCCATCCATATTTCGCATGAAACAGAATATGGAATCTTATAACCCGCTTAAAGAAGAAATTATGCGCAAATATCCGGTTCTGTTCATGGCTGTAAAAAATAGTCTTGAAGAGGAATTTACTGATATTGATCAATTTTCCGATGACGAGATCGCGTTCATCGTCCTTCATTTTGGCTCAGCACTGGTCATGCAAGAAGAAAATATTTCCATTAAGGCGCTGCTCATTTGCCCAACAGGCATCGGCACATCCAAGATGCTAAAGAGCAGGCTTAAAAAAGAAGCAGCTGAAATTGATTTGATCGAAATCAAGTCCATTAAGGAAATTTCAGAGGGTGCCGACTTGAAAGAATATGATTTAATCCTTTCTACAGTCAGACTTCCTTTTATAAATGCTGAGTATATATTGGTGAATCCGCTTTTAAGCGATGAAAATATTCTCACCATAAAAAACTATTTGCAAAACAATATTGAAAGCCTGACAAAAGGAAAAGAATATCAGCCGGTGTATGGATTCAAACAGGCTGAACAGAGAAACCTTTCTTTATCCGCAATGCTTGCAGACGTAAGAGATATCCAGGAGAGCATTGAGTCTCTTATTCATAACTTTCGTTTTTACCGGATGGATGGTGGAGAAAGCCAGGAGCAGATTCTTAAGAAAATGCTTGAGAATGCCCAAGGAGATAATCTGCTGACGAATCCTGAAGATGTCCTGCAATCCTTAAGGGAGCGGGAAGAAAAGGGCGGCCTTGGCATCCCCGAAACCAATATGGCACTCTTTCATGCCCGCAGTAAAAACGTCCGCGAACTTATTTTTCAAATTGCCCACCTGCCCAAACCATGCATGGTAAAGGGCATGGACGGAAGAGAAGTGGTAATGAAAAACCTTCTGCTCATGCTGGCGCCGCTCGAGCTAAGCAGAAGAAAGCAGGAAATATTAAGCTTAATCAGCACTAATATCATTGAGACAGAGGAAGCGATTCTAATTTTTTCTTCAGCAAATGAAGACATGATTTACAAGAAGCTAGAATCGATTTTTACAGAATACCTTCAGTCACATTTTAAAATAAATCAGTAAAGGAATGATTCGATGAAACAAGCAGTGCATTTTGGAGCAGGGAACATTGGAAGAGGATTTATCGGGGCCCTATTTTCACAGTCAGGCTACCATGTAACTTTTGTGGATATTGCCGACGGGATCATTAATCAGCTGAACGAAGAAAAACAATATCAAGTGCTGCTGGCTGCAGACGAACAGGAATCCATGACAATTGAAAATGTTTCAGGATTGAATAACCTGAAACAGGAGAATGAAGTGATAGAGGCAATTAAGCAGGCTGACTTCTTAACAACAGCGATTGGCCCTAACATTCTTCCGCGGATTGCCCCATTAATTGCAAAAGGCTTGGCTGCAAGAGCAGATGCAGGAATTAACGAGAATCTTTATGTCATTGCATGTGAAAATCAGATTTCTGCGACTGACCTTTTAAAAGGCTATATTATGGAGCATCTTGACAGCGATGTAAACCTGGCGGGTGTATCTTTCCTAAACTCGGCTGTAGATCGAATTGTCCCAATCCAAAACAACCAGGGATCACTGGATGTCCTAGTTGAACCGTACCATGAATGGGTTGTGGAAACGACTGAAGACATTCCTCATATCGAAGGGATGAAAATCGTTCCTGAGCTTGCGCCCTTTATCGAAAGAAAGCTGTTCACGGTTAACACAGGACATGCCGTCATTGCTTATTTCGGATACCTGGGAGGAAAAGAAACCATCGACCAGACACTTGCAGATGAAGAAATCTACAAGCAGGTGCAGGCAACACTCCGTGAAACAGGTGCCTATTTAATCAATCGTTACGGCCTAAATCCTGATGAACATCAGAAATATATCGATAAAATTATCGGCCGTTTCCAAAATGCCCACTTGAATGACGGTGTCACAAGAGTAGGCCGTTCGCCTATAAGGAAGCTTGGCCCTGAAGACAGACTGGTTCGCCCGGCACTGCAGGCCCAGAAAGCAGGCTTATCTTACACAAACCTGGCTAAAGCCATTGCTGCGGCACTAATGTTTGATAACAAGGAAGACGAAGAAGCAGTGAAGCTCCAGGTGATGATTCAAGAAAACGGAGTGCAGTTTGTGTTGAAAGAAGTATGCGGACTTGAAGAATCAAGCGAGCTTGCTAAAGAAATACTGAAACAGTATGAAGCATTGAAAAAATAAATTGGAATTAAGGCTGCTGAAATGGTTCGGCAGCCATTTTTTTGAGGTTTTTTCAGTGGAGTATTTTACAAGTTGGGCATGGTTAAAAGGGTTTTTAATAATAGAAAATGCTGATGATGGGATATTTGCTTGGTTCGGATTTTTGGAAGTTATTATTGCGGAATGGGGCTGCATGAAGACCAAAGTAGATGGGCTGGAAGGAAAATATTCTTCATAGAGGGCTTTATGAAGTCCGTAATTTGTGGAGTGCAGCGGATAAGGTCGCCATGGAGGGCTCATGAAGCTTAAAATTCATGAAGTCCATAAATTCCGTCTACATAAGGGGCAAAAGCGAATTGATCTCCTGGAATAACAACGAAATCCGGAGCCAGCTGTCAAAATGGGAGTTAATCAGAGGGAATAACGACGAAATCCCGGAGCCAGCGGTCAAAATGGGAGTTAATCAAACGGAATAAAGACGAAAACTCGGAGCCAGCGATCAAAATGGGAGTTAATCAAACGGAATACCGACGAAATCCGGAGCCAGCTGTCAAAATGGTAGTTAATCAGAGGGAATAACGACGAAATCCCGGAGCCAGCTGTCAAAATGGGAGTTAATCAGAGGGAATAACGCCGAAATCCCGGAGCCGGCGGTCAAAATGGGGGTTAATCAAACGGAATAACGACGAAAACTCGGAGCCAGCGGTCAAAATGGGAGTTAATCAGAGGGAATAACGACGAAATCCGGAGCCAGCTGTCAAAATGGGAGTTAATCAGAGGGAATAACGCCGAAATCCCGGAGCCAGCTGTCAAAATGGGAGTTAATCAGAGGGAATAACGACGAAATCCCGGAGCCGGCGGTCAAAATGGGGGTTAATCAAACGGAATAACGACGAAATCCCAAGTTATGCCATCAAAATGGGAGTTAATCAGAGCGAGCAGTTTCGAAACTAGGAGACTATTTTACAAAAACTGGTGATTAATCAGATCCTTGTGGAACAAGGCCGTTAACTTAATAACTCTATTCAAATGTAATTATTAAATTTTCAAAAAATATTGACAACTATCCGAAAAACAGATAAATTATAAAATAATATAAAGTTATAACATTATATTCTTTCAAGGGAGATACATAAATGCAGATAGATAAAAGTTTACATATACCCCTATATAGACAAGTAGAGCAGATTCTGGAAGAGAAAATCATTTCGGGCCAATGGGAGGTAGGTAGCCAGCTGCCGACTGAGCAGGAGCTATCGGAACGATTCGATGTAAGCACCATTACGGTTAAAAGAGCTGTGATTGAGCTTGTGAATAAAGGTTATCTCTTCAGACAGCGAGGCAAGGGTACTTTTGTATCCGGAGCTGCAAAAGAGCAGGACCTTAATTCCATTATTTCGCTTTCCACCGGTTCGGAACAGGAACATCCGCATGAAATGCTCAGCTTTAAATATGAAACAGCAGGTTCTGAAATTGCCCAGAAGTTAAGGATTGATCCTGAGGATGAGGTGATCAGAATTGAGAGATTAAAAGTGGAAAACAATGATCCTCTCGCACTGGAATATACCTATCTTCCGGCGGATAAATGTCAGGGGCTTACACCTGAAATGATCAATAATGACTTAATTTTTAACATCTTAAAAAGCAGATTCCATATAGCGCTAAACCGAGCTAAGGTATTTATCCGGCCGTATATTCTTCCTGATCACCAGGCAAAGCTCCTTAATGTGGAACCGGGGACTCCGGTGTTTGAGTGGGAGCGTACTACATACACAAAGCAAGAAGACATTATTGAGTTCTCTAAATTCTATATCCGCAGTGATAAAGAGGTTTATTATACAGAGGTTCAATTGTAAAAAAATTGCTGAGATACCATAGGACATTTTATAAACATAAAAGATATAAAGTTATAATATTATATCTTTATATTTTATATATAAATCAATCTCTTTAAATAGATTGATCTAAATTAAAAAGGGGGTATCGCTTTTATCAAGTCTTCATCTTAGAACAGCTCCTAAAGTTCACAAAAGCAAAAATAAACGAGGGGGAAATGAGTTGAAAAAGAAAGCTTATTTAATTGTATTGCTTTGTTTATTGCTTGTCACTACTGCAGGATGCAGCGGCCAAACAGGGAGTTCTGCAGATGAAGGATCAGGAAAAAGTGATGGAAAGACACTTGTCTTAGCGGCATATGGAGGAAGCTATGAGCAAAAGATGAAGGAGGACTTGATCCCAAAGTTTGAGAAAGAGCATGGCGTAAAGGTGAAATATATTACTGGAAGCTCTGTTGATACCTTATCCAAGCTTCAGGCACAAAAGGATAATCCTCAAATTGATGTAGCTTTCCTTGATGATGGTCCTCAGGCTCAGGCAAAGGCGTTTGGATTGCTGGCGCCAATGGATGAGAGTGTTGTTACGAATCTGGCAAATGTCTATGATATTGCAAAAGACAAGGATAATGTCGGCGTTGGATTCGGGATCATTTCAACCGGCTTGGCTTATAACAAGGATGTCTTCGAACAGAATGGCTGGAAACCGCCGACATCCTGGAATGATTTGGCCGATCCGAAGTATAAAGGAAAACTCGTACTGCCTTCCATTGCCAATACGTACGGAGTTCATTTTCTACTCATGACTGCGATTGCCAATGGCGGAGATGAAGAAAACATTGAACCAGGTTTTGAAAAAATGAAGGAAATTGCCAAAAACGCGAT
The DNA here is from genome assembly GCF_022811925.1 of Cytobacillus oceanisediminis. NCBI lineage: Bacteria > Bacillati > Bacillota > Bacilli > Caryophanales > Bacillaceae > Cytobacillus > Cytobacillus oceanisediminis. The sequence goes on along the minus strand of NZ_CP065511.1, from coordinate 3,092,318 downwards.
CACTTTTGATAAAACAGCTGACGTTTCCAACTACTTCCTGCAGGGGCAGACAGTTGCAAGTGCATGGGGAAGCAGCCGGGTATTTACACTTCAGGATAGCGGATTCCCGATTGAGTATGTCATTCCGAAAGAAGGGGCTCCGGCCTTGATGGCAACGGTCAGCGTGGTAAAGGATGCTCCAAATGGGGATCTGGCACAGGAATTTGTCAATTTTGTTCTGGATGAAGAAGCTCAGCTTCTATTTGCCAACTCCTTGTTTGACGGTCCGGTTAATAAGAATGTGAAGCTTGAAGGTGACATCGTCGATAAAGTGGCTTATGGGGAAGAGGAGATTGCCAAATTGATCAAAGTCGACTGGGAAACTGTAAATGCAAAGCGGGCAGAGTGGACAGAACGGGCCAATAAAGAAATCGAAGTAGCCCATTAAAAGAGAGGGGAAACGAATGAGTTACTTAAGCCTGGAAAACGTGGTCAAGACCTTTAATAAAACAGAAGTGGTTAAAAAGCTCAGCCTTGACATCCAAAAAGGGGAACTGGTCTCCTTTTTGGGGCCTTCGGGCTGCGGAAAAACGACGACACTTAATATGATCGCCGGATTTCTGGAAGTGGATGGCGGGAAGATTGAGGTGGATGGGAAACCCGTTCACCTGCTTCCTCCCAATAAAAGAGAAATGGGCATGGTGTTCCAAAATTATGCTTTGTTTCCGCACATGACGGTTTTTGATAATGTCGCCTATGGGCTTAAGCTTCGGAAAGTGCCAAAAAATGAAATCAGCAAAAGGGTGCTTGAAGCATTGGAGATGGTTCGTCTGGCTGGCTATGAAAAACGCTATCCAAAGGAACTTTCCGGAGGACAGCAGCAGCGAGTTTCATTGGCGAGGGCCCTGGTCATTAAACCGAAGGTGCTTCTGCTTGATGAACCGCTGAGCAATCTTGATGCAAAACTGCGCCAGGAAATGCGCGAAGAAATTGTCGATATTCAAAAGCAGGTGGGGATTACAACAATATTTGTCACACATGACCAGGAGGAAGCTTTGGCTATATCGGACCGGATCGCCGTCATGTATGAGGGCCGGATTGAACAGGTTGATGATCCCGCATCCATATATAATCATCCAAAGACTGACTTCGTGTCTCAGTTCATCGGGGAAGTCAACCACATTCAGGGGAAAGTCCTGGAAACCTATGAAAATAAGAAATGCAAGATGCACTTTTTTGGGAATGAACAGATCGTTTCTGTCCCATCTGTGAAGAATTCCGAAGTTCATTTTTTCATACGGCCGGAAAAAATCCAAATCGCATTAGCCGAATCAAATGAAAGAAATGAGGCTTTTCAAACGAAGGTGGAAAGGAAAATGTTTCTTGGAGCCAAGACAAGATATATTTTGAAGGTGCATGACCGGCATCTCATTGCAGATATTTCCAATACCGTTTTAAATCCCACCGAAATTAAAGAAGGAAACAGTGTCTACACTTATTGGAACCCTGAAGACCTGCTGCCTTCCAGAATGGCGAGGTGAACGCATGCAAGCCGGAATCGGAACGGGACATGATTTATTGCTTCAGCAAAAGAAAAAGAATTTGAATAAAAAACGGCTTGATACGTGGCTGCTTTTGCTTCCAACGCTGGGAATCTTCATTTTCTTCTTTTTGCTGCCATTGTTTTTCTTATTTATTACGAGCTTTAAAAATTTTGATGCCAGTACAGGGGTGGGAAATGAGTGGACGCTCCAGAACTACATCAAGTTCATGACAGATCCTTTTTACCTTGGAGTGGTCTGGCGCACTGTAAAAATCGCTCTTTTAACAACATTGATTACTATCATTATCTCTTACCCGGTAGCTTTTCAGATTTCAAGATCAAAAGGAAGAGCCAGAAATTATTTGACCCTCCTGGTGCTTTCCCCGCTTCTAATCAGCATGGTTATACGCTGCTACGGCTGGGTGATTCTTTTATCAAACAATGGTGTAGTCAACAATACACTATTAAAGCTGGGCTTTATTGATCAGCCTTTAACCCTCTTATACACCGAATTGAGTGTGGTCATCGGGATGGTGCATGTTCTTTTCCCGTACATGGTGCTGAGCATCATGGGATCTCTCGAAAAAATAGACCCTTCTGTCATCAGAGCCTCGCAGAATCTTGGGGCCAGCTCCTTCAGAACTTTCTTTTCCATTTTGCTTCCGTTAACCTTGCCAGGCGTTTTTGCCGGTTCCGTTATGGTATTCAGCTTAAGCGTCAGCTCATTTGTTACACCGGCCATTCTTGGCGGTCCGCAGGTGAAGGTCATGTCTTATTTAACGTATGAACAGGTAGCTGTCATGCTGAACTGGCCGTATGGAGGCGCAATTGGCTTCCTGCTAATCCTGATTGCCACCATTACCATCATCGCATACAGCAAAATCCTTGCCCGGTCTGAGAAAGGAGTGGCCATACAATGAGCAGGAAGCTGCCCAAGTATTTCTTTAACTTTGTTTGTTTATTGGTTTATATTTTCCTGCTGGCGCCAATCGTGGTTGTATTGCTTTCCTCGTTAACAACTACAGAATACATTGTGTTCCCGCCAGAAGGCCTGACCCTCAGATGGTACACAGAATTAATTGAACATCCTGAATTTATGCAGTCCTTTACACTGAGTACTATTGTGGCGTTCGGAACCGCCATTATTTCCACTGCCATCGGCACATTGGCTTCACTTGCGGTCGTCCGGCGCCAATTTAAAGGGAAGACAGCGATTGTTCAATTAGTGGGTTCGCCTCTCTTGATTCCATCGGTCGTGTTTGGTGTGGCTCTCTTGCAGTTTTACTCATGGATTGGTTTGGCTGCGAGCCCGCTTGCATTAATTTTGGGTCACATCATCTTAACGGTTCCTTTTGTGATGCGCCTGGTTGTTGCAAGCTTAGTAGGTTTTGACCGTTCTATCGAACAAGCGGCCTTGAATCTAGGTGCAGGACCGATGAAAGTCTTCTTTCAAATCACTCTGCCGATCATTAAATCAGGCGTGATAGCCGGCGCCATTTTTGCCTTTATTACTTCATTTGATGATTTAACAGTAGCCTTATTCATTGTCAGCACCGACGTTGTGACACTGCCAGTGCGTATCTACACATACATGCAATATCAATATGATCCGATTATTACATCCGTATCAAGCATCATGATTCTTTTCACTATTGTATTAATGCTCGTAATTGAAAGAGTGCTTGGTGTAGGGAAAGTGTTTTCCTCGAAAAATTAGATAGGAGAGGTCTTTATGCACATTGAGAAACATCCCGTTCTTGGCAGGCAGCTACACACGCCTGTAACCATTTATTTCAATGACCAGCCATATCAGGCCTATACGCAGCAATCAGTCGCTGCCGCCTTAATGGCAAATGAAATTAAGAAATTGGGTGTCAGCCGAAAGCTGGTCCAATCCAGAGGATTATTCTGCTCGCGCGGGAGATGCTGCAGCTGCTATATGACCATTGACGGTGAGGACCATGTACGGAGCTGCATGACAGAGGTTGAAGATGGAATGCGAATATACCCGAATATGGATGACCCCGAGGTAAGGAGGGAGATTGATGAAGACTGATGTACTTATTATTGGAGGTGGTCCTGCAGGTCTATCGGCAGCAATTGAGACGGCATCAAGGGGGCTGGATGTAACAATAGTTGACGAAGCTTCCAAGCTTGGCGGGCAGCTAAACCAGCAGACTCAAGCGCTGCGTCCGCTTCCTTCCGTACATGAACCTATGCGTGGCTTTGAATTAGCAGATAAACTAATCGAGCAGGTTAAGGGGTTTAATGTAAGGCCGCTTTTGAATCACCGTGTGGTTGGATTTTACGCAGATGGAAGTGCCGGAATTACAGATGAAGAAAATGTATTCCCGGTAAAAGCAAAAAAGATTATTGTGGCTTCCGGAGCGGCTGAAAAGGCTGTGGCTTTTCCAAAATGGACATTGCCCGGGATTATGACAATCGGTGCTGCACAGACATTGATCAATCGTGATTTTGTGATGCCTGGGAGAGAAGCTGTTATTGTGGGCTCAAGTGATTTTGCTATGGAAACGGCAATACAGCTGATGGATGTGGGAATCCGGGTGAAAGCAATTATAGAAAAACAAAATGGAGCTTTAGCAAAAGAGCAGGAAAAAGTGAGTGAACTGTCAAGGAATGGAATTCCATTTTATTTTAATAGTTTTATAAGGGAAGCAAGAGGAAATGGGCAGGTGGCACAGATTGATATTGAACTGCCAGATGAAGTTATTACCCTGAATGTCGACCTCATTTGTATGGATGGAGGCAGGGCACCCATACTTGATGTTTTTTATCAGCTGGGCTGTTCCTTTGGATTTCAAGAAGAGCTGGGCGGCTGGGTCCCGCAATATAGTAATACATTCCAAACCGACAGGGAGGATGTATTCATAGCTGGGAATGCGGCTGGCATTAGCACTCAGGGTCCGTTGCTTCTAACAGGAATGATTGCCGGCATCAGTGTAAGTGAAGAACTGCAGGCAATCAGCCCGGCAGAAGCAAATGAGATAAGAGATGCGATTTGGAAAGAACTGGGATTATTGGAGTGCAAAGAAGTGTACACCGGAAGAGTTAAACATCTAGAGAACTTTACAAGCCCAGTGCTGAAAGATCAATTTATCTCCTAGATAGGAAAAGAGAGAAGAAGGTGAATAAGTTGGATAAAACGACGATCATCTGCAGATGTGAAGAAATCAGCTGTGAAGAAGTGGAAGAAGTTATCAGCAATGGAGGAAGGACCTTTGATGATGTTAAGAGGATTACCCGCTGCGGAATGGGTCCTTGCCAGGCTAAAATCTGCACCAGCATGGTGGCAGAAATTATTCACCAGCAAACTGGGCTGTCGCCTTCAGAGATTCCGCTGCCGAGGATGAGAATGCCGCTATCCCCCATTAAGCTTGAAACACTGGCAACGAACAGTACATCCTTTAGTGCGGTCAAGTCTGTTCTTGATGAGGTGGAATTGGAAGAAGGGAAGGTGAGGTAATTGGAAACAAATTATGAAACAATTGTTATCGGAGGGGGTGTAGTGGGCAGCGGAATTGCCTACCACCTGTCTGAGCGATACAAAGAAGGCGTGCTTGTGCTTGATAAAAAATATCCTATGTCAGGCACATCCGGATCCACCCAGGCGTGGGTTTGGGTACATAATAAAACACCTTCCTGGTATGCGGAATTTAGTATGTACAGTGCAGAACTCTATCCTTATCTGTCTAAAAAAATCGGGGACGTAGAATACAAGCGGACAGGGGGACTATCGCCTTTTTTTAATGAAAGTGATCGTGAAAAGGCTGAGAAGCTCGCAGAATCATATCGAAAAATCGGCATCAAAATTAAAGTGTTATCAAGGGAAGAAGTCCTCGAAAAAGAGCCCTATATGAATCCGGAAGTAGCGGGGGCTACCTACAGCTCCATTGATGGCAATGTCAATCCATTCCGCTTGATTGATATGTACATGAGAGCAGCTAAAAGAAATGGCGTCCGGTATTCTACTTATAATAAGGTAACTGAGATTAAAAAGCAGGATGGAAAATATTCAGTTGTATCAGATAAAGGTGCGTTTGAATGTAAAAACCTTATTCTTGCTGGCGGAACCTGGTCGAGAGAAATCGGTGACATGCTTGGAGTTAAGATTCCTGTTAATCAATTAAGAGGGCAGATCCTAGTGTCTGAACCATTAAAGCCTTTCTTAAATTTTACAATCAGCGGATTAAGGCAGGCAAACAATGGGGAAGTTCTGATGGGTTATTCAATGGAAGAAGCTGGCTTTAATCGGGCAACAACGCTTGATGTCATTCAGGAAACAGCCAATATGGCAGTCCAATATGTACCCGGATTAAGAAAAGCTAAAATTGTCCGCGCCTTCTCTGGAATCAGGGCCATGCCTGAGGACGGCTTTCCGATTCTTGGTAAAGTACCAGGCCATGAAAACCTTTATGTAGCAGCCACCCATAGCGGAGTTACACTTTCTCCCTTAATAGGAACATTAATAACAGAATTAATCATGGATGGAGAAACGTCCATACCAATCGACAGGTATTCTTTAAGGAGATTTGGTTAGAGTGAATCTTATTAAGTTATAATATTATAACTTTTTTATTCCAGTTGTCAGGAAATGTAAATTAGCTTGGAGGAAATAGGATGCCGCATTTATTTATAAGGGGAATTTCAGTGGATCAGACGAAGGAAATCAGCACTCAGCTGGTGAAAGACCTGGCTCGGCTTTGTGACTGCGGAGAAGATAACTTTACATTGGAAGTTTTGAATTCAACTTTTGTGTTTGATAAAAAAGTAGTTTCAGCATATCCATTTATAGAAGTAAAGTGGTTTGACAGGGGCAAAGCAGTTCAAAGCCAATTTGCCAAGATTGTTTCGAAACATGTTCAGTCGCTTGGAGTGCCGGAGATAGAAGTCGCATTTTCAGCCTTTTTAGAGGTGGATTATTATTGGAATGGGAAGAGTTTTGCGGAAGAATAAGTATTAAAGCAAAAATTATAATGTTATATTTTTATAATTTGATTCCTGAAGTGTTACCGGAAGGGGAAACTTGATCATGAATAAAGTCTATCAATTTATTGAGGAAAACTCAGATATGTATATCGACTGGCTGATTGAGGCATGCAATCAGCCTAGTGTTTCAGCTCAAAGTCGAGGGATGCTTGAGATGAAAGAACTTGTAAAAGCTTTATTGCAAAGAGTGGATGCAAGTATAGAAGAGATTGAAACTGATGGCTTTCCAATTATTTATGCACATCTTGATAGTGAAAAGGAAAAGACATTAACTTTCTACAATCACTATGATGTGCAGCCTGAGGACCCTGTTGACCAATGGCTCAGTGATCCCTTCAAGGCAGATATAAGAAATGGCAAAATCTTTGCACGTGGTGTTGCGGATAACAAGGGTAATCTTATAGCCAGAATTTGCGCAGTACATGCATACCAGCAGGTGTATGGCAAACTGCCGATAAATATCAAGTTTATATTTGAGGGAGAGGAAGAAGTAGGGAGCCCTCATTTGGAATACTTTGCAAACCAATTCCCTGATAAGTTGGAAACTGATGGCATAATCTGGGAAGGGGGAACTCGAGGGGTAAAGGATCGGAGACCACACGTCGGTTTAGGAGTTAAGGGAATTTGCTATGTTGAGCTAATATGCAAAGGAGCCAAATTTGATCTTCATTCCTCTGAGGCTGCAATAATAGAGAACCCTGCATGGAGATTAATATGGGCGCTAAACTCACTAAAAGATGAACAGGAAAATATCTTAATTGAGGGTTTTTATGACGATGTGATTTCACTTAGTGAAAAAGATAGAACCTTCATTCAATCGATGGATTTCAATGAGGAAGAAATAAAGAATCTATATGGGATAAAAAGCTTTCTAAAAAATGTTACTGGAAATGAATTAAAAGAAACTCTAACCGCTGACCCAACCTGTACTATTTGCGGTATAAACTCGGGATATACAGGTGAAGGCTCCAAAACAGTCCTGCCATCGACTGCAATGGTTAAACTTGATTTTCGCCTAGTACCAAACCAGACACCTGAAAAAATAGCAGATTTATTAAGGAAACATTTAGATAAGAACGGGTTTCATGATATAGAGATAAGGCAATCTCACGGGATTCATCCGTTTAACACTGATCCATCTAACCGTTTCGTTGAAGTTGTGCTTGAAAGTGTAGATCAAGTTTATGTTGAACCGCCAGTTATTCTGCGAAACTTAGCAGGTTCAAGCCCTATGTATAAAATGCTGAAAAATACCGGCATTCCTGCGGTGCAAATTGGTGTAGCCAATTTGCAGTCAAACTACCACGCTCCAAATGAAAATATTTTTATCGATGACTTTATTCAAGGCATTAAAGTGACTGCAGCAGTAATGGAGAATTTCAGTCAATAATTAGTTATCTGAAATTTCTAATAAATTATGTACAGGGGGAAGATGTAAATGAAAAAAACATTAAATTATCTAATTGTTTTATTGCTTATTTCAGCAATAGTTGTTTCTGGCTGCAGCAGTAACACTGAATCCACTGGTGGTAATACTAATGGAAAAGAAGGCAGTGAGAAAACAAGTCTGGTAATTGCGCAAAGTGCTGATATTACTACTTTAGATCCCCAGAATTCATTAAGTACCAATGGAGATCGTGTATTCAGAAATATGTTCAGCAGATTGTTTAATCGTGATAGTAAAATGGAAATTCAACCGGAACTTGTTGAAAAATATGAAAACATCGATGATGTTACCTGGCAATTTAATTTAAAAGAAGGTGTTACTTTCCATAATGGAGACCCATTAACAGCCGAAGATGTTAAGTTTAGCCTTGAAAGAGTAATGAATGATGAGTCTTTAAAGGAGTATCCTTATTTCACTCAAATTAAGGAAGTAAATTCCATTGATGAATTAACTGTTGAAATTGTGACAGATGGACCTATGCCAACGTTATTAAGGTTATTGGCAAAAAGCGGTGCGGATGTAATTCCCAAAAAGTACTTCGAGGAAGTGGGAATTGAGGAATTTCAAAAGAATCCAATTGGTTCAGGACCATACAAATATGTGGATTGGAAACGGGATGACAGAGTCGTCCTAGAAGCGTTTGATGATTATTTTGGTGATAAACCAAAATGGAAAGAAGTTGTAGTCAGGGCAATACCTGAGAGCTCTACCCGTGTAGGAGAATTGCTGACTGGGGGCGTAGATATTGCAACCGACATTCCTCCCAATGAGTGGGATCGGGTGAATGGAGAGAGCGGGATATCACTTATAAATGGGGATACAACACGTGTCATGCTTTTAATGCTTCGCCATACAGAGGGTACTGTTACCGCAGACCCAAAAGTTCGGGAAGCCATTGATCTTGCTATTAATGAGCAGGCTATTGTTGATTCTGTTTTAAAGGGAACTGCTGTACCAGTTCAATCCCGAGTACCAGAAGGCGTATTAGGATCAAATCCAGATTTATATGATTCTTATGTGTATGATTTAGAAAAAGCGAAGAGCCTTTTAGCAGAGGCAGGGTATAAAGATGGGCTGGAACTAACGTTTACAGCACCTAAGGGCAGATATCCGCTGGATGGTGAAGTAGCACAATTGATTGCGAGCATGCTAGGAGAAGCAGGAATTAAAGTGAATTTACAGCTGCTTGAGTCTAGCGCCTTCCTGGATGTATACAACTCCAAATCTAATAAAGAATTAATCATGATAGGATTGGCGGATGGCCTCCTCGATGCATCTTATTCATTAGTTCATTACACAAAAGAACGTGCAGCCGGGCAAACAGATTATTATAACGAAGAAGTGGAAAAGCTTTTCCATGATGCAGGCCGTAATCTCAATGAAGATGAGAGGGTAAAACAATATCAAAAAATACAAGAGATTGTAGCTGAAGAAAGACCTCACATTTTTCTTTTCCAGCAAGGAGCCAATTATGGGGTTAGTGATAATGTACAATTTGAACCGAGGTTGGATGAAGTCATAAACTTCTCAGATATCACTTTAAAATAATACTATTTGCGGGGCTGGAAAGTTAAAAGGTCCAGTCCCGCTTCATAATATAGGAGGTCTGGCCTTGAAAAAGTATCTTATAAGAAGATTTCTGCAAATTATACCAGTCCTATTCATAATCACCTTTGTTGTATTTGTATTGGTATATTTGGCAGGAGACCCAGTCTCTTTAATGCTGCCTGAAGATGCGTCTGAAGCAGATAGAGAGGCTTTGAGAGAAGCCTTAGGTTTAAATGAGCCTTTTGTATATCAGTATTTCCATTTTATTGGAGATTTGATCACTGGAAATTTTGGGACATCTTTCAGATATAATCAGGAGGCATTGCCCTTGGTTTTGGAGAGGCTCCCAGCAACATTTGAATTAGCTGCAGCTTCGATGCTGGTAGCTATTATAATCGCAATACCCTTAGGAATCTATTCAGCAAAAAAGAGAAATAGCTTTATTGACTTGTTTATTACCGGAGGATCAGTACTGGGAAAAGCCATGCCGAATTTCTGGCTTGGAATCATGCTGATATTATTATTGGCCGTAAATTATCAGCTATTCCCCGTTTCCGGAAGAGGATCGGTTATGCATATGGTTTTACCTGCGATAACCCTGGGAACAGGCATCGCTGCAGAAATGACAAGGTTAATTAGATCAAGTATGTTAGAAATTTTAAATCAAGATTATATTCGTACAGCTAAAAGTAAAGGTGCAAGTGAAATGAGCGTAGTCTTTAAGCATGCCTTCCGAAATTCATTAATCCCCGTAGTAACCATAATGGGGCTGCAAGTGTCACACCTTGTCAGTGGAGCCCTAATAACTGAAACTGTCTTTTCGTGGCCAGGGTTAGGTCTGCTTTTGGTTCAAGCAGTTAATGGAAGAGATATGGCTGTCGTCCAAGCTGCCGTTTTTGTGATTGCCATATTAGTTATTGTTGTCAACCTGCTTACTGATATCGTTTATCGTGTTTTGGACCCAAGAATTAATTATTCATAGGAGGTGTATCTCATGGAAGCAGAAGTAAAAATGAGTTCCGAAACTACCATAAGCACCGTCCAGAGAAGAAAACCATGGGTAAGATGGATAAAGCTGCTGCTTCAAAGCAAAACAGGAACTGTGGGGTTCTTCATTGTTTCTTTAGTTATATTTGTTGCTATATTCGCTGACATTTTGGCTCCGCATGATCCAGCATCGAATAATTTGGGTGATATGCTAAAGCCCCCTGTGTGGCTGGATGGCGGTTCACAAAATTATATTCTAGGAACAGATAATTTAGGGAGAGATATATTGAGCCGTATTATTTATGGCTCGCGTGTTTCCTTGCTTGTTGGGGTTTTTTCTGTTATTTTAGCCGGTTTCATAGGCATAATAGTAGGATTAATAGCAGGCTATTATGGTGGAGTTATAGATAACTTATTAATGAGAATTGTAGATTCATTCTTGGCGATTCCCAGCATTCTTTTTATCCTTGTCGTTCTTGCCGTCTTTGATCCTAGTATTTTGGTTCTGATTATTGTAATTGGATTAACTAATTGGGTTACATATGCAAGAGTTGTCAGGGGAGAGGTCTTAAGTATTAAAGAAAGGGAGTTTGTGAAGGCTTCAAAATCAATAGGTACAAATAGTTTAACCATTATGCTGCAGCATATCCTTCCTAACATCCTTTCTTCATTTATTGTGATATCAACATTAAGCGTTGCTACGACTATAGTTTTAGAAGCATCGCTAAGTTTTCTTGGATTAGGGATTCAGCCTCCAGATGTTTCCTGGGGCGGAATGTTAACAGATGGAAGAAACTATCTAGCAACTAATTGGTGGCTTGCTACCTTTCCTGGCATTGCCATAACAGTTACAGTTCTCGGGATTATCTTTTTGGGGGACTGGCTGAGAGATGTACTTGATCCACGAACACAGGTGAAAAAATAGGAGGGATGATCTCTTGGGTGAAACTGATACGTTATTAGAAGTGAAGGATTTGAAAACGCACTTTTTTACAGAGGACGGTGTAATCCCCTCGGTAAATGGAGTTTCTTTTACCGTAAAGAAAGGGGAAACGATTGGCATAGTTGGTGAATCTGGGTGCGGAAAAAGTGTTACTTCACTTTCAATTCTTCAATTGGTAAGTAAGCCAGGGAGAATTGTAGGAGGACAAATATTATTAAATGGAACTGACTTAACGAAAAATTCAAATAAACAAATGAGGAAAATCAGAGGAAATAAAATATCGATGATTTTTCAAGAACCTCTGACATCCCTAAACCCTGTCTTTACGATTGGCAGTCAAATATCAGAATCAATTAGACTTCATCAAAAGATTGATAGAAGAAAAGCGAAAGAACTGGCAATTGATATGCTCTCAAAGGTGGGTATATCAAATGGAGATAATTTATACAACTCTTTTCCTCATCAATTAAGTGGGGGAATGAGACAGAGGGTAATGATTGCAATGGCTTTATCGTGCAGACCTCAATTATTGATTGCCGATGAACCTACTACTGCTTTAGATGTTACGATTCAGGCACAAATACTTAAACTCATGAAAAAACTAAAGGAAGAATATAATACCTCTATAATAATGATCACTCATGATTTAGGAGTAGTGGCAGAAATGGCAGATCGTGTGATTGTTATGTACGCTGGGCAAATTGTAGAACAAAACAATGTATTTGAACTTTTCAAAAACCCAAAACACCCATATACGCAGGGTCTTTTAAACAGTACCCCAAAAATTCATCAGTTAAAGGACCAATTAGAATCAATCGAAGGGAACGTTCCCACTCCATCCAACTTGCCAAAAGGCTGTAAATTCCATCCAAGATGTCCGTTTTCAATGGAAAAGTGCAGTCAGCAAGATCCACCTTTACTTCAAGTGAATTCAGAATCTTCAGTGAGATGCTGGCTTCATGAAGGTAAAGAGGTGATAGGGCTATGAATAGCATACTAGATGAAAATAGTGTTAATCAGGAGTGCTTATTAAAAATTGAAGGGCTGAAAAAGTATTATGAAACTTCTTCTGATTTTTTTGGCAGAAAAAAGAATTACGTAAAAGCGGTTGATGATATTAGCCTATATGTCAATAAGGGCGAGACATTAGGCATAGTTGGGGAATCGGGCTGCGGCAAATCTACAACTGGCACTACTATCTTAAGAATGCAGGAGCCCACTGAAGGAAAAATTTATTTCGAAGGAACAGAATTAACATCGCTGAATCACAATGAGATGCAAAAAATTAGAAAAGACATACAAATGGTCTTCCAAGATCCATATTCATCATTAAATCCAAGGATGAGAGTCTTTGATATTATCGCTGAGCCCCTTAGAACCCATAAAGCTGCTAAAGGGAAAGAGCTTGAAAACATAGTTTTTGACCTTATGGAAACTGTAGGCTTAGATCGCTCCTTCTCCAAAAGGTATCCACATGAATTTAGTGGAGGACAGCGGCAGCGTATCGGTATTGCTAGAGCCCTTGCTTTAAAACCAAAATTAATTGTTTGTGATGAGCCGGTATCTGCACTTGACGTTTCGATTCAGGCGCAAATATTGAATCTGTTAATAGATTTACAGAGGAAATTCAATCTAACGTACGTATTTATTGCGCATGGAATTCCTGCTGTTAAATATATTAGCGACCGCATTGCGGTCATGTATATGGGTGAAGTTGTGGAAATGGCTTTAAAAGAAGATTTATTTAATGAGACCATGCATCCATATACAAAAGGATTAATTTCTGCTGTTCCGGTACCAGATCCAACATTAAGGGACAGAAAGGACAAAGTATATATTCACGGCGACGAACTTCCAGAACAGGTGGAGGATGCAACTGGATGTAAATTTTACTCACGATGCCCATTCAAGCAGCAATTATGTAAAGTCGAAAGACCAAAATTAAAACAAGTAAGACATGATCATTTTGTTTCCTGTCATTTTCCCTTACAGTAAAAAATATTTAATAGAAAGGAATGTTTAATCCATGAAAATAGCAGTCATAGGCTCAGGAATTGTCGGTTCAAGTGCAGCCTATTACCTCTCAAGGGAAGGTGCAGAGGTAGTCATTATTGATAAGGCACATCAGGGACAGGCAACTGCAGCAGGCGCAGGAATCATTTGCCCGTGGATTTCCAGAGTAGATCACAAAGACTGGTACACCATTGCAAAAAGAGGCGCTCTTTACTATCCATCTTTAATAGCAAATCTTAAACAAGATGGTGAGGAGAATTTTGGATATGGAATGGTAGGAGCTCTGGCAGTCAGCAGCAGTTCGGATGAACTGGATGCGATCGAGCAAAATGTCCGGCAAAAAAAAGCTGAAACCCCTGAGGTTGGGGAGATTACGAGATTAACAGCAGCGCAAGCCAGGGAACTTTATCCGCCGCTCCGGGAGGATCTGCAGGCTGTCCATGTTACGGGTGCAGCCAGATTGGATGGCAGGCTGTTAAGGGACGCCATGCTAAATGGTGCAAAAAAACATGGTGCTGTATTACTTGAAGGTGAAGGTGACCTTGTATTTCATAATAATAAGGTTACAGGAGTAAAAGTGAACGGGGATGTCATTGCTGCCGATGCAGTAATCGTTACTGCCGGTGCATGGGCTAAGGACTTACTTGCACCGTTAGGCATTAATCTTAAAATCGAGCCTCAGCGCGGGCAAATTGCCCATCTGGAAATGGACAGTATGGACACCTCCAGCTGGCCGGTTGTCCTTCCTCAAAGCACTCATTACTTAGTGGCTTTCGACCATTCCAAAGTGGTGGTTGGAGCTACCAGGGAAACGGGATCCGGGTTTGATTATAGACTAACGGCGGCAGGTGTGAAAGAAGTGCTGGATGAAGCATTAACGGTGGCACCAGGATTAGCTGGAAGCACGCTAAAAGAAGTAAGAATTGGCTTCCGTCCGGCTGGTCCTGATATTTTGCCGCTGCTGGGTACGGTTCCAGCTGCAGAGGGGCTGGTTATCGCAACAGGATTAGGGGCTTCAGGGCTTACGATGGGACCTTACGTGGGCACTCTGGCTGCAGATCTTGCTTTGAAAAGGGAGATGGAAATAGATCTGTCACCTTATGATCCATTAAGAAAAGGCTTGGAAGCAGGAATAAAGTGATACTAATATCTTGATAAAATATGAAAGTATAAAACTTTGAACTGGATTACTGTCTAGCTCCAGCGCCTACACCCTCGAGGTCACAAGCTTGTCTAGTTGCGGCTCCTAGGGACTCGGGGTCATAAGCCGTTTCCTTTCAGAAGGAAAACCGCCTTCTTACAGGAACCGTCTTATGCCTGTCGTCCCTGGGCAGTCGCCTCCACATTTCGGGCAATCCTCCCAAAAAGGCAAAGGACGCCTTTCCGAGAGGCTCGTCTTGTGCTTGTCGGGGGTGGGCAAGGCGCTTGCGCTTTTCTTGTTTTCCTATTCCTTCAATCGATCCGGCAATCCCTGAATGGAAGACACCACAACATCAAGCTTCGCTTCGATCCGGTTCAGCAGAAAAAACGTGACAACGATCGGGAAGCCGAGTTCGCTGATCAATGTAACCATCTGTTCCATGGCAGCTGCTCCTTTCTAGTGAATTTAATTTTACCCACATTGTAAAAATGGCCGGGTTCCAAAGAATCCGGCCACTGCACCTTACATTAATTCATAATCAGTTACATTACGCTCAACCAATCTGGCGCTTTCCGCTGAAACCAAATCACCGCCATTGCCGTCAAAAGCATTGGCAGCAATGATTTGTTCCATGGCTGCTTTCACAGCTGCAGGATCAATCGGTTCGATTGGGTTATCAACAGATAGTTTCGTTGGCTTGCCCAGTTCTGACAGAAAAGTCATTTCTAATGATTTAGCCATTTTTATTCCCTCCTTTATGTTTAAAGTATTTTAATAGAATGAATTAGCCCAGAATTTCGAAGCTGTCATTTCTATTAATTCCAGCCAGCGGATAGCTGCTTAGTCCAGAGATCGCTTGTCCCACTGTGAAAAGCTGGTCTGCTGTTGCCGATTGTTTTACGCCGCTGTAGGTTTTGGATTTGTGGATAGGCTTGCCCTGCTCGTTAAGGCCTGTTTCAAACACCAGGCGAAGTTTGGAATCAGTGATAATTGCTTGTGCCATGTTTGTTCACCTCCTTTCACCCTCTATATACATATTGCTGGGAGATAAGGACAGGGTAAATTTGATTAATCTTCTAAAAAGCGATTATTTTTCATTATATTTTTCAGCTTCTCACGGGCACCCTGCCGCCAGTTTTTAACTGCTGACGGGGTGACTTGTTCTTTTTCAGCTATTTCCTTAACAGACAGCTGATCATATAAAGTATATTGCAGCCATTTCATTTGATTGGCAGATAATAGCCCGCATTTTTTTAGCAGCTCATGTGCAAGATCTGTGGAAGGGAAGGGTGAGGGGTCTTCAATAAGTTCCCAGAATTCATCATTCGGATAGGAATATTGTTGGCTTTGTTTATGTTGTGTTGTTAATTCGTGCATGATTTTTCCTTTTATCATACTGTAGGCATAGGAAAGCAGGGTTCCTTTTTCAGCGTCATGATTTTGCCATGCCTGCCATAGTGTAATTAATCCCAGCTGGTAGAATTCCTCTTTGTTTTTATAGATGTTCAGGCTATGTATGATTTTATGAATCATCGGCTCATATTGTGCTGCTAACTGTTCAAAACTCTCCATGAATACGATCCCTTCAAGGAAAGCGCGCTCTCAATGTATTCCCGGGTAGCTCAAACATAGCCTGTAAACAATATTTTGGCGAATCAAGAAAAAGTCCCAGATCAGTCAGTTAACCCACCTAAGTCCGGAGTTAAGGGGTCTAAGTCCGGAGTTAGGGGGTCTAACTCACGAAAAATGGGGAGTTAGCATGTTTTTTTATTTTTTGTAAAAAAAATTCATGAAGAAATCATTTTCTTCAGCTGAAAATCCCATTTCAAACAAATCCTCAAAGTACATTTCTTCAAATTTCTTAGTCAAGATTCCATAGAAATAAGCGACAGGATTAGCAATGGCGCGGGTTTTCATCTTTCCGATCAGCTGCTTAAACGAATGGATGGCTGCTGCCAAAACATCGTTCACATTTTGTTCACAATTGTTTTTATATGCTGCAATGGATGCCATCTTCCAAAACTCCTCGATTTGATTTGCTTTCGGAAAAAAAAATTTTACAGTGCTGGTGAATGAATCTGGTACACGATCACTTGTATAGGTGTAATCAAGGACGGTTTCGTTACGTTTATTTATCTTTTTATTTTTATTAGCTTTAGAAAGATTGTTAGTTTTATTAGGGTGGTCCAATTTTTCTTTCTTAGGTGGTTCACTCTTGGGAAAACGATTAAAAACATACAAATTACTGGACTGGGACCCGTTTTTTCTCTCAGTTTCAAGTACATTGATAATCCCTAACTCTAAAGCTTTGACAATCATCCTTTTAAAAGTGGATCGGGAAATGCCAATGCTGTTATATTCTTCGTGAATGGCTTTTAAAACGGTGCCGATTTTAGCATTGGATACTCCAGGAATTTTCGCAGCAAAACGAACCAGCCTCTTTAAACCAGCTAGTTCACCCTTTGAGAACTTTTCCTTGTGCACCGAAAGCCACATCTCCACATGCACATTAAACTCCTTAAGATTCTTAAATTGGGAATATCCTTTAAATTGCTCAATTCTGCCTGATTTTAAATTCATATAAATGTACCACCCTTTCACCTTTTAAATACAAATGAAGGGTGGAGAAGGACAGGGTGTTTTTTGGTGGATTGTGACGGAATCGTGAACGGGGGTGGTTTTTGAAATAGCTGTGGGAAGCATGGCGACGAAAGTACAAAGCTTCATAGAAAAAGGGTAGCCATAAGAGGTCTATGAAGACGAAAATCGAAGGTCCCCAGTAAAAATGGTCGCCAAAACCTTAAATCTAAATTATCACCATTTATCCTATTATCTTGACAATGATAATCATTTTCATTTAAAATTGGTTTTATCAATGATAATCATTATCACTAAATTCGATTTACATAATATTAATCTAATCTGAGGGAGGGATATAATTCGATAGAACATCACATTTGCTGCTGGTGCGGTTATATGGCGGATACGGATTCTGATGAAAATAACGATGCCCAATGCCCTTGCTGCGGTTTGGATCGAATCGAGGCAGCTGAATATGTCATGTAGGAGAGTTGAAAAATGAGTGAACTTTATATCGCAATAGAACATTTTGATCATCAAATCGATTGCTTTTGCCCGGATGCTGATCATGTGAATATTCTGCATTTTCAAAAGGGAGATTTAATTGAGGTCACTCCTGAGCGTAAATATACAATGCTGGGATGGTATGCACTTGTGGTGATTAATGGACAGCAGGCATTTTACATGGCTATAGAGGATATTGAGAGATATTTCATGAGTGAATCCATATCATCACAGTTAGATATAGACCTGAAAATCAATTATCTGCAATATAAAATTGATCAGGATCTTGAAGCGGGGGACAAGGACTCTTTTGCAGAGAATAGCAGAAAGCTGAGCGAAACCTGCAGCCTGAAAGAGGAATTGGAATATTACATAGCCAAGGCCATCTAAAATGAGTAAACAGTAATAAAGCTAACGTATCTGAGCGTTAGCTTTATTTTTCTTTTTTCCGTTAATATATCCCCATATGCATGCAGATAATTTCACGCATGAAAACTGGCCATATGTTAATTGCCGTTTTCCTATTACCAACCTTATTACCCACTCAATATCAGTAACTGGTTTTGTAGCAGAGCTATGGGAAAAAATGCTGTATTAT
The DNA here is from genome assembly GCF_022811925.1 of Cytobacillus oceanisediminis. Classification (NCBI taxonomy): domain Bacteria; kingdom Bacillati; phylum Bacillota; class Bacilli; order Caryophanales; family Bacillaceae; genus Cytobacillus; species Cytobacillus oceanisediminis. Next base: position 3,074,028 of record NZ_CP065511.1, on the reverse strand, counting down.
TTTAAAGAAGTGCCAGCCAAATTGACACCACTCACCAGTTTTTATATAGTAGGGACGAAGATACGGATTGGAGTGAATTGGTTGACTTCAAACTCTGAGTTACAGAATTTAGATCTGATCGATTTAATCAGCGAGCGGCATAGTCTAATCCGAAAGATAGCTGAGAAAGCATGGAATGATCAGAGCGATATATATATTTCAAATTCTGAATGGTATATTATGGCCCGGATCTACAAAAAAAGGCCAACCATTTCGTATGTGACAAGGAATGTTGAGATTTCCAGACAGGCGATACATAAGTTTATAAAGAATCTTGCTGCAAAAGGCCTGGTGGAAGTTCACAATGTCGAGAATAACAAGAAAGAGAAATGTATTGAGCTAACCGCTTTAGGTGAAGAATGCTATGAGAAAAATGAAGCTCTTAAGGCTCGTCTTGAGCATAAAATTGCGGAAAAAATAGGAGTTGAGCAAGTAAATAACTTAAAGAATATTTTAAAACTCGATTGGGGAATAGAAGAATAATTCCGCACGTCTTGGCCATTGGATGTTCCTGACCGAGCGTTTATTAAGAGGTCTACTAAAGAAAAGCTGCTATTTACTGGCAGCTTTTCTTTTTGTCTAAATTCATCCCGATTCATTAAAAATGAGAACGTTCTTTATGGCTTTTCTCCCATTTTCGCAAGATAAACCATGTGATTAAGCTAAGGATAATCAGTAAGCTCTCCAAAGTGAAGATATACCATGGATAGTCACCTAATACGTCAAAGAAACTTGGGGTTTTAGGTTTATGACGCAAAAACCAATAATTTCCCTTCGTTTGATTGTTAATCAGAAGGATCGCCGGCAAAAGCAGATTGATAAAAACAATTAGCTTTATGACCGATCGGAATGATGGATAATAATTTTTAGCCCACAAAAAATATAAGGCTACCCATACAACCATCATATGTGCATAGAAAAAGTGAAAAAAGCGAAAGTGAGGAAAATCGTATGTTAACGCTGGAGTAAGTAAAGCTTGAGTAGCTCCCAATATCGCAATAAAAAATAATAGTTCAAAAATAATTTTTTTTCTGGTTATGAGTAAAAGGATACATAATATAAGTCCGATATTACACAATTCCAATGGCATGGACCGGCCAAATTTCCAGACTCCATTCACTAACATCCAAACGTGATTCAATATCTCGACCAATATTAAGGAAATGGCTGATCCAACTTCAAACCCTCTCCATCCATCATCATTCAGCTTTTTCCGGTATAGAAAAATGGCAGATGATACAAAAAAAAAGATTGCCAATGTAACAAGATGACTGGCTGAAAACATCTCAAAATTGAAAGACTTATGACTTTTGCCAAACCACTCCATCGATGCACACCCCAAGTCTGTTTAATGAATCAGGCATAAGTTGTGCATCTCCTATATTTTTTATACAGCTTTTCTGCACCTTCGACGATCAAGCATATTCACAACTGCTAATTTTTATTACATCAATTGGGAAAAAGGTCACAAAATTATAATACCCATTGACATTGATAATCATTATCATTTATTATCGGTTTAACAATAATTGAAAGTCATTATCAATTAGGAGGCTGTGAAATGAAGGCTTTCATTGGGTATTTAAGTATGTCAGGAAACACGGAAGATATGGCTTCCATTCTGAAAAAAGTTCTTGTATCTAAAGGATGTGAAGTGGATATGGAAAGCCTGGATTTGACAGAAATTCATAGTATCCATGCCTATGACTGTATTTTCATTGGTGCTTATACATGGGGGGATGGCGATCTTCCTTATGAAGCCGAGGATTTTTTTGAAGAATTGAATGATCACGATTTAACAGGAATACATGCTGTGTGCTTTGGTTCTGGTGATCATGCTTATCCAAAATTTTGTGCAGCAGTGGATACGCTTGCTGAAAAATTGAATGAAAGAGGAGCCAATGTTTTTCAGCAAAGGTTAAAAATAGAACTCAACCCTGAAACAGATGAGCAAATTCTTGAGTGTCAGCAATTTGCCGAATCCGCCTATGAATGGGTAATGAAAAATAGGGAGATGGAACATGTTTGACAAGGGATCCACAGCAGTGCTATCAACTCCAGATCTTCCTTTCATCGTAGCAGTAAAGCAGGCGGGAATTTATTCCTTTGAGGATGGAGACTGGCTCCTGCAGTATGGGTTAACACAAAATATATACAAACTTGTGCAATTAGGTCATTTCATATTCGGAATCGGAGACAATGGCACAATTATCCGATACGATCTGCAGCGAAAAAAATGGAATCAGACGTCATTCCCAACTGCACAGCGGTTGTGGGATATTACAGGAAACCGCAAGGGATTCATCATAACCCATGGCGGCAGCTGCCTATACATATCAAATAATTTTGGTTCTGATTGGTCTGTCTTAAGTCCATTTCAAAATATGTCCCAAAAGCCCCTTATCCGGTCTCTGCTATATCATCAGGGGAGCATTTATATTGGCACACAAATCAACTCACAGAATGGAGGGTTATGGAGATATTATGTTGGAAGCGGAGAATTGCATCTGATAAAAAAAGAAAAGCATTCGATGATTTCCTCCATTTATAGAGATGAAAATGATCTTCTCATCATTGCAAAGGGAAACGCCCGATCCGGTGTGGGAACGATTGAAATGCTGAATCCTTTTACAATTAGATGGGGTGTATGCCAGCAGCCTATAGCAGAAAGAGCTTTCCTGGATATTTTTGTGGCGAATGAAAAAGTATATGCCACGACGAGTCAGGATGAAGACGGTTTTTCAAGAATCTACGAAGTCCATAAGAAAAGCATGTCCCTGATTCCCATTGAAACCGTAGCTGGACATGGATTTAGGGGTGCGGGCTTTGAAGACCAGCTTTTTATTTGTTCACATAGAGAAAGTAAATGGATCAGCCACAGATATAACACAACACCATTAATTCATTGATAGGAGTGAAGAGGAATGAAAATTGGCGTATTTTATGCAAGTATGTCGGGAAACACAGAAGCGATTGCGGACATAATCTCGGGAGAGCTGAAGGATCAAAACCATGATGTGGATTTAGAAGATTTTATGAGTGTTCAAAGTGCTTCTGAACTACTAAATTATGATCTTACTTTTATTGGAATGTATACCTGGGGAGACGGGGATTATCCGGATGAATGTCTGGATATAATTGAAGAAATCGAACAGCTGGATCTCGAAAACCATCCCTTTGCCATCTTTGGATCAGGAGATACCTCTTATCCTGAATTTTGCGGCGCCATTGATCAGCTTCAAAGACTTATAGAAGAACAGGGGGGAACAGTTGTCGGGAATCCCTTGAGAATAGAGTTCAACCCGGAACCGGAAGACGAAGAGGAAATAAAAAAGTTTGTTTCTGAAGCTTTGATGTTAAAGGAAACCTGCTGAGTATATGGCTGCAAGCTTAGAAAGGATGGCGTTAATGAAAAAGAAAACATTTCATAAACTCGTAGAAGAAAACATGAAAAATATCCTAAAAGATAAAGAACAATTGGAAGAAATATATCGGAGGATTGATGAAAATATTTTGATGGAGACAGAAAAAACAAGAGTAACTCAATAGGAATATTCAGGCTGGAAAAGAAAAGAAGTATGCGTTTCTGCAATAGGCAGGGACGCATATTTTTATGTCAGCAGCCAGTTGTCCACCATTTGGGCATTGTGAAATTGGGTGATGTTTTAAATTTCAAAAAAAATCCCCCCATGGGGAATGAAAGAGTAACTCATTATTTTGATTTATTCTCATTCGACTTTTCCTTTTGAAGCTTTTCTTTTTCCAGACGCTCCGCATCCTTCTTAAACGCCTCCATCGCTTTGTAAAAAAGGAGAGTCATCGTTTTCTCACCTCCTTATCCTTTTACTTCGTTAATTTCTTACATTTTCCTTTGGACTTTTTTTGATTGTTAACATTTGGCAGGAATTAATGCATTTTAGGAGAATTCATTTTTCAAGGCAAGGCAAGGTGCTTGAGGAATTTAAAAATAATTAGAGAATATTGTTGCAGTTTGATTTCCACTATTGGTATGATTATTCTCCGCGCAAATTTCATACATAAGAAAAGTGATATCAAAAGGAGCTGATTGTGTGAAGCAGGAATTCATCGAAATTTTCAATGCCAGAGTAAACAACCTGAAGAATATTGATCTGCAGATTCCAAAAGGAAAGATCACGATATTTACAGGTGTCTCCGGTTCCGGCAAATCATCCATCGTCTTTGATACGATTGCCCAGGAGGCAGGCCGGCAGTTAAATGAGACGTACAGCAGTTTTCAGCGGCTTTTTCTTCCGAAATATAGCCGTCCGGAAGCAGATGAAATCAACAATCTTTCTACTGCCGTTGTCGTCGATCAAAAACGGCTCGGCGGAAATGCCCGATCCACACTTGGAACCGCTACAGATATTAATCCTCTTCTTCGCCTGTTATTCTCCCGGTTTGCAGAACCTCATATAGGGTACAGCAACGCATATTCATTTAATGATCCCAGCGGCATGTGCCCGAAATGTGAAGGGATTGGGAGAATTATTACGCTGAACCTTGATGCTGCCCTTGATAAGGAAAAAAGCTTAAATGAAGGAGCTATTCTGCTTCCGGGTTTTGGACCTGGAACATGGCAATGGAAAGCGTATGCGGAATCTGGATTCTTCGATATTGATAAGAAAATTATTGATTATACAGAAGAAGAATTTAATAAGCTTGTCTATGCAGAGCCGCAAAAAGTAACAGTCAGTTATATGAATAATGATATGAATGCAACCTATGAAGGCCTGGCAGTCAAATTTATGCGGCAGCATGTGAAGAGGGACAAAGAGACTTCAAAAGCTGGCGAGAAGCTGCTGAAGAACTTCAGTACCATGACTGATTGCCCTTCCTGCGGAGGAAAACGTTACCACGAAATGGTGCTTTCATCCACAATCAAAGGCTATTCCATATATGACCTGACTTCCATGCAATTGGATCAGCTAATTAAAACTCTTCCAAAGATTACATCAACTGAAGCTAAGCCAATCGTTGACGGGATAATGGAACGATTGGAAAACCTTTGTGATATTGGACTGGGGTATATGGATCTGACAAGGGAAACACCAACACTATCGGGCGGTGAATCTCAAAGGGTGAAAATGGTAAAATATTTATCCAGTAACTTAACCGGCTTAATGTACATATTTGATGAACCTAGCACCGGCCTGCATCCGCGGGATGTCTACCGGTTAAATGAATTGCTGGTTCGGCTGCGGGACAGGGGCAATACCGTTTTAGTTGTCGAGCATGATCCGGACGTCATCCAATTAGCCGACCATATCGTTGATGTTGGGCCTCGTGCCGGGACACATGGAGGAGAGATCATGTATACCGGCAGTTACCAGGATTTCTTATCTTCTGACACATTAACTGCCAATTATTTAAACCGCAGTGCAGAGATTAACGCAAATCCCAGACCGGTTTCCGAATTTATGGAAAGCAGGAAAAGCAGCCTCCACAATTTGAAGAATGTGAGTCTTTCAGTTCCAAAAGGGATTTTTACTGTTATTACAGGAGTAGCGGGTTCCGGGAAAAGCACACTTGTGAATGAAGTGTTTGCAAAAGATTTTCCGGAGGCAATCCGTATTGATCAAAGCCCGGTCCACGCCAACATACGATCCAATCCGGCAACTTTCACTGGCATTATGAATTCGATTCGCAAGTCTTTTTCAGATGCCAATGGGGTGGAGAGCGGATTATTCAGCTATAATTCGACCGGGGGTTGTCCTTCATGCGGAGGCACTGGGACGGTTGAAATCAATTTATCTTTTATGGATACAATGGAAGTCGAATGCAGCGAATGTCATGGAAGTCGTTTTAGGCAGGACGTGCTCCAATACTTATATAAGGGCAAAAATATCGTTGAAATCATGGAGATGTCTGTAGCGGACGCTGTGGAGTTCTTTGATGCAAAAGATATTCAGAGAAAACTCAAAGCTCTGGAAACTGTCGGTCTTGGCTATTTGTCATTGGGACAGCCGCTGACTACTTTGTCAGGAGGCGAATGTCAAAGGCTAAAGCTTGCAAAGGAACTGAATACTAAAGGAAACATTTATATACTTGATGAACCAACTACGGGATTGCATATGTCCGATGTCGCTAATATTCTGGAAATCATTAATAAATTGGTGGAAAAGGGCAATACGGTTATAGTCATTGAACATAATCTGGATGTTATCCGAAAAAGTGATTGGATCGTTGATTTAGGTCCGGATGGAGGTGCTGGAGGCGGAGAAATCCTGTATGAAGGAGCGCCGGCAGGAATTTTGGAATGTGAGCGTTCGGTTACTGCACAGCATCTGTAATGGAATAATTAGATATCAAATGGCCATGGAATTTTTTCCATGGCCATTTTCTTTATCGCTTATGTGCAGGTGATACAATTTACTGGAATCCTTTCCGTCACAAGTCAATGTGTTAAAAATAGAGAAATTGTAAATAGGAAGAACGTTTTTGGGGGGGCTTTTCTAAATGGAACAATACACTGGCTTTTTCATTACACTGCTGCTCATTGGTTTAAGTCGGGGATTCGGCCGAAAGATGAAGTTTGGAAATCTGCTGAACATGAAAGAATGTCCCAGACATTCTTTTTCTTTTTTCCATTAGTACAATACATTTTATTATAAGCTTTTTATTCTTTTAAAAAAGCATGAATTTGTAAAAAACGTACGGAATCTATTGGAAAATAGGATATATTTTTGTACAAATCAACCATAGTGATTTACTATTAAATCCTTTAAATTAATAGTATGGATCTTTAATTTTCAGAATTTACGAAAATTTCTTGGTCAGGATGGTGAGCGTTTGAACTTTTCATCAGATAGAGTAGGGCAAATACCTCCCTATTTATTCGCAGAGATTAATAAAAAGAAAGAAGCTATGAAAAGAGCGGGTATCGATATCATTGATTTGGGAATAGGAGATCCGGATTTACCAACTCCCAATCATATTATTGAGAAATTTGTACAAGAGTCACAGGATCCCGCCAATTTAAAGTATCCCAGTTTTGTAGGATGTATGGAGTTCAAGCAGGCGGTAGCTGATTTTTATTGGAGGCAGTATCAGGTAAGGGTGGATCCTGAAACAGAAGTTCTCGCCTTAATCGGATCCAAAGAGGGGATAGCCCATCTGGTTCCAACTCTTGTGGATCCCGGTGAATATGTGCTTATCCCGGATCCAAGTTATCCCGTTTACCGAATGGCCACACTGCTGGCAAATGGACGCTATCATAACATGCCAATGTCCATAGAAAATAATTTCAAGCCAGATCTAAATGCCATACCTGATGAAATTTTGAAGCAGGCAAGGCTAATGTTTTTGAATTATCCGGGGAACCCGACCTCAGCTACAGTGGATATTGAATTCTTTGAGGAAGCGGTTGAATTTGCGCATAATCATCAAATTCCGATTGCGCATGATTCTGCCTATAATATGGTCACTTTCGATTCCTACAAAGCACCTAGCATTCTTCAGGCGCAAGGAGCAAAAAATATCGCTGTAGAGTTTGGCTCCTTATCTAAAACCTATAACATGACAGGATTTAGAATAGGCTATGTGGTTGGAAACAAAAACATAATTAAAGCGCTTTCCGTGTATAAAAGCAATACGGATACAGGTCAGCTAACTTCCATCCAAAAGGCAGCAGCCTTTGCTTTAAACAGTGAACAAACGTGTATTGCAAAGCATAACGCTATCTATAAAGAGCGGATGAATGCGATGCTCGACGGTCTGAGCCAGATTGGGATTGAAGTTGATCCGCCAAAAGGAAGTTTTTTCATATGGGCTCCAGTGCCTAAGGGATATACTTCTGCCGAATTTGTTTCCAGCGTCATGGAACAGACGGGTGTCATTCTTACTCCTGGCAATGCTTTCGGGCCTTCAGGAGAAGGATATTTCCGAGTCTCTCTGTCTGTGCCCAATGATCGATTATATGAAGCAGTTAATCGAATTAAAGAGAAATTGAAAATTGTAATAGGATAATCACAAACTAATGGAGGTCTTTAAATGAAGAAAATATTAAATTTTATTAATGGTGAATGGTGTGAAGCGTCAACTGGGAAAGTTGCTCCTGTGTTAAATCCAGCAACAGGTGAAGTTCTTGCTGAAGTAACACAGTCAGCAAAAGAAGATGTTGATAGAGCTGTTGCAGCAGCGAAAACCGCGCAGAAATCCTGGCGATTGGTGCCAGCCCCTGAGCGTGCTGAAATTCTCTATCAGGTTGCTTTTTTATTGAAAGAAAGAAAAGAAGACTTGGCCCAAATACTTACAAGTGAAATGGGAAAAGTGATTGACGAAGGACGAGGAGAAGTACAGGAAGCCATTGATATGGCGTACTACATGGCAGGAGAAGGACGCAGAATGTTTGGAGATACAGTTCCGTCCGAGCTTCGCAATAAATTTGCCATGAGTGTCAGGGTTCCTGTTGGAGTGGCAGGATTGATCACTCCTTGGAATTTCCCGATTGCAATTGCTTCATGGAAGTCGCTTCCTGCTCTTGTAACAGGAAATGCTCTAGTATGGAAGCCGGCAACTGAAACTCCAATCCTTGCAGCTGAATTTGTGAAAATTTATGAAGAGGCAGGTCTTCCAAAAGGCTTAATTAACCTTGTGCATGGGTCGGGAAGTGTTGTTGGAAATGCAATGGTTGAACATCCGGACATCGATTTAATTTCTTTTACAGGATCGAATGAAGTCGGCAGAGATATTAATGGAAAAGCAGGAGCTTTATTAAAGCGAACTTCTCTTGAAATGGGCGGGAAGAATGCCATCACCGTGCTGGAGGATGCAGATCTTGATCTTGCTGTAGAAGGAATTCTTTGGGGGGCTTTTGGTACCAGCGGCCAAAGATGTACCGCTACAAGCCGTGTCCTTGTGCACAACGACGTAAAAGAAGAACTTGAAGGAAAGCTGCTGGATCGCATTGGAGAACTGAAGCTTGGCAATGGGCTGGATGAAACAGTTAAAGTTGGACCGGTCATAAATCGTTCTTCCCTTGAAAGAATTGACGAGTATGTAAAAATAGGCCAGGAAGAGGGAGCAAAGCTGCTTGCAGGCGGAAAAATTGCTGATGATGATGGTCTGAAAGAAGGCAACTTCTACCTGCCGACTATTTTTACAGATGTAAAGCCAAATATGAGAATCGCCATGGAAGAAATCTTTGGGCCAGTTGTTTCCATTATTCCCATTCAAAGTATGGAAGAAGCCATTGAAATTAATAACATGGTAGAATTCGGTCTTTCTAGCGCTATTTATACACAAAATGTCAATCAGGCTTTTGAAGCTATGAGAGATTTGGATACTGGTATTGTTTACGTGAATGCAGGAACTACCGGAGCAGAAATTCACCTGCCATTCGGAGGAACGAAAGGAACGGGCAATGGCCATCGAGATTCTGGGGTAGCATCACTGGATGTTTATACGGAATGGAAATCGATTTACGTGGATTACAGCGGTAAGCTGCAGAGAGCGCAGATAGATAACTATTAATTTGTTATTAGATAGCAATGATAGAAGAGGAGTTTAAGAAGTTTTTAAACTCCTTTTTTTAATATAAAACTTAAAAGAATATTGAGGGAAACCACCATCATCTTGCAAAAGGAGCAATTTAGTATGGAAACTTTAACAGTTGTCGGTTCCGGTGTTATGGGCAGAGGAATCGCTTATGCAGCAGCACTTGGAGGCTTTCACGTCTTATTACAAGACGTGAGCGAAGAGAATCTGGATAAGGCAAAAAATTATATTGAAACAGAAATGAGAAAAAGTGCTGAAAAAGGCTACTTGAACCATGATCAGGTAACAGCTGCTCTCAGCAGCTTAGAATTTACAACAGATTTAAAATCGGCTGCTGAAAATGCAGATGTAGTTATAGAAGCTGTTTTCGAAATGATGGAGTTAAAGATCGATATTTTTAAACAGCTTGATCAATATTGTCCGGAACGTACGATTCTCGCAACCAACACTTCCACCATGAGCCCCACAGAAATTGCCGCACAAACATCCAGACCGGAAAAATGTATTGCCATGCACTTTTTTAACCCTGTTCACAAAATGAAGCTTATTGAAATTATTAGAGGTCTGCAGACATCGGATGAGACCGTAGAAAAAGCAAGAGAAATAGGCAGGAAGCTTAACAAGGAGACAGTCGAGGTAAACGAGTTTCCTGGATTTGTTACCAGCCGGATGAACTGTCTGATCGGCAATGAGGCTATGAATCTTCTGATGGAGGGTGTAGCCTCTTCAGAGGATATTGATAAAGCTATGAAGCTTGGCCTGAATCATCCCATGGGTCCCTTGGCACTGGCAGATTTGGTTGGATTGGATACGAGACTGAGAAACATGGAGTATTTGCATAAGACATTAGGTGAAAAATATCGTCCATGTCCGCTCCTGATTAAATATGTTAAAGCCGGAAGACTCGGGCGCAAAACAGGACGAGGATTTTACGAATATGAAGTCTAGCATTGTGCAAGATTGGAGGCCGGTATCATGAACAACACTAAAAACTGTGAAAAACTTGTCACAGCCGAAGAAGCCGTTCAGTTTATTCAGCGGGGAGACAGTGTATTAGTAGGCGGTTTCGGTCTTTGCGGAACTCCGTTTACGCTGATAGACACAATTACCGAAACAGATCATGCCCGTGAATTAACGATCATCAGCAATAACTTAGGAGAAGCAGGAAAAGGCTTAGGAAAACTATTAATCTCTAAGCATGTTAAAAAAGCAGTCGGGTCTTATTTTACATCGAATCGCGATGCTGTAAGGGCTTGGAAAAACGGCGAGCTGGAGATTGAACTCATTCCTCAGGGTACTCTTGCTGAAGCAATTCGTGCAGGCGGGGCGGGTATTGCCGGCTTTTATACTAAAACGGCTGTTGGAACCAAGCTGGCAGAGGGGAAAGAAGAACGCACCTTTGATGGGGAAAGATATATATTCATAAGAGGTTTAAAAGCAAATGCTGCTCTTATTAAAGCTGAAAAAGCGGATACACTTGGAAACCTCATTTATTCAAAAACAGCCCGGAATTTCAACCCGATGATGGCAACGGCTGGCAAACTGGTTATTGCCGAAGTGGATGAGATAGTCGAAGCAGGTACGCTGGATCCTGAAAAGATAGTTACCCCGCATTCCTTTGTTGATATGGTCGTGCTGAATGATCGCTATGAAAAGATAGGGGGGGAGTATGTTGAGTGTTGCAGGCAAGAAACTGGATACAGATAAAGTGAGGATTGCAAAAAGAATTGCCATGGAGCTCCCGGAAGGCTCTGTTGTTAATCTCGGGGTAGGAATCCCCACCTTAATACAGAACTATTTAAAGCCTGAAAGCAAGGTGTATCTGCAATCAGAAAACGGGTTACTGGGAATGGGGCCTACTCCGCCTAAGGAAGAAATCGATATGGACCTGATCAGTGCCAGCAAACACCCGATCTCATTGGGAATAGGCGCCTCTATCTTCTCAAGTTCTGACTCTTTTGTCATGATTCGCGGCGGGCATATTGATGTTGCAGTTTTAGGTGCACTCCAAGTGAGCGGATCGGGAGAAATAGCGAACTGGGCAGTCCCGGGTCAGGATATTCTGGGAGTTGGCGGTGCCATGGATTTAGTGGCGAGTGCAAAAAAAATTATTGTCGCTATTACCCATGTAACCAAAGATCATCTTCCGAAAATTGTTAATACCCTAACTTATCCAACCAGCGGTATTCGTAAAGCGGAAATGATTGTGACAGAAAAAGCTGTATTCAAAGTTAACAATGGAGAGCTGTATCTCGAGGAATTATCTGAAAACAGCACTATTGATGAAATAAGAAGAATGACAGATGCAGACTTCATCATATCAGAAAATCTAAAGAAAATGCCTGTTTAATAGAAAGGTGCTAAATATGGATTTTAATAATATTTTGGTTCGTGAAGAAGAAGGTATTGGTTTTATTATTATTAATCGTCCTGAATTGAGGAATGCCTTAAATATTGATACCCTGCTGGAAATAGAAACAGCTATGGATGTGTTGAGAGACGATAAAAGCATCCGCGTCATCATTTTTACGGGTGCTGGTGAAAAATCTTTTGCAGCTGGTGCAGACATAAGCCAGTTAAACAAAAGGACCATGATTGAGGCTCTAAAGCCTAATATGACAGCAACTTACCGGAAAATTGAGGACTATGAAAAGCCGACCATTGCAGCAATAAATGGTTTTGCTCTGGGAGGCGGATTGGAGCTTGCGCTTTCCTGTGATATCCGTGTAGCTTCTTTAAATGCTAAGCTGGGGCTGCCCGAGGTAGGATTAGGGATTATGCCAGGTGCTGGCGGTACGCAGCGACTTTCCAGAATTATTGGAAGAGGCAAAGCTATGGAACTGATCTTAACTGGTGATGTCATCACTGCAGCAGAAGCCGAAAGGTTGAATTTGATCAGCAAAGCCGTTCCGCAAGAGGCACTGATGGATACGGCAAAGGAATATGCCAGAAGAATAAGTTTAAAAGGGCCTCTCGCATTAAGAATGGCGAAGGCAGCCGTTAATCGCGGGGCAGACATGGAAATGGAAACTGCGCTTTATTTGGAAAAGCTTGCCCAGACCATATTAATCGGATCGGAAGATAAACTGGAAGGAACACAAGCCTTTTTGGAGAAAAGAACACCGCAATTTAAAGGTAAATAACCAATAATGCGATTAGGGGGAAAAAATGATGGATTTTACATTTTCAGAGGACATCCAGCTTCTAAAAAAGGCAGTTGGAGACTATGTACAAGGAGAAGTAGAGCGGGTAGCGATGGAAATTGAGGAGAATGACGAAATTCCAAGTCATATTGTTGAAAGTTCCAAGGAAATGGGGCTATTTGGATTAAGTATTCCTGAGGAATATGGCGGATTAGGGCTAAACTGGGTTGGGAAATGCGCCATTTATGAAGAACTGGGTAAAACCCATAATGGATACACAACGTTAATCGGCGCCCATACAGGCATCGGGACGGCGGGAATTGTCGAGCTGGGGACAAAAGAACAAAAGGAAAAATATCTTCCTAAAATGGCAAGCGGCGAATGGATTGGCGCATTTGCGCTAACTGAGCCGAGTGCAGGTTCAAATGCGTCGAATTTGAAGACGAAGGCAGAAAAAAAGGGAAATAAATATATATTAAATGGTTCTAAACATTATATTACCAATGCGGTCTGCGGAAATGTTTTTACCGTGATGGCTGTCACCGATCCGAGCAAAGGGGCAAAAGGAATCACTTCATTTATTGTGGAAAAAGACTTTCCCGGATTTATTGTTGGTGCAGTGGAGCGGAAGATGGGCCTTCGCGGTTCCCATTCAGCTGAACTGTTCTTTGAAAATTGCGAGGTGCCTGCAGAAAATGTTCTTGGAGAAGAAGGCAGAGGATATGTGAACGCACTTAAAATTCTCGCAAATGGCAGAGCTGGGCTTGCAGCAAGAAATCTGGGCTCATGTGAAAAGCTGCTTGAACTCAGCATGAGCTATGCCATGCAGCGAGAACAGTTCGGCAAACCGATTTTTGAACAGCAAGCTGTTCAGCATATGCTTTCTGATATGGCATTGGAAATTGAAGTGCTCCGTTCCATGACTTATCGGGTCGCCTGGATGGCTGACCAGGGAAAGCGGGTTGTCAAAGAGGCAGCCATGGCAAAGCTATATGGATCTGAGGTATATAATCGCGTGGCCGATTTAGCTGTTCAAATACACGGCGGCATCGGATATATGAAGGATTATCCAATTGAACGTTTTTACCGGGACGCGAGAATCACGAAAATTTATGAAGGCACAAGCCAAATTCAAAAAAATATTATTGCCAGCGAACTGGACCGGGAGTTTCATAAAAAATTGCCTGTGAACAGTCGATAAGCCAATTCGTTTAGAGATTACTTCACATCTAACAGGGGGGAAATGATGAGAAACGCAGTTATAATTGATGGTGTTCGAACTGCCATAGGACGAATGGGCGGTACACTGAAGGATATAGAGGTTGATTTTCTTTCAGAAAGAGTAATGAGAAAAGCGCTTGAAAGAAGCCGACTGGATGGTTCAGAAGTGGATGAAGTGGTTTGGGGCCATGCGAAACAAAGTTCAGATGTCCCCAATTTAGCCAGGCTGGCAGCTTTAAGATCCGGACTTCCTGTCGAGGTGCCGGGATATACCGTTCACCGCCAGTGCGGGTCAGGATTGCAGGCGATCAATAACGCAGCACAGCAGATTCAGTGCGGATTATCTGACATTGTGCTTGCTGGCGGCGGGGAAAGCATGAGTACTGCTCCATATTATTTAAGAAAAGCAAGATATGGATATGGTGCAGGAAATGCAGAAATCGTAGACCCGAATACAGAAAGCCAGCCAAGGGCTCAGCCGATTGAAGTATACGGTAACCTGACAATGGGACTGACAGCTGAGAACCTCGCTGAAAAATATAATATCAGCAGAGAAGAACAGGATGAATTTGCCCTTGAAAGTCAGCAAAAGGCTACAGCCGCTATTCAGCAAGGGAAGTTTAAAGACGAAATTATTCCATATGAAGTGAAATTAAAAAAAGAAAAGATTGTATTTGATACGGATGAGCATCCCCGCTTAACGAGTCTTGAAAAGCTTGCTTCTTTAAAGCCTGTGTTTAAGCAAGGCGGCACTGTTACGGCAGGAAATGCGAGCGGACGCAATGATGGAGCTGCAGCATTGGTGATGATGGCCGAGGACGAAGCAATAAGAAAAGGCCTTAGACCGCGTTTGAGGGTTGCTGCACAAGCGGCTGCCGGAGTCTCACCGGAAATAATGGGGATTGGGCCAGTGCCAGCTGTTATGAAGGCGCTTAAGCTTGCAGGGCTGACTCTTGAGGACATAGACCTAATAGAGCTGAATGAAGCCTTTGCTGCTCAAGCACTGGCTGTTGTCAAGGAACTCAATATAGACAGAAGTAAATTAAATGTAAATGGCGGTGCTATTGCTTTAGGACATCCTATTGGAGGAACAGGAGCCATTTTGACTGTCAAAATCATGAATGAGCTCGAAAGAAGAGGCGGCCGCTATGGTTTAATCACTGCTTGTATTGGCGGAGGTCAAGGAATTGCCACGATTGTTGAAAATTTACGAGTTTAAATTGCTGGAGGGACAATTACATGGGCAGACCGAGAGTTTTGCAAATACTTCCGATGTATCATTCAGAAGGAGAAAAGATTCTGCGTGAAGGTGCAGATGTGATTCAAACAGACAATTACAGTCTGGACCATTTATGTGAGATGGTGAAGGGAGTGGACGGCATTGTTTTGAGAGCCCCTGCTCGAATTACTAAAGAAGTCATTGATGCAAATCCTAATTTAAAAGTCATTTCTGGTGCAGGAGTAGGGCTTGATAATATTGATGTGGATTACGCATCGCAGAAGGGGATCCCTGTCCTTCATGCACCGTCTGTCAATAAAGTTTCAACTGCTGAACATGCAGTCATGCTTGTTATGGCACTGGCTAAGTCGGTTATCCCGCTTCATGAGAAGATGAGGCAAGGAGATTACAATTCACGAAATTATCTCATTCCTCTGGAACTGAAAGGGAAAAAAGCAGGTCTGATTGGCTTTGGCAATATTGCGCAGGAAGTCGCTAAGCGTTTGAAGCTTGGCTTTGAAATGGATGTAACTGCCTGGGTGAGGGAATATAATCCTGATAAGCATGGGCTGGCAGAGAAACTGGGCATTCGAATCCATACAAATATGAAAGAAGTGTTCGAGGAATCAGATTTTGTATCTCTGCATATTCCCTTAAATGAATCAACAAGGCATTCAATTGATCATAAGCTGTTCTCGATCATGAAGCCCTCCGCTTATTTAATCAATACAGCCCGGGGTGCGGTTATAAATCAGCATGATCTATATGAATCATTAAGAGATGGAAGAATCGCCGGCGCTGGATTGGAT
Organism: Cytobacillus oceanisediminis; assembly: GCF_022811925.1. Classification (NCBI taxonomy): domain Bacteria; kingdom Bacillati; phylum Bacillota; class Bacilli; order Caryophanales; family Bacillaceae; genus Cytobacillus; species Cytobacillus oceanisediminis. The sequence goes on along the minus strand of NZ_CP065511.1, from coordinate 3,058,081 downwards.
GTATTTGATCCGGAGCCTCCGTCCAAAGATCTTCCGCTGCTTTCATTGCCTAATGTGGTGCTTACACCGCATGTAGGTGGTACAACGGCTGAGTGCAATTTCATTACATCTGCTACCGTTGCCAAAAATGTAATTAATGTACTTAATGGAAAGAGACCTGAATATATTGCGAATCCTGAAGTTTTAATTTCAAAAATTTTAGAATAGGAGCTCAAGCATGGATCATTATTCAATCGCCCTGATTCCTGGTGATGGCATCGGAGTGGATGTTGTACGGGAAGGGAAGAAAGTGTTAGATGCGATATGCAATCTGCATGGAGGATTCTCTTTAACTTATAAAGAGTTTGATTGGAGCTGTGAATATTACGCGAAGCATGGCAAAATGATGCCGGAAGATGGCCTGGAAGAATTGAAAGACTTTGATTCTATTTTCCTGGGGGCAGTCGGTTACCCGGGAGTGCCCGACCATGTATCGCTTTGGGGCTTATTGCTGCCAATCAGGCGTCAATTTGAACAATATATCAACCTGCGTCCGGTGAAGCTCTTAAAGGGCCTTGACTCTCCGTTAGCGGGAAAAACATCTGAACAGCTCGACTTCATTGTCATTAGAGAAAATAATGAAGGAGAATACTCCAGTATCGGAGGCAGAATGTACGAAGGAACAGATCTTGATATGGCGATGCAAACCAGTGTGTTTACGCGCAAGGGAGTAGAAAGGGTTCTGAGATATGCGTTTGATCTTGCTGATAAGCAAGGCAAAAAGAAGCATGTAACAGCAGCTACAAAGTCAAACGGCATAAACCACACGATGCCATTTTGGGACGAATATGTGGAACGGATTAATCAGGAGTATCCGCAAGTTAAAAGCAATACTGTCCATATTGATGCGCTTGCAGCTTTTTTTGTCAGTAAGCCAGAGACCATGGATGTTGTTGTTGCGTCCAATTTATTTGGTGATATTTTAACAGACCTGGGGGCAGCCATTGTGGGAGGCTTGGGCATTGCCCCTTCTGCCAATATCAATCCTGAAAAGAAATATCCATCGATGTTTGAACCTGTTCATGGTTCGGCACCGGATATAGCCGGTAAAGGAATAGCGAATCCGCTTGCATCTATCTGGTGTACAAGTATGATGCTTAATCACTTGGGCCAGAAAGAATCAGCAACAGCCATAGTTGATGCCATGGAAGATGTTTTACAAGAAAAGGAAGTGCTGACTCCGGACCTGGGAGGTACAGCGACGACAGAGCAAGTTGGCGATTACATCTGCAAGAAATTGAAAGAGCGTCTAGCTTAGGCATGCACAAGGTGTTTTAAAGTTAATGACAAAGAATGAAAAAAAGCGGCAAATATTATTTGCTGCTTTTTTGATTTTATAGTGAATCTATTTGGAGGAGAGGGCCGCATCTTCAGCATGACCCGGTGCCAGGGGATTCTTTGTTTCCTGCAGCCCTGCTGCAGATATGCCTGAGTTTTTAATCGCGAAAAATAACAGCATACAGTGATCAAACCTTGAAATATCCAGACAGGTAAGTTCATTAATTTTTTCCATACGGTATACAAGTGAGTTTCGATGGAGAAACAGCATTCGTGCCGTTTCGCTCATATTCATGTTGCATTTGCAATAAGCCATGAAGGTTTGGGCGAGGGTGGGAAAATTTACATGATTAATGAAAGCTTCCAATTTTTCCTTTAATCTCTCATTTACATATTGATTTAAGCCATTTCCCAACAGTTCAAATATGATGTTCCAATCATTATAGTAGAAAATTCTTGGAGAGCGGTTTGATTGTTTTCCAGCAGTTAATGCCTGTAAAGCTGCTTGATAGGAAACTTTTATTCCAAGCGCTCCTTTGTTGGCGCTGCCGATGGAAATGTTCGCTGTACAATTATTTTCTTTCTCTAAATAACGGAGTAATCTTTGAATCTTATGTTCTAATCTTTTGATAAAAAGGTCATGAGGTTCATCTTTATTCATAACTTTAATGAGCAGAAATTGATCAAGTGTCAGAGGCGAAAGGATATCTTCTTTACTATCCATTAAATAGTAACTTAGTATTTCGGAAAAATTATTTTGCAGAAAATGCCAGGAATACTTATCGCAGGTCTGTCCGTCTTTGGCGAAATGGCTGGAGTCTATTTCGAACTCGATTAATAAGCAGATGCGGCTATGGTCAGGCTCCAAATCAAACCCCAGCATTTTGGCATATCTTATGCTGTACTCCAAATCCTCAGGTTTTTGAGAGTTTAAAAGATAACGAATCAAATTATCCAAGGTTTTTGACTCAATCGCACTCATTTCTTTTTTTAGGTACTCATGGCACATTAATTCCACATGGCTTTTTACCAGCTGTGCATATTTGCGCACCTCAGCAGGCTCTCCTACAATCCCCAGAACTCCAATAGGTTCATGATTGATCATGATTGGCGCTGCTACACCCGGCAATACGTTATTGAGTTTTTTTACTTCGTCTATCTCATAAGCAATGGTTGTTTTTCGCTCCACTATCTCAAGAGAAGCCTGATGAAAACTTCCTAATCGGCTGATATCACTAGAACCAATAATGATGCCTTTATTGTCGCTGATACTGATTGGATATTCTATTATATGGGAGGTGTTTTCTACAATTAACTGTGAGATTTCTTTTAAAAAACTCAAATGTATCACCCTTTATCTGCTAATTATTAATAGATTCTTCTACAATAAGATAAAATCCTTGTTAAAATACACAATTAAAAATTTTCTAAATATTCTTTTTCTGTGAAATTTGCACATAGCATCCCAGACTTCTAATTAGTAACATTATAACTATATAATGCTAGAAAGAAGGGAAGGGAAGCGAATTGTCTAGCCATGCGGATATTATTATTATTGGCGGGGGAGTCATCGGTTCAAGCATTGCTTATAATTTGTTAAACGATGGATTCACAGGTAAGATTGTTGTATTTGAGAAAGATGGCCTTTATGAATTTGCTTCGACACCAAGGAGTGCTGGAGGATTCAGGCAGCTGTATACTACCGTCATCAATATGCAGCTCAGCAAATACAGCCTTCAGATTTACAAAGATTTTTCAAAGGACATGTCCATTGACGGTGAAGCAGCAGAGATTGATTTTAAGCAAAGGGGCTACTTATTTTTAGCCACTGACCAAATGATGCCCCGTTTTGAAAAACACTTAAAGCTTCAAAATGAAAATGGAATACTTTCTCAGCTTCTTGAAGGGGAAAGTCTTTTGAATATTATCCCAGAGCTTAATATAGATGATATCGCCGGCGGATTGTATTGCAGTGAAAGCGGCTATTTAGATCCATATTCTGTGATGCTGGGATATGTGAGATGTGCCAAAAAGCTTGGTGCAGAATATATTTACGATGAAGTGGAAAGTCTGATAACTGAAACAGGGAAAGTGAAGGGCATCAAACTTGCTGATGGCCGGGAATATCATGCTTCCGTGGTGGTGAATTGTGCAGGGGCCTGGGCTTCCATATTGGGAGATAAAGCTGGACTGCCGCTTCCTGTTGTACCGCTTCCCAGACAAATTTTTCAATTCGATATTAAGGAGCCGCTTAAAAACTATCTCCCATTAACGATGGACCCGACAGGTGTTTATTTCCGGCATGAAGGGGAAAAATTCATATCCGGCTATGCCGAGGAAATTGAGCCTGGCATCAACTTTAAGTGGAGAAGATCTGCTTTTGAGGAACATATCTGGCCGGTGCTGGCAAATCGGATCAAGAATTTCGAGCATGCTAAAATCGAAAGAGGCTGGTCAGGACTGTATGATTTTAACACGGAAGACCATAATGCCATTCTTGGTGAATACCCTGCAATGAAAGGCTACTATGTTGCTTTTGGCTTCAGCGGACATGGCATGCAGCAGGCTCCTGCAGTCGGAAAGTGTCTGTCTGAGCTGATCCGGACGGGAAACTTCGAAACATTGGACTTATCTCCATTAAGAGTGGAACGTTTTGCAGAAAAAGACCTTATTATCGAAGATGCGATTTATTAATAAAACACCTTCGTAGGAGCCAGGCTCTTACTGAAGGTGTTTTTTAGGAATCTATCACTGGCATGATGCCCGCATTTCTTCATAGCATTTGATGGCAGTAAAGAGAAGCATGCAATGTTCAAAGCTGCTGGTGTTGAGGGAAGTGATTTCGCTGATTTTTTCCAGTCTGTAAATGATGGTGTTCCGGTGTATAAACATGTTTCTTGATGCTTCACTCAAGTTCATATTGTACTTGCAGAATCCAGTAAAGGTGGAGGCCAACACCTCATAATTATCTTGTTCTCTTAAAGAAGATATTAGGTTTAAGAGTTTTTGCTTATAGGCAGGGGAAAGCTCCCTTGGCAAAAGACTTAGCATGGCTTCCCGCTCATTATACAAATGAATGTGAGAGTGATCTTGAAACCCCAGTCCGATATCCAATGCTTTCATAGCGTTTTGGTAAGATTCAGAGCACCCCTTGTGGCCATTTTGAACATCTCCTACACCTATCTTTGCAGAAACACTGTATTTAGCGTCAAGAAATGAATTGATTTTTTCCAGCCTCTCATCCAATTTTTCCAGGAAAGATGCAAATGACTGGGGAAAGGGCATGGATTTAAAAATAATGAAACGTTTGAAGTCCAGAAAAGACACGATATCATTGTCATTTTCCTGAAATATTAACTTTAAAAAGCTCAGCACTTCTTTTTGAAAGTATTGAAACGAAAGATCCCCAAAAAGGTTGCGGTCACCTGATGGAGGGTTAGTGACATCAATAATAAGACAAGCACGATTGATGGTCAGATCGAAATTGAGCAGTTTCGCATACTGGGAAATATGCTCTTTTTCTTCTTGCTCAGAGTCTCTATAGTGAATAAGCTGATAAACCAGCATTTCTGCCATTTTTTCTTCCAGCTCCACCATTTCTTTTCGGAAAGCGTCCTGGCACATCATTTCAACTTGATTTTTGACAAGCTGTACATATTTCTCGACCTCAGCGGGATTGCCCACAATTCCAAGTACACCAATTACTTTGTTATTAAACTTTAAAGGAGCAGACACACCAGGAAGAATTTTTCTCTCAATTTCATTCCTGCAGACCACCGTCGTATTTTTGTTAATTACGTCAAGAGAAGGGCGGTGAAAGATACCGATTCTGCTTTGATCCGTTGAACCAATGATGTATCCCTCATTATCGGTAATGCTGATTGGATACTCCAATATCTCACTGGTTTTTTCCACTATGTCCTGGGCGATATTTTCAAGGATTTTCATTTTTTTTGCATTCCTTTCTAAACACAGTCCTTTCTCAATTTACCTGTAAAAACGGCACTATGCTTTTTGATTATCTAAAAAATTTCATCAATCTCTTTATAACGGTAATAATGAGCTTCCAGGCTGTTTATCGCACGTTTAAAATGGTTCTCTAACACTATTTTTAGTTTTTCGGTATCCTTATCTTCAATAAGAGAAAGTATAAAACTGTGCTCATCAGGACTATAGGGTTCTTGTTTTGGGTTTGAGAAAAAATCATCAAATAGGATAAGATAGATATTCGTCTGAGTGATAAGCCTCAAAATAAACTCGTTTAAAAATTTATTGTTGCATTTTTGAGTGATGCTAATATGAAATTCCTTATTATACCTTACATATTCTTCCGGGCTGCGGTTATAAAGTGCAGCTTTTTCTTTTTCAAGATTTTCCTTAATGGCTCTAAAATCGGATTCAGTTAAGAAATACATCGCTTGGCATACTGCAATATACTCTAATTTAGATCTCAATTCATAAGCTTGTATCATTTCTTCTTTGGTCGGATTCGTAACAAAAGCACCTCTATTTGGGATAATATCTACTAGACCCTCCATTGATAATCTTTTGATCGCATTCCTAATGGGGGTACGGCTCACACCCAGAGAGTTTGATAGATTATGTTCCACCAGTTGCTTTCCTGGCGCTAATTTCCTTGCAAGTATAGCTGTTTTAATATGATTATAAACGTTTTCTTCCATGGAAACTTTCTTCATACATCTACCTCCATAAGAATAATCATCTTCTGAAAAAAGGAATCTTATATTAATATAATAATATTTATAATATTCAAAAAATATTGACAATTAGATAACCTAAGTTTACACTATTCTTGTAGATTGTTCTACAATTTTGAACAACAATATTTTAGAGTGTTTAAAAAATAGACTTACATTTATTTTGCCGCCTGTGTTCGCATTCTGAAATATTGAAATTAAGGGGGAAACGGAATGAAGAAGGGCTTTTTGATTTCATTGGTTGTTCTGATCATTGCTGGAATGCTTGCTGGCTGCGGAGGAAGCAAAACATCAGGTGGAAGCAAATCAGACAGTGTGTTAGCTCGGGTTAAGGAATCTAAAGTACTGAAAGTCGGCTTTGAGGGTACATATCCTCCTTTTAACTTTTTGAATGATGATCAGAAATATGATGGCTTTGATGTTGATATTTCTAATGAAATAGCCGAGCGCTTAGGTGCTGAAACTGAGTTTGTTGCTACTAAATGGGAGAGCCTTATTGGAGGTTTGAAATCGGATAAGTTTGATATTGTGATTGCACAAATGACGGTTACTGAAGAGCGTAAAAAGAGCGTCGATTTTACTGACCCTTATGTTGTGACTGGTTCTGTCCTGATAACAAGAGAAGATACTGATGGAATCACTAAATTAGAAGATATCAAAGGAAAAAATGTGGGTGTCGGCGGGGGAACTACTTTTGAAGAAGTTGCCAACAGTGTGGACGGTGCGAATGTAAAGACATATAAGGCTGTTAATGATTATATTGCTGATCTAATGAATAAACGTCTGGATCTTATCATTAACGATCAATTATTAATGAGTTATAACATTAAAGAAAATGATCTGCCGCTCAAGATTTCAAGTGACATTGTTAACAAGGATGAAATCGGAATGGCCATTAAAAAGGATAATGACGATTTTGTTAAGGAAGTCAATCAGATATTGGCAGATATGAAGGAAGACGGAACATATTCAGAAATCTATAAGAAGTGGTTTGGAACGGAACCGCTAGAAAATTAAAGAATTTCTCCCTAAAAGGCAGGAATTTCTCAGATCCTGTCTTTACTTTAAAGGGATATATTTAATTGAAGCGCCCATAAAGAGTATTCATAAGAGGAGGGAAAATTATGCGGGTTGTTGTTTTAGGGACTGGAATGATAGGCACGACTGTAGTATGTGAATTGGCAAAGTTTCCTGAGATTGCAGCGGTTACTGCCGTTGACGTGAATGAAAGTAGTGTGGAAAAGTGTGTTGAAATAGCCAATAACCAAAAGGTATATGGTAAACAGGCTTCTCTTGAAACAATTGAAGATATACAGAATGTTTTAAAGGATGCGGACATTGCTGTGGCTTGTTTGCCGCATTCTTTAAGTCCATTAGCTATTGAAGCTGCTATCAGCGAAAAATGTCATTTAGTAGATTTAGTAGGATCCAAGTATGAAGAAAAAGTGAAGCTTGACCAAAAAGCAAAAGAGGCTGGAGTGGTTATTGTACCAGGCTGCGGAGTTGCGCCGGGTATAACTAACTTTTTGGCAGCGCAAGGCATCGAAATGCTTGATGAGGCTGACGAAGCAGTGATGACATGCGGAGGCATTCCGCGGTTTCCCCAGCCGCCCTTATGGTACCAAGTGGTGTTCCGGCTCGAAAGCGTACTCGGCCTGTATACAAGACCTGCATTAGCAGCTGAAAATGGCGAATTGGTTGAACTTCCGGCATTATCTGGATTAGAGAAAATGTCATTCCCTGAACCGGTTGGCATGTGTGAAGCGGTCATTACAGATGCTCATAGTACCGCCTATACGTTAAAAGATAAAGTGAAGAGACTATATGAAAAAACGGTAAGGTATGAAGGGCATTGGGAAAGGATGAAGTTCCTTAGTCAGCTTGGCTTTTTTGATGATGAACCAATTGATATAAATGGAACGCAAATTAGACCTCGTGCATTCTCTGAAAAAATATTAGCTCCAAAGCTTCAAGGCAAGACGAAAGAAGATATCACGGTCTTACGAGTTGAAGTTAACGGACGGAAGTCAGGCGTCCAAACGAAATATACCTGGGAAATGGTTGATTTTTATGACTATGAACGCAATATCACCTCTATGGCCAAAACCACTGCTATTCCTGCTATGCTATTGGCTAATTGGATTGCAGAAGGAAAAATTACCGAAAAGGGCATTGTTTCAGTAGAAGAGCTAATTATTAAAGACCGCTTTGCTCCATTCATGGAACAATTGGGAGAATTAGGGATAAACATAAGATTTAAAGAAGAAGTCCTTGTATAAAGATCAATATGTCCATTCCTAGATGAAGAAGATAGTTAAAGGGGAGGAGTGCTTATGGATTTTTTAATTGTAATAGAAGCCTTGCCGCCATTACTATATGCAACCTTGATGACTATATTTTTAGCTGTGATATCCATTGTGATTGCACTTTTTCTTGGTTTTTTTACGGCTTTGGCACGAATTTCAAAAATAACCGTATTAGTTAAGACAGCTGAAGCATATGTATCTGTTTTTCGCGGAACTCCGCTGCTTGTACAAATTTTTGTCATTTATTATGGTTTGCCGCAAATTAATATTGAACTTGATCCCATCCCATCTGGGATTCTCGCATTAAGCTTAAACGCTGGGGCGTATTTATCTGAATCATTTCGCGCTTCCATCCTATCAATTGACAAGGGACAGATGGAGGCAGCTGTATCACTGGGAATGACCTATAGTCAGGCCATGAGACATACTATTCTGCCACAGAGCTTACGTGTAGCCATACCGACCATGTCGAATACCTTTATCATTTTAATCAAGGATACTTCCCTGGTATCTGTCATTACTGTTACAGAGTTACTGCAAATGTCTTCTTTGATAATAGCCAAAACGTTTGAGCCGCTGACAATTTACTTGGTTGCAGCTGCACTTTATTGGGTTCTGATTGCTTTCTTTACAGCTATATTGGATCGATTTGAAAAACGCGCTTCCAAGCATGTAGCCGTATAATTCCATTTGGTTTTCAGCAATTAAAGAGCATTCTCTTATAAAAAGAGCAGCCTTTAAAATTTGTAATATTATTTCTGGCAAATCGGAGGATTGGGGGCAATCATGAGTGTAATACAATTAGAAAATTTAAAGAAAAGATTCGGAGAAACGGAAGTTCTTCATGGAATAAACCTTTCTGTAAATAAAAGTGAAGTAGTTGTCTTGATGGGACCAAGCGGTTCCGGTAAATCCACTCTCCTCCGCTGTTTAACCTTTTTAGAGGAACCAACTGAAGGCACCATTCAAATTGGATCTCAAAAAATAACTGCAGGAGGTAAGCCAAATCGTTCACGTAAAAATGAAATAAGAGAGCTGCGGAAAAGAACTGGATTTGTATTTCAGCAATTTAATTTGTTTCCTCATAAAACGGCAATTGAAAACGTCATGGAAGGTCCAATAGTTGTACAGGGAATGGAGAAAGAACAAGCAGAGAAATTAGCGTATACTCTCCTTGAAAAAGTTGGACTTGGAGAACGCTGTCACCATTATCCTTCACAGCTATCAGGAGGACAGCAGCAGCGTGTAGCAATAGCCCGAGCGCTGTCAATGAACCCAGATGTAATGCTTTATGATGAACCTACTTCGGCATTAGATCCCGAACTTGTCAGGGAGGTTCTCCAGGTAATGAAGGACTTGGCGAATGAAGGCATGACCATGGTAGTTGTCACACATGAAATGAAATTTGCGAAAGAGGTAGCTGACAGAGTCATCTTCATGGATGGCGGTGTAATTGTAGAGGAAGGAAACTCTGAAGACATTTTTAACAACCCGAAGGAAGATCGAACAAAACGGTTTTTAATGCAAGTTAATGATTAGTCATATATAAGAGTAAGTGAACTGCAGACCTAGTTGCCTGCAGTTTTTTAGATGAAAAAACCAAAAATAGCTTTTTTAAAATCCCTGTTTTTGTTTAATTTAAACATATAATTCAGAATATTTTTAATTTAAAATAAGTTTAATACACTGATTTTAGTGTTTTTAGATGTATTTGTAAAAGGAGGGAAAAGATTTTGAAAGAAGTTAGAGTCAGTAATACCTTAAGTGAAGCTCATACACTGCCGTCGTGGATTTATACGGATCCAAAGGTTTTGGAGGCGGAAAAAAGAGAAATCTTCAGGAAGACTTGGCAATATGCAGGACATATGAGTCAAGTTAGCAAGCCGGGAGATTATTTTACGGCTGATGTGGCTGACCGCCCCATTATTATTAGTCACGGACAGGACGGAGAATTGCGGGCGTTTTATAATGTTTGTTCTCATCGCGCTTCCAAGCTGGCGGAAGGGGAAGGGAATAAGGCCGTTTTTACTTGTCCCTATCATGCCTGGACGTACCGGACAGATGGTTCGCTCCTCAAAGCTCCGAATATGAAGGGGTGCGATCATTTCGATCATCAGGATTTCTGCTTAAAAACGATTAAACTGGAAATTATGCACTCTTTTATTTTTGTCAATCTTAATCCGGATGCTATTTCAATGAAAGTTCAATACCCTGATCTTTTCAAGCATGTGGCAAAATACGACCTGGAAAGCTTAAACCGTGTATCCGTAAAAGAGACGATCTGCCGTTCAAATTGGAAAATAGGCATTGATAATTATCTCGAGTGCGATCATTGTTCAATCGTACATAAGACACTCGTTTCAAAACTTGATATGAAGCAATACGAGATGACCATGTCCGATTATTATTCTTATCAGGGAACACCCTTAAAGGGGAGAAATTTGGACTTTGAGATGGGACAAGGAGGCAGGTATTATTGGCTTTATCCAAATACATGGTTTTCTTTCGATCCGGGGCCAGCTAATCTATCCATTCATCAATCTATACCAATAGACTCTAAAACCACAAAATATGTGTACACAACGTTTTTCTTGGGTGATGAGATTACAGAGGAAGAAAAAGAGTTAATGAAAATGGATGAGCTTGTTAGAAAAGAAGATCTTGATATTTGTGAGATGGTACAAACAGGGATAGAGACAGGGGCTTATTCACAAGGGAGATTCTCGCTGACCGAAAATCTGGTTCACCATTTCCATTTAATGATTCAGAGAGATCTTGAAAAAGTACTGCCGCTTCCTAAAGATACAGCTGCAGCCGTAGACTAAAATTTTTTCACCATTTTTGTAAGCGCTTACTAATAAAATGATTGAATTTAATCTGAAAGCAGGGTGAAATATGAGTCAATCAAAATTAAAAAGGCAAATGAAAAGCCGCCACTTATTTATGATGTCGCTGGGAGGAATTATCGGAACAGGACTATTCCTTGGTTCGGGATATGCAATAGGCGAGGCTGGACCCGCAGGTGCAATAATGGCATACCTTGTTGGCGGTCTTTTAATGTATTTGGCTATGGTCTGTCTGGGAGAATTGTCTGTTGTTATGCCTGTTTCAGGTTCCTTTCAGGCGCATGCGACCAAGTTTATTGGTCCTGCAACCGGCTTTGTTGTCGGCTGGGTCTATTGGCTGAGCTGGGCCATGTATGTCGGACTTGAATTCGTGGCTGCAGGATTGCTGATGAAAAGATGGTTTCCAGATGTTCAAACATGGATATGGTGCGCAATCTTTATAGTGCTATTATTTTCAATTAATTCGCTTACAACGAAGGCTTTTGCTGAAACGGAGTATTGGTTTGCGGGAATTAAAGTCTTTACTGTCATCTTATTTATCGTAATCGGTTTAGGAGCAATTTTTGGCGCAATATCGATGGATAGCACTCCTGCTCCATACTTAACCAATTTCATTGGGGACGGTATATTCCCAGCTGGCTTGGTTGGGGTATTCATTTCAATGATGTCCGTGATCTATGCATTTCAGGGTTCGGAAATTATGGGTGTGGCTGCAGGAGAGACGGAAGAGCCAGAAAAAAATATTCCAAGAGCCATTCGGACTATCGTTTTTCGAATCCTGCTGTTCTATGTTCTGGCTATCTTTGTTTTATCAGCCATTGTTCCATGGCAAGAAGCTGGAGTGATGGAAAGTCCGTTTGTAACAGTCTTTGATATGGTAGGCATTCCATATGCAGCAGATATTATGAACTTTGTTATCTTAACGGCCATCTTATCTGTCGGAAACACGGGTCTCTACGCCTGTACAAGAATTATGTATTCGCTTTCAGAAACAGGGATGGCTCCAAAAGTCTTTGGAAAGCTGAATAAGCGAGGTGTGCCTTCATATGCCCTTTTAGTGACTCTTGGTTTTGCACTGTTATCACTATTAACGAGTTATGTAGCAGCAGATACATTATTTGTAGTTCTGCTGGCTGTCAGCGGCATTGGCGGCACACTTACATGGCTGGCCATTGCCGCGGCACAAATAGGGTTCCGCAGACAATATATGAAAAATGGCGGGAAAGTGGAGGATTTAAAATATAAGGTGCCTTTATATCCTTTTATCCCGATCTTATGCATTGTCATGTGTCTGTCCATCTTTGCAGTTATGGCCTTTGATCCTACACAGAGAACCTCTCTTTATTGGGGTTTTGGCTTTATAGCCCTTTGCTATGTGTATTATTACTTCATGTATACCCGCAAAAAGATCACATTGCCTATTAATGCAGAGAATGTAACCCCAGCTGTGGGGGATGAACTATAAAAATATTTTAACTGCAGTTCGCCTATAAGGTGCTGCAGTTTATTTCAATAAAACTGAGAGGAGAATGAAGAAGATGAATATAAAAAATTATGATGTTATTATCATTGGCGCAGGTTTCTCCGGATTGACTGCTGCAAGGGAGTTAAAGATGCTGGGCAAAAAAGTATTAGTCCTGGAGGCGCGTGATAGACTTGGCGGCAGAACATGGGTGGATCACCGTTTAGGGTCAGACCTCGAAATGGGAGGTACATATGTTCATTGGCATCAGCCGCATGTATGGTCTGAAATTACGCGATATGGGCTCGAACTGGCTTCAGGGCCAAAAGCAGAAAAAGTGTATTGGATTACAGGCGGAAAAACTTATTCATCATCAGCGGCTGAATTTAAAGTAAGGCTTAGAGCAACTGTTGAAAGGGTCATGAAGGAAAGCAATAAGCACATGCCATTTCCATTTGAACCCCTTCATACAGAAAGTTTCCGGAATTTGGATAATGTATCTGGAGAGCAATTCTTAAAAGATATCAATTTAACAACAGAGGAATTCGATGTGCTGCATGGCTGGATTGCATCGGATTATTGCGGAGATCCTGCAGAAGGTGCGGTTACACAAATATTTCGCTGGTGGGCTTTTTCCCAAGGAAACTGGGATACTCACAGTGCGATGATCTCGAGCTTCCGCTTAAAACATGGAACCAGGAAGTTAATCGAATCAATTGCTGCGGACAGTGGTGCGGAAATTAAGTTATCTGCCATCGTTGGACGAATTGAACATGAAGATGGAGCTGCTAAAGTCTTTACGGCAGAAGGGGAATGTTATGCATCCAAGGCAGTGATCGTTACAGTGCCATTAACGACTCTAAATAACATTGAGTTCCAGCCAGCGCTTTCAGAAGCCAAACAGGAATCTTCCAGAGAGGGACAAACCTCAAAAGGAGTTAAAGTGTGGGCAAAAGTAAAAGGAGAATTAGAACCATTCGATGCATTAGCCCCTGGCAGCTATCTTTTAAATTCAGTTCATTTGGATCGGTATGCTGATGGCAATAGCATCCTTGTCGGTTTTGGGCCAAGTGCAGCAAAGCTGAATCCGAACGACAGGGAAGCGGTAGAAGCGGCATTAAAATACTGGATTCCGGATATACAAGTACTTGAAAGCACAGGCCACGATTGGGTCAATGACGAGTTTTCAAAAGAAACCTGGCCTATGCTGAAACCCAAACAGTTAACTGCCTATCATGAAGAGTGGAACACACCTGAAGGTTCTGTGTTTTTAGCCGGTACGACCTATGCAAATGGCTGGGCAGGCTTCATTGACGGCGCAATAGAGAACGGAATAACTGTAAGCAGAAAAGTAAATAAGTATTTATTAAGCAAACATTATGTTCATGCGGAGTAAATAAAAGGTGCCAGGTTAACCATCAAATGATGGAACCTGGCACCTTTTTTAATATTAAAATAATGTATAAAATTTAGAACTTCGATAACTGTCTAGCTCCAGGCGCCATCGGCTCGAGGTCTTAAGCCAATCACTTCTGAAGGCAAAGAACGCCTTCTGCCAGCGCTTGTCTTAAGCTTGTCGCCGATAGGCGGGCGCCTTGCGCTTTTCTTATTTGTCATCGTAGTCTGTTGTAAGGGTTCTATAAACCATATAGGAAAAGCCCCCCCAGAATAAGCCCAAGGTTAAGATCATCATAATTATTGCTGATGCAGTCATTATAATTCCTCCTTGATGTCTGTATTTGAAGGAATCGGAGTTTCTTGATCGTTTAGTCCTTCTTCTTTAACAGAGCTTCTTAATCTTTTATTAAATCGAAGCAGCACGAATGCAAGCAGGAAAGTAATTCCGAGCTGCAGGATTATTGTTCCAACATTGAATTCTTCGAATGGCTTCCACCAAGTGTCCGGATACCATGTCACACCCTGATATAGCCACCATCCAGTTACTATGACAAACAGAGCGGGTATTAAATATTTAATGGAATAAACCCACCATTTGTTTATCTTAATGAAGCTGACTTCATTTATTTCGTCACGCATTTTTTCGACACCATATTTAATCGCAGCGTACGCATACAGGAAGCATGAAAGCAGCAACGCAACTCCCCAAACCCAATCCTGGTTATTGAACACTTTCATATTAATGGCTGAAGGGATCCCGCCAAGAAAAATCAAAACAACAGTTAGCAGGATTGCTTTGTTTCTGCGGATTCCATAGTCTGATAGGTTTCTAGTAATCAATTCAACCATTGCAACTAATGAAGTAAAAGCTGCAAATGCCAATGCACCAAAAAATGCAACGCCAAAGATATAAGTCTGCGGCATGACGCTAATCAATTCTACCATATAAATAAAGGTTAAGCCGGTGTTGCCTGAACTTGTTGCCTGGGTAATATATTCTTGCGAAGGTGCTAAAGCAAAGATAGCTGGAATGATGGTTAAACCGGCAAGTAATTCGACTGAGTTGTTTCCGAGGCCTGCTGTTAACGAATTTTGGGCAATGTCATCACGTTTTTTTGTATAAATGGCATAGGTGGCATACAATCCCCAGCCAGCACCGACTGACCATGCAGATTGTGATAAAGCCTGAAGCCAAGTTGATGCTTTCCCTAGATATTCCCACTGAGGTGTAAACATGTATGAAAGCCCTTCTATAGCTCCTGGCAAGGTGATGGAGCGGAAAGCAGTAAAGATGAGTAAAAGGAATAAAAGCGGCAGGAATATCTTAGACATTCTTTCAATTCCCTTTGTAACCCCTATAAAAACGACAATTCCACAAAGGGCAGCTGCAATAAAGTGATAAATGACTGGTTCTGCCGCATGACCCGTAAAGTTTTCCCACTGGGCTGCTGAGTCAATTTTTTCTGTAAAAGTTCCCTGTAATGCTAAGATGAAGTATTTAAAAGTCCAGCCCACTACTACAGAATAATAAAATGTGATTCCGGCTAAAACGATCGTGATGATAGGTCCAAACCAGGCAAATTTTTTGCCGATAAATTCTCCAAAGGACCCCATCGTTCCCATTCTGGTTTTTCTTCCGATGAATATTTCAACCATGATAAGCGGCAATGACCAGACAAATAAAAAAATGGCCCAGCCGATTAAGAAAGAACCTCCGCCATGTTCGGCAACCATTCGCGGGAACCTCCAAATATTTCCGGTACCCACTGCCATTCCCATAGCTGCCAATATAAATCCAATCCTTGAACCCCAAACCACCTGGTTCTCTTTCAAATTAATCAACCCCTTTGTTATCAAGCCTCAAAAATATAGGATCTCTAAAACATTAATAGGGCGCGTGCTGCATAAATAGATCGAACCAACAGAAAAAACCGTTATTTATTATCCCTCCTTCACCGAATAAGTATTCGATTTATTTAAAAAATTCTGTATTTTAAATATATTATCTATGAAAGTCTTTATCTATGTGCAAATTCCACAAAAAATATGCCTCTTCCCAGCTGTAATTAGACTATTTTCACCATATTCTTAGCTATGTCTTTTAAGTTTCTGCACATAAGAATGTAAAATGCCACAAAAAATTTAGCTGAAAACCCCTTTTTATTATATATATTGTACATTTTATTCAGAAAATTCTATCTGTACAATTATAGTATTATCCTATATTGAAGAATTACTATTAATGGAGGGGAAGGGAATGACGAAAGCTATCGTTATTGGCGGAGGAATCATTGGCTTAGCAAGCGCTTTTTTCCTTAGGAAAAAGGGAATGGATGTAGTATTAATTAACAAGGGTGAACCCGGAGCGGAATGTTCGAGCGGAAATATGGGATGGGTGTGCCCCAGTTTATCCGATCCGGTTCCTGCTCCGGGTCTAATTAAGTCAAGTCTAAAGTGGATGTTAAAGCGGGATAGTCCTCTATATATTAAGCCATCCATTTTCCCCTCATTGTCCCCCTGGCTAATCCAATTTTGGAAGTATTGCAGTGAAGATGCCTACCAAAAGGGGTATACCGCAGGTTTGGAATTGAGCAGAAATACCTTGAGATTGTTCGATGAACTGGAGCAAGATGGCAGTCTTGAATTTGAAATGCATCGAAAAGGGCTGCTTTTTGTATTCTTAGACAAAAGTTATATTGATGAAAAGCTAGATAACTATAGTATTGTTGAGAGCTTTGGTTTGCCTGCGCCTGCTGCAAAATCTAAAAAAGAAGTACTGGAAATGGAACCGGCCCTTTCTGATGCAGTGGCTGGAGGCATTTATCTCCCTTCTGAACGGCATGTTCGCCCTGAAACGCTTACAAAAGCTCTAAAAGACTGGCTTATCTCAAATGGGGCTGAGGTACTTTCCCATACGGAAGCAATGGGATTTATCCAAGAAGGGGACAAGATCAGTGGGGTTAAAATCCGAGAGAAAACCATTGAAGGGGATCACTTTCTTGTCACTGCAGGAGCCTGGGCAGGACGGGTTTTAAGACAAGCTGGATTGCACATCCCCATGACTGCAGGGAAAGGCTACAGCATCACCATTTCTAAACCTTCCATTCAGTTTCAGCAGCCGCTTTACTTAGGAGATTCAAGGGTGACGATAAGCCCGTTTCATGATTCAGTAAGAATCGGAGGAACAATGGAACTGTCTGGCCTTAATACTAATCTGGATCAGCGGCGAATTGATAGTTTAAAGAGTTCTGCGGCTCAATATTTACGTACATCAGTTCGCGGAGATGAGCAGGCATGGTGCGGAATGCGGCCTATGACTCCCGATGGTTTGCCCATATTAGGGAAAGTGCCTTCACTGAATAATCTATTTATC
The DNA here is from genome assembly GCF_022811925.1 of Cytobacillus oceanisediminis. NCBI lineage: Bacteria > Bacillati > Bacillota > Bacilli > Caryophanales > Bacillaceae > Cytobacillus > Cytobacillus oceanisediminis. The sequence continues at coordinate 3,040,661 of NZ_CP065511.1, read as the reverse complement.
GCGTCCGGCCATGCGATGAGTGGAATTTCCATGGCACTATCAACAGGCAGTGTTATGAGTGACCTCATTACAAAGGGCAAGTCAGATATTGATTTAACTCCGTTTAGACTGGACAGGTTTTCTTCAAAGAAGACACATGTAAATCAAAATAAAACTGTCAATATGTAGAAGGAAGCCAAAAAACTGTGCTGCAGCGAGAAAACATTTGCTTTTATTATCGAATATACGACAAGTTCATATTGGAGTGAGTTACTATGTTAGTGATTAATAAAGAAACGATAAAAGAATTGTACTCAATGGAAGAGTGTATTCAGGATGTTGAAAAAGCATTTAGTTATGGCCACAGGAATAAAACGCTGACACCCGTAAGAATGTCGATTCCGCATTCTAAATACGAAGCGGAAACTTTATATATGCCTTCCTATATTGAACCAGAAAATTATACAGCAGTTAAAGCTGTAAGCATTTTTCCCCGCAATTCCGGCGGGGGCAAACCAGTTCTGCAGGGAGTGATTCTGCTGACCGATGCGCGTACTGGCGAGCATGTTGCATTAATGGATGCCAGCTACTTAACGGTCTTAAGAACAGGTGCTTCAAGCGGTGTGGCAACGAAATATTTAGCTCGGAAGAATTCAAAAGTCTGTTCTGTCTTAGGCTGCGGAGCTCAAGCTGCCGGCCAAATTCAAGCTGTCATGTCTGTGATGGAATTAGAACATATCATTTTATATAATCGCACAATAGAACGAGCGGAAGTATTCAAAAATGAAATCCATTCTTTGTATCCAGATTGGAGGGGGACCATTTCAATTCAAGCGGATGCCAATGCTGCTGCTGCCCAATCAGATATTGTCATCTGCAGCACGAAGAGTTCAACACCCATATTTGATGGATCTGTACTGAGGGAAGGAACTCATATTAATGCCATTGGTTCTTATCAGGCACATATGCAAGAGGTTGATGCTCAAACACTTATCAGGAGCAATAAAGTGGTGGTTGATACAATGGAAGGAGCTATGCACGAGGCTGGAGATCTCCTTGTTCCCCATAAGAAAGGAGAATGGAATACGGATCTCATTTATGGTGAAATTGGTGAAATAGTATGCGGGGAAAAAGCTGGACGTGAAAAATCAAGTGAAATAACCTTTTATAAATCTGTCGGGGTTGGGTTTCTGGACACTATGGCAGCCTCTAAGGTATATAGAAAAGCTTTGAGTGAGGAGAAAGGTTACTCCTTTTCACTATAAAAACATTCGTGATACTCTATTAAGTATGACACCGGATTATTCTAATATGAATTATCCGGTGTTTTTTTAAAAGAAATTACAATGAATAAAGGAATGTACTTTAGGTCGTCAGGCGTTTGATTGGCCGATCAAGTTGCCTATTTTTTCAAATTTTCCTGCAGATCCGAGTTCAGAAAGTTTTCTGTAGCATAAGCTGAAGCCCCAAGTGCTGTTGAGTAGATCGATAAATCGGCAAATGTAATGTTTAAGTTCTCCTGATTAAATCTTAAGGAATGGGTCTCTACAACTTCCATAATCGAATCCAGTAATAATTCTTTGGCAATGGCTAAGCGATTTCCTATAATGATTTGCTCGGGGTTGAATGTATTGATGATATTGTTTATGCCAATGCCAAGGCATCGGCCAATTTGACGGAACAAATCCTTTACTTCCTCATCTTCTTCCGCCATTTCAACTAATGACTCCAGGTTCAGATCATCCCGTTGTAAATATGATTGAATATTCTTTGCCTGGTTTAGTAATGCCTGTTCAGAAGCGTACAATTCCCAGCAGCCTTTGCTGCCGCATCTGCATTCTTTTCCATCTATATCGATCACCATATGGCCCATTTCACCGGAGAATCCCTCAGCCCCCCGATAAAGGCTGTTTTGTAAAATAAAGCCGACGCCTATGCCAATTCCAGCGCTTACATAGATGAGATTTTCAAAGTTTTTCCCGGCTCCGAAACGCTTTTCCCCGTATGCTCCGGCGTTCGCTTCGTTGTCGATGATAACGGGAAGGTGAAACTCTGTCTCAATTTCTGCCTTTAAATTGATATCTGTCCAGCCCAGATTAGGTGCCAGCAGGATATTGCTGCCTTCCTTATTTACGATTCCTGGTACTCCAATGCCGATTCCGATTACACCATAAGGGCTCTCGGGGGTAGAGTCCAATAATGATTGGATGACTTCTTTTATGACAAGAATGGTTTCTTCATACCTCATGCTCTTCATATGCTTCAAATTTTCGCTCACAATATTACCCGATAAATCAGTCATGACACCTAAAATATAGTTCACCCCTAAATCAATTCCAATGGCATATCCAGCTTTTTCATTAAAGAGCAGCATCACAGGGCGACGTCCTCCGCTCGATTTGCCTGGTCCTGTTTCGGAACAGATTTTTTCTTCTATCAGCTCGTTGACCAACGAGGAAACAGTACCTTTAGTCAGTCCCAAGTGCTGTGCGATATCAGCCCGGGAGATAGGGGATTGGTAGATTATCGTCTGCAGAACGCGTGATTTGTTTTTCATTTTTACCAGCTGCTGATTCCAAGTCATTATCTTTCTCCTCAAATCCTCAATTTCTTTGTCTATTACAATCATATTCCATTTATACCATAATTAAAAATAAAAATGAAACTTAGTTCATTCAATAGACAAACTAAGTTTATGGTGGTAAAATCGATTTGTAATCAAATGAAAGCGATAACAATCTAAAAGAAAAGATGGAGGAATGAAAATGAACTACTTTAGTAATGTGAGCGGAGTAAAATACGAAGGTCCAGATTCTAATAATCCATTGGCTTTTAAATATTATAATCCTGAAGAAATGATCAACGGCAGAAAAATGGAAGACCTTCTCCGTTTTGCTGTGTCTTACTGGCATACGTTCACTGCGGAAGGCACAGATCCTTTCGGAGATGGAACGATGATCCGTTCCTATGGCAGATTTTCCGGAATGGACTTGGCCAAGGCACGTGTAGAAGCCTCCTTTGAATTCTATGAAAAACTGAATGTTCCGTTTTTCTGTTTCCATGACGCTGATATTGCGCCTGAAGGGGATTCATTAAGCGAAACTTTTAAGAACTTAGATGAAATTACGGCCATGATTAAGGAATACATGAAATCCAGCAAAACAAAGTTATTATGGAATACTGCTAATATGTTTTCACATCCGCGCTGGCTGCACGGTGCGGCGACAGCGCCTAATGCTGATGTATTTGCTTATGCTGCAGCGAAAGTGAAAAAGGGACTTGAGATCGGCAAGGAGCTGGGTGCTGTGAACTATGTATTCTGGGGCGGACGCGAAGGATACGAAACACTGCTGAATACGAACATGAAGCTTGAACTCGATAATCTTGCGCGCTTCTTCCATATGGCAATTGATTATGCAAAGGAAATTGGATTTGACGCACAATTCTTAATCGAGCCAAAGCCGAAGGAGCCTACCAAACATCAATATGATTTTGATGTGGCAACCAGTTTATCATTCTTGCAATCTTACGGCTTAAAAGACTACTTTAAATTCAATATTGAAGCAAACCACGCGACCCTTGCCGGCCATACATTTGAGCATGAACTGCACACAGCACGCATAAATGGAATGCTTGGTTCAGTGGATGCAAACCAGGGAGATACCCTGCTGGGATGGGATACTGACGAATTCCCGACAGATATCTATTCTACAGCATTGGCAATGGTTGAAATTCTTAAAAATGACGGCCTTGGAACAGGCGGCCTAAACTTTGATGCGAAGGTACGAAGAGGATCATTTGACCCTGAGGACCTGTTCTATGCTCATATTGCAGGAATGGACACATTTGCAGTTGGTGCAAAAGTTGCACAGCGTTTAATTGAAGATAAAGTATTAGACAACTTTATTGCTGACAGATATAGCAGCTATACGGAAGGCATCGGCCTTGAAATCGTTGAGGGAAAAACAGACTTCCATAAGCTTGAGAAGCATGCTCTTCAGCTTGAAAAGATCGAAAACAAGTCAGGAAGACAGGAACAGCTAAAAGCTGTCTTAAATAAATACATTCTCGAAGCCTATGCGAGTGTAAAAGCGTAAGAGATTAATATAAAAAGATTAAATGTACTGGGAATACGAAAGTGTCCCAGTACATTTTTAAAAAGTAAAGATTAGCATACATTTCATTATCTAAAGGATGATCAATCATGAAATATGTAATCGGGATTGACCTTGGCACGAGCTCGGTAAAAGTTTTATTAATGAATCAAAAGGGAGAAGTATGCAGCGAAGTTTCCAGGTCTTATCCGCTCATTCATGAAAAGTCGGGTTATAGTGAACAGGACCCTGGTGAATGGGTTGATAAAACAGTCGATGCTCTTAAAGAAATTTCAGAGCAGTTCGATGGAAGTGAGGAAGACATTCAAGGAATCAGTTTTTCAGGCCAAATGCACGGCCTGGTCCTTCTGGATAAAGAGAATATGGTTCTGCGAAATGCAATCCTCTGGAATGATACCCGCACGACAGAGCAGTGTAAACAGATCTATGACATGGCTGGTGAGAAGCGTCTGCTTGAAATCACAAAGAATCCGGCATTGGAAGGCTTCACTTTACCAAAGCTGCTTTGGGTGAAGCAATATGAGCCGGAAGTTTTTGAAAAAGCGGCTGTATTTATGCTCCCTAAAGATTATCTGCGCTTTAAACTGACTGGAAGGATTCATAGTGAATATAGTGATGCAGCGGGTACTTTGCTGCTGAATGTCGGCCGGAAAATGTGGAGTGAAGAGATATGCGGGCTAACCGGGATTGATGTGAATATCTGTCCGCCTTTAGTTGAATCCCATGAATGTGTAGGGACGTTAAAGCCTGAGATTGCTGAGAAGACGGGATTATATCCTTTAACGAAGGTATTTGCCGGAGGAGCTGACAATGCCTGTGGTGCGATCGGTTCAGGTATTCTGTCAGAAGGAAAAACATTATGCAGCATTGGCACATCCGGAGTCGTTTTATCCTATGAAGAACAAAATGACAAGGATTTTCAGGGGAAAGTCCATTATTTTAATCATGGTGAAGAAAAGGCCTATTACACAATGGGCGTAACCCTGGCAGCGGGACATAGTTTGAGCTGGTTTAAAGATACGTTTGCAGAAATGGAATCATTCGACTCCTTGCTGGCTGAAATGAGCGAGGTTCCGATTGGATCGAACGGTCTTTTGTTTACGCCATATTTAGCCGGTGAGCGCACGCCATATGCAGATTCACTTATTCGGGGAAGCTTTATCGGCATGGACTCTTCACATAATCGAAATGACTTTGTTCGATCGGTCATTGAAGGAATTACCTTTTCTTTAAATGAATCGATTGAAATATTCAGGGAAAGCGGCAAGCTAGTCGATACAATCATTTCAATCGGAGGAGGAGCAAAAAGTGATGCCTGGCTGCAAATCCAGGCTGATATCTTCAATAGCACAATCGTAAAGCTTTCAAGTGAACAAGGACCTGCTGTAGGTGCGGCTATGCTCGCGGCATATGGATGCAAATGGTATGAATCTCTGGAAGCATGTGCCGATGACTTCATAACATACGAAAAGACGTATACTCCAATCCCTGAAAACGTTAAGAAATATCAGGAACTTTTCCAGTTATACAAGGAAGTTTATGTGCAAACCAGGAAACTGAACGAGGGTTTGGCCGGTTTTAGGAAAAAGTAAGCTGACTTGAGGGAGATCTACATGAACATAACTGAAAGTATCTTTGGCGAATGGAATGGACACAAGGTTAAATCCTATACAATCAGCAATGATCATGGAATGAAAGTATCGTGTATTGAATACGGGGGAATCATTACCGGGATATCTGTCCCTGATCGTGAAGGAAATATAGAGAATGTGGTCCTGGGTTTTGACACGCTTGAAGAGTATACAAAGCATTCACCCTTTTTTGGTTCGATTATAGGAAGGGTGGCCGGAAGGATAGCAGGCTCAACTTTCACTCTTGATGGAACTGCTTACCAGCTGCCAAAAAATGATGGGGAACACCATCTGCATGGAGGTAAAGGTGGTTTTCATCATGTAATTTGGGACTCGGCCGCTGAAAAGGGCAGGAATGAGGCGAATATCAGGTTCTCCTATGTAAGCCCGGATGGAGAAGAAGGGTATCCTGGGACTCTTGATGTAACGGTAAACTATACACTGAACAATGAGAATGAACTGGTCATTAGTTATAAAGCTATATCTGATGAAAAAACGATCATCAATCTGACAAACCATACTTATTTTAACCTAAGCGGGGACTTAAAGAGGGACATTCTTGAGCACGAGGTAACCATGCAAAGTGATCACTTCCTGGAGCTTGATGACACATTGATTCCTACTGGGGAATTCATACATGTTGAAAATACCCCGTTTGATTTCAGAGCAGGGAAGAAAATCAAAGAAGGCGTAAAGTCCGGCCATCAGCAGAACATTCTTGCGGGCGGAGGTTATGATCATCCATTTCTATTAAATACAGGTGAAATGGCTGTAGTGGATTCTGCAAGCGGACGAAAACTGGCAGTGGAAACGGATAGGCAGAGTGTTGTTTTATATACAGCGAACATGCTGGGAAATGATTTTGAAATTAGAGGTGTTCAGTCAAAAAGGCATTTGGGGCTATGTCTGGAAACACAATGTCCGCCTGATGCCATTCATCATGAAAACTTTCCTTCTATTGTCCTGGAGAAAAATGAGGTCTTCAAAACAAAAACCAGTTTCAAGTTTCTCATTGTTTAAACATTTCTACTAGAAAGGAGTAAAGATAGATTTGAATTATATTAATGTCAAATTGTAAGCGCTCTATTTTGGTTCAAATCTGTCTTTTACAAACTATGAAACAGAATCGGAACTCTCTATATATTGGTTCACTTACATTGGTTGCTGCGATAGGAGGTTTGCTTTTCGGATATGATACGGCTGTTATTTCAGGAGCTGAAAAGTCACTGGAAATCTATTTGATCAATAGTTTGGGATTAGGGTCGCTGGCTCACGGGGCGACAACCTCGAGTGCTTTAATTGGCTGTATCATTGGCGGTTTAATTTCCGGTTATTTTGCGTCGAAGTTTGGGCGGAAAAAATCGCTGATTGCTGCGGCTGTTCTTTTCTTCCTATCCGCATTAGGCTCCGCTTTTCCTGAATTTTTATTTTTCACTAAAGGGGAACCGACCATCTCGTTATTATTGACTTTTAATCTTTATCGCATTATAGGTGGAATTGGGGTTGGCCTGGCGTCAGCAATTGTTCCCATGTATATCGGCGAAATTGCACCTGCCGATATCCGCGGACGCCTGGTTTCATTCAATCAGTTTATGATCATTTTCGGAATGCTTGTCGTGTACTTTGTAAACTGGGGCATTGCCAGCGGGCGTCCTTTGGAATGGATCAATGATGTTGGCTGGAGGTACATGTTTGCTTCAGAAGCTATTCCGGCCCTTGCCTTTGGTCTTCTGCTGCTCCTGGTTCCGGAGACACCCCGATACCTGGCCATCAATAATCATGATGATAAAGCTTTAGCAGTACTTACGAAAATTAATGGTGCAGCAGAGGCAAAAACGATCTTGGGTGAAATCAAAAAATCGGTAGCAGCCTCAGCAAATGTTCCAGCAGAAAAACTGTTTGCATACGGAAAATTAGTGATTGTTATAGGAATTCTGCTGTCTGTATTCCAGCAATTTGTCGGGATTAATGTGGCTTTGTACTATGCACCGCGAATTTTTGAAAGCATGGGAGCAGCAAAGGATGCCTCGATGCTGCAGACGATAGTTATGGGTGTCATAAATGTCATCTTTACAGTAGTGGCCATTTTAACTGTAGATAAATGGGGACGCAAGCCATTATTGATCACGGGTTCCATTGGCATGGCGATCGGGATGTTTGGTGTTGCAGGAATGGCTTTTTCCAATATAATCGGCATGGGCACGTTAATTTTTATTATCGTTTACACAGCGTCTTTCATGATGTCATGGGGACCGATATGCTGGGTATTGATCTCGGAAATTTTCCCAAACAAAATCCGCGGACAGGCAGTGGCGGTAGCAGTAGCAGCACAATGGGCCGCAAACTATTTCATTTCATCGACTTATCCGATGATGATGGAATTCAGCGGCGGCTTAACTTACGGCTTCTATGGACTGATGAGTGTTCTTTCAGCCATTTTTGTATGGAAGTTTGTACCTGAAACGAAAGGGAAAACTCTTGAGAACATGGAGAGTATTTGGAAAAGAACTGCCTAATTGCTTCCTTTAGCGGTTTCTATTGAACAATGAAAAAGAATGTCCCGATGAATATCACATTCAGAAGGGACATTCTTTTTTCTGTTATCTGCTTGCTTTTATCATTATCTTCACTAGTTCCTCTATCTCTTCTGCACTCTTATCCAATGAAAGCGACAATTCTTTTAAAAAATTTATAATCAGATATCCAATATCATACATAAGGATACTGTCAACTAAGTTGATAATATCAGAAAAATAAAATTTTGTCAACTTAGTTGACGTTAAGAAAAATAGTTTGATATAGTTAACAAGCCGTTTAGCAAATGGAGGTGTGCTGCGGAATTTGGAAACGCTGATAAATGAAATCATTAATATCTTTACAGCAAAAATTGAAGGGATATTCTTTTCCTAATGAAGGAGTATTACGAGTGAATAATCAATACAAAGCAGGGACCATTGCAAATAGGCAGATTAAAGCGGTTCCGGCAGTACAGAAGCAAGTTAAAACAGGCCCGATCATGGCGGCACTTTTGGTCGCAGGGTTTGTCGGACTTTTCAGTGAAACGGCATTAAATATTGCTTTAGGCGAATTAAGCTTCATATTTAGCGTTGATGCAACTGTCATTCAGTGGCTGGCAACAGGATATTTCTTGACTCTGGGGATTTTGGTGCCGGTTACAGGCATTATGATGCAAAAATTTACAACCAGGCAAATGTTTATGGCTTCAGTGCTGTTATCCATTATCGGAACTGTCATGGCTGCGACAGCCTCCGTATTTCCAGTTTTACTAGCAGGACGCATTATTCAGGCAGCAGGATTAGCGATTAATTTACCCCTGACGCAAAATGTCATTTTCACTATTTTTCCTCCTGATAAACGCGGCGGGGCAATGGGAATCATGGGATTGGTCATGCTGGCAGGACCGGCGCTGGGTCCAACATTGGCAGGTCTCATTTTAGATACACTCTCATGGCATTGGATCTTCTGGTTTACGATTCCTTTCCTCCTGTTTTCTTTACTATTTGGGTTTTCGTATTTGCCGAATGTAAATGAGATACTGAAAGTTTCCATTGATGTATTATCGGTTTTCCTCTCAACGATCGGGTTCGGGGGAATCGTCTATGGAGTGAGTGCTGGCGGCGAGCATGGCGGATGGACAAGTACTTCTGTCATCATATCGATCATAGCAGGGATTCTGGCACTCATTATTTTTGCTGTGCGTCAGACAAAATTGGATGTGCCGATGCTCAATTTGAAAGCATTCAAATATCCGCTGTTTGTTCTGGGTGTATTTATGAGTTTTATCACGTTCTTTAATATGCTGTCCATGCTTGTCATTTTACCGATGTACATGCAAATGGCTTTGATCATCGCAGCATTCACAACCGGACTGGTTCTATTGCCGGGGAGCCTGCTAAACTGCATTCTGGCTCCGGCAATCGGGCGATTATTTGACAGATTTGGACCGAAAGCAGTCATCACACCCGGAACCATTTTGGTTGCGGTTGGATATGGAGCTTATTCCCAGTTTGGAACAGACACAGCTTTATGGATGATTGTGTTAACCCATATGATCATGATGCTGGGGATTGGGGCAGTGCTGGCATCTGTGCAGACAAACACTCTGAATTCCCTTCCGAGACAATACTATCCAGACGGGATTGCATTGACGCAAACAGTGCAGCAAGTGTCCGGAGCTATTGGGATTGCCATTATGGTATCCCTTATGGCCGCAAAGCAAAATAGTTACCTGGCAGCTGCCGCAGGAGAACCGGCACAGGCGGCGGCAGCGGGCTCGGCACTGGTATTTAAAATTAGTTTGGCCTTAGCCATACTTAATATAATCTTGTCACTTTTTATGAAGAAACCGGAATAAATTCTGGCAAAAAACGCTTGAATGTTTATTAAACAACTCAAGCGTTTTTCTTATGATCTTCTATAAAGCTCTTAATTTTAAAAACAACTTCCGTTCCGATATGCATTTCAACTTCACTAACTTTCTTCCGGATCAGTTTTTCTTCAACCCCTATTATTTGATAAAACTCCATTAAAACCTGATGATCCTGAAATAGGTTTTTGCCAATTTCTAAACCTTGTTCTGTCAGTTTTACTGTTCCATAGGGCTGAAAGTGAATGTAACCGCCTGATTTAAGCTTTCCGGCCATTTTAGATGCAGCTGAGACGGTGACCTTCAATACCTTTGCAATGCCGGAAATGGTCGCATGCCCATGTGCTTCCTGTAATAGATAAATCTCCAGAATATATCTCTTTGAACTAATGTGGATCACATGATTCACCTGCTTGCTGGAATTGTGCCATTCACAACTAAAAAATAAGCAGAAGGGTACATAAGCATAAGAATCGTGCCCTTCAAAGGAAAAAGTCAGAACTGAAGGGCATGAATAAGTGAGAATCGTGCCCTTTAAAGGAAAAAGTCAGAACTGAAGGGCATGAATAGGTGAGAATCGTGCCCTTCAAAGACAAAAGACAGAGCTGAAGGGCATAAAAGCATGAGAATCGTGCCCTTCACAAGCAAAAGAATGAGCTCAAGGGCATAAATGAGTGAAAATCGTGCCTTTCATTGCTTACAAGACTAAGAGAAAGGTAACAATGAAGAATCAAATCCCCCCACCCTGGCTATCCACCCATTCTGTTTCAAAAATTCATCTACCGGGTCAAGCCTTCTTTAATGGTTTTAATATTCCATTCCATCATAGAGATGTACGTATCGCCATCTTCACCCGGCTTTGCCAGAGAGTCTGTAAACACTTTTCCCATGATCGGAACATTGGTTTCATCGGATACGGATTCCATGCTTCTTGCGTCAATGCTTGTTTCCAGGAATAGACCTGTAATTCCTTTTTCATTGATAATATCCACAATTCTTGTTATTTGTTCTGGTGTTCCCTGGTTTTCCTGGTTGATTTCCCAAATGTATTCTGCCTGGAATCCGTAGGCTTCGCTGAAATATTTAAAAGCACCTTCACTTGTAACAAGAACCCGTTCATTTTCTGGAATTTCATTAAATTGTTCGACCGCTTCATCATGCAGCTCCTGAAGCTTTGCAATATATTCTTCTGCGTTTTTCTCGTAAATCTCTTTGTTGTCTGGATCTGCTTTAATAAGTCCATCTCTGGCATTTTCCGCGTATTTGATCCCATTTCGGATGTCCAGCCATGCATGGGGATCTTCTTCACTTTCTTTGCCTTTTGTGGTTAAGTGCATGGCATCAACGCCTTTGCTCATCAGGAAGACTGGCGCATCTTCACCGTCTTTTCCGGCAGTTTCCATCAGCTTATTGAACCATGAGTTGCCGGCTTCCAGATTCAGGCCGTTGTAAAATACAGCATCTGCATCGGTTGTTTTTTGCACATCCTCAGGAAGCGGGTCATATTCGTGGGGATTGGAGCCAATGGGTGCTAAACTATGAATCTCAACTAAATCCCCGCCTACATTTTTAACAATGTCATACACAATCGAATAGGTAGTGACAACTTGGATTTTTCCATCTTCATTTGCTGATGTGCTGCTTTTTCCGCTGCTGCAGGCTGACAGGAATAACACAGAAAGAAGGGATGCAGCTAATAAAAGAATGCCTTTTTTAATCATAAGTTTTACCTCCTGAAAAATTTGATTTTATTAAAATTAAACTAATGAAGCTCTCTTTTTCTTTACTTTCAGCGTTTTCCAAATTAGCCCATGCTTAGGTGAGAATAAGAAAACGAGAATGAAAATAGCAGTAGATGATATGACAATCGTTGCTCCAGAAGCTAAGTTGTAGGTGAAGCTAAAGTAAAGTCCCACGATGGATGAAATCACACCAATGCCAGAGGCAAGGAAAATCATCATCCACAGCCGCTCGGTTAAGAGATAAGCTGCCGCTGCAGGGGTGATCAGCATGGCAACAACCAGGACAATCCCAACTGTCTGGAGGGATGCAACGGTTACCATGGTCAAGAGAGTCATTAGGAAATAATGAATGAAACGAACTGGCAGTCCGTAAGCTGCTCCCATCGTTTCATCAAACGATGTGACCAATAATTCTTTGTAAAAGAGGTAAACAGCCGCCAATACAATAAGGCTGATGCCCAAAGTGATCCACATGTCGGATAATCTTACTGCCAGTACATTACCAAATAAAATATGGTATAGATCTGTACTGCTTTTTAGCATGGTAATAATAATGATTCCTGAAGCAAATGCCGCTGTAAACATAATTCCAATCGAGGTATCATGCTTAATCCGGCTGTTTTGGGATACAAAACCAATGGCGATAGCTGTGATCACTCCGCTTATGACTGCGCCAAAGAAGAAGTTAACTCCCAGCATATATGAAATAGCGACGCCCGGAAGTACAGCATGTGATATGGCATCTCCCATGAGAGCCATTCCTCTCAGGATGATAAAGCACCCAATGACTCCGCAGATAATTCCTACCATAACCGAGGTTAATAACGCTTTTTGCAGAAAGCCATATTGCATGACCGCTTCAATAAAAGCCATTATAGCGACACCCCAATCTCATTCATAAAAGCAAATTGCCCCTTGTATGCTTTTGCAATTACTTCAGGTTTAAACACTTCTTCAACGGTCCCAAAACTGATCAATTCCTTATTAAGGAGAATTAACTGATTGAAATAATCATTTGCTTTACTTAAATCATGGTGTACAACAATCACTGTTTTTCCTTGTCTGCACAGCTCCTTCAAAATGTTCACAATGGTTTCCTCACTGGATACATCAACTCCAACAAATGGCTCATCCAGAAAGAACAAATCCGCTTTTTGAGCAAGTGCTCTCGCCAGAAAAACTCTCTGCTGCTGGCCGCCTGATAGTTCCCCAATCTGCCTTCTGCTGAACTCCTGCATGCCAACTCGCTGAAGACATTCCATGGCCCACTCTTTATCCTTTTTCTTTGGACGGCGGAACAGTTTTAAATGGGGGTAGGTCCCAATAAGAACCGCATCAAGCACAGTGATTGGGAAATCCCAGTCAATGTCATTCCGCTGCGGCACATAGGCGATACTCTTGCGCACTTCAGCAATAGGTTTTCCCAGCACTTTTACCGCACCTTTATCTTTTGGTATGAGATTTAGCATGGCTTTTAAAAAAGTCGATTTTCCTGCGCCATTCGGCCCGATAATTCCTACCAAATTGCCTGTAGTAACAGAAAGGCTGACTCCTGTCACCGCTTCATTTCCGAAATAGGAAACATGCAAATCCTCTATGCTAATTGCTGGATCCTTCATTATTTTATCCCCCTTTATTTCCCATATTTAAATTGATTCAAATTAATTGTTTATGCGCAATTATACGTCACATGGACAAGATTTATGGATTTATTAAAAAGTTTTGCCTTAATGCAAATTATATGCGATTACTAAACAATGTCAACACAAAATAATTATTTTTACAGAAAGTTTAATGTTGGCATTAAAATAGGAGAATTATGAAATCAGGCTCTGGCATTCAATTTGTTTAATGGTAAAATTAGGGGTGTTATACTATCTGTATAAGTTAATTGATTGTAATTTTGTAAATATATGAAACTTTTTACCCTTTTTGATCGTTTAATTAGTATAAGGCGGGATATGTGCGTATGATCGATGATGTGTGGACTGCCCTGATGGTTATGATCTTTTCTTACGTATTGGGGAGTGTAACCGGGGCTTATTATGTGGTTAAATACATAGCAAAAGAGGATATAAGAAAAAAGGGGAGCGGGAATGTAGGGGCTACCAATGCAGGCAGAGCAATCGGCAAGAAGGGGTTCTTGCTTACAATAGCAATTGATGCTGGAAAGGCATGGGCCGCTTTATATGTAACTGGACTCATGTTTGAAGGTGATGGTTTATTAATCCTTAGCGCAGTTTTCGTGCTTATTGGCCATTTGTTTCCTATTCAGCTGGGTTTTCATGGGGGAAAAGGAGTGGTTGTCTACTTGGCTTCTGCTTTGTTTTTGGAGCCCATGACAATAGCGATAATGGCTATCACGATGGGAATTGCCTATGCAGTTCTCCGGAAGTATACACGATCGGGTTTTATCGCTATGGCTTCCATTCCCATAACAGCCTGGGTGATTGGTGATTCATTCATCATTTCTGCAGGCCTTCTGCTGCTGCTTTTGATTGTTCTAATTTCCCATACCCATTTCATCATGCCTAAACATAGGAGGTAAACTGTGAATATTATCTGCAAAATCGCAACCGAACCTAATGAATTTGAACAAATTCATCAGCTGAACTACCAGACATTTGTGGAAGAAATTCCTCAGCATAAGCAAAATGAAGATCAGCATTTAATTGATAAATTTCATGAAGAAAATACATATGTCATTGCCAAGGCTGGCGAGGAAGTTGCCGGAATGATCGCGATCCGCGCCAAAAGGCCATTTTCGCTTGATTATAAACTTCCTAATCTCGAAGAATACTTGCCTGTTAAAGGAGAATTTTGTGAGATCCGCTTGCTGTCAATCAAAAAAGAGTATCGAAGCACCCGTGTTTTTTATCAGCTTTGTGAAAAGCTTGTAGAGCTTTGCCTCGAAAAAAATTATACGATGGCGCTGATATCGGGCACGGTCAGACAGCAGAAATTGTATAAGCGGATTGGGTTTCTGCCTTTTGGTCCTCTGACAGGAGAGGAGGGAGCCCAGTTTCAGCCCATGTATTTAACAAAAGAGAACTTCGAACGCTCAACTAAATCCTTTGAACGCTTAATGGCCAGAAATTCAGGACCCGCCAGGCATTCATTTTTGCCGGGTCCTGTGCCCATTCATGCAAAAGTGAAAAGTGCTTTTTCAAAAGAAGCCGTATCTCATCGCAATCATGATTTTATCAGCGGTTTGAAGGACTTGCGTTCTCAATTATGCAGGATGACAGATGCCTCTCATGCTGAAGTTGTTGTTGGCACGGGAACACTTTCCAATGATCTTGTGGCAGCACAGCTGAAAAACATCGAGGGGGATGGGCTGATCCTGGCCAATGGTGAATTTGGCTTTCGTCTCATTGATCATGCCAGAAGGTTTCAATTATCTTTTCAAACGATTGAAAGAGAGTGGAATGAACCGATTACCCACGAAGAAATTGCATACATGCTGAAAGAAAACCCCTCCATAAAATGGGTGTGGACCGTGCATTGTGAAACTTCAACTGGGTATGTATTCGATATCAGCGGCATTCAGGAGCTATGCGAGGAGCATGGTGCCGAGCTTTGCGTGGATGCGTGCAGCACGGCCGGCATTATTCCGCTGAACCTTAAGAATATTTATTTTGCATCGACCGTCAGCGGAAAGGGATTTGGTTCCTATCCGGGTCTGGCAATCGTGTTCCATCGTGACAAGATTAAAGAGAACAGCGCAGTTCCAAGATACTTGGACTTAAAGATGTACGAAGAAAACCAAAGCATTCCATACACCCATTCTTCCAATCTGGTCAACGCATTAAAAGAGAGCATTAAGCTGATAGATTATGAGAAAATAAATCTTTTGGCTGGAATAGCAAGGAAAAAGCTGAAAGACTGGGGATTTTCCGTTCTTGGCGACGACGATTATTCGCCTGGCATCCTGACTATCAGTCTGCCGCAGAGCATTTCCAGCAGGGAATTTGGAGACGCATGCAAACAGATAGGAATTCTTTTAAGCTATGAAAGCAGGTACCTGCTTGATAGAAATTGGGTTCAGGTGGCTCTTATGGGGGCACAGGATGAGCAGAAGGTCATGTCATCCCTCGAAATGATGGCAGGTATTTTAGAAAAACAATATGAAAAGCGGTATGATTATGAAGTTATTTAAAAAGCTTTCACCCATTTGGTTTGCCGTCATTTTTATCTGGATAAAAACGGTCATTGTATCCTTTATCGGATTTAATCTGCATCCGGAGAACTGGACTGATATTTTATTTATGCTTTTAAGCCCGATTGGGGCCATAATGGCCATTCTTGGGGTTAATATATATTTTAAGCGAAAGGTGAAACCGGCAGCCATTTTTGCAACGATGGTGATTTTGACAGGCATTCTTTTTGGGGATTTGCTTTATTATCGTTTTTATACTGATTTTGTAACCGTTCCGATCCTTTTTCAGTTTAAAAATGTCGGAGGGATTGGACCGAGTACACTTGAATTGATTAGCCCATGGGATCTTCTGTTATTTGCTGATCTGGCTATTTTTTGGCTTTTCTATATAAAACGGAAATCAGTGCATGAGCAAATTACAGCTAAATCCAAAAGATTTTACACGGCTGTCAGTGTGTTATTTGTATTCATGACCATCATTCTCGGCATGGTGAAAGTGCCTCATTTATTTTCGGAATCATACAATCGCCAGCAGCTTGTTAAGCATATTGGCTTGTATCAGTATCATCTCTATGATATTGGCATCGCCGCATCATACCCGCTCAATCGCGCTTTTGCCAGTCCATCTGACGCAGAAGCCTCAGCGGAGTATGTCCAATTTCAAGAAGATAAGCCATCAGATTACTTTGGTGCGGCAAAAGGAATGAATGTCGTTCTGATCAGTATGGAGTCCACACAGAATTTTGTTATCAACCAGAAGGTGAATGGCCAGGAAATAACGCCATTCCTTAATTCATTGATTGAAGACAGCTTTTATTTCAGCGGGGTCTATGATCAGACAGCACAGGGGAAAACGTCCGACTCGGAATTCATGATCGATACAGGCCTTTATCCATTATCCAGCGGATCTGCATTTGTCAGAAAAACGGAGAACGCTTATCGAAGCTTGCCGCATATTCTATCTGATGAGGAGTATTACTCAGCCGTTTTCCATGGGAATGATGCTTCGTTCTGGAATCGGGAGGCCATGTATGATTCTCTGGGGTATAATCGTTATTTTTCAAAAGCAGATTATTTGGTCACAGAAGAGAACTCAGTGAACTACGGCATAAAGGATATCTCATTCTTCCAGCAATCCATACAGCATCTGGAAAAACTGCAGAAGCCTTTCTATGCCAGGTTTATCACACTGACAAACCACTTCCCATTTTTGCTGGAGGAGGAAGATCAGTTCATTCCTGAAGCCAGCACGAGTGAAATGGTCGTCAATCGCTATGTGACCACCGTTAGATATCAGGATGAAGCCATTAAAACATTCTTCCAGGACTTAAAAGCAAGCGGACTCTATGAAAATACAATGTTTGTATTGTACGGCGACCATTATGGCATCTCGGACAAATACGAACATGGCGTTCTGGAGCTGCTGGGGCAGGAAGATACCATTGTTAACCGCATGCAGCTGCAGAGTGTGCCGCTGATTATTCATGTGCCGGGAGTGGAAGGCAAAACGTTTTCGAACATTGGCGGGGAAGTCGATATTAGGGCAACGATCCTTCATCTGCTCGGAATTAGTTCTGAGGATAACTTCAGCTTCGGGCAAAACCTTTTTACAAGGGATCCCAATCATCCAGTTATTTTCCGGGATGGAAGCTTTATGGCTAGAGACTATTTTTACAAAGCGGGTAAATGCTTCAAAAGCGAATCGGAAGAAGAAACAGACATCAATAGCTGTGAACCATTAATGGATATCTCGAGAAAAGAGCTTGGGTTGTCTGATGATATTGTGCATGGGGATTTGATGAGGTTTATGGAATAAAATAGTAAATAAAGAGAGGATTGCAAGGAATCCGTTTTTGACCGCTAAGAGAAGTGATTAGTATTACTGGTATTTTAGGAATGCTGCCAATAGGCAATAAGATTCATTAAAAAGAAAATTTGCGTAATATTATTAAGGTGGTTCCAGCTATTCGCTGGAGCCATTTTCTTTGCAGATTCGTGAAAAATCTTCATATGCTTTGTTCTACTTAATCGATTCTACGGTAAGAATAATTTGGGAATTTTTTTTAAAAAAATTGAGCCAGAAGAGGATATTCGAAAAAATGAATCTTTCCCCAATTTAAAAAAAGATTTCTTCATCAGGGTGCTTATCCAAGCATTCTTTCATATAATGCATATTTTAAAGTAAATGGGACAAGGAGGTGATTTAGATGTCATGTGGAAGAAGAAGATTTGATGATGTAGCAGGTGCATTTGATCGTGATGACAGAAGAAGAAGAGATATTGATGTGGATAATGTGTTTATCCGTGCGAATAGGGTTATTGTTGTCGAGGATGATAGAAGAGATCGCAGAAGAAGTGATGATGATAGAAGACGGAGAAATAGGTGTCCATGGTAAACTGAATTTAAGGGTTTGGTCAAAGCTGTTGAGAATTTGCTTTCTCAACAGCTTTTTCATATTTATTTAGTCCAGCTTCGTTTTCATATAGTATGTCATATACTCAGATGTGCACGTCCAGGCAGAATTTATGGCTGTTAGATGTAAAATCCTGGCTGCAGCAAATCGGAGAAATATAATATTATAATAAAGAAGGATCCAGCTTGCATGTTGTTATGCTGGCTGAATCCCAATGCATTTTAATTTAGTTTTCTGCTTGCCTTATATAGGAGAAATGGATCGATAGATGCGTTTGATTGTTTCCATATGCATCGCTTCATGATAAAAGCCAAATAGAAATGCCTCTCCAGTTGTGTGAAAAGTTATTCCACCGCGATTTGTATATGGGCTGGGCAGTTTTTGGTGAAGACGACCATGAAGAAATGTCTTTATTCTGGGTTTTTGTTCGGATAAGACAGATGCAATTTCCTTGAATGAAGGCGGTGTATCGGTCCAATCGGCAGGCTTTGTTCCGGCGCCAAATAACCGTTCATAGTTCATCGGGACGTTCATTTCTTCACCTGATATTCCAAAGACCAGCTTTTCCTGTACAAATGCAATGTGACCGAAATTCCAGCGGATACTATTGTTGAACCCTTCGGGAATGATATCAGAAATTTCTTCTGGAATACGTATGATCGATTTTTCAGTTATGCCCCGCACTGTTTCCATATGGTTAAAAATAGTCTGTTCCAAGAAACTCACCCTCCATTTTCATGCTCACTGCATAAAGTTCTAGGCATTCACTTCATTTTCCTACATCTAAATATATTTTTATCTTTGAAAATTAATAACCTTAAGTCTCAAGTCCTATAAGCATATACAGCGCAGGCTTCTTAATCTAGAGACCGTGTATCTTTATTATAAAAATATAATCATATTTTGATAAGGAGATATGTTATGTCTAATCAAAAAATCTATATACTCCTTACGGATACTGGAACGTTATTTACCCGGCTTATTAAGCTTTACACAAAAAAGCCGTATAATCATGCTTCTATCTCACTTGATCCTGAATTAAAAGAAGTTTACAGTTTTGGCAGAAAAACGGCGAAAAATCCATTCATAGGCGGTTTTGTTAAAGAAAATATCCGAGGAGAATTTTTTAGTAACTCAAGGTGCACAGTCATTAGCTGTTCTGTTACAGATGCACAGCAGAACAAGCTTAGAGCATTCATAAACAAGATAGAATCAGAAAAAGACGTTTACGGCTATAATCTGCTGGGGCTATTTGCGATCATGTTTAATAAACAACTCTCAAGAAATAATGCTTTTTTCTGCTCTCAATTTGTAGCAACTGTCTTACAGAGGAGTGAAATTGTCCATTTTACTAAACCGCCCTCACTTGTTATACCGCATGAGTTTATGGAAATGGAAGATTTCCATGTTGTTTTTCAGGGAAACCTGAAAGAGTATTTTCTGAATATAGACAGCCGGACTATAGATATAAACACATACATTTCATCCCATGGCCAGGAACAGTTCGGACAATCAATGGCAATTTCCTAATGTGCTGCAATTAATTTCGATTCTTTTTATACGCTAAAGGTGTCATATTCATAGACTTGCGGAATTTTTCAATAAAGTAACTGCTGCTGTTGAATCCTACTTTAAAGGCAACTTCTGTGACATTCGAGTCTCTTTCTTGTAGCAGGGGGAGACTTTTTTGTATGCGATAATGAATCAAGTAGTTAATTGGTGTCGTCTTTAAGATTTTTTTAAAATATCTGCAGCATTCAGAATTACTCAGCCTGCCGGCTTTGGCAATATCAGCAAGAGTAACTTTTTCAGCGGAATGCTGATGAATCCAATTCAGCATTTCCTTCATCCGCATATGCTTTTCAACTTCAGTCTGGCTGTATTCCAATTGGAATCCGTTCCTGATTAACTGCTGCCAAATGAATGTCAGCAGACTGGTTATGTTAATCTCGTAAAATGGAGGATTGTCATTAATTAATTTCTTGATTTCCATGATGCTTTCTAATATGCTTTTTCCCCAATCCTCCCTGCGGTTCAGGATTATGTATGGAAGATTTGTTGCTGATATATATGGATAAATATAGCTGCTGTATAATTCCTGGGGAAGCAGGAAATGAGGGGAAACATTTAAACAAATATAAACGCAATCTCCGTTTAAATCCTCGGCCGAATGGAGACAGCCGCTATTGATGAAAATGCCCTCACCTTCTTTAACTGCCAATTTTTCCTCATTGATTTGGACAATAGCTTCGCCTTTTACTGACAGGATAAATTGAATTTCCTCATGCCAGTGCAAAGGGATTATGCCATGGATATTATCTGCAATTTTCGTTTCGTAGCAGGCCACAGGCATCACCACCGTCCTGTGGCTCGTCAGCTCTTTCAGGCTTTCATCCACTTTAAAATCTTTAATCTGCAAAAAAAGCCACCTCAATATAGTTATATTTTTTTATTCTATTTTGCTATTTTTATCACAGGATTTGAATTATTATAACACTATTATTATATTTAAGGTGGAATTTAACATGAATGGACGTTCAAGGAGCACGGGTTTATTGCTTGTTATTTTTGGAGCTTCATTTTGGGGTATAGGCGGAACAGTTGCCCAAAAGCTTTTTCAGGAATTTGGAATCTCTGTTGATTGGCTTGTCACTGTCCGGCTTCTGACAGCAGGTGTTCTTCTGTTAGCCGTTCAATTTCTGCTGAAAGACCGCTCTCAGGTATTTGGAGTCTGGAAGAATAAAAGGGCAGCCATCATGCTCTTGATTTTTGGCCTGGCAGGCATGCTAGCCGTGCAGTATACCTATATGGCTTCCATTCATCATGGCAATGCGGCTGTTGCCACATTGCTTCAATATCTGGCACCGGCTATGATTATTATTTACCTGGTTTTACGGAAACAATCGGTATTTTCAAGACAGGATTTTGTAACAGTTTCCCTTGCCCTGGCAGGATGCTTCTTTCTTTTGACCAACGGTTCTGTTTCTCAGCTGTCCGTACCGGCACCTGCAATTGTATGGGGAGTTCTATCTGGTGTGGCACTCGCATTTTATACTTTATATGCTGTCCCGCTGCTGAAGGAATATGATTCCCTTGTGGTGGTTGGATGGGCGATGGTCATTGGCGGATCTGCATTGAGTTTCATCCATCCCCCTTGGCAAATGGATTTCGGCAGCTTAACGGCTGAAGCATACCTGTATTTGATTTTTGTTATTATTTTTGGAACAATGCTTGCATTCTGGTTCTATATTGAAAGTCTCCAAACCCTTTCTCCAACGGAAACCAGTCTTTTAAGCAGCCTGGAGCCCCTCGCGGCAGTATTTACTACTGTTATCTGGCTGAATGAACCATTCGGCATGTTCCAATGGGCGGGTACAGCCTGCATCTTTGGCATGATTATGCTGCTGGCTTTGAGTAAAAAGAAACCTGCAAAGAATAGTGATTGTGCTGAAAACGAAGAGCCGTTAAGAGTGAGCTGAGAACCAGTCCCTAAGGGGGCTGGTTTTTTCATACTTAGGTTTGGGTAAAAGCTGATGTTGGACATCAAAACGATTTCGCTCATAAAATAAGGTTTTCGCTCATAAAACGAAGAAAATCGCTCATAACTAAGAATTTCCGCTCATAACCTCTTTAATTTTAAATCTTAATAAATTCTCCGCTATAATTTTGCTCACACTAAGCATTATATTTTCCTAAATTTATTTCGGTTGTTAAAATAAAATCAATTCTTCAAGAAGGAGATAATAAAATGACAAATATACAAATACCTGTTTCTGTTTTGAATCTTGCCCCGATACGAGAGGGGAAGGAAAGCAGGCAGGCGATCGAGGATCTTGTTGATCTGGCTCAGGCAACAGAGGAGATGGGCTACAAACGCTATTGGATAGCGGAGCATCATAATACTCCAACACTGGTCAGTTCTGCCACTGCTATTTTAATAAAACATGCATTGGAACATACAAAAACCATTCGCATTGGCTCCGGCGGAATTATGCTGCCGAACCATGCACCATTAGTTGTTGCCGAGCAATTCGGAACGATGGCGACCATTTATCCGGATCGCGTCGATCTTGGTCTCGGTAGGGCACCTGGTACGGATATGATGACGGCTAATGCGCTTCGCCGCTCGAAAAATGATTCTGTTTACACATTCCCAGACGATGTTAAGCAGTTGCTGACATACTTTGGTCCATTAGAGGAGCAAAGCTATGTAAAAGCACACCCGGGAGTGGAAACTAACATTCCGATTTATATTCTTGGTTCTTCGACAGATTCTGCCTATTTGGCTGCAGAGCTTGGGCTTCCATATGTATTTGCCTCACACTTTGCGCCAAGATGGATGGAGGATGCCATCCGGATCTACCGTGCCAACTTTAAGCCTTCGAAGTATCTCGATAAGCCATATATGATGGTTTGCTTAAATGTCATTGCAGCGGAAACGGATGAAGAAGCCGAATTCTTATCTACCACGATGAAGCAGTTCTTCTTGAATGTTGTCAGAGGAACTTCCATGAAATTGAGCCCCCCAGTCGAGGACTTGGATTCGATCTGGAACCCAATGGAGAAGGAAGCGGCAGAGGGGATGTCAAGCGTGACCTTTATGGGCAGCAAAGAAACAGTCAAAGGGCAGCTGGAACAGTTCCAGGATATGTACAATGTCGACGAAATCATGGCGGTATCATATATCTATGATGAAGAAAAACAAAGACGTTCCTATGAAATATTTAAAGAAATTACAGACGGCAAATGAGCGGGGAAATTATCCCCGCTTTTCGTATTTCTCGGGAAAGCGCAGGATTAGACTTTTCTTGCACTCAGCGGTCGTATCGTGACTTTTATTGGCGAAAAATGAAAATCCCCGGAAATTATGGGATATCTATGGTTTGCTGTTTGTACAGGGCGGGATTGGCTGTACTATTCAAACTCTGTGCAGACGCCCACAAATTCGCCAGGAAGCGCGGCATCATCTGCTGTGAAGGAAGAGTGCCATATCTTGAAAAGTAAACAAACAGTTTCAAATAAGTTCTAGCATTATTCGGCAGGTGAATTTCCCTTGCGTAGTATTCATTTTCCGTGATGGTCGCAAAAGAACGGGTTTCAAAGCCTGAAATAAACCGTGTGCTCTTTCCGTTGTATTCATTTTGAATGTAATGGATTTTTTTAATAATCGTGGGATCATCAGAGCCATCAAAATTGGCCAGTCTTGCCTGCCGAAATGCGGGAACAGAAGACAGGTTTTCTGATAAAGCAAAAGCGTGCCCGTATGCTTTATCATGTCCTTCATATAGCGGCCTGATATTTACACTCTCCATGAAATCCACTAGCGGCAATTCCTTATTTTTCAAATAGGGCGGCCTGAAAATTTGTCTGGAAAGCTTAAGCTCATCAAGTGAATCACAAACAAATGATGTGAAAAAATACCACTGCCCATTGTCATCCAGGCTGACATCATAATCCTGTCCAACTTTTTCAATCCGGTAATCAATAAATCGGTCTTCACGGTCGAAAGTAAAATCCGATTGTTCTTTTTCTGCTGGACTAAATCCATAAGGAATCTGAATCGGTACACAAACCTCTGAGAAGTATTGATTTT
This sequence comes from Cytobacillus oceanisediminis, assembly GCF_022811925.1. Lineage (NCBI taxonomy): Bacteria > Bacillati > Bacillota > Bacilli > Caryophanales > Bacillaceae > Cytobacillus > Cytobacillus oceanisediminis. The sequence goes on along the minus strand of NZ_CP065511.1, from coordinate 3,016,641 downwards.
TCATGCTGATACACACCTTACATTCTTTTTATTAGTTTTCCCTGCTATAGAAAATACCCTGCAGTTTTCTTAGTCATGCCAAAAAGTGAGGATAATTTCCTTTAGTTATATAAAAATAATAAAAACTAAATGGAGAGGACATTGATAATGAAAAAATGCATTTTTCTAGTCTTCAGTCTTGCATTAATTTGGCAATTCAATTGGACCCCTGTACATGCGGAAAACAATCCCCGAAATATTTATGAGGTAAAGCAGGGGGATACCCTGACATTCATTGCAAAAGAATATGGATCAACAGCAGGGGACTTAAAGCAATATAACGGCTTGCAGTCAGACAGACTTTTAATAGGGCAAAAGCTCCGTGTTCCAATCATGTACAAAGTGGCACCCGGAGATACACTCTGGAAGCTGGCGGAAAAATTTGATTCAGCCGTGCCGATTATTAAAGCAGCTAACGGGCTTTCTGCCGACGGTTTGAATGCAGGGCAAAAATTAAAAATTGTTCCTAAGAAATTAGCCATGGATGGAAAGTTCGTCCTCATGACGAGAGAGGAATTCCGGGATTGGATTTTCAATCAGAAATTTACGAGAAAGGTGGCAAAAGTTCAGCAGCATCACACCTATCAGCCATCTTACAAACAGTTCAATGGCTCAAACCATTTTGCTTTAATGAAGGGAATGGAGGAGTATCATGTAAGCGGCATGAAGTGGAGCATGATCAGTCAGCAATTGACCACTTTCCCGGATGGAAAGGTGGCTGTGGGGAGGCCGTTCGATATAGCACCGGAAGGATCATTTGGACTGCAGAATAAAGAAGCTATGCACAAGATTGAAGCGGATGCGATAGCAATTGAAAATCTCGGGAATTTTGACGATAATCATATGACTGCTGAACAAAAAGAAACGATTGTGACAGTCACAGCTCTTCTGATGCTGAAATATGGCCTGGCGCCATCCATTGACAGCATCACCTATCACCATTGGTGGGATATTAACTCCGGTGAACGGGTGTTGGATAGCAGTCATGGACATGCAGTGAAAACCTGTCCCGGCACTGAATTTTTTGGGGGGAATTCTACTGCAAACGCTAAGAATAACTTTTATCCCCTAGTTCGGAAAAAAATGCAGGAAACCAGAGGAACTTTGCACTAAAAAGAAAAACCCGCAGAATTGGCGGGTTTTTCTCATCGCTTTTTCTTTTTCTTTTTATCAGCTTCTGCTGCAAGCTTCGCTTTATTTACATTTTCAAGCTCTACCTGTACATGAATTTTACTTTCCTCAACTGCCGTTACGCTGGTCACTTTGCCTTTGCGTCCTTTAATTTTGACCTCTTCGCCTTCATTTGGAACACTTTTGCAAAGCTGATTTAATAAAACATTTCTCCCATCAAGATAATACACTGTAAACATTCTCATCTCACCTTTTCCTATGGAATGTGGTACAAGTTATTGCACCTTTTCTATAAAATATAGGCTTAGTGATAAAAATAGACCGATTATATTTATTTTTTCAAATAACAGTTGCGAACGTATGTTCTTTGTAGTAAAATCAATTTTGTAATAAATGTTAAAAAAAATGAAAAAATTAGGGGAGCTGAGTAAAATGACAGTTAAAGTGATTCCTTATTTAGTGATGGACGGAAATGCGAATGAAGCAATTGAATTTTACAGAGAAGCGTTAGAAGCGGAAGTTCTGTATAAGCAAACATTTGAGGAAGGGCCGGAAAACCCTGAATATCCACTTCCTGAAGAAGCAAAGAACCGCATTATGCATGCAACTGTAAAGGTTGGGGAGAATGAACTCATGTTTAGCGATACATTCCCAGGCCAGAATCATCGAATAGGCAATCAGGTGACCATCTGCCTCTCTACATCAGATTCTCAAAAATCGAAAAAATTTTTTGAAGCACTTCAGCAGGGCGGGCAAGTGACCATGCCTCTTCAGGAAACATTTTTCAGCCCTGCGTATGGCAGCGTAATTGACAAATTCGGAGTGAATTTTCAAATCTATACAGAGGGCGAGCATTGATTCGGGCAGAGAAATAGAAACCACTCCCTAGAATAGGAGTTAGATGATGAGCATCGTTAATTATCTTGGCTGTAATTTTTTATTGCCAGCAAGTGATCCTGAGAGTGATAATGAAATCATCGTAGGTGATTTCTTCTCTGATGATGAAATGAGAGCAGAGGTACATAAACATCTATCAGCAAAATATATCTGCGAAGTAACTTCGAGTCAACACGGCAGTATTTGGTTTAATAAATACTACAAGCAGGATTATCCAAAAGGTCACGAAGAAGGGCAGCAAATTTTCAAATCATTATGTGCTTTTTTAGATCAGCACCTTGCATCAGGGGATTATTGTGAACTGTATACTTGCTGGGTTGGCGACGAATCGGAAGAACCTGAATACAAGGACTGTATTAACCTTCATGACTTTGATATCGATAAGATTGAAGTACTTGAAAAATCATTGCTTGTCATCAACAAATAAATGTCTGTTTGAGCCATTCCTTTATGGAGGAGGAATCGGCTCTTTTTTAATGAACTTGTTTAATTTTGGCTTGGTCATAGTTCATGATAGAAATATCTATTTAGAAAAAGAGAGGGAATTTTATGATAATAAAATCAAAAGAATACATAGTTAAAAAATTGAACTATATGATAAGATCTGCTGTCGAGGAAGATGCAAAGGAACTATCTGAAGTAAGGGTGCAGATTGATGGCGAAACGGAGAACATGGACCGGGAAGCAGGCGAAGCATACATAGATGAAACAGGTTTTAAGGAGTTAGTTAATAAAGATTCCATTAGCGGCCGGAATATATTTTTGGTTGCTGAAGTGAATGGGAAAATTGCTGGCTTCTCCAGATGTGAAGGCAGAGAACTGAAAAGAAGCGGTCATAAAGTGGAATTTGGAGTATGTGTGCTCAAGGAATTCTGGGGCTTTACTATTGGAAAAAACCTTTTAGCTCAGTCTATTCAATGGGCGGACTCTAATCATATTAAGAAGATTACTTTAAATGTTCTTGAAACAAACGAGAAAGCGATTAAGCTGTATGAGCAAAATGGCTTTGAAATTGAAGGAATATTAAAAATGGATAAGCAGCTGTCTGATGGCAAATATTACAGCACCATCGTAATGGGAAGGATTAATGATAAAACTCTAAGGTGAATATTTTTGCTCGTATCAAAGCAAGAAGAGAACACATGAAGGAGCTAAAGCATAAAACACGGCGGAGCCGGCCCGAAGCACTTTGGTTCGCTGTTTTCTTGGACATCAAATCCCAGTTTTCATACCGGGACCCCGGAACTGCTTCTCGTCATTTCCACAACACCGTACCCCTTATATAATAATTGAATATAATTTAACATACGTCAGCTAAGGAGTATGTTATGGACAATCAACTAAAAGAGATCGTCGGAGCCACTTTAGCTGCGATAGGAACGATCATTTCAGCTGTCTCAACCATACCCGTAAAGTCAGAAAAAATGGAAAAACTCTTTGATGGCCTTGATATCGTGGGAAACAGCCTACAAGGAACAGGTAACGCTCTTCAGGCGGATGGGCAGAGCGGACCATCACTTGAAAAGGTCGGCAATGAGATACAGGCAATCGGAAACAGTACTGTCATTGCCGGGTTAACTTTAGACTTAGAGGATGAAAATGAAGAGAAATTAGTGATCGCAGGAAACTGGATTCAGGCTCTAGGCGGAGCGACAGCTCTTGGAGATGAATTTGAAGATCCCACTGCAGCCGGTCAGCTTTTTAATATTAATGGCAATCTGCTTCAATCGATTGGCAATTCCCTTCAGGCAATCGGCGGTACGACAAATCTTAGAGAAAAAGAGAGGGGAGAATCGGGAGAAAGCGCAAATAATATTATTGCCATTGGAAGCTGGATTCAGGCAGTCGGTTCTGTCTTATCCCTAATTGGCGAGCTTCAGGAGAAGAATCAGGAGATTTCTTCTGAGAGCAGTGAAGAAAAAAACAATGAACCTGACTCAAAATCTTCTGTGTGGCTAAATAACGAACTTCTTTAGAGAGGGGAAAACATGTATCTAGAAGGAGATGATCTATTAACTATCGGAGCTTATTTGTTGGTAGCGGGCACTTTTATTTCTGCGATTGGTGAAACCATGAAGCCAGATGAAAACAATTTCAGCAAAAAATTAATACGGGACGGAAACGGAGTCCAGGCGGTTGGCAATAGCCTGCAGGGGTTTGGAAGGATAAGCATAGCTGAAGGAAATGAAGAAGCAGCTAATTTATATGGAATTATCGGAAGCTTTACGCAGGCAGGCGGCAATTCCATCAACACTGCTGCAAACAATATCGAAATTCAAAATCCATCAGTTTCTGTGTCAGGCTTTAATTCTCTGGGCAGTACCATTCAATCCATGGGTGCAGCATTGGAAGCTGCGGGAGTTGAAAACGGGGAAAACAATATGCTCAGCAATCTCGAGACACTGGGCTACTCATTAATTTCCGTATCGGCTATCCTCGACGCTATAGGAATTCTTATAGAAGATGAAAAGAGCATACAAAAAAGACTGCTTCTGGCAGCAGGGGGATGGCTGGAATTCATTGGTGCATCTCTTGGCGCTTATGTAATAATCCAGGCAGCTGAGGAAACTGTATGATTTTGCATTAATAGAGAAAATAGACGGTTATTATGATGATATCAGTTGATATGTGTCGAATAGCTATGTACTAGCAGGTGGTATCTTTGTGCTAATGTGTCGAATTTACGGTGATTGTACGAAAAAACCTGGAATAACACTACTCCAGGCTAACTTACAGTTTTATTATACCCCTTCAAACAAAACGGCTACTCCTACGCCTCCTCCGCTTCCAATGGCAGCTAATACATATTTGGAAGGAGGTCTTCTCTGGACATCATAAAATAATTTTGTAACCATCACAGCACCTGAAGCTCCGTAAGGGTGGCCAATTGTTAGAGCACCTCCATTAACATTCAGTTTTTCATATGGAATTGAAAGCTCATTGGCGCATGCTGCAATTTTTGAAGCGAATGCTTCATTAATTTCTATTAAATCAATATCGTCAATCGTTAAATAATTTCTTTCCAGGATTGCTTGTATTGCTGGGACAGGCGCAGATCCCGGATAGTTGGGGTGTACACCAGCTGCTGCACTATCGGCAAAACGCAGAATTGGCCTGTATCCATTTTTAATTGCTGTTTCTTCCTCCATCACCAGCACAGCAGATGCCCCGTCATGGATGCCGCAGCTATTAGCTGCTGTTACAGTGCCATCCCTTTTAAATATAGGCTTTGCACGTTTTAGAAGGGTATCCATTTTTCTTTTTCTAAAAAACTCTTCATCATGCAGATGGCTTCCAATTGGGATCATTTCATCTGCCAGCAGTCCCTTTTCAAAAGCTTTCCAGCTCCGTTCATAGCTCAATTGTGCATATGTATCCTGACTTTCCCGTGATATGTTGTATTTCTCGGCTACATTTTCCGCTGCTGCACCCATATCGGGGTCTCCGATTTTGTCCGGGGAGAAGCGGGCCCTTTTGGAAAAGGGTGAGGTGCTGGCACTTTCCGTACCACCCGCTATATAACAAGTCCCGGCACCTCCCTGGATGTAATAGCATGCCAATCGAATGGCTTCAAGACCGGCACTGCATTGCCTGTCCAGGGTTAAGCCCGGAACAGACAGAGGGAGTCCTGCTTCCAATGCTGACAAGCGGGCTACATTCCCGCCAGGTCCCACGACATTTCCCAAAATGACGTCATCAATTTTTTCTTCTAAACCTTCAGCCAGATAATTCAGAAGCGGGGCAGCAAGTTCATGAGGCTCATAGTCCTTAAGCATGCCATTTACTTTTCCAATAGGTGTTCTTTTTGCCTGTACAATCACTGCTTTCTTAATGGCTAATCACCTTTCTTTCGATGGATTCCTTCAGCTGGGCACGGGCAATTTTTCCGCCGGCTGTGTAGGGCATTTCTTCAATGAAGATCCATTTGCGCGGTACTTTGTAGGAGGCTAGATGATTTTTGCAAAGGCGTTTTAACTCAAGGGCATCCGTTTTGCCTTTAATAATCGCTACTGCTATTTGGCCCCAATATGGATCCTCCATCCCAATCACAGCAGCCTCCTCGACAGCAGGATGCAGGATAATCACTTTTTCAATTTCTTCAGGGAAGATATTAATGGCGCCATATAAAATCATGTTCTTTTCCCGCCCGCTGATGTATAAATATCCTTCATCATCAACATAGCCCATATCATCGACGGTTGCCCATCCATTTTTATCCTTTATGGAATGTATTGTGTCATTTAATAGGTAACCATCGAAAATGAGGTCGCTCCTGACGTATATTTTACCAATTTCATAGGGAGCCAGATGTTCTCCGCTTGTTCCTCTGATTTCGATTTCAACACCATGGCATGGCTTGCCGACTGATCCTGATTTCTGCTCATCTGCAAGAAACGTTACATAACTTAATTCACTGGCTCCATAAAATTCGATCATGGAAAGGCTTGGAAATACTTTGCTGATTTCTAGTTTTGAAGTTTCGTCCCATTTTGCACCTGAAGAAATAATTTTGATTGGCTTCTCTATGATTCTTTTTTCTTTTAAAATAGCTGACACCATCGTCGGAACCGTATAAATTGCGGTGATTGGCCGCTCCTCAATACATAAGAGGGCCTGGGCTGCACTGAATTTATCGAGCAGGTGAACTGTTCCGCCCGTACATAGCGTACTGACAGCACCATACAAAAAATGAGAGTGGATAAGTGCACCTGGAATCAGGACGTTTTCCTTCTCATTCATTTTAAAATCATGATAGTTAATATTGAAGCTAGCCGCCCAGGATTTATGGGAGCGGATAAACGCTTTAGGGCTTCCGGTCGTACCGGAAGTAAATCCCATATAAAATGGAAGGTTACTTTCTGAATCGATGTAATATGTAGGGCTTTGTCCGACGATATTCTCAAAAGCATCCTCCCATATGAGGACGAAAGGGTGCAAGCGGGCAATTTGGTCATAGTATTCTTTAACTGTAATCACAACAGAAGGGGGGGATATCTCGATCCTCTTTTTAAGTTCATCGGCTTTCCATTTTAAGTCATAAGGAACAGCTGTCCATCCAGCCATGGAGGCACCTGTGAATAATTGCAGAAAGGGAATCCCATTTGGCAGAAGGAATCCGACAATTTTATTGGACAAAGAAACGGAGTCAAACCAATTAGCCGTTTTGCATAGCAGAGTGCTCCACTCTTTATAGTTTAAAGTTTGGTTTTTCGTAATGATTGCTGCTTTCTTCGGAGATTCTTCGGCGAGTTTTTTTATATTGGATGTTATATTGGTCAACGGGTTGTTCCTCTCCTTATGGAAAAGGAGACACCTTAAAGTGTCTCCAGAGATTTAGAAAATTGCTTATTGATTATCGGATGCTTAAGCAGCCTGTATACCAGGAATGAGGCGAGAGTCGCTTTTAACACATCTCCAGGGATATAAACAAGGCTTAATTTGATCGCATCAGTCAAAGGAATGTTCATCATAAATGCCTGTACAGGAATGCCGAATAGGTAGATTAGGAATATTCCAGCAGTCAGGTTTATGAGTAAGATATTCTTTAATTTTAACGTCTTGAAGCGTGAGAGTAAATAGCCTATAAAAAATGCTGTAAGCGGATAGGCAATCAAATACCCTGCACTTGGCCCGAAGAAAACACCAATGCCGCCGCGGCCTCCCGATAATAATGGTGCACCGGCAGCAACCATGAGTAAAAAGACTGCCATGCTGATTCCGCCAAGCCTTGCGCCCAGAATACCGCCGGCCAAAAGGACTCCAAGTGTCTGCAAGGTAATCGGAACGGGTGTAAATGATAGCATGATAGGAGGAACAAGACCGAGTGCTCCCATCACAGCCGCAAATAATGCCACGTATGTCATCTCTTTAACTTTCATAATACCTCTCCAATTCAGATTAATAGGTTAACTGGTTTTATTCTATGGTTTACATAAAAGTTTGTCAACCTGATATGCAGTACAGTTTACAATTGTTTATAGGCTGATTCTGATAAGGTGTTAACTAAATCCTCAGGGTTATGATTTAACGGATATAAATTATATTTTGATTATTCAGTTGACTATTCCAGAATATGATTTATGATTAGGTTAACCAAAACGATGTTTTACTTACAAAACAAACATATGTGGAGGTTAGAAGATGCCATTTGTTGATGTGAATGATTTAACTATTCATTATGAAGTCGAAGGAAATGGTGAGCCGCTTGTTATTCTTCATGGGCTGGGAAACAATTCACAATCCTGGAAAAAGCAGCTGGAAGGGCTGAGTAAGGAATTTACTGTTATTGCCTGGGATGCGCCAGGTTATGGCAAGAGCTCTGATCCTAAAGTTGAATTTACACAGTTCAGCGAATTTGCTGATGTTTTAAAGGGCTTTATTGATGGTTTGCATTATAAATCTGTTAATCTTTTAGGCCATTCAATGGGTTCAGCCATTGCTCTTGATTTCTGCAGCCGTTATCCTGATATGGTGACCAGGCTGATCATTGCCGATGCCACTCGCGGTGCCGCGGGGCAAAGTCAGGAAGAAAACGAAAGAAAGCTTAAGAACCGCTTACATAATATTGACACATTGGATCCAAAGGAGTTGGCTCAAATAAGGGTAAAAGAACTTCTTGCCCCAATCCCCGATCCAGAAGTAAAGAAGGAAGCAGAACGTATCATGTCCCAGGTGAGGCCGATGGGCTATCGCTCTGTGGCCTTTTCACTTTCAAATTTAAATCAAATGGATATTTTGCCTTCCATTCCAGTTCCTGTCCTTGTTATTTGCGGGGCATTGGATAAGGTGACTCCTGTAAGCGAATCAGAAATTTTCCATCAGAATATCCCTAATTCAATTCTGAAAACCATTCCGAAAACAGGGCATTTATGCTATCAGGAGAATCCGGACTATTTTAATGCCCTTATTTTGAATTTCCTGCAGGGAGCATACAAAAAAGAAGAATTAGCAGAAAGGTAACCATAGAGAAATATTTCCTATTTCTATCCTGGTTTTGTTAATATGTTAGTAAAAATGTAAACAGGGGGTGACTTGCATGGCAAAAGAGGAGAAAGAGCGGTATAATGCCAATGCTCTGGTACGGGGGCTGGAAATCTTAAAGCTCTTTAATGAAGAGCGTCCAACTCTGTCACTGGTTGAAATTGCAAAAGAATTGAATGTTAGCCGAACAGTCCCGTATCGATTATTGTATACTCTCCAATCGCTTGGTTATCTTGACCAGGACGAAAACTCAAAAAGATATAGTTTAACGCCCCAGGTATTAGAATTGGGCTTTTCCTACTTAAGTACGTTAAAGCTTCCGGAAATTGCCCAGCCTTATTTGGAAACATTAAGAGATGAAACAGGTGCTTCCTGCCATTTATCTATTCTGGATGGGAATGAAGTGGTGTATGTTGGCAGTGCTCCTGTCAGAGGTGTATCTGCTATTAATGTCAATATCGGACTGAGGCTTCCAGCTCATGCAACAGCAAATGGAAAATTGCTGCTTGCCTATCAGCCGCAGGAAAAGCTGAAACAGCTTTTTTATGGATCTGAATTGAAGCCGTATACGGATCGGACAAAAACATCCTTGGCTGATTTTCAAAATGAAATTGAAATAATCAGGGGAAATGGATACTCCATTACAAAAGGAGAACTTCACCATGGTATTCAATCAGTAGCCGCACCCATATTTGATAAAACTGGCAGCATTATGGCTGCTATTAATGTTGTAGCAACAGAGACAACATTCCATGATGAGTTTATTGAACAAGTAGCGCTGCCTAAAGTGCTTGAGATTTCAAAAAAGTTATCAGGCTATATGGGATATCATCTATAAGAATAGAAAGAATTGTTAAAAGCTTGCAGCTGCTGCAAGCTTTTTTGTTTTGTATATAAAACGTCTTTTAGTAAATAAAACAAATTGAAATTTAATATTGACTCAATTTTCGAAAAACTTTACACTATTAATAAGTGGTAAACATTGTTTTATATGTAAAACATAGAATTGCTGAAAGGAGGGCAAAAAATACCACCAAAAAAAAATTTTCTTATGAAGTATAATATTTGAGAATCGAATGTAATTGAAAGCGGTTACAAAAAATGAATATGTTTCTTGAAAGGGGATCACAAATGCTGAAAGGGAACAAAAGATGGCTCTATATTGCTGTGCCTATATTCTTTTTCTGGTTTTTTGGACAAATTGATAAACTGGGAATCTCGGTTATTCAAACGGATCCTGGCTTCCTTAGTGATCTGGGGCTAACAGGGGCAGACAAAAATGCCAAAATTGGCTTAATAACATTTATCTTTACAATCTCTTACGCCGTTTCAAACATTTTCTGGGGCTTTGTTATTGATAAAGCAGGTCCGCGGAAAACGGCTGTATTCGGGCTGTTAATTTGGACTGCGACCATGATTGCAGGCGGTTTGGCAACTTCCTATGAGATGTTTTTAATCAGCAGGGTAATTCTTGGATTCGGTGAAGGGATGATGATTCCGGTTTGCGGAAAATTCATTTCAAATTGGTTTAACCAGCGGGAACTTGGCCGGGCACAGTCTACCTGGCTCGCGGGCAATTATTTCGGACCTGCCTGTGGTGCCGTTATATTGACTTTAGTGCTTGCGACCTTCCATTGGGAAACTGCGTTTTTCTTCTTGGCTGCTTTTAATCTATTTATTGTTATTCCAATGTTCTGGTTCCTTACTCGGGATACTCCTGAAGAACATTATGCAATTGATAAGGAAGAGCTTGCGTATATCCGAAAGTCTGATGGCACTGAAAAACCAAAGAAAAGCTTTGCACAGGACTACCGCTATTGGATCGTTTGGTTTGGCATGTTAATGTCATCGTTTTTGTTTTTCGGAATCAGCATTTGGCTGCCTACTTATCTCGTTGAGGCGAAAAGTTTCTCAAGAGAAGCAATGACGGGGATTACCTCATTATCCTGGCTGTTTGCTCTAGGCTTTGTATTATCCTGCGGATTTTTGGCAGACAAAACAAGACGTCCAAGCTTGCTGGCTACGATTCTGTTCAGTTTAACGGCAGTCTTCTTAACAGCAGCTATTTTTGCACCACATCCGGTTCTGGCTGGTATTTGTATGGGACTCGCAATGGGAACTCAAGGCGGGGTCTTCCATTTAAGCAATTTATTTATCGTAAAATTTTCGACCCCGGAAACAGCAGGGCGTGCTGCTGGTCTTATGGGATTCACAAATATTTTAGGCGGTTTTTCAAGCTATATCATGGGATGGATGAGAGACCTTGCAGGCGGGGATTTTGGCCCATCTATTGTTATGCTTATTATTGCAGCGAGCCTGGGCTTCATAGCTTATATATTCACAATCAAAAAAGAGGCAGCGGAGCTTCGGATAGAACAGATTCCTCCAAATAGAAAAGTAATTGTATAATAGTTTTATATTTAAAACAAAGTTTCAATAATTTAATTTTTCTCAATATTTTTAATTGACATATTAAATATTGGGATTTATTATTAACCTGTAAGTAAAACATTGTTTTGTATATAAAACATACTGGAGAATTAGGAGTGATAATAAATGTCAGCTGAAAAATTTGACGTGCAGGCTTTTGAAAAAAAATATGTAGCAAGGCTTGAAGATCGATCCTTGGACTGGAACGTTCTTAAGTTTCAGGAAGAAATTGATCCAAAGTACAAAAGGGCGCAAATGAGATATATTGGCCGCGGAGCTACAGCGAATAATGATTCAAATGTGATTGCAGCGGAGCATTTCACACTCAGCACGATGGTCCTTCCAGCTGGATGTGTTGGACCTCTTCATCTTCACGATGATGTGGAAGAAGTATTCTTTATTCTTAAAGGGAGTGTAAAGGCTCTTATCCAGGAAGTAGGCAAGGAAGAAGTTCATGAAATTCGTCTGAATGAGCGCGATTGCATCAGTTCTCCACCAGGAGTGTACCGCGGCATTCATAATGATGGCGATGAAGAAGCGTTAATGCTGGTTATGCTTGGTGCCGTAAAACCAAATCTTCCTACATATCCGAAAGGAAGTGCTCTTGAGGAGCTGCGCATTCAGCGTGCGAAAGAAAGAGAAGCCATTATCAACGGAAAATAATCGTTTTCAAGCAAACTAGCAATCTAATAAATATAACCGGGATGGACCGCTAACACATAAATTTGCCGGGTCATCCCGGTTCCTTTAACAAAAAATGTTTCCTGTTCCACATGGCGCGAGCCTTTGATTGGACGATTGTAAATCTATTATTTTGGAGGTGCATGGGATGTTAGGCATTACTCACTTGAGGCACATTAGTCTTATTACTCCAGTTCTTGAGGAGCAGGCTGAGTTTTACGAGAAGATTTGGGGTCTTGATAAGGTATCCGAAGATGGGGATTCTGTCTATTTCAGGGGTGCTGGTTCAGAGAATCATATTTTACATTTGAAGCGGGGAGAAAAAGCGGGGCTTCACCATATTGCATTTGGAATGGTTGATAAGAACGCCGTTGACAGGGCTGCGGAAATTCTGGCTTCCAAAGGTATACCGGTTATTTCACCGCCGGGCTATTTAGATGAAGAAGGTAAAGGCTACGGGCTTCGCTTTGCTGATCCTGAAAACCGATGCATTGAACTTTCAGCATGGGTGGAAATGCACACGACAATCTGGAATAAGAAGAATGTAGATCCGGTGAAGCTGAATCATGTTGTCATGAATACGGCGGACCTGGATATGATTACAGATTTTTATACTAATGTTTTAGGATTTAAGGTTACTGATTGGAGCGAACACCAGATGTCTTTCCTCCGCTGCAACAGGAAGCATCACTCACTTGCCTTCAACCAGGACCAGCATGCATCTGTCAATCATATTGCCTATGAGGTAGACACAGTGGACGAAGTCATGCGGGGGATTTCAAACGTCAGGAAAGCAGGTTATCAGGAGCTTTGGGGGCCTGGACGCCATGGACCGGGAAATAACATCTTCTGTTACTTCCAGGATCCTGCCAAATTTGTCATGGAATACACTTGTTATCTCGAAACCATTGAAGATGAGGAAGAATGGGTGGCTCGAGTATGGAAAAGAGTTCCACACCTGATGGATCAATGGGGAATAGCCGGACCTCCAAAACCTGAAGCACGTGCAGCGATGGGCGGAAAGCCTGACCCAGGCTGGGTTAACGTGAATGCATTAACCTAAAGATATTTGAAAGGGGTATCGTGATGGACTTTGGTTTAAAAGGAAAAACAGCAGTCATAATGGGCGGGACTTCAGGAGTAGGCCTCAAAACAGCAGAAATGTTCCTTCAGGAAGGTGCAAATGTGGCGGTATGCGGCAGGAATGCAGAGAGGAAGGATAAAGCATTTGACCATTTATTGCATTTCGGATCCCGGGAATCGATCTTTGCCGCCACTTGTGATGTAACTAATAAAGAGGATGTTAATCGTTTTATCGATTCAGCAGCATCCCGGCTTGAAGGAATTGATATCTTAATTAATGCAGCCGGACAAAGTGTTATGGGCCATTTCTTCGATATTACAGATGAGCAATGGCAGGAGCAGATTCAGTTAAAATATTTTGCCATTATCCATGCGGTACGTGCTGTTCATCCATATTTGGTGAAGAGCGGAGGCGGAAGAATCATTAATATTAATGCCACGCTGGCAAAGGAACCTGAAAGACATATGGTTGCTACAGCTGCTACAAGGGCAGGTCTTCTAAACTTAAGTAAAACGCTTTCCCAAGAGCTTGCATCAGACAATATCCTGGTCAACTCCGTAAGTCTTGGATTAATCCGTACAGACCAGTGGGAACGCAGACGATTGAAAAATGCACCTGATATGGATGCCGAGGAATATTACAAAGATCTTGCAGCAAAGCGGAAGATTCCGCTGGGCAGGGTTGGAGAAGCAGAAGAAGTAGCCAGTGTCATTCTCTTTTTAGCTTCAAAGCAGGCAAGTTATGTTTCAGGATCAACCATTGAAACAGCTGGAGCGCTGGGGAAAGCGCTTTAATATCAAGCAAAGGCAGGAATGATTAGGATGAGCCAACAGGAACAATTGGAAATTGCACCGGTAATAGCAAATGAGCAAATGGAATTTACTGCAGCAGATGCAGTAGTGAAGGAACTCGTCCGTGCTGGTGTTGAGGTGGCATTTGGAATTGTAAGCATTCATAATATGCCGATTTATGATGCCATCCTCCGTGATGGAAGTATTCATCTGGTATGCTCGCGCGGGGAGAGCGGTGCGGCAAATATGGCAGATGGTTATGCCCGTGCGACAGGAAAAATGGGAGTAGTCATCACGAGTACGGGAACTGGCGCAGGAAACGCAGCGGGTTCACTGATTGAGTCATGGGCAGCGGGGGTTCCGGTCCTTCATTTAACAGGTGAGGTTGCATCCCCCTATTTGGGAACTGGCAGAGGCTATATTCACGAATGTAAAGACCAGCTGTCTATCATGGAGGGTTCTTGCAAAAAAGCTATGCGGCTAAGAAGGCCTGAACAGGCAGCAGCGGTTATCAGGCAAGCGATTAAGGAAGCTGCTGCTGCACCTTCAGGCCCTGTTTCAGTAGAAATCCCAATCGATTTCCAATCTGCGATTATACCGGATTATTCATTGGAAGAAGTGAATGTTTCAGTACAGGAAAACAGCTCCATATCGTATCTTCCAAAAGAGGCGATAACCAAAGTCAGCCAGGCCCGCCGCCCGGTCATTTGGGCAGGAGGGGGCGTCATTAGCTCTGGGGCTTCCAAAGAAGTGCAGGAGCTTGCGGAAAGAATCGGGGCAGCCGTTATTACGAGCCAATCAGGCAAGGGCAGCATTCCGGAGGATCATCCTCAATGTATTGGCCACTTTGCATCATTTGAATTAACAAAAGATTTAGTGAAGAAATCGGATCTTCTGATCAGCATTGGAGTCAGATTTAGAGGGAATGAAACCTCCAACTGGAAAATAGAAGTTCCTGAAAATCATATCAGCATTGATGCTGATATGCAGGCAATGAACCGTAATTATGCCGCCGCCATTGGGCTGGCAGGTGATGCTAAGCTTATATTAAGAAAGGTAAATGAAGAATTGGCTAAGCAAACATTTGCGCCTTCCGAAGAATATTTGGAAGAAGTGCTATCAGTAAGGAAAGAACTGCGTCTTCAGTTGAGAGCAACGCTTGGACCATATGAAAAAATAGCTGATGCTATGCGTAAATTGCTCCCGCGGGATACTGTAATGGTGCGTGACGTTACGGTACAGGCAAATGTCTGGGGCAGCCGATTATTTGAAATATATCAGCCGCGTACATCCATTCATGCTTCAGGCGGAGGGATTGGCCAAGGCTTGCCGACTGCAATCGGAGCACAAATGGGATGTAAGGATAGACAAGTTGTTTTATTAGCTGGAGATGGCGGCTTCATGGTCAATGTGGGTGAAATGGCAACTGCAGTACAGGAAAGCCTTCCGATCATCGTCATCCTGTTTGATGATGCAGGATATGGTGTTCTCCGAAATATTCAGGATGCGGCCTATGGACGTCAGGTAGCGGTCGATTTAGTTAGCCCTGATTTCGTTTTGCTGGCTCAGTCCATGGGATTTGCTTCTGCGCAAATCGGTTCTCCGGAAGAATTCGCGTCCGAGCTGGAGAAGGCAATAGACAGGAGAAAACCATCCATGATCGTAGTGGATATGGAAGCAGTCGGGCCAATGGCGAAACCATTCGGAGGGCCTCCTGGTGCGGCGGAAGCTTTCAAACCGAAAAAGTTGTAAGGGAGTGATTTGTGGTGATTTCGACTTATCCATTTGTTTCAGGAAAATATTTAATAGCTGGAGAGTGGATCCAGGCAGAAAATACAGCCCATGTTCTTAATCCTGCTGATCATCAGGAAGTTGTGGGCGAAGTTGCATTGTGTACAGAAGAACAGGTTGAATTGGCCATTTCTGCTGCAGCAAAGGCTTTCGGAACCTGGTCGGGAAGTGAGATTGAGGACCGGGCAAACCGGATGAAGCTGGCTGCCGACGAGATTAAAGCAAGTGTCGAAGAGAACGTAACTTTGCTGATCCGAGAAAATGGAAAAGTGTTGGTGGAAGCGAAAAAAGACCTTCTGCGCTGTGTCGATATTATGAAGGAAGCTGCCGAAGAGCTGCTGGAATGGTGGAAGCCTCAATCCATTCCCGGTTCCCAGAAGGTCCAAATCCGCAAGCGTCCCCGTGGGGTAACTGCGGTGATCTCTCCATGGAATTCACCAATGATCCTTACGTTTAAGCGGGTGATCCCAGCTGTTCTTGCCGGAAACACAGTCGTTGTAAAGCCGGCGACGAGCTGTCCGCTAACGATCATGTCATTCCTCAAGACAGTAGCTTCTTATTTCCCTGAAGGAGTCATTAATGTAGTAACTGGTTCAGGTGGAGTTATTGGCAATAAGCTTTGCTCGGATGCTCGAATCCGAACGATTGCGTTTGTCGGCAGTACCGAGACTGGGAAAGAAATCATGCGGGCTGCTTCAGGCACAGTGAAAAATGTCTACATGGAGCTTGGCGGGAATGATGCGGCTATTATTCTCGAAGATGCAAATCTGGATGAAAGCGCTATTAAACGCCTGCGTTTCGGTGTTCTTCGGGCAGCTGGCCAGGTGTGCTCAGCCATTAAAAGGATATATGTTCATGAATCACGATACGGGGAGCTAGTAGAAAAGCTTAGAAAAGAATTTCAGCATATTAAGGTTGGAAACGGCATTCAGCCTGATGCGGAGATGGGGCCTTTGAACAATAAGGCTCAATACGAATATGTGAATGGCCTGCTCGAACGTGCCAGAAAATCCGGTGCCACAGTCATCACTGGAGGGATTCAGCTCGATCCAGAGTCCTGGGACAAAGGCTATTACATACTGCCTGCAATCATCACCGGCGCAGATCAGAAAAGTGAAATTGTTCGTGCTGAACAGTTTGGGCCTGTCATTCCGATCCTTCCATTTAAAGAGGAAGAAGAAGCAATCAGCCTTGCAAATGACAGTGAATTTGGTTTAAGGGCTTCTGTTTGGACAGAAGATGAATCCAAAGCGATTAAATTTGCAGACCGGTTAGAGGCCGGCGCCGTTTTCCATAATAATCATACCGTTTTTCAGGATCTCCATCTGGACTTCCCGGGCCTAAAGGAAAGCGGACTTTCACGTGAAACGCGGCATTGCGGCCTGGAGTTTTTTGCAGATTCCTATGGTTTTGCCAATTAGGGGGATACCGATATGAAATTAGCCTTAATAGGAGGCGGGAATATAGGCAGGTTCCTGCTTCAAAGCATTAATAAAGACTGCTTAATACCAAATGCGAAAATTATTGGCCTTCATACCCGCTGCCAGGAACAGGCAAAGGAACTATCACGTGAATTTAAAGCGGAAATCTTTGCAGACGTGGAATCCCTTTTAAAATCCGATGCGGACCTGGTCATTGAAGCGGCCACTGTTGAGGCTGTAGAAGAGTATGCTGCTTCCATTTTGCTTTCTGGGAAAGATCTGGTTGTCAGCAGTGTTGGAGCATTGGCAGACCAGGAATTTTATAAGTGCCTTGAAGAAATTTGCATCTTAAATAATACGAAAATTCACTTGCCATCAGGGGCAATCGGCGGATTGGATGTTTTAAAAGCAGCCAAATCGATTGGTGAGCTGGATTCTGTCTCCATTATCACCAGGAAGCCTCCTCAGGCACTTCCTGGTGCCCCTCTTGATAGGGAAAATGTGCTTTTTGAGGGTTCTGCCGCCGAAGCCATTAGATTATTCCCTAAGAATATCAATGTTTCCATTATCTTGTCTCTCGCGGGATTAGGTGCCGAGAATACCGGAGTTAAAATCATATCCGATCCAGCAGTAAGGATAAATAGCCATACGATTGAGGCAGCAGGTTCTTTCGGAAAGCTATCGCTTCAAGTCGAAAATGACCCGATGCCTAATAATCCAAAGACAAGCTACCTCGCAGCTCTAAGCATCCTGGCTTCATTGAAGAATAGGGATGAATTGATCCGGGTTGGATGAGATGTGAGTTTGGTGCTATAGCAGGAAGAGAATAGTTTATTCTTTTCCTCGCTCCTTGGAGAAGCTTATTTTAAGACGAAGGGGGAATTTACATATGATTAAAACGACAACTAAGAACTTAGAAGAAATGACCCAAAAAGAAACAATCGGCTACTTAAACGAAACAGTCCAGCCTGAGGCTGGATCCATTCCTGCCTTTATCCTCGCAGATCCTAAGATTTACGATATTGAGCATAAAAAGGTGTTTATGAAAACCTGGCTTTTTATTGGCCATGAATCAGAAATCCCAAATAAAAATGATTATATGTTAAGAGATTTAGCAGGATACTCGATTATTATTACAAGAGATTCAGAGAATGAAATCCGCGGCTTTTACAATATGTGCACACACCGCGGGATGAAATTATGCCGTGCTGATAAAGGAAATAAATCTTCATTTGTTTGTCCTTATCATGGATTTAATTTTAAAAACAATGGTGATCTGATTGGAGTGCCTCTGCAGAAGGATATTTATGGCACTGACCTGGATAAGTCCAAGCTGGGACTCCACAAAATAAGGATTGAATCGTATAAAGGCCTTATTTTTGGAACCTGGAATGAAGAAGCTGAGTCTCTTTCAGATTTCCTCGGCGATTTCAAATGGTATTTGGACATTTTAGCCGGACGTGCTGAAATGGAAGTCGTCGGCCCTCCGCAAAGATTCATCATCCATTCAAACTGGAAGGTAGGAGCAGATAACTTTGTCGGCGATTCCTACCACACAATGGTCACTCATGGATCCATTGCAAAATTGGGCATGGTGCCCAGTGCAACATATTCTAAAAAGGGATACCAGATCCACACAATGAACGGGCATGGTTTAAATCTGGGTACTCCTAATCCTGACTTCGCATTCCCTGAAGAGCTGAAATCTGAATATAAATCTAATTTAACAGATGAACAATATGATGTGCTGGCCAATCTGAAAAATATGATCGGAAACATCTTTCCAAACCTTAGCTTCCTCATTTCGCATACAAAAGTGAAAGGGCAGCTGATTTCGAATACAACCGTTCGGATGTGGAGGCCAATTGGGCCTGATAAAATGGAAGTGATCGCCTGGTTCCTGGTAGAGAAAAATGCGGAAGAGGACTGGAAGAAACGTTCAAGGGATTCTTTCATTTTAACGTTTAGCCCTTCAGGCATTTTCGAGCAGGATGATACAGAAGTATTTACTGACATAACCGCTGCCGCATCAGGTCCAATGCCTTTTATGAAAGAACTTGTTTACAATTATACGATGGGGATGCACCGTGAACCGGTCAGTGATTTCATCGGTCCTGGTGTTGTCTACGATGATAAGTTTTCTGAAGCAAATCAAAGGAACTTCTATCGCTATTGGCTTGATCTCATGAACGCTTAAGTAAACTGGAACGATGCCTGGAAATGGGGGAATACAGAATGAGTTTAGAGAAAATGCTCGCAACCTATGAATTTGAACAATGGCTCTACAGAGAAGCTGAGCTGCTTGATCATATTGATTTTGATGGCTGGTTCAGCCTTATGCATTCATCCCTGATTTATCAAATGCCTGTACGTGTCAATAAAGAAGGCACTGAAAGGCCGGATTATGCGGCAGATATGTTTTCATTTAATGATGATATAGAGTTGCTGAGCCTGAGAGTCGAACGGTTAAAAACGGATTATGCCTGGGCAGAAATTCCGCCTTCACGCACCCGCCGCTATGTAAGCAATGTGAAACTGATAGATTATGTGCCGAATGAAAAAGCATCTGTAAATAGTTATCTTCTAATCTATCGCAGCCGCAGTACAGACATCCATCATGATCTGATCTCTGGTGAGCGCCGTGATGAATTTGTATATGAAGAGGGCGTCTGGAAATTGTCCAAGAGGGTTTTCATTGTCGATCAGACAACACTCAATACCAGAAATCTTGCTATTTTTGTATAAGGAGGAACGTTCACTATGGCACAGCTTAGCGGAAAATCAGTCTATTTGACCGGGGGCGCCTCTGGCATTGGCAAGGCTGTTACAGAGGCTTTTATACAGGAAGGAGCCTTTGTAACGGTGCTGGATAAGTCAGCAGCTGGCCTCGAGCAATTGAAAAAGGAATTCGGTGATCGTGTTCTATGCATGGAAGGGGACGTCACTCAATACGAGGATCACATTCACGCCATTGAAGCTGCTGTGGAAGCGACGGGAAAGCTGGATATGTTCGTTGCCAATGCCGGCGTATTCGACGGGTTTGCCAAATTTAGCGAAGTAACACCAGAGGCCATGTCAGATGCCTATGACCTGTTATTTACTATTAATGTCAAAGGTTATTTTAATGGTGCAAAAGCTTCTGTCGAAGAATTGAAAAAAACAAATGGAAATATGATTTTCACGGTTTCCGGAGCCGGCTTTTACCCGGACGGGGGCGGAGTCTGGTATACAGCAAGCAAGCACGCGCAAATCGGCTTAATGCGCCAGCTTGCCTTTGAATTAGCCCCGGATATCAGGGTGAACGCGGTTGCCCCTGGCGGCACATTGACGGCACTCAATGTCATTCATCCGCTTAAGCGGTTTGTGAAAGCAGTCGATCCGGAAGCGAAAGCGAAAAGCATTAAATCCCGGAATCCACTTCGCATAGCCATGACCAGTGAGGACCATGTTGGAGCGTATCTATTGCTTGCTTCTGATCAATCCCGTGCCATAACAGGCGAAGTGATTTCCAGTGATGGAGGACTTGCTGTACGGGGTTTATCCTGAGGCCCAAGTGAAATGACACAGGTTATTTTCAGAGGTCAGCCAACAGAAGGTAAATCAAGATATATGTTCATCAATACACCTTTCATACAAATCGAATTAATCGAACCAGGTGATTCACCAAGTACTTGGCAGGAACATCTGGAGAAATACGGTGAAGGTGTCCATCATATTTCGTTCGTTGTCGATAACCTGGATGAAAAAATCAGATTGCTGGAAGGAATGGGATATCCTGTCATACAAACTGGCAATTTTTTTAATGGGAAAGGCAAATACGCCTATATGGATACAACCTCAACATTTAAAGTGATTATTGAATTACTTGAGAGATATTAAAGAATGGCCGAACGGCTGCACATAATAGTGCAGCCGTTTTTTAGGGTGGCATCAACACCTGTTTAATTGTAAAATAATACTAATTTAGAAATAATTAGGGGAATTATGTACACTTACGAATCTTTTGTAACAGATGGAACCTTTACATTATTGAGGCCGGTGATTTCCAGTTTCCTTTTAATTGCTGTAATTCTATTTGTTCTTGTTTGGCTTCCTAAAGCCTTGCAGGGTTTCTTGAACGGATTTACGGTTATGGCATTTGCCATTCTTTCAATCATAATATCTGGCCAGGTTTTATTTTTTGAAGCCATTCTTGCCGATGAGTTAGGGTTGGGAGGAGGAAGCGGATTTTGGATGTTCCTTGTGATTGTCATTCTGGGAGCCGTGAGCCCAATAATTTATTTCATGAGACATAGGGAGGCATGATCGTGGTAGTTCTGAAATTAGAAACTGAGAATCAGACCGCACCTATTCTTAAATGGCACACTCCTATTTTTTAGGGGGGTTGTATTCCTTTAAATACAAGTTGACAGGTCGGAATAGTGGGTTATATAATGTGGTTAATCAATTCTGAGGGAGGAACAGTGTGATGAGAGAACGTTATCCAGTTTTAAATGGTGCAGAATCCTTTTATTATGAAGGCAGTGAAATCGGGATTTTGATCACACATGGATTTCTTGGGACTCCCCAGAGTGTGCGGTTTTTGGGAGAGTCATTTGCAAAGCTTGGCTACACCGTCTTTGCTCCAAGGCTTAAAGGCCACGGCACACATTTTAAAGATATGGAAAAAACCTCTCATGAGGATTGGTTTGCTGAAGCAGAAAAGGGTTATCAATTTTTAAAAGAAAAATGCTCATATGTTTATGCTGCAGGGCAATCGATGGGTGGCGCATTGACATTATGGCTGGCTAATAAATATCCGGAAATTGCAGGTATTGTGTTAATAAATGCCGCTCTCCGGGTTCCATGTTATGAATATTTAAAGGGGAAAACAAATCCCAGATACATTGATGAAGGTGCACCTGATATTAAAAAAGAGGATGTAGAGGAAATTACGTACGGGAGAGTTCCGGTCCCCTCCATCTTCGAATTGCAGAAGATCATGGAAAGAACACCAGTTTTATTGCCGTCCATCAAAACACCTGTATTAGGCTTTAAGTCGATAGAAGATCATGTTGTACCTGCAGAGTGTACAGATTTTATTTTGGAGAAGATTGGCTCCGCGAAAAAGAAAGCTATATCTCTCTATAACTCTTATCATGTGGCATCCATGGACCATGATAAAGAAAAGATTGTTAACTTAACTCATCAGTATATCCAGCAGAATCAAGCAGACAGCTTGTCCTTTGTGTAAGGACAGGCTGTTTTTCATGTTATGAAACTTTTTAAACATGACACCGTATAAAAGAAAAGGGTATTCAGCCTGTATTACAGAATAATACAGTACATCTTACTTGGGAAGAAGATGATGGAAATGAAAGCGAGAAGTAAATTGTTCCGCATGTACAAAGTGTTTTCTTTGGCACTTCTCATTATATTTCAAATTTACTGGTATAAATGGACCCGCAAATCAGGAGCAGAATGGGAACATTTATGGTCTGGCATCGGGAAAAGATTCCGGACAACACTTTTTGAACTGGAAGGGCTGCTGATTAAGATTGGTCAGTTCATCAGTATTCGTTCTGATTTGCTTCCAAATGCATTCATTCAGGAGCTTCAAGACCTGACCGATAAAGTTCCGCCATCGGAATGGAGTGAGATTCAGAGGATTTTAAACGAAGAGTGGGGCAGCGAGCTCTCTAAAAAGGTGGTAGCGATTGATAAAGAAGCCATAGCATCAGCTTCGATTGGAGAGGTATATAAAGGCGCTCTGCAGGACGGCTCAATTGTTGCTATTAAAGTGCAGCGTCCAGATATTCAATCAATCGTACATACCGACTTCCGGACCCTAAGTATTCTAGTCTGGTTTGCGGATCGGTTTGTCCCTATTCCTAAGGGATTCATTAATTTAAAAGTCCTATTTCAGGAGCTTAAGCAGGTTATTGGGCGGGAGCTTGACTTTAAAAAGGAGAAGGAAACCTTGCTTTATTTTAAGGAGCGCTTTAAAGATAGTGAGGTGGTTAAAATTCCCGACGTGCATCAGGAGTTTTGCACCTCAAAAGTGCTTGTCATGGAATGGGTGGAGGGAAAAAGGATCAATGATTCGGCAGCGGTTGAAAAGCTTGAGATATCCCGTCAGGATCTGGCCCGCCGTTTGATGAAGATCTTCCTGCTGCAATGGCTGGAACCTGGGATGTTTCATGCCGATCCTCATCCAGGAAATGTGCTGTTCACAAGGGAGGGACGGATCATTCTTCTTGATTTCGGCATGGCTGGTGAAATTTCAAAAAAAGATGCAGTCTCTTTTCAGAATTTAATTGAATCCATTCTCGCTAAAAACTACAGTAAAGTAGTCGAGTGTCTGTCACAGCTAGGATTTTTTCTGCCGGAAGCTAATGCGGAAACAATGGAAAAGCTGCTGTCAGAATGGATGGCATTTGACCTAAATCAGATAAAGGATATGGATTTAGTGGCTCTTAAGCTTGAACTAAATGATCTGATTGCTGCTCTTCCGATCCAGGTGCCAACCCGCTTTGTTTTTCTGGGCAGGTCATTTATGACAATAGAAGGGATTGTTCATCATCTTGCACCGGAAGATGATCTTCTTGACCTTGGCAAACCAGTTTTTACAGAGTGGTTAAGCTCACAGGGGAATAAATGGTCATTTATTTGGAGCATTATTCAATCCCAGCCGCTCTTTAACATTTTTCATTCAGCAGCGGAATTCCTGGAAACACCGCGTAAATTGGAAAAAATGAAAGAGGCCGGGCAAAGAAGGGAGTTTCAGTTTACGATCTATGAAAATCGGAAAAAGCAGCTTTTTCAGCTATTCATGCTAGGTTTAACTGGGTCAGGCTTTGGCATTTATTTAGAAGAAACGCTGATCATGCAGTTATCCGCAGGCATAGCAGCCATTGCGCTTGCAGGGTATGGAGTGAACAGCTGGAGACTGGGAAAATGGCTGAAATATATGCCGGAAAAACGGAGATAATGAAAAGAGCCGATTTTTGGCTCTTTTTCACTATTTTGATATATAACCAGCCAGATTATGATAAAATAATTAGTTAGGTAAACAATTATTCGGAAAAGGAGAGTACTCAGTGTGCTAAGTCAAATAAATAAACAGCTGGAGAAAATGATGCCATTGATTACTCCAATAAGCGTGGTTCTAGGTGTTATGCTCGCAGGTTATATCAAGGATTTTGCCTTTATCATTCCTTGGGTTTTTGCGTTTATGACGTTTTCAGGCAGCCTGAACTCGAGTTTTAGCAGTTTAAAAGAAATCATTCATCATCCAAAGCCGCTTTTTCTCATATTGTTTTTGCTTCATATTTTAATGCCTCTTTTTGCATGGAGCACCGGTACACTTGCGTTCGGTGATGATTCTTTAACCATTACCGGGCTGGTATTGGCTATGGCCATTCCGACCGGCATATCCAGCTTCATCTGGGTTTCCATTTATCGCGGCAATATTCCGCTGACATTGTCCATCATTCTGGCAGATACCTTTCTGTCACCATTTATTGTTCCGCTGACATTGTCGATATTTTTCCAGAAATCTGTACAGATCGATGCTGTGCCGATGATGGCTGGATTATTCGGCATGATTGTTCTGCCTTCTTTTCTTGGCATGCTCTTCAATCAATTTGCAGGAAAAAGCGCTGCAGCCTTAAGCAGCCGCCTCTCTCCTTTTTCAAAGCTTGGAATGGCCATTGTGGTTATGCTGAATGGAGCTGTTGTTGCCCCGTATCTGAAGGAAGTAAATCTTAAATTGGTCCTCATCGGGATCACTGTATTTTGTGTGGCGTTTATGGGCTATCTTATCTCTTTCATCATCGCAAGTTTACTGAAATACGATCAGGGCACGACAGTGGCTGTTACGTTTAATGGCGGGATGAGGAATATCAGTGTTGGCTCTGTCCTGGCAGTCACTTATTTTCCCGCTCCAGTTGCCGTTCCTGTCGTCATCGGCATGCTCTTTCAGCAGGTATTGGCGTCCCTGTATGGGATTATAATGAAGCGCCATTTCAGCAGGAAGGTTCTTCAGGAAGGTCATACAGTGTAAGGTTTAAGCTCCTGTTTCAGGAGCTTTTTTAGTTTGAAAATTTTAATATGATCAATGATTCAAACTGGAAATTTAATATTCGGCTAAAATTAACCTTCCGCAAATAAAATCTAGTATCCGCACATAAAAAAGCGTTATGCACACATAAAAATTTTTATCTTCACATAAAAACACGGTATCCGCACATAAAATTTTTTTCAATATAAAAGAGTGCCATCCGCATACAAAATTAGTTAATTTAATGGCCGAACATACAATTAAACATATAAATTTTAATAAATTTGAACAAAAAATATGATTTATCCCTAATTTTAACGGGTAGAATATCGGAGGGATATCGCGGGCGTTGAAATTATCTTAAAAAAAAGTTATAATAAGACGTTGTTAACACTACCGAGGGGGAAGTTTTTTTGTCAATCGAAATTGGAAGTAAGGTACAAGGAAAAGTAACAGGTATTACAAATTTCGGAGCTTTTGTCGAACTGCCAGGCGGTACGACAGGTCTTGTTCACATTAGTGAGGTAGCTGACAGCTATGTTAAAGATGTGAATGAGCATTTAAAAGTTGGCGATGAGGTAACTGTTAAAGTGCTTAGCGAGAAGGAAGGCAAAATTGCCCTTTCCATCAAAAAAGCAGTGGACAGACCGGAAGGCCAATCTTCTTATTCTCAGCGCCCGCCGCGCCAGGGAAGAGATGATCGCCGCGGCGGTTCCAGAGATTTCCGTTCTAAAGGAAACTTTAAGCCAAAGGAAAGCTTTGAAGACAAAATGGCAAAATTCTTAAAATCGAGTGAAGAAAATATTTCGTCATTAAAGCGCAATACTGAAGGAAAGCGGGGCGGCCGAGGCGGACGCCGCGGATAAGCAGCCCTTTAGATAAAGTGAAACTTCAATCAGCGGGTGGTTTCCCCACTGATTGTTAGTTGAACCAATCGGGCCTATACGGTCAGTTAGACCGCTTGTGATCCACCAAGGACCCTATGAATCAAAGGGTGGGGGTCATACTGTCCAGTAGACTGCGATAAAGGCAAGCCGTTTACGGCTTGCCTCTTTTCGTTTAAATTTCAATTATAATCGGCAGGATCATTGGTTTGCGCTTTGTTTTTTCAAATAAATACTGCCCAAGTGATTTCTTGATGCTCTGCTTGATGACATTCCACTGGCTTTTATCCTGTTCTGGAAGATCATTGACGGTTTTCTCCACAATCCGATTTATTTCTCTCAGCAGATCTTCGGATTCCCGTGCGTAGACAAAACCCCGTGATATCGTATCAGGTCTTGATATCATTTTGCGCTCACTCTTACTCATGGTCAGCACGATCACAATCATGCCATCCTCGGACAGCTGCTTTCTGTCGCGGAGCACGATGCTGCCAATATCACCAACACCCACTCCATCAACATAAGTATCTCCGGCAGGTACCCGCCTTGTCTGGCGTGCTTCTCCGTTCTCAATATCCACGACATCCCCATTTTTAATGATAAAAGTATGCCCGTTTTCAACACCGATGGATTCAGCAAGCAATTTATGGTGGTGAAGCATTCTGTATTCACCGTGAATCGGAATAAAGTATTTCGGCTTCATCAATGTGAGCATAAGCTTTAAATCTTCCTGATAGCCGTGGCCGGACACATGCATCCCTGTTGAGCTTCCTGAACCGTATATCACGCGGGCTCCCAGCTTAAACAGATTGTCAATGATTTTAGATACATCGCGTTCGTTGCCCGGGATTGGGGATGCTGCTAAAATCACGGTATCCTCAGGATGAATCTCAGCATCACGGTAATTTCCTGTAGAGAGGCGTGAGAGGGCAGCCATCGGTTCACCCTGGCTGCCGGTACATAGTATGCACACCTTTTCAGGAGCCAGATTCACGGCTTCTCTTGGATTGGCAATCATCCCCTCGGGAACTGTCAGGTATCCGCGTTCAATGGCCACATCCACAACATTTACCATACTTCGCCCAAGCAGGACCAGCTTTCGGTTATTTTTTATCGCGGCGGCCACAACCTGCTGAACACGGCTCACATTGGAAGCGAAAGTTGAGATGATGATTTTGCGCGGTGCTTTCATAAATGCTTCCTCAATGTTTTCTCCGACAATATGTTCAGTTGGAGAAAAGCCAGTCCGCTCAGCGTTTGTGCTTTCTGAAAGAAGGGCCAGCACTCCGCTGCGGCCGATTTCAGCCATCCTATGAATATCAGCATGCTCCTGATTTACAGGTGTTAAGTCAAATTTAAAATCGCCGGTATGGACAACATTACCCTCTGGCGTATTGAAAACAATTCCCAGACAGTCTGGTATGCTGTGATTCACCTTGAAAAAGCTCACCCCTATTTCACCGAAATCAAGGCGAGAGTCAGAATCAATGCTTATTAGCTCTGAATCACCAAGCAGGCGATGCTCCGTTAATTTTAATTCAATCAGCCCTAGCGTAAATCGCGTAGCATAAACCGGCATATTGATTTTTTTGAGAAGATAGGCAACCCCGCCAATATGATCCTCATGTCCATGAGTTACAATCAGTCCGCGGATTTTATCCCTGTTCTCCTCAAGGTATGTGATATCCGGAATGATCAAATCAATCCCCAATAAAGTCTCATCAGGGAATTTACCCCCAGCATCAATCACGACAATATCGTCATCATATTGGATCACATACATGTTTTTTCCAATTTCATTGATGCCGCCCAGAGAAAATATGGATAACTGCTTTCCGTTTGACTCCATATGTAAATCCTCCCTCTAGTCATTTTTTATTAGCATTCCCGATTGTGCGTGCATTATCATACCGTATTGCACACAGTTGGAAAACTTGTGTAGAGAATTTAATCCTTTAAATCAGCGAATTAATTATTGACATAAAATACCGGAGGATGCATAATAATTCTAATTATAAGAAGAAACCAACAGCCATGACAGGGAACCAGTAAGTAGAACTCAGGTTAGAAGAGAGCGGGATTCACCGGCTGAAAGATCCTGCAGCCTGCAAAGCTATTGAACCTAGCCCTTGAGCTGCCAGGCAAACCTGGCCGAATTTCCTGCGTTAAAGGATTTTCAAAGCGGGCACTTGCTGTGTGAAGTGCCAATGAAGGTGGTACCGCGAAAGACTAAGCTCTTCCGTCCTTTTTACAGGGACGGGAGGGCTTTTTTTTACAAATTTAAGAAAATATTTTGAACTTCGAGAACTGTCTAGCGCAAGCAGCCTACCCCCTCGAGGTCACAAGCCGATCCTCCTAAAAAGGCAAAGGACGCCTTTCCGGGAGGCCCGTCTTGTGCTTGTCGGGGGTGGGCAAGGCGCTTGCGCTTTTCTCATAGGTGGTGGCGTAAAGTGAAAAGGGAACGGATTGTTGTAAAAATCGGAAGCAGCTCGCTGACAAATATGAATGGCGGACTGTGTATTGAAAAGCTGGAGGAACACGCAGCTGCCCTTTCTCGGCTGAAAGAGAAGGGCCATGAAGTGATATTAATATCATCCGGAGCCGTCGCCGCAGGGTTTGCGGATCTTGGCTATCCTACCCGCCCGGTGACGATCGCCGGAAAACAGGCGGCCGCTGCTGTCGGTCAAGGGCTATTAATGCAGGGATATACCGAAGAATTTAAAAAGCATGGCATCGTAGCGGCGCAATTGCTGCTGACAAGACAAAACTTCCTGCATAAGGAGCAATACCAAAATGCACATGCAACATTGTCCGAACTATTGAAACGGAATGTTCTTCCGATCATTAATGAAAATGACTCAGTATCGATTGAAGAGCTGGCCTTTGGCGATAATGATATGCTGTCCGCACTTGTAAGCGGCCTGATTCAGGCACAGCGACTGATAATACTGACGGATGTGAACGGGATTTATGATTCAAATCCCCGTACGAATCCTGCTGCGAAAAAGTTCAATTATATAACAGAAATAACCGATGACTTGATGAATGCTGCAGCAGGGTCAGGTTCAAAAGTGGGAACCGGCGGAATGATGACGAAGCTCGCTGCTGCCAGGACAGCCTTGGCACTGGGTTTGCAAGTTTTTATAGGGGTTGGGAATGGTACGGAAAAGCTGATTGAAATCCTCGAAGGCAAAGGGGATGGGACTTATATTGGAACCAGCTCCCAGCCAAGTGTCAAAACCTCCAAGCAATGGCTTGCACTGCATTCTGTTCCTAATGGGAAAATCGAAGTGGATCACGGAGCTGCACAAGCTATATTAACTCAGGGGAAAAGCCTTCTGCCTGCAGGAGTGACCACCATTACCGGCCATTTTCATGTTCATGATGTCGTGGAAGTGATTGGACCCAAAGGAGATTTGATCGGCAAAGGGCAGGTTAATTTCTCATCCGATGAGCTGTGGGCTATTAGGGGGTTATCCAGTTCGGAAGCAATGCAGATTGCTGGAAGCGACCGCCGGGTTGTCATTCACCGGGATCATTGGGTAAGCCAAAAAAGAAGGGAGACAAGATAATGGAATTGATTCTAAAAGGGAAAAAAGCGAAAAAGGCAGCTGCAGAGCTGGCGAAAAAAACTACACAGCAAAAGAATCATGCGCTTGAACTGATCTCAGGGCAGCTGATGCAGGAGAAGAATTTTATTTTAGCAGAAAATGAGAAAGACCTGGAAGCAGGAAAGAAAAATGGAATGAGTGATGCTTTGTTAGACCGTCTGCGTTTAAATGAAGCCCGTCTTCAGGATATGGCGGACGCATTACTCCAGCTTACTCACCTGGACGATCCGGTTGGTGAGGTCTTATCCTCATGGGAGCGTCCGAACGGACTCACCATTACACAAGTAAGGGTCCCGCTTGGCGTTGTGGGCATGATCTATGAAGCGCGTCCGAATGTCACGGTCGATGCATCCAGCTTATGTTTGAAGACTGGGAATGCTGTTATGCTCCGCGGAAGTTCTACTGCCATTCATTCCAATAAAGCAATTGTGAAAGTGATTCATCATGCCTTGGAAAAGAGCGACTTGCCGCCTGATGCCGTGCAGCTTATTGAGGATACGAGCCGGGAAACCGCTTCAGGGATGTTCAAACTGAACGAATACCTGGATGTCCTGATTCCGCGGGGAGGGGCAAAGCTAATTAAGACAGTTGTTGAAAATTCTACAATCCCAGTACTTGAGACAGGTGCAGGCAACTGTCATGTCTATATTGATGAAAGTGCTGATAAGGAAATGGCGATCAACATTGCCATCAATGCGAAAACACAGCGCCCATCCGTTTGCAATGCATGTGAAACGATCATTGTGCACAAAGAGTGGGATGGCCTGAATGAACTTGTGCTTGCACTAAAGGAAAAAGGGGTTACCATTCACGGCGATGAAGGTGTGTGCGGGGAAAAGATCATCCCAGCTGTGGAAGCAGATTGGGCCACTGAATATTTAGGCTTGGAAGTCGCATTGAAAGTGGCGGAAAGCGTGGATGAGGCAATCATTCATATTAACCGCTACGGCACCAGCCATTCTGAGGCCATTGTTTCTTCAAACCCTGATAATGTGGAAAAATTCCTGAATGAAGTCGATGCAGCGGCAGTTTATCATAATGCATCCACACGCTTCACGGATGGATTCGAGTTTGGGTTCGGCGCTGAAATCGGGATCAGCACACAAAAGCTCCATGCCCGTGGTCCGATGGGACTGCCGGCTCTGACTTCGACGAAATATATTGTTAAAGGGAATGGACAGATAAAGAAGTAACTGGCCGATCCATTGTCTAATTGCAGCTTGTATATTGTATAGCTAGATTTCAAAGCTATTTTCCTAATTATTGGTGTGCCTTTAAAATGAATGGTAAGATACATTTAGGTGAATGTGATGAAAATAAAGACATTATTTATTGCCCCTTATCCTGCTATGCTTCCATTAATTGAGGAATGCAGGAAAGAGGAAAAAGATTTGGACATTAAAATAGCAACTGGAAATCTGGGACAGGCACTCCCGCATGCGAAAAATGCCGAATCTGAAGGTATTGATATGATCATCAGCAGGGGTGGAACCGCAAAGCTGGTCCAGCAGGAAACAAATATCCCTGTTATTGATATTCAGGTATCCGGGTACGATATGCTTCGGGTGTTAACCCTTGCCAATGATTTTCCAGGTAAGAAAGCGATTGTGGGCTTTTCCAACATAACGCTTGGCGCCAAAACGATTACTGACATATTGGATATTGGTATAGAGGTTTTTACGATTCAAAAGGAAGAGGAAGTAGAAGCACTTGTTCTGGAACTGAAATCCAAGGGTTTTGAATTGATCATGGGTGACGTTGTAACTGTGGAAGCCGCTGCTAAAGCAGGGCTCGAGGGAATCCTGATACAATCCGGCCGTGAAGCTATCTTTGATGCATTCCTTAAAGTGAAATCGGTGTATCATTCTTTTCGCAGAAAACAGCAGGAAAATGACCTGCTTCGGGCAATTATTAAGGAGAACACTGACAATATTATCATTTTTGACAGTAATGCTGAATGTGTATTTGAACAATGGAATACTTTTTCTTCTCCTCCCATACTCGTAAGAGATTTACAGAGTCTTGTACACCGGAAGGGAAATGCAGAGTCCGTTGAAATGATTGAAGGTATTAAGGAAGATATGCTTAAAGTTCAGGTTTCAAGCCTTGAAATTGCCGATGAAATCTATACTCAATTTATTATTAAAGAGCTTAATCATATGAAGAGTTCTTCAGAAGATCTTAACGTGGAATCAGTGTCTCAGCTGCCGATGATCATCCATGAAAGTGACGCAATGAAAGATTGTCTGGCTGCTATATCTGCAGGAACAAACCGAAATTTATGGCTTTTAATTGGTGCTGCCGGCACTGGAAAAGGATTATTAGCACGCTATATCCATTACTTAAAGCATCGGGGGGCCGGTTTGCTGCTTTCTATACATGCAAAGGAAGCAAGAAGAGGTTTGGATCCCTTTGATGACGACATCCGAGCAATATATGTTTACGGGGCTGAGGACATATCAGCAGAAGAGAAACCCCATTTGTTTAAGCAGTGTCAGAATTGGGCAGAATCAGGGAAAGAAGTAATTCTATCCCTATCCAGTGAAATGCAAGAGTTCTATTCCCTTCTTTATAACGAAGAAACAGTTCGCATCTATATCCCCTCTTTATTAGAACGCAAGGATGATATAAGAGCTTTAACAGCTTACTTTATTGCACATTTTCATCAGCAGTATGGAACCTCCGCTGTAAAAATCAGGGAGGATGCGATGGAGCTGCTGGAGCAATATAAATGGCCTGGCAATACCGCTGAGCTGAAAGCATTCCTTTTTGATGTCTTAGCAGCTGAGAAAGGCTATACCATCAGTAAAGAGTCTGTTTTAAGACAGCTGAATCGCAAGCAGCGTCCTGTTCAAATTGAAGACAGTCTGTTAAATGGAACGTTGGATCAGATTGAAAAACGAATTATCGAAGCAGTTATGGAAGAGGAAAACCAAAATCAAACAAAGGTGTCAAAACGGTTAGGCATTAATCGGTCGACATTGTGGAGGAAGCTGAAACAGTAGTATTCAGCTTCTTTTTTGTTTTACTGAGTGTTTAAAATTGCAACATAAAATACAAAACTAGAAAATACCAAACTATTTTTCTTCAAAAAGTGTTGAATTTTGCATTGAAAGCGTTTAATATGAAACTGTAATCGTTTTCACTAATTGTTTAAAATTGAAACACATATAAAGGGGATGTTAAAATTATGAAGTTCAAAGCAACTCTTGAACGTATTCCAGGCGGGATGATGGTAGTTCCGTTGCTAATTGCAGCAATACTTAACACTTTTGCACCTGATTTACTCCGTATCGGAAATTTTACTGAAGCATTGTTTGTAGACGGTGCATCAGCTTTAATCGCTTTATTCCTATTATGTACAGGTGCTCAAATTAACGTAAAGTCATTTGGTGTTTCAATTGGAAAAGGGGCAACCCTTTTAACTACTAAGTGGGTAGTTGGTGTGGCATTTGGTTTAATCGCTTACATGTTTGCAGGTGAAAACGGTCTATGGCTAGGCTTGGCTCCAATTGCGATTATTGCAGCTATGACTAACAGTAATGGCGGCCTATTCGTCGCACTTGTTGGCCAGTACGGAAGCAAGGAAGACCGTGCAGCTTATTCATTGCTGGCTCTAAATGACGGTCCGTTTTTAACAATGGTTGCTCTATCCATATTTGGTGCAATGGGCTTCGTAGATGGCATGTTCTCATTGCAATCATTCATTGCCGTACTGCTTCCAATCCTGGTAGGTATGGTATTGGGTAACCTGGATGAAGAAATGCGTGCATTCCTTGATAATGGAAGCTCCATGCTCATTCCATTTTTCGCTTTCGCCCTTGGAATGGGAATTGACTTCGGTGCAATTGTAGAAGGCGGTCTATCAGGTATTATTCTTGGTCTATTAACAGTATTCGTAACTGGTACAGCTGGATATCTAGTGTTTAAAGCGCTTAAGTGGAACCCAATTGTAGGTGCTGCTGAAGGCTCGACTGCCGGGAATGCGGTAGCAACACCAGCTGCCATTGCAGCAGCAAGTGCAGGTTTTGCTCAGTATGCTGAATTGGCTACAGTTCAAGTTGCGGCATCTACTGTGACAACCGCAATCCTGCTTCCGCTGTATATAGCGTTTTTGGTTAAGCGTCTAGAGAGAAAAGGCTATGAGTTTAAAGAAGGAAACCTGACGAAAGTTAATGGCTAAGGATGTGGTTCTTGTGTTTGAAAAATTTGGAATTATAGCGGATGATTTAACGGGTGCTAATGATTCAGGAGTACAGCTGGCGAAAAAAGGGCTGACTGCCACTGTTATGATGGATTTTACCGGGAAAAACATTCAATCTGATCCTGATGTCTTAATTGTTGATACTGACAGCCGTGCAAAAACACAAGAAGAAGCATATGAAGCAGTGGAAAAAGCTGCTTCTCTTCTTTTGGATAAAGGCTATGCTCATGTCTATAAAAAAGTAGATTCAACTTTAAGAGGAAATATATCAGTTGAACTGGCAGCGCTTGAAAAGGTATATCGCCCGGAAATCGTTGTTATTGCCCCTGCGTTTCCAAAAATGAATCGTACAACGGTGTCTGGACATCATTATGTAAATGGTAAACTGATTACAGAAACAGAGTTTGGAAGGGATCCAAAGACACCTGTAAAGGAAAGCTTTCTTCCTCACATGTTAAATAAGGATGCAGGAAAGGATATTGCCCTGCTTGATCTGAATTTGATCCGCGGAGACAAAGCAGATATTTTTGAATTCATTGAAAGTGCTGTTGCGGCGGGGAAAACCTGGATTGTTTGCGACAGTGAAAGGGAAGAGGATCTCCAGTTAATTGCCGAGATTTTCACAAGCCTTCAGAAGAAAACTATTTGGACTGGCTCTGGAGCTCTAGTTGAATATTTACCCGATGCACTAAAGCTTAGATCTCAATATGAAAATGCTCATGAGGCTAATAACATCAGGAAAACACTCACAGTTTCAGGGAGTCTGTCACAGGTTACAAAAAAACAGCTTACCCGTATTAGAGAACTTGATCAATCTTATTTTGCAGAAATCAATCCTGTCCAATTGGTTAATCAATCAATAGATCTTGAAGGAGTCATTGAAAAAATTGGACAAAACCAGGATAATAGCCATTTTGTTGTTTATGTGGATTCTTCCGATCAGAACCGGGATGCAGCCCGTATAGCGGGAGAAGCAATAGGATTATCAGGAAAGCAAATTGGTGAAAGGATTGCCATGGGACTGGGGCAAATTGCAAACAGACTTGTAAATAAGTTCCCGGAACTCGACGGCTTGATTTTAACAGGCGGAGACATAGCAAAAGCTGCTTGTTCAGAATTGGGAATTCAGGAAATGGAGCTTCACACAGAAATAGAACCGGGTCTCCCATTTGGCCGGCTGCGCAGCAAGGGTAAAAGCTATTGGGCTGTTACAAAAGCAGGGGGATTCGGCAATGAGCAATCCCTGGTTAACGCAATACATTATATGACAAGAAAGGTTGAGTGCAATGAGTCAAACTAAACCAGTAGTAGGCATTACAATGGGGGATGCAGCGGGCGTAGGGCCGGAAATTATTTTAAAAAGCCTGGCAGATGCTGAAATGTATGAAATAAGCAACCCGCTTGTCATTGGTGATAAAAAAATTCTAGAGCGGGCCAAATCATTTGTTGGCAGCGGGCTTGTTATTGAAGCGGTAAAGGCAGAGCAGTTAAACGAGATCCCTTATAAGCATGGGGTAGTACATTGCCTTGATTTGGACCTTTTGCCGGAAGACCTTCCCATTGGTCAGGTATCTCCGGAAGCTGGAGACGCAGCATTCCAATATTTGGCTAAAGCGATCGAAATGGCAAAAGAAAACCGAATTGATGCGATCTGTACTGCACCTTTAAACAAGGAAGCATTGCAAAAGGGTGGCCATATGTATCCAGGTCATACAGAGATATTAGCGGATTTGACCAATACGAAAGATTATTCCATGATGCTATCCGCACCAAACTTAAGGGTTATCCATGTGACAACACATGTCGGAATTATTGATGCAGTTAAAATGATCAATCCTGAAAGAGTGTACCATGTGCTGAAGCTTGCCCATGACACTTTGAAAAAAGCGGGCATTGAATCACCTAAAATTGCTGTTTGCGGAATCAATCCTCATGCAGGTGAAAATGGATTATTCGGGTATGGCGAAGAGGAAGAAAAAGTCATTCCTGGAGTGGAGAAAGCACAGGCAGAGGGCATTGATGCTATAGGGCCGCTGCCAGCTGACACATTATTTTTCAGAGCTGTCCGCGGCGATTTTGATATTGTCGTAGCCATGTATCATGATCAGGGGCATGGGCCAGTTAAAGTATTAGGGCTGGATGCGGGGGTTAATATCACAGTCGGTCTTCCCATCATTCGTACAAGCGTTGATCACGGTACAGCCTTCGATATTGCCGGAAAAGGCATAGCTGACGAGAAAAGCTTAATGGAAGCCATGCGTCAGGCAGTAGAGCTTGCTCCTAAGAAGAAATAAGTTAATTTAACCTGCTCGGGGATTATCAGCTCCCCCGGGCGGGTTTTTTTATAATTTAATAGATAAGAGACTTGTTCACTTAATAAATTTTTTTGAAAATGATACCGTTAACCTCACATTTGATGCTAAAATAATAGAAAATACACAAAAAAGAGGACTATATGAGTAAACGGACAGGTCAAATTTCACTTGTGCTTATTTCGGTTTTATTTACCTCTTATCAATCCATTTTCTCGCATGAAACGTTTTTTACTTTTGATTTTTTTCTATTTACATGTATTGCCTGGTTTGTCGGCTGGCAGTTTGACAAAAGCAGGTACTACGCAGAAAAAGCGCGGGCCAGCGAGAAGAGCTACAAATTGCTTCTGGAATCACTGCCGGTTTCCGTTCTCATACATAAGGACTTTGAAATTTTATATGCAAACTCTGCTGCTGTCAGCGTGTTATCGGCATCAGATCAAGGTGCATTAATTGGCAGGTCGCTTCTTGACTTTATCGAAATGGACTATATGGGCCGTTTGCAGGAAAGATATCAATACATTAAGGCAGAAAAGCAGCTTTTAAACAATATAGAATATCAGGTAAAACGCTTTGATGGAACCAGGAGGTATTTTGAAGTTTCATCACTTTATGTTGAATTTGAAGGGGAAGAGGCTGTTCTCTCGATTGGAGCAGATATTTCTGATAAAAAAGAGGAACAGGAAATGCTCCTGCAAAAATCAGAAAAACTGGCACTTCTCGGCCAGATGGCAGCCGGAATCGCACATGAAATCCGTAACCCTCTTACTTCTATCAAAGGGTTTGTCCAGCTCTTCAAGTCAAATAGCCAGAAAGATGAATACTTTGACATTGTACTTTCAGAACTGGACCGCATAAATGGAATCGTTGGCGAATTTTTAGTGCTTGCAAAACCGACTGCAGACATTTTCGAAAAACAGGACCTTACTAAATTAATCAACCAAGTGATTCTTTTGAGCAGCACCCAATCCATTTTAAACAATGTCGAAATAACAGTAGAAAATAATATTCATGCCCCAATGATTCATTGTGAAAAGAATCAACTGAAACAAGTTTTCCTTAACATTATTAAGAATGCCATTGAAGCAATGCCAGGCGGAGGCCAGTTAAACATTAAAGTCTTGAAAAAGACGGACAATACCATTTCCGTTCAATTCATCGATCAGGGTGTAGGCATATCAGAAGACCGGATTTCAAGTCTGGGAGAACCTTTCTATACGACAAAGGAAAAAGGAACCGGTCTGGGACTGATGATTTGCTATAAAATTATCGAAAACCATAATGGCCGCTTAATAGTCGAAAGTAAAGTTGGGGAAGGCACGAAGATTGAGATAGAACTCCCATATGAGGGGGATTCGATACATGCAGAAAGTGATCAAAACGGAAACACCGTTTTGCTTTAAATGGTTGAGCGGGAGCTGACAGTGCATGAAAATGCACTGTTTTTTTATTATCCCCGCTGACATTCTGAAAAGAAAGGTCGGTATAAGAGCTAAGCGCATATAAATTTTTCTATCCGCAAGTAAAAATCGCTTATCCGCACATAAATTTGGCTATGCGCAAGTAAAAATCGCTTATCAGCACATAAATTTGGATAGCATATAAATTCAAGCTTTGCGCAGATAAATCTGAATTAATTGCGCATAAAAATGGGGCAATTTTCAAGTAATGCTCAAGAAAATAGAGGTTTCCTACAAAAAAAGAGCCAGTCACATGCAATATTGCAATGTGGCTGACTCTTTTTAGGCCTTTTGGACGGATTTTCAAATGGGCACTTATCCGGAGTATAGGACAAGTTTGGTTCCGGGAAGGCTGAAGATAAGGAGGCGATGTATAAATGGGTACCTTTGAAGTGTTGTCTTTGATGATCAGTTTCGGTATGTTTGTAATCGCCATGCTCCAGTTCACAGATAAAGACAGGGATTCATGAACACGCTCTCAAGCGTGTTTTTTTTCGTCTTTATTTGGAAAGCTCCTCATATTCTTTCTTTATGTCTTCTGCGGTTTTATCGATTTCTTCTCCCCAATGGTCATTGACCTTGTTGAACACAATATTGCCTTTTGTATCCATTAAAGCGTAGCCTCTGTAGGCGGAGTCGCCATTTTTCATATCAGCCCGTTCAATGAGCTTCATTTCAGGGTCTGACACAAATGGGAGGCTGTGCCCCATTTTTTCTTCAAGCGCATTATACAGCTCAAGCTGCTGCTCGGGCTGATCGTGGCTGACGATGTACATGTTGACGTCCATGCCTTCTAATTGATCCATATTCTGATGCAACTCGACCAGTTGCTGCTGACAGAGTCCTCAGGTGTATGTAGTGATAAAGAAGAAAACGCTTGGCTTGTCCTGCGGGAAGGTAACTTCATTGCTGGTTTGGTCCTTTAAGGTGATCGCTTCCTGTGCCTGATCTTTACCGCAGGCTGTCAGAACAAGAAGGACGATTGCTAATAAAATCATGAATTTTTTCTTCATAAGATCTCCATTTCCTTGTAGTTGTTATCCTCTCATTATGGCTATGTTTTTTGTTTTTCTCAATAATAATGCTTAAGTATGCCGCTGATTTTCTCCCTTTTATTCCTGAGGAACCTTAACGCCTCCATACTTAATCGCTCAATAATAAAACAAACACACTCCTTTTTATAAGAGTGTGCGTTTTATGGAATATTTATTACTTTTGAGGTAATAACCGGGGATTTTCTAAATGATGAATTTGCTGCGCTGCACTCTATAAATGAGCTTATCGAGCTCCTCTGAGTACATGAGCGTTTCAGGGTGTGACAATCCCTTGCTTTTTCCAACAGAAATCATCTTTTTGCGCAGGACATCGATGTCATGATGAAGTTTTTTTATAGTAGTCGAAGTTGTGGTCATTGATTCGGCTCCTAATCAGGGGATGAAATACTATATTCTATTATCGACAAATTAAACTGCAAATAAACAGATTCGACAAAACTTATAAAAAGATTACAAGTTTCTACAAGGGAGTCATTATGGTAAATGAGGCCTATTTCGAAATGCTTGTATTAATATTCCTGTAAACTATTATTCTTCCAGATTTTACATAGATTTATAACAGAGTTAATATTTCGTCACTATTCTTAAGGTGTAAACCATTATAGATAGGGGACGAAGACATTGAAGAAGAA
Source organism: Cytobacillus oceanisediminis (assembly GCF_022811925.1). NCBI lineage: Bacteria > Bacillati > Bacillota > Bacilli > Caryophanales > Bacillaceae > Cytobacillus > Cytobacillus oceanisediminis. The sequence goes on along the minus strand of NZ_CP065511.1, from coordinate 2,977,196 downwards.
AATGATTTCTCTTATTGGAGCGGCAGTTATTGGGCTAAATGCGTTTGGAGGAGGTGCAGCGCTGGCAAAGGATATGCATAAGGACATTGTAAATGTGTCACATCGCGGGGCTTCTGCTTATGCACCTGAGCATACAATCGCTTCATATGACATGGGCGAGAAAATGCATGGGGATTATATTGAAATTGATTTGCAGATGACAAAGGATGGACATCTCATTGCGATGCATGACGTGACGCTTGACCGGACGACTAATGGAACAGGGCCCGTAAAGGATTACACATTAGAAGAAATTAAGCAGCTTGATGCAGGCAGCTGGTTTAACGAAAAGTACCCGTATGCATCAAAAGTGGAATACGAGGACTTAAAGATGCCGACACTTGAAGAGGTTTTCAAGAAATTTGGAAAAAACAACAGCTACTACATTGAAACAAAATCACCGGATGTTTACCCTGGCATGGAAAAAGAACTGCTTCGTCTGGTTGATAAGTATAATATTAATAAAAATAAACTGCTAGTCCAATCATTCAGTCCTCAAAGTCTTAAAGTGATGAATGAATTGGACCCCTCTATTAAACTCGTACAATTAATCTCATATAAAGCGAACGCAGAAATTACTGATGCAGAGATTAAGGAAATCAAGCAGTACGCAATGGGCATCGGTCCTAATCATACGTATTTAAATGAGGGATATGTTCAAAAGGTTGTGAACAGCGGCCTTGAACTGCATCCGTATACTGTCAATGACAAGGAAAGGATGAAGCAGCTGATAAACTGGGGAGTAACCGGCATGTTCACAAACCATCCTGATTTGCTGCATGAAGTGAAAAAAGGGAGATAAATTGAAAGGACTCCGGTGATCATTTCCGGTCTTCTTTTGTGAAAGATAAAAATGTATAAATTTTGAAGTTAGATAACTGTCTAGCGCAAGCAGCCTACCCCCTCGAGGTGTCGGGGGTGGTCAAGGCGCTTCCGCTTTTCTTATGAATAAACCAACACTGCCATAGTGAAAAATTGCTAAAAAGGGCTTGAACATGTTATTTCAAAGTGATATGATTTTTAATAGTTCAAAAATCTGTCACATTTTGATTTGAGATAGCGAACCTGTCGTCGGTTAAAATGTCATCAGATTCTATAATGATTAACAGTTGGTCCTTTAAGCAGCGAATCCTGCTTGATACTAACCGTCAATCCTGCTTCAGCATACCCAAATTTGGGGATGCCGGAGAGATTGGCGGTTTTTTTGTTTCAAGAAACAATCCTGTAACCGCTTTAATAATCAGGATACGAGCATTACGAGGGGGAAAAAGAGTGAAAAAGACAAAAAATCGGTGGCTGATTGCCGCCTCGGCCGTAGGGATTCATATCTCAATCGGTTCGGTTTACGCCTGGAGCAACTTTACCAATCCGTTGATTGAGCAGTTTGGCTGGACATCAAAGGAGGTACAGTTGACCTTCAGTTTGGCGATTCTATTTTTAGGGTTGTCAGCGGCATTCCTTGGCCACTTTGTTGAAAAGCATGGACCAAAAAAAGCTGGTCTTCTGGCAGCAGGATTCTTTGGAGCCGGCATGCTTGGAGCCGGTTTGGCAGTAAATATGGGTTCCTTGCCATTTTTGTACATAACCTACGGTGTACTTGGGGGAATTGGTTTGGGAGTCGGTTATATTGCACCGGTATCCACACTGGTAAAATGGTTCCCGGACCGCCGCGGATTCGCAACCGGCCTAGCCATAATGGGATTTGGCTTCGCTGCAGCGGTAGCGAGCCCGGTTATGGATGGACTGATTAAATCTGTTGGTACTGCAAACACGTTCTTTATTTTAGGTGCAGCTTACTTAATCATCATGACATTATCATCTTTATATTTAGAAAGACCGCCTGTAGATTGGGCACCTGAAGGCATGAAAGAAAAAGCTGCAGCCGGAAAAATCAAAATCAAACAGGATTTGGCACAGTTAACGGCGAATGAAGCAGTAAAGACATCCCGATTCTATTATTTATGGATTATGCTGTTCATTAATGTAACATGCGGAATTGCGATTTTGTCAGCTGCAAAGCCGCTGGCACAGGAAAGCATAGGCCTGACAACGGCAGAAGCAGCCACGCTTGTCGGCGTACTCGGCATCTTTAATGGACTTGGCCGTCTTGCATGGGCATCCATTTCTGACTATATTGGCCGCCCGAACACGTATACGATTTTCTTCGTATCACAGATCGCCCTATTCCTGCTGCTGCCGATAACAAAAGAAGCCATTCTTTTCCAGATTATGCTGGCAATTGTGTACACCATGTATGGTGGCGGATTCTCATCCATCCCGGCATTTATCGGTGACGTTTTCGGAACAAAGCAGCTTGGCGCCATTCACGGCTACATTCTTACAGCATGGGCTGCCGCAGGACTTGCAGGCCCAATGTTTGCAGCGTGGATGAAGGATTCAACAGGAAGCTATGCTTCAAGTCTTACAAGCTTTGCAGGACTTTTTGTGGTGGCACTTATTGTGTCTATCCTGATCCGTTTTGATATAAAAAGATTGCGCAAGCAAAATGAAGCAAATGAGCGTATGGCAAGTTAAATTTAATATAAACAGCATTCAAGATAGATAGTGTCTAGCTCCAGCGCCTAGCCCCTCGGGTCATAAGCCAAATCACTTCAGAAATCAGGATTTCCTGCGTGATTCGTCTTATGCCTGTCGGGTCTGAGCAAGGGCGCTTCCGCTTTTCTTATGGTATGGCACTTGGCAGCGAACCTGCTAAAGACTAACCGCCGCAGAAATCAGCATCTAACATATAGAGGCTTTTTGCGGTGGTTTTTTATGAAAAAGGGCAAATTTAATCCATTTACCCTTATACAATAATTAAGGCTATTTGAATATTGGAAATTAAGAGATTCAGGATCTCTATTAAATAGAAAAAATCAAGGGAGTGTTTCAGGTGGGAAAAACAAAACATCCAGGACCTCAGAATAAAAAGGCAATGCCGGATCCGAAGCATTGGGTGAGCCCAATTCCATTTGGGCTTGGCAAAATAAAGCCGAAGCATATGAGGGATACAGCAAAAATCCTATGGGAAAACAAAGATAATATTGGGTATGCCACAAATATTTTAACGAAAGGCGTGTGTGACGGATGTGCCCTTGGCGTTTCCGGTCTTTATGACCAGACACTAAAGGGGCCGCACGTATGTACAACAAGGTTAAATGTCCTTCGTTTGAATACTGCCGGCGCGATCAAACCGGAAATTCTGCATGCCGATATCGATGAGCTACGCAAATATGACAGCACCGAGCTTCGTAAATTGGGCCGCATTCCTTATCCGATGATCCGCAGAAAGGGAGAGCGCAAATTCTCCCGGATCACCTGGGATGATGCCATGAATATGATTGCTGAAAAAATGAAGGTGCTCGATCCAAAACAATATGCTTTTTACCTGACTAGCCGCGGAATTACGAATGAATCTTATTATGTGGCCGGCAAAGTTGCCCGCTTCCTGGGAACGAATCACATTGATAATGCGAGCCGCATTTGCCATTCGCCTTCTAAAACCGCTTTAAAGCGTTCCATTGGAGTAGGGGCTTCCACAGCCAACTACCTTGACTGGATCGGAACGGATGTCCTGTTATTCTGGGGCAGCGTGGCATCAAACAGCTCGCCTGTATCATCCAAATACATGCTTGAAGCGAAGAAGAACGGCACAAAAATTATCGTCGTCAATCCATATAAAGAGCCGGCGATGGACAAATACTGGATTCCGTCAAATCCTGAATCTGCTTTGTTCGGCACAAAAATCGCAGATGATTTTTATCAGGTAAATATCGGCGGAGACATTGCCTTTATGCATGGGATCATGAAACACTGGTTTGAAATGGAGAAAGCGGAGCGCGGTTCTGCCATCAATCATAAATTTGTGAACGAACATGTAAATGGATACGAAGATTTGAAAAAGAAAGTGAAAGAGCAGTCTTGGGAAGAGATTATTAAATCTTCTGGTGTAAGCAAAGAGCGTATCATTGAGCTTGCGGAACTGCTTGCGAACAGCAAAAATGCCGTCTATGCCTGGGCTCTTGGCCTTACCATGCATTCTTTTGCGACTGATAACATTTCACAGGTTGCGAATCTTGCGCTGCTTCGCGGTCATCTGGGCCGAAAGCATAATGGGCTTATGCCATTCCGCGGCCATTCATCTGTGCAGGGAAGTGGTGAAATGGGTGCAGATCCATTCGTATTGCCTGGCGGTGACTTTTACGGTGACAATTTTACCCGCATTCAAAATCTTTGGGGCTTCGAGCTTGAGAAATGGCAGGGTGATATTGTCGGGGTAACACTGGAGAATATCCTGCTCCCAGAAGACCATGAACGGAAAATCAAGCTTTACTATCTTTCAGGCGGTAACTTCCTTGAGACAATGCCAGATCCTGATTTTATCGAAAAAGCACTTTCTGAACTGGATATTCGCGTTCACCAGGATATTATTTTAAATACGTCTACACTGGTTGATGCGAATGAAGCGGTTATCGTGCTCCCGGCTAAAACCAGATATGAGCAGGAGGGCGGCGGTACTTCCACCTCAACAGAACGGATGGTGTACTTCAGCCCGGAAATTGAAGGGAATAAGAATAAAATTGAAGAGGCACGGGAGGAGTGGAAAATCTACATTGATCTTGCCAAACGTGTAAAGCCTGAAACTGCTCATCTCGTTGAATTTAAAAATGCACAGGAAATACGTGACGAAATTGCAGAGGCTAACCCTAGTTATGATGGCATCCAGCACCTGAAAAAAGCAGGTGATGTCTTCCAGTGGGGAGGCGCATGGTTATGTGAGGACGGCATCTGCCCGACTCCGGACGGAAAAGGCACACTTATTACTGTGGACATTCCCTACCTTGGAAAGAAAGAAGGGCAATTCATTGTAACGTCACGCCGCGGGAAGCAGTTTAATTCCATGGTCTATAAAGAGGTGGACCCGCTGAATGGTGCCGGACGATATGATGTACTAATGAACGCAGAAGATGGAAAGGATTTAAGCATTGCAGAGGGTGAAGGGATCGTCCTTTACAATGGCTTCGGTGTATTCCAGGGAAGAGCCAAATTCGTCGACATCGCCCGCGGCAACGTCGAAGTCCACTTCCCGGAAGGAAACTTCCTATTGCCAAGAGGCCGCTACGAAAAATTCGCTGGTATCCCTGACTACAACATCACGGTTACCCTTGAAAAAGCTGACCGCTACAATGCACGCAAAGACGTGGAATATAACGAAAAACACATTGCTGAAGATGAAATTGATGCACCAGCATAAAGGGGAGAGAGATGGCTTTGGGCCATCTCTTTTCTGTGTTTTAAGGGGTGATTTTGAGAGGAGATGGCGATTAACGACCAAATTGAATATGATTCAATGAAATGGTAGTTAATCGGAGTGAATAAAGACGAAAAGAGAGCTGCCTTAAGAAAAATGGTAGTTAATCCGAATGAATAACGACGAAAAGAGTGCAGCAAAAGAGAAAATGGTAGTTAATCGGAGAGAATAAAGACGAAAAGAGAGCTGCCTTAAGAAAAATGGTAGTTAATCGGAGTGAATAAAGACGAAAAGAGAGCTACCTTAAGAAAAATGGTAGTTAATCGGAGTGAATAAAGACGAAAAGAGAGCTACCTTAGGAAAAATGGTAGTTAATCTGGATGAATAAAGACGAAAAGAGAGCTGCCTTAGAAAAAAAGGTGGTTAATCCGAATGAATAAAGACGAAAAGAGTGCAGCAAAAGAGAAAATGGTAGTTAATCGGAGTGAATAAAGACGAAAAAAGAGCTGTCTCAGGGAAAATGGTAGTTATTCTGACCCACGGAGTTAATCTATAACCACTGATGCTGCCCAATTTCCAAAATAGGCTCGTCCCACTGCGACATCCATTATTTCCCTTCGTCATATATAGTGAGGTGAAAATAATGAAGAAAATTAAACAGGCAATTGCAGCAGGAGTCATTTCTCTGGCAGTAATTTTTTCAGGAGGGGCAGTTTTGGCGGACCACGGCGGAGATAAAGAAATAGCTGTGGTGAAAAAAGGGGATACACTATATTCCCTGGCTAAGAAGCATCATATGAGTGTGGCGCAGATTACGGAGCTGAATCATTTAGCAGGTACGACAATCTATCCGGGGCAGCGACTCATTCTATCCGGGGAGGAAGGTGGATATCATAAGATTATTGCCGGTTCTTTCAGCAAAAAAGAGAATGCGGAAAAGCGGGCAGCACTATTAAAGAAAAAAGAGATCTCTGCAGCAATTAGCACGGCTGTCATTGATGGCAAAACATATTACCGTGTGCAGGCAGGTGCCTATAAAGACAAAAAGAATGCTGTGAAGCAACTAGAGGCAGTCAAAAAGGCAGGAATTAAAGATGCCTTCATTCTTTCCAAAAAAGAGCTTCATATTTTTGGCTTAAAGCCAGGAGATGCCTATGAAGAGATAATATCCAGAATGGGCAAACCAAAAAAGACTGAAACCCAGCTGAATATTAAAAGCCTCTACTATCAGGGTGATGGAGCCGGGCTAAGGGTAACCTTAAATATGAAGGATGGTACAATAGGCAGTCTTGCTGTATATCCAGAATATTTAAGCCCGCGTATGTTTCCCGCACTTCCCTTTAACAAGAACGAAGTAGTAAAAATGTACGGTGATGCTAACAAGACAAAAACTGTAACTTGTTACGAATCAGCCAAGTGTGAAGAGTTAACCTACCAGCTGGATCATTTAGAACTCAAAGTCCGGATTGACAGGGATCAAGCCACTGTTCAGTTTCTTGAAATAACCGATCTCACGTATCGATAATTCCATTTGGAGGCCTCCTTTAGCCTCCGTTCTTTTTTCTGAAGGAATATTCTTCCTTTTGGAGAACACTTATATATCTGGGTATTTTTTACCAAAACAGGAGGGAAGGTAATGGAGCAAAAAAAATGGACACCGATAAAGGAAATGGACGGATCGAATACGCTGGTTTGGGGCGATAAGCCGGAAGTGCTGCCTGAACAGGCATTTATCTCCCTGACAAGAGGGGAAGGATTAAATCTCATTCAATTGTTTATTAATCAGGTGCTGACATTATTGGTAATGAATCAGATGAAAAAAGCACCCGGTCTAATCTATGCCGAACTAAATGGGGAACTAAAGAAATGGAAGGGGAATGGGCAGACAATGACCGTATGGAACGGAAAGCAGATGCCGAACTTCCGAAATCACAATACACATGCTTTTGCGATGAAATTTTTCACGTGGATCATCCATCGGAAAAACACTAAAAACTACTATCTTACATACTCTGCAAATGAGACAATCCCTTCCGTTGATGAGGTGAAAAATATTTTAAGACAGTACGGCAAGTTTTATGATGGAGGTGTTCTTGCCAGGAAGGCTGCACCACCAGGTTTTGGCGAAGATAAGAAGTCTTCCTAGAAAAATATACGTTCCCAGTTGATAATGTTATATCAATAGGAAAACATTTCTATTGAAATCGTTACTTAATTATTTTATTATAATAAAACAAGCTGCATTGTACGTAATCATACTAAAGTTTTAACCTTTAAGCTGAAATAGGGAGTTTAACATCGGAACAGGAATGACAAGCCTCTGTCTATATGACAAGGAGGACATGCAGGAATGTTTCTGCGGACACCCACTTTGAGGAGTGGTGGTTTAAAACTTTCTTATAACAGTTACGGCAAAAGCGGCTCCATACTTATATTATCAAACCAGTTTCCAATCGGGGGCTGGTTTTTTTATTATATAGAAATTATAATTACCCTGATACTATAGCTTTCAGGAGGAATTATGAAAAAACTGCTAAAAATCAGCATTTCTATAATTCTGATTTTGGGAATTTGCTTTTTGCTGTTTGAAATTTCCAAGTCAAGGAGCTTTCAGTTTTTCGGCGGCCTTGTAAGTAAAGCAGAAACAGAGGAAAAAGTGGTGGCATTAACATTTGATGATGGTCCGGGCGTCAACACCGAGGAAATATTGGATATTCTGCGGGAAGAAGAAATTAAAGCCACTTTCTACCTGACTGGGCAAGAGATTGAGCAGCATATGGACGATGCCAAAAGGATTGCGGGAGAAGGGCATGAAATTGGCAATCATTCATATTCTCATACACGAATGGTTCTAAAAACCCCCTCTTTTATTAAAGATGAAATTGAGAAAACAGATGATTTGATCAGGCAGACAGGTTATGAGGGAGAAATTCATTTTCGGCCTCCATACGGAAAAAAACTATTTTTTCTGCCTTACTACTTATCTAAACAGGAGCGTAAGACGATCTTATGGAACATTGAGCCTGAAAGTCATCCGGAAATAGAAGGAGATGCCAACAAAATAACCGAGCATGTAACTGAGAATATAGAACCAGGCTCCATCATTCTTCTTCATGTCATGTATGAAAGCCGGGAAGAGTCTTTGAAGTCTGTTAAGACCATTATTTCTTCATTAAAAGAGCAGGATTACCATATGACCACGGTTTCCGAATTGCTGAAACATCAGAAGTAGAGCTGTCCGTACAGCTCTTTTTCTTATTGGATTAGTTGCCTTTTACCCCATAAAGAATGCAGCCAACTCCGCAAAGCACCCATAATATCTTGCTTAGTGAAACTTTATCGGCCATTCCAGTCAACCCAATCACTGTCGTCAGCAGAAGCACAGGCGGTCCAATCAGGGCAAGTGAACTATTCACAACCAGTGCTTTTTCGATATCATTCATTTTTATAATTAATAGTGCAACAAAAATTTCAATGCTTCCAGAAATAAGCCGCAGAATCGCCATACCAAGAATCGCTTTATCAAGAAAAATAAACATTATGTACCTCCTATACCTTCTTGTCAGTCATTATATGTGAGCTAGTCTAAATGAAGGACAAGTTTTAAGAAGAAAATGTTTCATAAATGTTACGAATATGACGAAATAGGAAAGGGTGAAGATTGCCAAATATGTATAATGAGCGTATCCGAGCATTTTCTAATGTTAAAAGACTTTAGTATTTATTAGACTATTTGATTTGAAAATACCCCCTTATAGGGTCTCTAACTGGAAAAATAATGAAGGATCAGCAGCTTGCTTTTGCTTAAATAATCTATTTTTAATGGAGCTGTAATCCTTGATTATGAGGGTATTAGTAAAATAAAGGAAAGGGGGGCATTGCCATGGAGAAAGCTATTTTATATTACGATGATATATTAGAAATGCTGGATGGATTGTTAAGAGAACCAAAAGCCTTCTGGGAAAATTTTTATGAAGACCGGGACAAAGAGATTCCATTTTTCATAGCGAAGGGGCCAGATGAAAACCTGGATGAGTATGTTCAAAATGGCTTGCGGCCGGAAAAAACCCTTGAGATTGGCTGCGGTCCAGGGAGGAATGCCATTTTTCTGGCGAAGAATGGAGCGCAAGTGGATGCCATTGATTTTTCCGAAAAGGCGATCAAATGGGCCGCTGAAAGAGCAAAAGAAGCACAAGCCGATATAAATTATAAATGTGTATCTCTTTTTGATTTCCATTTTGAACCTCACACCTATGATTTTATTTATGACAGCGGCATGTTTCATCATCTTCCCCCACATAGAAGGCTGACATATTTGGACATAATCAAAGCTGCACTGAAGCCCGGCGGAAAGTTCGGACTTGTTTGCTTTAATACTGATGGCGCGCTTCCTACTCCGGACTGGGAGGTATATCACAGCGGCAGCTTAAAGGGAGGCATCGGGTATACTGAAGAACGCTTGAAAGCGATCTTTCAGAATGATTTTAATTTCATGGAGTTTAGAAGAATGAAAGAGATTCAGCAGCCTAGTAATCTATTTGGAGAAGATTTTTTATGGGCCTGTTTGATGAGGCTAAAATAAAAGTTTTCAAATGAGGAGGAAACATGACAAGGAAAGTGGCAGTTACTCCATATAATCCCGATTGGCCATACTTATTTAAAAGCGGGGCAGCACTCCTCAAGACGATTTTTAAAAGAGAGATTCTGGACATCCACCATATAGGCAGCACGTCCATTCCAGGTCTGGCAGCAAAGCCGGTCATCGATATCATGCCTATAGTAAATGATATTGAGATGGTTGATCGCTTCAATGCGGAAATGATTTCACTGGGGTATGAACCCCGCGGAGAAAACGGACTGCCAGGCCGGCGGTATTTTCAGAAGGGTGGCAATCAGCGGACCCATCATGTCCATATCTACGAAAAAGGGAATCCTGATATCACCCGGCATCTTGCATTTCGTGATTATTTAAGATTAAACGGCGAAGAAGCAAAACAATATGGAGTATTAAAAATGGAGTTAGCGAAACAATACCCCTTTGACATTGAGGCATACATAAAGGGGAAGGAAGCACTGGTACGGGAAATTGAGCAAAAGGCGATTAGGTGGTACAAAAAGAGGCATTAAGCTAAGCGAATTAATCCGCTTAGCTTTTATTCATAATTCCGTTCAATAATAAAATGAGCATAGTCCCCGCGGAACATCGTTTTGGAATACTCGATTAAGCTTCCGTCTTCAATATAGGCATAGGTTTCAAGAGCGAAACACGGTGTTTCAGGTTTGATTTTTAACAGGTCACTAATTTCCTCTTCCGGGAATGAAATTTCTAAATGCTCGACTGTCTTTTGGATTTTTAAGTTGTATTGAGTCTGCAGCAAATTGTATAAGGATTTTTCACAGGCCTGCCGGTTCAAGCTGGGGGTCTTTTTCCATGGCAGAAAGGCTTTTTCATATTGAAGCGGCTCGTCATCCGCATACCTGATCCGTTCGAGTACATTAACCGGATCGCCTTCTGACAGGTCAAAGACATCTGCCAAGAAGGGATCGGCAGGGATGACTTCCAGGTTTATTACTTTTATAAGCGGGTTTTTTCCCTGCATCGCCATTTGCTTTGAAAAGTTTTCGACTGTAGAAGTCAGCCGCTGCTTAACTTTATTGCTTGATACAAAAGTGCCTCTGCCTTGCTGGCGATAAATATGGCCTTCTGTGCTCAGCTGCTGGAGTGCTGTTCTGATGGTCGTCCGGCTGACTCCATATTTTTCACAAAACTCCGCTTCTGTCGGCAATTTTGTATCCGGTTTGTATTCTCCATTTCGAATAAGTTCAAGAATGCTTTCTTTAACCATCAAGTGCAGGGCACTATCCTCGGTGAAACCGTCTTTCATACCCGTTCCTCCTACTCTGTTCTTCTTTCTATTATTCCATAAAACTTATTGTCATATCAATTACAAATTAATTTGTAATAACAAATTTTAAAAATGTATTGAAAAATTAAATATTTGTCATTACAATTAATTTCAAGCATAGGATATTGAAGGGGGGTGAATGACTTCAAAAAAGGAATATTTTTTCGTTTGAATTGACTGAATAATCTGTTTTATCAATGGTACTATTAAGTTAAGCAATCATTCTATTATTTTGAAATCGCTTACAGAGAAAAGGGGGTCAATCATGAATATTTTGTTATGCTGTTCGGCTGGAATGTCTACCAGTCTTCTAGTGACAAAAATGCAGGCAAGCGCTGAGAGCCAGGGGATCGACTGTAAAATTTGGGCTGTTGGCAACGGGGAGGTTAGAAACCATATTGATTCGGCAGATGTCCTGCTGCTGGGACCGCAGATTCGGTTTATGACCGAGCAGTTGAAGAAGGAGGCTGGCGACAGGATTCCTGTAGCTCCCATAAACCCAATGCATTATGGCTTATGCAATGGAGAGGAAGTATTAAAGCAAGCTATTTCATTAATAAAGGGTGAATAGTGATGATGACGTTTATTGAGAAATATATCATGCCTTATGCAATGAAATTCGGCAATAACAGGCATTTGCTTGCTATCCGGGATGCATTGATCGGGATGATCGCCATCACGATGGTAGGATCATTTGCTGTCCTGTTTAATAATTTGGGGGAAATCATTAAACCATACGGCAGGCTCATGGAAAGTATTTTCGGCGAATCCTGGAAAACACTTGGCGGAGATATCTGGTGGGGTACGTTTGCCTTCTTAACCATATTCGCCGTATTTGGTATATCCCACAGGCTTGCCAAATCGTATGGGGATGATGGATTCGAGGCGATGCTGGTTGCCGCAGCCTGCTTCTTCCTCTTAATCCCTCAGGTAGGCCAGGTGCCTGATACGGAAGGCGTCTGGGGATTCATTGGCTATGGATACTTTAATGCTACGGCTTTATTTACAGGGATTGTGGTAGCACTTCTTGCAACCGAATTATTTATACGTCTGACCAAGGTAAAAGCCTTTATTATCAAACTGCCGGATGGAGTCCCACCAGCCGTTGCAGGGGCTTTTGCCAAACTGGTGCCGGGCATGCTGACGATTTTCATATTTGGAGTGGCAGGCCTTCTGTTCAGAAAAATGACAAATGGGGAATTTTTGAATGACTGGCTCAATGCAACCCTTGTCGCACCTTTGACAAATGCAGCTGATTCATTGCCATTTGCGATCCTTATTGTCTTTCTGGTGCATGGTTTCTGGGCGGTTGGACTCCATGGGCCTAATATTCTTGGAGGTGTAACAACGCCTTTATTCACATCTCTCGGAACCAAAAATACAGATTTGTATGCTCAGGGAGTAGCAGATCTTGATAAGTATGCCATTCTGGCAGGCCCATTCCTGGATGCCTTTGTATATCTTGGCGGCTCTGGAGCAACTCTTGGACTTATCATTGCCATGTTTATTGCAGGCCGGAAGAGGCACAAGCAAATGCTGGCATTGGGAACGCCGCCTGGAATCTTCCAAATCAATGAACCTTTATTATTCGGCCTGCCGATCGTGTTAAATCCAATCTGGCTAATACCGTTTATTTCGGCACCGGTCATTATGACTGTAGTGGCTTATCTGGCTATTAAATGGGGCCTTGTTTATCCGGTCGTTGTGGCAAGCATTCCTTGGGTGACGCCTGCAGGAATTGGCGGCTATCTTGCTACAGGAGGGCATATCTCCGGTGCTGTGCTGGCACTTGTGAATTTAGCAATTTCCATTGTCATTTATCTTCCTTTCGTATATATAACAGGGAAAATGGATGAAAAGAAACTGAAGCATGTGCAGCCAGAACAAACACCAACAATTCAAGGTTAGGCGGGTTAATAAATGGATAAAGAAAAGCTTTATCAAATATCATTTCAGCTTATTTTGCACAGCGGGAATGCCAGAAGTCTCGCCATGGAATCCATCCAGAAAGCAAAGGCCGGAAAGTTCGAAGCAGCGGAAGCAAAAATCCGGGAAGCAGAGGAGGAGTTTGTGCTGGCACACAGACATCAAACTGAGTTAATTCAGGGCGAGGCTTCCGGGGCTCAATTCGATCTGCCCATCATTCTTGTCCATGCCCAGGATCATTTGATGAATGCACTGACTATCAAAGACATGGCACAGGAATTTATCGACTTATACAAGAAACTTGACTAAGAGAGGTAAACGAATGGCACAGCAACCAGATAGTATAAAAATAGCCGTAATAGGCGGAGGTTCAAGCTATACACCTGAATTAATTGAAGGCTTTATCAAAAGACATGAGGAATTGCCAGTCAGGGAAATTTGGCTTGTAGATGTGGAGGAAGGAAGAAATAAGCTCGAGATTGTCGGACAATTAGCGAAGCGGATGGTTGAAAAAGCCGGGGTTCCCATACAGATTCAGCTTACTTTGGATAGGGAAAAAGCGCTTAAGAATGCCGATTTTGTTACAACCCAATTTCGTGTCGGGCTTTTGGATGCAAGAGGAAAAGACGAGAGAATTCCGCTGAAATATGGAGTCCTGGGCCAGGAAACCAATGGCCCGGGAGGATTCTTCAAGGCACTCAGAACCATTCCAGTCATTATGGAGATTTGCCGTGAAATGGAAGAATTGTGCCCCAATGCATGGCTCATCAATTTTACCAATCCGGCAGGAATGATCACAGAAGCAGTCCTGCGATACAGCAATATCAAAAAAGTGGTTGGTTTATGCAATGTGCCGATTGGGATGGAGATGGGGGCTGCCCAGTTAATGAATGTGGATCACAGCAGAGTAAGAATTGACTTTGCGGGACTCAATCACCTCGTATACGGGCTTGACGTCTATGTCGATGGAGTGAGCGTCAAGGAAGAGGTGCTGAATAAGCTTACGGACAAAGAACATTCGATCACGATGAAAAACATCCATGCGATGGGATGGGAACCGGAATTTCTGCAGGCATTAAATGTGCTTCCTTGTCCTTACCATAATTATTACTATAAAACACGTGAAATGGTGGAAGAAGAAGTCAAGGCAGCATCAGAAGGCGGAACTCGGGCTGAAGTGGTTAAAAAGCTGGAGGAAGAGCTGTTCCAGTTATATCAGAATCCAGATCTTGCTGAAAAGCCGCCGCAGCTTGAAAAAAGGGGAGGGGCTTACTACAGTGATGCAGCATGCAGGCTGATTCATTCCATCTATACTGATAAAAGGGATATACAGCCGGTTAACACCCGTAATTATGGTGCCATTGCAGGCCTTCCGTCAGATTCAGCCGTTGAAGTCAGCTGCGTAATAACGAAGGATGGACCGAAGCCGATAGCGGTCGGTGAACTCCCAGTTGCAGTCAGAGGGCTGGTTCAATCCATTAAATCCTTTGAAAGGGTGACCATAGAAGCTGCCCTGACTGGTGATTACAATACTGCTCTACTGGCGCTGACAATCAATCCGCTGGTGGGTTCCGATAAAATAGCTAAAAAGATCCTTGATGAAATGCTCGAAGCCCATCGTACCTATTTGCCGCAATTTCAATAAATCACAACGCAATCAGTCCCGAAAGCGCAAAAAAGCAAGTGGAAGACGCAAATGACTTAAATATCGGCGCAATAAAGAAACAGAACAGCGCAATTAAAGTAAATCACAACGCAATCAGTCCCGAAAGCGCAAAAAAGCAAGTGGAAGACGCAAATGACTTAAATATCGGCGCAATAAAGAAACAGAACAGCGCAATTAAAGTAAATCACGACGCAATCAGTCCCAAAAGCGCAAAAAAGCAAGTGGAAGACGCAAATGACTTAAATATCGGCGCAATAAAGAAACAGAACAGCGCAATTAAAGTAAATCACGACGCAATCAGTCCCGAAAGCGCAAAAAAGCAAGGATCAGATGCAAATGACTTAAATAAAGACACAATAAAAAAAGAGAACAGAACAATTAAAGTAGAAATTTGCAGGGAAGCAGATCGTTTCAAGCTGCCTTGCAGCTATGCAACCGGAGGAAAATAATCATGATCAAACTCATCGTCAATGCTGATGATTTCGGCTATAGTCCCGGAGTTAACTATGGAATTTTGCACAGCCACCTATATGGAATTGTCAATTCTGCCACCATGATGATGAACATGCCGGGAACCGAGCAGGCCCTGGCAATGGCCAGTCAATACCCGGGTTTACGAACTGGCGTCCATTTAGTCCTAACATGCGGGAAGCCGTTATTATCCCATTTAATAACTTTAACAAATAAAGGTGGATACTTCAGATCACAGGCAGATTTGGACGGAATATCCGCAGAAGAGCTCGAGCTTGAGTGGTCTGCACAAATTGACCGTTTTATCGGGGCTGGTCTTACGCCTTCCCATTTGGATAGCCATCATCACGTTCATACACGCGAAGAGTTTCTCCCAGTGGTTCAAAGCCTGTCCAATAAATACGACCTCCCTTTCAGAGTAAATGGCGTGCAAGTGCTTGAAGGGGTCAAAAGCTATTCTCACAGATGCTTATTCGATTTTTACGGAGATGGCATTCAGGAAGACTATTTCAGCAGGCTGGCAGAAAAGGCAGAAGACGGGGAAACAGTGGAAGTCATGTGCCATCCGGCATTTGCAGATCAATTGCTTATGGAAGGGTCATCTTATAATTTAATGCGCATAAAGGAGCTGGAAATACTCTGCTCTGCAAAGCTTCCACCTGATATTAAGCTGCTATAAGAAAAACAGTGTCCGGCAGGGGACACTGTTTTTTAATTATTACTACTTCTTAATTTTCTTCATTTCATCTGCTACAAACTCTACATCTGTTCCAACAATGATCTGCAGATTGGTTTTGCTTAATTTCATGATTCCTTTAGCACCATGTGCCTTCAGTGCACTTTCCTTAACTTTTTCCATATCAGCAATATTTAAGCGAAGGCGTGTTGCACAGTTATCAATGGAAGTGATGTTGTCAGCTCCGCCAATATCTTTGATAAACTGGCTGGCCATAACTTCATACTTATTATTGCCCTGAGCAGCAGGTGCCTCTTCTTCTTCAACTGCGTCTGTTTCATCTTCACGGCCAGGCGTTTTCAGGTCTAACGCTTTTATTAAGGCATAGAAGATAACGAAGTAAAGAATAGCGTAGATGACGCCAATTCCCAAAAGCAGCAGCGGCTTTTCAGCGATATTAAAGTTCAGCGCAAAATCGAGTGCGCCTGCTGAGAATGTGAAACCATCGCGGATGCCCAATAGAGAGGTAACCCACATGGAAACCCCGGTTAAGATTGCGTGCACTCCATATAGAAGCGGTGCAATAAACATAAATGAGAACTCGATTGGTTCCGTAATACCAGTCAGGAATGAAGTCAGTGCAAGACCGATGAACATTCCTGATACAGCTTTTCTTTTTTCAGGCTTAGCTGTTGCAATGATCGCAAAAGCTGCAGCAGGAAGACCGAACATCATAACAGGGAAGAATCCAGTCATGTAAGCGCCTGCTGATGGGTCTCCGGCGAAGAAGCGGGCAATATCTCCATTAACTCCTTCAAATTCGCCGAACTGGAACCAGAATAAACTGTTCAATACGTGATGAAGACCTAATGGAATAAGCAGGCGGTTTAAGAATCCAAATAGACCTGATCCCAAAGCGCCGAGACCAATAATCCAGTTGCCCAGTGAATCGATTGCACCCTGGATAGGAGGCCAGGCAAAACCAGCGATGGCAGCCAGCAAAATCATCGTTACGGAAGTAATAATCGGAACGAATCGGCGGCCGCTGAAGAATCCGAGCCAATCCGGAAGTTTGATATCATGGAAGCGGTTATATAATAATCCAGCAATAATACCGGCAATAATACCGCCCAGAACTCCCATATTTATATTTTCATCGATGGCAATTGCCCCTTCGGTTAATACAAGAAAACCGATGGCGCCTGAAAGGGCAGCTGCTCCATTACTGTCTTTCGCAAATCCCATCGCAACCCCGATGGCAAAAATAAGTGCCAGGTTGGCGAAAATGGCATTGCCGGCATTTGCAATAAACGGAATGCCCAATAAATCATCTTGTCCAAAGCGGAGCAGTAGACCGGCGGCAGGCAGGACGGCAATCGGAAGCATTAATGCCTTACCAATTCTTTGTAAGAATCCTAACATATTGATCTCTCCTTAATAAAAAATTATGAATAAGAAAGCGTTTTACTAAACTGTCGTAATCATACCAAAATATAAATATAGTTGTCTATACCATTTTGAAAGAAAAAATTCTAAAGGGCAGGATTTTCTTTCTTATATTAAGACTTTTCTAACAATGAAATTGGTATAGACAACTATACTTTGAGGTGATACGATAATTAATATAAATGGGTTTATTTAATTACTATATTTTGCAATTAAAAGTGCAAATATATTCTTATTCAGCTTTTTGAGCAAGGAGGAAACTCATGATGGAGATTATTAAAGTAACCAATTATGAAGAAATGAGTAAAACCGCAGCAGATTATATCATCAGGAAGGTCCGCCAGCTTCCTGAAGCAACACTGGGATTGGCAACCGGAAGCACCCCTGTGGGAACCTATAAAAGGTTGATTGAAGATCACCAGGGCAACAAAACATCATATAAAAACGTGACAACTTTTAATCTGGATGAATATATCGGTCTTTCTGGGGAAAATCCGCAAAGCTACCGTTATTTTATGGATACAGTATTGTTTAATCATCTGGACATCCAGAAGGAAAATACTTTTGTCCCCAATGGTACGCTTGAGGATTTGGGAGAAGAATGCCGTAATTATGAAAATAAGCTGAAAAACCATGGTGGCATTGATCTGCAAATTTTGGGGATCGGCAATAATGGACATATTGGCTTCAATGAGCCTGGCACGTCTTTTTTATCTAAAACTCATATTGTTGATTTAGCAGATTCTACTATTAAAGCCAATGCCAGGTTTTTTAATACGATCGAAGAGGTGCCGACCCAAGCCATTACAATGGGAATCTCAACGATCATGCAGAGCAGGGAGATCCTTCTTCTCGCTTCAGGTGAAGCAAAAGCGGATGCCATTCAAAAGCTTCTTGGAAATGGTGTTAATGAACTTTTCCCGGCATCCATCTTAAAAAATCATCCAAACGTTAAAGTGATTGCCGACGAAGCGGCTCTAAGCGCATCAAAAGTCTCGGTATAAATGGGGTAGTAGCAATGCTTGCGAAATATCTGAATGAAGTAAAAGAATTATTGACCCTTTTGGAAATAGAAGAAGGTCAAAAAATGAAAAATGCCGCCCGTGCTTTGGCTGAGTGTATTCAAAACAATGGGATTATTCATGTTTTTGGATGCGGTCACTCTCATATGCTCGGGGAAGAGCTGTTTTACCGGGCAGGAGGGCTCGCCCCGATTAAGCCTATTTTTGCAGAGGATTTAATGCTTCATAAGGGAGCGGTCCGTTCCTCATTAATGGAAAAACAAAATGATCTTGCGGAAAGCTTTATGGAGAATGCTGATATCCGGCCTGGTGATGTCGTCATTGTAGCATCAACATCTGGACGGAATCCAGTCCCGATCGATGTAGCTGAAATCTCAAAAGAGAGTGGAGCATTCGTCATTGGGATCACATCCCCGCGTTATGCGAACACTCAATCCTCCCGGCACAAAAACGGAAAGTATCTTTATTCATCTGTGGATTTGGCGATCGACAATCATATAGAACCAGGGGACGCATTGATGGAGCATTCAGCTTTGGGGATTCGGTTTGGCTCCGCCTCATCTATTATTGGCTTTGCGATTGTAAACAGCCTAATGGCGGAAGCAGTGGAAGTGATGATAGAAAACGGGTTCGAACCGCCTATCTTTAAAAGCGGCAATGTAGACGGAGCAGAACAGCATAACCGCGAGCTGGTTAGAAGGTATAAATCCCGAATTCCGCTTCTGGAAGGATAAGGGGATGGAATTACTAAAGGCAATTGAACAGACCAGGCAAGCTATGATTGCATGCATTCATTCAAGGGGACTAACCGATGAAGAGACCTTGAAATTAAGCCAGGAACTGGATAAGTTAATTGTTGAATCACAGCTAATGAAAAGTTTTAAAAGTATGATCCTAATGAGACAAATTGCAAATAAATGCGAAGAAATTGCAAACAAATCCAATAATTAGCAAATAAACTCTGAAAACTTGCAAAAAAACAATGGAATCTGGCAAACAAGCTTGGAAAACTGCAAATAAAACCAACAAAAACCAAACCGCTCAGGCCAGCATACCTGAGCGGTTTTTCCGTTCTATAGTGCATCTTTTATCACTTTTTTCGAATAAATCACAGACAAAATTCCGAAAATCGAATAAAGCACCGTGTAAAGCACCATAACCAGGATCATCGGCATCCAAAGCTCGCTTCCGAAGAAGAACCAGCCGGATTTTACGGCAAAGTAGCTGTGCAGAAGGCCGACGATAAGCGGAATTCCAAAGTTGAATGCCATTTTGGATCGAATCCCGCGCAGCAGGTCTCCCTGTGTAAAGCCAAGTTTCCGCAGAATTGTATAGTTTGGTTTTTCATCCTCACTCTGATCCATTTGTTTGAAATAAAGGATGCAGCCTGAAGTGACCAGGAAGGTTAAGCCAAGAAAACCGACAATAAACATGACCAGTCCCATGTTCATTTTTTGCCTTGTGCTCATCTCTTGCTGGGAATCGGCTCTGCCGCTGAACTCCATCTTTTTGAAGAGTGTATTGGCTTTTTCAATATCGCTGTCATTCTTCATATCCACTCCGATGAAAAGCGAATCCTCCAGCTGGATCTCAGGATTAAGGTCTGCTTTCAGCTCTTCATACACCTGCTCATCCACAATGGCCACCGGCAGCCCGCCTGCTGTAAAATAAAACGGGATGACAAAGTCTTTATTTAGCCCTATATAATTTTGTTTAATGGTATTTGTTTTTCCCTTGAACTCAAGCTTTCCTGAGTCCTTCATCGTCATGAACTTCTGCAGTGCATCATTATATCCAGTCAGCACGGTTTCATTAGGGGAAAGTTCCATGCCAGCTATGGACTTTTCGCTTACAACCGGCAAAAGCATGGTTGGCGAATCAAAATTCATTTCTTCCAGATTGACATCCAGGATGTCCTCCATATCAGCATCCACCTGCAATACCTCAATACTTTGTTCCTTATACTCTAACCCCTCTTTATGAAGGCTCCCTATAAACTTCCCTGCATCTTCCTTGTCAGTGAACGAAAAGTGGGAGGGGAGGCTATCCTGGGCTGATTTTTCCGCTGAGTAGTAAGAAATATAGCTTAATGACAGCAGCCCGATCGCAAGGGCGGACACAGTTGTAATAATCGTTAAAAGCAGTGCACTCGACTTCATGCGGAACATGATGGAGGACAATGAAAGCACTTCGTTAACATTCAGGTATCCATCTTTCCTTTTGCGGATCAGGCTGGCGATAAAGCTTACCGATCCTTTGTAGAAAAGATAGGTTCCAATGATAACGGAAGCAAGGATGACCACCATCGCGAGGAACAGCTCGTTCATGGACGTGAAATCCCCGCCAAATAAAAGGGAAGAGATATAATAGCCGGCAATGATCAAGGCTAAACCAAGCACCCCCAAGATCATTTCCATAATGGACAGCTTTTTGACTTTTCCTTCTGCAACCGAAACCACCCTGAATAAAGATAGAATGGTTTGCCTTTTGATAAAAACAAAGTTCATCAGCATGATGAAAACATAAATTACCGTAAAGACGATGACAGTCTGCAAAAGCGCCTCACTTGAAAAGTGCAATGACGCAATTCCTTCAACACCTGTCAATTTAAAAAGGATCATCAGTATTAATTTTGAAACTGAAAAACCGATAAAGATTCCAATGATCAAGGAACCAAAATACAGCAAGAGATTTTCCAGGCTAAGCAGCCTGAAAATTTCATTTTTTGTCATTCCTATCAGCTGAAAAAGCCCGATTTCTTTGCTTCGCCTTTTGATAAAGATAGTGTTGGCGTACAGAAGAAAGATGGAAACGATCGCAACGAGCAGGATAGAGGCTGTTTTGATTGCTGCTGCACCTTTAATCGAGCCTTTTGCTTCAGACATCGATGGGTCATATTGAAGGGTGACAAAGGCGAAATAGAGCGCAACACTGAAAATGAGCGCGAACACATAGAGATAATAATTTTTCAGATTCTTTTTCAGATTGCGGAGGATGATGGTATTAATGCTCATGCTGCACACCGCCCAAAACGCCTTGTGTTTTCATAATATCCTTGAAAAAAGCCTGTCTTGATTGATCACCCTTATTCAGCTGAGTATAAATCTGGCCATCCTTGATGAAAATAACCCGGCTGCAGAAGCTAGCAGCAACAGGATCATGGGTAACCATGATGATCGTTGCTTTCCTTTTCTCATTTAAATCACTTAACTTATTTAATAAGTCTGATGCTGATTTCGAATCCAGCGCACCTGTCGGCTCATCCGCGAAAATGATGCTTGGTTCATGAATGAAAGCACGAGCTGCAGAAGTCCGCTGCTTTTGCCCGCCGGAAATTTCATTAGGGTATTTATCCTTTAACTCGAATATGCCCAGTTCACCCGCAACCTCTGCAAACTTTTCATCTGCCTCTTTTTTTGGTGTTTTGCTGATGGAAAGCGGGAGAAGGATATTTTCCTTCACTGTCAATGTATCCAGGAGATTATATTCCTGAAAAATAAACCCGAGATGCTTCTTGCGGAACTGGGCGAGCTGCTTTTCCTTCAGTCTTGTCATTTCCTTTTCTTCAATCTTGATTTCTCCGCCGCTAACACTATCAATAGACGAGAGTACATTGAGAAGAGTGGTCTTCCCTGAACCTGAAGCGCCCATAATGCTTACAAATTCACCCGTTTCAATTTTCATATCAATTCCTTTTAATACTTCCTGCCTATTAAATTTATTGCCGTAGCTTTTATGAATTTTTTTGGCTTCAAGTACAAACATGTGTAACCATCCTTTCTTTGATAGCTTTATTATAGAAGGTTACGTTTATGTAATTCCTTCGATTGAACGAACAAACAGCAAAAGCATGTGACATTTCTGTCACATGCCTGTTATGCTGACGAAATCATTGCGGGTAGGGAAGACAAGTGTCATGATTGTGCCTTTGCCTAAACAAGCCTCCACATGGATTTTTATTTTTAGCTGGTCTGCGGCTTTTTTGGCTAAATATAACCCCATGCCTGTTGCTGCGTTTTCATGGTGATTTGCAGTAGATGTGAACCCCTTCTCAAAGATTCGCGGCAAATCCCTTTGATCAATGCCTCTGCCAAAATCCTGAATCCTCAACGATATTATACCGTCATGCTGCGAACCCGAAATCAAAATGTCTGATTTCTCACTATACTTCACAGCGTTGGTTAAAAGCTGGCGAATGATAAAACTAAACCATTTCGCGTCGCTCAGAGCTTCCGTTTCTTCCATTTCCATTTCAAAGCCAATGCCTTTTTGCATGCACCAGGACTGCAGAGATTTGATTTCACTGTATAGGATGTCTTCGAGATTAATCATTTCAATATACAAGTCATTTTCCATAGAAGGAATCCGCTTTTGATGCAGCTGTTGATCAAGAAGAAGGTGTATGCGCAGCCATTCATACGTCAGGGCGGATTTAAGGGTCTGATCCCCAATCCGGTCAATCATGAGATGCATGGCAGTCAAGGGTGTTTTTACTTCATGAATCCAGGACAGAAGTTCATCTTTTTCCTGCTCGAGAAGTGTCCAGTTCTGGGTGAACTCCTTTTTAAACCGTTCGGTTTGGCTAACCAGGCCCGACTCCACTATTTTTTCAAATGGGCTTTCTGACTCCGGTATGCTCGATAGATCTAAATTATCTTCCCTCTCGGCTACTTCTCTGTAAAATCGTGTTTCTTTTTGATAACGGAGAAAGATGAACCCAGTAAAAATGATTGCAGATAAAAAGGTGTAATAAAGGAATGGCTTAAGAGATATGGCAGAGTCCATATATACTACAAAGGCAGCAAGCACCTGAAGGAAACCGAACAGCAGGATCCAGCTTAACCTTTCCCAGATATATTTCCTAAACATGCGAGGCATCCTCTTCAATTGCCATATATCCCTGGCCGACCTTTGTTTCGATCCTGGTGCCAAGCCCAATTTCATCAAGCTTTTTCCTTAGTCTATTAATATTGACCGTTAGAGTATTGTCGCTAATGAATCGTTTGTCATCCCATAAGCTATTGATGATATCATCCCTGCTGACAATTTGATTTTTTCTTTCTATCAGAAGCCTTAATATGTAAATTTCATTTTTCGTTAATTCTATGCAGCCACTTTCATTTGTAACGGTATTCTTTTCGAAATCAACCGCTGCACCGCACCAGGTCTTGAGGTTATTCTGAACGGCACTATAGTTATAGACACGTCTGAGTATTGCCTGTATTTTGGCAATCAGCACATCGAAGTGGAAGGGCTTTTGGACAAAATCGTCAGCGCCAAGCTGCATGGACATGACCATATCTGTTGGATGATCCCGGGATGACAGGAAAATAATCGGCACATTCGAATGTGAACGAATCATCCGGCACCAATGAAACCCGTCGAACTTCGGAAGCTGGATATCGATAATGACCAAATCAGGCTGAATGTCAGCAAACTCCTTCATGACTCCACTGAAGTCCTGAATTCCATGGACTTCATAAGACCACTGGGAGAGACGGTCTTTGATTTCAGTAAAAAGGGAGGCATCATCCTCAATTAAAAGCACTTTAAACAATTAACTCACCACACTTTTGCATATTCCTTCCATTATTGTATAGGAAAAGCTCAAGGTGTGCCAGATTGTTTCCAGGCTGTGTTAAAATAGGGTAAAAAGCAGGTTTTGTGCATGGAAATCTTTCTCTTCATCCTTATTATTTTAATTGCATCCATTTTACAGACAAGCACGGGATTTGGTTTCTCAATCCTGGCCACACCGTTTTTGCTGCTTCTTTTTGAACCTAGAGAAGCCATTCAAATTAATTTGATTTTATCTTTAATTATTTCTGCTGCCTTATTTTCAAAAATCAAGAAGGATACAGACTTTGGAGTTTTGAAAAGGTTCGCAATTGGAAGTGCAGCCGGGCTGCCCATCGGTATTGCCATTTTTTTATTTTTGGACATTTCCCGGCTGAAGTTAGCTGTCAGTTTCATTATTTTGCTTTTAACTCTCCTTTTGATGGCGAATTTCCGTGTGAAAGAAACAAGCCGCAGGGATTATTCAGTAGGCGGATTGTCAGGAATAATGACAACAAGCATTGGCATGCCAGGCCCGCCGCTCCTGTTATATTTTTCAGGAACTGATACCGAAAAAGAGCGGCTTAGGGGAACCACTTTGGCTTTTTACTTGTTTATCTATTCGGCGAGTCTGGTATTTCAGATTATCTTTGCAGGGACCAATAAGACGATTTGGCTTTCAAGCTTGTATGCTTTGCCGCTGGTGCTGCTGGGTCTATACCTGGGACAAATTTTATTTGTTAAAATCAATCAGCGTTTTTTCAAGGTTTTTACATACATTATATTGATTTTCACAGGGATTTACCTGCTGGCTGCGAGTGTGGGGTAGGTAGTAAACATGAAAAAAAGGCGGGGCTATTAAAATAGCGTTAATTAGTATTAAGCTGCCTTGAAATTTATTGAAATAAAGTAAATTACGAAGAGGGTGTCTGCTCTTGAGTAAAAAACTTATCCTTTGGAGTTTATGCTTCATGTTTTCATTCTTTGGTTTTTACCTTATAGAACATCTTTTTACGGTAAAGCCGCATGTGGTTTCCGGCAATGGAAATTTAGGCATCCTCGTCATCTTTCTTTTTACACCTGTCTTTATTTCCAGTTGGGTCTATACTTTTAAACTGGTAAAAGCAAAGGTTGTGAAAGATAGTAAAATCACTATAGGAATCTTTCTTTTTGCACTTGCCGGCTGTGTTTTGCTGATGATTGCCATTCATGATTACACAAGTGAGCTGATCATCGCTCTTGGAGGAACGCCCGATAACCCAGAATCAAGAATTTACCGTTTTGGCTGGTTTAATCAATACACAAATAGTCTTTATTTTAATGTTTACACCTTTTTCTTAACCCATATTATCACCGTAATTTTAGGCATCCTTTCAGCTATGAGGAAGGCAAAGCTATATTAAAAAACTCGCCATAGCAAAAATGTGGCGAGTTTCTCTTTATTTTAGAAGATAATTTTACTGAACGCCAACAGCATCATATGCTGCCATGACGGCCTTTACCTCAGCTGAAGGCTGTCCGTTTCGATCCGGATGCAGATCTCTTGCCGCCTGGATGGCTGCCTGGCGCATTTGGCTGAAGTCGGAGCTTGCTGTCAGGTAATGGGTAAGTGCTCTGTAGAAGATCTTCTCGGCTTTTGTCTTTCCAATTCCTGTAACCGAAACACCGTAATGAGTGCCTCCATCTGTGATCAGATGGGCTGCTTTGTTGTTGATGCTGCTGTTGATATGCACACCGCCTTTATCAAGTTCTCCAATATAACGTTTGCTGTAGTGATCAGGGTAGTAGCCTGATTCTGTATAGCCGCCAATATAGACCGAACCTGGATCACTCATGGAACGGAGACCGTCACCTGGTGTATTAGGCGTCCAAATATCCTCGCCCAATAACCATAGGTCTTCACCTGTTTTATTTTCAGCGAAAGCCCCTAAAATATCTGCAATGGATTCATTGATCGCACCGGATTCATTTTCATAAATTAAATCGGCTGTATTGGTGATAACACCGTGTGTCATTTCATGCCCGATCACATCAAGACCGCCGGACAAGGAAATCATGCGAGTCCCGTCACCATCACCGTATAGCATCTGCTTCCCATTCCATGCAGCATTATTCCACTTCGAACCGATATGGACAGTTGAAACTAATTTCATCCCATCGCCATCAAGGGAATCCCGGCCATGAACCTTTTTATAGTAATCATAAACTTTACCTGCGTTCACATGTGCAGACACAGCAGAGGGATCATAGAAGAAGTTATTTCGGCTTTCAACCTCAAATCCAGTTAGGCCCAAAAGCGCTGAAAGGATAATAAACGTGTTTTCAGGCATGCGGTTCGCTTTGAATGTATGGACTCCCTTAGATCTTGTCCCATCGAATAAATAATGTGTTCCTGTTTCCGGATCTTTAACTGACTGGAATGACTGCAGTGTCCCGAAAATATCCATTCCTCTTGCCTGAACAGGTTCTGAAACAGTCGGAAGTGCTTTCGGTGCAGGCTGGGAAGAAGCCGTCTGCTGTGCCTCAGGTTGTTCAGGCAAAGATGGTGTCAGTTCTGTGATGGCATTATAGCTATGAATGATGTTTCCAGTTGCAGCATCTACGAAATAATGCCAATACCCCGGTGCCGGCGCTGAGGTGGAAGCTGTTACATAATAAGCCAGAACCTTTTGCCCATTATGCGGATAAATAACAAGTTCTCCTTCTATACCGTCATAGCTCTTCACTTCTCCGATTTTATCTTCAATGCTTTCCTTTACCTTTTCCAATGCTTCATCTTCCCCCAGTTTCGCATCTGTAGGAATAATGGAACGTGCCAGATTTGGTGTAACTTTACCGAAGAAGGCTGTCACATTGTTACTGTCGTCCAAAGCAATGGTCTGCTGTGATCCGTATACAGGAATTCCGTTATATTGCTCTACTGTTCTGAAATGGTGTGTGTTTGTTTGCTTATCATTAAATTGATCAATGATTTTGAATTGATCCCTGGAATCGTAGCCGGCATTTTTGAATAAGTTCGCCTTTGATTGAAGGAACGCATAAACGGCTTCTTCCTTGTTCATTCCTTCAGGAGCTTGCCAGTTCCCAATTATGTAGGAAGGCGTCTTTAATTCCTGATGATACTTAACGATTTCTTCATTTGCCAGCACATTTTTGGCGGGCAGTGATAGTCCTGAGATGGCAAACGAAGCTGCCAGAACTGCAGGGAGGACTTTCTTTTTCAGCTGATTTCTTTTCAAACGGATCACCTCTTAATTTGGATTGGTATTTCAAGGTCCATTATTCTGAAAATTCCACAAATGGTCAATTGGGTTATAGGGATCAGCGAAATGACTGTCTTTCATGAACTCGGAAATCAAAATAGCTTGTATTTTGCCTTGGAATACCGCAAAATAACCCAATTTACTTTGCACATGACCTCTCGTATGCTTGTTCCACAGACACCTTTTCGAGAGGAGAGCGGGAGATGGGGAAGCAGTTGAACAAAGTCATATTGCCATGTCTTTGCTGCCTGAGTTTTTATGCGGGCACTCAGCTTGTCGGGAAAACAGAAGCTGCCTTTACAAGCCAGGCAGAGGCAAAGCCTATTAATATCTCCACTGCTTTTGTCTTCCCTTCATATATTCACGGGCTTGAAGAGAAAGCGAGGATAAGCAGTGAACAAATAGTAAAAGAGCAGGCGGGTTTAGAAACATCTGTGAAGAACGGGCTCTTTAATGGGACCGAAGATCCGCCCTCTGAATTTTTGAGAAAAAAAGAACAGATAACAGCCAGCTTGGAGGAACTTCATAGAATAAGAGCTGAACTGGAAAAACTGGACCGGCAAGCAGAAAAAAAGGAAGGATATGAGTATGTAAGTGAAGGTTTTCTAAAAGTAGACAAGCTCCTTTTGATAATGAATGATTCTCTTTATCTTCAGGAGCTGGAACAGCTTTTTAACCAAAAATTACAGGCGCGGAAGAAAGAGCAGCAAAACGAGGGCCTTAAAACAGACAAGTTGGATGAGGATGAAAAAATAGAAATACCTAAGCAAAAGGTAGACCACGAAGATACAATTGAAGAACAGGCGAACCTAAAGGAAGAACATTCTGTTACTAACGATCACACACAGAAGGATGAAGAGGAGGAAATAGCCAATGAAGAAAGCCCTGAAAATACTGAGTAAATGTATCAGTGCAGCAGGATTGATGCTCCTCTGCCTGCTTGCTATTTGGGTGATATCCTCAAAAGCATCCGGAGGAGAACCGTCCCTTGCAGGGTATCAGGCAAAAGCTGTTTTATCGGGATCGATGGAACCGACCTTCATGACAGGATCCATCATTCTAGTGAAACAACTGGACAGTAAAGAAAATTTAAAAACGGAAGATATTATTACCTTTAAATCAGGAGATAAATTAATTACCCATAGAATTGTCGAAGTAAAGACAACGAAAGCCGGAATTTTATATCAAACGAAAGGCGACAACAATGACGCTCCGGATATGGAATATGTGCAGCCTGAAAATATAACCGGTAAATATGCGGGTTTTACCATTCCATATGCAGGCTATGCTGCTGAGTTTGCAGCATCCAAGGAAGGAGCCGCACTCCTGCTGTTTATCCCGGGACTGCTCCTGCTGCTATCTGCAGGGAGGACTATTTTTCTGGCTCTTAAAGAATACGAAACTAAAAACGCTTAATACTTCGGTTATGCCTCTTATCTGCCACAGGTAAATAAGAGTTAAATAAATTTATAGTATTTAAAGGAGGAAGTAACACATGGGATTTGCAAAAAAGGTAAGTAAAGGACTTTTGACAGCTGCTTTAGGTTTTTCATTAATGGGTGGGGGTACATACGCTTACTTCAGCGATACGGAGGTTACGAATAACACGTTTGCAGCAGGTACCCTGGATTTGGCGGTAAACCCTGAAACAATCGTCAATATTGGCGATTTAAAACCAGGTGATGAAGTTTCACGTGAATTTACCATCACAAATAACGGCACTCTAGATATCTCCAAGATCTTGCTGCATACAAATTATCAGGTGGAAGATGCAAAATTAAATGGGGCTGCAAATGCGGATGATTTCGGCAAGCATATTAAAGTCACGATCCTTTACAATCAGGCTAACGCAACCGTACAGGTTGCAGAGACGACTTTGCATGAACTGCAATCACAAACTCCGGATTTAACAGCCATTGATAACTTTGTAGGAGGGGGAACAGTACCGGATGGCCTGAAACCTGGGGAAACCGATAAAATAATAGCGCTGTTCGAATTTGTGGATAACGGAGAGGACCAAAATGAATTCCAGGGAGATGCACTGCAGGTGGAATGGAAATTCAATGCAGAACAGGCTGAAGGAACAGTAAAATAATAGATGCGACAAAAAAATCCCTTGAAAGAAAATTCAAGGGATTTTTTTACACATTAATTAATTCTTTGCCTTCAAGCTGCCTGTTCAAATGAATGGCTTTTTCATGATTTCCTGTCTCGATGTAATATTCATAAAGCTTTTTGCCATACCTGCGCATAAGAATCATATGCTTAATTTTAACAAATTCAGGGAAAGCCTTTTCTTCCAAAAACTTAAAGTATTTCTCTCGCTGATGATAAAGCTGATACTTAGAAAGTTTAAATAACGATAAGTATAAAGTGCTTTTTAGCTCCTTTGAAACCTGAATCCCTTCGCATGCTTTTTTAAGAAGGGCTGTTTTACCGGATAATTTGCCTTCTATACAGGAATTAAGGTAAGAGTATAATCGCTGAAGATAAATGACTGTATTCCTGTCAGCTAAACGCAAGGCCTGTTTATAGCACTCCTTTGCCTTAGCATATTGTTCCCTATTAAAATACTCAAATCCTAAATTATTGTATAGCAGCCCTTTATAGTCATGAAATCCTATTCGTTCGCAGTCCCAGATTAAATGATGATACCGTTCTGCCAGTTTATCCATGTCGGTTAAGATATCACTGCTGATCTGCAGGAGGATAATGGATTCCGCTTTTATAGCCATCGTGTAGTTGTTTGTGTTTTTGAAGTGCTGCAATGATTTTTCCGCAAACATGTAAGCCATGATTTTTGAATCAATATAATGATAGGCGATTGCCAGGTGATAAAAGTATTCTTCATTGCCATATTCATTTATATCGATATTTTTTAAGACCTGAAGTGCCTTTTGCTGATCCGGGCTATCAGGTTTTATTGCTTGATTAATATAATACATCCCTTGAACATGGTAAAATAAATTTCTTTCAAAAAGGGAGAGGTTAGGAAACTCAGTGCCTATTTGCTTAATAATCCGGGATGCTTCTTCTAATTCCTGATGCAGGAAATGATATCTTGCCTTTAAAAGCAGATAGTGGGCTGCATATTTAGAAGACTGAATAAAAGGTGTGCTTTCCAGTTCATTTTTTATTTCCTCAGCCCTGGCTAATCTATACATAATGATGGCTTTATGCCATTCCTGCAGGCGCTTGTCCAAATCCCGAAAATATTCAATTTCCTTTTGAATGTCGATATTTAAAACGGCAGAGAAAAGTGAAATAATTTCCGGTGAATAAGCAGTTTTCCCTCTTTCAATTTTGCTTACATGGGTAGGAGTGCAAATCCCTTCACCTAACATGGCTTGTGTAAGTCCGGATTTTTCCCGGTAGAATTTAATAATTTCCCCTTCCAGCATGTGATCCTCTCCTTCTATATTATATATAGGTGAATATGCCAGGCAGCTGTCTCTTAAATACTTAATTATCTTTTATCTAAGATTTTCCTTTTTGGGGGAATTTTTAGGGTCAGAAGACATAACTCCTTTGGGGGAGTAAACAGGAAATAAGGAGAAAAGGCTCAACTGGGAGAAAGCAGAAAAGAGGGCAAAAAGAAAAATCTCCTATGAAAGATAAGGAGAATTTTCTGCTGTTTAATGGATGAGCGGCTCGAAGTACTTTGCTGCAAGCCCGCTAGCTTTTTCATGCTGTGACGACTTCCTGTAATAATGGAATAATTCTTTTTCATAGAGGTTGATTAATGTGCTATTCCCTAATTCATGGAGGTGGGGAAGGAATGTATTTTCTAAAAAGAGATAGTAATCATTTATGTCTTTATCTTCTAAAAGGATATCGAGCATATAAAAAACATATTGATAGGTTTTATTTTGAAATTGTTCAGCTAGCCTGCGGCCATCGTCAAGCAAGGATCTGAGATTTTGTTTCTTATAATGATCAAGATTAAGGCAGCTATGGACATAGCCTCTTATAGCACCTAATTTTATAAGTGGATTAGGAATTAAATCGCATTGTTCCAATACCTTTTTGTAAACTTCACTCGCTTCTGAATAAAAGCCTTTTGCAAAGTATTCAACGGCAAGATTATGCCAAAGGTTCATTTCCCTGGCTTCTTCTTTATGAGCCCGGCAGGACCTGATTAATGTATGATACTGCTAAACGGTTTCTTCAAATTGGCAAAGGTCGTATGTACCCATTTGTATCAGTAAAACGGTTTCTGTATCAAGAATTCTTTTAAAATTATTGGTTTCCCGAAAATAGGATAGTGCAAGAGTGCCATAGTGATAGGCTTTTACCCTATCATTCATCAAATGGGAAGAGGTTGCGAGGTGAAAATAAAATTCATGGTTATTATATTCTTTAGGGTTAATATTCTTTAAATGGGCGATGGCTTCTTTGCAATTCTGTAAGTTTAGAAAATAAATGCTCCATGTATGCTCCAGAAGATTCCGTTCAAAACGATCCAGAGTGTTCCAGGCTTTTTGGCAGCTGTCTAAAAGCGATTTGCCTTTTTCGTGGTCTCCTTGCATCAGGTGGTAGCGAGCCAAAAGGATTGAATGAAAATATTTTGTTTCCGAAAAATGCAGGTAAGGATTTTGGGCTAATTCCTCTTTAATTAATTCTATATCTTCTTTTTGCTGTTTAACCATGGCATCCAGCCACTCATGAAGTTTAGTCTCCAGCATATCAAACTTTTCAAGCTCTTTTATAAGATCTATGTTCAGGCGTTTACAGATCAGATTTGTGATTTCGGACGAATATTGTGTATGTCCCCGCTCTATTTTACTGATATGAGTCACTGAACAAATCCCTTCGCCCAGCTGTGTTTGGGTCAAACCAGCCCGTTCCCGGTAATATTTTATAATTAAGCCTTCCTTCAAAACAGCATCCCCCCTGTGGTTCTGAATATTATCGTAGCATACCTTATCAGCTAGAAACAGATAGCCAGGAAATGTCAGATGTCTGTTTTTCCCAAAATATCTTGGGATATTATTCCTAAGAGGTTTTTAAAGATTTCAATTTGGGGTAATTTGAAAAAGCCTTTTTTACCAGAAAGTGAGGAAGCTAAAAGAAAATAGGTTAGGGAATGTGTCTTTTATACTGTTTAAATAGGAAGAGACCCTGCGATCTGGATATAAAGTTCTAAAATTAAACAGATACCTCCTTTTAGATTCCCCCAATTTACTTCTCTCAGACCCGGCTCTACAATTAATTTTATGAAAAGTTAAAAAATATTGAATTTTTCAAGGGGAAAGGGCGGGAGAGAAATGAAAGTGAAAAAAGGGGTACCCTATAAGGTGCTGGCTTCAGCATTGGCAGCAGCAATGCTATTCGGGGGGACAGTCTCGGCACAAGGAGCTCAGGATGATCAGATCGAGGCTCCAAGTGTTGAAGACATTGTTAAGCAGGGGCAGAAAATATTTTTGGAACAGCAATATCAGGCTGAAACAAAGGCCGTGGACAAGCTGGGATATAAGGATCTAAAAGAAAAAGGGTTAACGAAACCATATGAGCCAAATGAAATTTTACGTGTAATTGTTGAGGTCGAACAGCTGTCAGATACTGAAGAAACGAAACAAAGCAAAAAAAGTAAAATGAAGGCAAAACAAGACGAGGTTATTTCAGCGCTTTCCAAGAAAAAATCTTTCAAGAAAGTAAAGCATCGCTTTTTTGAGGGGTTTAATGGTTTCAGCCTGGAAACTGAGTTTCGTAATTTAAAAGAAATTCAGGCAATTCCTGGTGTCACTAACGTACATATTGCGAGAACATTCCAGCCATCCATGGGTGCCAGCAAGGAATTAGTGCAGGCACAGAAGGTCTGGGAGCAGCATGGCTTTGAAGGCGAAGGGCTGCTTGTTGCTGTAGTTGACTCCGGATTGGACTATACACACCAGGATATGACATTGACGGATGAAGGGAAAGACAAGCAGAAATGGTCTGAGGGAGGAATTCAGGCAAAACTCTCTGAAACGGCTATTAATGACGTCTGGTATAGTGACAAAGTGCCGACAGGCTATGACTGGGCCGATGAAGATACGGATGTCATACCCCGCGGACAGTATGGAAGTCCGCATGGCATGCATGTCGCCGGTACAGTAGGTGCTAATGGCGATGAGGAAAATGATGGAGTTAAGGGTATTGCTCCGGGTGTACAGTTATTAGCTGAAAAAGTATTTTCTGATAACGGCGGGGGAGCATATGAAGATGATATTATTGCTGGAATTGAACACGCTGTGGCAATGGGGGCTGATGTCATTAACATGAGTCTTGGCTCAGATGCCGGCTTTGTTGGAGAAGAAAATGATCCAATCCAAAAGTCAATCCGGGAAGCAACTGAGCAGGGTACCCTAGTGGTAGTTGCTGGAGGCAATTCATCTTACAGTACTAAAAATAATATTTTGGAGGCTTCTGCCAAGCCATATGCGGAAAATCCGGATATCGGCACTGTCGGAGAACCATCTGTCAGCCCGTTTGCTCTATCAGTAGCATCCTATGAAAATACTAAATTGCATATGAATGCACTTACTGATGAAAACAGTTTGCAGCTTCCATACCAGGATCAGACCCATGTAAACTTCAAGCTTTCAAAAGTTCTAACATCAGGAGAAAGCTATGAAATGGTATATGTAGGGGAAGGGAAGACGGCTGATTTTGCCGGAAAAGATGTTGCAGGCAAAATAGTCGTAGCAAAACCAAATCAAAAATATGGTTTATATTCATATGTACAATCTGAAGCCAGAAAAAATGGTGCCAAGGCGGTTATCCTTGTACCGCCTCATGACGAAGCTGATTATCCTTTCTTGTATTTTAGTCCATACTTAACCCCTGCAGCAACAACCAGCAAGGAGGACGGGAATGCTTTAATTTCGCAGCTGTCCAAGGGACAAACAGTGAAAATGCAGATGAGCAAAGGTGTTTGGGTGGATAATGCTGATAAAGATAACATGTCAGACTTTTCATCTTTTGGAACTCCGCATACGCTTGACTTCAAACCTGAGCTATCAGCACCAGGCGGGGGGATTTATTCCACTGTTCCCGGCAATGAATATGAAATCATGAGCGGTACGTCCATGGCAGCACCTCATGTCGCAGGCGGATCAGCTTTGCTGCTGCAGGCTTTATATGAAAAAGGATTGCCGCAATCCAAAGAGACGGCATTAAAAGCGAAAATCGCCTTAATGAATACGTCAAAAATCATTAAGGATCCGCGGGCAAACAGCCAAGTCCCTTACTCTCCACGCGTACAGGGATCCGGATTGATGCAAATACAAAATGCGATCAAAACACCTGTAATTGTCACAAATAATAACGCTCCTTTGGAACAGGCAGGAGCGATTGCTCTTAAGGAAATTACAGAAAACAAAACACACTTCAAATTGAATGTAGAAGCATTTCAGGATGCAGGCGTGAAAGATTTGGAATATAAAGTGTTCGTTGATGTTTTAACAGACGAAACTGAAACAAAAGAGTTTGACTTGGACAACGACGGTAATTTGGATGCCAAGGAATATTTAACAATGACCAGCAAGCGGATTTCAGTTGCTTCTGCCATCGTAAATGGTGAAAAAGTGACCGGCAAAGAAGGAAAAACGCTTAAAATTAAGCCAGGACAAAATAAGAGTCTGGATGTACAGATTCAATTGCCGGATAGCCTAAAAAAGGGCACATTTGTCGAAGGATATGTCCGTCTTGTGCCATCTGGGGAAAATAGCGATGCAGCTGTTTCGCTAACGGTACCATACATGGGCTATTATGGAGAATGGGACAAGCCGCAAAACCTTGACCCTGCTGCATGGGAGAAAGATGCTTTCTTAGGATATTCCGTGCTTTGGAACGATGAAGGCGCACGATTCCCAATGGGATATGACCCGTATACCGGAACCTTTAATATGGACCGCATTGTGATTTCTCCTAATGCTGTCTTGCCGGGTGTTTTCCCATCCTTTACAGCTCTCCGCAACTTACAAAAAACAGAAATGTACGTTGAGAATGATAAAGGTGAAATGATCAATTATTTAGGCGACTTCAGTGAATATACCGGCAAGCCATGGAAGTTCCGAAAAAATATTATGGCATTCGGGGATTATCTGATTTACGGCTATTTATGGGATGTTAAGAATCAAAATGGGCAATTCGTTGAGGATGGAACCTATCAGTATGTAATCAAAACAACACTTGATTACAAGGATGCCAAACCTCAGGAAGTAAGGCTTCCGGTTCACGTAGATTCAGTTGCACCAATAGTCTCGGATATTCAAGTACAGCCAAAGGACGGCCAATATGAGATTTCCTTCAAGTCAGAAGATAACGAAGGGGGTAGCGGCTATAATGGTGCAATCATCTGGTATAACGGGAAGTATATGCCGCTCGAACCTGGAAAAACTTCAGCCCTTGTAAAAGAAGAACCGAAGAGCGTTGTCGTAATGGGTGTCGACCATGCATTAAACCAGAGCTATGCTGTATGGGGAGATCCTTCCTATATAGATGAGGGGATGCTAGTGAGCTACTTCAGTGTTTATCCTAATAAAAATGTGAATGCAAACACGCCTGCCGGCATCAATGCATTTGCAAATAACCGTGTTAACTGGACAGTGAACATTAAAGATGAAGCAGGAAAAACCGTTGACACAATCAATGTGGAAAACGAACATGAAATTCACTTGAAGTGGACTCCAGACGCAGATCTTCCGAATGGGACTTACACCATTAGTGCGGATGTATCAAGTAAGCAGGGCTTTAAAGTGACCACGAGTCCTAAAACTGTTACAGTATTTCAGAACTAAAACGATTAAAAGCCATGGACGGTAAATAGGTCCATGGCTTTTTAATATTTTGCAATGGCTAAGGTTCAAGCTGAAACAGATGTGTTCAATTTTTTTAGAGCTGCAGCTTCTTTCTTCCCATGAAGGAAATAATATAAAATGGCTGATAATAAAACAAAGATTGCCATCATACCATAGAGTTTGCCATAGCCTGTAATCGGAATAATGAATCCCAGCAAATAAGGTCCAAATCCCAAGCCTGCATCAAGAAATATGAAGAAAGTTGATGTCGCAAGCCCCATCCGATGTGCAGGTGTCAGCTTGACGGCCACTGCCTGTGTGCAGGACTGCATGTTTCCAAAGCCCAGCCCAATTAGCGCTCCAGCCAATAGCAAAGTAAAACTGCTGTTTGCTGTACTAAGCACAAACATGCCTGCCGCAAATAAGATAAAAGCGGGGTACATAACATAATTTGCTCCTTTAAGATCCATCAGCCGCCCGGTAAATGGACGTGAAACCAGGACAGCGGCTGAGTAGATGAGAAAGAAAAAGCTCGCAGCCTTGATTAAATCGACTTCTATCGCATAAAAATTGATAAAAGAGAGGACCCCGGAATAACCAAATGCGATTGCCAGTGTGATAAATGCAATCGGGACTGCTTTTGGCTCTATAAAGCTGGAAATTTGGAAGCCTTGCTTTTTCACACCTGAGGTTTCAATTGCAGGAACATTTAAAAAGAAGGATGTAATCAGAGCAATGATGCCGATGGCCAGACAGAAGGCAAAAATCATTTGAAAAGAAACTTTTTGCATCATCAATAAGCCAATAAATGGCCCAACAGCTGTCGCCAGCGTTGTGCTCATGCTGAAGTAGCCAATTCCTTCTCCTTTGCGGGCTGCAGGAATAATTTGTGCAGCGATTGTCCCAGTCGCCGTACTCGCCACACCTAAAGCAATGCCGTGTATAAACCTCGTAATCAGCAAGAAAGCAATTCCGATGTTCACGAAATATAAAAGAGTCGTCAGCGTAAAAAAGATCAAACCGATATATAGTGTTTTCTTACGCCCGATGTTATCAATGGCTCGCCCGATATAAAGCCTGCCAATGAGCGTTCCAATAATAAAGATGCCCGTCACAAGCCCAGCCTGGCTAGTTGTGGCACTATAGTAATCCACTGCAAAGACAGCAATGGTCACCATCAGCAGATAGAAAATCAATGTTAAGAAAAAATTAACGGATGAAACGATCATAAAATCCTTTGTCCAAAGCTTCGGTATAGGCTGATCCAATTTATAACTCTCCCTGCATTAAATTTTTGCGGATTTCGCTCATCAGACGAATCCCTTCCAGCTGTTCCTCCTCTGAAATTCCTCTTAGAATTTCCTGTTCAAATTCATCAATAGTTGCGCGGACTTCCTGATAAACCTTCCTGCCAGTATCGGTCAGCTGCATTCTTTTTTCCCGTTTGTCTTTAGTCGCAACAGGTTCTAAATAGCCCATTTCCTCCAATTTTGCAATCGTCCTTGTCACCGTTGGTTTTTCAACGCCAAGATAATGTGAAAGCTCCACCAATGTACCGGAACCATCATTATTCAAGTAATACATGATGGACCATTGAGCCCGGTATAAAAGATGCTTGCTTAACACATTGTTCAGCCTATTCTCAAATGGGCGATACAATAGCACAAGCTGATGAAAAAACCGCTGAAATGTTTCGATCGTAAAAACCTCCCAATTTGGTTACTTTGAGTAATAGTTATCTAGAGTAACTAATTATATATTATACAGCTCTTACCGATGACATGTAAATAGGCTAGAGCTGTGCTTCCAAAACAGCTATCCATTGAATCAAAAGAAGGCAAATTTGTGACATTGTGTCACATTCAGTTGACGTATGACACGTTGTCATATACAATTCAATTGTAAGGATGACACTGTGTCATATCGAGGTGAAAGCATTGTCCAAGATTCAATTGCTTATTTCTAAATTGCAAAAACAGGGAGTAAATGCAGAAGTCTGCAAAAAGCCATCCAGTTTTAAGCCACCCAAAAATAAGGCAAAAATTCAAAGGAGTCCGTATGGTCACAAATACGCCTGAGCAAATTACACTGAAAGAACTAAGGACTGATTTAGTGCGTTTTAGGATGTCCTATAAGTTCGCATTGGAAGAAATAAACACGAAAATAAATATTCTGAAAGAAGAATTTCAGTATGTGCATGACTATAATCCAATTGAGCATGTAAAATCACGAATTAAATCTCCTGAAAGTATATTTAAAAAGCTTCAAAGGAAAAATTTGGTGATTTCTTTAGAATCCATTAAGCAAAATATTAGGGATATTGCGGGCGTCCGCATTACATGTTCCTTTGTATCAGATATTTATAAAATCAAAGCCATGCTTGAAAGCCAGAAAGATATAACCGTGCTCGAATGCAAAGATTATATTCAGCATCCAAAGCCAAATGGCTACCAGAGCCTTCATCTGATTGTCCAGATCCCCATTTTTATGTCTGACAGGGAAGAGCTGGTTCCTGTGGAGATTCAAATTCGGACGATTGCTATGGACTTCTGGGCGAGCCTCGAGCACAAGATTTACTACAAGTACAATAAAGAAATTCCGCAAAGAATAGTGAATGAACTGAAAGAGGCAGCTGACACGGCTTCACGCCTCGATCGGAAAATGGAGAACATCCATGATGAAATGATTGGCCTAAAACAGCTTGAAGATGATGAAGCCATGATTTTTTCCCCGGAAAGCCTGCAAATTCTGCTGGCCAATAAAGGGATTAAAACTTAAAGGAGACGAAATAGATGCAAGTGTGGACAGATATGCCAAATTTCGTAAAAAGAGAACTGGAGCAGCTTGAAGAAAAAGTATCCCCCATAATGAAAAAAGCATCCAGATATATTTTTTGGTCAACACCCTTGATTATTCTGTCATTAATCAATCTCATGACCTTAATTTTCACCGTGCAGGATGAGAAAACATCGCCGTTAACCATCCTGATTTACGCTATTATTGGTGCGCTCGGTTTCGCGCTTTCTAAAGAAGGGAAGCATCAGCAGCTGGAAATCCAAAAACTGAGCTCACAGTACATTAAAGAACGGATTACTAAAAGCCAATGGGCTTCTGAGCCTAATAAAAAGAGATATCAAGCACTGATCAATGAGAATCCCAGAAAGGCAGTCCCTTATTTTATCCAATTCTTAAAGGAGGAAAAAAGAGACTGGCAGTAAGGAGGAACCGAGCTTGCCCAAAATTACTTTTTTCAATTTGCCTGAAGACAAACGGGAAAACTTAGTCCATGCGGCCAAAAAGGAATTTGCCCGCGTCCCGCTTTATCAGGCATCCATATCCAATATCATAAAAGATGCCAAAATCCCGCGCGGCAGCTTTTATCAGTATTTTGACGACAAAGAAGATGCGTTTTTCTACTTATTGAATAGCCATGTTTCTTCTTATAAGCTTCACTTTCTGGAAACGCTGCGCAAAAGTAATGGCGATATTTTTGATGCGATGATCGATTTTTATACAACCATCATTACAGAGGAAAAAGAAAATCTGCAGTTTCTGAGGAATTTGTTTCTCAATATGACGCATCGAATCGAAAATGTTATGGCAAGAAGCTTCGGGGAAAATGACCTGAATGAGAATTTCAAGAAAATCAGCAACCTGATTAATAAGGAGCGGCTGAATTTTCAGGACGAGCATGAACTTTTTCATATGATGCAGATCATTTCCTCCGTCACATTTCATAATATCGTGAAAAAATTTGCGGGGGAACTGCCATTCGATGAAGCTGTAAATAATTACAGAACAGAAATCTATTTATTAAAAAAAGGGTTTATATCAGGATGATTTTCGGAAAGCCTGTCTCTAAAAGGATTAGAGACAGGCTTTTTTGGGAAGGTAAAAAATAGCATGGCGCTTATTCCTTATTAGGGGAATAAATAAAACAATATTTTGGAAAGGGGTTATTTATGGCGAATAAGAATAGATGGCTAATTGCCCTTTCAGCGGTTGCCATTCATTTATCAATTGGTTCGGTGTATGCGTACAGTGTTTATCAAAATCCCTTGAAAGAAACGCTGGGCTGGGAAAAAACAGACGTCTCACTTGCTTTTACCATTGCCATTTTTATTCTTGGGATTGCGGCAGCCTTTTTTGGCCGGTTTGTGGAAAAGCGGGGGCCAAGAGTTTCAGCCATGATTGCCGCAGTTTTCTTTGGAATAGGCATTATTGGCTCCGGCTTCGCCATTCAATTGGAGAATTATATCCTATTCTTGATTTTCTTCGGTGTCATTGGGGGACTGGGTCTCGGATTCGGCTATATTGCACCTGTCTCCACATTGGTTAAGTGGTTTCCTGACAGAAGG
This sequence comes from Cytobacillus oceanisediminis, assembly GCF_022811925.1. Lineage (NCBI taxonomy): Bacteria > Bacillati > Bacillota > Bacilli > Caryophanales > Bacillaceae > Cytobacillus > Cytobacillus oceanisediminis. The sequence continues at coordinate 2,936,833 of NZ_CP065511.1, read as the reverse complement.
GGGCTTGCAACCGGAATGGCCGTTATGGGCTTCGGTGCAGGGGCCCTGATAACAAGCCCCATTGCAAGCAGATTAATGATTGCAACTTCGATTCCGACAACCTTCTATGTCCTGGGAATCAGTTATTTTATTCTGATGATTTTGGGATCACTTTATATCACAAAGCCGCCTGAAGGATGGGCACCAGAAGGAATGGAAGAGAACACGGAAGAGCGCCCGGTAAAGGCAGATCTGGCACAGCTGACTGCCAATGAAGCGATTAAGACCAAGCGTTTCTGGCTTCTTTGGATTATGATGTTCATCAATATTTCTGCAGGTATCATGATTCTCTCGGTTGCCGCACCAATGGCCCAGGAAATCACTGGAGCCAGTGCTATCACGGCTGCAAGCATCGTCGGCATAATGGGCCTCTTTAATGGAGGCGGAAGAATTGGCTGGGCATCTGCATCAGATTATCTTGGAAGAGGAAATACATATATGACCTTCTTCCTGATCCAGGTTGCTGCATTCTTCATTCTTCCATTCATCACAAACTCATTTATCTTTTCTGTATTCCTTTATATCATTGTTTCATGCTATGGAGGGGGATTTGCATCGCTTCCGGCCTTTATTGGAGACCTGTTTGGTACCAAACAGCTTGGCGCGATTCATGGTTATCTGCTTACCTCGTGGTCCATCGCCGGAGTGGTCGGCCCTATGCTCGTATCCAGCATATATGAAAATACGCAAAGCTATACGATTACTTTCTATGTATTTGGCACCATGCTTGCCATCGGCTTCATCGTCTCACTGCTGATGAAGCGCGACATTAAGAAAATCAGAACTGCGAAGATGCAAAAAAGAGCAAGCGGACAGCTTGTGACTGAATAAAGAGAAAAACTCCTGCCGGATTAGCTGGCAGGAGTTCTTTATTAATTTTCAAAGGAAAATGGATGAACACGGTCATTGGAGCAATCCGGGCAAATGATCAGCATATCAAAGCTGTATTCATCTTCCTCCGTTTCCTCCCTATGCCCGCAGATTTCACAGACTTTTGCCAAAGTAACACCCCCTTATTCATCACTTGATAGGATGTTATATCCGCAGTCTTTGATAGCCTGTTCAAAATCCAGGAAGGAGGCAGCATCTTCATCAAATGAAATGACTGCTTCGCCACTCATGGAATTCAGCTTAACTTTTCGGACACCCCAGACATCATTAAGAGCCTGGCTTAATTTTTCTTCATCCGCCTGATTCATGTTTTCTAATGAAACCGTCCGAGTAATCAAAGTAATCACTCTCCTGTTTTATAATGACTGTGCTCTTTTCCCATTTCCCTGCCCATTCCTTTGAGAAAACCAAGCGTAGAATTGATGGCAAGATTAATATCAGGATCGCGCAAGGCTTTCATAAGCCCGAGCACACCGGTCTTTTCATTCCTTTTCATCACTTCTGCGGATTCATCAAGGCCTTTAGTGACAGCACTCATCATGATATTCATCTGCTGTGGATCGAGGGAGCCAAGAAAATCGACGGTATTAAAACCGTTGCGGATGATATTGTGCATGTTCGGCTGGTTAACCTGGTCAATCGCAATGGCAGCCACTTTATCTTTCGAATGCAGAAATCCTTGAATAATATCAAGTATTCCGGATTTTTGCAGCTGTCCGATGATATCGATGGCATTTGAGATGGCCTCCCGGTTCTGGCTAAGTTGCGTTAAAAGACCAGCTATATCCTGTGCTTGTTCCTCCTGGGCTGAAGTCTGAACCAGCTCAATTTGCTTGATCGCTTTCGCCATCGTAGATCCCCTCCTTTTTCAGCATTTCCGGAATGGAAATGAAGTCGTCCCGGCTCCATTTTTTCTCTGTTTCTACCCCAATATGCGGCTGCGGGTTCCCAAACCTGAAATTGTGATGAGGAAGCGGTGGATCGCCGTCCCGTTCCAGCACTTCCATTTTCACCTGCATTTCCTTGTAGTTGGGCGTATGTGTAATTTTGTCATGATAGCTGCTGGTCAGCTTGTTGACTGCTCCCATTCCTTCAGTCGTATGCATTGGCAAATACAGTTCTTTTCCCTTGACCTGATCTGTCACCCAAACTTTTACTTTGACATGGCCGTAAGGGGAGGTGAGGCGCACAAGACTGCCTGATTTGATATTCCGTTCCTCAGCCAGCTCAGGAGAAACCTCCAGCCATAGCTCTGGCACCTTATAGGAAATGCCTTCGGATCGATAGGTCATATTGCCTTCATGGAAATGCTCCAGAATTCTTCCATTATTCAAGTGAAGGTCGTACTCCTCTCCGGCTTCAAAAGGAGGAGTCCAATCCACTGTGATTAAGCGGGCTTTTCCATCCGGAAAATGGAAATTTTCCTTGTAAAGCAAAGGTGTATCAGTTCCATCAGGAGCAACAGGCCATAAAAGGCTTTCCCAGTTTTCAAGTCGCTTGTAGCTGACACCGGCAAACACAGGCGAAAGCTTAGCGGCTTCATCCATGATTTCACCTGGATCTTTATAATTCCAGTTTGCGCCAAGCTTGCTGGCAAGCTCCTGAAAGATGAGCCAATCCGGTTTGCTGTCCCCAAGCGGCTCGAAAACTTTATTGAATCTTTGGATCCGCCGCTCTGTATTCGTGAAGGTTCCGTCTTTTTCAAGGCTTGGCGCTGCCGGCAGAATCACATCCGCAAATTGGGCCGTCTTGGAAAAGAAAATATCCTGCACGACAAAGAAATCCAGTTTTTCAAAAGCTTCGTGAACATAATTGATATTCGAATCCACAAGTCCCATCTCTTCCCCAAAAAGATACATACCCTTAACTTTGCCAGCCTGGATGGCTTCTACAATCTGATGATTGTTGAGACCAGGGTTTTTAGGGAGTTCAGTGCCCCAGGCTTGTTCAAAGCGGGTGCGGATTTCATCATTTTCAATTGGCTGATATCCCGGAAGCCAGGTAGGCATTGTGCCAAAATCACTCGCCCCTTGGACATTATTGTGGCCGCGCAGCGGGTAAGCTCCTGCACCCGGCTTGCCAAAATTGCCTGTAACTAAAAGAAGGTTGCTGATCGCGGTGCTTGTATCCGTACCGCCTAAGTGCTGCGTAACACCCATTGCCCATAAAATGCAAGTACCGTTTGCATCATGAATCATTTCAGCAATCCTGATTAAAGTTTCCTTTGAAATGCCGGTTACTTCCTCTGCATATTCAAGCGTGAATTTTTCAAGGGACTCAGTATATTCGTCCGCATGGTTGACTCGGGTGTTAAGGAATTCGCGGTCTTCCCACCCCTGATCGATAAAGTATTTAGTGACAGCCGAGAGCCAGACCAGATCCGTCCCCGGCTTCGGGTGGATATGCAAATCAGCCCGCTCTGCCAAATCATTTTTCCGAAGGTCGGCTACAATCAGCTTCTGGTCCGCCAATTTATGCGCCCGTTTAATTCGTGTTGCCAGAACAGGGTGTGATTCTGCCGGGTTAGCACCGACAACAATGATTAAATCCGAGCTTGCAATATCCTTCATCGTACCGGAATCACCTCCGATGCCGACTGTGCGGATAAGACCCATGGAGGCAGGTGTCTGACAGTATCTTGAACAATTATCAATGTTGTTCGTTTTAAAAATGGCCCTGGCAAGCTTTTGGAACAGATAGTTTTCCTCGTTGGAACATTTGGAAGATGCGATAAAACCAAGGGCATCCGGTCCATTTTGTTCTTTGATGTCAATGAATTTCTCTGCAATCAGAGAGAGGGCCTCATCCCATGTGGCTTCATAGAATTTTTCGCCTTTTCTGATGAGAGGCTTGGTGAGGCGCTCTTTGCTGTTCACAAAGCTCCAGCCGAATTTTCCTTTTACACAAGTCGAAATTCCATTAACAGGAGCTTCAGGCGACGGCTGTATTTTGAGAATTTCCCGGTCTTTCGTCCAAACCTCGAAGCTGCAGCCGACCCCGCAATACGTACAGACTGTTTTTGTCCGCTTAATACGGGCTTCCCGCATCGCTGCCTCTACATTGGAAATAGCAAAAATCTCTTTATAGCCAGGCTCAACTTCTTTCGTTAAATCAATCATCGGCTCAAGAAGAGGCTTTGGAATATTTGTGAGATAGCCGGCTTTGCCGAGCATCGATTTTTCCATTAATGCATTGCAGGGGCACACCGTCACACAATGGCCGCAGGATACGCAGGAGGATTCATTAATGGGCACATCATTATCCCAAATCACGCGCGGCTGCTCCCGGTCCCAGGCGATGCTCAGCACCTCGCTCACCTGCAGATCCTGGCATGCTTCTACACATAGCCCACAAAGAATGCACTGATCCGGTTCATACCGGTAAAAGGGGTTCGAAGTATCCTGAGGGTATGGCTTTGGCTTAAATTCATACTTCTGATGCTCAATCTTAAAATGCTCCGCTGTATTATGGACTACACAATTTCCATTATTGTTATCGCAAACCGTGCAATATAGCTCATGATTTTTCAAGATGCGGGACATTCCCTCAAGCTGGGCTTCCTTGGCCAGCTCCGAAACAGAACTTACTTTCATATTCGGCTCAGCCTTCGTCGCACAAGACCGTTTCAGCTCTCCATCAATCTCCACGTAGCATGTATCGCAAGTCTGAATGACGCCAACTCCCAAATCCGGCTGGGAAGAACAAATCCCCGGGAGAAAATGATTATGATTCCGCGCTGCCTCAAAAATCGACTGACCCGGTTTTGCTTCGATTTCCTTTTCATCCAGGAAAAAAGTAAATTTTCCTCCGTCCATTCTGCACCACCTATTCATTCGTCCTATTTAAAAAGTATTTGTTAAAAGTGGGAAATGTATTACAAAATGGTCGGAATTGGCAGGAGGCGAATGAGGAGAGAAAGTGGGCGCTATGGATCAAAAGGTCAAGACTTAGGTGATTCATGAAGTCCGAAATTGGAGAGACGAAAAAAAATAGTCGTCATTGAGCAGTCATGAAGCCAAAAATTAAGAGAGAGCGGAGAAAACGGTTGTCATAGAGGAGTCATGAAGCCAAAAATTAAGAGAGAGCGGAGAAAACGGTCGCCATAAAGGGTCGATGAAGCCCAAAATTGGAGAGGCGAGAAGAAAATGGTCGCCATTGAGGGTTGATAAAGCCCAAAAATGGAGAGGAGAGGAGAAAACGGTCGCCATAGAGGCTCGATGTAACCCAAAATTGGAGAGGCGAGGAGAAAATGGTCGTCATAGAGCATTCATGAAGCCCAGAAATGGAGAGACGAGGAGAAAACGGTCGCCATAGAGGGTCGATGAAGCCCAAAATTGGAGAGGCGAGAAGAAAACGGTCGCCATAGAGGGTCGATGAAGCCCAAAATTGGAGAGGCGAGAAGAAAACGGTCGCCATTGAGGGTTGATAAAGCCCAAAAATGGAGAGGAGAGGAGAAAACGGTCGCCATAGAGGCTCGATGTAACCCAAAATTGGAGAGGCGAGGAGAAAATGGTCGTCATAGAGCATTCATGAAGCCCAAAAATGGAGAGACGAGGAGAAAACGGTCGCCATAAAGAATTCATGAAGTCCAAAGCAGAACAAAACTAAAACAGTAAAGGTTTCATGGCATATCTGCTTTTTAGTTATTAATTAGGAGTTCTTTTAGGATTTGGGCATTTTCTTTGTCTAAGGTTCCTAATGCATTTTTTTCTCTGTGAAAAATCTCTGCAGATCCATCTTCCTTGCTGAACCATATTGAGTACTCAGTCAATCTTTCTGGCATATTTTTATCATAAGTAAAGAATAAAGTGGCTATCACATCTTCTTTTTCAGTCATCTGGGGCTTTATGTTGGCGTTCCATTCAATTCTTGAGATTATTTTTCTTAAGGATTTAATCTTTTCTTTTTCAGTTATGATGAATTCTTTTTCCCTTTTTTCTTCTGAGATGTCAACTCTAGTCAGCTGGTTCAGGTCAAACTCATTTGAGGCATCGTTTGAACATCCGATTAGAAGTAAGATGGTAATAATAGATATAATCATAGGGCTTTTTTTCATTTGAAATCCTCCGATTGTTCACTAGTGTAAAATATATTCAACAATCACTGTTCAACACCTTCTTAAAATTTGTTTTTTCACATACTAAAATGACTGAGCATGCCCATTGAAAAATCCGCCAACATCCGTTAATATATAAATACAAGCTGCATTGTTCGTAATCATAATAAAGTTTTAACCTTTAAGCTGTAAAAGGGAGTTTTACATTGAAACGGGAATGACAGGCCTCCGTCTATAAGACAAGGAGGACAGGCAGGAATGTTTCTGCGAACACCCACTTTGAGGAGTGGTGGTTTAAAACTTTCTTATCATTATTTACGGCAATGGCGGCTGTACATACGTAAAAAAAGCCAGTTCCCAAGGGGAGCTGGTTTTTTTGCGTTTAGAAATCAAAATTCTGGTTAAACCAAGATAAACGACACATTAACAGGAGATGGAATAATGAAAGAAATTACGGAAAAGAGATATTGCGAAGTCTGCGGAAAAGAAACTGTCCAGATCGCCAGGGAAGATGCACTGGAAATTGAATACATCTGCAAGGAATGCAATCATGAGGAAGACATCATTAAATCCTTTTTCTAAAGCCCCAGGTTATATTGACACCATCAGTAAGCCGTGATAAAGTAAAATTATCTCGAATTAAAGATATTTTACTTTAAGATAAATAACAAAGGGGAGGAAATCCACTTGAATCAATTAAAAGGTATTCACCATGTTACAGCAATTACAAGCAGTGCGGAAAAAAATTATGAGTTTTTCACTTATACATTAGGAATGCGTTTAGTAAAGAAGACCGTAAATCAGGATGACATTCAAACGTATCACCTATTTTTTGCAGATGATAAAGGAAGTCCGGGTACAGACATGACATTCTTTGATTTTCCGGGTATTCCGCAGGGTTCTCATGGAACGGATGAAATATCGAAAACTTCATTCCGGGTTCCGACAGATGAAGCACTCGATTATTGGGTGAAACGGTTTGACCGCTTAGAGGTTCCTCATTCCGGCATCAAGGAGCAGTTCGGCAAGAAAACCCTGTCATTCACAGATTTCGATGATCAAAAATACCAAATGATCTCGGATGAAACCAATAAAGGAGTACCATCAGGCACACCTTGGCAGAAAGGTCCCATTCCGCTTGAATACGCGATCACTGGTCTCGGACCGCTTTTTGTAAGGGTAGCTCAATTTGATTATTTTAAGGAAATGATGGAAAAGGTGCTGCACTTTAAGGAAATTGCTCAAGAAGGAGATTTCCATTTATTCGAAGTGGGTGAAGGAGGAAATGGAGCACAGGTTGTAGTGGAATATAACCCGTCTCTTCCCCAGGCACGCCAGGGTTATGGAACAGTCCATCACGCAGCATTCCGCGTGGAAGATAAATCTGTTCTCGAGGAATGGGATCAGCATTTGAGAGGCTTTGGCTTCCAGACTTCAGGGTTTGTAGATCGCTTCTTCTTCGGTTCTTTATATTCGAGGGTTGCTCCGCAGATTTTATTTGAATTCGCGACGGATGGTCCTGGATTCATGGGTGACGAGCCTTATGAAACACTTGGGGAAAAACTCTCCCTGCCGCCATTCCTGGAGCCGAAAAGAGAACAAATCGAAAGCTATGTCCGTCCAATCGATACAGTAAGAAGCACGAAGGATTTTGTAAAAGAATAACTAAGCCAAAGGCACCTGTATTCCACTGCTTTAACGCAGTGGAGGACAGCTGCCTTTTTTTAGCGTATAATGGAGGGTATTCTTTAGAAAATAGGAGCAGAGGGCAGTGGAGAAACATAACAGCAAATACAGGTGGCTTGTCTTTGGCGCGGTTTTATTTACTTACTTTTTAATCGTTAGCCAAAGGACAGCTCCTGGCTTAATTACTGATCAATTAATGAAGGAATTCGGCGTGACAGCTGCGGCTATTGGGCTCCTGACAAGCATCCAATTTTTCGCCTATGCCAGCCTGCAGGTTCCCATTGGAATATTATCCGACCGTTTTGGACCTAATGCATTTTTAATCGCCGGAACTCTTCTAAACGGAATCGGCACTTTATTATTCAGCTTTGCAGCGAATGAATACATCCTTTTCGCGGCAAGGATGCTAGTTGGAATAGGTGATGCGACGATCTGGATTAATGTTGTCATCATTTTAGGCAGATGGTTTAAGGTAAATGAATTTGTAAAATTGCTTGGTTTTGCAGGCATGTCCGGGAGCTTTGGATTTTTGCTCGCGACTGTGCCATTTTCCATTTGGATTTCCATATGGGGCTGGCGCATTCCATTTTTGGCGGTGGGCATTATTTTGACAATCCTTGCCATACTGCTGTATATAATCTTAATCTGGCAGCCTTCACGAATGGGAATGGAACCCAAGAAAAGGTCAGTTAAGAACAAGTCCAGAGAAAAAACAGCAAGTATAATCAAAAGAATTTTTTCTGACCGTCAGGCATGGGCCACGTTTTTGTGTCACTTTGGCGTGGTTGGCACTTATGTTGGCTTCATCGGATCATGGGCAGTGCCATATGGAATGGAAATGTATAATCTGACCCGTTCCGAATCCAGCCAGCTAGTCATGATTGGACTGATTGGGGCAATTATTGGTGCTCCTTTAATGAGCTTCATATCAGGACGGATGGGCAGCATTAAACGCCCTTATCTTTTTGCACACGTAATCGTGGTTCTGGGATGGGCAGTTTTTCTTGTATTCCAAGGCAAACCTCCATATCCGCTCCTCATTGTTCTTTTCCTGATCATGGGTTATGGGAATGGGGCAAGTACACTGACGTTCGCGATTGTGAGAAAATCGTTTGACATTAGAGATGTGGGTGTCGTTTCAGGTTTTGCCAACACCGGCGGCTTTCTGAGCGCAGTTTTGCTGCCATTTATTTTCGGAAAAGTTTTGGATACATTTGAAGCAGGATACCAGTATGGATTTATTATTCCAGTCATCTTTTCATTGATTGGACTGATGGGCGCAGGGTTAATAAAGGAAAAAGAACGCGCATCGGTTAAGAGCTAATTTTTAACAGCTGAATACTTGCCTCCAAACAAAAATATCCCGCTGAAGATGCTCTCGGCGGGATTTCTATGTTTAAGAAATGGGCTTAATCGATAGTTTAATAAATAGCTTTTATCTCTGAAAGGCTAATCAGTAATACTTTTTGTTTTTCATCCTTCAGAAATAACTTTTGGGCACGAGGGTCAATTTTATGGACACTCCCTTTTAATGTTTTAAGGGATCCATTTTTATAGAAATCCACATTTATTAATTTATTTGTAGCAAGCATTTTTAGAAACATGGTAGATTCTCCTTTTATATTAATTCCATATTAGCTGAGAAACTTTAATCTTTTTAAGATGAGGTTAACAAATAATGTTGATAGGTTAAAAGAAAGTAAAAACTGTTTATAGTGAATTTTCAGAATAAATGGTTGATTATTTCTGCAGATTGTTTATACTAAACTTGTAACATACCGACCGGTCAGTTAGTGAAGGAGGGATGGAATTTGGATTTTTCATACTCATCAAAAGTACAGGAGCTCATAAGGAAATTAAATGTGTTTATGGATGAAAACGTTTATCCGAACGAATCATTGTATGAACAGCAATTGAATGAACAGGAAAACCGCTGGAATGCTATTCCGCCCATTATGGAAGAGCTGAAACGCAAGGCGAAAGATGCTGGGTTATGGAACTTATTTTTACCGGAAAGCGAGTATGGCGCAGGACTCAGGAACGTGGAATATGCTCCACTTTGCGAAATTATGGGGCGTTCGATGATTGCACCGGAGATTTTCAATTGCAATGCACCTGATACCGGCAACATGGAAGTGCTCGCAAGATATGGCACCGATCAGCAAAAAAGTGATTGGCTGCAGCCTCTATTAGAAGGGAAAATACGATCTTGTTTTTCCATGACAGAGCCGGATGCAGCCTCTTCTGATGCCACAAATATTGAAGCACGGATTGAAAGGCAAGGAAAAGAGTATGTCATTAATGGACGGAAGTGGTGGTCCTCAGGTGCGGGAGATCCGAGATGCCGGATAGCGATCGTCATGGGAAAAACCGATCCAGCTGCCAGCCGTCATGAACAGCAATCTATGGTTCTCGTTCCTCTGGATACGCCAGGAGTAAAAATAGAGAGGATGCTTCCGGTGTTTGGCTATGATCATGCTCCCCATGGTCATGCTGAAATTACATACGACAATGTCAGAGTTCCCGCTGAAAATATGATTTGGGGCGAAGGGAAAGGGTTTGCCATTGCACAGGGAAGGCTTGGTCCAGGACGCATCCACCATTGCATGAGGCTAATAGGGGCAGCAGAGCGTGCTCTTGAAGAATTATGTAAGCGTGTACAAAATCGCATCGCCTTTGGAAAACCGCTCTCTTGTCAGGGAGTCATCCGGGAATGGATTGCGGATTCCCGAATTGAAATTGAGCAGGCAAGACTATTAACGCTTAAAGCGGCCCATATGATGGATACAGTCGGTAATAAAGTGGCGAAAACAGAGATTGCTATGATCAAAGTTGTGGCCCCATCCATGGCCCTTAAGGTAATTGACCGTGCGATTCAGGCTTTTGGCGCGGCAGGAGTCTCTGAGGATGTTCCGCTTGCGGCATTGTGGGCAAATGCCAGAACGCTGAGACTGGCTGACGGACCAGATGAAGTCCATCGGGCACAGATTGCTAAGCTTGAGTTAAAAAAATACCAATAGGAGAAAGCAGGGAGCCATATGAACGTGATGGATTTATTTGACCTAACCGGGAAAACGGCACTGATTACTGGAGGCGGGCGAGGGCTTGGTGCACAGATTGCAGAAAGCTTTGCCGAGGCAGGCGCAAATATCGTTCTTTGTTCAAGAAAGGTGGAGGCATGTCAGGAAACAGCTGATCGTCTTGCAAAACATGGCGTGAAAACATTAGCTCTATCCTGTGACATAAGCAAACCGGAGGATGTCCATAAAGTGATCGAAGGAACGGTTAAGGAATTTGGAAGCATCGATATTCTTGTCAACAACAGCGGTGCCACCTGGGGGGCACCTGCCGAGGAGATGCCACTTGAAGCCTGGCATAAAGTCATCAATGTGAATGTGACAGGGACGTTTTTAATGAGCCAGGCTGCAGGTAAGATCATGATTGAACAAAAGTCAGGAAAAATCATTAATATTGCCTCAGTTGCCGGACTTGGCGGCACTGATCCCCGGGTGATGGATACGATCGGATATAACACAAGTAAAGGCGCTGTTATTACGATGACAAAGGATCTGGCTGTAAAATGGGGCAGGTACGGCATCAATGTGAATGCTATTGCGCCAGGTTTTTTCCCGACTAAAATGTCAGCAGCGATTATTGAGCAGGGGAAAAATCCAATTCTGGAGGCAACACCTCTCAGACGCTTTGGTTCTGATGATGATTTGAAAGGCGCCGCTTTGTTCCTGGCTTCTAATGCTTCAAATTATGTGACGGGAGACGTATTAATCGTCGATGGAGGAACACATGCAATGTAAAAACGGAAAATTTTGGAGGGGTTTATAATGAGCGAGAAGAAAACCTGGCATGCCCGCTATTCTGAATCAATTGCAGCCGAAGTAAGCATTCCGAGCAAGTCGATGCCTGAGATGCTGCAGGAAGTTACAGCGATGTATCCGCAGAATACAGCTTTATCTTTTTATGGCCGAAAAATGATTTATGCGGAACTTCAAAAAGCCGTCTATGGATTTGCTGCATCACTGCAGAAAAATGGTGTTCAAAAAGGCGACCGTGTTGCCATCATGCTGCCCAATTGCCCGCAATATGTGATTGCTTATTATGGCACCCTTGCAGCAGGCGCGATCGTTACTCAAGTGAACCCGATGCTGGTTGAGCGCGAGATTGAGTATATCATGAATGATTCGGGTGCTGAAACCCTTGTCGTTTTTGATGCTTTATATCCACGCGTAAAAGGGGTACAGAGCAAAACGAAATTAAGAAATGTAATTGTTGTCAGCCTCCAGCAATCAGATGCAGATTTTTCGTCTGATAAAACGTTTGAAGGTTTTTTACAGGAAGGCAAAGGACAATTCACCCCGGTAAACATTGAGCCTGAACTGGATATAGCCGTCCTTCAATATACTGGCGGTACAACGGGCCGATCTAAAGGAGCCATGCTGACACATCACAATGTTCTCGCAAATGTGGTTCAGTCCTATGAATTTTTTAAAGAAAGAACCAAAATAGGCGGGGAAAAATTCTTAACCGTCATTCCGCTGTTCCACGTTTTTGGAATGACTGCCTGTATGAACTTTGCCATTTATACCGCCAATGAATCTATTTTATTGCCACGCTTTGATTTGGAGGAAGTGTTAAATACAATTAGAAATGAGCAGCCATCTGTATTTCCAGGTGTTCCAACCATGTATGTGGCAATCACCAATCACCCACGTGCAGAGGAATATGGCATTGACAGCATTGAAACCTGCAATAGCGGCAGCGCGCCAATGCCTGTCGAACTGCTGCGTGATTTTGAAAGAAAGACAGGAGCAAAAATACTCGAAGGCTATGGCTTATCCGAAGCTTCCCCAGTAACCCACTGCAATCCGCCTTTTTCAGAACGTAAGCCTGGAAGCGTCGGAATCGGTTTTCCTTCAACTGATTATAAAGTAGTCGATTTGGCCACAGGAACAGAAGAAGTTCCGAATGGAGAACTCGGTGAGGTCATCATCAAGGGACCGCAGATTATGAAAGGATATTGGAATATGCCTGAGGAGACGGCCGTTACATTACGGGATGGATGGCTCTACACCGGTGATATTGCGAGAATGGATGATGACGGTTTCCTTTATATTGTCGACCGTAAGAAAGACCTGATTATTGCAAGCGGGTATAATATTTATCCTCGCGATATTGAGGAAGTGCTCTATGAGCATCCTGCAGTTCAGGAGGCCGTAGTCATTGGTGTCCCGGATGCGTACCGGGGTGAAACAGTAAAAGCTTTCGTCGTGCTGAAAGCTGGCAAAACGACGACAGAAGAAGAAATCATTTCATATTGCAAGCAGAACCTGGCTGCCTATAAAATCCCATCGGCCATAGAATTCCGCCATGAGCTTCCAAAGACAAATGTCGGAAAAATCCTTCGTCGAGCTTTGCGGGATGAGGTCCGGAGTCACTGATTTTTATGATATAATTCAGTCGATATTTTCTAACAGAAGCGGGGACTAACATTGAAAGAAAAAATTACTGAAAAGAGCATCCGGCTATTTGATCAGAAAGGATTCAGCGAGACATCGATTCAGGATATTGTCGACAGCATTGGTGTGACGAAAGGGACGTTTTATTACTATTTTTCCAGCAAAGAAGAACTTTTGATGGACATCCATCTTCGCTACATTGATGACATGCTGGCTAATCAGCACGAAATCCTCGGGGATGATTCAAAATCCAGCAAAGACAAACTCTTTGCGATTGTGCAAATGCTGCTCAGTAATATAAAAACACAGGGAGCCAGCGCGAAAGTCTTTTTTAGGGAAATGCGCAACCTCAGTGAGGAAAGCTTATCGGAAATCATTCCGAAAAGAGATCAGTTCAGGCTGAATATCGAAAAACTAATAGAAGAAGGCAAACAGAACGGAGAGTTCCGTGCGAATCTCAACTCTCCGATTATTGCCTTTGGCATCCTGGGCGTCACCAACTGGAGCTATCAGTGGTTCAATCCGGATGGATCTATATCTGACCGGGAAGTGGCAGGGATATTTACGGAAATGATTTTAAAAGGAATCGAGATTTAGATATCCGCGAATTTTTCAATATATCGGCGAAAATTTTATATTTATCCGCGAATTCTTGAATATAACCGCGAAATTTTGATTTTATCCGCGAATTCCATTTTTCACAGTAAGAGAGGATGTCTCACAGCCTCTCTTACTCTTAACATACCAACTGGTCAGTATAAGGAGGAGAAAAGATGAATGCAAATGATGTTAAGCAAATTACCGTTATCGGTGCCGGGCAGATGGGCCACCAGATCGGAATGCTGTGTGCGCTGGGAGGATTTGAAACGATTATCCAGGATTTAAACGAAAACGCATTGCAGGATGCTGAGGCAAAGCTTCAAACGATTATCTCTAAATGGGTCTCCAAGGGCAAACTAGCAGAAGATGCTAAAGCTTCTGCATTTAATAGGCTGCGCTTTTCCACCAGCCTTGAAGAAAGTATAAGGAACTCCGACTTGATTATTGAAGCAGTAACAGAAAGACTTGATGTAAAAAAAGAGGTCTTCAGCAAGCTGGAGCAGTATGCCCCTCCACATGCCATTTTTGCGACCAATAGTTCAACAATCGTAAATAGTTTAATAGCTGGTGAAACGGAGCGGCCAGAAAAAGTCGTTAATATGCATTTCTTCTTCCCGCCTCTCGTTATGGATTGTGTGGAAGTAGTAATGAGTGAACAGACATCTGAAGAAACCGCACAAATAGCTATGGAAGTCTGTAAAAAAATCAACAGGACAGCCGTCCTTCTGAAAAAGGAGATTTCCGGATTCGTAGCAAACCGCATTCTCGGTGCGCTCCAAAAGGAGGCAGTGGCTCTGTATGAACAGGGGATTGCAGACTATAAAGATATTGATATCATCTGCCGGAAAGCATTGAATAACCCAATCGGCCCTTTTGAGCTCATGGATTTATCCGGATTGGATGTCGCCTATTATGTAATGGATCAGCGTTATCGCGAGACGGGAGATCCTGCTGATAAACCCTTCGACTGTGTTGCCGAAAAAGTGAAAAGAGGAGAATTGGGCAGAAAGACAGGCAGGGGATGGTACGAGTATCCTTCAAACAAGATTAAGAGTTAAGGGGTGGCGCCATGCATGAAATGCAGGTAACAGTGAGGTTTTGCGAGACTGATGCACTTGGCCATGTCAACAATACAAGTTATTTTATTTACCTTGAAGAAGCGCGAGTGAAATATTTCGAGACGCTTGGCTACAGCATGGATGTGAAAAAATGGAGCTTTATCCTGGCCTCGACTAAGTGTGACTTTCTAAGCCAGGGGTATTTCAACCAAATCCTTACGGTGAAAACGCGGGTATCAAGGATTGGCACCAAAAGCTTTCAGCTGGATCATGAAATTGTCTGCACCCAGACGGGTGATCTCATTGCCAAAGGGAGCGCCGTAATCGTCTATTTTGATTTCGGCAAACAGGAAAGTGCTGTCATACCTGATCTTCTCCGGGAAGGTCTTAACCAAAATTTAAGGGAAACATAAATTCAAAAATCTGAATTTTCTTTTAAAAAGGAGGAGTCACATGCCGCAGCAAATGAGCCAGGATACCATTCCTGTGAGAAAAGGGGAGCAATTGAACACCGCTGCACTGGAAAAATTCCTGCGGAGCGAGATTGGGAATCTTCCAAATGAACCACTCGAGATTCTGCAGTTTTCCGCAGGGCACTCCAATCTGACATATCAGCTGAAAATGGGAGAGTGGGAAGCAGTGCTCCGCAGACCTCCGCTTGGACCTGTCGCACCGAAAGCTCATGACATGGAGAGGGAATTCAGAGTGATTTCTGAGATCCATCCCTTTTTCAATGCAGCCCCGAAGCCGCTCCTTTTCACAGATAATAAAGAAATCGCCGGAGCAGCTTTTTTCATTATGGAAAGAAGGCATGGAGTTGTTTTAGATACCTCCTTTCCTGAAGGACTGGATGCAGATGAGGGAGTTTGCAGAAGGCTGTCTCAAATTATGGTTGATAAACTTGCCGAACTTCATTCCATTAACTATAAAAGTACCGGTTTAGTGGAAATCAGCAATCCCGATGGATTTATGGGAAGGCAGGTGCATGGCTGGATTGGCCGTTATGAGCGGGCAAAGACGGATGAAGTTTCTGAAGCGGATACACTGAAAAAGTGGCTGATCAATCATATCCCAGTAAGTCCGGAACCTTCCATCATCCATTATGATTACAAACTGAACAATGCTATGTTCAATGAGGATATGACAGAAATGGCCGGACTGTTTGACTGGGAGATGTCCACGGCAGGCGATCCGCTGGCAGACCTTGGTGCAGCGATGAGCTATTGGATTCAGGGGGATGATCCTGATCTGCTCAAGTTTGGCTTAGGTAAACCGCCAGTAACCGTTTTAAATGGCTTTTACTCCCGCAGGGAATTTATGGAGGCATATGCTAGAAAAACTGGCCGAGATCTCAGCAGCATGGATTTTTATTTAACATTTGCCTATTTTAAGCTCGCCGTCATTTGCCAGCAAATCTATTACCGCTACAAGAAAGGCCAAACAGGCGATCCCCGGTTTTCACAATTCAATTCATTCGTTAAAGTGCTCCTGAAACAGGCTGTACAGGCTGCAAATGAGAAAAACTGAGATGAAGAAAGTACATGTGATTTTAAAGAAAGAGGATATTTCAGAAAAGAAATTAAGTGAAGGCGGTAAAGTGTCGGTCGTTTTGGATGTTCTTTTGGCAACCACGACGATTACCTCAGCACTGGCAAATGGAGCTGCCGAAGTCATCCCTGTATTGGATGTTACGGAAGGGATTAATGTTGCTGCAGGCATGGAGCCGGAGACCTTTGTTCTTGCCGGCGAGATTCATGGGAAGCCGATTGATGGATTCGTGTATCCCATTCCAAGCCGCCTCCGGGAAATGATAAACGGCAAGAAGCTGATCCTGTCAACAACAAATGGAACGGTAGCTTTAAGAAAATCAGCCTGTGCCTCAAAAGTCTATATCAGTTCACTTTTAAACAATCGGGCAGTTGCAGAGTCCATAAAGGGAGAAGCTGAGACAGTCATCGTTATATGCTCAGGAAATTCGGGGGAATTCAGTTTGGAGGACTTTTACGGTGCAGGGCACTTTATCGACTGCTTAACCGAATATGATCAATTGGAAATGACCGATTCTGCAAAAGCAGCTTTGCATTTTTACCGGGGTGCATCAGGAAGCGCTTTTGATATCCTGTCATCATCCAGGGTAGGCAGGCTTTTTGCCCGGCACGGGATGGCAGAAGATTTAGAGTTCGCTTCACAGACTGACGTGGCAGCAATTGTACCTATTCTGAAAAATGGCAGAGCGGTCATCCATCAGACAGCTTTAAAAGGAGAGTGAATCCGTACATGGGAGAAGTAAATACAGCCAATCGCGGTGCGAGTTTTTTGTTCACTAAGCTTAATCCTGAAACACTTTTCACACCAGAGAATTTTACAGATGAGCATATCTTAATCGGCAGAACTGCTAAACAATTTACTGAAAAAATGGTTCACCCTGAAAAGGAACGTATTGAAAACCAGGAATTTGAGCTGGTAACGGATTTGCTGAGGAAGGCGGGCGGACTTGGCCTGCTTGCACATAGCATCCCTGAAAAATACGGCGGTCTTGGCCTGGATAAAATCAGCAAGGGGATTGTCGGTGAAAACATTGCTTCATCAGGAGGTTATGGGGTTGCCCACTCCAACCATACTTGCATTGCTACCCTTCCTATCACTTACTTTGGAACACCGGAGCAAAAAGAAAAATATTTGCCGAAGCTTGCCTCAGGTGAGTATATTGGCGCTTACTGCCTGACAGAACCAAACGCAGGCTCAGATGCCCTTTCCTCCCAGACAACGGCTGTTCTGAATGAAGAAGGAACACATTATATCTTAAATGGCACCAAGATTTATATTACCAACGCTGTATTTTCAGATACGTTTATTGTTTACGCTAAAGTGGATGGCCAGCATTTTACCGCGTTTATCGTTGAGCGTCATACACCAGGGCTTTCCCTTGGCCCGGAAGAAAATAAGATGGGAATTAAAGGGTCTTCAACAAGATCGGTCATTTTTGAAGATTGTCCTGTGCCAGCCGAAAATTTGCTTGGCGAAGTGGGCAAAGGCCATATTATTGCTCTGAACGTCTTGAATCTGGGCCGCTTCAATTTAGGTTCAGCGTGCATGGGGGCAGCCAAAACCGGATTGAAGAAAGCTCTTCATTTCACAGGGGAAAGAAAGCAATTTGGAAAGTCCATCGCTGATTTTCCGGCTACCAAGGAAAAAATCGCAAAGATGGCAGGGAAAATCTACGCTGCTGAATCGCTGCAGTATCGTACCGCTAATCTGCTGGAAGAATCATTAGGAGACTTATATGATTCATCTGATTTAAAGCTTATTGGAAAAAGAATGAGCGAATATGCCACTGAATGTGCCATCTGCAAGGTGTTTGGCTCGGAAACACTCGACTATGTGGCAGATGAAGCACTGCAGCTTCATGGCGGAGCAGGATTCATCAAGGAATACGGAGTGGAACAAATGTATCGTGATTCCCGCATTAACCGTATTTTTGAGGGAACAAATGAAATTAATAGATTGCTGATTCCTACACACCTTTTCCGTAAAGCATTGAAGGGTGAAATCGATTTAGCCGCAAGAGTGGAGGAGGCTGTTGTTCAGTTGAGCAAACCTGAACCAAACGGCCAGGCCATTTTTGAGAAAGAAAGAGCAGCGGTTGATACGATAAGAAACCTATTCCTCCTAAACGCCGGACTAGCCTATGAAGCATTTGGCAGCTCACTTGTTCATGAACAGGAAGCACTTATGAAGCTCGCCGATCTGGCCATTGCCCTGTATGCTTCAGAATCGGCTGTCTATCGTACTCATAAATCTATTCAAAAAAATGGTGAAGAAAAAGAAGAATTGAAAATTCTTCTGACAAGGACGTTTATCGAAGGTGCGATATGGGATGCAGAAAGACTATCCCGTCAGCTTGCGTTAGAATTGGCTTCAGAAGGGAAAAAAGGTCAATTGATCGGATTAGTCACCCGGGAATGCAGCAGGTTCAGTTCCTTTGGGAAGGAAAGTGCGAGGAACAGAAGGATCGCTGAGCTTGTATATGAAAAAGGGGAGTATTGCTGCTAGACATTTATTGAGAAGGAGTGTCTTAAAATGAAAGCCATCCAATTCAAAGAATATGGAGGACCAGAAGTCCTTAACTTAATAGAACTTGATCGGCCTCAGCCGACTGGACGTGAAGTATTAATCGAGGTACATGCCATTGGGGTGAACTATGCAGATACGGCAAGAAGAGAAGGACAATACGTCGTGCCGACTCCTCTGCCGTTCATTCCTGGTGCGGAAGTAGCAGGTGTTGTCGCTGCAGCAGGTGAAGATGCGAAAATTCCTGTTGGCACAAGAGTGGTTACGCTAATTGAATCAGGTGGCTACTCGGAGTTTGTAACAGCAGATGAAAGAGGGCTGATACCGCTGCCGGAAGGATTGGATTTCAAACTGGCTGCGGCTCTGCCCCTGCAGGGCTTGAGTGCCTATCATATTTTAAAAACGATGGGCAGGCTTGAAGCGGGTGAAAGCGTCCTTGTCCATGCAGCAGCAGGCGGTGTAGGAACACTTGCTGTTCAGCTCGCAAAATTATTCGGTGCAGGGACCGTCATCGCCACAGCCAGCACCGTTGAAAAACTTCAGCTTGCGAAAGAAATGGGAGCGGATGTTCTCGTAAACTATACAAAAGAAGGCTGGGAAAATGAAGTACTTGAAGCGACAGGCGGAAAAGGTGTAAATGTTGCACTCGAAATGGCAGGCGGGGAAATTTTTAATAAAACGCTGAAATGCCTTGCAACTTTTGGCCGCCTTGTCATTTATGGTGTGGCAAGCGGGGAGCAAAGCCGATTTTATCCTTCATCCTTAATGGGACGGAACCAATCAGTCATCGGATTTTTCCTTCCGCAGATTATGAGAAAACCCGAACTGCTGCAGCCGAGCATGAAGGAATTATTGACATATGCAGCTGAAGGAAAGCTGAAGCTGACAATTGGGGAAATCCATCCTCTTGAGGACGCTGCCAAAGTGCATGAAAGAATGCAGTCGAGGCAAACAAAAGGAAAGCTTATTCTTGTACCTGCAAGATAATCTTGAAGCCTGCCATTTAACATGTGGCAGGCTCTTTTTCTATTAAACTGACAGGAATATAGGGATTTGTATAGAACTAAATAGGAGAACTGTTCCAATTTTTGATGAGTGGTGATTTCTTATGGAAAAGGAAGAGGTAAAGAAAAAGGTACAAAATACTTTCGGTAAAAATGCAGAAAAATATGTGACAAGTAAAATTCATGGAGACGCGGCTGAATTAAATCAGCTCGTTCAAACCCTGAATCCCCAGAAGGATTGGGTGGTGTTAGATATCGCAACAGGGGGCGGGCATGTGGCCAAAAGTATGGCACCTTTTGTTTCCCAGGTCTTCGCAGCTGATTTGACAAAAGAAATGCTGGCCAATACCGCACGCCATTTGGAAAGTTTTAAAAATATCTGGTATGTCCTCGCGGATGCTGAAGCTTTGCCATTTCTGGATAAGTACTTTGATGCCGTAACCTGCCGGATAGCCCCCCATCATTTTCCCAATCCGGAAAAGTTCATTTCGGAAGCTGGAAGGGTTTTAAAACCAGGCGGCCATTTCCTGATGATCGATAACGTATCACCTGAAGAAAAAGAGCTGGCTGGCTTTATGAACACTGTTGAGAAATTGCGGGATGACAGTCATTACCGGTGTTTGTCGACAGGAGAGTGGAGAAAGCTATTTGCTGCTTACGGGCTGCATGAAACGAACTCGAAGAGCAGGAAGAAACAATTTGATTTCCCGTCCTGGGTAAGGCGGACAGCCGAAAGTGACGAACAGATTAGGGCGGTCGAAGATTATATTTTGCAGGCTGATCAAGCTGCTGCGGATTACTTTCAAATCGAATTACATGATGACGGCAGGGTGCAATCCTTTAAAGTGGATGAATGGATGGCACTTTGCGTCAAACAATAGGAGGAATTGTGATGGATTTAAACCTGAAAAATAAAAAAGCGCTTGTGGTGGCTTCAAGCCAGGGACTGGGTAAAGCAATTGCGGCACAGCTTGCACAGGAAGGCGCCAATGTGATGATTACAAGCAGGGATGAAGCAAAACTGCAAGCTGTTCAAAAGGAATTCCGTGACCAATATAATGCTGATATTGAGTATTACCGTGCAGATGTTACAAAGCCGGAAGATATAAAAGAGTTAGTCAAATATACAGCTGAAACCCTTGGCGGAATCGATATTTTGATCAATAATGCCGGCGGACCTCCCGGGGGAACGTTTGAATCCTTAACAGATGAAGATTGGGAAAAAGCATTTCAATTAAATCTATTAAGCCATGTAAGGCTGATCCGTGAGGCGCTTCCCGAATTAAAGAAAAATGGCGGCAGGATCATTAATATTGCTTCTTCTAGTATTAAGCAGCCGATACCAGGACTTCTGCTCTCCAATACTTTCCGATTGGGCATTGTCGGAATGACCAAAACACTCTCAGAGGAATTGGCAGCTTATAATATCTTAATCAATACAGTAGCTCCGGGAAGGATTGCGACGGACAGGGTTGATTATCTGGATCAGCATAACGCGGACCGGCAAAACATCTCCAAAGAAGAAGTTGCAGAAAGAGCCAAAAACAATATCCCGCTGCGCAGATATGGAACCCCGGAAGAGTTTGCGAACGTCGTAACTTTCCTAGCTTCCGACGCAAGCAGCTATGTGACTGGAAGCTCCATTTTGGTCGATGGCGGGATGGTGAAAGCATTATAGCAGGCTTTTTTTGTTCGGACAGCTAGTATGAGAGTCCGAACCCGGGTCAACTTCGGACAGAGAATTCGAAATACCCGGTGTGAGAGTCCGAACCTGGGTCAACTTCGGACAGAGAAGTAGGAAATCCAGGTGTGAGAGTCCGAACCTGGGTCAACTTCGGACAGAGAAGTCGAAAAACCCGGTGTGAGAGCCCGAACCCGGCGCACCTACTGGAAAACTCAGCATATTAAAAAGACGATTTTCCGCATCTCTCTGGAAAATCGTCTTTCTCGTTAACCTCGTTTTGTAATCAGTATCCAAATATATAATAGTATGGAGATCCCTACTGAACCGGCTGCTGTCATATAAATGCTGCTGTAGCCAAACAAATGGGCGATTTGACCAAAGACCATAGCACCTATCCCAACACCAAGATCAAAAAAGGAGAAGAACGTTGCATTGGCCATCCCGCGGCGATTGGCAGGCGCTTCTTTTACAGACCAGGCCTGTAGGGCAGGCTGGACCGATCCAAATCCTAGACCATAAAGAATGGCCGCTATATACATGATCATGCTGTCAGGCAGCCATGCCAGCAGGAACATGGCTGCTAAAATCAGCACCGCACCAGGTAAAAACACAGCCTGATGCCCCCTTTGATCATATAATCTGCCGGCAAAAGTCCGCGAAATCATTAAGGCAATCGCAAACAGCAGGAAATACCAGTGTATTCCGCCTATGCCTTTTTGAGCAGAGTATATTGGAAGAAACGAAGCGATGCCCCCGAAGGTGACCGTAATGAAAAATAAAAGAAATGAAGGCCTTAAGGCACTTTTTTCATAGATGTCCCACCGCTTCAAGGGAACACTTTGTTTTTCAGCCTGCCTGTACTTGATTCTCGATGATAATACCAGTGCGGCTAAACCCAGCAGGGCACAAATTAAAAATAAGAGTTTGAAGGATATAACTCCGGCCAGCGCCAGTCCCAGGGTGGGGCCGAAAGCCAGGGCTATGTTCCCGGAAAGACCGAAGTAGCCCATCCCTTCCCCGCGCCGCTTAGCAGGTATCAAATCGGTGGCAATCGTTCCGGAGGCTGTAGTTGAAAAACCCCAGCCAAATCCTTGGACAATCCTTAAGACAAATAAGAAGATTAAACTATTAACAAATCCAAAAGAACCAACCGAAAGAACGAAAATCGCGAGGCCCGTTAAATAGACAAAACGCCTTCCCTTCGTCTCCAGCGTATGCCCTGCATAAGGACGCAATAGCAGGGCAGAGAATGTAAAGATGCCGACTACAATCCCGATCAGCTGGTCATTCCCTCCCAATTTTTCTACAAAAAGAGGGATGGTGGGCAATGTCATTTGAAATCCGAGAAAAATAAAAAAATTGGACATCAATATGAGCACAAAATCTCTAGACCAAATCTTATCAGAGCCTGCACTCTGTTTTTTTGCATCACTAGCTATAGTATGAGCCATATAAATCCTCCCAAAAACGATGTAAAATGATTAGGTAATCTAAATATTTTTCTATTATAAATGAAAACAAATGGAAATTCTAATGAATGCCATTTTTAAGGAGGAGCCAAATGAAGATTAGAGAAAGAGGAGTAACGATTGGAAAACTGCAGCCTGGCAAAAAGAATTGCATTACAGATGTAGAAGGGGTCCTGGTAGGCCAATTCACTCTGGATTATCCCCTCGATGATGGCCAACATGTCTGTACTGGTGTAACCGCAGTTTTGCCTCATGGAGGGAATTTATTCCGTGAAAAGGTCCCGGCAGCGAGCTATGTCATCAATGGCTTTGGAAAAACGACGGGTCTGGTACAGGTCGAAGAATTAGGCCTTATTGAATCTCCCATCATGCTGACAAACACATTTGGAGTTCCAGCGGTCACACATGGAACCCTGGAATACTTGTTACGAACTACTCCTGAAATTGGAGGCACAACTGGAACGGTCAATATCGTCGTGGGAGAATGCAATGATGGGTACCTAAATTCCATTCGGACACTTCCTGTGAGACCGGAACATGCAATAGCAGCCATTGAAAATGCCAATCCGGAAAGAGCGGAGGAAGGTGCTGTCGGAGCAGGGAAAGGCATGGTGTGTTTCGGATATAAGGGCGGAGTAGGAGCGTCATCGCGAGTCATCAGCGAAGAACAAAGCTCAAAAGAATACATACTCGGGTGTCTGGTGGTCACCAATTTTGGCAATAAAGATGAATTTCCATTCAGCAAATACGGCCTGTCGGAAATTCCCCAGGAAACGAAGGACACGCCTGATGGTTCGATTATGATCATCCTGGCCACGAACGCACCCGTGAGTGACAGGCAGCTGAAAAGGCTTGCCAAAAGATGCGGCATTGGCCTCGGCCGGACAGGCAGCCATTTCAGCAACGGCAGCGGGGATATTGTCATTGCTTTTTCAACTGCCAGAACCATTTCTCACCAGAGCACTGAACAAGTTGAATTTGCACATTTGATCAGAGACGACCATCCGATTATGAACAAGCTTTTCCAAGGTGCTGCAGAAGCGGCAGAGGAAGCAATTCTGAATTCCTTATCCCAGGCCGAAACGACGAAAGGGCGGGAAGGAAGAATGGTGGAGAGGATGTTTTCATAAGACATTTATTTACATTTAAAAAAGTCTATCTTTTCAGTTAATTACTTGATATAATTATGGACAAGTGAAAATACTAGGTGAGGGCGCCTTAATAGGTAAGCTGTTTTATGGCTTATACTGTTAAGGCGCCTTTTTGTATGGAGCGGAATGTAACCGCTTACTGTAATGATTATAGTTGTTGCAGACCGCTCCCTATACTCGAAGGGAGGCTATTTATGTTTACATGTACCTTAAAGAATGAAACCTATCAATTCCGTTCAATTGCAGATGTTTTGGCAAAAGCCAGTGAGGAGAAATCAGGGGATAAAATGGCAGGCATTGCTGCAGGATCTTCTCTTGAACGAATGGCAGCCAAAGTGGGGTTAAGTGAAATAACACTAAAGGAAATATACGAGAATCCGGTTATTCCGTATGAAATGGATGAAGTAACCCGCATAATATATGATGATCTTAATCTTTTTATTTATAAAGAAATCGCAAACTGGTCTGTTGGAGAATTAAGGGATTATATTTTGTCCCACCAAACCAGTACCTCGGATTTGTTCAGAATCAGCAGGGGTCTGACGAGCGAAATGATCTCCGCTGCAGCAAAGCTGATGTCGAGCATAGACCTTGTAATAGCTTCACAGAAAATCAGGCCAACTGCCCATTGCAACACAACGATTGGCGAGCCTGGACGCCTGGCATTCCGCTGCCAGCCAAATCATCCCATTGATAATCCCGAAGGTATTCTTGCATCCATGAAAGAAGGCCTGTCCTATGGTTCGGGTGATGCCGTCATAGGTGTGAACCCCAACAATGACTCTGTTGAATCAGTCTCGAGAATTTTACATATGACCCATGATTTTATTCAAAAGTGGGAAATCCCAACGCAGAACTGTGTTCTTGCCCATATTACAACACAAATGCATGCCCTCAAAAAAGGTGCCCCTATAGCGCTTATGTTCCAAAGCCTTGCGGGTACACAGGAGGCAAATGATGATTTTGGAGTTTCAAAGGATATTCTGGATGAAGCCTTTCAGCTGATGGCTACACAAGGCACATCAACTGGCCCGAATCAGCTATACTTCGAAACTGGCCAGGGATCGGAAGTATCGCTGGATGCCCATCTTGGCATAGATATGCAGACACTCGAAGCACGTACCTATGGATACGCCCGGCATTGGAAGCCGTTCATGGTTAATAATGTATCAGGTTTTATCGGGCCTGAAACAATTTATGACGGCAAACAGGTGATTCGTGCAGATCTCGAGGACCTTTTTATGGGGAAAATGCATGGACTTCCGATGGGGATAGCCCCTACATATACCAACCATATGCAGGCAGATCAAAATGATCAGGAAATCGCCGGTATGCTGACTGCTCTTGCCGGTGCGAATTTTTATATGGGCGTGCCTGGCGGAGACGACGTTATGCTAAGCTATCAGGATACCAGCTATCATGATGATGCAAGCTTAAGAGAAATGCTTGGGCTCCGCCCCCTGCGTGAATTCGAGATATGGCTGGAGAAGATGGGAATTATGGAAAATGGCAAACTAACCGAACGTGCGGGAGATCTATCTATTTTTAAGTAGGAAGGGGGAATCAGTAATGGATATTCAGACAATCGTAAAGCAGGTAATGGAAGAGCTCCAGAAAGAAGGGCAAATAAAAAGCAAACCTATGGCAAAAGAATCTGCAGAAACAGAGGAATCAAATGTCCGTAATATCATTTACGAAAAGATCAAACAAGTGGGCGTAGAACAGCCAGCCAATCGGGAAGAGATCGAGAAGGCGCAATCCATTACTCCAGCCAGAATTGGGATAGGGCATACAGGAACACGTATGAAAACAAAGAATTACCTGGAATTCAGGATAGATCACGCAGCAGCCCAGGACGCAGTGTTTAAAGACGTTTCTGAGGATTTGCTGAAGGAATTAAAGCTGCCTTTGCTCTTTTCAAAATCTGAAACGATGGACCAATACTTAATGGACCTGGACAGCGGGAGACAACTCAATGAAACATCCAGAAAATGGGCTGCAGAAAATCTTCCGAAAAATAAACAGGTTCAAATCATTGTATCGGATGGATTGAGTTCAACAGGTGTTGAAGCAAATATAAGAGATCTGCTGCCTGCGCTTGTGCAAGGCTTAAAATCGAAAAAGATTACCATTGGAGATCCTGTTTTTATAAAGCGGAGCAGAGTTTGGATTCAGGATGATGTAGCATCTATTGTCAATTGTGATTGCGTCATTTCACTCATAGGAGAAAGGCCTGGATTGGCAACCGCTAAAAGCATTAGTGCCTACCTGATATACCAGCCCAATGAGGATACTGTCGAAGCAGATCGCACTGTTATCAGCAATATTCATGAGGGAGGGGTTCCCCCTGTTGAGGCGGGTGCCCATCTGGCCGATTTGATAGAGGCAATATTAAAGCATAAAGCCAGCGGTGTAAAATTAGCACAGCTTAAATAGTATAGGAAGGCAGCAGGATTCCATTTTTTCCAGCTGCCTTTTCCATTCTCCAGGAGAATTCCATAACTGTACCAAATTTCCTATTAAACAATCGAAAACGATGTTGACATTCTTCTGCATTCCCTTTAATATTTTTATATATTCTGACACTTTTAAAAATTTATTGGGAGATCTCCGTTTATGCCAAACTTCTCAGTCGAAGAGTTATGCACTCTTCATACAAGTCTTTCAAAAATGGATGTCGAAAGGATTAAAGAGGTCTCTGCCAATCTTTCATTAATCGCCGATCTGAACCAGGCAAACGTTTTTGTTGATTGTCCTACTAAAGAAGGGAAACATGCGATAGTAGTAGCTGAAGCTGCCCCAAATACTGCTAAATCAGTTTATCAGAAGCCTGTCGCAGGCAAGTTCGCCTATGAAGCTTTTGAACCCGCCGTTTTATATACCCTGAGGACAGGGAAAAATATGTTTCTCAATCGCGCCTTGACACAGGAGGGCAAGACGGTGGAACAAAGCGTCGTGCCGATTAAAGGATCAGAGGACCGTGTCATCGGAGCACTGATTATGGAGAAGGATATCAGTGAAAAGCTTCAGCGGCAGCTCAAATTGGAAGCGTTATCAGAAGCGACAGAAACCTTGAGCGGAATACTCATTGGAATGGCAGAGGATCGGCCGATCATTCCAGAGGTTATTGAGGAATCACTATTCTTTATTGACCATGAAAATAAGGTTGTCTATAACAATCCATCAGCTACCAATCTCATTCACGAAATCGGTAAGGAAGATTGCAGGCCCGGCGTTCCGCTGATTGAGTGCTTTCCATGTATTCAAGAAATTCTTAACGAGCCGGAAGAGCTCCTTGTAAAAGAAATGAAAATGATGAATAAGGTATTCCGTGTTAAGAAGATAAGTCTTGATCTACCCGGTAAGTCGAATGGGACCTTCATCATCCTTAAAGATCTGACCGAGCTCAGGGAAAAGGAACGGGAGATTGCTGTTAAATCTGTGGCCATTCGGGAAATCCATCACCGTGTTAAAAATAACCTGCAGACTGTTGCCAGCCTTTTGAGGCTTCAGATGAGAAGGGGTGTGCCAGAAGAAAGCAAGGTGCATTTCGTGGAAAGTCTGAACCGCATTTCAAGTATTGCCTCGGTGTATGAAATTATTCTTTCGAGCTCAAGTGTGGATGAAGTGGATATTTACAGTTTAATAGAGAAAATTGGCAATATGCTGGTCCATGAAGCAAAACACGAGCAGAAAAAGATACATATTCAGTACAGGGGACCAAAGCTTTTAATCGACTCTGAAAAAGCTGTATCCCTGTCTCTGGTCATCAATGAACTTATACAGAATTGTGTAAAGCACGCATTTAGACATATGCATGAAGGGATAGTCGAGGTCTGTTTCGAATATTCCAATGGTGAAATTAAGGTTGAAGTGATTGATAACGGTGAAGGATATTCCCCGGAAGCAAAACCTTCTCTAGGCTTAGATATTGTGAAAATGATGATCGAGCACGATCTATCCGGTCATTTTTTAATCGAACGGGCTGAAACAGGGACCATTGCTGCTGTGCAATTTCCCTTTGAAAGGAAGGCGGAATAGCTGTGAAAAAAAGAATTATGGTTGTGGAGGATGAATCAATTGTCCGCATGGACTTAAGCTTGATGCTCCAGGACGCTGGCTATGAAGTAGTTGCTGAGGCAGGCGATGGTGAAAGGGCAGTCGAGCTTGCTTTTTCATTAAAGCCTGATTTAATCCTAATGGATATCAAGATGCCTAATCTGAATGGACTAAAAGCAAGTGAAATCATTTCCAATAAAATCAATACACCCATCCTGCTCCTTACAGCATATAGTCAGCGGGAATATATTGATAAAGCCAAACAGGCAAATATACTCGGCTACCTTGTTAAGCCTGTTAATGAAGCCAGTCTGATTCCCGCGGTTGAGATTGCGCTTAGGCAGGCAGAGAATGCAAATGCATTCCGGGAACAAGTGGAATCCATGAATCAAAAGTTAAATGAAAGAAAAATAGTTGAAAAAGCAAAAGGCATTTTAATGCAAAAGTTTAACATGCCGGAAGAAGATGCTTTTAGGAAAATGCGAAAGATCAGCATGAACAAACAGGTTACACTGGAAAATGTGGCAAAGCGTATCATAGTAAAATATAACGCTTAATATCTTTTACAAGTGGATAGAACAGGCAAGGGTGCCATGCGTCTGCAAAAAGCTGACGTACGGCACCTTTTTGTCTTTTTACTTATTCTTATACTATCAAGCTGCTATTTTATCCTATTTTTCTTGTAAAGAAGCTGCACGATTCCGTTAACATATAAAAACTTTTTAGGGAGGGATTTATTTATGGAAATCGTAGGTAAAATTGTTATTTACATTATCATGGCTTGTGCTGTAGCTGGAGCCTTTGCAGCCATCCGCAACAGTGATGAGGGGTTAGGAAAGCAATTTATGGAGGGTCTTCATGCCGTAGGCCATATTTTTGTTCCGGCTGCCGGGATCATGGCTTCCATTCCATATTTATCTTGGTTTATCGATAAGGTCTGCGGTCCATTTTTTGCTGCGATCGGGGCAGATCCTGCAATAGCTGCAACTGCCATATTGGCAACCGATATGGGCGGCTACCAGTTAGCTGAAGTGTTAAAGCAAACACAGGAAGGCTGGATCATGGCGATGATTGTCGGTTTTATGGCGGGTGCAACCATTGTTTTCTCCATACCGATGGGCCTGGCCATGCTTGATAAGAGAGACCATAAATATATGGCTCTTGGTGTGATGTCAGGCGTTTTGACCATTCCAATCGGTGCTTTCATTTCAAGTGTGATTATTGCGGTTTCCAGCTCAAGTTTCAGGGATTTCATTTCCACATCCGGCGAGGCAAAATATCAGTTCGCGCTCGGTTTGGGACAAATCTTATTGAATTTAAGTCCGCTTTTAATCTTTGTTGTCCTGATTGCACTTGGGTTATATTTCCTGCCAGATTTAATGATCAACGGGTTCATGTGGTTTGGACGTATATTAGATGCGGGAATTAAGCTGGTTTTGGTCTTTTCCATCGTGGAAATTTTTACTGGATTATTCTCAACTGTTTTTGGAGGATGGGGCTTCCACCCAATCATGGCGGATTCGGAGGATCAGTTCCGGGCGCTTGAGACTGCCGGCTATATTGGGATCATGCTTGCCGGTGCATTTCCGATGGTTTATCTTCTTCAAAAGTATGCCGGCGGCCCGCTGGAGGCACTTGGCCGTAAAGTGGGATTAAGCAAGGAAGGGAGTGCTGGGATAGTTGCCACAATCGCGAACATCCTTGCGATGTTTAAATTGGTCAGAACAATGCCGCCTAAAGATAAAGTCATTAATATTTCCTTTGCAGTCTGTGCGGCTTTTTTGCTTGGTGACCATTTATCCTTTACAGCAAATTTTCAGCCAACACTAATCCTTCCAATTATAGCCGGTAAAATTTCTGCTGGGGTCATCGGAATCGGTTTAGCGTACTGGCTATCTGTGCCTAAGGCTCTGGAATTGGAGAAAAAAGACCGTGAAGCTGGTATTATCGGAAAAGATGAATATTTAACGAAAGAAGAAAAAGTAAAAAAAGCAATATAAGCAGCAGTCACCTGGGAGGGCCTAAGCAATGAATGAAGAAAAACAACGATTTATTCAAGAGTTTGTGCCGGGAAAACAAGTAACACTCAGCCATTTGATCGCAAATCCAGATCCGGATATGTTTGAAAAACTGGGGATCCAGCAGGCAGGAGCGTTAGGGATTTTAACACTGACACCAAGTGAAACGGTTATCATTGCAGGAGATCTGGCGACGAAAGCTGCAGATGTGCAGATCGGGTTCCTGGACCGATTCACAGGCAGCCTTGTGATAGTCGGAACCGTATCAGCTGTGCAAATGGCCATGGAGGAAATCAACCGCTTTTTATCTGAAACATTGAGGTACACTCCTTCAGAAATAACTAAATCATAAGGAGTGGTATTTAATGACCAAAATGAACAGAGCGATGCTGATCGGTTCAATCGGAGCTGGAAAGTCGACTTTAACAAATGCTCTTCTTGGCCGCAAAGCGGAAGCGGTTAAAACACAGGCACTGAACTATTATGACTGGATTGTGGATACGCCGGGGGAATACACAGAGAATCCATTTTTCTATAAAAATATCATGGCTACGGCACTCGAAGTGACCCATGTATTATATTTGCAGGATTCTACAAACCGGAAAACCATTTTTCCACCGGGTTTTAGCAGAGGGTTTAATAAGCTCCCAATTGGAGTCGTGACAAAAAGCGATTCTGATCAAGCGGATGTAAACTCAGCAATCAGGCAGCTTAGAAGTGCAGTTCCGAAAGGACCTATTGTCATTACTTCTTCTATTTCCGGAAAAGGAATAGAAGAGATACGCTGCCTGGTGAAATGCCATTCTCTTCAAGAAATGAAGGATTATGCAGATTCATTGCCGGATGATGTCGTAATTTTCAGATGAAACCCTTTACAAAATGAAGATAATAGAATATATTTTAATTATACAAAAAAATATATCAGGCAAAGGCGCCTTGTATGAACAATCAATTAATGGTTGCTCATATGGGGTGCCTTTTTTTATTTTCCTGCATAATAGTTAATTCGTTGAAAAAAGGCGGGGGGATCATGTTGAAGCGTTACGATGCACAAAAAGAGAATATAATCAGCGCAGGAATCGACATCGGAACGAGTACGACCAAACTCGTCATCAGCAGATTTTCTCTCATGAACATGGCTGGCGGAACCCATATGCCGCGAATCGAAATTATCGAAAAAGAAGTGCTCTACCGGAGCCCGATTTACCGGACTCCTCTTTTAACCGCTTCATCAATTGATATTGAAGCTGTAGAGAGGCTTGTCAGAGAGGAGTATATTACTGCGGGAATCGAGCCGGGTGATATTAAAACTGGTGCTGTCATTATTACAGGAGAAACGGCAACAAAACAAAATGCCGAAGAAATGGTCCATTACTTATCTGCCCATGCAGGAGATTTCCTTGTCGCTACTGCCGGTCCTGATTTAGAAGGAATCATTGCTGCAAAAGGTTCAGGAGCCTATGAATTATCCAAAAGGACTGGAAAAACTGTGGCTAATATTGATATTGGCGGAGGCACTGCCAATGCTGCAGTTTATCGTTCGGGAAGACTATGCGGGACATGCACGCTGCATATCGGCGGCAGACTGATTGAATTTACAGACGGCAAAATAAAAAGTATTTCTCCTCCTGTTCAAAAAATCCTTCGGCAATGGGGGGCTGATTTAAAAATAGGGGACACCCGAAATCACCCTATCATCGAAAAACTGACAGACTACATGGCGGAAGTAATTGGCCGAATGCTAAGGAAGGATCTTCATCAGGATGATTTGCCTCTGCTTCTGGGACATGATCCAAATTGGACAGAGGATATAGATTACATTATGTTTTCCGGCGGAATCAGTGAATGCCTGTACCAATTTGAAAACGCTGAATCCTCTCCTGCTCAATATGACGATATTGGTAAAATGCTGGCACAGTCATTACGAAATTGCCGTGAGCTGGCCTCCTTTAAATGGGTCGAACCGGATGAAACGGTCAGGGCAACAGTTCTCGGAGCAGGTACACAAACGACTGAAATCAGCGGGGCAACCATCCATGCTGAAGGCCATGAATTGCCAATTCGCAATTTGCCAGTCTATCAGATCCGGTTTGATTACAATCTGGAAAAAGGTCTCAATCAGATTCAAGAGGCAGTAAAAAAGGCGGTGGAAATTTATGATCCTCAGCAGGAGGGACAAAATTTCGCCATGTATTTAACGGCACTGCCATATTTGGGCTTCCGTGATATCCAGGAGTTATCTTCAGTCCTGCTGAAATCCTTACAAGCAAAGCCGATACCAGAACAGCCGCTTGTTGTCGTATTAGAAAGCGACCACGCTAAAGTCCTTGGCCAGACGATTAAAGTTCAGGAAACAAAGCAAAGTATCGTATGCATCGACCAGATTAAGGCAGAGCATGGCGATTACATAGATATCGGCCACCTGCTTCAAACCAATGTAGTACCTGTTGTCATTAAAACATTGACATTCCATCAGTAAGAAAGGAGGGATTATTTATGAAGCTGCAAACCAGTCATTTAGGAAATGTGTATCAGTTCGAAAATCTAAAAGATTTATTTGCCAAAGCGAACGAGGAAAAATCAGGGGACCGCCTGGCGGGAATCGCAGCGGAAACCGTTCAGGAACGAATTGCCGCTAAATTGGTACTAAGTCATTTAACATTAGCGGATATCCGAGAATATCCTATCCTTTCTCCTGAAGAGGATGAGGTTTCAAGAATTATAGAAAACCAGGTTAATGAGCCCGTTTATCAGAGCATAAAAAATTGGTCAGTTGCTGAACTTCGTGAATATATCCTGAGTGATGACACGACAGGTGAAGATTTAAAACGAATCAGCAGGGGATTGAACAGTGAAATGATCGCCGCTGCCGCAAAAATCATGTCCAATCTTGATCTTGTTCATGCGGCAAACAAAATCGAAATACTAACCAAATGCAATATAACGATTGGATATAAAGGAACCCTGGCTTCCCGTCTTCAGCCTAATCATCCAACCGATAATGTGGATGGCATGATCGCCTCTCTCAAAGAAGGTCTATCCTACGGCATAGGGGATGCAGTGATTGGAATAAACCCTGTGGATGATTCGGTTGAGAGTGTAAAGAGATTGCTCCATGCCACACATGCTTTTATTAAAGACTGGGAAATACCAACACAAAACTGTGTGCTTGCGCATGTAACAGCTCAAATGAAGGCAATTGAACAGGGAGCACCCGCCGATATGATCTTCCAAAGCATCGCTGGAACAGAGGCTGCCAACCGGTCATTCGGAATTACCGCCTCACTACTTGAGGAAGCAAATGATATGGCAAGAACTCTCGGCACCGGCACCGGGCCACAGCGTTTATATTTTGAAACGGGCCAAGGTTCAGAGCTTTCCGCTGAAGCTCATTTTGGAATGGATCAGATGACACTGGAATCGAGAAATTACGGTTTTGCCCGGCATTATGACCCTTACATCGTAAATACAGTGGTAGGTTTCATTGGGCCTGAGTATTTGTACAACAATAAGCAAGTCATCAGGGCTGGGCTTGAGGACCATTTTATGGGGAAAATGCACGGCATCCCAATGGGTGTTGATATATGCTACACGAACCATATTAAGGCCGATCAAAATGATATCGAAGACCTTGGCGTACTCCTGACAGCAGCTGGAGTGAATTTTATTATTGCTGCCCCAATGGGAGATGATTGCATGCTCAATTACCAATCCATGAGCTATCATGACGTTGCCACCCTTAGGCAGACAATGAATAAGCAGCCATCTCCAATATTCAGGGATTGGCTTGAGAAAATGGGAATCTTCGAAAATGGAAGGCTGAGCAAAATCGCAGGCGATCCAACCATTTTTTCACGATAGGAGTTGAAATGAATGAATCCTGAACTGATTGAAAAAGTAACACGCCTTGTAGTGGAAAAACTTCAATCGCAGCAAACCTCTGATGTGAAAGGGCAAGAAAGCAGCGCAGGAGTGAAATTTTGGAACCATACATCAAAACCCAGCGAAGAACCATCCAAGATGTCGGTTGAGATTATCGAGACTGGAAAACAGGATGCAGACGGTTTAATAAAAATTAATAGCTATCAGAATACAAACGATTTTAAAATGACCTCAACAGATAAAGCCAGTCATGATAGAACCGAAAGTTATTCAGAAAAGACAGGCATTGATAATCCGGCAGATCCAGTTGAGCTTGAGGCACTTAAGAGCAAAACACCTGCAAGAATCGGTGTGGGAAGAGCAGGTACAAGACCGAAGACAGACACATGGCTGAAATTCCGCTTCGACCATGCAGCCGCAGTCGATGCTGTCTATGGAGATGTAAATGACGAGCTTATAAACCGTCTTGGACTCTTTAAAGTCAATACGATGGTGAATGAAAAAGAAGTGTACATCCGCAGGCCAGATTATGGCAGAAAGCTATCAGAAGAAGCAAAAAAAATCATTCTTGCTAAATGCCAAAAGGAACCGGCTGTTCAAATCATTCTGTCTGACGGGCTGAGCTCAAGTGCCATTGAAGAAAATGCAGAGGATGTATATTTATCCCTTCAGCAATCCCTGAAAAGTTTAGGCCTCGATATGGGGACGCCTTTTTATATCGAAAAAGGCAGGGTGGCTGTTATGGATGAAGTAGGAGAACTCCTGAAGCCAAAAGTAGTTGTTTTACTGATTGGCGAACGTCCTGGTTTGGTCAGTGCAGAATCACTGAGTGCCTACCTTTGCTATGAACCCCGAAAAGGAACGATCGAAGCTGACCGGATGGTAATTTCCAATATACATAAAGGCGGAATCCCTCCCGCAGAGGCTGGCGCCTATCTCGGGACGGTCATCCAAAAAGTTATAAAGTATGAAGCAAGTGGTGTATCGCTGGTGAAAAAGGAAGGGTAGGAGGCAGAAAAAATGGGATTAGAACGAATTCACGCCGATATATTGGCTGTTCGGGTGATAGCTAATGTGGACCAAGAGCTTGCAAAGCAGTTTCAGCTTCAGCCCCATCACCGAAGCCTGGCGATTTTCACCTCTACAGTCGATGACGTAGGCTATACCGCACTCGATGAAGCTACTAAAAGAGCTGATGTCGAAGTGGTTTATGCCAGGTCCTTTTATGCGGGCGCTGCTCATGCTTCTGGGCCATTATCAGGTGAAATGATTGGAATTATTGCAGGGCCTTCTCCTGATGAAGTCAAAAGCGGTATGGAGGCAGTACTTCAGACAGCTGAATCCGATGCTTATTTTGAAGCGCTTGATCAGGAAAAAGCGCATGCCATTTATGCACATGTTGTTTCCAGAACAGGGTCCTATCTGTCAAAGGAAGCAGGAATCAATATCGGAGAGCCTATAGCATATCTAATAGCCCCGCCATTGGAAGCCGTTTATGGACTTGACGCTGCTCTAAAGGCAGCGGATGTAGAAATGGTTAAATTTTTCGGGCCGCCTTCGGAAACCAACTTTGGCGGAGGGCTGCTGACCGGCTCTCAATCAGCCTGCCAGGCAGCAGCTGATGCTTTCCGGGATGCCATTATGGAAATTTCTCAGAATCCTATAAAGTACTAATTCTTTCAAAATATCCTGAAAGGAGCGTGGGAATCTTGCAATTTGATCATGATCTTCAATCTATGCAGGAAATGCGGAATGCTGTAAAGCGGGCTAAGGAAGCGCAGTTAAAGTATATGGCCTTTACGCAGGAGCAGGTCGACGAAATCGTCAAAAAAGCCGCTGATGCTGCTTATGCCAAGTCACTTTACCTTGCCCGGATGGCGGTAGAGGAAACAGGGATGGGCATAGTCGAGCACAAAAAAATTAAAAACGAAGTCGGTTCCAAGGCTGTCTATGAGTCTATCAAAGATGAAAAGACAGTAGGCATCATAAGTGAAGATCAGGTAAATAAAGTAACGGAAATTGCCTATCCTTACGGTGTCATTGCAGGCATCATTCCAACGACTAACCCTACTTCAACAGCCATTTTTAAAGCGCTGATTGCTCTAAAAACAAGAAATGCCATTGTCGTGAGCCCTCATCCAAGGGCAGTGAGATGTACAGTTGAAGCTCTAAAAATTGTCAATGAAGCAGCCATACAGGCAGGTGCACCAGAAGGATTGATTGGATGGATCTCAAAGCCTTCAATGAGTGCAACAAACGAATTAATGAAGCATCGCGACATCAATCTCATTTTAGCAACAGGCGGCGGCGGACTGGTCAGGGCTGCGTATAGCTCAGGCAAGCCTGCCTATGGAGTAGGACCTGGAAATGTGCCTTGCTATATTGAAAAAACCGCTAAGGTGGCCCAGTCGGTGAGAATGATTATTGACAGTAAATCTTTTGATAATGGAACGATTTGCGCTACTGAACAATCGATTGTCGTCGATCGCAACATCAAAGAAATGACCATGAGAGAACTCAGAAATAATGGGGCTTATCTCTTAAATAAGCAAGAAAAGGCGGCTTTGGAAAAAGTCATTTCACCTTCACCGGGAAAGCTGAATCCGGATATCGTCGGTCAAAGTGCTGTTAAAATCGCAGCCATGGCTAGTATCCAAGTTCCGGAAGAAACAAGAGTTTTAATTGCTGAAGAAACTGGAGTTGGCAAAGACATACCATTTTCAATTGAAAAATTATCTCCGGTTTTTGCTCTTTATACAGCGGAAAGCTGCCAGGATGCAAAAGAAATCTGCCTGCAGCTCCTCAATTTGGGCGGAAGAGGGCATAGCTTCTCAATTCATACGAATGATGATGCAGTAGCTAAGGATTTTGCTCTCGTAATGCCTGTTTCGAGGATGATGGTCAACACGCTGTCCTCGATTGGTGCTGTTGGGGCGACAACCGGATTGATGCCTTCTCTGACTCTGGGATGCGGTTCATTCGGCGGCAACATTACCTCTGATAATGTAACAGCACGCCACCTGATCAACATTAAAAGAATGGCTTATGGAACTAATGAAGTCACCATCCCAAAACCGGCATCATCATCTTCTATAGCTGAAGAAGAACATGCCGGCAGCCAGGATGTTGATCATATTGTTAGTCAAGTTCTTCAGCAAGTATCGCCAGATGGCGAAGTCGATGCAAAGATGATTGCCGACATGGTCAATCAAGTGATGAAAAAATATCAAACTAACTAATTAGGAGGAAATAAAAATGGCTAGAGAATTAACTGCATTAGGAATGATTGAAACAAAAGGGCTTGTTGCTTCTGTGGAAGCTGCTGACGCCATGGTGAAGGCTGCGAATGTTCATTTAGTTGGAAAGGTGCATGTAGGAGGCGGAATTGTAACGGTCCTTGTGCGCGGTGATGTAGGTGCTGTCAAAGCAGCAACTGATGCGGGAGCTGCAGCAGCACAGCGTGTTGGAGAATTAAAATCTGTTCATGTCATTCCTCGTCCTCATAACGAATTGGAAAGCATCCTTCCAAAAATTGATGTAGAGCTTTAATACAAGATTACTAAGTTAGGAGCTTAAACCATGAACGAGCAAGCCATTCAATCGATTGTAGAGGAAATCGTCTCAAGGCTAAAAGGTTCCTCAGTAAAAGATTATTCAATTCCAATGGCTGTCTCTGCACGGCACTGTCATTTAAGTCAAAGTGATTTGGAGATTCTTTTTGGAACAGGCTATCAGCTTACCAAAAAAGCTGATTTATCTCAGCCTGGCCAATTCGCTGCTAATGAAACCATAACCATCGCAGGACCAAGAGGAAGCCTTGAAAAAGTGCGCATTCTTGGTCCTGCGCGCCATATAACCCAGGTAGAAGTCAGCCGTACAGATTCAGTCAAACTGGGGTTAAAACCTCCGCTTCGCGAATCCGGAAATATAGAAGGATCTTCGCCTGTTACTCTAATAGGACCCAAGGGCAGCATTTATAAAAAAGAAGGTCTGATTATTGCGCAGGCACACATTCATATGGCTCCGGAAGATGCTAGTGCTTTCGGCGTGAAAAATGGGGAATATGTCAAAGTTGAGGCAGAGGGTGAACGTCCAATATCCTTTGGAAATGTGTTAATTAGAATCTCACCCCGTTATAGACTTGAAATGCATATTGATACTGATGAAGCCAATGCAGGACTGATTGCCGGAAAAACGGCCGGCAGGTTAATAAGGCAAGAGGAACGCTTATGATTGACCGGCAGTTAATTGAGAAAATAGTTGAAGAAGTAGTGAGAAATTTATTAGGTGCCAAGTCTGCTCCAAATTCTGCAACTAAACATAATATCCTCGCAGTCGGGGATTTAAAGAGAGTCGATATAAATATATTAGAAGTGTTAAAGAAAAACTGGAATGTCCTTCCTTATGACTTTAGTGAAGAAGCTCAGCTGCATACTGTTATGAAGGTTATTTTTCTTGATGCTTCCCAAGATTTGTTTGTCAAAGGGGCACTGGGCATTTGCGATACACCGGAAAGCGAGCTACTCTCAGCCTGTATTATTGATTATGTCCCTGTTACCTTAATTCCGAAAACAAATCTATATAAATTCCTGAATGGAGAGAAAAAAACAAACGGGGAGTATTTTTCAAGTTTAATGGAGTATAAGGAAAAGCTGTTAAAGTTCGGGGTTGAAATCAATAGCCTGGAGGAATTTGCAGCTCCAAAGCCTATTAATGCAGGTCAGCCAGACTCAAAGAAGCTGATTACACAAAGAGATGTTCAAGAATGCAAAATGAATGAAATCCTCGCAAATCAACAGACCATTATAACACCTTTAGCACGTGATACAGCACGGGAATTGGGAAAAAGCATTGTTGTAATGGATTCAAAAGGGGCTGAAAACACATGGAAATGGGAACGGTAATCGGCAATTTATGGGCCACAAGAAAAGAGGATGATTTAACTGGCCTGAAATTTTTGGTTGTCGAGCCTCATGGAATTTCAGCAAAAAAAACATTCGTTGCGGTTGACCGTATTGGGGCAGGAGTTGGTGATCAAGTTCTCGTTACGCGTGGAAGTTCGGCTTCAAACATGTCCGGGGATATAAGATTGCCCATTGATGCATTGATTATTGGAATTATCGATTCTATTGATGTTGAAAAGAAAGAGGTGAGATAGTATGGCAAGAGCACTTGGCATGATTGAAACAAGAGGGCTGATTGGGTCCATTGAAGCAGCAGATGCCATGCTGAAAGCAGCCGATGTTACTTTGGTGAAGCAGGAAAAAGTGGACGCCGCCTTAGTAACGGTTTTGGTTCAGGGGGATGTAAGTGCTGTTCAGGCTGCTGTGGATGCAGGTAAGGAAGCGGCTGCCAGAGTGGGTGAACTCGTGTCAGCTCATGTAATACCTCATCCTGATGAAGATATCAAGAAAGCTTTATTGGATGACAGGAAACCAAAGGAAATGAAACAAGAACCAGCTCCTGAATCACCCCCCGTAAAAAAGGGAGGAAGCAAAAAGAAACAGATATCTGCGGCGGAACCAGATAGCGTTGAAGATAAATAGAGTACTCCACTAGTATGATGAAATGGAGGAACAGCCATGACTTTTAAGAGAAGAAAGATTGCCGTTATCGGGTCAGGCTTTACGGGTGCGACAGCAGCATTGATGCTGGCCCAAAAAGAATTAGGAGA
This sequence comes from Cytobacillus oceanisediminis, assembly GCF_022811925.1. Classification (NCBI taxonomy): domain Bacteria; kingdom Bacillati; phylum Bacillota; class Bacilli; order Caryophanales; family Bacillaceae; genus Cytobacillus; species Cytobacillus oceanisediminis. The sequence goes on along the minus strand of NZ_CP065511.1, from coordinate 2,897,020 downwards.
CATAATCTTAGTAGACATACCTTCACAGACGAACCCAACAAAAGGCAAGGCCCTTGATATGCTTGAAGCTGGACCGGTTCAGCGCTTCAATGCCAGCATTACCGGCACTTCAAGCTATGAAGACATTCAAGATGCAGATATAGTATTGATTACGGCAGGAATGCCAAGAAAACCCGGAATGAGCCGGGACGATCTTGTCGCTGTAAATGAAAAGATTATGATAGAAGTTTCTCAAAATATAAAAACATACGCCCCGGAAAGCTATATCATTGTATTAAGCAATCCTGTCGATGCCATGACCTATGTCTGCTATAAAACTACTGGTTTTCCGAAAAATAGGGTAATCGGCCAATCGGGAGTATTGGATACAGCCCGATTTAATGCGTTTGTGGCTCAAGAGCTGGGAGTCTCCATTGAAGATATTTCAGGTTTTGTCCTGGGCGGGCATGGAGATGATATGGTTCCGCTGGTCAGATATTCATATGCTGGCGGCATTCCGCTGGAGAAAATTCTCCCTGCCGACCGAATTGAAGCGATTGTGGAAAGAACCAGAAAAGGCGGAGGAGAAATTGTAAATCTGCTTGGCCAGGGAAGTGCCTATTATGCCCCTGCAGCTTCAATGGTTGAGATGGCTGAAGCGATTCTAAAAGATAAAAAACGAATCCTGCCTTCAATTGCCTATTTGGAAGGTGAGTATGGATACAGTAACATCTACCTGGGAGTTCCTACAATCCTTGGCGGAAATGGAATAGAAAGTGTCATTGAAATTCCATTGACTGCCGATGAGAAAAAAGCACTTGATCAATCTGTTAAGTCTGTACAAAATGTAATGAGCATACTTGAAACAGCCAAAGCATAAGGGGGCTGACTTGTGAGGAAATTATTTTTCTCATGAGTCAGCTTCTTTGTTTTTGTTTAAACTGTTCACTTACCGGGTACATTGTATGTAACACGCTTAGCAGCTGCTGATAAAATTTCCAGCAAATAATGATTTGAATAATCTGAAAACTTCTGTTACAATAGAAAAAAGGTCAAGGGGTTGATTTTAAATGGAAAAACGTCTACTTAACTCGCCGGAACAGTCTGAGGAAAACGTGTCATTGTTAGCAGAACAAGTCCTAAATCAAGCTCTTAAGGAATACCGAAAAGAAAAGATTCGCGAAAAAATTGATGAAGCTCTGACTAGCCGAAACAAAGAAGAATTCATCCGCCTAACAGATGAATTAAAGAAGATTTCTTAGAAAGCCCACAATTAATAATGTAAAAAAGGCAGCCTGTTCGAAAGAATGGGGCTGCCTTTTGTTATTTCATGTATTTTTATGAAGAAACTAATGATTGCGAAAACCAAAATTTAATTTAGACAATTAAAAGCTGCAGCAAAAATTGCTCACAAAATCCAGAACAGGAAGGAAACAATAGCAGTCAAACACACTAATTAACGACGAAAAAAAGAGCAGTAAAGAAAAATAATAGTTAATGGCATGGAATAACGATGAAATTGAATGGAGTAGAGCGAAAATGGTAGTTAATCGCATGGAATAACGACGAAATTGAATGCAGTAAAGCAAAAATGGTAGTTAATGGCATGGAATAACGACGAAATTGTATGCAGTAGAGCGAAAATGGTAGTTAATCGCATGGAATAACGACGAAATAGAGTGCATTAAAGAAAAATGGTAGTTAATGGCATGGAATAACGACGAAATAGAGTGCATTAAAGAAAAATGGTAGTTAATCGCATGGAATAACGACTAAAATGAATGCAGTAGAGCGAAAATGGTAGTTAATCAGATGGATTAACGCCGAAAAATAGAGCATTAAAGAAAAATGGTAGTTAATCGCATGGAATAACGACAAAATTGAAGGCAGTAAAGCAAAATGGCAGTTTATCAGGTAAATCAACACCCTAAATAGAAGACAGATAAATCAGTCGTCATAACCGCTGCCAAAAACCCGAAAATCAGGATAACCCCCAAAAACCATCGTCATAACGGTATAACCATCCCAAAAGAAGAACCCAATTCATCACATGAAAATTTTCTCACACCACCAGTTGTTTCACCCACCTGTTCCAAATCGTTCCAAAATGAAACGCTGAAACACTCCCCTAACTAACAAACCTTAGTGCAAAAGCTATTCAAAATTGGCACGGAAATTGCAACATATCTCATTAGCAAGATATTAATCAGAAACGATAAGGGGAGGAAGCTATGTTTGAAGAAAAATTGGACTTAAGATTGCCGGGGCCAGTTCAGGTTCCGAAAGAAATACAGCGTGCTATGCTAAGAAGTTTCGATCATCCCATGATGGATTACCGAAATCCAGCCTTTCAGGATGTACTTCAGGAAACCACTGAAAAGTCCAAAATGATATTCCAGACAGAAAACCTGGTAATCCCGCTTACCTCAAGCGGAGCTTCCGCTCTTGAAACAGCTATTATTAACACGGTTGGTCCCAATGATACGATCATCCTTTGCGTAGTCGGCTATTTTGGTGAGTATCTTCAGGGAATTACAGACCATATCGGCTGCAAAACCGTCCGGGTCGATGCGGATTGGGGGCATATTGTAAATCCTGAAGATGTGAGAAAAGCATTAAAGGAAAATCCTGAGGCAAAGGCTGTTTTTGCTACACACTGTGAAACATCCACATCTGCAATCAACAATATTAAAGAGATAGCGGCCGTTGTAAAAGAAACGGATGCCATTTTCCTCGTTGATGCAGTTAGCTCAATAGTCGGTACACCTTTATATATGGACGAGTGGGGCATCGATATTGTGGCAACTGGAGGACAGAAAGCGTTAATGCTGCCGCCTGGCCTTGCATTAATTACATTGAGTGAAAAAGCTTGGAACACTGTGAATAAGCATCAGTGCCTATCCTTTTACTTTGACCTCAAACTTTATAAAAAGGGACTGGAGTCTGGGACTGGAACACCATATACGCCGAATATATCACTTGTGTGCGGGCTGCTTGAGGCATGCAATATGATAGAAAAAAGCGGAGGAATAGAAGCTGAATACAAAAGGCATGCTGCTCTTCGGGATATGACAAGGGCAGGGGTGCGGGCATTAGGTCTTGAATTGCTTGTGGATGATTCGGTTGCCAGTCCAACCCTGACAGCCGTTAAATTAAATAATGCCGATGAATTCAGAAAGATGATGCGGGAAGAATTCCATATCGCATTGGGGGGCGGTCTTGGAAAGGTGAAGAATCAAATTTTGCGTCTGGGCCATATGGGATATACAGATGCAGCAGATATGCTGAAGATGTTTGCTGCAATGGAGCTTGCTTTAAAGAAGAGCGGACACGAAGTGGAGTTAGGTGCAGGAGTTTCCGCTGCACAGCGGCATTGGCTTGAAAATCCATACTGCTAAATTGCTGGTCCTAAGGAGACGTGAGCCCGGTGAATTTATTTGAAAAACGACTCGCCGAACTGGCAAATCTGCCTTCAGTTATTCCAGGGGATCAGATCAATGTGACACCAGATTTCCTATTCGTCAGCGGCCAAAATTCACTTAATGTTATCAAAGCATTTAACAGACTAGGTTACAAAAACGCCAAAAATCCAGCCCAGATTCTTTTTTCTCTTGGAGATGGAGAAGTTGAGAACATCCTTAAATTCTGTACAGGAAAAGGAATAAGAGTAATAGATTGTGATTTGTCCCAATATTTCCGGACAGAAAATATTCCGATGAATGGAATGGTCATTGCAGGAATAGATGAGGATATTAAGTGTCAGGGCGGAAGGGGAGCCATCCCCATCGTTATCTCGCCGGATTCAATGGCAGCTTGCCTGGCAGCCGGATCATTTAGTATGTTCATACCTGAAACGGCTTATATTGAAGTCAACGGAGCTTTAAGCGGAAAAGTAAACGGTAAAATGCTCTGCAGCCATCTGCTGGACATTTTTGATGACAGTTTAATAGGAAATGCAGTGATTCTAGGAGGAACTGTTTTTGAACAGCTGAATGATGAGGACCTTAAGGATCTATCCTATTTTTTTCAGCTTTCCGGCACGGCAGTGGGGATGTTTTCACCCGGGGGCCCCTTTGGCCAGGTTGAAAGTGTAATTAAAGTAAAAGCTGGTACTTTCCTGATTTAATAATTAGACTGATTATTATGAAAACTAGCCGAAATTTTCCTTGGCATCTGATAAGATTAACTTAATATAATAATAAAACTTGTCCAAGAGAAAAAGGAAAATGAGGTGAAGTGATGTCCGAAATTGCCATTCTAACCCCAATTGACGCGCTGATACAGGTTTCAAAGGAAGCTGCGGAAAAAACAGGAGAAGATGTCGCTATACGAAAAGTGAGCTTTAAAAATGCTATTGCAGCTGCTAAAGAATTTGAAAAAGCCGGAACAGAAGTAATCATCAGCAGAGGAACCATGGGATTAAAGCTCATTGAGTCCGACCTTAGCATACCCGTCGTACAGATTCCCATAACCGGATATGACCTGCTGCGAACCATCAAAGAAGCACAAAAACTTGGACAGAAGGTTGGAATAGCTGACACCCGGGATGTTTTGCAAGGGATCGAAACAATTGAATCTGTTCTGGGCCTTTCGATTGAAAAGCATGCCGTAATTGTAGCTGAGGAAGCTGAAGCAGCCGTCGAAACTCTCAGCAAAAAAGAGATAGATGTCCTGATTGGCAAAAGTATTTTTACGAACAAAGTTAAAAATGATTCGATAGAAACTGTGATATTAACGTCTGGAGTGGAATCGGTCATCCAGGCCATTCATGAAGCAAGAAGCCTGATTGATGTGAGGCGGATAGAACTGAAGCGAACCAAGGAACTCCAGGCAATTCTTGATTTTATTGCTGATGGTGTAATTGCTGTGGATGAAAAAGGGATTATTACAGTATGCAATCCTTCCGTTTACAGCATCTTAAACCTGCCCTATGATTCAGTTATCGGTAAGTCGATTGATGATATCCTCGTTAATTCACAAATGAAAAAAGTTCTTTCGACTGGTAAGGAAGAGCTGAACCGCATCCAGGATACCAATGGTGTAAAAGTGGTTGCAAATCGAATACCCATCAGGCACGAGCAAAAGGTGTTTGGGGCTGTCTGTACGTTTCAGGAGGTTCATAGACTTCAGCAGCAGGAGCAGGAAATCCGCAAAAAGCTCCTTCACCGCGGCCATATCACGAAATACAGTTTAAATAATATTGTCGGGGAAAGTGAGATGTATCAAAAAGCGATCCAAAAGATGAAGAAATATTCACAGGTGGATTCTACTGTTCTCCTGACGGGTGAAACAGGTGTAGGAAAAGAAGTGTTTGCCCATTTGATCCATAGCTTCAGCAAGCGGTCGGAAGGGCCATTCGTTGCTGTGAATTGTGCGGCTATCCCTGAAAACCTGCTGGAAAGCGAATTGTTCGGCTACGTCGAAGGAGCCTTTACGGGAGCGAAAAAGGGAGGGAAAACAGGCTTATTTGAATTGGCTCATCAGGGAACCATCTTCCTCGATGAAATTGGCGAACTCGCTGAATCCCTCCAGGCCCAGCTCCTTAGAGTTTTGCAGGAAGGCGAAGTAATGCGGCTTGGGGATGAAAGAGTGATCCCCATTAATATTCGGGTCATCGCTGCCTCAAACCGTGATTTTGAGAAGATGGTCGAGGATGGGAGCTTCCGGGCTGATTTGTATTATCGCCTCAATATTCTTGACATCCCAATTCCGTCCTTGCGTGAGAGGATACCTGATATACCATTGTTATGCGATTTTTTTATAAAAGAATTGGAACCGGGCATTCGAAGAAATATTATAGGTTTCACTGCTGATGCTATGAAAATTATGCAAAGCTATCATTGGCCGGGTAATATACGCCAGCTCAGGAACATTGTTGAAAGAGCGATGATTCTTTCCCCTGAAAATATGATTGATTCAGAAACTGTTTTAGCGGCAGGCGGGAAAGACTTTACCAAATTGCATGAGCTAAAACAACACTGCAATAATGAAGAATTTGATGAAGAAACGAAGCTTCAAAACTATGAGAAAGAGTATATTCTGAACGTGCTGAAGCAGGTAAACGGCAATAAAACAGAAGCGGCAAGGATTCTGGGGATCGGCAGGACGACCCTCTGGAGAAAAATAAATAGTTTGTAAGGAGGAGAAATAATGAACGAAACAATGACACCGCCTCCACTGGATGAAAATGTCATATCCCGATTAAGAAATATCTTCGGAGACGACCGGCTATTAACCAATTGCACTGATATGATGACCTACTCCTATGATGCATCCTTTGAAACACAGCTTCGTCCGAAACTGCCTCAAGTGGCTGTTATTGCACTGTCAACTGAAGAGGTCAGTGAATGTGTCAGGCTGGCCAACGAATTTAATATCCCTTTATACCCGAGAGGGGCAGCCACCGGACAAACAGGCGGAGCCGTGCCGGTTAAAGGCGGCATTATGCTGGATTTATCAAAAATGAACCGAATACTGGAGATTGATCACAGAAATTTGCAGGTGATAATTGAGCCGGGAGTCATCCAAAATGATTTAAATGAGGCTTTACAGCCCTATGGACTAAGGTTCCCTCCTGACCCGGGAAGCGCCAATATGTGCACAGTGGGAGGCATGGTTTCCAACAATTCAAGCGGGCTGAGGGCAGTCAAATACGGTGTCACCCGTCATTATGTCCTGGGAATGGAAGTCGTACTGCCCAATGGTGACATCATTGTGACTGGAGGCGCTAAATCGAAGGCGCTTAAATCGGTCTCCGGCTACGACCTTGCCCACTTAATGATCGGTTCGGAAGGCACTCTTGGAATTGTGACCCGTCTACGCCTGAAATTATTGCCGCTCCCCGTCACAAGAGGAATTGTCCTATGCTCATTTGAAAGATTGGAAGATGCGGGAGAGGCGGTAAACGCTGTTTTTTCTTCAGGCCTGCAGCCATCCGCCATCGAAATCATGGACTTCAATTGTACGAAGGCTGTCAACATAATGAAGCCAGAGCTGAATCTTCCCCTGGACAATGAAGCGATTCTTGTTTTTGAAGTCGATGGTGCCAAGGAGGAGGTAACCTCCCAAGTGAACCGGCTCAGGACGGTGGTTGAAAAATATACGAATTATATAAAGTTCAGCGATGAGCCGGAAGAGTGTGAAAAGCTCTGGCAGGCAAGGAAGCTTGTTGGTGCTGCTGTTGGACTATTGAAGCCGGGCGGTTTCCGTGTGTATGGCGGCGAAGATATCTGTGTGCCAATTTCGAGACTCCCTGAAACACTGCGGGAGATTCATAATATTGCAGAACGATATGGAATTATCTGCGGAATTTACGGCCATGTTGGCGATGGAAATATGCATACCGGACCGGTAGTGAACATGAACAATGAAATTGAAACGGAAAATGTGCAGAAAATGATCGACGATATTCACGAACTGGCAATCAAAATGGAAGGAACGACAACAGCTGAACATGGCGTGGGAATTGTCCGTGCCAAATATATGGATGTTGAGCATGGTCCTGCCATGGAAGTAATGCGGGCTATTAAAAAGACGCTTGATCCAAATAATATTCTGAATCCAGGCAAGATGGCACTGCCTAACTAGGATGGAGGTGAATGGAAATTGAAATTGCTGACGGCGGAAGAATCCATGCAAACATGTGTGCGCTGCGGTGCCTGCCGCAATGTTTGCCCTACATTAAATATCACAGGCAGGGAAGCTGATGGTCCCAGGGGCAGAGTATTGATGGCAAGAAGTCTGATTGAGGGCAATATCCCCGTAAATCAGGAAATCAAAGATCAGCTCGATCGATGCCTGCTATGCTCAGCCTGTGTGGATGCCTGTCCTATTGATGTTCAGGTCCCTGATATCGTCATGCTCGCCAAGGAGAGAATAGCAGCAGCGGCTGAAACCCCTGTTCAAACGGATATAAAAAAACCTGCATATCCGGCACGGACTTTTAAAGATTACTTCTTTGATCATGTTCTTGCCAACCAAAAAAGGCTTAATACTGTTGGCAATCTTCTGTGGTTTTATCAAAAAAGCGGACTTCAGTCTGTAACTAGAGGACTGGGCATCCTGAAATTCTTCCCAGAGCAGATGAGACAGATGGAAAGGATTACGCCTTCCATTTTGCCGCCTTCAGGGCGGAAACACCATCCCGAGTTTACTCCAAGGGCTAATGAAGAAATGGCAGCAAGGGGCCGGGTAGCCTTTTTCCACGGCTGCATTATGGATGTCATGTTCAGAGAAACGAATGATAATTCTATTAAACTGCTGTCAAAGACTGGTTTTGATGTAGTTACACCTAAAGCACAAATGTGCTGCGGGGCCCTGCACCATCATAGCGGAAAAAAAGACAAGGCCATTGAATTGGCCAAAGCGAATATACAGGCTTTTGAAGAAGCTAATGTGGATTATATTATTACCAATGCCGGAGGATGCGGTGCGGCACTTGCGGAATATGCGGACTTATTCCGGGGGGATCCCCATTGGCTGGAGAGGGCAAAAGCATTCTCTTCCAAAATAAGGGATATCAGTGAGATCATTTATGATAAAGGCCAAATGCCTGAAACTGCCGGCAGAGGTGAAAGAGTAACCTATCAGCCTTCCTGTCATCTGCAATATGTAATGAAGGTGAAGGATGCTCCAGCTAAATTGGTGAAGGAAATTCCAAACTCAGAGTATGTGGATCTTCCTGAAAAGAAATATTGCTGCGGGTCTGCAGGAATTTATAATTTATTGCAGCCAAAACTTGCGAATGAAATATTGGATAAGAAAATGTCCAGAGTCAAAGAAACTGAATCAGCTGTTCTAATAACAGCCAATCCAGGGTGTTTCCTCCAAATGAAACTGGGGGTTCACCGCGAAGGAATGGAAGATCAGATTGAAACGAAGCATGTTGCCGACTATCTGATGGAATCAATAAATAGGGCTGAATCGATAGTCCACAATAAAGATTCAAAATGAAACAGGGCAGTCGCTAATTGTTTCAAAAGAGAACACGTCCAATAAGATCGGCTCCAAATCTTGGAGCTTAGAGATATACAATTAAACTAAAAAATGTCCAAATATATTTGAAACCGCTTACTTTTTAGTTTGTTGAAAAAAAATAATGAATTCCCCTCAGGTCTTTTTCTGCATTTCGGCACAAAAATTGCATTGTATCTTAATGAAGCTAAAGAATAATTCAGGGGGTGAGGGGTTTTGTGGATGAATGAATTTGACTTTGGATGTAACTATGCTTGCATATGAGGAGGTTTTATTAAGTTTAATTAACAGAATTTTTAAACTTTTCAAAACATGGGGGAATTAACATGAAACTAAAAAGGTTTTCGTTTTTCGCTCTTATGATTGCATTGGTATTCTTTTTACAAGCATGTAATACTTCACCTCAAGAAGTAAGCTCGGAAGAAAAGAAAAGCGGAAGCAGTTACCCTGAAAGACAAATTGAAATAGTAGTTGGGTTTGGTGCAGGTGGAGGAAGTGATAATTTTGCAAGGGCCATAGCTAAAGAGCTTAAAGGCATACTCGGTGTTAATGTTAATGTTGTAAATATGCCTGGTGCTTCGGGAATAAACTCAGCTGACCATGTGGCAAGGCAGCCGGCTGATGGTTATACCATTTGGTCTGCAACATCCAATCATCCTGTTAATATTGCAGCAGGTGCAGAAAAAAATGATTTGAGCAAATTAACTGCAGTGGGCCGAGTTCAAAATGACACTATGACGCTTCAAGTAAAAAGCGACGGGAAGTTTAAAGACATCGACGATCTAATTGCACAGGCAAAAGAAAAGCCTGGTGAAATAACGGTTGGGGGGACTGGTTCAGCCGGATTTGATGAACTGGTGATCAAGCAGTTTGAACAAGCAACTGGAACAAAGTTTAATTATATTTCGTTTGAAGGTTCCGGGGAAATGACAGCTGCACTTCTTGGCGGACATATTGATATGATTGCAGAGGAGCCAGGACCATCCATTGCCCAGCTTGAAAGCGGAGATATCAAAATGCTGATTGCCTTTACAGAAGAAAAAATGGAAGGTTTTGAAGATGTGCCTATTTCAACTGAAATGGGGATTGATTTAACGGACGGCCAGGGCAGAGGGTTTATGGTTCATGCGGATACACCGCCTGAAATCATTGAAGTTCTGGAAAAAGCCCTGGAAGAGGCAAAAAATCGTCCAGGCTATAAAGAGTACGAAAAAGCAAGTTACTTGCATCTGCGGGACGGCTGGCTAAATGCTGATGATTATAATACTGAATTTGAAAAACTGATCGATACTTACAGTACCCTTTTAAAAGATATGAAGTAAACTTTAGCAAAAAGGCAGGGAATCTGCCTTTTTGCCTGTTTTGATTTAATAACAGGTTTCTTGTTTTATTACATATGATGCAATTCCCTAAATATTTGATATGTATTTTAAGAAAAATAGCTAGTAAAATAAATAATTTTGTATATAATATTGACACTTTTCAGAAAATTATATATTATCAACTTAGGCGCTGTATCCTGGATACAGTATTCAATATTAATTCCCTTTGATTATGTTATAAAAGGGGCGGAGAAAGGAGGAAAAAGGTTTATATGGTGCAAAGTCTAAAGTTATCACAGCCGCTTTATCAGCAAATTTATGACATTATTAAAAGTTCAATCCTGGCAGGTGAATTAAAACCAGGAGAGAAAGTAAATGTTTCGCAGTTGGCAGAAAAATATAAAATTAGCCGCACCCCATTAAGAGAAGCCCTCCGTCAGCTGCAAATTGAGGGGTTACTAGTCCAGGATCATCTGTCGCTAAATGTTGTCAAGCTGGAAGAAACTGATTTTAAGGATTTATATGAATGTCGGTTAATGCTTGAGCCTCAAATAATGGGGCTAATTTTGAAAACGGTTGCAGATAGGGAACTGGAGGAAATTGAAAAGGTTCTTCGGCATGCTGAGGAAGCATTTAAAGCAGGAGATCATCTTCAATTATTAGAACTAAATGCACAATTCCATGATAGGCTTTTGGAAGCCAGTCCGAATAAACGGGCGGTGCACTTGCTTCAGCAAGTACGTTCATTTCTATTGCTCTACCGTGCCAATATCCTAAAAAACAGTGAGCACAACAGAGAGATTCTTAAGGAACATCGCCAAATCCTTAACGCTCTGAAAGCTCGTGACGGGATTGCGGTTGCCAAGACCGTGGAAAATCATCTTCGAAATGATTTAGAACGCGGAACAAACATGATTAGGGAATAAAAAAAAGGGGAACATCTCCACTCGCCAAAATAGAAATGTTCCACCCATAAAAAATAAATCGACCTTAATTATACCATATAAAGATAAAAAAAGTATAGAAATGAACAGCTGCCAGTTATATCGGGCTCACTTCTGGACACACAATTTTTGAAATGGGGTGTTTTGAAATGGGACCTTTACAAGGAATGAAAGTCCTTGATGCTTCGCAAATAATGGCAGGACCCTATTGCACAATGGTTCTTGCTGATCTCGGTGCAGATGTAATGAAAGTTGAAAAAGTCAATGGCGGTGATGATTCCCGTCAAATGGGACCATATGTGAATGGTGAATCCACCTGTTTCTTTCAGATAAACCGAAACAAAAAAAGCGTTGCCCTTAATCTTAAAAGTGAAGAAGGCAAGGAGATCTTCTATAAGCTTGCAAAGGAAGCGGATGTAGTTGTAGAAAACTATCGGCCTGGAGTGACTAAATCACTTGGGATCGATTATGAAAGTTTAAAGAAACACAATCCCAGTCTTGTCTATTGTTCGATATCGGGTTATGGGCAGACAGGCCCTTATTCCCATAAAGGCGGGTTTGACCTTGTTGCCCAGGGGATGACAGGCCTGATGAGCATGACAGGGGAAAAAGGGATGAGGCCAATGAAATCAGGTATTGCCGTTTATGACATTGGTGCAGGCATCACGGCTGCATACTCTATTTTAGCTGCCTATATTCATAAAATGAAAACAGGAGAAGGGCAGCATTTGGATATTGCACTTGCAGAAATTGGACTTCCATGGTTTACATGGGAGGCAGGAGCCTATTTTGCTGAAGGCACCATTCCGGAAGCAACTGGCTGGCGCCATAGGGTCTCCGCACCATATCAAGCAGTTAAAACCAAATCGGGCTATATGATGCTGGGCTGTGCAAACCAAAGGACGTGGGAAAGGTTTTGCATGGATGTGGTTGAAAAGCCTGATTGGATTACAGACTCGCGATATGAAACGAATTTATTGAGAAATAAACATGTTAATGAACTGGAAGAAGATATTGAGGAAGTTTTGATGCTTAACGAAACGAAGTACTGGATCGAACGCTGTGAAAAAGCAGGAGTGCCAGCAGGTCCGATAAATAACTTTGCAGAAGCTGTACAGGATCCGCATTATCAAGCAAGAGGAATGATACAAGAAGTTGAGCATCCACTGATTGGAAAAATGAAAATGATTGGCATCCCTACTAAATTTTCCGAAACACCAGGTGAAGTAAGAACTCCTTCTCCACTTTTCGGTCAGGACACCATTACAGTGCTGCAGAACCTGGGCTACGATCAGGAATCTATTGAAAAGCTCACAGAAGCAGGTGCTGTGAAAGCTTTGAAAGATAACGCCCTATTGAATAAAAATTAAAAGAAAGGTCGTAGGAAAATGTCTAATAACCTTGAAGCGGTTAATGAAAAAAAAGCAGTGAGTGATCCGGTGTATCTCGAGAAGGCGGGAGAAATCGCATATGTCTGCTTTAATCGGCCGGAAAAGCGGAATGCACTTAGTTATGATATATGGACAAAAATTCCGGATCTTATAGCTGAGTGCGAAAGTGACTCAACTGTAAAAGTGATCATTCTAAAAGGGACAGGATCTGCAGCTTTTTCTGCGGGAGCAGATATCAGCGAATTCAAAACCTTAAGATATACAGCTGAGGGTGCCGAGAAATATAACGAAGCAACAATGGTTGCGGAAAAGGCGATCATGAAGTCTTCCAAGCCAACAATCGCAATGATTCAGGGATTTTGTGTAGGAGGCGGCTGTGAAATAGCCGTTGCCTGTGATTTCAGGTTCTCAGACGAAAATGGCAAGTTTGGAATAACCCCTGCTAAGCTTGGACTTGTATACAATACACCAGGAACCAAAAATGTAGTGGACCTTGTCGGACCTGCAAAAGCAAAGGATATTCTTTTTACCGGCCGGCTGCTGGATGCAGAGGAAGCTTATCGGATTGGGCTAATTGACCGGATTATACCGGCAGTTTCAATTAAAGAAGAGACCCTGGCGTACGCTGAGCTGATTTGCAAAAATGCCCAGCAGTCTGTCAGAGGATCTAAAAAGATTATTAATGATGTGCTGTCAGGGGCAGAGGAAGATTCTCCTGAAGCAGCCAAGCTGGTCATTGAATCATTTCTATCAGACGACTATAAAGAAGGTGTTCACTCTTTCCTTGAAAAACGAAAACCGAATTTTAAATATTCATAGAAAACTTGCATGAACTTCTTAAAAATGCACGACTTGTCTAGAGGGTGACAAAAGACATTTATTGAAGGAACATAAAAGCTTCCTATTAATGAAAAAAGGACGGAGAATATATGAAATTTAATAAGTTCTCACTAGTGTCGCTGCTTGTCATGCTGCTTTTAGTCCTGCAGGGCTGCAGTTCCGGGACAAGCGCAAAATCAGGTTCCAAGGATGGGGCAGGCAATTATCCCGAAAGAGATATTGAAATTGTTGTAGGCTGGGGTGCAGGCGGTGGAACAGATACTTTTGCCCGATCTATCGCGAAAGAAATGAGTGAAATATTAGGGGTAAATATCAATGTAGTAAATTTACCGGGAGCCTCAGGTGCAAATGCCGGTGACCATACGGCGAGACAGCCGGCAGATGGTTATACGATCTGGGCCATTTCATCAAACTATCCAATTAATGTTGCGCGTAATACAACCCCTCATGATTTGAGCAAATATAAAGCGATTGGCAGGGTTCAGCAGGATACAATGTCCCTTCAGGTTCTTAAAGGGAAGAAATTCACTGACTATGAAGATTTTGTAAAGCAGGCTAAAGACAATCCCGGCAAAGTATCAGTGGGAGGTACTGGAGCAGTAGGCTTTGATGAACTGGTTCTTCGCCAGTTTGAAGAAAAAGCTGGAATTAAACTAAATTATATTTCGTATGAAGATGCCGGGGAAATGCATGCAGCTTTGTTAGGCGGACATATTGATTCGATGCTCGAAGAAATCGGACCTTCAATTGCCCAGATTGATGAAAAATCTGTTGAAATGCTGCTGGCATTTACAGACAAGAAATTAGAAGGCTTCGATGAGACACCAATTTCAACCGAAAAAGGAATTGACCTGATAGATGGACAGGAACGCGGCTTATTAGTACACTCTGACACCCCTGACGAAGTCGTAGAGATACTGCAGAACGCATTAGAAAAAGCAAAAGATAGTGAAGATTATAAGAAGTACGAGAAAGACAGTTATCTTCATCTGCGTGACGGATGGCTGAATGGGGAAGAATTCAAAAAGAATCTTGAGAAGAACATCCAAACCTATCAGACAATTGTTGAAAGACTTCAATAAAAAAAGAATCATCGGGAGGGAGATGCACGTCTCCCGATGATATAAAAAAGTCAGGGAGGTAAAATATGATTCTGGAACGTAATCTTTCTATCATAATGATTGTGTTCTCATCCTTTTTTCTGGTCATATCTTTACAGTTAGAAAATAGAGCAGGTAATTTGATTGCTCCAGGGTCTTGGCCTGCAGCGTTAATGGTTTTAATGCTCATTTTATCCGTAATCCTGCTGGCAAGGACTTTTAGCAAGAAAAATAGTCAGAATATACAGATTAATAATGGTGAAGAAGATGCAGATGACAATGATGAAGAAAAACTTGTTTACCCAAAGAGGTTTTTCCTCTTGTTCATTACACTGGCAATCTATACATTTATCCTCGGTTATGTAGGATTTATTGTTGCTACCATTCTTGGGATATTTGTCATGTCATTCCTTTTTGGAATGAAAAGCTCAATTCGTGCATTAATAACTGGGATTTTTGCTGTTGCCGGATCTATCGTCCTTTTCCCGATTTTGCTGAATCTTCCTTTTCCAAGGGGAGTCGGAATTTTCCAGATGTTTAGTTTGCTGTTCTATTAAAAGCCCATTCTAAAAAAAGAGGTGATATTAAATGATCGAAGGACTTTTAGGAGGATTTGGGAACCTTTTTGTGCCATTTAATTTTTTCATATTATTTGTCGGTGTCCTGCTTGGATTTATTGGAGGAGGAATTCCCGGAATAAGCGGAACCATGCTGGTTATTATTCTGCTTCCTGTCAGTTATGCCATGGATCCGACTGCAGCCTTTTTGTTATTAACCTCCATATACGCCACTTCAGTATTTTCGGGATCCATAAGCGCAATCTTATTTAGAACTCCTGGGACACCAGAAGCTGTAGCCACCATATTTGACGGCTATCCTATGGCAAAAAAAGGTGAGGGAGGCAAAGCACTCGGAATATCCATCTTCAGCTCTGCAACAGGCGGTGTATTTGGAACGATTGTCTTAATTTTTTTAACTCCTCTTCTCGCATCTTTTGCGCTTAGATTTTCTTCTCCTGAGTACTTTGCATTGGCGCTAATGGGACTTACAGTTGTAGCTTCTTTAAGTGCAGGCAATCTCGTAAAAGGATTCATTGGTGTTTCCTTTGGGTTATTCATCGCAACGATTGGAATAGATACGATGACAGGGGTTCCGCGTTTCACTTTCGGCTCAGGTCAATTAATGTCCGGGATAGATTTCATCCCTGTCCTGATTGGATTATTCGCCATTTCAGAAGTATTGCGCCGGGTGCAGCAAGTCCACAAGGTGAATTCAAAGCAAAAAGTAAGGTCGGAGCTGCCAAGCTGGAATGTTATGAAACGAATTTCAGGTGTCATTGGGCGTTCATCACTATTAGGTGTTTTCATCGGAATATTGCCGGGTATTGGTGCAACGACTGCTGCAATGCTGAGCTACAGTGAAGCTGCACGCTGGTCAAAAAATTCCAAGGAATTTGGAACAGGTATTCCAGAGGGGATTGCTGCACCTGAATCAGCCAATAATGCAGCAGCTATGGGCGCCATGGTTCCATTGCTGTCTCTTGGTATCCCTGGGAGTGCTACAACCGCCATCTTGCTGGGAGCCTTTATTCTTCACGGAATACAGCCAGGACCTCTTATGTTCTCAACGCAGGGATCCCTGATTTACACAATTTTAATGGGACTTCTTGTCGCCAATCTATTAATCATTGTTATTGCAAAACCGTTTATATCTGTCTTCTCTAAGATCCTACAGGTTCCATATACAGTGATTGGACCGTTAATTGTGTTATTTTGTATTGTCGGAACGTTTGCTGTTCGAAACTCCATCTTTGATGTTGGCATGATGCTACTGTTTGGAATTATCGGCTACTACCTGGAAAATGCCAAATTCCCTTTAGCTCCGATTGTTTTAGGAGTGGTCCTCGGTCCAATAGCTGAAGATCAATTCAGAAGGGCGATGCAAATGTCTAATAATGATATTTCTATTTTCTTCACAAGGCCTATCGCATTGACCTTTATCATCCTCTCGATTATCAGTATTTTGTACCCGCTTTTAAACAAATGGATTAAGAACCGGAAAAACAGATTGAGTGACTCCAGCGATACAATCGCTTCATAAATAGAATAGGAGATGTGTTAAATGGTATATGATTTTGAAGGCATGAAGCCTGATGTCCATGAATCGGTTTATTTGGCCCCAAATACGTATGTGATTGGAAATGTTAAGCTGGAAGCGGATGTATCCATATGGTTCAATACAGTACTTCGAGGGGACAACGACTCTATTAAAATTGGAAGCGGTACCAATGTTCAGGAAGGAACTATGATTCATGTAGATGAAGGATTTCCCGTTAACATAGGCAAAAACGTTACGATCGGACATAACTGTGTTATTCATGGCTGCACCATTGAAGATGGAGCGCTTATAGGCATGGGAGCCATTGTCTTAAACGGCGCACATATTAAGGAAGGTGCTGTTGTCGCCGCTGGTGCTGTGGTAGGAGAAAATAAAGTTATTGAAAAAAATACGCTTGCTGCTGGTGTTCCTGCAAAGTCATTAAAACCAGTTAATGATGAGTTGAAAGTGCGTATTAGTGAAGGGGCAAATTTTTATCAAAAAAATGGAGTAAGATTTAGCCGTAATGGTATAACTTCTGAGCTTACTAGCCATATTTAGACAGAAAATTCCATGAAATCTAAAAAATATGAGCTGAGACACAGGATTTCCTTTATGTTTAATGGAAACCAATTAATAGTGTCTTCAGCTCTCTTTAGCTTAAAAGACTAATAGATAGTTGAATGCTTCACTCAGTTTACCACAAGATGGAGCAGAAGGAGGATCACGATGAGTCATACAGAATGCAGCAGTGTTATCTCACTGGAGCAGATCAGCTGGAAAAGGAATGGAAAACAAATTCTCAATCATGTTTCCTGGGAGGTGCAAAAAGGGGAGCATTGGGCGCTTTTAGGATTAAACGGATCCGGTAAAACGACTATCCTTAATATGATTACCGGTTATCTATGGCCAAATGGGGGGCAGGTTTCGGTATTAGGCCATCTATTCGGCAAAACCAATATACCTGACCTTAGAAGGTCCATTGGATGGGTTAGCACCTCCCTGGATGATAAATTTCAGTTTCGCCCTGCTGATACGGCGCTTGAGATTGTATTAAGCGGTAAATTTGCATCTATTGGTTTGTACGAAGATATTTCTCAAAATGATTTGGATAAGGCAAAATTCTTGATGAGGGAATTTGGCATCAGCCATGTGGAAAATCAAACCTTGACTTCTCTTTCTCAGGGTGAAAAAAGAAAGGCAATGATAGCGAGAGCACTGATGTCTTCGCCGCGGCTATTGATATTGGACGAACCATGCAATGGACTTGACATTTTTTCCAAGGAAGAATTGCTGGCATCTATTGAGAAGATGATGTCCAATCCAGGTGGTCCCACCATCATATATGTAACCCACCATATTGAAGAGATTGTCCCATCCATATCGCATGTAATGCTGCTGAAATCCGGCGAAGTAGTTGCACAAGGAGATAAAAAAACTATCATAACAGAACAAAGACTGGAAGAAACGTTCCGTGTTCCTCTATCTGTGGAGTGGGAGGATGAACGCCCCTGGATTAGAGTCAAATCATCCAAATTATCGATTAGTGCAGGCAAGTAATCATCAAAAGGAGGTAAAGTATCTTGGAAATCAAATTGGCATATGGGAAGAAAGGACTTCCTGTCTATCTGCCAGATCATACAGCAGTCATTGAACCTGTCCATATTCCTGGATTGGTGAACGAAAAGGAAAATGCAATTGAAGCAATGAGAAATCCAATTGGAACAATGCCATTAAAAGAAATGGTGAAAAGCACGGATACTGTTTCAATTGTAATCAGCGATATGACACGGCCTACACCCAACCACAAGCTGGTTCCGTGGATCATGGAGGAATTAAATCATGTTCCTGCAGAACAATTTGTCATAATTAATGGCACTGGCAGCCATCGTGATAACACCAGGGAAGAGCTTATTCAAATGCTTGGTGAAGACATTGTCAATCATGTCCGGGTCATTAATAATAACGCATTTGACCAATCCACACAGACCTACCTGGGGACAACCTCATATGGGGGTGAAGTTTACCTTAATAAAGAATATTGTGAAAGTGTTTTTAAAATCGTTACAGGGTTTATTGAGCCTCATTTTTTTGCAGGTTTCAGCGGCGGACCAAAGGGTATCATGCCCGGAATTGCTGGAATTGAGACGATTATGCATTTTCATAATGCCAGAATGATTGGAGATAAAGACAGTACATGGGGAAAAATTGAAGGCAACCCGGTTCAGGGAGAAGCTACAGAGGCAGCCCTAATGGCAAAACCGGATTTTATGTTAAATGTAACTATGAACGGTGATAAGGAGATTACAAACTATTTTGCAGGGGATGTCATTTTGGCGCACAGGGCAGGATGCGAATATGTCCGGGAACATTCGATGGTGGCATGTGAGGAACCATTCGACATTGTTATCACAAGCAACAGCGGCTATCCTTTGGACCAGAATTTATACCAGGCAGTGAAGGGGATGAGCGCTGCACAAAAAATTGTGAAAAATGGCGGTGCCATTATCTGTGCTTCAGAATGCAGTGACGGCCTGCCGAATCATGGGAATTATGCAGAAATACTAAAAATGAAAGCAACACCACAAGAAATTTTAGATATGATCGAGAATCCCGCTTTTTCTATTTTTGATCAATGGCAAGTGCAAAAGCAGGCAATTATTCAGGTGTGGGCTGATGTATATGTATATTCAAGCTTAACAGATGAAGACATTAAAAATGCCATGTTCCTGCCTTCTTCCTCCATTGAAAAAACGGTGGAAGAACTGCAGCAAAAACACGGGAGAGATATAAGGATTGCTGTTATGCCTCTTGGGCCATTAACCATCCCCTACATTAAAGAGTCTGTTAAAAGCTGAATATGAAATATTATCAAGAACCTGGGAGAGACAAAATGATTTTATTGGCAGATGGTTTCGAAAGAGCAAAATTGAAAGACATATTCTATTCACTTATTCAAATTGAAGAATATCAGCATCCAGCTATTAAGTATCGTTTAGATGGACCAAACATAACGTTTCATGCTGAAGATCATTTATACCAGCAGTTAAGTGATGAAATGGAGCCAGGTTTTTTTTTCGACGATTATTTTGAAAACAACCAGGAAGAGCTCCTGGCTGCCATTTCTATTGTTTCATGGATAAAACATTATCATTCAATCAAATTGTACTGTTTTCCTCATGAGGTTCCACTCTCCACCTTGCAGGAAAACATACGATTAGAATCGCTGGAACTGACTTTTACAACTGAACACAAGGAAATAGAACGGGCTTCAATAAAACTCCTTAAAGTCCTAATTATGAATGAATTAATCAGATACATAGATCAAGAGGATCTGCAGGACCAGAGGCTAAAAATTCAAAAGCAATCAACTATATTTTCTGATTGCGGTCGTGAGGGCAAATTAACTTTGGCTGAAAATCTGAATGATGAACAAAAAAATTCTAGCCATTCGAGTGAACATATCGACAGAAATATGTGCATCCTACAGGCTAATATTGATGACCAAAACCCTGAAATCCTTTCGTTTGTAATGGACAGATTATTTGAAAACGGTGCAAATGATGTGTTTTTTCAGCCAATCATCATGAAAAAAGGAAGAAATGCTGTCACGATTAATATTCTTTGTTCTCTTGATGACATAGAAAAAATGGAAGACATCCTATTCAAGGAAACTACAACGTTTGGCGTTAGAAGGCTGTCTGCTGCTGTACATCGGCTGGGCCGCACTTTTGATAAAGTAAATACACCATGGGGACCAGTAAGTGTGAAAAAAGGCTTGTATAAGGAATCAATTTCTCAAATCTCCCCTGAATTTGAGGAATGCAAGTCCGTTGCAATTAAACATCATATCCCTCTAAAAACGGTATATGACTGGGTTACACAGGAAGTAAATAAGAATTGGGGACTTTAAATGATGAGTAGTTGGCTTTTGGTTTCGGGACGGTAATTGGCATGTTATCTTTTTCTGCGTTATTAAGCGTTCCGGTTATAATTGCGAAGAAAAGAAATGGAATCAGCAGGAATATCATCAAAATATCAGGTGTTATAAGCTTTTGTTTTGAAATCTATTATATGTACAACTTAGGATTTACAGAAGGACTGTTTACATACTGGCTTTAAACATAAATGAAGGGAGCGAAAAGGAATGAGAGAAGAAATAGATCAAAAAAATGAGCAGCTGGGGAAAATTCTGTCCGATATGGGGAGTGTTTTAATCGCATTTTCAGGCGGGGTAGACAGTGCATTTCTTTTAGCCAGGGCACAAGAGGAGCTTGGGGAAAATGTCCTTGCTGTTACAGCCGCTTCAGAAACTTTTCCGCAGCGTGAATTTAATGAAGCGGTAAATCTTGCAAACGAGCTAAAAGCGAATCATTTTACAATAGAAATAAAAGAATTCGAGAATGAGAATTTTGTAAAAAACGATAAGAACAGGTGTTATTTCTGCAGGTTTGGATTATTTGAAAGACTGGTCAAGATCGCAGAGGAAAAAGGCTACCCATATATATTGGATGGGACCAATGCCAGTGATGCAGGTGATTACAGGCCTGGAATGAAAGCAACAAGAGAAAAAGGGGTTAGAAGTCCATTAAAAGAAGCTGGCTTAACCAAAGACGAAATACGCAGTCTCTCAAAGGCAATGGGGTTAAAGACATGGGAGAAGCCTTCATTTGCCTGCCTTTCATCCAGAATTCCTTACGGTACGAGAATAACAGGAGCTGCTATTAATAAACTTGATCTGGCAGAACATTTTCTGCTTACAGAACTCGGGTTTTATCAGGTGCGAGTCAGATATCATGATAAGGTGGCGCGAATAGAAGTAAATCCGGATGAAATAGAAAAGGTGCTTTTATATAGGGAAGAGATAAACATTCGATTGAAGGAAATTGGATTTACATATGTATCACTTGATTTGGAAGGATATCGGACTGGCAGCATGAATGAAGTATTAAAAGGAGAGCTTCATGGACAAGCAAAATAATCTTGAAGAGATTCTTATAAAAGTTAAGGAAGGTACAATTGATATTGATGAAGCAAAAGATCAATTAAAGACCTATGAAAACCTTGGGTTTGCCAGATTAGATTTTCATAGGGAAAATAGGCAAGGCTTCCCTGAAGTGATTTATGGAGAAGGAAAAACAGCATTTCAAATCATAGAAATTATAAAAGGGCTGCAAAAAAGGCACCGCCGTATCTTAGGAACTCGGATTTGTATGGAAAAAGCTGAAATAATAATGGAACATGTATCGGATATAGAATATAGCCCTTTGGCAGAAACGATATTATGGAAGAAAGCAAATGAACCTGAAATTTTATATGAAGGTTATATTGCTGTTGTTTCTGCTGGTACTTCTGATTTGAAAGTAGCTGAGGAAGCTGCAGAAACAATAAGGGCTATGGGATGTCAAACGATTAGAATATGTGATGTTGGAGTAGCTGGAATCCATCGTCTGCTGGATCAGCTGGAAACAATTCAAAATGCAGCTGTCTCAGTTGTTGTTGCTGGTATGGAAGGTGCATTGCCTAGTGCGGTGGGCGGTTTAGTCGACCATCCCGTTATTGCAGTGCCTACGAGTATTGGATATGGAGCGAACTTCGGAGGATTATCTGCCCTGCTCTCGATGTTAAATTCATGTGCATCCGGCATTAGTGTCGTGAACATTGACAACGGTTTTGGCGGAGGCTACAATGCTGCGCTTATCCATCGAATGGGAAATAAAAAAAGGAGACTGGAGAATGAAAACTCTCTATTTTGATTGCGTATCAGGCGCCAGCGGTGATATGATTATCGGCTCGCTCATCGATCTTGGTGCTGATGCCATACATTTAAAGCAGGAACTTCTAAAGCTTGCCATTGGTTCTGAATATGAAATAACCGTAAAAAAAGTAAATAAAAACGGCATTACAGCCACCAAATTTGACGTGATATTGAAGGAAGAACCTAATCAATCTCATTTTCAGCACCATGATCCCAGTCATGAACATACACACGACCATGGGCAAACACAGGATCTTCACGAAGAACGTTCACATAATCACCATAGCCATGAAAGTCATGAACATACACGCGACCATCATTGCGATGAAGGACACGGACATTCGCATGATCACCACCTTGAAGACCATTCTCACGCTAATCATGCTCACAGCCATTCACATCACCACCGGACCTTTTCTTCCATAAAAAAGATGATTGAAGAATCCACTTTACAAGAAGATGTGAAGTCACTTTCAATCACAATTTTTCAAAAAATTGCTGAAGCAGAAGGTAAAATACATGGTGTTTCCATTGATAAAGTACATTTTCATGAAGTGGGTGCAGTTGATTCCATCATTGACATTGTAGGTACTGCTATTTTAATTTGTTCTATCAAACCTGATCTAATATCTTCATCATCTTTACCAGTTGGAACTGGAAAAATAGCTATTGATCATGGAATCTATCCTGTACCGGCACCTGCAACACTTGAAATTTTAAAAGGAGTGCCTATAGAGCAGAGTAACATTCGCTTTGAATTAACTACTCCAACCGGAGCTGCCATTATTGCTGTTCTTGCTGAACAATTTGGGAGCATACCTTCTATGACTGTTGAAAGCATTGGATATGGTGCCGGGACTAAAACATTCCCTTCATATCCAAATGTCATTCGCACGATAATTGGGCATTCGGATTAAATGAACCTTGAATGGAAGACTGATATTATCAGGCTTCCATTTTAATTGCTTGCTTTTTATCTCAATTTGCTTAAAAATGAGAGGATAGTTACGCCACGATAGAAATTGGAGGAATGGTTTTGATTCGTTTTGGAGTAGTAGGCACTAACTGGATTACAGAAAGATTTTTAAAAGCGGCACTGCAGGCTGAAGATTTTCAGCTGACTGCTGTTTATTCACGTACAGAAGAAAAAGCAAAAGAATTTGCAGGCAAATATGGTGTGGAGAGGACTTTTACTGATTTAAAGACGATGGCCGCAAGCGGCGAAATCGACGCCGTTTATATTGCGAGCCCAAATTCCCTGCATGCTGAACAGGCGGTCATTTTTATGAAAAACAAAGTTCATGTTTTATGTGAAAAGCCGATTGCCTCTAATGTAAGGGAACTGCAAACTATGATAGCTGCGGCCAGGGACAACAACGTTCTTCTCATGGAAGCCCTAAAGTCTACCTTAATGCCTAACTTTCTGGCGGTAAAAGAAAATCTTCATAAAATCGGACAGGTACGCAGGTATTTTGCAAGTTATTGCCAATATTCTTCCCGTTATGATGCCTACAGGCAGGGGACTGTGCTGAATGCATTCAACCCGGAATTTTCGAATGGTTCAATAATGGATATCGGGATTTATTGCATATATCCGCTTGTGGCGTTATTCGGTAAACCAGAAGAGATTAAAGCAGCAGGCTATAAGCTGGAATCCGGTGTTGATGGGGAAGGTAGCATTGTCCTGAAATATCCGGACATGGATGCAGTCATTATGTACAGCAAAATAACCAATTCAAGTCTGCCCGCTGAAATTCAAGGAGAAGAGGGTAATATTGTTATAGATAAAATAAGTACGCCTGAAAAGGTTGAATTGCATTATCGGAACGGAGAGAAAGAGGATCTCACTCAGGACCAATTAAGTGATTCTATGTATTACGAAGCCAAAGAATTCATCCGTTTGGTTCAGGCTGGAAAGACTGAATCTGATATCAACTCCTTTGCAAACTCCATGATAACGATGGAGATAATCGAAGAAGCCCGAAGGCAAATTGGTGTTGTCTACCCGGCAGATCAAAATTAAAGGAAAGGACCGGACATTCTATTGTTCGGTTTTTTTTAGTTCTTTTTACATATAAATAAAAGGGATTTTTTGGGATATTATCACTCAACTAGTAATATTGGATTAAGTTTACACATTATTTCGTCATTAAACTACTCTTTTTATACTTATTTCGGTATGCGAAATTTGTCAAAAGAATAGGCATCATACTCTATTATCACTCTTCAATTAGTTCACTAGAATTAATAGTGAAAGATAACTATTAATTTGGGGGTATGAATTTATGACTTTGAAGAAAAAAGTTCTTTCTGTATCGCTATCTGGTTTAATGGCTTTGGGTGCAGTTACGGCAGTGGGCATGCCTGCAGGTGCCGTAGGGAATGGGCCGGGCACGGGAAATGGGTCCATTCAGACTTCCATTCTGCATACATATGATAGTTTAACAGAGTATTTAAAAACGCAGGATGCCAAGCAGGAAGCCATGCAGCTTGAAGTGATTGGCCAGACTGTAAAAGGCCGTGATATTTACATGGCAAAATACATATCCAATCCTGAAAATCCGACGATTCTTTTTCTGACTCAGCAGCACGGGAATGAGCAGCTGACAACTGAAGGAGCGATGGAGTTTATTAAGCACCTGGGCACCGGCAAGACAAGCGGGGTCCTTAAAGATGTCAATATTCTTGTGATACCTATGCTGAACGCAGATGGAGCAATGGGAGATGTGAACTTCTCACTTGACGATTACCTTGCCGATGGCGATCGCCATTTAACCCGCTATAATGCAAACCGTGTAGATTTGAATCGGGAACATGATAAAGATACAAGCAAAATGGAGCCGGAAGCACGTGCTCTCCATGAAAACGTGTTCCAAAAATACAAAATCGATTACATGATCGATCTTCATCATCAGGGTACCTTAAGTGAAACAGAAGGAAAGCTTGTATCCGGATCAATTCTTTACCCAACTAACAGCAATGTAAAGCCTGAAGTACTTGAAAAGTCCAAAAAGCTGGGTTCAGTTGTGTTTAATGCACTTCACCATACAGGCTGGGGCCATATTGGAAAATATGTCGGCGGAACAGGTGAAAACATTGGCCGAAACGGCGCAGCTGTCCGTTACGATATTTCCACCCTGCTTTTTGAAATGCGCGGAATGTCCGACCACAACTATGAGCCTTATGCCCTTGGACAAAAGAGCAACGGTTATCTCATCAAGCAAACAATCACGACACTCGATGCGACAGTAAAAGCAATAGCAGATGGTTCAATCAATTCTGCTGACACAAGCTTCTGGGATACATTGCCTGAGCAGACAACAAGACAAGACGAAGAAGCTGATGAGTAAAAGAGCTGCATCCCCGGCAATTGCCGGGGATGTTTTTTTGTTGTAAAAAACCTTTATTCAGTGAAGAAAAGCCCATTTATAAGATTTTTATAATTTTCTTTAAATAAGTTGTTGACAATTCCTATGGGTATGGTAGGATTAATCTCAACATCACAAAAAATAAACTAAAAAACTTATACTTTCCAAGACTAAAAAAAGGAGGCGAGCCTCACTGAAACAGGCTGACTGGGAAGAGTTATCTGCACACTTAAAGCAGATGCTCGGGAGCATTAAATTCGGATCGATCACATTGGTCGTCCAGGATGGCAAAGTCATACAACTTGAGAAGAACGAAAAGGTTCGTCTTCAACCAAATAAGCGCGCTGACTAGACAAACTAGAGGCGGTTTTTCTTCCTGAAGGATTTTTTCAGGCGGAAAGACTGCCTTTTTTGGTTGAGAAAAAATTTTCAAGAAAGTGAAAGGAGTACTGCAAGATGAGCACTGCAGTGACATATGAAAATTGGAATCAGATCTCTGATGCATTCCCAATTGATGATAAATTAAAAGGCGCCCGCAAAGTGTTGGAATGGGCATATGCAAATTATCCAGAAGACAAGATTGTCTATGCATCGAGTTTCGGGGCTGAAGCCATTGTGCTGATTGACTTAATCCAGGAAATCAAACCAGATGCCCATATTGTCTTTTTGGACACCGGGCTTCACTTCCTTGAAACCTATGAATTGATAGATAAGATCGAGGTACGTTTTCCAAATCTTCGGATCGAGCGAAAAGAACCCAAGCTGACACTCGACCAGCAAGCAGCAGAATACGGTTCGGCACTGTGGAAAAGGGAACCCAATTCATGCTGCGAGATCCGCAAGGTGATTCCATTAAGAGAAGCATTAACACCAAAGCAGGCATGGATCTCTGGCCTTCGGCGGGAGCAATCGCCTACAAGAGCGAATACTCAATTCCTAAACAAGGATGAAAAGTTCAAGAATATCAAAATCTGCCCGCTGATTCACTGGACATGGGATGAAGTTTGGGCCTATATCAGGGAAAAAGACCTGCCATACAACACCCTGCATGACAATGGATATCCAAGCATCGGCTGTTTTCCCTGTACACAGGCAGTCGATGAAAATGGCGATTCCCGTGCCGGACGATGGTCTGGCACAGGCAAAACGGAATGCGGCCTTCACACCAGCTAGAGGGAGGATGATACCATGCTTACGATTATAGCGGTCACAGTCGGTTTATTTTTCGCCATGAATATCGGGGCAAGCGGAGCAGCAGCATCCATGGGGATCGCGTATGGTTCAGGTGTCCTAAAAAACCGCATGTTAGCTCTTGTTCTTTGCGGATTGGCCGTTTTCTTCGGAGCATGGCTTGGCGGAGGAGAAGTGGTAAAGACAATGGGAAGCGGTATTGTTCCTAAAGAGACCTTTACAGTAGCCATCGCGCTGATTGTGATTGCATCTGCCGCTTTATCGCTGTTTCTGGCAAATGTATTCGGCATCCCGCTGTCTACCAGTGAGGTGACTGTCGGTTCTGTTGTTGGTGCAGGAATCGTCTACCAATCCGTATTTGCCGGAAAGCTTGCCTGGATAGTCATGTTCTGGCTGCTCACTCCATTTGCCGCTTTTTTAATTGCCATAGCGGCAGCCGCTTTTTTAAAGAGAAACTTTATACAGAACCTGATTAAAAAGCCTAAGGCAACTCCGATTTTAGCCATACTCGTCATTTTTATGGGCGTGTTTGAAGCATTCTCGGCAGGCATGAATAATGTTGCCAATGCAGTCGGTCCGCTTGTAGGTGCAGGCATTATGAGCACAGGCAGCGGAATCTTCTGGGGCGGGCTGTTTGTCGCTTTAGGAGCCATTTTACTGGGGAAAAATGTCCTCGAAACGAATGGCAAAAAGATTACAAAAATCCGTCTTGAAGAAGGCTGTGTCATTTCAGGAACAGGAGCAGGAATTGTTACGATTGCTTCCGTTTTTGGAATTCCTGTCCCTTTAACGCAAATCACTACTTCCTCCATCATCGGAATCGGATTTGTAAAGCAGGGACGGTCAGTTTTCAAGAAGGACATCGTCATTCAGCTACTAGTCGTTTGGGTGGTTTCACCAGTATTATCGATGGTCCTATCCTATACGCTCATCCAGCTGCTCATTGAACAAAATGTATATCCGGTGATTGCCATGGCCGGTGTGCTAATCTCCGTATTTGGAGTGAAATTCTTAATGAATAAGGCACCAGCCGCTGCAAGCCCGATAACTGAAAAAAAGTAAATCTGAAAAAGAAAGGTTGATGAAAAATGGCTCTGCCGAAACCTCATGGAGGAAAATTAATTCAAAGCTACAATCCAAATTATGACCTGACAGGAATTGAAAAAGAAATTTTAATAGATGCCATTGCACTGAGTGATCTGGAACTTATAGGTGTTGGCTTATTCAGTCCTCTTACAGGTTTCCTTGGAAAAGCAGACTATGAATCTGTTGTTGAAAAAATGAGATTAGCAGACGGAACCATTTGGTCTATTCCGGTTACACTGCCGGTTTCAGCGGAAAAAGCCAAAGAGCTTACAGCCGGTGAGAAGTTTAAGCTGGTTAACGAAGGTGAAGTGTACGGAGTCATAACTGTATTAGAATGGTATGAGCCTGACTTAAGGAAGGAAGCGAGCGAAGTCTACAAGACGGAAGAGCTGGCACACCCAGGAGTGAAAAGGCTTTTTGAACGCGGTCCGGTTTATGTTGCCGGCGAGGTAACGCTGATTAAAAAACCTGGTAAAGGCGTAGCAGAGGATGTATGGTTTGAGCCTAAAGCAACAAGGGCACTGTTTGAAGAAAAAGGCTGGAAAACAGTGGTTGGCTTCCAGACAAGGAACCCTGTACACCGGGCACATGAATACATCCAGAAAGCAGCATTGGAAACGGTGGATGGGCTATTTTTGAACCCGCTTGTGGGTGAAACAAAATCAGATGATATCCCTGCTGATGTCCGTCTTAAGAGCTACCGGGTTCTTCTGGAAAATTACTATCCAAAAGAGCGCACACAGCTGGCTGTCTATCCCGCAGCAATGAGATATGCGGGGCCGCGTGAAGCAATCTTCCATGCCATTGCAAGGAAAAACTTCGGCTGCACACACTTCATCGTCGGAAGAGACCATGCCGGTGTCGGCAATTATTATGGCACATATGATGCGCAGCATATTTTCAGCCATTTCACAGAAGAAGAGCTTGGCATCAAACCGCTGTTCTTTGAGCACAGCTTTTACTGCAACAAGTGCGAAGGCATGGCATCTGATAAAACCTGCCCTCACAGCAAAGAAGACCGCGTCATTCTTTCCGGCACAAAGGTAAGGGAAATGCTCCGGAACGGGGAGCTGCCGCCATCCACTTTCAGCCGCAAAGAGGTAGTCGAAGTGTTAATTGAAGGCATGAGAGAAAAAGAAACGGTATAAGGGGCGGATATAATGACAAAAGCAACAAATATCACCTGGCATGACGCTGCGATCACGAAGGAAGACAGACGGGCACAAAACGGCCACGGAAGTGTGGTCCTCTGGTTTACCGGCCTATCAGGCTCAGGCAAATCAACGATTGCAAATGCTGTATCCCATGAACTGTTTCGCCAGGGCATCAATGAATATGTACTGGACGGCGACAATGTCAGACACGGCTTAAATAAAGATCTTGGCTTTTCAGAAGCCGACAGAAATGAAAATATCAGGCGTATTGGGGAAGTCGCGAAGCTGTTTGTGGACAGCGGCAAGATCGTCACAACTGCCTTTATCTCTCCATTCCGGTCGGACAGGGAAACGGTTAGGGCGCTGTTTGAAGAAGGAGAATTTATTGAAGTCTTCATTGACTGTCCGCTCGAAGAATGTGAACGGCGGGATCCGAAGCAATTATATGCCAAAGCCCGGCGCGGGGAAATTAAGGATTTTACAGGAATCGATTCCCCCTATGAAGCGCCTGAACAACCTGAAATTACGGTCCGATCTGACCAGTACACAGTAGAAGAAGCAGTCGGGCAGATATTAACACATTTGCGTGAAAAGAATATCCTATAAAGTGAAACTTCAATCAGTGGGAGTTTTTCCCGCTGATTGTTAGTTGAACCAATCGGGCCTTTACGGGCAGTTGGACCCCCACTTATCCTCCATTGATTCTTCTGAGTCTTGAAGTGGGGATCTTACTGCCCGTTAGACTGCGATAAAAACCGGGAGTCTCTTTCTAATAGGAGACTCCTTTTCTGAAAAAATAATTCCTACTATTTCACCCTGAAAAATGGTATTATAGAAAACAATTAGATTATTAGCTTAGGAAAAGCGTTAAAATGCATATATTAAAAGACATTACAGAAAGGGCGGTCATGGGAATGACGGGAAAAGTTTTTTTAGTAGGTGCCGGTCCGGGAGATCCGGAACTTATGACTGTTAAGGGAATGCGCTGCCTGCAGGAGGCAGATGTCGTTCTATATGATCGTCTCGTGAACCGGGAACTGTTAAACCATGCAAAAAAAGAAGCACAGCTGGTGTATTGCGGCAAGCTTCCCAATCATCATGTCATGAAGCAGGAAACCATCAATCATCTGCTTGTAAAATATGCAAAAAAAGGTTTGCTGGTTTGTCGGCTAAAAGGCGGGGATCCATTTGTATTCGGCAGGGGCGGGGAAGAGGCAGAAGAGTGTGCCAATAATGATGTGCCATTTGAAATTGTGCCTGGAGTCACTGCAGGAATCGCGGCATCTGCTTATGCGGGGATTCCTGTAACACACCGTACCTTAAGCAAAAGTTTCGCTTTTGTCACCGGACATCAGGCCGGAAACGAAGAAGCCGAACACCAGTGGGCCCACCTGGCGCATGCTGTTGACACGATTTGTGTGTATATGGGTGTTTCCCACTTGCCTAATATTGTAAAAAATCTCATTCATAACGGAAAATCCACTCAAACACCAATCGCACTCGTACACTGGGGAACTCTTTCAGAACAGCGGACCGTAACGGGCACGCTTGCTAATATTGAGAACAAAGTGAAAGAATCAAACATCACCAATCCAAGCATGATTGTCATTGGTGATGTGGTAAAAATGCATCACAAAATCAATTGGTTCGAAGATGAAATTGCGCCTCATCTCCCTGTGGTGCATGGATAGGGATAGGTTACGATTAAGCAGAATTAAGAAAGTCCATCAAGGAAAGGAGCCGCCAAATGAAAGCTGTCCTATACATCGGCCATGGCACGCGTTCTAAAAAAGGTGCTGCCGAAGCAAATCTTTTTATCGGGAGTGTCATGAAAAAGGTAGACGCTCCTATACAAAAGCTTTGTTTCCTTGAATTAGCAGAGCCAGACATTGAGGCTGGATTTGAATACTGTGTCCATGCGGGAGCAGCAGAAATTGTAATTGTGCCTCTGTTTTTGCTGGCAGCGGGTCATATTAAGCAGGATATCCCTGAAGCGCTTGCCCCTTTAATAAAAAAATACCCGGCCATTACTGTTAGGATGGCGGATCCGTTTGGAGTCCAGAACAGTATTCTTGACGCAATTGCAGAGCTTACGGCAGATGAAGCTCAGCCAATCCGTTCTGATGATTCGCTTTTAATTGTGGGAAGAGGAAGCAGTGACCCTTCTATTCTTAAATCCTTTGACTCAATCAAAAGGGGAATCAGCCAGCGGCTTGGTGTAAGGAATGTGCAAGTCTGCT
This sequence comes from Cytobacillus oceanisediminis, assembly GCF_022811925.1. Taxonomy (NCBI): domain Bacteria; kingdom Bacillati; phylum Bacillota; class Bacilli; order Caryophanales; family Bacillaceae; genus Cytobacillus; species Cytobacillus oceanisediminis. The sequence continues at coordinate 2,865,577 of NZ_CP065511.1, read as the reverse complement.
ATTTGGCAGCTGCTTCCCCGTCCTTCAAGGCTGGACTTGATTCCATTTGCAATGGTGCCAGCGGGAGGGTCATTGTCATCCCATATTTATTATTCCCGGGGCTTTTATTGAGTGAGGTAATCAGAGAGGTAAATAGGAAAATAAGAGCAGACTGCTCTGTGAAACTAACTGATACATTAGGACGGCATAGGGCTATTCAGAATCTAGTCGCTGAAAAAGCGAATGGAGAGGAGAATGTGAATGCAGCCGTTATTCATTAATTTAACCAGCCAGAAGATCGTCATTGCAGGCGGCGGCAGAATTGCCTGTCGAAAAGCGAAAACCCTTGATGGAGAACGAGCCCATATTACGTTTGTTGCTCCTGTTTTTTCAGACGAAATCATTCCTTTCGCCCGTCAAAGAGGATATGAGCTCATTCAGCGGGAAGCGCAGCCTGAGGATTTTAAAGATGCTTTTTTATCGATTCTGGCCACAAATAATCGTGATACCAACCAGCATCTGGCAAAGTCGCTGGATCCATGTCAGCTTGTCTGTGTTGTCGATGAAGCAGGAGAAGGAAATGTAGTCTTTCCGGCAGCTGTAAGGCGCGGACCGCTTCAAATCGCTGTCACCTCTAATGGTGCAAGCCCAAAGCTGACCCGAAAGCTAAAAAAACAGCTGGATGAACAATTTGATGAAAGCTGGACGGGTTATTCAGAATTTCTCGCAAAATGCCGTGAACATATTAAAAAACTTTCTATCCATTCAGCTGAGAAAAATGGACTTCTCGCCGAATTGCTTGATGACCGCTATCGCCTGTCGGAGGATGAGCGGGAAAGTAAATGGGCATATCTGAACTCATTAAAATAATCAACTCCTCAACCGTGTCCTGACACACGGTTTTTTATTTTGTTTATTGTGCAAATCTACTATGGTACATTGATAGTAACGAAACAGGAAGGCGGCGGGGATTGTGCATTTTTTATCCTATGAACTCGCTCAGGGAATAGTGGAGCGGACTATGAAAATCCTGAACAAAAACATAAATGTTATGAACGAAGAAGGCGTTATTATCGGTTCAGGTGATAAGGAAAGGATCAATCAGGTTCATGATGGAGCTCTGCTGGTCCTGAAAAAAGGTGAAAGTGTGGAAATTGATGAAAGAAGTGCCGCCGAGCTTAAAGGGGCCAAGCCTGGAATCAATCTTCCCATCCGTTTTCATAATCAAATTATTGGTGTAGTCGGCATAACGGGGGAACCGGAGCAAATCAGGAATTTCGCAGAGCTTGTTAAAATGGCAGCAGAACTGGTTTTGGAGCAATCGTTTCTGCTGGAGAGAGTACAATGGAAGCAGCGTCTCCAAAGTGAGATTGTGAACCTGCTCATTTCTGAAGAACCCATAAATGAAGCGTGGTTAGAAGAGAGGGCCGGCTTCCTGGGATATGACCTGAAAATCCCGAGAACCGTGATTGTGCTCAAGCTGCACGAAGAACTGGGAACCATGAATCAAAAGCTTATCAATGACATCCATTTTGAATTGGGAAAACAGGATTTAACAGGGGTTACGTTCAATAATGAAATTGTCATATTAAAAGCAGGGGAGCATTCAGAACAAGTCGCTGCTTTAAAGAGGATTGCCGGCCTTTCAAAGAGGAAAGCAGCAGTTGCTATTGGAAACACATCGGAGAACATAAGCGGCTTGAAGTCCTCCTATCGGCATGCGCAGCAGCTGACTGTCCTTGGCCCAAAGATTCATCGTGACGCCGCTTATTACAGTTATGAAAATTACTGGCTGGAAATAAAGCTATCCATGCTCGCCCAAAAGGAAGAACATACATTTTCTTTTTATGACCGGCTCCTTGTCCAGGATAAAAAAGGGGAGCTGGCACATACTCTTGATGTTTTCATAAAAGAGGGAGGAGATCTTGGCAAAATAGCGGATCACTTATTTATTCACCGCAATACCCTGAGATACCGTCTGGATAAGATAACTGAATTTACTGGAAAAGACCCCCGCAATGTGAAAATGTTATTCGAACTTTATGTGGCGAAATTAGTAAATGATTTAAGATAATTGTGCAATTGCACAATTAATAGAGAGTTCTAGTCGTTTTTTTCATCATCATCCACGATGTAATAGAAAAGGCAAACCGCTTACAATAGATTTATAAGCAAATCATCATGGGAGGGCTAAATGTGGAGGTAACTGTAAGCGCTTTAGGAGCAATAACAGCCTTAGTCATTGCCATACTATTAATCTTGAAAAAAGTTCAGCCTGCTTATGGAATGGTAGCAGGTGCCTTAATAATCAGCGCTTGCAGGCGCTGCCATGATCCATGCGGGAGCTACCGTACTGGTTCATTTGCCGCACGGAAGATTTTTCCATGCAACTGCGGGAAGTGTCAATATGGATATTAAGGAGCGCTTGAAGCTGATGCCATATGAATCGCTTATCGGTTTAACTCTTGCAGTCATTTCTACACTTATATTTGGAGTCTTTAAGCTTTTTGGCTAATAGAAAGGGAGAGGATCAAATATGAAAATCGTGATTGCCCCGGATTCATTTAAGGAAAGTTTATCGGCACTTGCGGCTGCTGATGCCATTGAAAGAGGTTTTAAATCTATTTTTCCCGAAGCAGATTACAGAAAATTGCCGATGGCTGACGGCGGAGAGGGAACGGTCCAATCGCTTGTTGATGCAACGGAAGGTTCGATCATAGAACGAACAGTTACAGGACCTCTCGGGGAACCTGTTAAGGCATTCTTTGGATTAATGGGGGATGGAAAGACAGCAGTCATTGAGATGGCAGCTGCGTCAGGCCTGCATTTGGTTCCTTCAGAAAAACGCAACCCCTTAATTACATCAACCAGGGGAACAGGAGAGTTAATCGCAGCCGCATTGGACTTAGGTGTTCAGCACATCATTATTGGAATTGGCGGAAGTGCTACAAATGATGCAGGGGCAGGAATGATTCAGGCCCTAGGCGGAAAACTTCTTGACAAAACTGGCAGCGAAATCCGACCAGGCGGAGAATCGCTTGCACAGCTTGCAGCAATAGACATGTCAGGTCTTGATTCAAGGCTACGTAATGTCCATTTCGAAGTGGCCTGTGACGTTGATAACCCATTGACTGGTCCAAAAGGAGCCTCTGCTATATTTGGGCCGCAAAAAGGGGCGACACCCGAAATGGTACAGATACTGGATCAGAATTTAGGACATTTTGCAGATGTGGTCGAAGACGCCCTCGGCAAACCGTTCCGCCATATTGAGGGGGCAGGTGCTGCCGGAGGAATAGGCGGAAGTCTGCTTGCCCTTTTAAATGCAGACTTAAAAAAAGGGATCGAAATCGTCCTTCATGCCGTAGACTTTGAAAATGAGGTAAAGGATGCGGATCTTGTCATTACTGGAGAAGGAAAAATTGACAGCCAAACCATATATGGAAAAACGCCTATCGGTGTGGCTAGAGCGGCAAAGAAACATGGAATACCAGTAATCGGTCTTGCAGGTTCTTTATCTGACGACAGCGATATTGTGCATGAACACGGAATCGATGCTCTATTCAGCATTGTCCCAGGCATTGTAACCCTTCCGGAAGCTTTGGAGAAGGCAGAAATTTATATGGAAAGAACAGCGAGGAACATAGCTGCCAGTATGAAAATGAATGGGTAATTATTATGAGAGGCTGCGGCATGCAGCTTCTATTTTTGTTTTTAAAGATATAATAAAAATGTTATGTAAACAAAGGTCCGTGCAATGCGGCCTGGACGGAGTGAAAATAAAAAGGACTGCCAGCAGCCCTTTTCAATTTCCCGACACTATAATAAGTACAAAATATCCAATCATCGTAATCAACCCAAAAGGAACCCCGAATACTGCCCACTCTTTACTCGTAATCTGCAGTTTACCAGCAGCAATAATATTGGGAATATTCCCGGGAATGAGCATTCCGCCGCTGATCAGGAGTCCAAGAAGAATGGATTGAACGGTAAAATGGTCCATTGATGGGCTAATTTCAGCAGCTGCAAGTGTTGCATTGTCCAATACAGCCGAAATCATATTGATCCAATATAATAAAAGCGGATTTAAACCTATTAAAAAGTGGTTGATTAACGGTTCAAAACCAGCCCCAAGCATAGTCAAGCCCATGACAAAGAAATATATTTTTAAAGCCCTGACAAAGATTTCTTCATAGTTTTCTCTGGCAGGCTTTTTAGTAAAGGATGCTTTCCCTGAAACAGGAGGCTTAACAGCCAGTGCGGCAATAATTCCGAAAAATAGGAGGGCAATGGTGATTTGCGGTCCAACCAATTCCATCAAAAAGAAGAAGTCTTCTTTCATTTTACTGATTGCAATGGTGGAAAGCGGTTCGCCAATCGGCGTCAATGCTGCGCCCAGGCCAATCGAAAAACAGGCGAGTACGGTCAGCCTGATTTCAGAGCTTCTGTCCAGCCGCAGAGCACTGACGATTAATACAAGAACTAACGCAGCGATAATAGCTGTAATAACACTTGAAATTAACCCAAGAAAAATGACAGTCAAAGCTGCAAATAAACGAAAAGGCATAATCCGGCTTACTGAGAGTATGCTTCTTTCCAAATTTGCCTGAAACCATTTAAACAGCAGTCCTGCAATAAAGACAGCAAGAGTAATTTTTAAAGGTTCCTGTGCTGCTTTTACAAAAAGTCCGCTATTCAGTACTCCGCTTGCCATTGCAGCTAAAAGCCCCATCACAAATAAAAACATCTCCAGATTTTTTTCCACAAACTCAGAAAGAAAAGGCATGACAAGTACAATAATGAAAATAACCACTAACAAATAAATCATAAATCCTGCTCCATTTGGTTATTTTCCAAGTTAAACACAAGGAATACTACATGCATATGCTGGGCATCGGACAAACTTGCCAAAAGAAAAGCGGAAGCGCCTTGCCCACCCCCGACACCTCGAGGGGGTAGGCGCTGGAGCTAGACAGTTATCGAAGTACAAAAATATAATTTTAATATTAAATAATCCCTGCCGGAGACCCGCAGGGATTATCACTTAGTTATAGTCATTTAAAACTGTTCCAGTAAGATCAAATTCAGGTTCAATGCTATTTATGGCAGTTGTGTCAGCAGGAGTTGTACCGGCAGGCTGTATTTCGTCAATCACAGATGATGTTAGAGGGGATAAACTGCGCTCTTTCTTTGCTTGATTGTCCAACAAATGAATCAACTCCTTTACAGTATTTGTTATTTAAATTCCTATTTAATTGTTATATTCAAACATGAAATTTATGGAAGTTGTTTTAGTAAGGTATTTATATTTTATCCCAAAAAAGAAATAATATTTACAAAATAGCATTTATTATTTTTAGATTATTCTTTCCTTTGAGCTAAAGCTATTTGGTATGTTAAGATGTTATTTTATAAAAATTTTAGAGAACAGCATGAATACTAGAGAGGAAGTTCAGCTTGGATAAACGCATCTATTTATTAGCAATCATATCGTTTGTTGTTGGAATGGTGGAACTGATTATAGGCGGGCTGCTGGATCTTGTAGCTTCAGATCTCGGTGTCAGTTTGGGTCAGGCGGGTCTGTTAATTACAGTATTTTCGCTCGCCTTTGCCATTGCTGCGCCTGTCCTGCTCACGATAACGGTTAAAATGGAACGTAGCCGTTTAATGATGATATCATTGGCTGTATTTTTGGCCGGAAATATTGTTGCCGTATTTAGCCCGCTTTACAGTATATTATTAGTTGGCCGGATTTTAGCGGCAGCAAGCGGCTCACTGCTCATCGCATTATGTATGACAATGGCTTCCTACATCGTCTCAGAAGAATATCGTGCCCGTGCCATCGGCATCGTCTTTATGGGAATCAGTGCATCCCTTGTGCTAGGTGTCCCCATTGGATTGATGCTTGGAAATGTTTTTGGCTGGCGCGCTCCGTTTGTACTCATATCTGCACTGACAGTCATATCAATGGCAGGCGTTCATTTCTTTATGGGCAAAGTTGCTCCAAAGCCCGCCGTTCCAATAGGAGTCCAGCTTAAAACCCTGAAAAGCCGCAAAATCGCTCTAACACAGATAACATCGTTCCTTTTAATGACTGGCCATTTAACTTTTTACGGTTACCTTACTCCATTCCTGAAGATGAAAATGGGGCTTGATGGCAACTGGGTCAGCATTGTTTACCTGATTTTCGGAATTGCCGCCGTAATCGGAGGGGGCATCGGCGGTCTCCTGGCTGACCGTTTTGGTGCAAAATCTGTTATTTTGACTCTTCTGGCCATGTTTGGGATTACCCTTTTCTCATTGCCATTCGCCGCTTTTTCTCTGCCCGTTTTCCTGATCACGGTAGTCATTTGGAGTATGCTCAGCTGGGCGATCACACCGGCCATACACAGCTATTTAATTGAAGTAACACCAGAAACTTCTGATATCCAGCAAACATTGAACAACTCCGCAGTTCACATGGGAATGGCATTCGGAAGCATGATCGGCGGCATCATGATCGAGACAACCTCTGTAGAATACAATGCAGCAGCAGGCAGTGTTTTTATTATTATTGCTCTTGGCACTGCAGTTCTTTCCATGGCTAAAAAAGAGAGAAGGACCGCTGCAGCTGAATAGATTTGATTAAAAATGCCAGCTTCTTGGGAGGCTGGCATTTCTATTTGTAAAAAGTGACGAACTATTTCAATTATTTTAAAAATAATCCTTCGAAATATATTGATATATTTTCCTTTCATCCACTATAATCAAATTGTCTGGTGGTAAAAGAAGTTATTTGAGGAGGAACTTGTAAATCATTTTTTTATAATAATAAAAGATAGAAAAAGGGGAAAGTTTCATGAGTCAACTTAGCTACATGCTCCGCACTTTAATCGTCATTATCCCGGCTGTATTAGTCATTGGCGTTTCTGTATGTGTTGGTAATGGATTGGATGGCAGTGCGTTTTGGTTCACCATAGCTTTTATGGTAATCCTTGGTTCGCTTGCGGGAATATTATCCGCATTTATGAACTATCGCAAGTTTATTGCACCCATCAGCAAAATTAATGCCTTTATTAATGAACTTGCAGATGGAAATATGTCCACAAGGCTTGACGAAAAATCAGTGGGACAGCTTGGATCGATTGCTTCAGCACTGAATCATACTGCATCTGCCTGGCAGGAAGTGCTGAATAAAGTGGTTTTGGCTTCGAACGAAGTCACACATTATGCACAGCAGCTATCATCAGGTGCCCAGCAGACCAATATGGCAACAAGCCATATAGCTGAGGTCATTGAAGAAGTAGCAGCAGGTGCCGATGATCAGGTCAAGGGAGTCGGAACTGCTTCCAATGTCATCATGCAGATGTCCGAAAGCCTGACACAGGTCGCGGCAAATTCAGAACAGGTTACAGAGCAAATCAACGATTCACTGGAAAAAGCAAATCATGGGTCTGCATCCATTTCAACAGCAGGATGCCAAATGAACTCCATTCATGTAAATGTACAGGATTTATCCAAGGTGGTAAAAGGCCTTGGCCAGCGTTCACAGGAGATCGGAAAGATCATCGAAGTGATTACAGGCATTGCCGCTCAAACAAATCTTCTGGCTTTAAATGCTGCTATTGAGGCGGCACGCGCAGGAGAACAGGGAAAAGGCTTTGCCGTTGTAGCAAACGAGGTTAGAAATCTCGCTGAAAAATCTGCGGAATCCACTCTGCAAATCAGCCAGCTGATATCTAAAATCCAGGAAGAAACCAATCAGGTAGTCCAAACAATGGATACAGTTAATCATGAAGTAACAGAAGGAATGGAAGTCATGAAGGATGCAGGCGATTCATTCAAACAAATCCAGCAGTCTGTCAGCACAGTGACGGATCAAATGGAGGAAGTCGCATCAGCCATTCAGCAAATGTCTGTCGGTTCTCAGCAAATGGTTCAATCCATGGACGAGATATCCCATGTGGCAAATGAATCAGCCATGGCCACACAAAGTGTACTGGCTTCAACGGAAGAGCAGGCTGCATCAATGGAGGAAATATCACTCTCTGCAGACCAGCTTACGAGCATGGCGGAGGATTTGAAAGGGTTGATTAGCAGATTTAAACTGTAGTAAAAGGAGTTTAGGTGAAAACCTGAACTCTTTTATAATAAAAGGAGAGGAGTGATTTAAATTGATAAAAAAAGAAAGAAAGGTATCCGATTTTATAACAAAACTTGAAGCATTAATAAGGCGCATGCCTGAAATGGAGCCGGGGAGGGAGAGGGCAGTATCTGAATTGAACAAACGCAGAGCTGGATATATAGGGGAACAAAAGCTGGATTATTATTTAAGTTTTTTGGACGAAAAAGAGTATTGGATATACCATGGCCTCCGGCTTTCGAATGGAAGTCAATTTTTCCAGATTGATACCTTGCTTCTAACGAAAGAATTCGCCATGATCCTTGAGGTGAAAAACTGGAACGGAACCATCATCTTTGAACCCGAATTCCACCAGCTCATACGAATCCATAACGAAAAGGAGGAAGCTTTCCACGACCCCATTTCCCAAGCTGAACACCAAAGCAGGCAATTAAAATAGTGGCTGTCGGCAAATGGGTTCCCGGATATCCCCATAGAATTTGCCGTAATTTTTAGCAGTCCTTCCACCATCATCAAATCTCCATCTAAACAAACCTCAAAAAAAGTTATGCATGCCCACCGATTGTTAAGTAACCTTAACTCTATTAAAAAATCATATTCTATTGAGAGATTAAATGAAAAACAAATAAAAAAAATTAGCCATACACTTTTGAAAAAACATGTCGAGCATGAAATTGATGTAATGAAATATTTAGATATTTATCCCGATACCCTTCTTACTGGTGTATATTGTCCTGTATGTTCCTCACTCCCAATGATCTTTCATTGGGGAAAATGGCATTGCCCTACCTGCAAATCCATATCCGACAGAGCTCATCATCAAGCTGTCCAGGATTATTTTCTGCTGATTAAGCCAGTCATCACTAGTAAGGAGTTTAGAGAATTCACACATGTAGGTTCCTTAAATTCAGCAACGAGATTACTTTCCAATATGGGTATACCACATAAAGGTGAAAGATCACAAAGGGTTTATTTTAAAGTTTAAAATTTCTACAATTGTGGACTATAGGAAAACAATTGAAAAATCGGGGAAAGAATCACAGAAAAAGGGGAAAGCAATTTAAAAAATGGGGAAACAAGTCAAGAATATGAGGAACAGAACTAGCAAACTGGGGAAAAGATGTATTCAAAAGATAAAAATTGTTCGTTTTCAGCCATAACGACTAAAAAAAGCCATCCCCCAGATGGCTTTTCCCGCAATTAAGCTATTCCCGCCTTCATTAACATTCCATCCAGCGGCCGTTCCATCACTGTTTCCATCCACTTTGCTGTTTCCAGTACAGAAGGAAGGTCTGTCCCTGTATCCACACCCATTCCGTGGAACATATTGATCATATCTTCGCTACAAACATTCCCGACTGCTTTCGGGGCAAATGGACATCCGCCAAGCCCGGCAATGGAGGAATCAAAGCGACGGACACCCGCCTGATAACCCGCCAAAACATTTGCCAGTCCCAAACCGCGTGTATTATGAAAGTGAAGGCCAAGCGAAAAATCTCTTCCAAATGCATCGAAAAATGAATCTGTCATCTTTTGGACCTGAATGGGATTCGCCATGCCCGTTGTATCAGCCAGGGTGATTTCCGTACAGCCGGCTTCCACAAATCTCTCTGCCACTTTCAGCACGTTTTCTAAAGGAACTTCCCCTTCAAAAGGGCAGCCGAATGCTGTTCCTAATACCCCAGCCACACCCTTTCCAGATGCAGCGCCTTCCTTAATCACTAAAGAGAGCTCACCAACGGCCTGCTCAACAGTCCTTTTCACATTCCGTAAATTGAATGAATCACTTGTTGTTGTTACAACATGAAGAAAATCCACATCGGTCTTAAGTGCGCGTTCAAGCCCTGAACGGCTTAAAACCAGACCGCCGTACCGGACGCCATTTCTTTTAGGAAGCGATTTCAAAACTTCCTCTGCATCAGCCATGGGAGGAACAACCTTCGGATTGACAAAAGATACGGCTTCTATATTGCGGATGCCGGAATCAATTAATCTGGTAATCAATTCAACTTTTGTTTCCGTTGGAACAATTTTGCACTCATTTTGCAAACCATCACGTGGACCAACTTCACAAATTTCAATCATTTTACTTCCTCCTTCAGCAGATGAATATTTTTAATTTGTTCCAGGTGCTTCAAAACATGATCACGGCCTTGATAAATATGCTCATGCATGGCAATGCGGGCACGCTCGGGTTCCCGATTTTTGATTGCTTCCAAAATGGTTTTATGTACCTCAAGGGATTGTTTAAGCTGAAAGCTGTTATACCAATAGAAGGACCTGAACACGATTGGAACTACGACAACCTTTGATATGTGGAAATGAATATGCTCATTTTTGGAAGCATTCACTATCGTTTCATGAAATTTCTGGTTTACCTGAACAATATCTTTCAAGCTTTCCATATCAGATTCCACATATCGGCTAATTGCTTCTTCATATAAAATATTGGCTTTTTTCATTTCCAGTAGGTCATTTTCTGTCCGGTGGATCGCCGCCTGACTGGCAGCGTACCCTTCCAGAAGTGTGCGCAGGTCATAGATTTGCCGTATATCATCTTTTGTAAAATGCCTTACGCTGACACCGCGCTTTAATGGAATGACGAGGCCTTCTGCTTCAAGCTGTTTTATTGCCTCTCTAATAGGAGTGCGGCTAAGGTTCATCTCTTTAGCCAATGATTCCTCAGCAAGCCGCATGCCAGGGACAAATTTCCCTTCAATAATGGCATCTCTAATAAATTCGTATGCATCCATATCAACACCTCAATTGTATTGTATACAAACAGTAGTATTATTACAACAAATATTCTGAATATTTGTTGTGAAACATGATTATATAAAGGTTCTTTAAAAATATCAGAAAAATTATAAAATTTACATTGACTTATTGTATACAAACAATTAAATTTGTATACAAGATTAAGAAAATTTAAATTTAACAACACATTCAAGAAATATCGGGAGGGAAATCCATGTCAGAAAAACAGCTTCCACTGGAAGATATCAGAGTCATCGAGCTGGGCACTCTTTTAGCAGGCCCATTCTCCGGGCGGCTTTTAGGTGACTTCGGTGCTGAAATTATTAAGGTCGAGCCTCCGGGTAAATCAGATCCCATGAGAAATTGGGGAAAATCAAAAGATGGTATAGGGCTTTGGTGGCCTATTCAATCGCGGAATAAAAAATCGATTTCATTAAATCTCAGGGAGGAAGAAGGACAGCAGGTTTTAAGGGAGCTTATTAAAGAAGCTGATGTTGTCATTGAGAATTTCCGCCCAGGGACAATGGAAAAATGGAATCTGTCTTATGAAGCACTTTCCGAAATCAACCCTAAATTAATTATGGTACGGACTTCGGGCTATGGACAGACAGGACCCTATAAGCATCGTGCAGGCTTTGGAAGCGTCGGTGAAGCAATGGGCGGGCTCAGAAATGTAACCGGTTTCCCTGACAGGCCGCCTTCAAGAATTGGTGTCTCAATGGGCGATACTTTGGCTGCACTTTTTGCTACAATTGGCTGCCTGGTTGCATTACACGAGAGGGAGCGCTCAGGAAAAGGACAGGTTGTCGATACGGCCCTCTATGAATCTGTCTTTTCTGTGATGGAAAGCATTATTCCGGATTATCTCTTAGCAGGATACATAAGGGAAAGAATGGGCAATATCCTGCCAGGTGTAGCTCCATCCAACATTTACTTCACACAGGATAAAACTTACATCGTTATAGGGGCCAATGCAGATGGAGTGTTCCGCAGGTTATGCGAGGCCATGGAGCAGCCGGAATTGGCAGATGACTCAAGATTCGCGACCCACCATGCAAGAGGGGAAAACATGAAGCTTCTTGATTCCATGATCGAAGAATGGACAAAGACTCTCCCCGCTAAAGAAGCGCTTAAAATTCTTGAATATAAGGGCGTTCCATCAGGGCTCATTTATACGGCTAAAGATATTCTGGAAGATCCGCATTATAAGGAACGCGACATGATAATTAAAGTAGATCATCCGCAGCTGGGAGAATTCCCGATGCCTGGCATTGTCCCAAAATTAAGCAGGACACCAGGAGAAGTGAAGCATGCCGGCCCGGAAGAAATGGGCAAGCATAATCATGAAATATACACAGGCCTTCTTGGGTTCAATGAAGAGAGATTAGAAGAATTGAAGAAAAATAATATCATTTAGGAGGGCTTCAGAATGGGGCGGACCTTATATGAGAAAATCTGGGAAAAGCATGCTGTCGTGGAGGAACAGAATAAGCCTTCTCTTTTATACATTGATCTTCATTTAGTACATGAGGTCACATCACCTCAGGCATTTGAAGGCTTAAGAAGTAAGAATCGCAAAGTGAGAAGGCCGGATCTGACTGTGGCTACCATGGATCACAGCATTCCAACGACCGACCGTTCTCTTCCTTTTAAAGACCCAATCGCCAAAAAGCAAGTCGACGCTCTGGCAATAAACTGCAGGGAGTTCGGCATACAGCTTTTTGACCTGGAAAGCCGAAATCAGGGAATTGTACACGTCATTGCTCCGGAGCTGGGGTTAACACAGCCCGGTATGACCATCGTCTGCGGTGACAGCCATACCTCCACACATGGAGCATTCGGCGCACTTGCCTTTGGCATTGGCACAAGTGAAGTAGAACATGTCCTTGCCACTCAGACATTAAAGCAATTTAAATCCAAAACATTAGCCATAAATATACACGGCAATTTGCCGCAAGGAACGACTGCCAAAGATCTGATTCTTTCAATCATTGGAAAGTATGGTCATGATTTTGCAACAGGCTATGTTGTGGAGTATCGCGGTGAAGCCATACGCAATTTAACAATGGAAGAGCGAATGACCGTATGCAATATGAGCATTGAAATGGGAGCAAGGGCAGGACTGATTCAGCCTGACGAAAAAACCTTTAACTATTTGAAAGGGAAACAAGCTGTTCCTGATGGAATGGAGTGGGAAGAGGCTCTTGCAGAATGGAAGAAATATTATACTGACGAAGATGCCGAATTTGATCTGACTGCTGACATTAATGCAGCTGAAGTAATCCCACAGGTTACCTGGGGGACGAATCCGGGCCAGGTAGCAGGTATTACAGAAGATATACCGTTAATGGAAGATTTACCTGCAGATCAAATAGGACCAGCTAAAAAAGCATTAAAGTACATGGACCTTCAGCCAGGAACACCCATCACAGAAATTGCTATCAATAAAGTCTTTATCGGCTCCTGCACAAACAGCCGGATAGAAGATCTTCGAAAAGCGGCAAAAATCGTAAACGGTTACAAAGTTGCTGAACAGGTGGAAGCGCTTGTTGTTCCTGGTTCACAGCTTGTAAAAATGCAGGCAGAAGCTGAAGGGCTCGACCAAATTTTTATCAATGCCGGTTTTCAATGGAGAGAAGCGGGCTGCAGCATGTGCCTCGGTATGAATGAGGATTTGGTTCTTCCTGAAGAACGCTGTGCATCCACTTCCAACCGTAATTTTGAAGGCAGGCAGGGAAGAAATGCGAGGACCCATTTGGTCAGTCCTGAAATGGCTGCAGCAGCAGCGATTGCCGGCCGGTTTATAGATGTAAGGGAGTGGCCTGTTAAATATAGCAAGGAGGTCAGTGTACAATGAAGTCTTTTACCAGATTTACAGGCATAGTTGCTCCGCTTGATGCTGCAAATGTTGACACAGATGCCATCATTCCAAAACAGTTTTTAAAAAGAATTGAAAGGACTGGATTTGGCGAATTCCTCTTCTACGAATGGCGATACGAAAATGGCAGGGAAAAACCGGATTTCATTCTAAATCGAGAACCTTACCGGAATGCACCAATTCTGCTGGCAAGGAAAAACTTTGGCTGCGGTTCATCCAGAGAGCATGCACCCTGGGCAATTGCAGAATATGGGATTAGAGTAATCCTGGCACCATCATTCGCTGATATTTTCTATAATAATTGTTTTAAAAATGGCATCCTGCCAGTAGTCTTGCCTGAAAAGGATATTGAAGTTCTGTTTCAAAAAAGCAATGAATCATCTGGTTATCAGCTTCGGGTAGATTTAGAGAATCAAAGAATTGAAGACTCATTCGGGTACATGGTCGAATTCGATATCGTTTCTTATCGAAAAGATCAGCTGTTAAAAGGGCTGGACGAAATCGGAGCAACCCTTCAATCAGCTGAATTAATAGACTCCTATGAATCGGCACATAAGATTTTCTATAAGCTGGAGGTTTAAATTTCAGCAAAAGGGAGGAAGCCATATGGAAAACAGAACGATAAAAGAACCTATTCGAAAAAAATGGATTTGGGTAGTCCTCGCCATCATAACACTTGGCGTAGTACCCTGGTATTTCCCGGATGCAGCAGCAGAGCCCTATATTCTCGGGTTTCCGTTATGGGCATTTATCTCGACAGCTTTTTCCATTATTATGTGCGGATATTTAAGCTGGCTTTGTGTGAATGAGTGGAATATCGTGGAGGACCAGGAAGAAGCCGAAAAAGCAAAGGGGGATAAATCATGAATGATTTAGCATTTGCAGGCACAGATGGGATCATTATTTTATCAGCCTTTGCCATAATCATGCTGGTAATTGGATACTTATCGGGCAGAGGTGAGAAGAACCTTCATCACAGTCTTTCAGGGTACTACCTTGCCGGAAGGAATCTCGGTTTTATCGCACTCTTTTTCACCTTATATGCGACGCAATATAGCGGGAATACCATTGTCGGATATGCCCCAACAGCATATAGGACAGGTTTCTCGTGGATTCAGTCGATTTCATTTATGACAATCATTATCGGAATCTATTTACTGTTTGCACCAAGATTATATGTCATTGCAAAGAAAAGAAACTTTGTTACACCTACTGACTGGATCGATCACCGCTTTAAATCGAAAGCAGTTACATTGCTTAGTATTTTTCTTATGCTTTGGGGGCTTGGGAACTATCTTTTAGAACAGCTTGTAGCGATTGGCCAGGCTGTATCAGGGATGACAGGCGGAACTATCCCATACCAAATAGCTGTTATCGTCTTTGTAGCTGTTATGCTTGCCTATGAGTGGATGGGCGGAATGAAGGCAGTTGCTTTTACGGATGTTATGCAAGGCATTGTTCTTATGATTGGAATCATTGTCTTCCTCATCGGCGGCTTGTATCTCGTCGGAGGAAATTTCTCTGATGTTACAAGGTATGTAGCAGAACTGGAACCTGCAAAAACAGCAGTCCCTCCAATGGAAGTGAATATTAATTGGCTGAGTATGCTCGTGCTTGTTGGACTGGGAGCAAGTATTTATCCGCACGCTGTTCAAAGAATATATTCTGCGCAAAGCGAGAAAACACTGAAAAAATCATTTGCCCGCATGGCATGGATGCCGCCAATTACAACAGGGCTTGTATTTATGGTAGGTATTATTGGAATTATGCTTTTTCCAGGACTGGATAAGACGGGGTCTGAACAGCTTGTAGGTCTGATGGCCAATGAGATTGCCGCCATTAATCCATTTTATTACTGGATTATGATCATCTTCTTTGGCGGGATTGTTGCAGCCATTATTTCTACAGCCGATTCTGTTCTGCTCAGCTTTTCATCCATGCTTTCAAATGACGTATATGGAAAATTCATCAATCCTAAGGCATCTGAACATAAGAAGGTCATGGTCGGGAAAGTATGCGGAATCATTGCCATCATCTTTCTTCTGTGGATTGCCTGGAATCCTCCGGGAACGCTATATGAAATTTTCGTCTTAAAATTTGAATTGCTTGTTCAGGTATTCCCGGCTTTTGTACTGGGCTTATATTGGAAGCGCTTATCAGGTAAGGCTGTCTTCTGGGGGATGCTTGCAGGCGCCATATTAGCAGGAGTGCTTACTCTTACAGGCTATAAAACAATCTATGGAATTCACGGGGGCGTCATTGGGCTGGGACTGAACTTCTTTATCTGTATTGCAGGTTCTCTATTAGCTCCAGCTGTTTCAAAGAGCAAAGTTCTGGAGGAAGATTTGACTGCAATCAATTTAAAGGCATAAAAGCCAAAAAAAGAGATGATTAATTATGAGTAATTCACTGGCAGAAAAACAATTTGCCATCAATGAAAATCCATGGAAAATGCTATTATTTCTTCTGCTCGCACAGCTGATGGTAGCATTTGTCGGCAGAAGCATTGGACCGCTGGGAGTTTTAATCGGGGAGGACCTTTCCTTGACCAAGTCGCAAATCGGCATGCTCCCAGCGGCTCTCTTTTTGGGCCAGGCGATCATTTCAGTTCCTGCCGGCTTTCTGACTGACCTTGCAGGATCCCGTAAATTATTGGTTCTGGCGTCGGCCTTAATGGGGTTAGGCTTTCTGTTCATGACATTGCTTCATGATTTCTGGCTTGTCCTGTTATTGATTGTTATTGGCGGAATTGGGTATGGATCCATGCACCCGATCACAAATAGAGGCATCATTTATTGGTTCCCGCTCAAACAGCGGGGAACAGCAATGGGAATAAAACAAACCGGCATCACGGCAGGATCGGCCTTGGCCAGTTTGATACTGCTTCCGCTTAGTGTAACTTTTGGCTGGAGATTTGTACTTCTTACGGCCTGCCTTCTTTTATTGGCGGGCGGATTCGTTTCCTATCATTTTTACCGGGATCCGCCTGAACTGGAGCAAGCGAAGGGCAGCAGAATGAGTTTGCTCCAATTTTACAAATCAATGTTTAAAATGTTTAAAAATAAAGCTTTGATGCTGATAAGCTTTAGTGCTCTCGGTTTGAATGGCACGCAAATGTGCTTAAATACGTATATTGTTTTATTTGCCTATGAACAGCTAAATATTTCAATCTTTTTATCAGGTATTCTCCTGGTTATATCTGAAATATTCGGAACCATTGGCAGGGTTGCCTGGGGAATCATAAGCGACAGGCTGTTTGAAGGAAAACGTGTTGTGATCCTTATGATTATTACCATTATTACCGCATTGGCCAGTACGTCAGCTGCTGTCATTACTTCAGCCCCATTTTGGGTAATGGCTCCCATTACAGCTCTGTTTGGGTTTGCAGCTTCAGGCTTCAATGGCATCTGGATGAATCTTGCAAGTGAATTGGTGCCGAAAGAACAAGCTGGCATTTCAAGCGGGATCAGTATCACACTGGGATCAGCTGGGGCCATTATCATTCCGCCCTTGTTCGGTTTAATCGTGGATAAGACCGGTCAATTTTCTTCCGGGTGGTTTTTAATCACAGGTATGATGTTTATTGTTTTTACATTACTGACAGCATTATCGATTATGAATAAAAAGAATAACTATGTTATTTAAAGGTGGAAGGAGTGGTCCGTTTGGAATTTAACCCCTCGGAACTTGGAGAAAAAGAAGTGTACAAATTATTATCCGGATCTGTCGTCCCAAGGCCGATTGCCTGGGTTTCCACTGAATCTGAGGAAGGCGGCCAGAATCTCGCACCTTTCAGTTTTTTCAGTGTTGCTTCAAGAAATCCACCCATGCTCTGTATTTCAATTGGACCTGGGGTTGGCGACAGGGAAGGAACAGAAAAAGATACATTGGTCAACATCCGAGCGACAAAAGAGTTTGTCATCAATGTGGTTCCTGCACCATTGGGAAACCAAATGCAAAAAAGTGCAGAGAATCTCCCGAGTGAGGCTGATGAGTTTGAAGCGGCAGGGCTTTCCGCTGCTGAAAGTCATTTGGTCGCCCCTAAGAGGGTAAAAGAAGCACCAATCCATATGGAATGCAAGCTGGAACAGATTATTAAGCTAGGAAGCGATCATCTTATTATTGGGAGAATGGTACATTATCATATTGACGATGATTACTACCTCGGTAATTATAAAGTGAATTTAGAAAAACTGCAGCCGCTTGGAAGGCTGGCAGGAAACTATAGTGAAAACAGCGAATTCTTCAAGCTGCCGAGATAAATTTTCAAAAGCCGGACCTTATGGCCGGCTTTTTTTGCAATGGGAGTATACCTATTTATGTATTTCCTCCAGCCAAGATGATAATATATCCTTAAAACTTAGTCCCATCTGGAGGTATTCCATGGAAAACTACGCGGATCTCATTCAAAAACAAAGAAATTTCTTCACCCAGGGTAAAACAAAGGATGTCACATTCCGAATGGAAGCGCTCGGCAAGCTTCGCTCGGTCATTAAGCAGCATGAGCAGGAATTGATGGATGCGTTAAAGGCGGATCTCAATAAAAGTGAGTTCGATGCGTACTTGACGGAGATTGGAATTCTGCTGGAGGAAATCCGCTTTACGTTAAAACATTTAAAAAAATGGGCCAAACCCAGAAAAGTGAAGTCATCAATTGCCCAATTCGGTTCGAAAAGCTATATATATCCTGAACCATATGGAGTTGCGCTAATCATAGCGCCCTGGAATTATCCTTTCCAGCTGGCGATTGCACCGCTGATTGGAGCTATAGCCGCAGGGAATTGCGCTATTCTGAAGCCTTCGGAATTAACACCGCAAACTTCGGCATTGCTGTCAAAAATGATCAGCAATCATTTCCCGCAAGAGTATATTTCAGTTGTTGAAGGCGACGCAGAAACAAGCACAGCCCTATTAAATGAAAAGGTCGATTATATTTTCTTCACAGGCAGTGTCCCTGTCGGAAAAATCATCATGGAAGCAGCCTCCAGGCACCTTACTCCCGTTACCCTTGAATTGGGAGGGAAGAGTCCGTGCATCGTGCATGAAGATGCCAGCTTGAAGCTTGCTGCGAAGAGAATTGCCTGGGGAAAATATATTAATGCCGGCCAAACTTGTGTGGCTCCAGATTATATTTATGTTCACAGCAGGATTAAAGAAGAATTCTTGAAAGAATTAAAACAAGCCATACAGGAGCTTTATGGAGAACAACCGATTACATCCGGTCATTTCACGAGAATCGTCAGTGAAAAACACTTCAACCGTCTCACCAAATTTTTAACCAATGGCACCACTATTCACGGGGGCCGGCATGATTTAAATTCTCTAGGCATCGAACCAACTGTTCTCGGTAATATTACATGGGCTGATGAAATCATGCAGGATGAAATATTTGGACCGATCCTGCCGGTGCTCGAATATGACGACTTGTCCGGGATGATTACAGAGATTACAGCACGCCCGAAACCTTTAGCGCTATATATCTTCACAGAAAGTGAAGGCGTTCAAAACCAGATACTAAGCAGCATTTCCTTTGGAGGGGGATGCATTAATGATACCGTTTATCATCTTAGTTCACCATATCTGCCTTTCGGGGGAGTAGGGGAGAGCGGGATTGGCGCTTATCATGGAAAGGGAAGCTTTGATGTGTTTTCGCATGAGAAAAGCATACTGAAGCAAACCACCAGATTCGATTTGCCATTTCGATATCCGGCTACAAAGGATGCATTAAAAAAAGTGAAGTTTTTTATAAAATAATGCCGCATCATGGAAGGCGGTTTTTTATACATTATTTTTAGGCAGCTTTTTCCCTTTGTTTAAATTCTCTATCGCAGCTTCCGTTTTTTTGGAAAGATTTTTCGTGTAAGGGGATAAAGAAAAGGTGGGGAAGTCTATATTTTTTACTTTTTTAGTCAGCTTTTTCATTTCGATCAGCCCTTTAATTAGGATTTATTTCTTTATTATATGTCCCTGAAAAGTGAACATGAATAAAGGCGCGGAAGAAAATTCCTTCCACGCCTTATAGTATGCTCATGCTTTGCTTTTTGTATAAACGCTTATCAATCTTTTATTCTCTTTTATAATCCGTTCGGTATGCGGGCTGACTTCAAAGTCAGGAAGATTGATCCTCGACTTCTTTTTCATGATTTTCATGTTGTTCTTTGTACTCAATTTGTGCTTTTCTTTATCCGCTGGTTCCTTCATGGTCTTCGTCCTCCTGTTCAGCAGGGAGCATTAGGTCGTATATTGATATGAGTGAAGTGAATAACAAGTAGTCGAATTCGGTGACAAAATCATCGGAGGTCAATTTAATAACATAATAGTCTTCAAGGATGGAAAAAGGAATTAATGCCAATTTTTCATCGGCATCATAATACACTTCCTTGCGGTCCAGCCGGCTGTGAATTAACGCTTTATCAGGATAGTGCTCAAGCAAATAATCTTTATCTTCCTGTGTCGTGTATTTGCATAAAGAAGCTTTCATATCCACTTTTTCTGCATAGTCTGCCAAAAGTTTTTCAATGCCTGCAATATAGGCTTCCATATCTCCATAATAAACGTCGATCGGTTCATTTTTCAACAAATACTGAAAGGATTTCAGTTTATTCATTTGTGAGTTCAAAAGGTCGTTATTTTCTTCGAGCAATTCCATCGTATCCGTTGCCAGTTCATTATTGCCGACTCTTTTCAGGTAAGAGCCCAGGAAAATAAATGCATCAACAAGCGCAAAAATAATCGCAACAATCAGGTAATTCAGCCAGTCTGTGAAAATGGACTCCGGCACTTTGGTCCAATAAATAACCGCCCCCAGTACATAGATGATATACCAGGTCTTCCGGATCGCAAACATTCTTTCCTTAACTTTCTTTTCCCATCTCCACACAGAAAAAACATAAAACCCGAGACAAGCGACAATCATCCAAACCACAATCTTAAAGAAAAGGAGCAATAGAATCGCCTCGTCCATCCATGGATTTAAATTCGGAAAATTTGCAGAATTTGCCTTATAGTTTCATTATAACAGAGATTATGTCAGAAATTTGAAAATAAATTGGGCAGGAGGAAAAATATGAGGAAATACCTATTTATTTTGATTGCAGTATTAATGATCCTTTGAATCTTTAACTAAAGAGTTATTATAAATCGGGGGAAATTTGTAAAAAAGTGAAGGGGACACCAGTGGAGAAGAGGGATATAATTGCCTTTAGCTGCCGTGTTGGATTTGCAAGGAAGCAGGTACCACTGATTATATAATATTATCCATAATTGATTAGGCAATAAGACAGCCAACATCTCAGTCCACACATATTATAGAATCTAAAGTGTCAGCCGGAGTGAAGAAGGAGTCCACAAATAGAAAGGAGCTAAAGGTTATGGAACTAAAAAATATAATAAAAAATGGCCAATTTGATCTTCATTTGCACACTACCGCGTCCGATGGCAGCTTTTCACCATCAGAGGTTGTGGAAATGGCAGCTGCAAAAGGCCTCAAGACCATTGCCATTACTGATCATGATACAACAGATGGGCTTAAAGAAGCCATGGAAACAGGAAAGAAGCTTGGGGTTAATGTGATTCCAGGCATCGAGCTAAGCACCAAATATAAAGGGAAAAATATCGATATATTAGGGTACGGGATCAGTGCATCTAATTCATTGCTGGAAACTTTAAAGAAAATTCGTGATCATCGTGAAAACCGGGCCCAATTAATTGTAAAGAAATTTTGTGAATTAGGATTTAACATTACAGACGAAGATG
Source organism: Cytobacillus oceanisediminis (assembly GCF_022811925.1). Classification (NCBI taxonomy): domain Bacteria; kingdom Bacillati; phylum Bacillota; class Bacilli; order Caryophanales; family Bacillaceae; genus Cytobacillus; species Cytobacillus oceanisediminis. Next base: position 2,844,089 of record NZ_CP065511.1, on the reverse strand, counting down.
TCCTTAAACACAGTAAAGGGGACGTTATTGCCCGCCCCCATATAGCCAAGGCTGTTGTTGAAAAAGGATATGCAAAAACTGTTCAGGAGGTATTTGACCATTATTTAGCTGATGGAAAACCATGTGCAGTGGATAAAATGGTTCTATCGCCTGAAGAGGGAATAAGGCTTATACACCAGTCAGGCGGAGTGGCAGTCCTTGCCCACCCTGTACTTATCCAGGATGATTTAATTGTAGAGGAGCTAATGCAGCTTTCTTTTGATGGAATTGAAGTTTGGCATCGTAAACACCGGCCAGAAGATGTCTCTCGTTACAAAACGCAGGCCCAAAAGTATAAAAAATTTGTTACAGGCGGGTCAGATTATCATAATGATGAGCACTCAATAGGCGATTTTGGTTTTAACTTATAGTAAAAAAGAGCTGTTTACAATTTGAACAGCTCTTCTACATTAAATTGATAAGGTGAAACTTCTAAAAAAAAGTGGTCTTTAGAGGGTATTTTCCGAGGAAATGCCTTTAGTCTGAATTCTCCATAATCATTCTAAAATTACCATAATCAATCACTGTAATTTTTCCATCTTTCGCTAGCATTAAATTCTTCCTTTTCAAATCCAATGGATTGATTCCATAACTTAGAAATAAGTTACCTAAATTAGATATTTTTTCTTCATACTCAGCATTTCTGGGAAGCTTTTCATCCATTTTTTTCATAATCATCCAGCCTTGTCCCAACTCAACCACTGGGCATAAATGCTTTTGCAGCTCTGGAGGACAGTTTAAGAATAAATTATACTCAGCTTTATTACTTTTAAAACCCCTTTCACGCAAGGGGATTTTTAAAACATATCCATTTTGCAAATCATATACTATCCGGTGGGACCCGCTTCCTATCACATTGTAATTTAAGTTTAAGATACCTTCAGCCCGTTTCCGCTTTTGTCTTCTTTTTTCAGGCTTAAAGGTCTTCATCTTTGAAAACCATAAGTTTATGGATTGGATTTCACGATCGGTTAAAAAAAGACTTATTATTCTTCACCCCTTTACATTTTCTAAAGGTGTTAACGATACAGTTTATGCAAAATTACCTTCTCTTGTAAGGGCCTTTTTTAAAAAATCTTTTTATCTGCAGTTACAACTTGGTGGCGAAAAATTTTCCGTTTAACCATAAGGACATCACCTATTTTTTTCTATTATAGGACATCAATCTATACATGATATTTTGCCTAACCATATATTGAAATTGATAAGATATAATGAATATTTTGTGTGGCAAAAGGTAACTTTCCCCATGTTTTTATTATTAGATAGGCAGTGTTAAACTTGCCTGTTGTTTTCCGCTCCAAATCAACAGTGTGCCTAATTCAACATCGGGGTTTAACACAGTAATTAGGAAAAAGTGAGTGTAACTTGGGGCTCTAGAATAAGAATAGGATGTGATGAAACATTGGAGGATAATGTAGTCGATCAAAACAGTAATATTAAATTAGCAATAGAGTGTTGGAATTATTATAATAAAAACCTATTAAATAATATAAATGGTTTACATGTGAATGCTCTCCAAAGCCTCTCTGGAAAAAATATTGATAGATGGGTAACTGGCAAGGTTATTATCTTTAACGATATTGACGAAGTAAAAGATTCTAAAGAATTCAATGAACATGAAAGGACCCAAATTAAGAAGCTATATACTGCTACAAAAGATCAAAATTTTAGTAATAAGATGCTCGAAATGGCTGTTAATAAAAATGAAATCTTAGTAAATAGTATTTTTGGACAGGGTTTAGCCGGTTGTAAACAGAGCATTTATCTGCCCCTGCATGGAGGTAAGAACTTTCTTAGATTCATTGATGGAAATGAATCCTTTTATATCATTCAACGATTCAATATTACGGGGATGTATTTTCCAACAAGAAATATCTTTATTGATTTTAAGAGTGGGCATTCGAGAAATAGCAATATACAGAAGCATATAGAAAAGTTAAACAGAGAAATAGTTCGCCTATTCGATAAGATATTGGACTTTTCACTTGAGAAAGAAAGCATTTCCCTTTATGCTCTGCTGGTTTCTTTTTTTAGACCCTACCATTATTTTAATGACTTTTTATCTTCCCTTCACAGTTTCCATTATTATTTGAATCATGTAGTAAAAAAACCTGAGGTTTTTAATAAAATTCCAAGGATTATTTCCTTGGAAGATGGGATGTTCTACTCGATAAAATCCCTGTATTCACTTCCTTGTGAAGAACAAGTAGTGGATGTAAATGATGTCAACGAGATTGTATTGGAGAACAATGGCTTCATTGTTCTGCCATCTTCAAACAAACATTACCCTGAGCAGGAAAAATCAGAGCTAAATAATTTACTGGTTAAAAGTTCTGTTGAAAGCTTATTAAGTGACCCGAAGCAAGCAAAAAAATTCAATCAATTAAAAAAATGCTTTCCGATATTATGGTTTGGAATATGTGGTGAAAGAAGATCATGGGATGAAAAAGTTAAAGGAGTAGCAAAAATTGTTCGGGAAGTCCAAAAGCTATATCCTAACGTTGGAGTTGTATTGGATGGATTAACTTCTACGGAAGCACAAAGTGAAAAAAAATTTAGAAGGGAGTATGCCATTGATGATAAAAGAGTTGCTAAAAAAATAATTAAACGGATCGGTCCGCAAATTCCTACCTTTAATCTTATTGGAAGTACTTCAACAAAGAAGATTGCCTATGCCTCACAAGTAGACTTCTTCTTAACAAGTTATTCCACTGATACAATGTTCGTTGCCCATATCTGCGGTAAGCATGGCGTAGCACATATGAACACTTTGAAGGGTACTGGCCAACATGAACACCCCTTTATTTATAAAATCCCTAATAAATATATAAAGAATATAATTGATGACGGAAGTAAAAGAAAAGGAACAAATGTAAGCTATAGTATGAACCCGAAATCTGTTTGTTCCATATTTATTGAAGAGCTTCAGAATTATCTCTCAAAAGAGCACAGCTTAAAAGCATGATTATCATGGGGCCCGTGAAGACGGCCCTTTTTTGTATTCAGCTGCAAGAAATTAAGCTTATCTCCCTTCGCATTTACTTTTACAATGGCTTTAGTCTATACCTTTTAATTGAAGGTGCATATTATGTTAAAAGGAAACGAATTTACTTTAAACAGAATTCAGAAGCAGGATAATATTGATTATACGGTTAGGGGTGACATAGATGAAAGTTATTTCAATAATCCCTGCTAGATATTCATCGACAAGATTCCCAGCCAAGCCTCTTGCTAATATTTGCGGTAAGCCTATGGTTCAGCATGTTTATGAAAGAGTAACTAAATCAGCGAAGATAAATGAAGTTATTGTTGCTACAGATCACGAGGAAATTTATAGAAAGGTAGAATCGTTTAAAGGAAAAGCTATTATGACCAGTGTTACCCATAAGTCTGGCACAGATCGTGTGGCGGAAGCAGCAATGAAAGTGGAGGGTGACATTATCTTAAATGTCCAAGGAGACGAACCATTAATACAACCTGAGCTTATTACATTGCTTGTTGAAGAAGCGATGAGGAATCCTAATAGTGTTATTACAGCCAAAACCCTTATATTAGATAAGCAAGATATTGATAATCCAAACGTTGTGAAAGTAGTCACAGATTTGAATGATAATGCTTTATATTTTTCTAGGTCACCAATTCCATACAATAGGTCAGGTACTGAAATAAGATACTATAAGCATCTGGGTATTTATTGTTATCCTGCTCATCTATTAGAAAAATTTGTAAACCTGCCACTATCAGCATATGAGAAGAATGAAATGTTGGAACAATTAAGATTACTAGAGAATGGCATAAATATTAAGGTAGTGGAAACGAATTACGATTCAATTGGTGTAGATACAAAGGAAGATATTAAGAGAGTGGAAAAATTTCTAAAGGATGATACCATTGGCTAACCTTGTAAAGCTAAATGATGAAATTGTTTTTGGCGGGCATAAACCCTTCGTTTTAATAGCAGGGCCATGTGTGATTGAAAGCGAAACATCAGTTTTTGAAATTGCCGAAAGACTTAAAGAAATTACAGCTAAATTAAATATACCTTTTGTATTTAAAGCTTCTTTTGATAAAGCAAATCGGTCATCAATTAAATCCTACAGAGGACCTGGCATTCAAAAGGGGCTTGAGATATTATCTGAGATTAAAGAGCGGCTTGATATTCCGGTTACTTCTGATATCCATGAAACCGCACAAGTGAAAATGGCAGGGGAAGTATTAGATATTATCCAAATTCCTGCCTTTCTTTGCCGGCAAACTGATCTGCTTGTTGAAGCTGCCAAAACAGGAAAAATCATTAACGTGAAAAAAGGGCAATTCTTAGCACCAGGCGATATGAAGAATGTGATAGAAAAGTTGCGACCTTTTGGAGCAGGTAGGGTTTTATTAACGGAGAGAGGGAGCACCTTCGGATATAATAACCTGGTTGTTGATATGAGGTCACTGCCAACAATGCGGGAATTTGGGGTTCCGGTTGTATTTGATGCTACTCACAGTGTTCAACTACCAGGTGGGAATGGAACAAGTACAAGCGGGGATAGAAGATTTGTTCCGTATTTGTCCAGGGCAGCTGCTTCTGTCGGTATTGATGCGCTTTTTACAGAAGTACATCCAGACCCGGATCATGCATTGTCTGATGGGCCTAACATGATTAAACTTGATGAGCTGGAAAATGTATTAAAACCAATTAAAGAAATTGACCATCTAGTAAAAAGCTTGGGAACAAAGGGGGATACTAATTGAACCTTCCTAATTTTGATTTTAGAAAGACAATTTCTCAAGTAATTGAAATGGAAGCTAATGAGATTTTAGCAAGAAAAGATTCTATTTGCTCTAAGATTAATGAGTGTGTGAACCATATCCTGAACTCTAATGGGAGAGTAGTTATTACGGGTATAGGAAAATCAGGAATAATAGGCAAAAAAATAACAGCAACACTTTCCAGTACAGGAACACCTTCCCTTTTTTTGCATCCTGCAGAAGGGTTACACGGAGATTTAGGAATGGTGACAGAGGATGATATTGTCATAGCTATATCAAATAGTGGAGAAACAGAGGAAATACTAAAAATCATTCCTTCTATAAAAAGAATCGGTGCAAAATTAATAGCAATTGTTGGGGATGAAAGCTCAACGATAGCAGGCAGAGCAGATCTTGTAGTAAGTTACGGCAAAGTGGAAGAAGCTTGCCCTTTAGGATTAGCTCCAACTACAAGTTCCACTTTAACTCTTGTTATTGGAGATGCATTAGCAATTGCTCTTTTAGAGGCAAAAGAGTTTAAGCCCGAAAATTTTGCTGTATTTCATCCAGGCGGATCTTTAGGCATAAAACTTTTGCTGACAGTCGATGACGTTATATCTGCTAATAGAAAAAATCCTATAGCTGATATTAATAGCCAGGTGAAAGAAGTGCTTTTCAAAATGACAGATGTTGGCTTAGGCGCAATTAATATAATTGATGATTCAGGTGTTCTCAAAGGGGTTCTTACAGATGGGGACATAAGGCGGGCATTAGGTAAAGAGGAAAATATACTAAACCAAAAGGTTGAATCTTTATTTAATCCAAAGCCTACAACTATTAAGAAGGATGTATTAGCTGCAGAGGCATTGAAAATTATGGAAAACCGCAAAATAAATATTCTCCCTGTTGTTGATGATAATAATCAGCCTATAGGTATGATCCATATACAAGATCTCATTAAGATGGGACTCCGTTAACATGAATAGAATCAAATTAATTGTATTGGACGTTGATGGAGTACTGACAGATGGCAGTTTATATATTGGATCTGATGAAACTGAATATAAGCAATTTAATGCACAGGATGGCATGGGAATCAGTTTAGCTCATTGTGCAGGCATTCTTACAGCCATTATAAGCGGACGATCATCTGAGTCCGTCATTAAAAGGGCAGAGGAGTTAAATATAAACTTTATTTATCAGGGAATTAGAAAAAAAATTGATATATTTGATCAGTTATTAAAGACGCTGGGTTTGAATACGAATGAAGTTTGTTATATGGGAGATGACATCAATGATCTCCCGATAATAAATATAATAGATATGTCTTTTGCTCCTGCAAATGCTGCTGAGATTGTAAAAGAGCGTGTGAAATATGTAACGAAAAATAAAGGCGGAAATGGTGCGGTCCGTGAAATGATTGAGACTATTCTGAGACGCCAAACTAATTTTTATCAGCTTGTTAACGATTATAACGCCAAAGGAATTGATTCATAAATAATGCATCCCTTACTAGCTTTAATTAAAGCTTGAGGGGTATATAAAAAACAAAGAGCTGTTTTATAACAGCTCTTTGTTTTTATGAATTTTTTAAACCCTCAATTAGTATTTTAATTACTTCTGAACGGCTGAATTGTTTTGGGGGAGTAATCCCTTTGCGAAGCATCTCTCGAACTTTTGTACCCGATAAGTGCAAATGATCTTCTTTTTTGTGAGGACATGTTTTGCTTGAGGCCATGTTTTCACACTTAATACAATAAAAGCTGTGTTCAAAGGAGAGAATGACAATCCCGATTTCTTCTACATTAAATTGCGCAAAGATTTTTTGTGCATCATATGTTCCATAATAATTACCTACTCCAGCATGATCCCTTCCAACAATAAAATGTGTACAGCCGAAATTTTTACGGACCAGCGCATGAAAAATAGCTTCTTTTGGACCAGCATACCTCATAGCAGCAGGGAAAACAGCTAAATATACCCTATTCTGTGGATAATAGTGTTTTAGTAATGCTTTATAGCTATTCATTCGAATATCCGCTGGAATATCATCCGATTTTGTTTCTCCAACTAAAGGATTTAAGAAAAGACCATCCACTATTTCCAGAGCTGATTTTTGAATATACTCGTGGGCACGGTGTATTGGATTCCTGGTTTGGAAACCTACAACTGTGTTCCAGTTGAGCTTTTCGAATTCTTTTCTTGTTTCTAAAGGAGATTTATAATAATCTTTAAAATCAGTTATTTTTAGCGGAAGCTTTGTGAGAGTGACAGGTCCAGCCAAATAGACATTTGGACGTTCAAAAAGCTTGCGTACACCAGGATGATTTTGATCTGTTGTTTGAAATACTTTTTCTGCTTCTTTCGTCTTATTAGGAGTATAAATTTCTTGAAGATCTAATATACCATAAACGATATTTTTATGTTTGAGCTTTATTCTTTCCCCAATCTTGAGATTCTCCGCTGCTTTTTCATTTACAGGGAGAGTAATAGGAATGCTCCACACTAACCCGCTTGATAACCTCATATTATCAATAACAGATTCGTAGTCTTCTTTTCCAAGAAAGCCAGTAATCGGACTGTAGGCCCCGTTTGCAATTAGCTCTAAATCAGATAGCGCCATAGCGTCTATTTCTATTTCTCCGCATATATCAGAAACATCTAAGTTTAAGTTTATTTGATTGATTAATTTCCCGCCATGAGGAACACTTAATGGCAAATTAATCACTCCTTTGCATTTTGTTTGAGTCCAACCTTTTCGAAAATATATGAAGATAGCAGCTCTACTGATTGAACAAGAGATAATTCAGTGGTATCAAGGACTACCTCTGGATTTTCAGGTTCTTCATAAGGCTGATCAATGCCTGTGAACTGTTTAATCTCTCCATTTCTTGCTTTCTTATATAAGCCTTTAGGATCTCGCTTTTCACATTCCAGCAGAGAACATTTTACATAAACTTCAATAAATTCGTCTTCTTGGAATATCGCTCTTGCATGCAGCCGATCTTCCTCAAAGGGCGAAATTACAGCAGCAAGAACAACAATTCCTGCATCAACAAAAAGCTTGCCGATCTCAGCAGTCCTCCTTATATTTTCTTTCCGATCCTCTGGTGAAAAAGAAAGATTGCTATTTATCCCGTGCCTAAGATTATCTCCATCCAATAAATATACACATACATTGTTTTTATATAATTCATGCTGAAGAGCATTTGCTATAGTGGACTTTCCTGATCCGGATAATCCCGTTAACCAAATCATTAGACTTTTGTGGCCATTAAGTTTTCGCCTATCTTCTTTATTAATGGCTGATTGATGCCAGACAATGTTTTTATCGGATTCTTCTTTATTTTTCAAAAAAATGTGCTCCTTTCAACAAATGTTAAGCCATTCACAAATATTTAGCATGCATTTTGGCAGCCGCTCTGAGCTTCCTATATTTCTCTCATAAAGATTCCAAAATGATCAGCCTTAGTTTTATACGAATAATTTAGTACTTTACTTTTAAGCGCCCCCGAAGCTTCTACAGCATTGTTTTTAAAAATAAAAGTTTTAAAATTGGGTATTTCTAAATCTTTAGCTAGTATTACTTTATCAAAGTAATAAACTTCCTACATCTGGATGTATCTTTTTTCCAATAAACATAAAGATACTTTAGCCTCTGGAAGCTATTTTTTGACAGATTTCGCCAGCACTACAGCCCTGTATAAATAATTTAAAGATGAAACAGTGGCAACTATTATACTGAAAAAGCTCCTTACTTTTTCTACACAGCTGAATGGAATTTTTTTTTAAATTCGTTCATTGTTTTATTCAATGATTAGCTTATGCATATTTATTATGTTTCGCTTTTACCATATTTTATAAAATACTCAATTGTTTTCTTAAGTCCTTCATCAAGGGTGACAGCTGGCATCCAGCCTAGTTTTTCCTTTGCAAGTGAAATATCAGGTTTTCGGCGGGAAGGATCGTCCTTTGGAATTGGTAAAAACGTAATTTTTGAAGAACTTCCTATAAGGTCAATTATTTTATTTGCTAATTCTAGAACAGTAACCTCTGCAGGGTTTCCAAGATTAACCGGACCTGTAAAGTCTTTTTTGGTATTCATCATGGAAGCCATCCCGGAGATAAGATCGTCAACAAAGCAAAATGATCTCGTTTGACTCCCATCACCGTAAACAGTTAAATCTTTCCCCATGAGGGCTTGAAGGATAAAGTTGCTAACTACTCTTCCATCATTCAGTGCCATTCCGGGACCATACGTATTAAAGATACGGATTACACGTATGTTTAGATGATGCTGCCGATAATATTCAAAAAATAATGATTCGGCGCATCTTTTGCCTTCGTCATAACAAGCCCTTGGGCCAATGGAATTAACATTCCCATTGTACGATTCTTTTTGTGGATGAATAAGAGGGTCACCATATACCTCACTTGTTGAGGCAAATAATATCTTTGAATTGTACTTTTTGGCTAATTCAAGCAAATTAAGAGATCCAATAAAATTAGTGGTTAATGTTTTAACTGGGTCAAGCTGATAGTGGGGAGGAGATGCTGGACATGCCAGGTGGTAGATTTCGTCGGCTTCAATATCAATTGGCTGTACGATATCATGGAGAATAAAAGTAAAACGATCATTTCCAGTTAAATCCTCAATATTATCTTTGCGTCCTGTATATAGATTATCGATACAAAATACTTCGTGACCTTCCTTTAGCAGATGGCGGCATAAATGAGAACCTAAAAAACCGGAACCCCCTGTGATCAGAATTTTTTTTGGCTTCATTTATATGTTCCTCCCTATACATTTATAAACGAACCCAGCTTTTTTCATAACCATAGGGTCATAAATATTTCGCCCGTCAAAAATGATTGGTTTTCGAAGAAGCTTCTTTATTTTTTCTAAGTCAGCTAATTGAAATTGTGGCCACTCAGTGCATATGATTAATCCGTCAGCTCCTGAAATGGCTGAATATGGGTCTTGAAAGTATTTTACTCCTTCATCACCAAAAACTTTATGTGCTTTATGATTTGCTGCGGGATCACATGCATGTACTTTTCCTCCGTGCTGAACTATCTTACGAATGATATCTATAGAAGGGGCTTCACGAATGTCATCAGTTTCAGGCTTAAATGCCAAACCCCAAACAGCAAATTTGAACATTGATAAATTTGATTTGCCGAATTGTTCAATAATCATTTCAAATAGTTTTTTTCTTTGTCTCTGATTTACTTTTTCAACTGATTCCAGCAAGGGAGTGGGAATTTTTTTATCAGATGCCGTTTTAATTAATGATTTAACATCTTTTGGAAAGCAAGAGCCTCCGTATCCTATCCCGGGAGTTAAAAAAGCATGGCCGATTCTATGATCCATTCCTATTCCTTCCTGAACCATTTGGATATCAGCCCCGTAGGCATCCGCTATTCCAGCAATTTCATTCATAAAACTGATTCGGGTTGCGAGCATTGCATTTGCTGCATATTTAGTGAGCTCTGCTGAAGGAAGATCCATCACCAGGAACGGCAATCCCTTACTGGTAATAGGTTTATATAATTTTTTCATATGATCTATTGCTTGAAGATTATCACTGCCTACAATAATGCGGTCGGGATCTAAAAAGTCTTTTATAGCTTTTCCTTCCCTTAAAAACTCCGGGTTGGATACAACGTCAAAATTCAAATCTGCTAAACCTCTTCTATAAAGTGCTTGACTCATGATTTCTTTAACTTTTATGGATGTGCCAATTGGAACAGTTGACTTGTTTATAATGATAGAGTACTTGTTTAAATAAGATCCTATTTGCTCGGCTGCATTGAATACATGTGTTAGATCAGCAGAATTATCCTCAGCTGAAGGAGTTCCAACAGCAATAAAAATAAATAAACTTGATTGTATAGCTTGACGGATATCAGTTGTAAAAGTTAAACGGCCTTCTTTTGCATTTTTCTTAACCATTTCCTCTAATCCCGGTTCATATATAGGGATGATCCCGTTCTTTAACTTTTCTATTATTTCGGGGTTAATATCCACACACACTACTTCATATCCAAGTTCAGCAAAGGACGAGCCGGTAACCAATCCTACATAGCCTGCCCCTATAATACAAATTTTCATTAAATATCCCCCTGACAAAGTTCTTTAATTCCTTCTTCAAGGCTTAATTTGGGAGACCAACCTAAAGAAGCTAACTTATCAATAGATAGAACATTGTAAAACAAATCGCCTTCCTTAGCTTTTTTATATACGGGATCTATTCCATATGGATAAAACTCGTAAAAGAAGGTGAGAAGTTTATTTAAAGAAGTGCCTTTACCTGTTCCTACGTTAAAAGTCCCTTGTAATGTGGAATCTAATTGACTGAACATAATATTGGCATTTACAACATCACTGACATGAATATAATCACGGATTTGCTCTCCATCGCCGTAAATAATGGGCTGCAATTGATTTTGTAACCTATTTCTAAAAATTGATATAACTCCCGATTCTGATAGAGGGTTTTGCCGCAATCCATATACGTTTGAATAACGCAAAATAACCGCTTGAAAGCCATAGAGTTCAGCATAGAATCTAATATAAAACTCGGAAGCTAGTTTGTTTATGCCATAAGGGGAGATAGGATTTGTTTTATAACTTTCTGGTATGGCCCTGCTTGGTGTTTTACCATATACAGTTCCACCTGACGAGGAGAAAATGAATCTCTTTACCTCAGCCTTGCCTGCTGCCTCCAGCAGCCTAACTGTTCCTTGTAAGTTCGTTTCAAGATCGTATAAGGGATTAGCTACAGAATTTCTAACATTTACTTGTGCAGCCTGATGATTAATGATGTCTGGTTTTTCTCCATATACTAAATCAGCAACTTCTTTGTCTAACAGAGACATTGAAACAAAGCGGGCATTTGGATTCAGATTAGCAAGAGTACCGGTCGAAAGATTATCTAAAATAATGACTTCATAACCGAGATCTACATAGCGATCTACAAGATGGGATCCTATAAAACCCAAACCTCCTGTAACCAGTACCTTCAAGTCATTCACCACCTATCTCACTTAATATGTGATCCTCCGTTTTTCTCACGTGTTTTATAATATGCTTATGAACAAAATAGGGCACCGGCAACTGCCCGTTTCAGGAAAAAAACCATTAGGTTTAAACTGTTTCGAAGGCAGTACAAGACTGATTACGATGATGGATATTGGGAATATCTATTGTTTCATACTATTGAAAGAATTGAAGTGCAAATGAACAAACTAATCAATCGGGTTATTTGGATTCCACAATTAGTCCATTTTAAGGACTTGTCCATATTTGTCCGATACCATTCAATTGTAATCTTCATATATTAATAGAAAGCAGGTGTTTTTTTCATTAATCTTTTTAACAGGTAAAAATATAAACAGCCCAATCGGGAGTTTGAAAATACTTGCAATGTTTCGTGTATCAGCTGGCGTTTTGAAAAAGAGTGTTATTCCTGCAGATACAGACCGAAAATAAGTTAAAGAACATACTTTCTCCATTGAATAAAAATAAGGAAAAGGGGGATTATGATCAAAAAAAAGAAATTACTAAAAGAGTTGCCTAAAATCAATTTTAAGGAAAAAAAGCTTTGGGGATTTTATCTACACTGGGTAAGAAAGCTGGAGTTAATCTGGATATTAACTCTTAAAATGAGAGAATAACTAAAAATAGTATCCAAAGGTTTCGCTATAAAATTTAAAAAGCGTTACTTGAAAAACAGATAGAGAATACCTCTGATATTCTTTTAAATTTAACAAATTATTATATTAAAAAAGATTTTTATTTCTCATTTGTTTTAGAGGGATATTTATAGAAGTGAATTTAAGTCAAATAAAGGTGTTACACATATATTATATAGAAATGCCATGAAGAAATAATTTCTGAAAAAGGGGTTTTATAAGCGATGAAAGGAGTTATTCTTGCTGGTGGAACCGGGTCTCGTTTAAAGCCGTTTACCCAAATTATCAATAAGCACCTTTTGCCAGTTGGTCCCTATCCGATGATTTATTGGCCTATTTTTAAATTAAGGGAAGCTGGAATACAGGAAATCTTAATCATTACGAATAAAAAGGACTTAAGTTCATTTATTAAGGTATTAGGAGATGGAAAGGAGCTCCGCGTTAACCTTTATTATGAAATCCAGAGAGATGAGGGAGCAGGTATTGCCGACTCCCTCAGGTGTGCGAAAAGTTTTATAGGAGAAGAAAAATTTATTGCCATTCTGGGTGATAATATTTTTAAAGATACTTTAACACCCTATATTCAGGCATTTCTTAAACAGGAGAAAGGGGCAAGAGTTCTTTTAAAAGAAGTTAAAGATCTTTCTAGATACGGTGTTCCCCAGCTTGATGACGAAAAAAAAAGAGTAAAGTCCATCATCGAAAAACCAGTTCATCCTCCTTCATCTTTTTGTGTAACGGGAATTTATATGTATGATAAAAAAGTATTTAACTTCATAAATACAATTCACCCTTCAATTCGGAATGAATTTGAAATTACAGAAGTAAACAATTTATATGCAAAGAAAAATGAGCTCCAATTTGATATCTTAAAGGGATGGTGGGCAGATGCTGGTACACATGAATCATTGTACCAAGCAGCTCAATTTGTAAACGACGAGAAAACAGTGGAGGATGATACCACTTGGAAAAACACCTCCTTATAACTGGCGGTTCAGGTTTTATTGGTTCGAATTTTATTTCATATTTACTGCGCAACACAAATTATTATATTACTAATATTGATTCCCTGACGTATGCTGCAAATAATGAACTCATTCAGCAATTTGAAAAATCGGGCCGATATCATTTTATCCATTGTGATATTGGTAAAGATACAATTGTAAATTCAGTATTTAACCAAGAATATGAAGCTATTATAAACTTTGCTGCAGAATCACATGTTGATCGAAGTATTATAAATGCAGCTCCATTTATTCATACAAATATTAAAGGCACTTTTAATATGCTTCAGGCTGTTTTAATGGGGAAAGCCCGTAAGATGATACAAATATCAACTGACGAAGTATATGGCTCTCTCGAGCCAAATGACCCTCCGTTTACTGAAGAAAGTCCTCTTGCACCAAACAACCCTTATTCTGCCAGTAAAGCAAGCGCAGATTTACTTGTTAGATCCTTTTATAAAACACATCAGCTTCCTTTGATCATTACACGATGCAGCAATAACTTTGGCCCTATGCAGCATCCGGAAAAGTTAATTCCTAAAACCATTTATCATGCCCATAACAACATGCATATCCCTTTATACGGAGATGGACTAAATATTCGGGATTGGATTTATGTTGAGGACCATTGCAAAGCTATTCATTTAGTGCTTGAAAAAGGGGCACCAGGAGAGGTTTATAATGTTGGAGGCACGGAAGAAAAGACGAACTTGGATATTGTAAAAATGATACTTAATTATTTAAAAAAAGATCACCAGCTTATTCATTTTATAGAGGATCGAAAAGGACATGACCGAAGGTACGCAATGGATATATCGAAAATTTTAAAGGAGTTGGGCTGGAAACCAAGTGTATCTTTCGAGGAGGGAATTATAAAAACTATAGCATGGTTTAAAGTGAGAATGGAGGAAAAGGGCTGAGATGGCGAAAATTTTAATAACTGGAGCTTATAGCCAATTGGGCAATGAGTTGGTTAGAAAATTATGCCATTCTCATTCTTTAATTAGTTTAGGAAAAAGAGAATTAGATATTACAAAACAGGAACAGGTTGAGAGCGTTATATTGCATCATAAACCCCAATATATAATTCATACTGCTGCATATACTTCGGTTGAAAAATGTGAAATTGAGCGAAAAAAAGCATTTGAAGTAAATGCTCTAGGTGTCGGCATTGTAGCACAAGCAGCTGATAAAGTTGATGCACGCATGTTTTATATTAGTACTGACTATGTATTTGATGGAAAAAAACAATCCCCATATACAGAGGAGGATAAACCAAATCCGCTATCTATTTATGGTATGAGCAAGTTACTTGGTGAAAGGTTAGTACTGCTGTTTAATAATGTGTCAATTATCCGTACATCTTGGCTCTATGGACATGATGGAGCCAATTTTGTCAAAACAATGCTTCAATTAGCTAAGAAATGCAAAGAAGTTAAGGTCGTAAATGATCAAATAGGCTGTCCTACTTATGTTAGTGATCTCGCCGACGCGATAATACAGTTATTGGAGAAAGAAAATGGCATTTATCATGTTAGCAATTCGGGTTTTTGCTCTTGGTATACGTTTGCCCAAACAATTTTTGAAGAAGCCGGTTACGATAGCCGATTAGTTAAACCTGTCACGACTAAAGAATATGGTTCCATTTGTCCAAGACCGCCATATTCCGTAATGGAACAAAACGCTCTGCTTAAACAGGGGATTAAGCCTCTCAGGCATTGGAAAGAGGCTTTAAATGAATTTATGCGGAAGGAGCTTAGCCAATGATAGATGGAGTGAAGGTGAAAAAACTGGTAAAACATTGTGACGACCGGGGCTTCTTTGCAGAGCTTATCCGTGATGATGAACCTGACTTATTATGCAGATTTGGCCAGGCATCCTGGTCCATGAGTTATCCGGGTGTAATAAAAGCATTTCATTATCATGAAAAACAAGATGATTTATGGTTCTTTCCCTCAGGCAATGCACAAGTCGTATTATATGACTTAAGAGAAAGTTCACCTACTAAAGGAGCGACTGATGTTTATTATATGGGAGAAGAAAATCCTATGATGCTTTTAATCCCAAGAGGTGTCGCCCATGGGTATAGAGTACTTGGCCAAAAACCTGCCCAGATTATTTATTTCACAACTGAATCCTATAATATCCATGATCCAGATGAAAAGCGAATCCCTTGGAATGATTCTAAGATTGCATTTAATTGGGAGACTGAAAACCGATAAAAACCCCCGGATTGATTTTTATGAAAGACAACCGGGGGTTTTTCTATTATAGGCAGCAAAATGTTATTTATGTTGACTTCTCTGTCATTTTTCTTTATCCACGGCTATACATTTGAAGTAATGATTAGCGATAATAATAAAGGCGTTTTGTATCCTCATAATTACTTAATCCAAACAAAATAGACAATTATGACCGTTGTTACCATAACAATTATATTTAGCGGAATACCAACCTTTAAATAATCTTTAAAGGAATATCCGCCAGGGCCGTATACAATCATATTTGTCTGATAACCTATTGGAGTTGAGAAACCTGCAGAAGCAGAAATCGCAACAATCACGGCTAGTGCTATAGGATTGACAGAAATTTGGGATGAAATTTCAATAGCAATAGGGAGCATCATGGCAGCTGCTGCATTATTTGTAATAATTTCAGTAAAGAGATTGGTAATGAAATAAAGAACGATCAGCAGAAAAAATACTCCTAATGGTTGTGCTAGTATTAATATGTTATTAGCAATCCACTCCGCGCTTCCCGAATTTATTAACGCTGTCCCAACACCAAATGAAGAGGCAATAATCAGCAAAACGTCAAATTTAATATACCTTTTTGCTTCCTCAGGAGTAATAATACGGAAGATAAAAAGAGCAACGGCAGCAAACGCTGCTGCTTTTAACATTGATGTAAGATTAAAGGCAACTAAAGAAATTAGAATAATCATTATTGATATGGTAAACCAACCTTTACGGCGAGAAATGGTTGCAGGAAGGATTTCATCATTTACTGTGTTCACAACATAAAAATCATGAAACTGATTTCTATCTTGAAAATCCGGACCCGTAACCATTAATAGTGTATCCCCTGGCTTTAAAATAATTTCTCCGATTTTACTGTTGATTTTCTCATTTTTTCGGTGAACTGCTATTACGGCAGCATCAAATTTCCCGCGAAATTGTGTTTCATTTATTTTTTTATGCAAAAGAGAAGAATGATGGGAAACTACGGCTTCAACAAGATTAGATTTTCCAGACCTTAATCCTTCCAGCAATGGGCCTGTATTTGTTACAAGATGAACCCCCTTTATGGACTGTAATTCTGCAACTGTTGAGATTAACCCCGTAAAAATAAGACGATCGTTTGCAATTATTATGGTAGAACTTGTAACAGGTGTAATCATCTCATTATCACGAATAATGCCCAACAGGTAAAGTCCAGCCAGTTTTCTTAATTTGGCATCCTTTATTGTTTTATTAATATGTTCAAACTCTTCAGTAATTTTAACTTCCCCGATATATTCTTTACTTATTTCTTCAACGTTGGTCATCGCCTTATTACTAGGGAGTAAATGATACCCAACTGTATACAGGTATAGGATACCTAATAGTGTGATCGGAATCCCTACTATTCCCAATTGAAAAAAAGAAAAACCAGGAAGGTTGTAATCTAAAAGAAGTCCGTGGACTACCAAATTCGTTGATGTTCCAATAATAGTGATTGTTCCCCCAAGAATGGTTGCATACGACAATGGAATCAGCAACTTAGATGGAGAAAGCTGATTTTTTTCACACCATTTCCGTATAATTGGTGTCAATGTTGTGACTATTGGTGTGTTATTCAAAAATGCCGATAAAGCAGAAACAGGAAAGACGATTTTCAATAAATTGATTTTCTCATTGTCTCTGGTATTTAAAAGTTTAAAAAGAGAGATTTTCACCAAGTCACTCTTCTGAATGGCACCTGATATTATGAAGAGCAAGGCGACAGTTAACATGCCTTCATTAGAAAAACCGTTTAAGGCTTCCTTTACAGAAACAATGTCAGTTAATAAAAAAATAACTAACGTAATGAAAACAATTACTTCTGGTCTCTCTAACTCAAAAATTAAACAGCCGAGCATACATAATATGGCTGTTAATACAAAACCTATTTCCCATGTCATGAGAAAATTGCTCCCTGAAGTGAAATGTTTTTGCCGGGAATATCTTTTTTAATTTTTAAGATTACGAGATCATTTAGGAATCCATATGTTATTTCATGAGGCTCATTTGGGGTGTTCATCCAAGGTCTCCTTTCCAGTAGTAAATATCATAATATCAGTTTATGAGCAGAGTAAATGAATGGAACCGTATAGACAGAAAACAAGCATTAACCCAGTGGTCAAAGTTTATTGCAAAAATTAAAACCTAGATACCCATCTATTTGATTAGAATTTATCTGTGACTTTTTTTGTTGGGAATTTATGTAAACTTAAATATTTACCAGAAAATTATAGCAACGGTCTAAGAAAAGAGTCAGTTGTTATATAGCAAAAAAACGAAAAAGAAATCATCTTTTCAGGGAACATCATAATTTTCAGAAAAGGAGTAAAGTACTTTGATTTGCTTTTTCTCCAGACACTAATCACATAAGAAAACATATAGTTATTATGAACCCTTTCAACTAACTAAGAGTAAAAGGAGTGAATAATAATGGGAAAATATGAAGGGAGGAAAATCTTCTCCATCAGTATGGTAAAAAATGAGGCGGATATTATTGAGTCCTTCGTAAGGTATCATCAACATATTCTCGATGGAATGATTTTTTTGGATAATATGAGTTCTGACAGAACTCCTGAAATCCTTAAGAAGTTAAGGGAGGAAGGGCTTCCAATCTTTATTTTCAATGACAAAGATCCTGAATTCACTCAGAGCAAAAAGACAACACAATTAATGTACAGCTCATTTCAACAGTATCATCCCGATATCATTCTCCCTCTTGATGCAGATGAGTTTCTGGTATCAACTAATCATCTTGAACATCCTCGTGACATTCTGAATAAGATTGATTTAAATCAGTTGCACTATATCAATTGGAGAACGTATGTTCTTACTGGAGAAGAAAACAAAAACGAGCTTTTTATTCCAAAAAGGATTACTTATGCTAGAGCAGATCATCATAAGACTAATAAAAAAGTAGTTGTCCCATCAATCATTGCAGAAAAATTTTCTGGTACTCTTTCTGGAGGTAATCACAAATTCTTGTTAAAACGCGGAAAAAGAAAACTAAAGATAAATACATTGAAAGAATTAAAACTGGCTCATTTTCCAATTCGATCTTTAGAACAATTCAAATCGAAGATGCTTGTAGCTTGGATCAATACAATAGCAAGACAAGAAGGGGTTGCATTATATTTAAAGAGGTTCGTTCAAGCCATTAAAGAGGGGAGATGCAGATCAGAGGAAGACTTAATTCAATTAACGAAAGATTACCCTTTAAGAAAAGAGTTAACTGATGTTACATTTGTTCATAAACCTGTTGATTTATCTTTCTGTAAGTCCATTAACCTTAAATATACGAAAAAAAATGAAGTGGATGCCTTTCTTAACTTTCTAGGAAATAGTGAAGAATTGGCAAAGAATTTCGCAATGTTAAAGAACGAACGTTAAGAAACATTTTACAATTTAGCATAGTAAAAGCGTACAAATAGTGTACGCTTTTTTAAATTACTGTGAATTGCGTAATTAAGAAGTCTTGTGATCGTTATCGATAACTGTCAGGCGGAAAAATAGTTTTGCTTGTTTGGCTTGAGCAGAAGGATTGGATCAGTTTTTTAGGAGGACATTATTTTTTTTTGTTATTCTTCTTCTTAAATTTTTTTTTGTCTAACCGTTTTTGGAGTTTTTTAATTTTATTTTCTAATATGTTCATTTGAATTACTTTCCATTCATACATGACGGGATGTATAATTGAGAGCATAGAATGGCTTGTATCTATTTGTTCTTTTAACAGTTTAGGATAATCTTTTAAAACATCTTGTTTTATAAATATAAGTGTATTTTGAGTATAACAGCCGCCAACATCTCGATTATCCCAAATTTTATATCTAATGCAATCAATTACGTTATAGCCGTGGCTCTTAAAGCGATCTACCCAATATTGCGGCCATTGTTCATTCACATGGTTTACCCCTCCCTGATTTGGGACTGCGGCAGAAAATAATATGATCGGTCCCAAATTTACCAGAGATTCTACAAAGGTATCCGCACATGTACTTGGCAAATGCTCTGCAACCTCTAAAGAAATAACTAGATCAAATTTTTTATCTATTTTAATCGGATTTTCTAAGTTAAAGGGATAAAAATGGCTTTCAGGAATCTTTAATTGGCTGCTATCGACATAATCACCGTCAATTCCCAAAATCTCCTCAACCCCATTTTTTCTGAAAACAGATAACCAATTTCCAACCCCACATCCAATATCAACTACAGATAACGGGTTTATCAGATCCATTACAATAGGAACAATTTGCTCGGCAGATTTTCGTGACTCTTTTTCGTATTTGTTAAAAAATTCTTTTGAATACACCAAAATTACTCCTTTCTTTTAGTCATTGATTATTAGTATTTATTTGCTTTTCTATAGACAGCTTGCTTGAGGCTAGCATTTTTTCCTGAAATGATCATTCATTAAATTAAATGGATTTGACGAAAATAGTCTTAAACATTCGTTGTTTTGAAATTCTTTGCGCGACTTATTTTTGATTTGTTCACCATTATCAAAAAAATCGTAGCTCCATGGATTATTTGAAAGGTGATATACTCGGGATTGCTTTAATTCTGCAATGTATTCGTCATATAAGTTTTTAAGTACTTCATTTTTAGAATTTTCCACACCCTCCTTAAGTGAATTGAGCAGTTGAGAATGGTGGAAAAAACGAAGAGGCTGATTATTAATTGTGTATTGCTTTTTACTATCGAGTTCTATTTTCCGCTCGTGGAAGTTCCAAAACGCAACATTGTATCCAGGGTGTCTTAAGATGAATGCATTAAAATAAGTTGGAACCAAATTTAACCATCCTTGATCAACAAACAGAAATCGATCCCAATCAATATAGCAATTCCATTTAACTTTTTCAGCCCACCATTTGATAAATTGTTCCGCTTCTTCTGTCCTTTTGATTCCAAGAAAGCCCGCATTAAAAATTCCGAATTTTAAATACTCTTCCTTTGGCTTTTTTATGCAGTGTGGAGTTAATACAATTGGAAAGTCGTACAAAAGAGCTTGGACTTCACTTATAGGACTGTAGAGCCTTGTATCAGAATCGAGGTAAATGAAATATTGTTCATGTGGTTCTTTTTTATAAACATACTTTAATATTTCACTTTTAAATGCACACGAGGCTTCTGAAATTGTATATTTAAAAATATATTGATCAACATTTGGAATTCCTAAATTTTTAGCGAGAATAATTTCATCAGTATACTGTATATTCATGGCTATAGGATGTAGATCTTTCTCAAGTAAACAGATTATTACTTTTGAATCAGGATGGAATTCCTTTATTGATTTAGCCATTACTTCTGTTCTGTGTAAATAATTTATAGTTGATACACTAACAAAAATCACAGTTTATCTACTCCTCTAAAACTAGGTCTATCCTTTTGGATTCCATAAAATTCTTTTATAAATAGTTAATTTTCACTGTTTTATAGTTAGCTTATTATTAGTTAAAGTGAATGGGTTGTGTTGTTTTTGTAAATGAGGACTTTTTAAAAAATTTCTTCTGGATATTTTTTCTATTTGGCTGCCATCATTAAAAAAATCATAGCTCCATGGTTCATTTGAAAGAGGGAGAAGCGTAGCCTGCTTTAATTCTTCGGTGTATTGAAAATAGATGTGTTGAAGAATTTGGTTATTTGCTTTTTCCACAGAGTCCTTAAGATAAGTAAGGTGCTGAGAGTGATGAAAAAAACGAAGAGGGTAGATATCATTAACCGTATATTCATTGTTAATTGATAACTTCAAATTTCTCTCATGAAAATTCCAAAAAGCAATATTATAGCCTGGATGTCTTAATATATACGTTTTAAAGTAAGTGGGTACAAGCTTTAACCATCCTTGATCATCATACAGGGAAAGGTTCCGATCCCTATAACAATAATGTGTGACTTTTTTTGCCCACCATCTAATAAACTTTTTCGCCTCCTTGCTCCTGGTTATACCCACAAATCCCGCATTGAAAATTCCATTCAATAAATAAACTCGGCTGGGCCCGTTCTCTATATCATGTGGTGTCAATACAATTGGATTGTTTTTTAATATAGACTCTATTTCTACGAAAGGACTATAGAGCCTAATATCTGAATCAAGATAAACAAATTCGCTATGGTCTTTCTCATTTTTAAGCAAATATTTTAAAATCTGACTCTTAAGTGCCCATGCCGCCTCGGCTGCATCATATTTAAATATATACCGATTAAAATCATCAATTCCTAAATCCTTGGCTAGTATTATTCCATCAAAATATTGAACCTTTTTTACATCAGGATGTATTTCTTTTTCTATTAAACACACAATTACTCTTGCTTTAGGATGCTGTTCCTTTATTGATTTTGCCAATATCTCTGCTTTGTACAAGTAATTTAAAGTGGATACGGTCGCAAAGATCATTGTGGAATTTTCCCTCCCAACATTGATGCTTCATATTTATAAGGTTTTGTCTTTTACTGATTTTAGTTGTTTTTTGTACCGTTCCTGAATTAAATTTATAGCCTTTTCACTATGTGACCAATCTAAAGATCCTTGAACATCAGCAAAACACATAGATTTTATTCGTTGTCCGTTTATTCGCCAGCCAGGTTCATCAGTTTTTTCGATTTTTCGCTGTTTTTCATGTAAATTCCAAACAGCTAGATGATAGGAGGGATCCTTAAAGAAATAGATATCAAAAAGGCCAATCATTAAACACAGCCATTTCTCGTCAATGAACAAACCTTTAATCGATTTCCGTTCGTTTTGCTTTACATCATTCTTGATAAGATGAAGGAACCGTTTTAAAAATTTTGTTGATTCTTCCGATCTTCTAAAAGCAAGAAATCCTCCATTAACATTACCGTTTTTAAGAAGATCAAACTCATTCAAAACATGATCTTCAGATGGTGGTTGGAGGCAGTAAGGTGAATAAATGATGCAATGTTCATCTAGTATTGTAAAAAGTTCATTGAAGGTACCAAAAACCTTAGTAAAACAATCAAGATAGATATAAATATCTTCATTAGGAAAGGAGTTGAAGAGATAGTTAAGAAAAGGTGCCTTTAATGCTCGTGAATGATCTGCAGCTGAGAACTTTTTCTTTAGCTCTTTATAAAAACCCTTCCCTAAATCTTTTCCAGAAATAATATGATCAATATACGGAGAATTCTTTGCTGCATCTGGAACGTTTTTGCTGGTTAAACATAAAGCCATAATCGCATTGGGATGATGCTTTTTAATTGATTTAGCTAATATTAATGCTGGAGCCAATTGTTCAGGCTGTGCAATAGTACAAAAGATCACTTTGATCACTCCTCATTTCCAAAATCTGAAAATGCTCCATTTAGCTTTTTATATACTTATGTTTTTAATAGACGTTTGACACTTATAATTACCCACATCCCGGGATGATATCTTGTTAGGACAGGATATTAAAGACAATAATCAGCTATAACCCAGTCCCCATAAATGTTTTATGACATATTCTAAAAGGAGGAATGGAATTTGTGAAATTAACTGTTTCCATAAGAGGGGAGTTAGATATGGAAGTGTTTCATCTTATGAATTCGATGAAGGATTTGGTTGGAATAGATGGTGTTAACCTCGATGAGCAAGACCTCCTTGATTCCTATCATGCCTTATATACTTTTATGAATTCCTTTATTACAGACCTGAAAAGTAAATATATACTTGAGATTAGATATAACGATGAAAGGCATGCGGATAAATATACTGGATTGGATAATAGCAAAAATGGTCGGGAAGCTTCAAATAATGGCTTTAAAACTTTAATGATGAATTATGAATGCTGCGAACCGGAAAACCTTAACGAATGCAAACCATATGAAGTGATATTTCTCAACCATATAATCGAATGTACTCCAGTTTTGGACATGGAAATCACTTGGGAAAAAATTAAAAAAGCATTAAGTCCAGGTGGCTATATCGTATTAAAGACTTTTTTATATGAAAATCCGAATGCTGCCAATGAATACGATTCGACGCACAATATAATAGATAAAAGGCATCACAAACAAACGTTTGATACCATTTTAAGATTATGTCTGAAGCATGGATTTATTCTAGCTAGTTACAAGGATAATTGTTTCGGACTAGTTAAAAAAAAGGATCTTCCATTTTTCGATAAGTCCCTGCAGAAAATTTACATGAACAGTTATAAACAAATATTAAACGAAAAAGGTTTTGAGCTAACAGACTCCTATGAAGATGAGGAATCAGAAGAGGCTGTTACCGGTCCTGGTCGTCTCTTAATCGGATGTGTTACAGAGAATACCAAGAAATATAGAGATCAGACTTTAAGATTAGTACAATCTATTCGCTGGTTTGGCGGAGGCATTTCAGGCGCTGATATTTTTGTATGCATAGTAGATGAGGCAGAGCCGAAATTTGTAGAGGAACTAAATAATCTGGGAGCTTTTGTACGTATTGTAAAACGGTTCAGTAAGGATCATCCTCAATCAAATAAATTAAGACTGTTTGAACTTGCTGAAATAGAGCTCTATGACACCATTTTGCTGCTGGATTGTGATACGGTGGTCGTCCAGGATCCTTCTCCATTTATCGATGGGAAGTGCTTTCAGGCTGAAATTGCCGCAGGTCCTACTGTCCCTCATTATATTTTTAAGAATCTATTTTCTCACTTCGGATTGAATCTGCTGCCTCTCGAATACAAAACAACAGTTACAAATACAAAAACAATGATATATTGCAATGCTGGGGTATTAATTTTCCCTAAGAAAATCCTTCAAACATTTTATCCCATATGGAAGGAATACACACTTAACCTTATAGATAATAAACAACTGCTTGGAAAGTATTTTAATTTTTGTGAGCAGGCCTCTCTAACATTAGCTTATGCAGACCACCCTATCCCGTTTAGAAAACTACCGCTGGAAATGAATTTTCATCTTTTTGAAAGCAAGCTTCCTAAAATAAAAGACTGTGATCCTGTTATTATTCACTACCATAACAGGATTGATGAAGGTGGACTCATTATCGATAAAACGTCCAGTTTATCGGCAAAAAATAGAGTAAAGCAATTTAATGACCGACTGGTTAAATATGACAAAAGGGAGGAACAAGCATGACTTTAAACAAATTTAAAAATCCTGTTTTTCTTGTAGGGTGTATGCGAAGCGGCACTACGATGTTTGCTGGATTGTTGGGATCGCATCCTAATATTATCCATTGTCCTTTTGAGTTAAGAAGGGTTTGGTCAAGGGAAGCAGGAGTCCCTATGGCAGCACCAAAGACCTTCGATTACAAATGTCCACATTTAACCGAAAAGGACGTCAAACCAGGGCAGCGGGAAAAACTTGCACGAGCTTTTCTAAAAGAAATGAGGAAAAATAAGGAAAATAAGAAAATTAATAATTCTTTATTTCTCAATAAAAATCCTCATTTGGGAAACAAATTGCCATTTGTCAACGAATTATTTCCAGATGCAAAATTCATTTGGATATACCGTGATATGCCTAGTGTAACAGCGAGCCTGAAAAGAATCCTAAACAGAGATGTGATCCATTATTGGCCGAAAAAAATAAATCCTGAAACTGTACGATGTTGGGAATGCTTTTTTAACGGTATCCCCATTCATGCAGATCCAGAGCGTTGTTTTCCTGGTGGAGATATAAAATATATAGCAGAATACTGGTATGAAACAAACCAAGCGATTTCCAATTTCTCCAAGTCCATCCCATCGGACCGGATATTTTTAATAAAAGAGGAGGAATTAGTTGCCCAACCGGAGAAAATCTACGCAAACTGCCTTGAATTCCTTGGTTTACCTGCAGTTCTTCCGATGTCCTTATTAAAAGAAATAAATCCAAATCGCAATGAGTTATGGAGTAAAAGGTTGAATAAAGAGGAACTTAACAGTTTGTATAATTTCGTGCTGGAAAAAGGTGAAAATCTTAATTTTATTTTTCCAGAAGATAACTTATTCGATACGTATAAGGATCAGCTTTATAGGAGCTTAGGAGAATAAGGGGATATATAAAATTAATAAATTTAATCTTTGCGATTTCACCTCTGTTTTGACAGAGGTTTTTTAATATTTCCAGGAAAATCTGTTTCCCCCTGACGATGGTGACTCTTTTTTAGAAAAGTAAGGAATTGAAAGTGAAAAAAGTGCTAAGTGGGATTTTAGGGACATAACCTGAAGGTATTAGATACTTATGGATCTGGAAACGAAGGAAGAAATTTTACTTTATCATCATAATGGAGAGTAATATAGTGTAAGGAGAGGAGGGTTTAAAAAAACGGATTTTTTTAAAAGTTTGTTAGCATTATAAGCAGAAGTTATTTCTAGTATAGTAATATCTGCTAATAATAAATTTCAGTGAGAACAGAAGCACTAATATAAAAAATGTGGATAAACATAGTGATTCAGACACTGGGTTCATCCACTTAAAGGATCAGTCTATATAATTAAAAATAAAAATCTTTCTGCTATTACTGACTTGCATTTATAGAATTTAATTCTTGCACCAGCCTATTTTTCGCCCAATTATATAATTGAATATCCAATTCATTATTGGCTTTAATTTTGTTTATAATAATAGGATCAATTTCTTCCTTGCTTAACCTTTTTTTTGTTTGGTTTTTTCTCACATAAGAAATATCATTCCAGTTGAACTTTTGTTTCATTAGTGCAACAGAATCATCAAACATTTCGGTTATGCCAATCACTGAGAAATGTTCTTCGAGATTTTGCTTTGCTTGTTTTAGATCTGAAGGACTTAAAGAATTTTTGCCGAGGACCCTTTTGGTTTGCATGTTGTTTGTGTGAACTTTTAAATCTGGATGATCAATAAACTCTTCAATCAATAGATCCTTGACAATATCGTGTAAAGGATGATCTTTTTTGCCAATTACATAATAGTACATTGAAATTACACGATCTATAGGTTCTCTCATCATTGTTACATAAGTACATGGCTTACTGGTATGCATGTGCAGCCCAAATGATAAATGTCCAAATACAAATTGAATTTCTTTTTCACTCACGATCTTTTTAAACTCAGATGTTTTTCCATCAGTAATATCCTTCAAAATTTTAATATCTGGATACTGCCTCTTAATAATTCTTTTTAGAGTCATTCCGCCTGTTTTGGGAATATGCATAAATATAAGAATACGGTCTTCTGCAGGTATAACATTCTTCATAACACTTCTCCTTTGCTAAAAATTTATTCTATTGAATTCTAAACCAATTACTGATTATTTCTATTTAGAAATCCCTCTAATTCTTGCTTTGTGCTGCTATCCAATGCATCCAGGCGTTCCTGAAGCTTTCTCCTTGCCCAGTTGTATAATTGGATATCTAAGTGATTAAGCTCTTTTATTTGTTCAATGATTTCATCGGAAAATTGATCCTTCGTCGGGCGATCAGCTGTGTAATTTTTCCTTTCATAGGTGATATCACGCCATCCAAGTTCTTTTTTCATTAAGAAGATTGATTCATCGAACATCTCCGTAATGCCAACCACTTTGTAATGTTTAGCAAGAATTTTTTTTGCTTTCTTTAAATCATTTTCTTCTGGATTTAGATTTCCGACTATTTTTTGAATCTGCCGATTCACTGTGCGGCGAGTTAATTGCTTATCATTAATAAACTCTTCAAAAGTAAGTTCTTTAACTTTCTTATGAAGAGGATGGTTTACCTTGCGAAGGTTATAAAAATACATGGAAATTACTCTATCAACAGGATCCCTGAGCATTGTGATATACGCACAGGGTTTATTGGTATACATATGAAGTCCAAAAGGGTGGTGGCCGGTTACAAATTCAATATCTTTCTTTTCTACTATATCCTTCTTGAATTGCGGAAGACTTGAAGGGAATACATTCGTTAACATTTTTTCTTTCTCGTAATTTTTGTTTACAATGGACCTTAGTGTCATACCCCCTGTTTTTGGAATATGAGTATGGATAATTATTTCTTTTACCTTCTCCAAAAGTACTCACCTCTTATTAGTTTTAGTATTTTTTATAACAAAGGATATAGAGCTTCCAGAGCTAAATTTAGTGGCTGTATTTTTTTAACAGGTTGTTAAACTCTTGAATCCTTAACTTTGCATATGGACTTTTCGTGACATTATGAATCAGTCCTGATTCATCAGAACGGTGATGATAATGAATGATGACTGGATCACATTGCTGGATTGCCAGCGATGTGCGGCCAACCAGGGGAAAGTTCATTTTCATTGGAAGCTTCTTAAATGGGACAGGGTTTTTTACAAAGGATAAAGTCAAGGATGCCTGTTCACAGAACTGAAAATAGTTGTTTAGAAGATGTTTATTTTTAATAAGGTCTTCCGTGTAATTCCGCCATACCGGAAAAAAAGATTTCAGGATCTCTTTTGGGAAAATCAATACACCTGCATTGCAATACCATATTGTGGATGCTCTTGATAAAGTCGTTGTATATGATCGATCTGGAATTTTTAAATCATAATAATTAAAAAGATCTTTAAACACTTCATGGGGCACAGTGGCACCTGCTGCTATTTCAGCCTGGAAACTTTTTCCGTCTATATATCTTAGAGGGTCTTGAACAATAATAGTGTCACAGTCCAAAAACATGATAGTATCATAAAAGTCAATTTCCGGAAGTTCAAAAAACCTTAATTTATTGGATTGAGGATGGTTCTGATTGAATCGTTTTACAATTCGGACAAATACGCCAAATTTGTTAAGCTCCTTTAGAAAATCATCATCTGCCTTTTCAACTATACAAACATATATATCTGCTCTTGAAATATCCCCGCCAAACCAGCGGATGGATTGTACAAGGTTTAAAGTCTGCCGCTGATATTTTGAGTTGTTTTCTGTCACACACCCAATCATCAGCTTTCCGGTTTCTTTTACAGGTTCCTGGTGTTTGTT
This sequence comes from Cytobacillus oceanisediminis, assembly GCF_022811925.1. Classification (NCBI taxonomy): domain Bacteria; kingdom Bacillati; phylum Bacillota; class Bacilli; order Caryophanales; family Bacillaceae; genus Cytobacillus; species Cytobacillus oceanisediminis. The sequence continues at coordinate 2,815,464 of NZ_CP065511.1, read as the reverse complement.
TGGGTTTGATAAAGAGGATAGATACTTATCTATATACGCCTTCTTTTTTGGAGGTGCATAATGCTTAATATCACTTCTTCGAACAAATCCAAAAAACCCCTTTTTTTCTTTTGCACATATAAAATCTTGTTTGAAGAACAAACTTAATAAGGTGCCGGCAGTTTTCTTGTTAAAATCCTTAAATGTTGTATTAAAGCTAAACGCACTATAAAATGTTTCTTTCGTATTACTGGCAATAGGGGTGTTTAATATAATATATCCTTGGGGCCTAAGAAGTTTTTTGATATTTTCTAAGGCATCCTCCAATTTAGGGATTATATCAATTACATTATTTATGACAATTACATCCCAGGACTGGCCAATTAAAATGTCCGGATCTTTTAATTCTAAATTTTCAAACGATCCAGCTTGACAACTTTTAACACCTGACGACAAAAGCAGGGAACTAAAATTTTCGCTGAAATTGATTGCCAATATATCTTTGTCTCTTAAATTACTGACAAGGGAATGTGTAAAATCCAATGTTTCTTTATAAGCTATATGATTTTGATCTTTATTCAATTGATTATTATCTGGAATCCGAGACTTAAGTTGAGTGTCACCGTATATCATAGCTTCTCCTTTCATAAATAAGTTAGGTTATATACTAAACACAAAGTTTCATTTAGACATGCTACTTCCTTATAGGATATGAACATTACCGTTTATTTGTCATAAATGAGGAACATAAAAGAGCCCTTTTTTAACGAACGTATGTTTTGTTCAGTATTTAGAAAGTACATACATTTTGTGCTATTTTATTCTGCATCCCATACTGAAGTTAGTTGTCCAAATTGGAAAGGGCTTTAGTTCAGAGCTTTCATTAATTAAGGACAATGATGGTGAATAGTAACTGCCTGCATTACACAAATGCATTATTAAGTAGTGAATAAGCCGTGACAAATGAATGTATGAATCCATAATCTAAATTAAGGTTTGTTTCAAATGGAGGTGTATACTATAGTGAAAGTAAGAAAGGCGGTAATTCCCGCAGCTGGCCTTGGAACCAGACTGCTGCCATTAACCAAGGCCTTGCCTAAAGAAATGCTGCCTATAATTGATAAGCCGACAATCCAGTATATAATTGAGGAAGCAGTTGAGGCAGGAATAAGAGACATTATAATTGTAACAGGGAAAGAGAAAAAGGCGATTGAGGATCATTTTGATTCTTCTTTTTTATTGGAACAAACATTAAATAAAAAAGGAAAACTAGAGGAACTGCAGGAAATAAAAAAGATTTCACAGTTAGCCAATATTCATTATATCCGCCAAAGTGAGCCTAATGGATTAGGACATGCAATTTGGTGTGCAAGAAAGTTTATTGGAAACGAACCTTTTGCTGTTTTACTAGGAGATACTCTTGTTCAAGAAAAAAAATCCTGTCTTAAGGACATGATGGAGCTATATGAAACCTATAATCATTCCATCATAGGGATTAAGCGTGTTGATGCTGACGATGTTCATAAGTACGGTATTGTCGATGTTGGAATGGGCAACGGACCCGTTTATAATATTCAAAGTTTAATTGAAAAGCCTTCGAAAGAACAAGCACCTTCTAATTTGGCTATTTTCGGAAGGTATATTCTTACTCCAAAGATATTTGATCTGTTGGATAAGCAAGAACCTGGAGTTGGAAATGAAATTCAGTTAACAGATGCCATTTCAGCACTTCTTAAATACGAAACAGTCTATGCTCAGGTATTTAATGGCAAGAGTTATGATATTGGCGATAAATTAGGATATCTTAAAACTGTGATTGAATTTGCATTACAGAGGGAGGACCTTGAAAAGGAAGTGCTTCACTTTCTTACAGAAATCGTCAGGAAGAATAGCTTGTTCTCATAATACAATAAACACCGCCGGGAAATTTGGAGCGGTGTTTTTTTTGAAAATGTTTTATTGAGTCACAAAATTTTAACCTGCAAAATAAGGCTTTAAAATCATAATTTATGATCAAAATTTTTTTAAACCTTTATCTAAAAATTTCTCAGCTTCCTTAAGATTGTAACCTGGCGAATTTCCGATTTTTTCATTGAACTTCCTAACAAACGGCTCGGGATTTTTTAACATATCCTCAAAATGGATGTCAATAATGTTTTCCGCAGGAAGACCATAGGTGTGTCGATAATGATAGAGACTTTTCAAATATGGAGTTAATATTTGTGCTGCATTTTCGATTCCCTTACGATCCCGATTTGCCATTGAACGGACAGAAGCTTCAAAAGGCCGATGTATAAATACATAAGTAATATCAGCCACTTCTTCTAAGACTGGTTTCCAAACTTCAAAAGTTAATAATGTCCTGGGATCTTTTAATCCCCAAACAGGTTTAACATTTTCAGAAAGAAATGTCCGCATTTTAGAAATTGTAAAATTCGAAGCTTTGATTTTTTTGCTGCTGGGCGGATTATTCCATGAAGATTTGGCAGTTTGAAGGATTTCATCATTGATATTTCTGAACCCTATATTCTCAAAATGGCCCTTTCGATTATAGGGGGAAGATGCAATGAGGTTAGTTCCCATATGAATCCCTAAATGGTGCATCACACCTGCTGTTGCACTAGATCCCGAACGATGAAGGCATAAAACCAGGAAAAGCCTGCTTTTCTTTCCCATACTTTATCAACTCCTTTTGGCCGTAAAGATAAGAATTTATTTTTGTTTGTTCACGTTAAGATTTTCTAATTATAGAGAGCATTTGCTCTATACGGTGCTGAAAGGTATGATCTTTTAGTACACGGTTTCTGGCTTTATTTGCAATAGCCTTTCGTTCTGTATCTGCTTTTATATAATAATGAATCTTCTGGATTAGATCATCAATATTCCTAAATGCTACCATTTCTTCATTTTCAATAAAGTGTTTGGTTAAATCCTCTCTGAACTCTATAAGCTGAAATGCTCCGCAAGCTGCCACATCAAATGTACGATTATTAATGCTTTTCGCTGCGATTCCCAACTTATTCTTGTTTTGACGCAAATTTAACGGGCGATGAGAATTAAGCACGATTTTTGCTCCATTATAATAGTTTGCGACTGTTGGAGGTTCTGCCCATCCTTCATTGATTATTAAGTTATTATTTTTCCAATAACTGCGTAAATAGCGGCTCCAAAACCCTATAACACTTACCTTGTAAGTTGTTCTTTGCAAGATGAATTCGAGAAGCTGTATACGGTCAGGATATGGATAGCCAACGAAGCAAATATCACTTTTGAATTCTTCGGCAACCTTCTTGGGTTGAAAAACATCGGGATTTGCAGCAAGCGGCAAATGGAAAGCCTTCTTATGTCCTATCTTTTTGTAATATTCAAGAGCTGAGGTGTCAATTGTAAATAAATAATCAAAATCTTTCATGAGCCCGATGGAACGATCCATATTATAGGGATCTTCTGTAAGCCATATCGAAGTTTTAATTTCATATTGTTTGAGGATTTCCAGCATTATTTTTGGTATTTTGTACCCAACTAATGTTAAGGCCAGCTCAGGCTTAAATGTCTGTAAAATCGATTCCAGTTCTTTTACACCCTGACTAAAATAATAAAAAAACACTTTATGCTCTTTTATTAATTCATCTTGAATCCATGATTCAAACCAATCATAAATTCCTTTATATCCTGAAGTTATAAAAAGGATTCTCATATATAATCACCCAAATCTAATTGAAATGAAAAAATGCATTTTCTTTCAGAATTAAAATAAAATGAAGTGCCCTCCCGCTTTATCGGCATCGTTTTTAGTTATGGAACTTTAATTCTGCTTTTAATATATGTCGAAAAGCAATCATTGTGAGAATAGATGCAATCAGTGTCAATGACTGCCAATGATTGAAGCAGTAAGCAGAAAATCCTGCAGGAAATTAAAATTATATAGTAGGGTGTAAGGCATTAATTCTACAAAAAATGAAAAATAGACAGATACCTATCGGCACTAGTCCATTCCTTTTATAGGTTTAGACATATATATAAGTAAGTCAAAAATTTAAGTCCAATACTATTTTCGGTATTGCACTTAAAGTTATAGTTGACAAAAACTTACAAGGAGTGGAATATATGAAAAACAATACTGGCCATGGCTGTGGCTGCAATGATCATAAATCGTGCCCCCCAATGCCGGCAAGCCACGAAGTAAAGTCAAAGAGCACAGGCTGTGATATTGACACGTTTCTAATTGGCGGAACAGAAGAAACTGTTGTTTTGGCAGATGTGACAGTAGAAACATTAGTAGAAGCAGATATTCATTTGCCTACATTTGCAACTGATATTAAAAATATCAGAAAAAATGTCCATTTAACACAATGTAAAGCTACACCGGATTTTGCTGATCCTTTTAGAGTCAAACTATTTGTAGAAGGGTATGTGCACAAAAATATTCAATTTGTTGACGGTGGAAGCTGTGTAAGGGATTTTAGTGTAAATGTACCTTTTAGATGTTTTGACTTTGTTAATCTTATTAACCCTGTAGCCTTTCCTTTTGAGGATCCATTCAGCAGCAAAGACAGCGGCAATTTAGAAATCAGGGAGATTTCAAAGGATGGAATGAGTGCAGATCGCTGTAATTTCGGCTCCATCACTTTTGAAATCAATAATGAGCCGATTAAATGCAAATTGCTTGCCTCGCAAGTAGATCAGTGGGATATTCTGAGCGATTTTGATAACTGGGGACGTTTTAATAAAATTACTGAAAAAATGAATGTTGTGCTTTTCCTTAAATTGTCACAAAAACAGCAAGTTGCAGAACCATCTCCAAATGGCTCCAGCGCAGAGACTATTAACGATAAATTTAGAAGACTTACTCGCCGCAGATAAATGCGGAAAAGGGTGCCTTATTTTTAGGCACCCTTATAATAATGAATTATTTATTTGCTAAATTAAGATCCACGTATTGCTTCTGCAGTAAATCAATTTCCAGTATTGCTCTTCCCTGAATTTCGATTTCTGGTTTTTCATTTTCTATTATGTCATTGTGCCATACAAAATGAATACTTTGTAATTGGGCTTCTATTTTTTCAGAAAAATACTGAGCGGCTTCATAATGTGAAGTTATCCCATGATCGTCATCTGTCTTAAAGATATATTCCTTTTGGAAGCTCGCTATTGGCATTTGTGGAGGGTAGAGCCAATCCGCATCTGCCGTTTTATCCCATTTTACAGGTATTTTAATAGTATGAAGAGAACCACCAGCAGCATTATCTACATATTCAAGATCCGCTATAAGTGTTCCTTTTAAAAATATAACACTCGAAGGGAGAATAACATTCGTTTCCAGTGTTTGAATGGACCATTCCAATTTGGTGATGTTCTTAATTGGCAAATGGATAGGGAAGGCATCAAAAATATCTAATTCAATGTTCAGCTTTTCCACAAGAACGGGTACTTTCACAGTCGGCATAAAGACTTGTGGCAAGCATTTCTTAATGTGAGCTGCATGGCATGGATCTTCTTCGCTCGTCTCGTCAGGACAGAGTTTCCGATCAAAAACATCCTCAAGAGCAGTGGATTCGCCGGTACTTTCTGTAACTTCTGATGATGATTCTACATAATCCCCATAATAGGGTTCTGGATGAGAGGAAGATTCTTCAAGATCCAAAAAGAATTTTTCGCGTGAAGATGACTCTTCCTCATTTATACCCAGAAATTCTGCATTTTTTGGTTCCTCTAAAGCTGAATAACATGAACTATCCTGACAATCGGACTCCAGCTCGCATGAAGGCAGCTCACTATCTGCAAGACCGAGATCTTCAATCTCTGAAGATAATTCATCATTTTCAGAGTTAAGGATGCGAGAAAAACTTTCAAGCAAGTCTGATACCTTTTTGAGATTTTCATCAGATTCAGCAATCTTATTTTCGTTCTTCTTTTTTGACTCATGGGCTTTTTGGAAAAGACTCGAAAATGTTTCATGCACTTTTAAAGATTGTTCTATATCGTCATACCCCTGAAAACCTTGAAAATTATTATTCTCTGGATGTAAATTCTCTAATATTGAATAGGCTTTTTCCAATAGGGATGAGAATTCGCCTTTATATGGAGCCAAGTCATTATCTTCTGACACTCCCGATTCATCTGTCTCAAGAAACACTTCATCCTGCGATAAGTACAGGTCTTTTTCAGCTGGCTGAAGGCCGTCAAATGAGGATGTTTCTTCATTAGCATCAAGGGTGTTTACATGATTTATTTCTTTTGCAGCAGATGATTCCTCATCATCCTTTAGATAAGTGTCAAGAGAGTCATTTATCTCTGCAAAGGATTCTTCTTGTTCTGAATTCAAATCTGACATTATTGAAAAAACTTCATCCTGCTGCGAAGGGGGATGATTATATAGAGATCGAAGTACTTCCTCAGAGGAGGATTCATAGAGCATTGAGTAAAATTTTTCCACAAGGGGAAGTTCCTCCTCTGTAGGAGCAGCTAAGTAATCCTGCGACTCTGAACCCACTTCGCTGGTTAGTTTATTTTCAAAAAAAGATAATCTTTCAACGGCAGTATCTGAACTCTCCGATCTTCCTGCTTCTTTTCCTTGCAGCATCAAAAGAAATTCTTGCTCCAATAAGGAACTATTGTTAAGTTCTTTACTGTTTCCATTACTTTTATCAGCCATATATTCGAATGAATAAGAATGTGATTCCTCAATGGAGGGAGAATTCTCTTTTGGATTTTCATCATGAAAAAACTGATGTTCATTCAGCTCTAAATTTGAAAAAACTTCCTCAGCTCCTTCAGAAGCAGATATATCCTTTAAATAGAACTGAGTTCTTCCGGATGAACTTTGTTGAGGGAGTGTTGGAGACCAGGAAAGCATTGGAGAGAATGGATTCAGCATGTACGAGGCTCTGCCCTTTTTATCTATCCTCGATTTGTCTGATGAGTTCTTGTTCACTCCATTTTTTTGGTTCTTCTTTTCCTCAATAATTTCTTTATTCTTTGAAACTTTATTTTTGTTGGTTTCTATTGAATCTCTCGGTCTGCGAATTAACTGCTGTGCTTCTATCTTTGGAGGAGTCAATATTAAAGGTTTAGATCCACTTTTGCTTGATGAATTCCGAGGAGCAGATGTCCGCTCCCTGTTTTTCATCTCCTGGTTTTTCTGTGGACCATTAATCTTGAGATTATTTCTATTATCCCAGTTATTTCCCTGATCCTTCTGCGAAAAAAAGAGAGGATCAGGCTTATTGCCCCGTTCTTCTAATGAAGGAATTCTTTCATGGAAGCCGTAAATACGGTTATAAGCATCATTCATATTATTCATATTAAATGGAAGATATTGGTATATAAACCATTCTCTCCAATCCCCTCCTTACTTTGAGATTCCTGTAAGAATCTTAATCACAGCAATCGCAGCAATCATCATTGGTCGTCGAAGCTACACGTATCTGTTGTTTTTGGAGTACTTTAAGGTCAATATCAAGAACCATTTTCTCTTCTACTTTTGTAAAATATCCCTCTCCTAGGGGAGATGAGGTTGGCAGCGGCTCCCGATCAATTGCTTCATCCCATTCAATAATCTTACTCGAAATTAACTCACAGAAAGGCAATTCATTGTAAAATTGCTTGCTTTCCTGATGGAATTGGGAAAGATCATTTGACTGCAATTCATCTTTTTCAGGGAATCCTGAAGGGAGAGGCTGTGAAACCAGGAAATCAAATTCATTGCGTTTATTCGTCTTAGGCATAACAGGACAGGTTATAAACTTCTTAATCTCTGTTGTGCACTGAAATGGAATATCTGTCGTGAAAGAATGAATGTCGGAAGCAACAGATTTGGAAGTACTGGGTTCAATCTCCGGACTCGGACTTGCATATTGAATATTTTTCCTCACAAAACCTTTTATAAATAACTTGTTTGTAGGGAGCAGCAATCTGCATTGAGTTAATTTTACATGTTTTTTGATATCTTTAATTTCCAGCACTGGTTCTGGAAAGGTTATAACCGCATCCACATTTATTTGAAGTGTAAGTTCAGCCAGGACAACTGGAACCTTTGCAACTATTTTTCCAATAGATACCTGCGGATGGTGGTGTTCATGACTTTCACATTCACAATGAGTAGTTTTTACTTGGCATTCATGTTTTTTATGATCTTTATGTTTATCTGACATTTGGGATCCTCCTAAAATCAAGATATTGCATCCTATGCATGATAAACGTCCATGTTTGGGCGTTTACCCATGGGCATTTGCGGAATCGTTTTTTTTCCTATAAGTATTAATTTTTAAACTTTTAGAAGACTATGTATGTTTATCTATGTCATTTTTTTATATTGGGAATATAATATTTTGCAGGGCAATGTATTTAAAAAGGCAGTACCATGATTCCAGAAGGAATACATGATACTGCCTAAGGAATCCTATCGCCACTCGCCAAAGTTAGATGGATTCAGATTGGCCTGCCTAGAGCGGTGGAGTAGGAGGAGGAGCGACTGCAGTTACAGGCACTTGCTGATTTTGAAGGATTTTCACAGTGAACTCCAAGAACATTTTCTCTACAACTTCATGGAAAGCTCCTTCTTCAAATGGAGCATGACCTGGCAATTTTTCCCTATCAATAGCTTCATCCCATTCAATGATATTACTTGAAATTAATTCGCAAAAAGGAATCTGGTTGTAAAATTGTGTACTCACTTGGTGGAATTGGGAAAGATCACTGGACAGAAGGTGATCTTTTTCAGGAAACCCATGACCCAATTCTTGCTCCCTGAAAAAGTCAAATTCTTGTCGGGTGTTTACAAATGGGAGCTGTGGCGGTGTTAAAAACCTGTTACTCGGGATAGTAGTCACACACTCAAAAGGCACATCTACTGTTAAGGAACGCATTTCAGAAGAAACACAATGACCTGATGAATTAGGACACGGAGTTGCATATTGAATGTTTTTTCGAACGAAACCTTTTATAAATAATCTGAGGGTCGTAGCTTGAAATGGGTTAGAACCAGCAGCTATCCCAGGAAGCAGTAAACGGCATTGAATAATTTTAACTCTCTTTTTGATATCCTTAATTTCTAGTACAGGATCCGGAAATTTAATATTTGCCACCATATTAGTTCTTACAGCTATTTCAGCAAGTGTTACAGGGACTCTCAAAACTCTAGTGCCTACAGGTGTTGTTGGGGCTACAGGTACCGGTACATTTTCGCATTCGCCCATATGAGCAGATACATCTACATCAACACATTTTTTATCTTTGTTATTCATTAAATTTTTCCTCCCTTGATTTTAGGTTCATGTTATCCTATGCGGTTCTATGGTTATTTGCAGTAGTACAAACGTGGAAATTTGGCCAATTTTTCTATATTCGTCTAAAAAAAATTAAAAAAGTACGGGCACATTTGGACTCCTATCACGCATAGGATTCAGAAGGAGGAGTGAGAAATCTATGGAAAAACAAAATTTTCTTGCTGTAGATATTGGAAACAGCTGGTATAAAGCGTTAGCATCTGATAATGGAATTTTTTCAGAATATCAGCTGCCAAATGCTATCGCCCTGTTCGATGGAGAATTTTATGAAAAGCCATATGATGATGAGGATATAATCCTGGAAGAAAACCTCATTGTCGAAGTTAAAAGCCCGGCTGTGATTGATAAAAGGGAAATTTTTTATATCGGTAAAGGTGCAGCCAGACAAAGAGATGTTAGTTTAACTGGGTTCAACAACCAAAAGGTGGATGAGGATAGGACTTATTTGCTGTTATTTGGTCTGGCGGCCTACCACGCATCGCTTCAATTTCCGGAAGAAACAGATATAAATTATTCTATTGATCAATTAGCTGTTTCACTTCCAACAACTCAGTATAAAGAAAGAAAATCACGCTTAAGGGATAAGCTGGCAGGTACACATACAGTCATTTTCCATAAAGTGCCCGGAGTGCCCGAACCAAAAGAATTAACAGTTAAATTAGAAATTAAAGAAATCATTGTAGGGGCTGAAGGTGCTTGTGCATATCTGGGTTTGACAAGGGACCAGGAAACCCTGGAAATTAAAAATGAAGAGCTTGTCAAAGAATCGCAAAAAGGAATAATTATTGGGGATCTTGGGGGAGATTCAGTAGACTTTGTAGGAATTAAAAATAATAGGCCTGTTGCTTCAGTCGAGGGAGAACCATTTGGTATCAATCAATTTCTTGATAATATTATTCAAAGAGTCAGTAAAAAGGAATTGTTCAGGTTTGATTCCCGGGCCGAGCTGGAGGAAAAATTGGCTGCCGGACAGTCAGAATGGTATGTCGAGCCATTTGCCGGGGTAAGAAAAGATATTAGCAAATATATTATCCCTCAGTTAAAGTCCATGGCGATTAAATACCTTGAGCATTTTGATCGTGTGAGAAGCAGTTCAACCGAGATTAAAGGAGCTGTTCGGTATATTGCAGTAGGGGGAGCAGCGAAATTGGCCAGAAAACAAATCCAGGAAGCAGCTGTCAGATGGAGTGAAAGGGGCCGCCCAATTGAACTTATGTTCCCGGAAGACATGGAAAAGTTAAATGTTCAAGGATTAATGATCTTGGCTAAAATGAATCAGTTAAAGAAAGTACAAGGAAATCACGTAATTTCCACTAAAGGTTAGGGATGATGGAAATGTTCAGGACATATACTGACTATGTTAATAAGACTGCTCTTACTCTTCCTGACAAATTCATTGATGTGAGAACCGGCGAATCCATTGAGGTATTACCTAAGGTTCTGGAACAAATAGAATATCATTCAAACAATAGTACTCTTATCCATTTGGTTTTAACAGCTCTGAATAGCTATTTGCAGCCAAAGAGTATAAATAACGGCAACAGTTTACTCCTCGAAGAGATAAGAGAAATTAAAAGAATGATGCAAATGGGTTATCTCCCAAGAGGCAATGGTCAAATTGGAAAGGGACCAGCACAATTAAACGAAACATCCAACCTTGATTTGAATGAGGTAGAAGATGTATTAGAGGCATTTGGCGGCTAATCATTATAAGCTATGTAAAAAGGTGCACCATTATGGAAGGTACACCTTTTTTACTCTTTCCCAACATGCTGCTTTGTTCATGCTTATAAACGCACAGCAGGCAAGCACGTAACAGCACAGAAACAGGAAAGATCTACATTAATACATATACCAGTCCCTATTAGATCAGAGACATCCTCACAGTCAATTTGGCTGCATGGAGAACAGATACTCTTTTTGAAGAGATCTTTTGAACATTTTCCGGATTTGAAGGTTAATAGCTCAAGTACGGCACATTTACCATCGAGATCTTTAATTTTGAAAATAAACGATTCAATACATGCAAATTTCTTTTGCTTAGAATGGCTAAAGATGGTTACACCACTAGCTTTAAAAGGTTCAGCTTCTTCATTATAAAGAATGAAAGGAATGGTATTTTTCTTTGGCTTTTTAGATTCTCCCAAAAGCTCTTTTATAGATTCATTGCAAGATGTTTTACATTCATCATCACGCTTCGCTTTTTTCTGAGCGTTAAGAATAGCTGCTAAGACTTCTTTTACGCATACTTTATGATGTGTAGGGTGTTTGTGATGATCTTTTTTATCCTTATCATCTTTTTTACCCTTATCCTTCTCTTTCTTCTCCTTATCATGGCAGTCGTCACTGCTTTCTTCGTGCTTCCAGTCCCTATGTTTATCATCGTCATGGCAGCAGCTGCTTTCATCTTTATCGTCCAGATGACTATACTTAAACATCGATTCTCACTCCCTTTAAATAATTACTCAAAATTAGCATACGGAACACGGGTTGATTTTGAGTGAGAATCTCGCCTAATAATGGAGAAAAAATTTAAGAAAATAAACTATATTAAAACAAAGGCACTCTATAGATTGAGCAGGGTGCCAATTACATGCTTAATGAATAAATATGTGACTAAAGTACATACATGAACACACAAAGAAAGTGTGCCATGCTTCCCATCATAATGAAAATATGAAAAATCTCATGAAAACCCAAATGTTTGAACTCCAGGAATTTTGGTTTAATCGCATAAATCACTCCGCCGATCGTGTATAGGATGCCTCCAAGCAATAGAAGCATTACACCAGTATTACTTAAAGACTCAGAAAGAGGCGAAAAAGCAAAAACAATAATCCATCCCATTGCAATGTATAAGGCTGTTGACAGCCAGCGGGGACAGCTGAACCAGATTATTTTAAACAGAATCCCTGATAAAGCAACAGCAGAAACAATGGAAAACAGAACCCAGCCGGTCACACCATTTAAGGTAATAAGGCAAAAAGGTGTATAGGAACCTGCAATCAATACATAAATCATCGAATGATCAAGCTTTCTTAAAAAGGCAATGACTTTATCTTTGGCTATCACCATATGGTAGGTTGCTGATGCTGAATAGAGCAGCATCAAACTGATTCCAAAAATGGCAACAGCAGTAATGGCAAGCGGTGACGATGTTGTCAGTGAGGCTTTGATAACCATGGCAAGCAATCCGGCAAAGGATAAAATTGCTCCTGCCAAATGGGTCAGTCCATTTATGGGCTCCCGGATGTATGAATTCATAATATCTCCTCCTAATGTTCTCTTATGTAGTTTTAATAACTACTTAATATAATATATATAAAACGATATCTAGTCAATATTTACAACTTACGCTTTTTTAAGTAGAATTTATATAATAACAGGTGAGGATTTGAGGGATAAATATGGAAATGGAAAAACTCATTGCGGATAATCAGATTCAATTGGAAGATATTCCGCAGATAGATTTATATATGGATCAAGTGATCCAGCTATTTGAAAATACTTTTGGCAGTACGACGAGAAACGAAGAGGAAAAAGTGCTTACTAAGACAATGATAAATAACTATGCAAAAGGTAAATTGTTTTTTCCTGTCAAAAATAAAAAATATTCAAAGGAGCACCTTATTTTAATTGCTTTCATTTATCAGCTTAAAGGGGCTCTATCCATAAACGATATTAAAAGCCTATTAAATGGCGTCAACACTCGAACAGCAGAAGGAAAGATGGACCTGGACCATTTTTATCAGCTTTACCTCGATTTAACTAAACTTAATGCCGATGCATTTGTGAATGATCTGGAAAATCAGGCAGCCAGGACAGCAGAGGAAGCAAAAGAGCTAAATGAAGATCAGTCAGCTGAGCTTGAAAAAGTACTGCTGGCAACTTCACTGGTTCACATGAGCAACTTATACCGAAAAGCAGCTGAACGCATTGTCGACGATGTAAAAAATGAAGCGGATCAAAAATAGGAAGGAGGGAAACTCCATCAAAAAAAAAGAAAAACGAAAACCAGGGCTGCTGCGTGAAATCATGTACGAAATCCTGGATTCCATTGTGATCTCATTTCTTATTCGAATCATTCTGTGGATTCCGAGGATAATTTTCACCTTCTTTAAAAATTTGTTTTAATAATAAGCAATTGGTTCGACAGGAGAAAATGACATGACGCTCATAGAATCCGAACCAGTTTCGTCTTCGGACAAAAAAAGGGAAAATCCCTGTGCCAGAGTCCGAACCTGCCACAACTTCAGACAGATAAAGGAGAAACTCCCGTGCCAGAGTCCGAACCTGCCACGACTTCGGACAGAAAAAGGGAAAATCCCCGTGCCAGAGTCCGAACCACTGTCGTCTTCGGACTATAAACCAAAACAAAACCCGGGCTGTAAAGGCCCGGGTTCATTTTTTATAGGAATATGAAATATATAACCCCTGCAAGTACAATTCTGTAAATGGCAAAAGGAATAAGTTTAACTTTATTGATCATCTTCAAAAAGAAGCGGATTGAAATCAAGGCAAAAACAAATGCACTAATGAAGCCTGCAATAAAGAAAGGAAGCGCATCGACTGAAAAGTACTCGAGATTTTTTATTAATGATAGAAAACTCGCGCCAGCCATGATGGGCACAGCCATGATAAAAGTAAAATCAGCTGCAGCACGGTGTGACAGGCCAAGCAGCACGCCGCCTGAAATGGTTGAACCTGAACGTGAGAACCCGGGCCAAAGTGAGAAGCACTGAATCAATCCAATAGATAAAGCCTGTTTGTAAGTGATTTGATCAACTGAAACTGTTTTCGGGCTTTTGCCTCCAAAAATATCAGCAAAAATCATCAAAAATGCACCAATTACCAAACCAATCAATACCGTCTCAGTTGAAAACAGGTGTTCATCAATATAATCCTCAAACAAAACACCAAGAATCCCGGCAGGAATTAACCCGACAATCACTTGAGACAATTTCAGACGGCTTTGTTTTTCTTCAGTGTTTTTGCTCCTTCCCCCAAGACCGAGCATTTCAATGAACCGTTCTTTAAAAATAATCACAACCGCTAAAATGGAACCGAGCTGAATGACGACTTTAAAAGTATTAGCCTCATATTTTGATAAAAACTCTTTTGTATTGAGCCACATATCATCCACAATAATCATATGTCCTGTAGAGGACACAGGAGCAAACTCCGTCATTCCTTCAACAAATCCCAAGATAATTGCTTTTAGAATCATAATAAAATCCATCTTCTAATTAATTCTCCTTTTATTCCATCTGATGCAACTAAACTCCATTTAATGATTATAAACCATTTAAGATAGATAGGAACAATTTTTTACAAAGTAATATAGATGTAAAGTGTCTATTAATTAGCTGAAACGTGCTTATGGCGCCTGCATGATTGAAATACCAGGCGATTATAGCATAATAATCGCCGTTCAAAGTAATACCTCTTCTATCCTTTTTAACAGTAAAAAGTTGATCACTAATTCACAAACTTTTCACAGAATTTCAAAGTCTTGTGAGAAAAATCACCAAATTCAGTCCATATTTACCATATGATAAAAGCAGATAAACCAATCGATTATAGGGAGGAAATCAAGATGAAAAAAGGAGTAAAATATCTGCTTACTTCGGCTATAGGCATAGGGTTAATAACGGGATGCAGCCAGGGGGCAGCACCGGAAAGTTCCCTTCAGCCTGAGGAAAAGGTTCTGGCGGCAGAAACAGCTCAGCCCGAGGCTATCGCTCCGCATAAAGATTTAAATCAGGAACCCATTCCATTGAAAATTGATAGAGTCGGGCCGAATGAAGTAAATGTGGAAATGACATCCCAAATCACGGATATTGAAATCGACAAAGGAAAATTCTATAAAGCATGGACGTTTAATGGTGAAGCGCCAGGCCCTGTAGTTGTTGTCAATGAAGGGGATACAATCAATTTCACCTTAAAAAACATGGATCCGGCAATACCGCACAGCATGGACTTTCACGCTGTACACGCAGCTCCTTCAAAAGACTTCTCCAACGTTCAGCCAGATGAAACGGGAACATTCAGTTATCCTGCAAATAAACCAGGCGTGTTTATGTATCATTGCGGAACTTCACCGGTATTATCACATATAGCGAATGGAATGCACGGAACTATAATTGTAAAGCCTAAAGACGGCTATCCGACTGATAAAGAGATTGATAGAGAATATACAATTATTCAAAACGAATGGTATAAGTACAACGATCTGGAGGATTTTACAAACGGAGTTCCCAGTCATGTGGTTTTCTCCACAAAAGCTTTAAAAGAAGGAGACCCTAATACTAATGGGGATACGTTCACACTTAAGGATAATCCGCTTCTGGCTAAAGTAGGGGATAAAGTGAGGATTTATGTAAATAATGTAGGACCAAATGAAGTAAGCTCTTTCCATGTGGTTGGTACTGTGTTTGATGACGTATACATTGATGGCAACCCTTATAACCGCTATAAAGGTCTCCAAACGGTCATGCTCCCTGCAAGCGGCGGTGCAGTAGTGGAATTTACAGTTACCAAGGCAGGCAGCTATCCAATAGTTACTCATCAGTTTAATCATGCACAAAAAGGAGCCGTCGCCATCCTGAAGGTAACTGAAACCGGAGAAGACGACGGTAAGGCTACAATGAGCCATTAAAAATAAATAAAAACTCAACTTACAATAAATTATACAAGATACAAATTCAAAATGGAATCCTTTTTCTGGCGGTCTATTTAGAATTGACAGGCTGCCAGAATGCAAATTTCCGGGCAGGTGAGTGCTGAGTGTATAAAAAAATCGGATGGTTCCTATTATTTTTCAGTTTGATCCTGGCCGGAAAAGCTTCTGCTCAGGAACTGACCGCAGCCTCATCAAAAGAGCTGAGAGAGGCCTTGTCAGACCCCAAGGTATCAATCATAAAATTACAATCCGGAATATATGAAGGGAACTTCCTTATAGAGAGAAAGGTTCACATTATTGGAGATAAAGGAACAAGAATAATGGGAACAGAAAAAGGCCATGTACTGTCGATTGCAGCAGATGATGTTATTGTGGAAAATCTGGAAGTGGAGGGAAGCGGATCACAGAATGCTGGAATATATGTGAAAGGAGACCGCGCCTATCTTCATCATATAGCCCTAAGAAATGTATTTCACGGCATCTATGCAAGGAATTCCTATGGGCACAGGTTTGAAAATAACCTCATTACCAGTTTCCATGGCATGAATCGGCACAAAGGCTTTGGCATTTATTTAGTTGAAGCGCCCAATACTGCAGTAAAGGATAATTACTTCTATCACACACAGGATGGAGTTTATGTGTCCTATTCAGATTTTTGCGAAGTCACAGGGAACTTCATGTTTAAAGCACGGTATGGCGTGCATACGATGGATTCGCGCAATGTATTAATAGCAGACAATCAGGTAACCGAAAGCATTAACGGCCTTATGATCATGCAAAGCTATGAAGTTTTTATACTTGAAAACTACTTCTTTAGTAATACAGAGATTGACGGAGCAGGTATTTTTATTTATGACACATTCGATTCCAAAATATCTTCCAACATTGTAAAAGGCAATTTCAGGGGGATTATTCTTGAAAATGCACAAAGGAACAGACTTGAATTTAACAATGTTCTGCAAAATGATACCGGCCTGGAAATTGGGAAGAATTCAAATGATAACACCATTAATTTAAATAACTTTTCAGGGAATACAAGACAAGTCATCTCCGAAAAAGAAAACAGGAATCTATTCAGTAAAGATAATTTTGGAAACTATTTTGATGATCATCATTTATTAAATTTGGATAATGACCATAAAGTGGACTTTGCCTATAAAAGCGGGGATGTTTTTTATCAGATGGCAGATGAAGAGCCTTTATTGCAGGTCTTTTATCAAAGTCCAGCCGTAGAGCTATGGAATATGATTGAACAATACACTCCGATTCCATCAGACGCATTTATCATAGATGAATCACCCCTTGCTGAACCTGCACCTGTGAAACAGAAAAAATTCATTTCAGAAAAAATTCATATCAATCGGATCCGCGAATTTCCTTTAATCCTATTCTTTTTCCTAATCACTTTGGCAAGTTTGCTTATATTGAATTTTGGGAGGAAGCACAATGAAATATAGAACGATTCTCCTAATGACTGTTCTGGTGATATTGTTAAGTGCCTGCTCGTCATCAGCGTCGGAACCGGCAGAAATTAAACAGAATCAGGATAGCTGCGATAACTGCAATATGGGTATTGCAGAGCTGGAATCAGCAGCACAGCTCATTTTGGAAAGCGGGGAGCCTGTTTTGTTCGATGACATTGGCTGCTTGACACAATATATACAGACTGAGAATCCTGAATATGATGCTGCCTTTGTACATGATTACCTCAGCAGGGAATGGATATCATTTGAAGCAAGCTCTTTTATACAGAACGGCAATATAGAAAGTCCCATGAGCTATGGAATTGCAGCATTTGAATCATTGGAAAAAGCCGAGGAATATCAGAAAAAAAACGGAGGTATAGTGTATTCGAAAGAAGAGCTTCTAAAAGCAGATATTAAAAGCTTTAAAAGAGATGGAATGAAACACAGCCATTAAAGTTTAAATATCCTTCAGTATGAGGAGGAAACCATATGAATCCCGAACTATTGTATTCTATGACTAAATATGAGCTTCGGCTGCTGTTAAGAAGCAGGTGGCTTTTAAATTTTATGATTCTTTTTTTCTTTCTGGCAGGACTTCTTTACTTGTATGGTCTTCAATCTGTCAAATCAGAACCCGCTGAAGTTTCCTACGGACTGGAAGGTGTGAATGACAATATCGAAACCATGGGTGTTAACCCGGAATATTACGGCCTCAAAGAAATAAAGCCGGAAGAGAGGCATACAGCTGGTTTCAGCCAGTCTGCCTACAATCGTTCGATTGCCATGCTGATGAACCTTTCTCTATGGATGCTGCCGATCATTTGTATGATCCTTGGCGGCAGTTCCATTATTGCCGATAAAGAAAATGGAAGGTTATCCTTATACAGAACCTATCATTCTTCTTCAGCATATTACCTGATCAGCAAATTCCTGTCTTTGGTTCTCTCATTATTCTTTGTAATTGGCCTATCATATGGTCTCTTCGGCTTCTTTTTCTCTTTGTCGGGCAGTTCCTTTGCAGCACATATTTATCAAGTATTTCTACTGGTTAATATGCTTTTAATCCTTGTATTCTCAGCAGCATCTTTACTGATTGGAGCTATTTCCAAATCAAGGATGCAGGGACTGTCAGCAGCAATCATTTTTTGGATTATTATGGTGTTTGTATATGAATTCATCATTTTTTCAGTCACCGGGTGGATTCCTTATTCATTGAAGCAAATCAGTCTATTCTCTTTAATCCTTCTAAATCCTGTGGAATCCGTTCGCGTCTGGTCGATATCAAAACTGAATTCCGAATATTTGTTTGGTCCGGAATACTTAATGATCGAGAAGTGGGGAACAAATGGATCTCTCACACTTGCCCTGACATTATCCATTATCCTCATTATTCTTATAACTATCATATCATCAGCCCGGCTTTTAACGAAGAGAGGTGTGTAAGATGATTTTGGAATTGAAGGATTTATCCAAAGCATATAAAAAAAAGACAGCATTGTCACCGTTGAATCTCCACATTAATAAGGGGGATTGTATTGTCTTATGCGGAGGGAACGGAGCTGGTAAAAGTACGATGATTAAAATGCTTACAGGCGTTGAAAGTTCCACCACAGGAAGTGTGGTATTCCATTCTAAGCAGCAAAAGCCATTTGCTTACATGCCTGACCAAATGATTTTCCCATCAGAACTTACACCTTACGAAATCCTTGATTATTACAGGCGATTTCTAAATAAAAACAAGGAATCGATCAAATGGGTATTAGAAAAAACAGGCTTGTGGAACGAGCGGAACCAAAAAGCTGGAGGATTCTCAAAAGGGATGTCCCAGCGGCTTAATCTTGCTCAGTGTCTGCTTGCGGACACGGACATCTATATCCTCGATGAACCGACTGACGGATTGGACCCCTATTGGGTAATTCAGCTAAAGAAAATAATAAAGGAACTGAAAGAGGAGAATAAAACGATCATTGTCAGCAGTCATATTATGAGAGACGCCATTGAGATCGCAGACAAACTAATTATTTTATTTAATGGGAAATTAAAATTTTATGGAACACTTAATCAGGTGTATAAGGAATACAGATGCACCTCATTGGAGGATGTATTCCTTTCAATTCACAAAAATGAACAGCTATCGGGATAAGGCAAAAGGCGATTCCAATTAGGAACCGCTTTTTGGGTCAGCTTTTTATTTTACATAAAAAGAATATTGTTCAACATCCTTTACCCACATCTTCGCATTTTTACCATTGAGATCGGCAATCCATATATCCCCTTTTTGCTGGGCAAGCTTTTTTCTGACCCATGTTAAAGTATCCATACTTTTAATGTAAAGAGGGTTATAATCCCCAATTCCTTTATTAGGATGGGTGATTCTGGTTTGCTGAGTTTTGTTAAGCTGAATTAAGAATAGTGTCGGTTCAGGCCGCCGCTGCGGATCATTTGACCATTCACTCTCATCCACACGAGATGCAGCCAGCCTCACATCATCCACCCAGGTAAAGCCCATTTCTGCAAACTTTGCAGGTGTAAGGTTCATGGTTTTAAAAGCAGGCAATTCAGTCACCTTCAATTTTTTGTTTTTAAAGCCCATAACAATCCTGCCCCCGCCAGCAATATAGCCCAATAAATTTCTGGCTGGCGCCCATTTAGGGACGTCCAAATGAAGGATCATCTCATCAAGAACTTCAAAATTTTTTCCATCTGCAGAAATGAAGCAGACCATATCACTGTCCATGGACCATGATGCAGTTGGATTAACGATGAATGAGATCCATTTTCCATCAGGTGAGAATTCAAATGTCGTTGCATTAATGGACATAATGGAAGCTTTGCCGTTGCTTATTTCCTTAGGAATAGTGAAAAGAGGTTCAACATGCCCGGTCAAATTTAGCTTTTCAAGATCATTTGGCAGCTGAACCTTATATAGGATGGGACTGGTCCAGCCGTCAGGCTTTAAAACGGCGCTTGAAGACACAATAAAGCCTTTTCCATCAGGATACCAATTAAAATCATCTACTCCTAAAGCAACATTATGGAATCCATTCAAATCTGAAATGTTTAAAACACTGTTGCTGGTAAAAGCAATCTTATTATCGGACGGTGCCCATTTGGCATTCCCGCCACCTTGAAAGATCTTTTTATGCTTCTTCGTCTTTACATTGTAGATCCATATCTCTGTGCTGTGTTCCATATTAGGCGAATGTGGTTCCTTCGCCTCCTTTTCATATAAAAGCCATTGGCCATCATAGGACCACTTTGGCGTAGTATTGAATTTAGCAGGTTCAGTTGTAATCTGTTCTTCGACATTTCCTGTTTTTAACCACAAATAGCCATTGCGTATAAAAGCTGCCTGCAAATTATTTTCTCCCGTATCTCCCCATGCCTCTGACGGGATAATAATTAGGAAGCACCAAAGAAGCAAAAAAAGCTTGCGCATATCATATCCTTCTTCCTTCAAATAATTTGCTCAAGTTTATTATGGGCAAATAGATTTATTTTATTGGTAAAGGTTCTGCTATTCGAAAATGCTTATTATTTTCGATAAGCTTTCATTTACTTTATAATGAATGGATAATTATTCAAATTTGCACGGCACAGTTTTTGCGTGTGCAAATTGGGTAAAAACAATTACGAATGAATGTATATATAAAAATGGAGGAAACCAACTTTGTTTATTGCTATTTTGTTTTTTATGTTTATGTCCTTTTTCCTATCGGGAAGTGAAACGGCCTTGACTGCTGTTAACAAAATGAAATTAAAATCCAGAGCTGATAACAATGATAAAAAATCGCAAAGAATATTAGATGTTGTTTCGAAACCTGATGAGATGATCACTTCTATATTAATCGGTAATAATATTGCAAATATCATGCTGCCGACACTGGTTACCATCATTGCGCTTGATTATGGCTTTAACGTGGGTGTGGCAACAGGCATTCTAACTGTAGCACTTATCTTATTTGCAGAAGTTCTGCCAAAATCAGTTGCGGCAAGCTTTGCCGACAAAATTGCCTATCTTGTGTTTCCGGTAATTCGAGTTCTCATGATTATCTTGAAGCCTGTGACATTTTTAATATCCAAGTTCACGAGAGTCATCATTAAATTCCTTTCTAAAAATGAAGCAGATTCTGTATCTGTTTCCAAAGAAGAGCTCATTACCATGGTTGATATCGCTACAAGCGAAGGGACCTTCCATGAAGAAGAAACACAACGAATTAAAGGGATCATTGATTTTTATAATTTAGATGTCAGTGACGCACTGAAAACCCCGCGAATGGACATTGAAGGCATTCCTTATGAAGCGACGATAGAAGAGGCAAAGGAAATTGTAATGAATAACCGTTTTACTAGGTATCCGGTATATAAAGACAATATGGACAATATTGTCGGAGTTTTTCATTCAAAAGTATTGCTGGCCTGGTCCAGTCAGCCTGAAAAAACCTTAAAAGATTTTACTGACCTGGAGCCTTTGTTTGTATATGAATTTCATAGCATTGACAAGGTATTCAAAATGATGATGAAAGAAAGGAAGCACCTCGCAATTGTTCTTGATGAATATGGCGGAACAAAAGGGATCATCACACATGAAGATATTCTTGAAGCCATGCTCGGTCAGGAAATTGAGGATGAAACGGATGAAGGCAGCGAGATCCTTATTGATGAATTGACTGAAAACCATATTATTGTACACGCAAAACTTTCAATCCGCAGAATTAATGAAGCTTTTAAAACAAAAATCCCTGAAGATGAGGATATTCTTGCCGGATTCTTATTGAAAGAACTAGGCCATTTTCCTGTAGAAGGGGAAACATTGGATTATCATCACCTGCATTTTGAAATAAAATCAATTGAAGACAACAGGCTTAAACTGGTAGAAATTAAGAAAAAGACCCCTTGATGAAATTTGAGCATTATTTCCTATTGGAAATAATGCTTTTTTTATTTTTTAATAAATCAGAATAAAAATGGATGCTCCCCGGGGACAATAGGAGCAGGGAAATAAATATATAATTTTTATATTTTTCTGACAAAATAGGTCCTTTTCAGTGTATAATAAAATAAAAATAAAGTATTCGGGGTGACCTTCGCATGGAAAATAAACCGTTCCATTATGACGGAAGCGTGCAAATGAACTATGAAAAAGATGACAAAGACTCAAGCATTCCTTTTGAACTGACGGACGAAATGAGAAAAAATATCGGAAGCAATCCATACTCAACTGAAGAACAAGAATAATTGAGGACCCGTATTGGGTCTTTATTTAATTTCAGTGGATTAATTTGCAAATAATAAGGGTAATTAAAGTAGGCATGAGCAGATGACTTGAATTTCTCTTTTATTTTGAATATGATTATCTCGGATTAAGAATAAAAATGTTCATACTGCAGATGAATACATACTTTATTTCTGATTCAAACTAAACTGTCAACTCAAAATGGAAAGGTGATTGAATTATGGCTCAAGTTTTGTATATTACAGCACACCCTCATGACGATAAGGTGTCATATAGCATGGCAGCAGGAAAGGCTTTTATTGATTCATACAAAGAAGCTAATCCAAATGATGAAGTAGTTCACATTGATTTATACAAGGAAAATATCCCGCAAATTGATGTGGATGTATTCAGCGGATGGGGTAAACTTCAGTCCGGAAAAGGTTTTGAGGAACTATCAGAAGATGAAAAGGCGAAAGTAGGCCGCTTATCCGAATTAAGCGAACAATTCGTTGCAGCCGATAAATATGTATTCGTTACACCGCTTTGGAACTTCTCGTTCCCTCCAGTAATGAAAGCGTATCTTGATTCTGTAGCAGTAGCCGGCAAAACTTTTAAGTATACGGCAGAAGGTCCAATTGGATTATTGACTGATAAAAAAGCGATTCACATCCAGGCTCGCGGAGGCATCTATTCCGAAGGACCTGCAGCAGAGATGGAAATGGGTCACCGCTATTTGACAGTATTAATGCAATTCTTCGGTGTTCCTTCATTCGAGGGTCTTTTTGTGGAAGGGCACAATGCAATGCCTGATAAAGCTGAAGAAATCAAAGCAGATGCTATTGCACGTGCAAAAGACAAAGCGAAAACATTCTAATCTAAAGCAGCGGATTTCCGCTGCTTTTTCATATGAATTAGGCATATATAAGTAGAGCTCTTGTCCTTGATGAATAGTATAATATAGGCAATTAAAAAGCTGGGAACGAAAGGAGGGAGATTTGTGAAAATCTCGGAATTCAGCCCCAGTCATTTAAATGAGGATGCTGTATCCAAGCTGCTTTACTTTGGGATTGAAGATGATCTGGATAAAGGGGATTTAATTTTTGTGCCAGGAAGCAGCAAGGCAGCAGAATATCGACTTCCTCAAGCCATTAGTCTTTATCAAGAAGGCAGGGCTAATAAATTACTTTTCTCCGGCGGTGTAAAGTGGCCTGGCTATGAATTGACTGAAGCAGAAATGTTAATGAAAAAAGCAATAGGGTACGGAATTCCTCCAAAAGACCTTTTCATTGAGAATATCTCTCTTCATACGAAAGAAAATGTGCTTGCCTCTATGCTGGTTATGGATCGTATGTGCGGTCTGGAGAACATCTCAAATATCATCATTGTGACGGCTCCTTTTCACATGAGAAGGCTGCACCTGACATTATTGACGTATATGCCGAAGTGGATTCACTATTCTCTTGTATGTTCTGATGACGGTGCAACCGGGAAGGAACAATGGATGCAGAATCCTTATGGGAGAAAAAGAGTGTTTGATGAAGCTGGGAAAATAATTGACTACGTAAAAAAAGGCATTCTGATCGATCTGGAAATATAATCTTCAGGAAAAATCCCCGCCAAAACGAGTGGCAGGGATTCTTTTAAAGATAATTATAAAATTTTGAACGTCGATAACTGTCTAGCGCAAGCAGCCTCCCCCCTCGAGGAGGCCCCCAGGACAAGGAAAGCTACGCCAGCGATACATCGCACGACCGAAAGCGGCAGCTTTTGAGAGGACGTGGCGTTCTTAGTCTGCGATCCTTTAGTGGGCAAGGCGCTTCCGCTTTTCTTAAAATGTATTGTAAATGTTCTCGCATTCTTCCGCTGTAGGCTCATAAAAGCAATGAAGCTTGAATCTTCCTACTAAAGGCTGATTATACCATGTAGCTGGACAATCCCCAGGGGGCCTGAAATACCATAGAGCAAATTTGGCTGGCCAAATCCGTTCCCCTCTTACAGCCCTCCGTGCGAGTCTTCTTTCCACTTCTCTTGGCCTCTGATAAAAATAGCCTTTCTGGACTGCTTCAAAAGCATGCGGCTGATAAATCATTTCCGGAATGGTACGAATCCCGATGAAATCCGAACAATTGCCCCTGACTCTGTTAATTCCCACATTTCCTACCATTAACATGCCCTGCTGTCCTTCTCCTTCTGCTTCTGCACGAAGGAGGCGGGCAAGCAAATCTATATCTTGATCACGTGCCTTCACAACTGCCATCTGTCTCACCCTCATCTCCCTAATTTTAAATAGGCTGATATATGGTATGCACAAAAGGGGGAAATGTTAAATACGGGATTTTTCCGCTAGGCTGAATGAACAGTATAATTTAAAGGGGATTTTTATAAACAGCCGCGAAAAAAAGCTCCTGCAGAAGCGGGAGCTTTTATTTGGCATAAAAGTTTTCCGTATAATAAGGCTGTGACTTTGAATTAAAAGCAACACCAACACCTAAAAATTCATAATCGGCACGCAGAATATTTTTGCGGTGGCCAAGTGAGTTCATTAATCCTTCATGAGCAAAGATACTGCTGAATTGACCGGAAGCAAGGTTTTCCCCGGCGACCATAAATGAAACTTCATCCGCCTGCATTCTGTCAAAAGGGGATAGGCCCTGGAGGTTGGTATGATCAAAATAATTGTTTTCCGCCATGTCGCTGCTGTGCTTTCGCGCCGTTTCCTTAACCGTATCATCCCACTCCATAACAGGAACTCCGTGATTTATTCTCTCGGCATTTGTGATATCGAAAAGCTGATATTCAAACCCTTCCTTTAGAGAGCTGCTGGCATTAGCATAAAAGGAATCTTTTTGCTCTTCAAGTGATTTACTGATTATTTGTATTGAAGTTACCGTATTGTCACGATGCTTATCATAGAATATGGTTACATAATTCCCATCCAATTCGTATAAATCATAATCCCGATTCTCTTCGAGCTGATAGATTACAAAGCCCTTTCTCATTTTGTCCAGCGGATCTCCAAGCTGCTGCAAAACTGAAGACTTTGGCGTTCCATAGGCAATCTCTTTTGATGAAGAAATCAAATCCTGATTTGTATAGATGCCTGCAGCTTTCTCTTGCTTGTCATAAGCGACCATTACAAAATTTTGATATTGATCATGATAAGCATGCCAGTCTGTTCCAAATTCATTTGCGGAGGAACGTTTCGAGGAGCCGAGCTTGCTCTCTATTTCCGACTTCTCATCGCCTATTTCTATATTATGAATAGAAAAGGTTTGCTCCTCAGGAGCTTCTAAAACAGGCTTTTCGGCTTTATCCTCTGTAGTTTGATATTCGTCACCGGTATATTGCCCGATTGTCTGAAGGAATTCATCTGCCCAGTTTTGTGCCTCTTCCATCACACCACTTAAAATAGCCAGAACTTCCTCATTGTCTTTAAAAAGCTGAAATTCAGATTTTATATTATCAATTACAGTTCCTGAATTAGATTCATCTGCCAATTTCCCTTCTGGCTGTGAAAAGGCGAAACCGATAAATAACAGGATAAAAATAAATAAAAACTTCCTCAATAAATCTCCTCCCATATACCTTTCAACCCATATCAAAGGTATGCCCATTCATTATAAGTTTTAAAAATGCGGTAATGCAAAACATTGATGCCTTCCTTATTTTTCTACCCTGTTTGGCAGATTCTCTAACGCTTTTGGCTGCGCGATTAGATATTTTCCGTTTTTAAAAGGATAGTTTGGGTAACATAATTATAAAAATGAACAGATGCATAGCTGCTGCAAAGGGGGAAGCATGTTGAAATTAACACCGGAACAAAGAATTGAACTCCATGGTTTTAATAATTTGACGAAATCACTCAGCTTTAATATGTATGATGTCTGTTATACAAAGACGAGGGAAGAGCGTGAAGCCTATATAGATTATATTGATGAGCAATACAGTGCGGAGCGGCTTACAAAGATTTTAAAGAATGTTTCCGACATCATTGGTGCCCATGTCTTAAATGTGGCACAGCAGGATTATGTGCCACAAGGTGCAAGTGTGACCGTCCTGGTATCTGAAGGACCGGTAGTAGAAGTCCCGGATGAATCTTATGATGAATCTCCTGGCCCGCTGCCTGATAATGTAGTCATGCAGCTGGATAAAAGCCATATTACCGTCCATACCTATCCTGAATATCATCCGGACGAAGGAATCAGCACATTCAGGGCCGATATTGATGTATCTACATGCGGAGAAATCTCCCCGCTAAAGGCCCTTAATTACCTCATCCATTCATTTGATACGGACATCATGACAATCGACTACAGAGTAAGAGGATTTACACGGGACACGGACGGAAAAAAACTCTATATCGACCATGACATCAGTTCAATCCAAAATTATATTCCTGAAGAAGTAAAAGAAGATTTTGATATGATCGATGTGAATATTTATCAGGCTCACACCTTTCACACCAAATGTAAAATAAGGGATTTTGATTTAGATAATTATTTATTTGGATACACGAAGGAAAAGCTTGATCCTCAAGAAGCAGAAGAGATCACTGAACGGCTAACAACGGAGATGGACGAAATTTTCTACGGGAAAAATATTAATCCCGGTTCTATAGCAGAGTGAACCTGAAGGCTCCCAGTAAATGAGCCTCCATTAAAACCCAAACCAAATAGTACCAGATAGAGGGGAAATTAAAACCAGGAGAAGAGTATATTCTCCTGGTTCTTTTAATGAATTTATATAAATTAAATGGCACAACCCTTAAATAATCACATAACCTATTTCCAGAACTCCCACCATTTTTTCCCGGATTCCTGTGCAGCAGCCGCGCTTCGGAATGAGACGATCATATCCTGAAAAACTTCTTCCCGCTGCTTTACCTCATGCCAGTATTGTTCCCGTTCTTTATTAATGGTATCGATATAAATTTCTCTGTCTGTGTTTAACGTTTCAATCAGCGAGCTGATTTCGGTGCTGGTCACCTCAGCAGAAGATGAAATGTAATGAATCATGGTTTTGAACTCTTCAGAAGACGCTTCCGAGGATTCTGCCAGCTTGTTTGTCAAATGATGAATTTGATCTGAAGTACGTTTCGTACTTTTCGCCACCCTTTTTGAAAGGGTTCCGAACGCTTCAGAAGTATTCTCAGAAGACTGCTCTATCCTTGCGCCAAGTGATTCAATTTCTGCTTTCGTTTTTTCTCCTGATTTATAAATCGAATCCGACAGGCTTTTAACAGTATGCAATGATCCTTTGCTAATTTCTTTTTTCACTTCGTCTAAAACTTCCTTTCGAACGCCGCTGCGAATTTCATTTCTGACATCTGCAATTAAACTGTCCCTGAAACTATCCATCAATGCCATGAATTGTTCGGCGTCCATGACAGCCTGATGCTCTGTATGTAATGCTGTTTCCTGATTTATTGCCGCCAAGGATGTTTCATTTGCTTCTGAACCGGTTTCAGAAGCAAAGTCCATATGTTTTTGCATTAATTCGCGGATCATATCCTTGCTTAAATTTTTATCGCGCATCTGCTTTACCTTTTCAAGCAATGCAATTTCATGGTCTGTATAAAAACGGGCTCCCTGTTTTGACCGGGGAATCAGCAAAAGTCCATTTAAATCCTTTTCCCATTGCCTTAGTGTTCCAGGAGGCACATTCAGCATTTTAGAAACCTCTTTAATTGTATAAGCTTTCATATATTGCGTATCCATTTTACTCAGCCCTTTCATAAAGAAATAGATTCTGAATCATTCGGATGCCAGTTCCGAAACAACTTCTACCTAACTATTCAGCATGATATCCCGTTTTTTCCTGCCGCTTGACAAAAGCTATCAAAAGAAGACGATATTCATCAGAAAAAAGCAAAAAGGAGCCATTTTGACAAAAAACATAAAGAATTTGCCAGTCAGCAAGCTATTTGTCATATCAGGGCGGCTATGTCACAATGGAATTTGAGTTTAGGAAACTGGAATGTTATAAAAAACAGCGATATTAAGAGGGAGCAGGGTAAATTGGGTAATAGAATTATTGCTTTGTCTGTTGCAGCCGGGGTTGGTTTGTCGCTGACTTTTGGAAGCATAAAGATGGGCAGCAATGAACCGTCAAAACAAAATGAAATTCACTATAGCGCAGTTCCGCATGCGGAGGCAAAACATGTACCGATTGTGAAGCAGGAAATTCAGAAGAAATCCGTTCTCCTGGATGTGCCATTATACAATCAAATGGATAATCCCCGCCTGTATAATGGATGTGAGATTGCTAGTTTAGCAATGATTATAAGTTATGAAGGCATTCAAGTATCTAAAAATAAATTAGCACAGGAAATTAACCGGGTGCCGCTTAGATATAGCGGAGGTGAATACGGGAATCCCAATGAAGGCTTTGTCGGCAACATGGAGGATGGACCAGGGTTAGGCGTTTATCAGGGGCCGATTTTCGAACTGGCGAAAAAGTATTTTCCTGAACGTGCTGAGAATCTGACTGGCAAGCCATTTGATGTGCTGCTTGAAAAAATTGCAGAAGGATCGCCGGTCTGGATTATTACAACTGCAAGCCTATCGCCCGCAGCATCCTTTGAAACCTGGAGTACACCGGGCGGGCCAGTCGATGTGACATTCCAGATGCATAGTGTTGCAATTACCGGATATGACGAGGAATATATCTATATTAACGACCCGTATGGCACAAAAAATAAAAAGGTGCCCAAACAGCAGTTTATAGAAGCCTGGGAGCTGATGGGTTCACAGGCCATTGTCATTAACTAGAATAATAGCAAAAAAGGGGGCTGCCGCTTGCAGTCCCTTCTTTTTAGCTTGAGGATGCCAATTTCTTAAACTTTACAAAGATCCATTTTAAAAATGGAGGTACTACAAAGAAGATAAAAAACAGCCGAAAAAGCTGATAGCCTGTTACTATGGCTAAATCTGCGCCGGTTTCATGGGCGATTATGGCCATTTGGTCCATGCCTCCGGGTGCAAGGCTCAAAAAGCTGGTGGCAGGGGAAAGGTGAAAAAAGTGCATAATCATAAAACTAAGCAGCACCGAACCCGTAATGAGAAGCAGGCCGCTTAATGCAGCCAGTGAAATGGTTTTGAATTTATTGGCCAGCTTTTCAGGCTTCATCATCATGCCGATGTGAGCCCCGATTAATAGCTGTGATAAATCCAAAACAGGTGGCGGGAGTTCGGGTCCTTTTACACCGGAAATGACAAGGGCCGCTGTTCCCATAATCGGACCGAGAAGGTACGGGGTAGGGAGCCTCAGGCGTTTGCTTAGGATAATGCCGGCAAAAGAAACGAAGGCAAAGAGTAAAATTTCAGGAAATAAATCACCCCATAAAGGTTCTGCCGCTTCAAAACCAGGGCCACTTGGGACATTAAGCCAAGGTCCGAATACTAGTATAGGAACGATGAAGATAATCATGGTCAGCCGTGCGACCTGCATAAAGGTAACAACCGTGATATCTATTCCTTTGACTTCCTCTGCCAGAAGAATCATTTGTGACAGACCTCCGGGAATACTGCCGATCAAAACTGTCGGATAGTCGATGCCCATTAATTTCGCAATGAGAAGTGCAGATATGGCGCTAAAGAGAACCATGCAAACGGTAACGAGCAAAATAAAAGGGAGCTTCTGAAGGATAAGCAGAACCGCTTCCTGTGTAAAAGAAAGGCCGATGCTGTATCCGACGATGATAATCCCGGCATCGCGAAATCCGGCAGGCCAATAAAACGGAATCCTGCTGAGCCGGCTTCCAATCATAACGGCAGTCAATGCACCAAGCAAAAAGGCGACCGGAATATGCAGCAAAGAAAATAATACTGCACCTAATACAGCAGTAAAAAAGGTGATCAATAAATTCTTATTCACAAAAAAACCTTCTTTTTATTTAGTATACCTAAAGATATTTATACCATATAAAAACAATGAATGAATTAAAAGTTTTATAAAATCATATGTTTTCATACAATTTATTAAAGAGAAGATCATTTTATAGAAGGGGGACTAACCATGCCGGAAAAATTAAGCCATTTTGTTTTCATATTATCGTTTATATGTCTCGGTTTATTTTTGCTGCTGGGTTTTTCGCCTCTGTATGATATTTATCTGAATAAAATCGGCCATCGTCCATTTTCGCTCCTCCTGCTCCTGACAGTCCTTGTCTTCCTTGTGAGTGTTTTTGTCTTAAAGAAAGTCCAAAACTGGCAGGCGGGCTTTCATGTATTATTTTCCATTATCCTCACCCTGTTTCTTTCATCCTTATTAGCGATCATCGTGTTCTTTGGGGGCCTATTTAGGTAAAAGTAAAGAGCCTGCACCATAAGCGGTACAAGCCCAGCCATTTTATTGCGTTGGCATCCAGTTTACTTTCCATATTCCTTCGCTGTTTTTACTTAGGCCGAAGCCAAACCCATCCTCTTCAGATATGGAAATATAAGCTGAAGAGTCATCGATAATGACTTCTTCTAAACGGGCGTTCTTCACTCGATGCAATAATGTCTGTTCTTCTGGGATAGATGGAGACTCGCTTATAGCATTAAGGTAATGATTCAGAGTAGGAAACGGTTTTTCGATATCCGGATCATGGTTAAACAATGCATATTGAGTATAATAATCCTCAATTTCCTCTGCAAACAAGTACAGCTGGAATACTTCTGCCGGGCTTAAACCTCTTAAGATCTCATCCGTCCCTCTTAAAGAAAATTCTTTATACACATGGTTTAAAGGCTCCCGAAGGACCAGTTCCATATTATTATTCAGGGCCAGCTGAAATGGAACAGCTTCCACTGGAGGATCTTTTGGCGTTGCCACCTCTAAGACTTCAGCCTGATGTACAGAGCCTTCCGCAGCGCGATATCCACCTATAATTAAAGAAATACTCTCTTTTTTAATTGGTTCGGTTATACCAAACACCTTTTTCAGCATCTCCTGATCCGTCTCATTAAAAGTTATTTTTATGTTCTTGCCATCCATGAGCGGCAGTAATTTTAAGGAATCATGATCAGGGAGAAAGTATACAATTTCCTCCTGAAAATCCAGAGTGCCTGTGACCTCTGCCTTCCCAGTAAAAGCTGCAGAAAGGTGCCCATATGAGTCCTTCTCGAAACTATTCAATTTCCAGTTGTTTAGCATAGCGCCATCTGCAAGGCCGGGATAAAAATCTTTATCTGAAATGGCGGTCTCCTGTCCATTTTGCTTGTTAAAGACATCTGTCTGAATTCCGGCAATCCCGCCAATCAATAGTATAAACCCAACAGCAGCAGCTGCAGAAAGAAGCTTTGGTACATAGTCTTTTTTCCTGCCTTTAATAGCAGAAGTGCCGATCCGGTTTCTGACTCTCTGTTTTTCCTCTTCTGTGAAAACAGAATCTTTCGTCCATGCAGCATTCAATACTTTCTTCACATCCTGATTCAGTTCAGCCATGCTGTTCACCTCTTTCTGAAGCAGATAGTATCTTCTTCACTTTTTCCTGTCCTCTGTACAGCCTTGTTTTAACAGTAGAAATAGGGATATGAAGGGTCTCACTTATTTCAGCCAGACTGAGATCCTGGTAATAATGGAGAAGGAAGACTTCCCGGTATTTTACTGTGAGGGATTCTATCGTTTTTAGCAATTCTTGATTTTCATCCCGTTCAAGAAATGATGCTTCAGGATCTTTTTCTCTAGCCTTTTTCAGAAAAAAAACCTTTTCATTCATGACCATATTGCGGTAATGCCAGCTTTTAAGATAGTCTTTACTTTTATTTATAGCAATTGTAAAAATCCACGTTTTAAAGGAAGATCTTTGCTGGAAACTTTCCAGCTTTTCATACACAGTAATAAAGGTATCCTGTGTTAGATCACTGGCAGCATTCCAGTCTTTCACATAGCTGTATATTAATCTCTTCAAAACGGTTCCATACTCATCCATGATCATTTCAAGAACGAGAGCTCGGTCCACTTGATCAGCAATCGACCGTTTTACATACTCATCAGTGCTCACATGACTGCCTCCTTGCTTAAATGCCAGCTGCCGATTCCGGCTGCCTTTTGTTTTGACTGACAGTTAGACGACAGATGCAAGCAAATCGCTTCAACTTTTTGGCATTTATTAAGATTATACAAAAAAAGCGCAAACCATTTAGTCTGCTCATGATTATTTATTCACTTTAATCCTGATTAAATAAATCCACATCAATGCATAGGTTAAGAACAGAAGGAGCAAAAATAATATGGAAGGCATTCATCATCACATCACTTGTTCATATTGAGTAATTCTAGCCTATACATTTAGATTGGGAATAATAATCCCTATATTGAAAAAATGATTCTGCCCAAGTGCTTTGTTTTTGATGGGAGGATTGTTTATTTATATAATGGCTATATTGTGCAAAAAAGAAGGGAGATTATTATGTCACAATCAAATATTGCTCCACAGATCAAATTAATCGCTCTTGATATGGATGGAACCTTGTTGAATTCCAGGGGGGAAATTCCTGATGAAAACCGTAAGGCCATACGAGAGGCAAAGGAAAAAGGGATTGAAGTTATTTTGAGTACTGGAAGATCCAGGCTTACTGCAGGAGACCATGCCGATTCTTTGGAATTGAACTCCTACTTGATCACAGTCAACGGCAGTGAAATATTTGGCCCTGATGGTGAATCTATCTCAAGGACTCCAGTTGATTCAAAAATAATGGAGTGGATGTGGAACCTATCCCAGTCACATAAGACCAACTTCTGGGCAACAAGCTGCGAACGGGTTTGGACGAATGAAATGCCTGAAAATATTCATGACCATGAATGGCTTAAATTTGGATTTGATATATCAGATGATGAAATCAGGGAACTCATTCATAAAGAGCTTCAAACAAAAGGGGGTCTGGAAATTACAAATTCCAGCTTAACTAATATTGAGGTAAATGCTCTGGGCATCAATAAAGCCAGAGGTATCCAGAAGGTTACAGAGCTTCTTGGCATTTCGATGGATAATGTAATGGCAATGGGTGACAGCTTGAATGATATTGCCATGATCGAGGAATCAGGCTGGGGAGTAGCAATGGGAAATGCGCAGGATATTGTGAAAGAAACAGCCAATGCTGTTACGGGAACGAATGATGAAGCTGGTGTTGCAAAGGCAATCCGAAAGTGGGCTCTTTAAAGAATAAAAACCGGCAATCATGCCGGTTTTTGGTTTATTCCGATGATTTTTTGTTATTTAGAATGGTTTCTTCCAGTGCTACTTCCACATTTCCTTTAATCGCCCTGGAAATCATACAGGATGCTTCAGCTTTTTGCGCCAGCTTTCGCGCAAGTGATTGATCCTTTTCTGTCGCGTCAGCCTTTAACAAGATAACAGGGCGATGAATAATTTTCTTATAGGTAATCACTCCTTTGGTTACATCCACAATACCGATTGATTCCATCGAAAGGTCTTCTTTCTCAAGTTTGCTCCGTTCCATCATGGCGGCCAGGGTAATAATATAACAAGTTGCCGCCGCCCCCAGCAGCATTTCATCCGGATTTGTTCCGATTCCGGGTCCTTCCATTTCTGGCGGAATGGAAACCTTTGTTTTCAGCCCGCCTGTTTCAATTTCTCCAACATCATTCCGAAGTCCTGGCCAATGTGCTTTTAAATGGAATTGGTGTTCAGCCATTCTTTGATTCCTCCAAGTTATGTATTTCTATTACACCTTAAAGAGGAACAGGCAGAATTGCAAGACTTTACAGATTTAACGTTTCAAGCTAAGATGAAAACAGCCAACTTAATAGTTTTACTGCTAGGGGTGCCCGATGCGCGGGCTGAGAAAGAAACCGGACTGTTTTTTACCCTTCGGACCTGATCTGGATCATACCAGCGTAGGAAAGTAGTAATTGCGGGGAACGATGTTCTTTCTCTTAGATTATTCAGCCAGGTCCAATTGCGGATCTGGTTTTTATTTTGTTCTCAAAAACAAATGAATTGGCTATCAATAAGGAGGATTTTCTATGAATCTTAACGAGCAGATTGTCATTATTACAGGCAGCAGCAGAGGGCTGGGCAAAGAAACAGCAAAAGCATTCGCGAGAGAAGGGGCGAGAGTTGTCATTAACTATTTCCATAGCGAGGAAAAAGCCCATGCTCTGCAGAAGGAAATTGGCGAAACAGCAATTGCCATTCGTGCTGATATTCGGGACAGGGTTCAAGTGAAATCCATGTTTCAAAAGACGAAGGAACACTTTGGAGCCCCCATTACAACCATAGTCAATAATGCACTCGTGAACTTTCAATTTGACCCTATTTCAAAAAAAGATGCAGAAACAATTAAATGGGACGATTACAAAAACCAGCTGGAAGGTGCAATCCTGGGAGCATTGAACACAGTTCAGGCAGGTCTTGAAGATATGAAAAAACAGGAGTTTGGCAGGATAATCTCGGTCGGCACCAACCTATTCCAGCATCCAGTTGTACCCTATCATGACTATACGACCAGCAAAGCTGCTTTATTAGGCTTCACCAGAAATATGGCGAATGAGCTGGGCCAATATGGAATTACTGCAAATATGGTATCGGGCGGTTTGTTAAAAACGACGGACGCCAGTGCTTCGACATCTAAGGAAGTCTTTGAAATTATCGAAAACTCGACTCCATTAAGAAAAGTCACAGATCCCGCAGAAGTGGCTGATGCGATAGTCTTCTTCGCTTCTCCATGGACAAGGGCAGTTACAGGACAAAATCTGGTTGTGGATGGCGGACTGGTTATGAATTAAAGGAGGAATTTAGATGAACATTCAGGAGATTAGCAGTCTATTGGAAAAACTAAGAGATTCAAATCCTCTGGTACATAATATCACCAATGTGGTGGTAACCAACTTTACGGCAAATGGCCTGCTGGCAATCGGGGCATCACCTGTGATGGCATATGCACATGAAGAGGCAGCTGACATGGCTAAAATAGCTGGTGCATTGGTTCTCAATATGGGAACACTGACTGAAAAAGAAGTAAAAAGTATGCTCATAGCGGGCAAATCAGCAAATCAGCATGGGGTGCCAGTCATTTTTGACCCGGTTGGTGTCGGCGCCACGGCCTATCGCACAGAAACAGCTCAAAGAATAGTAGAAGAATTAAATATTACCATCATAAGAGGCAATGCTGCAGAAATTGCCAACGCTGCAGGACAGAAATGGAGTATAAAGGGCGTAGATGCAGTTGAAGCAGCAGGAAATACTTCAGAGCTTGCTATGTCGGCAGCAAAAGAACTTGGTGCAGTCACTGTTATTACAGGAAAACAGGATATCGTTTCAGATGGAAGATCCACTTTTGCCATTAACAATGGCCATCCTCTTCTAACGAAAGTAACGGGTGCCGGATGTCTTCTTACTTCTGTAATAGGAGCTTTCGCTGCTGTTGAAAAGGATCCTGTAAAAGCGGCAGTAACTTCATTGGTTGTTTATGGCACTGCTGCAGAAATCGCTGCAGAAAAATCGGATGGCAAAGGCCCAGGCACTTTCCAAATCGAGTTTTTGAATAGCTTATATAACATTTCTGCTGCAGATGTTGAATCATATGGCTCTTTTGAAAAAACGATCGGATAGGAGGCAATATAAATGAAAGTGAACAAAGCTTTAACCATAGCGGGTTCGGATAGCGGCGGCGGCGCGGGCATTCAGGCAGACTTAAAAACATTTCAGGAACTCGGTGTTTTCGGCATGTCTGCTTTGACTGCGGTGACCGCTCAAAACACCAAGGGCGTTCAGGGAGTCTATCCAATGACAGCAGGGGCAGTTTCTGCTCAAATTCAGTCGATAGGAGAAGACCTCAGACCTGACGCTGTGAAGACAGGAATGCTTTTTAGCGCAGATATAATCGGGAGTGTTTCCAATGAAATTGTGAGATACGGATGGAAAAATGTCGTCATTGATCCAGTGATGATTGCAAAGGGAGGAGCAAGTCTTCTTCAGAATGAAGCGATATTAGCGATGAAAAAGCATCTTATACCGCTCTCTATGGTGATTACCCCGAATATTCCAGAGGCAGAGGTATTAACGGACATAAGTATTCGTTCACTGGAGGATAAAAGAGAAGCAGCAAAAAGACTGCATTACCTTGGAGCGAAAAATGTCATCATAAAAGGCGGCCATGATGAAGCAAAAGACATAGCAGCAGACCTTCTATTTGACGGAGAAAGTTTTTCGGAATTTAAGAGCAACAGAATACAAACAGCCAACACACATGGAACAGGCTGCACTTTTTCGGCTGCAATCACCGCTGGCCTCGCTGACGGTCTTACCGTGCCAGAAGCTGTTGATCGGGCAAAAAAATTCATCCAGGCAGCAATTGAATATGAATTGGGAATTGGCAGCGGTCATGGACCTACCAATCACTGGGCGTTCAATAGAAGAAAGAAGGAGACTGAAGTATATGGCTGTTAATCCGCAGGCAATGAGAAACTTATTAAAAGTATACTTCATAATGGGCAGCACAAATTGCCATCATGATCCTGAAAAAGTCCTTCAATCAGCCATCAAAGGAGGCATAACGTTATTTCAATTCCGTGAAAAAGGAGCAGGATGCCTTCATGGTAAAGAAAAGGAATCGCTCGCAAAAAAGCTTCAAGCATTCTGCAAAGAGAGCAATATCCCTTTTATTGTAAATGATGATATTGAATTGGCACTTAAAATAAATGCAGATGGTGTCCATATAGGCCAGGACGATGAAGCAGCCGATGTGGTCCGCAGGAAAATTGGCAGCAAAATCCTGGGAGTCTCAGTGCACAGCATGAAGGAAGCGGAAACAGCGATCCGTCAAGGCGCAGATTACCTTGGCATAGGGCCTATTTATCCGACATCCACAAAGGAAGATGCAAAAGCCGTTCAGGGTCTTACTTTTTTGACAGAATTGAGAACTGCTGATATCCAAATTCCTGTTGTAGGAATAGGCGGAATTACTTCTGAAAATACACCTCCCATTATTAAGGCAGGAGCGGACGGTGTTTCTGTCATTTCTGCAATCAGCCAGGCGGATTCACCTGAAAAAGCAGCCACGCAGTTATATGATGCAGTAAATAGACGAATGTGAAATGTCCGCTGATTTGAGCATTTATTATGGTATGGAGGTTTGAAATTCTCAGGTTTATCCCAATCTATTGAGGGTAGCTCACTAACAACAATAGAAACAGAGGGATAAACAATTGAAAAAGTGGATGGAATCAGGACTCTATATTCAAATGGCCGCCGTATTGCTGGTCGTCTATTATGGCTTCGTTTCAGGATTTGTAGCTGCAGAAACTAAAATGACTGAATACGAAGGGGAGATAGATGAAAAATATCGGCAGACTGCGGTTGATAATTACCTAAGCAACTTTAGCACGCATGAAGAATATTGGATTCGGCTGGATAATGGCAAATCCTTTGAGCTGACGGCAACATTATATGAAAGTATTAAGCGGGGTGAAAAGGTCAAATTAGTGCAGATGAATGCCGGAACCATAATATTCAAGCAATAGGTCACTCTTTTCAAAGTATGATACATTTACCCGTATTTTGTTGATTGCCGTTCACGTTACAGTACTTTAACTGTGCAAGTAATGAATATCCATGATAATGTTGTAAACAGGCAGATTTTTTAACATAAGGAGATATAATAGCAATGAAACTTGTTTCATGGAATGTGAATGGCATAAGGGCATGTGTGAAAAAAGGATTCATGGATTACTTCAAAGAAGTGGATGCAGACATATTTTGCATTCAGGAATCCAAACTGCAGGAAGGACAGATCGAGCTCATACTGGAAGGCTATCACCAATACTGGAATTATGCGATAAAAAAAGGGTATTCCGGTACAGCTATTTTCACAAAAAAAGAACCGCTTTCTGTTCGCTATGGAGTGGGCGATGACGAAACAGAACCTGAAGGCAGGATTCTCACGCTTGAGTATGATGGCTTTTATCTCGTTAATGTCTATACTCCGAATTCACAGCGTGACCTGGCCCGGCTTCCTTACCGTCTTGAGTGGGAAGAGCGGATTCGGGAGTATTTACTCGGCCTGGATCAGATTAAACCTGTGATCATGTGCGGTGACTTAAACGTGGCTCATTTCGAAAAAGATTTAAAAAATGCTAAATCCAACAGAGGCAACTCAGGTTTTACGGATGAAGAACGGGCAAAAATGACCAGATTGCTTAGTTGTGGGTTTGTTGATGCATTCCGCTATAAATATCCTGAAGCTGAGGGAGCTTATACCTGGTGGTCGTATATGGCC
Organism: Cytobacillus oceanisediminis; assembly: GCF_022811925.1. Classification (NCBI taxonomy): domain Bacteria; kingdom Bacillati; phylum Bacillota; class Bacilli; order Caryophanales; family Bacillaceae; genus Cytobacillus; species Cytobacillus oceanisediminis. Next base: position 2,776,606 of record NZ_CP065511.1, on the reverse strand, counting down.
AAGGTTAGAGAGCGGAATATCGGCTGGCGGATTGATTATTTCATCGTGTCCGAAAAGCTAAAAGAAAGAATACTAGATTCAGAGATTCACTGCGACATTATGGGCAGCGATCATTGCCCGGTAGCGCTTGAATTGAATATGTAAAGCGAAACCCCTGTGGAGATGCAGGGGTTTTGTTTTAGTAAAACAGGCAATAATTGAATTAACATAATAATAAAGGATTGGTAAAATGAACAAAACAGAGATGCTGAAGCTTTTTGTTCTTATTGAAAGAATATATCCCAATTTTCGGATCAAAAACGATATCGTTCATTATTATTTTGAATATTGCCGGGAATTCGACTATGAGATGGCTTTGAGCTGTATAATAGGTCATATTAGGAGAAGCCCCTATCCGCCATCAATCAGTCATATTGCATCCATGTGCTCATTGCATTCTTTATCAGCTGAAATATCAGACAGCCGGAATTGGGAAAAAGAATATGTCCTTGCTAATCATGTGTCTTGATATTTCCATTAATTATTATGGAAAATCTATTTTTATTTTGTTATAATGCCAGTAAATCTAATAAAAAGGTTTTCTAGGGTTCCGCAGCAGCTGCTGGCCTGGTCCGAGAGAAAACTCATAGCTATTAAAGCTATGCCACGGAAGGATAAAAGCCTGGGAGATACTGTTCATCAGATATCTTCCGGGCTTTTTTCTTTTTTCCGGGAATACTATTCGTTTAAAAGGGGCTGATTTCATGCAGTGGCTGAAGGTATTTATAGCCGCATTTTTTGAAGTGTTTTGGGTGATTGGTTTGAAGCATGCGGATGATCCATTATCATGGACAGGGACCATCCTATGCATAGCAGTCAGTTTTTATTTGATGATAATGGCTGGCAAAGTCCTGCCTGTGGGAACTGTTTATGCTGTCTTTGTGGGCTTAGGCACTGCTGGTACAGTTTTATCTGAAATTATATTTTTCGGAGAGCCTTTGAAATTATCCAAAATAATTCTTGTTCTTATTTTGTTATTAGGTGTTCTGGGTTTAAAGCTAGTGACAAATGAAGATAAAGGAGCTGAAAGTTCATGAGCTGGGTGTTTCTAATTCTTGCTGGACTTTTTGAAATGACAGGTGTCACCATGATTAACAGCTGGCACAAAAAACGGAATTGGCAATCATTATTCCTGCTGGTTGGCGGTTTTGGCGCCAGCTTCTTGTTCCTTGCGCTAGCCATGAAAGAACTGCCGATGGGTACAGCTTATGCGGTCTGGACCGGAATTGGTGCAGCTGGAGGAGCCATTCTAGGCATGATTTTGTACGGAGAGCCCAAAGATGCCAAACGGATATTTTTTATTTCAATGGTATTAAGTGCAGCAATCGGGCTTAAACTTGTATCTTAGATATATAATGGAATTAAAAATTGGATAGGCAGGTAGGACATGAAGAAAAATACGATTGTTTTTACAGGGGGCGGCTCTGCCGGGCATGTGACTCCGAATATCGCCATAATAAATGAACTTTCCCAAGAAGAATGGGATATTCGCTATATCGGTTCGATAAAAGGAATCGAAAAAGAATTGATTTCTGAGATTAACATACCTTATTACGGAATTAGCAGCGGAAAACTCCGCCGCTACATGGATAAAGAAAATGCAAAAGATCTATTTCGTGTGTTAAGAGGGATTATAGAAGCTCGAAAGCTGCTCAAAAGGCTGAAGCCAAAGCTTGTATTTTCAAAAGGCGGATTTGTATCGGTGCCTGTTATTATTGCGGCAAGCTCATTAAAAATACCAATTTATATCCATGAAAGTGATCTGACTCCAGGACTTGCAAACAAAATTTCTCAGCGGTTTGCAGACAGGATTTTTACTTCATTCGATGAAGCTGCAGCACATTTTCCTGCACGAAAGACGACGGCCATAGGATCTCCGATCAGAAGGGAAATCTTCTCAGGTGATAAGGAGAGAGGAAGGGAGTTTCTTGGATTTACGGATGAAAGACCAATTATGACTGTAATGGGAGGCAGTCTGGGGGCTAAGAAAATTAATGAAACTATCAGGGAAGCCCTTCCGGAGCTGACTTCTAGATACCAAATTGTTCATCTATGCGGCAAAGGGCAGAAGGATGAGAGTTTAATAAATAGTAAAGGCTACAGACAATTCGAATACATTAGCAATGAGCTTGCTGATATCCTCGCTGCTACAGATACAGTCGTCACCAGGGGAGGATCCAATGCCATTTTTGAATTCCTGGCTTTAAAAATCCCAATGCTCATCATCCCTCTAACCAAAAAACAAAGCAGGGGAGACCAAATACTAAACGCTGAATCTTTCTTAAAAAAAGGATTCTCCCTTACATTGGATGAAGAGAACTTAACAAAAGACAGCCTGCTTGAATCCCTGGATAAACTCGAAAAAAGAAGAGGGCAAATCATTAATAACATGCAAGCCTCCCCAATGAGCGATGCACTAACTGTTTTGATAAAGGAAATTAACAAACACCGCAGTTAATTTTGAGTGCAGGCTTTTATATGATCATGGCGACGAAAACTCAGCGGCTCACCTTAAAATGGTCGCTATAAATATCTCAAGGCAGTTCTCCAAAAAAATATTCCATAGTAAAAAAGCAGCAGTCTGTTCATATTAAGAAGGAAATAAAAAGAGGTGACTGCCATGAATTTTGCTTACACTATTGAAACGGAGAAATCCATTGAAGAAGCAATTACCGCATTGGAAACACATTTAGAAGATGAAAAGTTTGGTGTGCTTTGGACTTTTGATATTAAAGAAAAACTTGAAGAAAAGGGGTTTCATCTGGAAGAGGAATTTAAGGTGCTTGAAGTCTGTAATCCGCAGGAGGCGGAGCGAGTATTGAAAGAAGATAAAATAGTTGGATATTTTCTCCCCTGTAAAATCGTGGTATATAAAGAAGGCGGCAAAACGAAGATAGGGCTGCCAAGGCCAAGCGCGTTAATAAGCATGATTGATAACCAGAATCTAAAAGAAATGGCAACAGATATAGAGAAGCGCATAATTGCCTGTCTGGAAAAATCTGTTTAATACTTTTCCGGCAATAAAATAAACCTCATCCGAACTACAAACAGTTATAATGCTGTTTGTTTTTCTTTTTATACATTACAATAGAATGGAAATTCTAAATATTGTGAAGGTGATTCAATGGATTCAAAACTAATTTTAATCGAGGGTCTTCCTGGTTCAGGAAAATCCACTACTGCAAGATTGGTTCATGAAGTTTTGATGCAAAAGGGTATCGAGTCAGAGCTATTCTGCGAAGGTGATCTGGATCACCCGGCAGATTATGAGAGCGTCTCCTTTTTTGAGAATGACGAGTGGCATCGTTTGCTGGGAGAATACAGTTCATTTAGAGACCAAATTATCGAAAAAAGCTATCTGGAAAATAATGGCTATTTATTGCCGTATAAAAAGCTTGGACCTGATATTCCAGACACATTTTATGAAAAAGTATTTAAAAATGATATCTATGAGCTTCCTTTGGATCAAAATATGAAACTTATAATCAAAAATTGGGAACGATTTTCCAATCGAGCTGCCAGCGGCAAAAAAGTACATATTTTTGAATGCTGTTTTATACAGAATCCTGTTACAGTTGGAATGATTAAATATGGAGCTCCACCTACAAAGGTTCGGAATTATGTATTAGCATTGGAAAATTCGGTGAAAAAGCTGAATCCGATTTTAATTTATATCAGTCAGGATAACCTTGACTTTTCGTTCAAGAAAGCGTTAAAAGAACGGCCTCAATCCTGGTCTGAAGGTTTTATCAATTATTATACCAATCAAGGATATGGAAAGAAAAATCATTTAAGCGGGGCAGAAGGCACTTTAAAGGTTCTTAAAGCAAGGAGACAGGCTGAAGAGGAAATCTTGAAGGAGCTGTCTATCCGAAAGGCTGTAATCAATAACTCTGCATATGATGAGCATTCACATAAAGCCGCTTTGGAGAATTTGCTGATCAATCACCCCGCAAAGAAAGGAAATAATTAAATGCCGTATCAGGATCATTGTCCTTTTTGCAGTCCGCACAAGGACCTTCTCCAAAATATCATTTTTGAAAACAGCACTTGTTATTTTCTTCAGCACGATAAAGAACAGGATGTATTGGAGGGCTGCGGGGTCATAGTGCCAAAAGCGCATCATTCCGATGCCTTTCACCTAACGGCGGAAGAGTGGAAAGATACATATGAACTTCTGCAAAAAGCTAAAGATTATTTAGATAAAAAGTATGCACCAGATGGATATACTCTTGGCTGGAATGTGGGGGAAGCTTCAAATCAATCCATTCTTCACAGCCATCTGCACGTCATACCCAGATATAATGATGAACCACACGCAGGAAAAGGGCTCAGGCATTGGCTGAAGCAGCCCGATAATAAAAGGAGATTTCTGAAAAGATGAAAAAACACACAGCGGGACTGTGTGTTTTTAAATTACTGTATTTTCGGCGGATTGCTCTTGACTTCAAGAACATCCAGCATAAATACAAACACTGGTATACCGACGATTAATCCCCATACTCCGAAGAAATGTTCAGAGAAAATCAGGACAATAAAGGTATAAAAGACAGGCAAATCCGTTTTGGAAGACATAAGCTTCGGATTTAAAATATACGCTTCAATGGCGTGGATAACCATAATGACAAGTACTATATAAAATACTTGGATGAATCCGCCGAGAGAATAGGCGATTGTACATAGCGGGACAAGCGAAATAATGACACCTGCTACTGGGATTAATCCCAGCAGGAAAATAAGAATTGACAATCCCATTAGCTGAGGAAAGTCCATGATCCATAGTGCAAGTGTTGTCAGGATGCAATTGACTGTGGCAATAACAAACTGCGCCTCGATTACCTTTCCGAATGTTTGCACAAATTTACTTCCGAAATACTCGATTTCATTATAAAAGTCAGCGATTTTGCTGTGTTTAAATTTCAAGGTGAATTCGATAAGTTTCGGTTTCTCAAGCAGGAAAAACAAACTAAGTATTAGAGACAGCAATACCTGGATGGCAATATGACTAATATCGGAAAAATATTGAAGCAGGAACGCAAAGCCCTGTTCAAGATATTTAGTAATTTCATTTGTTTCGAGCATTTGAACAATATATGTAATTACTATATTGTCATGTTTTTGGGTGTAAAAGCTTTCAACCTGTTTAAACAGCTGTGATATTTCAGATACAATTAAAGGGAGATACTTGATAATCCCTATAGAAAGCAGGCCGATAATTCCCATATAAAGGGTTATGACCGTCAGTTTCCTATTCAGTTTAAATCTCGATAGGACAAGTTTCACAAGCCTATCCATCAAAAATGAAAATATAAATGTAATCAGAATTAAATTAATCATGCTCCTCAGCAGGTAAAGAGCCAGGACAATAATTCCAAAAATAATGAATCGTTTTATGCCGTTATTATTTAAAATTGATTTAATCGTTTCCAATTTCATTCCCCCACACTTTTTTAAGTTTCTTTAAAATTTCATGAAATGCGGAGATAATTACTCTGGAACATATAGGGAATCATGTATTCATTACTTCTGTGAATTGCACGGGAATTTAGCGCCTGAAAATGGGTCCGGTATACTTTATAATAGGTCAGCTTCGCCGTTAATTTTACTGCAGCTGCTAATGTGCTGCTCAATGCAGGGCTTTTTAGGGCAGGTGAATCAATAACAATGGCATGACCCTGCAGATGCACATTGAAATCAATCGGCTCCTGGCTTTGCTGCACAGATGAAGACAAACCGGATACAAGCAGGAAAATGCTGAAAAATATGTGTGCCACCTTGTTCATCCTCTTATTATCAATATATTTACTATTTTATAATACTTTTTCATTTAATTATATATCTATTTACAATCGAAATGGAAAAATTCATTACGTAGAAAGGATGATGATAGTTGGATAGGAAATATGCTGCCATTACCGGCTGTTCCAGCGGATTTGGAACCTTGATGGCCATTGAGCTGGCAAAGAATGATTTTCAAGTTATTGCAACAATGAGAAACACGGCTAAAAGCAAAATGTTAATGGAGAAAGCTAGACAAGAGGGAGTTCATGAACAGATATCCATTCACGAATTGGATGTCACCTCATCCTCATCCATTGAAAGCTTTAAAAACCTGCTCCTTCGATTGCCTTCGATTGATGTTTTAATCAATAATGCCGGCTATGCAGGGGCAGGATTTGCGGAAGAAATACCGCTGGAGGAGTATAGAAATCAATTTGAGACAAATGTTTTTGGGACGTTTGCAGTTACACAGGCGGTTTTGCCATTTATGCGCAAACAAAGAACAGGAACTATTTTAAATGTGAGTTCCATCAGCGGAAGAATCGGGTTTCCAGGCATATCGCCATATGCCGCATCGAAATTTGCTGTAGAAGGGTGGAGTGAATCACTTAGACTTGAAATGAAACCGTTTGGCGTAAATGTTGTGCTGATTGAGCCAGGATCTTTCAGGACTGGCATCTGGACAACAGGGAAGAAGATAGCGGAACCATCACTGAAAAAAGACTCACCTTATTATCCATATATGACAAAAATTCAAAATTACCTTGAACAAGGCGAGCCCTATTATGAAGATCCACTAATCGTTGCGAAAAAAGCAGTGAGCATTCTCAGGGAAAAAGAACCTGCACTCAGGTACCCAGTAGGAAAGGGTGTACGCACAAGAATACGCTCGAAAAATCTTCTGAACTGGAAAAGCTGGGAGAAAATCATATTAAAAACTCTCTACAAAGATTAATTAATATACAAATACACTGTAATTATTAATCCGACGATAAATAAAAGGATAAAAAATTTCAAAATTTTCCTTTTTTTATTCTTTTTTCTTAAGTCCCCAAACTCTGATTAATTTTCACGCATCTAGAGAAAATAAGAAAACTAATCTTTGATCATCTGGGGGAGATGGAATGAAAAAGGGAATGAAAAAATACTTAATCACGCTGTTATTATTCATAGCCCTGCTGATTGTCTGGAACCAGACGGAAGCTGAAGTATCCGGACCGCCAACCATCCATCTGCGCCTGATGGAAACCACTGATTTGCATGGAAACATGATTGGTTATGATTACGAAGACCGCAAAAAAACAGTGGAGTTTGGGCTTTCAAGAACGGCCAGCTTGATTAAACAGGCAAGAAATGAGTCTCCTAACTCCCTTCTATTTGATAATGGGGACATACTTGAAGGCAATGGACTCGACGAGTATGCCTATAGAAGCCATCCGCTTGACATGGCTAATGTCCATCCTGTTTTTAAAGCAATGAATACTTTGCTTTATGATGCTGCGACGGTGGGAAATCATGAATTTAATTATGGAATTGATTTTATGGAAGAAAGCCTCAGGGGAGCTAACTTTCCTTATGTCAATGCCAATATATATGTTGAAGACAGCAATCAGCTCGATGAGGATGATCTGAATTATTTTAATCCCTACACCATCATAGAGAAAGAAGTGACAGATACAGCCGGGGAGAAGCATAAGCTGAAAGTTGGAGTCATCGGCTTTATCACACCGATTGTTGCGGAATGGAATAAAGAGTATTTTCGCGGAAACCTTAAAGTGAAAAATATAAAGGAAACCGCCGAGCATTTTATTCCTATTATGAAAAGTAAAGGGGCAGATATCATTGTGGCTCTTGCCCATACCGGTCTCCAATCCGATAAAGGGCTGGATGAAAAAAAGGGCAATTCAGTCCATGCCCTCAGCAAGGTTAAAGGATTAGATGCCATTCTATTCGGGCACAGTCATTCTGTTTTTCCTGTCAAAGATGAACTGCAGAAGCTGCCTGGAATTGACTTAAAGGCTGGAACCATTAACGGAACAGCTGCTGTCCAGGCTGGATACTGGGGCAATCATCTTGGTCTGATTGATTTGAAAATTGTCTTTCAAGATAGCGAATGGAAAGTTAAAAGCAGTCTTTCGTCTATCAGGCCTGTTTACCGGACAATCAATAAAAAAAGCAGGGAAGTCATCCCCGCAGACCCATTAATTGAACAGATTATGAAAAAGGATCATAATGATGCCCTGAATTATTTGAAAAATAAAAAGTAAAAGGCGCCCATTGGACGCCTTTTTCCTATAAAACCGAAAACTCCTCATTTTTCAAATCAGTAATAAACATATGTCCCGGAGCATGTGTAATCATAATCTCAGGCTTCACATGCATGGCAACTGCCTGAGGTGTAACCCCGCAAGCCCAGAAAACTGGAACTTCACCATCCTTAATGGTTACAGGGTCGCCAAAATCAGGGCGCTGAATATTGTTAATGCCGATTGCTTCAGGATTTCCAATATGGACAGGGGCCCCATGGACAGATGGGAAGCGGCTTGTCACCTGTACAGCTCTAATGGCTTCCTTCTCTGTCATCGGACGCATACTCACTACCATTGGGCCTTCAAATTGGCCTGCACCCACACACCCAATATTGGTTTTATACATCGGGACATTTCGATTTTCCTCAATATGGCGGATAGGGATATTATTTTTGAGCAAGGCGTCTTCGAACGTAAAACTGCAACCGATCAAAAATGCTACCATATCATCATTCCAATAAGAGGTTATGTCTGAAAGCTCCTCAGCGAGCTCTCCGTTTTTATATACCCTGTATTTTGGCAGGTCGGTTCTAATATCAGCATTTGGAGCTGACAGCATCGGCACCGGTGAACCTGGTTCAGTCACATCAATGATTGGACAGGATTTAGGATTACGCTGGCAGAAGAGCAGAAATTCAAAGGCCAGCTCCTTTGGCAATATAGCCAGATTGGCTTGAATAAAGCCATTAGCCATTCCTGCAGTTGGTTTATTCCAATCCTGGACACGGATTAATTTGCGCGCCTCATCGGGATTCAATTGAGAAGGGGAGTTCATTTGAAAATCTCCTTTCATGCTTATTTAAATAGCTCAGGGATACCATTAATTAATGAATAAACCCCCATGTAAGACATGGCAATCACGATAATGATTCCAAAAATCGTCATCCAAAGTGGATGTTTATAATCGCCGACAATTTTGGTTTTATAAGCAGCAATCAGCATTACACCTAATGCAATTGGTAGAATAAGACCGTTTAAGGAACCAACTAAAACCAATATTTTTACCGGTTTTCCGATCAAAACAAAAACAAATGTAGAAATGGCGATAAAACCGACAATTACCCATTTATGATGTTTCTCGACAGCTGGGCTCAATGTCCGAATGAATGAGACCGATGTATAGGCTGCACCGACAACAGAAGTAATGGCAGCTGCCCACATAACTACTCCAAACATCTTATATCCAATATTGCCTGCTGCCAGCTGGAAGACAGAAGCAGGAGGGTTGGATGGATCGAGTGCAAGGCCCTGTGAAACCACACCTAGTGCCGCAAGAAACAGGAAGATACGCATAATGGATGCGATCCCGATTGCACTGACAGAGCTCTTTGTGACTTCCGGCAGAGCTTCTTTTCCTTTGACTCCAGCATCAATTAAGCGATGCCCGCCAGCGAAGGTAATATAACCGCCAACCGTTCCGCCGACAAGCGTAATAATGGCCAGGATATCAATTTTATCTGGCACAAACGTTTTGACAACAGCTTCACCAACAGGTGGCTGTGCAGTAAACATTACATAAAGAGTTAATCCAATCATGACAAATCCTAAAATCTGTGTGAAACGGTCCATTAATCTGCCCGCTTCTTTTACAAGAAAGATGCCGATTGCCAAAATTCCGCTTAAAAGGGCGCCCATTTCAGGGGATATGCCGAAAATAACATTTGTACCTAATCCGGCACCTGCAATATTCCCAATATTAAAAGCAAGACCGCCCATGACAATCAGGGCAGCAAGGAAATGACCAAGACCCGGAAGAACATCATTGGCAATATCCTGTGCGCGTTTTTCAGAAACGGCAATGATTCTCCAGATATTCATCTGTGCACCAATATCGATAATAATAGAAATTAAAATTACAAACCCAAAACTCGCAAGCAGGTTTTCTGTAAATACTGTTGTTTGTGTCAGGAAGCCTGGTCCAATGGCAGAAGTGGCCATAAGGAATGCGGCACCAAGCAGTAGACTGGCATTTGATTGCTTTTTCATATATTTCCCCCAATGTTTGTCTTTTTTGATGTAACCGTGTTAATTAAATACCCGGAAGCACCCATGAAGTAGCACCAATTTTTCATTATCTCCATTAATACCGATTTTATTTCAAAAACTCGCTGATTTTTGCTACCTGAATTCCCGCTTCATTCAATGCCTTCGGAATATATTGGGCAAATTCAAGTGCGCTTTCCCCGTCACCATGGATGCATATTGTATTGGCCTCAATGGAAACGTCAGTGCCCTGGACAGAATTAACTTTTCCTTCCTTGACCATGCGGATTACCTGATTTACAGCGGCACTATGATCTGTAATAAGGGCATTGCTTTCCCTTCTTGAAGTAAGTGATCCATCCTCCTGGTAGGTACGGTCTGAGAACACTTCATTTGCAGAGCGGAGTCCAATTTTCCTGCCGGCTTTTACTAATTCACTGCCTGAGAGCCCGAAAAGAATCAGTTCAGGATCCACTTTATAAACCGCTTCTGCGATTGCTTCTGATAACGGTGCGCTTTTTGAGGCCATGTTGAATAATGCACCGTGTGGTTTTACATGCTGAAGCTTTCCGCCTTCTGATTTAACAAAAGCATACAAAGCGCCAATTTGATAGACCACTAAGTCATAAGCTTCCTGAGGGGTTATGTTAATATCCCTACGTCCGAATCCATGCAGATCCTGGAGTCCCGGATGGACACCCAGGCCGACATTCTTCTCAAGTGCCATCTTAACTGTTTTTCGCATGGTCGCAGGGTCGCCGGCATGAAAGCCGCATGCAATATTGGCAGAAGTAATATGTTCCAGAATTTCCTCATCGCGCCCCATCTTGTATGAGCCAAAGCTTTCTCCCATATCACAATTAATGTCTACAATGTGCATCTTAATTTCCTCCTCTGGTTTTTAAAAAAATCCCTTGCTTTAATTCCTTTAATTTCATTTCTCTATTAATTAATAACTGCTGTGCCTGTTCATTTGATATTTCTGCAAAACTTAGGGTGTCTCCGGGTTTGGCCTGCGCCAGAAGTGGAAGATCGACAGCAGCAACCTGTCCAATTTTTGGGTAACCCCCAGTTGTTTGCCTGTCAGCCAGCAATACAATCGGATTTCCATCCGGAGGAACTTGAATGGAACCAAAATTTACGGCCTCAGATATTTGTTCAGCATGTTCTGATAGCAGAAGGGCAGGGCCTTTCAGTCTGTACCCCATCCTGTCCGATTGTGCGGTCACTTCAAAGGCATGATTTAAAAGCTGAACCTTGCTTTCATTAGAAAATAAATCAAATTGGCGGCCCCTGGTTATTCTGATTTCAGGATTTGCCGCTGTGTCCGGTATGAGATCTGATGCAATACCCCAGTCGTTTTCAGCAAAAGTCCTATCAAGGCTCTGTTTTGTCAAATACTCCGTCATTTTCAATGACTGGAGTGAAGGTTTGCCGGTTTCCAGCAGATCCCCTGGCTTTAATGCCCTGCCTTTATAACCGCCAAGACTAGCGCGCAGGTATGTAGATTTGCTGTTCATTACTTCAGGTACGGCAAATCCGCCCGCGGCAGCCAGATAGGCTCGGCACCCTTTATGACATCGGCCGAATTTAAGTTCACTGCCTTTTTTCACAAAAACAGATCTCCATGTCCGAACAGGCTGGCCATTGATGGAAGGGGAAAGGTCCCCGCCGCAAATCGAAATTAATGTATCTTCTTCAAATGTTAGTATTGGACCCATCATCGTTATTTCTAGTACAGGATCATTTTCTTCGTTTCCCGCGAGAAGATTGGCCATCCGATGCGAAAAAGGGTCCATGGCCCCGCTGGCAATCACGCCAAACTTTTGATAGCCGGTTCTCCCCAGGTCCTGAATGCTTGAAAGGAGTCCAGGCTTTACGACTTTAATCATTGTTCCGCCTCCTCCCAATGGTAGTATTCTTCCAGACTGATTGACTTGAATTTGATTTTGTCGCCTGCTTTCAAGAGGGTAGGGGATTCATCCATCGGCCGAAACAATTTAACAGGAGTACGTCCAATCAGCTGCCAGCCGCCTGGCGTCTCAATGGGGTAAATCCCTGTCTGCATTCCGGCAATCCCTACCGTACGCTCGGGAATCTTTAAACGCGGCGTATCCCGTCTTGGTGCGGCAATTTGTTCTGACATTCCGCCAATAAAAGGGAATCCTGGGGCAAATCCAATCATATAGACCAGGTAACTGCCTGAAGAGTGAATTTCAATTACTTCTTCAGGAGTAATCCCATTATGCTCCGCAACAAAATCAAGATCCGGCCCGAATTCTCCACCATAGCATACCGGGATTTCAACGATTTGAGGTTCCGATGCATCATTTTCAGTTAGCTCTTCAATAAGCGGTTTTATTAGTGAACACACGAAATCAAACGGGAGCTGGCCATTTGAAAGCTGATAAGCCTCAATTGGATTATAAAAAATGCTTACAGTTGTATAAGCAGGTATGTATTCAATCATCCATTCTGGCGGATGTTTTTCGAGAAAGGCAGTCAGCGACTGAACTTTCTGATGTGTTTCCTGGCTGATCTCTTTCCCAAGCTCAATAAGAACAGCATCATCCCCCAATGGGTGTAAAGTGTATCTCATGATTTCACCAGCTTTCAAAGTAAATTTGTTGACCTGAGGAATAAAATATTATTCGGTAATAATAAATATTCATTTTCGTTCAAAAGAAATACATTCATTATTCTTTCCTAAAAAAAGGTAAAGTCATGTCTTTTAACGCTAGAACGAAAAAATTTATTAGTAAAGTTATATATTTATGCAAAGTCCCCAGCTAAAGAATATAATATTCTATAATAGACTGAAAATTCTATTTGTGCAAATTATTCTTCTAGCAGGAGAACCAATATCTTCAAAGTTTATTTTGACCATCATTTTGGGAATAGAGGAGATACATTATTATTTAGGGAGAGATCATATTGGAAGCAGATATAGAAATAAACTTATCAGAAAGGTTTGAGGCTGCTTTTAACCGTATTCACAAGGCCTTAAAACAATCTGCTAAAAACGCCAGAACAGATAGATTTTATAAACTTATAGAAATTCAGAAAAATCATTCCCTGATTCGATTATATGAAGATGATTTGCATCAGTTTGCCAAGCTGCGCAATGCCATTGTCCATGAAAAAATAGACCTTGATTATTATATTGCTGAGCCTCATCTCGAGACGGTAGAGAAGATTGAAAGGATTGCCGGCCATTTTGAAAAGCCAAAAACCGCACTCTCCATAGCTGCAACTCCGGTTTTTTATTTTTATGAAGATGGCAAGCTAACGGATGTACTGGCCATAATCAACAAATTTTCACACTCTCAATTCCCAATTTACTCGAGAAAAGAGGAATATTCATGGCTATTAACTTCGGCAGATATCGTGAAATGGATGGCAGAGCACTTTACAGAAGAAACAATCCAGTTGAAAAAGGTGAAAATAAAAGAGCTTTTCAATAAGAAATCAAAGCATCAAATCTCTTTTGCCGGCAAAGATACATCTATCTTTGAATTAGAGGATATGTTTGAGGACTGCCGAAATAAAAATGAAAAGCTTGAAGGGATCATTGTAACCGAGAATGGAAAGCCGACTGAAAAACCAAAAGGCATCATAACAGCCTGGGACCTCCTGGAAGCCGATTCAGAAAATTAAAGTGCAAAAAAGGTGCAATGAACAGTTGCACCTTTTTTGCAGAAGTCTTTTGAATAATAAAACTTTTTTGCTGTATAAATTAAAACCTTCTAAAAAGCCAATAAAGATGATAATATAAACTGATAGTTCAATAGCAAAATCCGTGTATACGGTAGAGGTTCTAGCTACCCTCTTTAAAAAACTAAGGAAAACGGGTCTGCTTTCTTAGTGGTCCTGTTTTTCTATTTAAAGGAGAATTTTTATATGAAAAATGATAAAGCGCTCGTTGTGTTCAGCGGCGGTCAGGATAGTACAACTTGCTTATTCTGGGCAAAAGAACGTTTTGCAGAAGTGGAAGCAGTCACTTTTAATTATAATCAGCGTCATAAGCTGGAGATAGAATGTGCACAGCAAATAGCAAAAGAGCTGGGGATCAGGCACCATATTCTTGATATGTCCCTATTGAATCAGCTGGCACCAAATGCACTGACCCGAGATGAGATTGAAGTAAAGGATGGTGAGGAAGGCGAGCTTCCATCCACATTTGTGCCTGGGAGAAACCTTTTATTCCTGTCATTCGCTGGTGTACTGGCCAGTCAGATAAATGCAAAGCATATAATAACCGGGGTGTGCGAAACAGATTTCAGCGGCTACCCTGATTGCAGAGATATGTTTATAAAATCATTGAATGTCACACTTAATCTATCAATGGATGAACAGTTTGTGATCCATACACCTTTAATGTGGCTCAACAAAGCAGAGACATGGAAGCTGGCGGATGAATTGGATGCCCTTGACTATGTGCGTGAGAAAACACTGACATGCTATAACGGAATTCCGGCTGATGGCTGCGGTGAGTGTCCTGCATGCCATTTAAGGAAAAATGGCCTTGAAGTATACCTCAAAGAAAAGGAGGAGCTTTAAGCCATGTACGGTTTCAGGATTGTTGATAAACTTCAGAAGATTAATGAGGATATTAAACCCGATCAGCTGAAATACCACCATAAGCGTGTAATGGTCAGCAAGGAATTCACTTTTGATTCAGCCCATCATCTGCATTGCTATGAAGGCAAATGCAAAAACCTGCATGGGCACACCTACAAGGTGATTTTTGGCATAAGCGGATTTGTGGATAACAGAGGGTTAATGATTGATTTCGGCGACATTAAAGAAATCTGGAAAAACGAAATTGAAATATTCCTCGACCACAAGTATCTGAATGAAACGCTGCCGCCAATGAATACGACGGCAGAGAATATGGTTGTCTGGATTTATGAAAAAATGGCAGAAAGCCTCCAAAACAGAAAAGAGCAATATATCGGTGCAAGAGTCGAATTTGTGCGCCTTTTTGAAACCCCTACAAGCTATGCAGAAGCAAGAAGGGAGTGGATGGAGGTTGAGTAAAATCCCTGTTCTTGAAATTTTTGGACCGACCATTCAGGGTGAAGGAATGGTGATCGGCCAGAAAACGATGTTCGTCCGTACAGCAGGATGTGATTATTCATGCAGCTGGTGTGATTCCTCCTTTACCTGGGATGGAAGTGCAAAAGACAGCATCCGCCAAATGGAACCGGATGAAATCTGGAAGGAGCTCAAAGAGCTGGGCGGGGATGGATTTTCATTTGTGACCATTTCGGGCGGTAACCCAGCTTTATTAAAAAATTTGAATGAACTCATTTCTTTGCTGAAAGCGGAAAAAATTAAGGTCTGCCTGGAAACACAGGGAAGCCGATGGCAGGATTGGTTTTATGAAATTGATGAACTGACCCTTTCCCCAAAACCGCCAAGCTCAGGCATGAATACAGACTTTGATGTGCTCGATTATATTGTGAATAATCTTCAGACCAAAAGAATGGCTGACCAGCAGTTCTCACTGAAGATTGTTGTTTTTGATGATAAGGATTATGAATATGCCAAAAACGTTCATAAGCGCTATCCCGGCGTTCCGTTTTATCTGCAGGTGGGAAATGATGATACCGTTACAGCTGATGATCGAAATTTGTTGCAGAGACTGCTTGACAAATATGATTGGCTCATTGAAAAAACGATACATGACAGTGATTTGAAGGATGTTAAAGTACTTCCGCAGCTGCATACATATGTATGGGGCAATAAGCGCGGAGTGTAACATCTGTATAATCCCGCATCAAAGGGTGCGGGGTTTATTTTTGTTAAGGATATACGGCAATATATGACAGATTCCGATAAATTTATGATATTATACGTTTGAACTTAACAATACATAAGTACTGTAAATTTCTATAGATAGGGAGAGTTAGATGACAGATAACACCATTATTCGATTTAATTCCGTAACAAAAAGATATGATAATGATCCGCCAGTTTTAAAGGATGTCAGCTTTGAAATAGAACGCGGGAAGTTCTATACCCTTTTAGGGCCATCGGGCTGTGGGAAAACGACCATATTGCGATTGATTGCCGGCTTTACTGAACCTTCCGAAGGGGACATTTATTTTAATGGGCGAATAATAAATAATGTTCCAGCCAACAAAAGGCAAGTAAACACTGTTTTTCAGGATTACGCCCTTTTTCCGCATCTGAATGTGTTTGAAAATATTGCATTCGGTTTAAAAATCAAAAAAATGAAGAAAGCGGATATTGAGAGGAAAGTAAAGGAAGCGCTAAGATTTGTGAACCTTGAAGGCTACGAAAATCGTGAAATTAAAGAAATGTCAGGGGGACAGCGCCAGCGAGTTGCCATCGCGCGTGCCATTGTCAATGAACCAGAGGTCATTCTCCTTGATGAACCTTTATCCGCACTTGATTTAAAGCTGCGGACCGAAATGCAATATGAGCTGAGGGAACTGCAGAGAAATCTGGGCATTACTTTTATTTTCGTCACACATGACCAGGAAGAAGCATTAGCCATGTCAGATGAAATATTCGTGCTTAACAGCGGGAGCATCGAGCAAAGCGGAACTCCTACTGACATATATGACGAGCCGATCAATCGTTTTGTAGCAGATTTTATTGGGGAATCAAATATTGTTGCTGGAACGATGATCCAGGATTATCAGGTAAAGTTTGCCGGAAAATTATTTGAGTGTGTTGATGGGGGCTTTGAGCCAAATGAAGATGTTGAGATCGTCATCCGGCCTGAAGACCTGGCTATTACCGCACCGGAAGATGGGAAACTGAAGGTGCAAGTTGACTCCCAGCTCTTTAGGGGAGTCCATTATGAAATCAGCTGCTATGACAGTGATGGCAATGAGTGGCTGGTCCATTCAACCAAAAAGGCGACAGTCGGGGATCAAATTGGCCTTCATTTCGACCCCGAAGCAATACACGTCATGAGGCATGGGGAAACAGAAGAGGAATTTGATAAGCGTCTTGAAGCTTATGAAGAGGGAAGCCATGAGAACTAATTCCCGCAACTTTTATTTAATTCCTTATGTCCTTTGGATTGCCCTCTTTGTTGTAGCGCCATTGCTTCTTGTTCTGTACTATTCTTTTTTTGATATTGAAGGGCACTTCACTTTTGAGAATTATAGAAATTTCTTTACACCCGTTTATTTAAAAATGACCCTAAGCTCCTTTTGGTATGCCTTTTTAATTACGTTATTTTCATTGCTGATCGCTTATCCGACAGCCTATTTGCTTACTAAGACGAAACATAAGCAGCTGTGGCTCTTATTAATTATTCTGCCTTCGTGGATTAATTTGCTTTTGAAAGCCTATGCTTTTCTGGGCATCTTTGGAACATATGGTGCAGCGAATAGCTTTTTGGATGCAATGGGAATAGGGAGCAGGCAAATTCTATTCACTGATTTCAGCTTTATCTTTGTGTCGGTATACATCTTTCTTCCTTTTATGATCTTGCCGATATATAATTCTTTGGATGAACTGAATCCAACCCTTCTTGATGCTTCCAATGATTTAGGCGGGTCTTCCTGGGTTACATTTAAACGTGTTATTTTTCCTTTGACACTTGATGGGGTGAAAGCGGGATGCCAGATCGTCTTTATCCCTGCACTGTCATTATTCATGCTGACAAGGCTGATTGCAGGAAACCGTGTCATCACTCTTGGAACAGCCATTGAACAGCATTTCCTTGTGACACAGGACTGGGGAATGGGCTCGACCATTGCTGTATTCCTGATTATCGCAATGGTAATCATTATGGTGCTGACAGGCCGAAGAAAGCGGGGGATTCTATAATGAAAAAGAACAGGAAATGGCCGGCGTTTTATTTGGCTCTTATCTTTATTATCCTGTACGCCCCGATTTTTTACTTGATATTTTATTCATTCAACAGCGGAGGGACCATGTATCAATTCGAAGGTTTCACCTTGGATTGGTATCGGGAGCTGTTTGCTGATACCCGATTGCTCATCATTGTCCTTAATACCGTTATTATTGCCCTTTTATCTGCAGCGATTTCGACGATTATTGGAGTAGCTGGAGCACTTGCCATTTCCTATGCAAGAAAACGAAGAGTGAAAAACACGCTCCTATCTCTGAATAATGTGCTGATTGTCAGTCCGGATGTCATTATAGGCGCCTCGTTTTTGATTCTATTTACAATGATTGGGCTTAAGCTTGGATTTGTATCTGTTTTGCTTGCACACATAGCCTTTAGTGTTCCAATTGTCGTGCTGATGGTTTTGCCTAAAATAGAAGAAATGAGCACATCCATGATTTATGCAGCCATGGATCTTGGGGCAAGCAGGTTTGATGTGCTGACTAAAGTCATTCTCCCTTATATTACTCCTGGAATTTTCGCTGGCTTTTTTATGGCCCTGACGTATTCCCTGGATGATTTTGCGGTAACTTTTTTTGTTACAGGCAACGGCTTTACCACTTTGTCTGTTGAGATTTATTCACTGGCAAGAAGGGGAGTTTCTTTAAATATCAATGCTTTATCTGCTTTGCTTTTCCTATTTACAATTATTCTGGTTATAGGCTATTACTTTATTACGAAACGAAATGAGAAGCCTAATGGAATGGGGGTAAGGCAATGAAGAAGCTTGTCCAGGCGCTCGCCGCCGTATTAATTGTTTCATTTGCCTTGTTGTACATCGTTTCAGGGCTGAATTCCTCCCAGGGCTATACAAGCGGCAATACTTTGACCATTTTTAACTGGGGCGACTATATAGATGCAGACTTGGTGGAAAAGTTCGAGCAGGAAACAGGCATAAAAGTCATCTATGAGACATTCGATTCCAATGAAGCGATGATGACCAAAATTGAACAGGGCGGCACAGCTTATGATATTGCTGTTCCATCTGAATATGCGATTGAAAAAATGAAAGAGGAAGACCTGCTTTTGCCGGTCGACCATTCGAAAATTCCGAATCTGAAATATATAGATCAGCGTTTTATGGACCTGCCTTTTGATCCCGGGAATGAATATTCAATTCCCTATTTCTGGGGCACTGTCGGAATTCTTTATAACACGGATATTTTAGGTGATAAAAAAATCACAAGCTGGAATGATTTATGGGACCCTGAATTAAAGAACCAGATCCTGCTGATAGATGGGGCAAGGGAAGTTATGGGCATGGGTCTCAACAGTCTCCATTATTCGCTGAATGACAAAAATAGAGACCATTTGATCGAAGCTAAAGAAAAGCTCGATAGTCTTACTCCTAACATTAAAGCCATTGTCGGTGATGAAATCAGAATGCTGATGGAAAATGATGAAGCCGGCATTGGGGTGGTCTGGTCCGGCACTGCACAGGAGCTTATGTGGGAGAAGGATAATCTGGAATATGTACTTCCGGAAGAAGGCTCCAATCTTTGGTTTGATAATATGGTCATCCCTAAGACCGCCAAAAACCCGGAAGCTGCCCACCAGTTCATGAATTTCATCCTCGACCCGGAAAATGCGGCACAAAATACAGAATACGTTGGATATTCAACGCCGAATAAAGAAGCGCTGAAATATATGGACGAAGAAACAATCTCAGATGAACGATTCTATCCGGATGAAGAAATGACAGCCCGGCTGGAGGTTTATGAGAACCTCGGAAAAAGGATGCTTGCTTATTATAACGAGCTTTTCCTGGAGTTTAAAATGCATAAAAAATAAAGTACTGCCAGGATCAATTCCTGGCAGTTTTTGCATTGGAACTGTTTTAAAGATTCAGGGAATGCTAGCTCAAAGGAGGATGGAAAATGAAAATATTCATCAGCATATTTTTATTGATTTTTTCATTCGCAAGTATAGGAACTCCCATAAGTGCTGCCCCGCTAAAACCTGAATTGGCCATTGTCATTGACGATCTTGGAAATAACATGAAGGGAACAGCAGAAATGATGGAGCTGCCGGTGACCTTAACGGTTGCCATCATGCCTTTCATGCCAACGACAAAAGAAGATGCAGAACTGGCAAGTAAAAATGGGCATGAAGTGATCGTTCATATGCCAATGGAGCCGAAAAGAGGAAAGAGGAGCTGGCTTGGGCCGGGGGCCATCACAACAGATTTAACCGATGAAGAAATCCGCAGCAGGGTGGAGAGTGCCATTAAAGAGGTGCCGCATGCTGTCGGGATGAATCACCATATGGGTTCAAGAGCCACTGAAAATGAACGGGTCATGAGAATTGTCCTTGAAGTATGCAAAAAACACGGATTATTTTATCTCGACAGCAAAACAACCGGGAAAAGTGTCGTCGGTAAACTGGCAAATGAAATGGGTGTACCATATGTTGAAAACAATATTTTCTTTGATGACATATATACTACTGCCCATATCACAAAACAGGCAGACAGACTCGCTGAAAAACTGGTGAAAAATGAACGCATCATCGCAATAGGCCATGTCGGCATCACAGGAACAAAGATGGTTAATGTGCTTAAAGAGTATATACCTGTTTATAAAAAGAAAGCAGAAATAGTGCCGCTGTCAGAACTGATTCCAGGCTATGAACTTATTGACGAAGGACCATGAACAAAAGCGGCAGCGCCTTGATCAGCTGAACTTCAACTAAAAACCGCCACGTCCTGTGGCGAACGTTGAAGCCAGCACATCCTGTGCAAGTCCGACAGGCATATGACGAATCACGCAGGAAACCTCCCAAAGCAAGCTTTGGTCGGGCGATGTAACGCTGACGAAGCGTTCCTTGTCCTGATTTCTGGAGTGATTTGGCTTATGACCCGAGGGGCTAGGCGCTGGAGCTAGATGCAGATAACCTTTCCACAGAGTGATTCACACCGTTCCATCTTATAATTTCCTATAAATAAAATAAAGCTGCAAACCTCACCAGGTTTGCAGCTTTGTTCATGGTGTGTATAGAAGCGTTTTAATGGTGGTATAGGCGCCTGGCACCCAAAAAGGGTGGCCGCCCACATTCCGGTCTGGTTAGTCCCGCAACGAAGCGATGTTAGAAGAGGTGGGCGGCCGTGAATATAGTATATGCAGTGATAGCAAAAGGATGCAAAAAACCTCCCTGAATGCAGGAAGGTTTTGTATGATCTTATTGATCTTGAGTGGCATGGGTGTCTGGCACCTTTTTAAACGCAAGATACATCATCGGAACAATGATCAGGGTCAGGATGACCGAGAATGAGATGCCTGAGATGATGGTGATGGCAAGCGGCGTGAAGAGTGCGTCGCCGCTAACTGCAACAGGTATTAATGCAACAATCGAAGTGAGGGCAGTCAGGATAATTGGCCTGAATCTGACACGTCCAGCTTCAACTACTGCATCTTGAATGGACATTCCTGTTTTTAATCCCTGTTCCATAAATTCGATTAAAACAACAGAGTTCCGGACTACTATGCCTGTCAATGAAACCATGCCCATTACAGCAAGGAAACTGATTGGCGTTTGTGTAACGAATAAGCCAAGAATCGCACCGGCAATCGCCAGGTATACGGCAACTAACACAAGGAATGGCAGGCCAAGTGAATTAAATTGAAATGCGATCAGCAAATATACAAGGAAAATCACGATAATAAACAATACCGTTATTTCGGCAAAGAAATCATTCTGTGCCTGGTTTTCCCCGCCTAATGAAATGCTGTAATCTTTATCATTCATTTTTTCACGTTCGTCATCCACAAGATTTTGCACGGTTTCCTTAAAGGTTTTCTCATCCTTCGGGAAAGCCCTGATTGTAATGGCCCTTTCCCCATTAAGGTGAGGAATCCGCTGAATTCCCTTCGTTCTTTCTGCCTCAACAAGCGTGTCAGCGGAGATCAAAGCCGGAGGTCCACCCTGTGTGCTTTCCGCTGGGATTTCCAGCTTGGATAGGTCAAGTTCTGCACCTTTATCTCCAAGAAGGATACTCATATCTCTTTTGACAACACCATTATCAAAAGCTTTAAGCGATATCCCTTCAGTGGCCAGACGAATCTGCTCACTGATCTCGTTGACCGTTATCCCATATTCCTCCAGAAGCTCTCTCTTCGGTACGTATTTTAAAGTTGGTTCAGGACTGCCGATATTATCGACTACAAAATCAGCTCCTGCTTCATTCATTCCTCTAGAGAGGTTATCGCGGAGTTCCAGCAGTTTATCTAACTCTGGTCCTTTGACTGTTACCGTCACAGGTGCACCAGCAGGAGGCCCCTGCTGTATCGTTTCCATGAAAATTTCTGAATCGGGATATTCCTCTCTCAAAATGGGCGACCAGTCATCGATTAGCCCCTGTGCGGTCTGGTTCTCACGGTCTACCCGGGCAACAATCTGACCTGTATTGGAACCAGTCACATTAAGGGAGCTATTAAATAAGTTAGGCAAACCTGTCCCGGCAAAGACACTTGTTTCCTTCACACCCTTGTCGCTTAAAAGCATCTTTTCAATGTTCTCAAGTTCTTTGGCAGTCTCTTCAAGTGTTGTGCCGATTGGCAAAGACACATCGATCGTCACTTCTTCACGATCTGCAGCAGGGAAGAACTCAAAAGGCGTTAACACAGCAAGCCCTAAAATAGCTGTAGTAACAATCAATCCTAAGAAAGAAACAAGCTTAGGTTTCTTGGAAAAAGACTTTAAAAGATTGTCAGCATATAGATCTGCAGATTTATTCAGCGGCTTTCCCAATAAACCGGGTGCATCCGAAACTTTCCTGCTCGTTCTGCTGTACATCATGTAGCGCATCATTGGCACAAATATCAGCGCAACCAAAGTTGAAGCCAAAATGGTAGTTATCAGCACTGTTGGCAGCGCTCGGATAAATGCCCCATTCCCTCCAGATAGAAAGATAAGCGGCAGGAAGGTAAAAACAATCGCAAGGGAGGAGGTAACAATCGAAACCCAGATTTCTTTTGTCCCATTTATAGCTCCTTTTAATGCATTGTCTCCAAGTTTATACCGTCTTTGGATATTATCATTAACAACTATGGAGTCATCAACCAAAATCCCTAATGCGATTATGGCACCAATCACCGAAATCTGATTTAAATCAACTCCGGAAACCGGCAGGGGAATAAGCCCCATTAATACTGAAATCGGTATAGCCAGTGCAACAACGAATGCACCTGAAACAGTCAGGCCAAGGGCCGTTGTTAATATTACTGCAATGACTGAGATGGCAAGGGATAGAAACAGGCCGTCAAAAATCTCGTTGACGAGATTCGCCTGTGAATAATAATTCTCAAAAGTCACATTCTCAGGCAGGGATTTGCTGAGTTCCTCCGTTTTTTCGCTTACGATATCATTAACTGACGGAATATCCTGTCCTGCTTCCACAAATGCTGTGAATGAAATCGAAGGTTTGCCTTTAAATGTAACAATATCTTCTTTTTCCTTCTGAACAATTTCCACATTGCCAATATCACCAAGAACGACAGATTCACCCTGAGGTGTCTTTCCAACATATACATCTTCCATCTCATCCTCAGTCGTAAAATGATCCACTGTCAATTGAACGATTTCCGAATTTAATTCTTGTTTTCCTATTGGCGCAGGGTAGTATTCTTCATTTATTGCCTCGATCACATCAGGCAGAATGATGCCTTTTTCTTTTAGTGATTCAGGGTCAAGCTGTATAGCGATTTCTTCTTCAGCTAAACCTTTTATAGTTACACCTTCAACACCTTTTAACGATTCAACTTCTTCCTTCCAGCGCGCCAGTTCATCCTGTAAAGGAAGAAGGTTATCTATACTGTCACTTGTAAGATGGTAAGAAACGATTGGCATTTTTACATTCGTTTCATTAATTTCAGGCTCAAATGCTTCTTCAGGAAATCCGGCAGCAGCGTCTGAAACAGCCTGCCGGATATTGCTGAACACTTCTTTTTTGTCTTCTCCGTCAGATACGGTTACGATAATAGCAGAGAAGCCGGCAGCTGAAGATGAACTGATTTCTTCAATCCCTTCAATGGACTGCAATTTAGACTCAATGGGATTGGTAATATTTCTCTCCACACTGTCAACAGTCGCTCCGGGATAAACCGTATTTACCGTCCCGATATTAATGGCTGTTTCAGGAATTTCCCTTTGAGGGAGCTGTAAGAATGTAAAGGCTCCTACGATAATAAACAATAAAAACAAGATCAATATGATTTTGGATCGCTTAAGAATCCATTCCAGCATAAATTCTCCTCCTTTAGAATTGACTTTCGGGTCAAAATGAAAACAAAATACTTTTAACCTATTGAAAAATAAAGGTTTTTCTCCTGACTCAATAGTCATTTTGAAGTGTTTTGTTAATGGAGTCAAGAATGGATGTGCTGACGGACGAAAATCATTTATGAGGTGTTTAGGTTATGAATAAACGGGAAGCAATTTTAGAAACGGCGGTAAGCCTTTTTGCCGAGAAAGGGTACAACCAGACCTCCATGCAGGAAATCGCCGATGGGGTAGGTATTTCCAAGGGATCCCTATATTCTTTTTTTACTTCTAAAGAAGATCTGATGATATCGATTTATGAACATTATCAGCAGCTGGTATTTGAGAGGGTATTTATCATCGGTCTGGATGAAGATCTGCCGCCGCTTCAAAAGCTTGAGAAGCAATTTACAGTTCAGTTTGAAGGCATATTGGAATATAAAGCATATATGAAAATGCATATGAGGGGAGAAGCTGCCACAAATAATAAAAAAATTTCCGCTATGGAACACAGAATGAGAGGAAGGTTATTTTCCTGGCTGGAAAAGAGTCTAATCAGTCTTTATGGCGAAGAAGTCTCAGAATATAAATGGGATTTGATGTTCATGATCCAATCCATTTATCGGACCTATATGATGCTCATGGTTTCTGAAAAGGCGGAAATTTCACCAGCAAAAATAGGCAAACATATCGTTAGACAGCTCGAAGCAATGGCAAATGACTTTATCAGGGGAAACAGCCGTCCGATTCTAGATGAAGAGATGATGAAGGATTTTGCTGTTGAAATGGACAAAGAAGGTGCATTCATTTCTTTTGAGAAAAGGGAGCAGGCATGGAAGACATTTTATAGCAAACTTAAGGATTTGGAAAAAAGTGAAGCATCTGCAATAAAAGAAATTGCCAATCGCATATCAGAAGAAACAAGAAAATCCAGACCTGAAATGGTGGTAATAAAAGGACTATTCGCTTTATTAAAAGAGAACGGGGAAATAGCGGCTGCTGCAAAAGTGCTGGAAAATGAAATACTTTCTGAATAAAAATATCCATCCATTGCAAAACATAACATTGTCAGAACTGTAAAAAGTGCGGCAATGTTTTTTTTTGCATTTTTCATTTACTCATGAATTAGTCCTGATTGTTAGGGGTATGTAAATAATAAATCAACAGGAAGGGGTGAATTGCATGCTTTGGACTATAGCAGGTATTCTGCTTGTATTATGGATACTCGGGTTAATATTTAAAGTCGCAGGAGGCATCATTCATATACTGCTGGTAATAGCAGCGATTATCATAGTGGTAAACTTTATAAGAGGCCGTGCATCCGGCAGGGGATAGCTGAAAAAGCCTTCATCAAATGGAGGCTTTTTCAAATGGCAAAAGATTGTTTACATAATATTATTATATTAAAGTTTGGAAATTCAATAAAAAAACCGGCCCGCAAAGAGGGGGGCCGGTTTCTCATCATGCTATTACCATTTCAGTCTTCAATTCTCCAACAATCTCCTGGACTTCACTGCCTTCCAGAGTTTCTTTTTCAAGAAGGGCTTCTACCAGTGTTTCAAATTGGGTCTGATGATTTGCGATGATCAATTCGCATCTTTCCAATGCTTTTTGGAAAAGATCCTGCATTTTAGCTTCTTTTTGTCCTTTGTTAAAAGTAAGCTCAAAGCCGTTATCCAGTAACCCGGTATCAACCATTTGCTCTATGATATGCTTGGCCTGTTTAACATCACCGCTTACTCCAATGCTATGCTCGCCAAGAATCATACGCTCTGATACACCGCCTGCTAGTATCATGGCAACCTGGTCAATCAATTCACTTGAAGTCGATAAGTGAAGTTCTTTTTGTATAGGAGCTACATACCCAAGTGCTTCGCCACGCGGAATGATGGTTGCTTTTCGGACGGATCCGGGTTTTGTTAAAGCAGCCACTAATGCATGGCCAGCTTCATGTATGGCAACGCGCTGCTTCGTGCCGTGATCCTGTAAAGCCCGGGTGGTTGTTCCCAGAATGGTCCGGTCAAGCGCATAATCCAAATCTTCCTTTGAGATAATTTCCTGGCCGTTACGGACAGCTCTGCGGCTTGCCGTTTCAAAAAGGGAATGAAGATCTGCTCCCGAGAATCCAGAAGTGCTTTCTGCTAAATCGCCAAGTGTTGTCATGACATCCTCAGCAAGCAATCTATTTTTTGTGTGAATATTGATAATCTCTCTTCGGCCCTTTGTATCAGGAAGAGGGACATTGAAGGAGAAGTCAATCCGTCCGGGACGGAGGAAGGCTTCATCGAGCATATCCTTCCGGTTTGTGGCGGCAATAAATAGGATTCCATCATTGGAATGTCCGCCGTCCAGCTGGACTAGAAGTTCAGTTAATGTTTTTTCGCTTTCTTCTCCGCCATGCTGCTTTCTTCGGCCTGCCAGTGCATCTACTTCGTCAATGAAGACGACGGCAGGAGCATGCTTTCTGGCATTTTGGAAAAGGTTTCTTACTCGGGATGCTCCCACACCAACGAACAATTCATTAAAACCGGAACCGCTGGTTGAGAAAAATGTTGCTCCAAGTTCTTTAGCGATTGCCTGAGCCAGCAATGTTTTCCCCGTTCCAGGAGGCCCGTATAATAGAATTCCCTTCGGCGGCTTAATGCCCATTTTCAGAGAGCGCTCAGGTTCTTTTAATATTGAAAGAGTCTGCATGATTTCCTCTTTCATTTCTTCCTGAATTCCTCCAACATCTTCAAGTGAAATGGAAGGAAGGGGCTTTGGTTTAGAAACACTTTGCTTCATTGTATTTGTAGCACCCATTCCGCCTTTTCCTGACTTAAACAGGTAAATGCCAATGGCTATGAACAAAAGGACTACACCGCCCAGAATCCAAGGGGTATAAGGTCCTGTGGTTGCGAACGTATATTGTATATTATAGGTTTCTACTAATTTATCAACCATCTCACTGTTGGGAGGCACATGGGAGATGTACTCGCCATCAGGGGCTGTGATCAGCAGTTTCCCATTTTTAAATTCCTGTACTGCAACAGTCTTTCCATCCTGGGAGGCAATAATTTTTTCCACAGAAGAAAACGGAACTGTCACATCCTTTTTTCCTGCTTGTACGGTCCAAATAACCGCCGCCAAAATCACCGTGATCACAAATGCAATAGAAACAATCGTCGAAGGCTTCTTAAGACGTGATTTCAACTATTTCCCTCCTCATTGAACATACCTACATTATAAGGAAATAATATTGTTAATAACAGGGTTTTACTCTTTTTAAACGTTGTAAATTATGGAAAAATAATATAGTTTATAAGAAAGTGTGCTACAACAGCTAACAGATGGCATCAATATGTGAAAAAAATGTGACAAGCAGGGGGAAAACCTGGCATATAAGTTAAAAAGTTTTTTCAAAGAATCCTTTTCACAATGTTTCATTTCATATATACTAAAATCGGATAATTCAATAACGTGCCACAAGGGGAGCATTTTGCTGAGAGTGAACAGTTCGCTGTTCTGACCCTTTGAACCTGTTAGATAATGCTAGCGCAGGAATGTGGAATAAAAGGCGGAAGGAGATTTTCTGCCTGCATGTTCTCCCTTGGGGTATCGTCAACGATTAAAGGGGGATTTTTTTATGAAAAAATTAAGCTTAACCGCGATGATTGAAGCTTCATTTTTTGCAGCATTTGCCATCATTCTGGATTTTCTGCCATCAATCAAGCTGTCACCGTCTATTTCCATTTCTGCCGCGATGATTCCGATCTTTATTTTGGCTTTCAGGTGGGGTTTTAAGGTAAGCTTCATCGCAGGCCTCTTATGGGGAATTTTGCAGATTGCCATGGGAGATGCTTGGATTGCTACTCCGCTTCAGGCATTTATTGAGTACTTTGTGGCATTTGCCTGTATTGGTTTTGCCGGTTTGTTTTTCCGCCCAATTCAATATCAGCTGCGCAGGGGAAACAAGAACAAGGCATTGGGCTGGATAGTTTTAGCTGTGTTTGCCGGAAGCCTTGCCCGGTATTTCTGGCATTTCATAGCAGGTGTATTTTTCTTCGGAAGCTATGCGCCAGAAGGGATGTCGCCTGTATTATTCTCCTTCATGGCAAATGGCGCAACAATGCTTGGTGCTGCAATTCTTTGTTCCATTTTAACAGCATTAATCATTTCTTCGGCACCTAGATTAATCATGAGAAAATCGGATGAAATTGTTCAATCGCAAAAACATGCTTCCTAATTAAGATCAGCCTCTTTGAATATATTTCAAAGAGGTTTTTTCATATTTTAGGAAATTGCTCCTGAAAAATGGGTATATTACTCAAAAAGGGGAGTGATTGTTTGTCAAACACATTGCAGGGTAACATCATTACAGGTGTCTTTGATGCAGAAACCAGTGCCTTTGAGATTCAAAAAGTTAAAAGCTTCACCACCCAGTCGATCCTCAACAAAAATCAATGTGAAAATTTGTATAACTATTTATCCCTCCATGAGGAGGATGAGGGAGGACAAATTATTACACTGTACGATCAAATGCCGTTAATGCTGACCAGGCAGGAAATATGCAGTTTAAAGAAAGATTTGGAGAACATTAAAAAACTATATCAGTAGAAAATTGCTTTGCATCTTGCAAGGCTTTTTTTCTTTTTCAATTTAAATTTGACAGATTTGTGACAAAAAGTTTGACAAATTTGTGAACATAGTTAGAATATTAAATAAAAGGGGATGAAAACATGACATTAAAACAGCAAAAGGTGCTTCACTTTTTTAGGAATATTACAGCAGCCGGTATACTTTTAGGATTAATTGTCTTTATTTCAAGCTTTTTTGTAAGCGGTCTCACAGGGCAATATGTTTTATCAATCGGCTTAAGCATTATGGTTTCTTCCATGCTGATATTTGGTTTTGGCTTTTTTATCAACGTAATGGAGGAAATGACACAGGGAAGCAAAGGAATCAGACAATACAAATAAAACCGGCCTCCAAATAGGAGACCGGTTTTTTGATATTAATGAGCAGCGTGCCCAGAAGTCAGAACCCAAATAGAACCCACTACAATAACGATAACCATAAATACGGCATAAATCATATTTACTAAGTTCGTCTTGCCGTCTTCGCCTTCTCTTAAGTGCATGAACATGAACAGCTGCATGCCAGCCTGAATGACAGCCAGTGAGCCGATAATCCACATGATCACTTTAAAAGAGAGGTTCGTTTTTAGGGCAATACCTGCTGCTGCAAATGTCAGCACAAGGGAAACTACAAATCCAATGACATGGCTTATCGGGAAGCTTTTTGATTGATGATGTTCCATTTAAGCCACCAGTCCTTTCAGATACACGAATGTGAAAATAAAGATCCAGACTACATCAAGGAAGTGCCAATAAAGGCCGATAATAAACGTTTTTCTTGCAGTAGTTGGGGTAAGGCCTCTTTTTAAAAGCTGGATGATGACCATAGTTGCCCAGCCAATTCCCAATGTTACGTGAGCTCCGTGTGTTCCCAGCAAGACAAATAAGCTGGACAGGAACGCACTTGTCTGCATCGTTGCGCCTTCATGGGCATAATGGATAAACTCATTAATCTCCATGAATAGGAATCCTGCGCCAAGAGCAAGGGTAATCACCAGCCAGGTAATTAGCCCCTTCAGGTTATGGCGGCGCATTTCAAAAATGGCGATGCCCATTGTAAAGCTGCTTGTCAAAAGGAGGACTGTCTGAATCATGACATCCTTGATCACAAAAATATCTTTATGTGTAGGTCCCCCTGCATAGCGTTCATATAATACTCCATATACTCCGAACAGAGTGGCAAATAGAACGATTTCAGCGCCAAGGAAAACCCAGAAGCCAAGAATATTCATCCGGTCCTGCTCAGTTTGATATTCAAGGGGCAAGGAAGTATCCACTTTAGCTGACATGATCATGCACCTCTCCTTCTGTTTTTCTCCAGGCATTTTCAATTCTGTGAATTTCATCTTTTGTAACATGGAATCCTTCGTTGTAATCGAATGAACGGATGATCAATCCAGCAAAAATGCCGATTGCAGCAACAGCCGCAGCGATATGCCATTCAAATACAAGGAGGAAGCCTGCGATGCCGAAGATGACACCCATATAAATCGGCAGCCAGGAATTGCTTGGCATATGAATTTCTTCGATTTCACTGTCATATAACGTTAAGCCTTCATTCTTTTTCTTCATGTGCCAGAAAGGATCAAGGGATTTAACTTCCGGCAGTTTTGCAAAGTTATAGAATTGAACAGGTGAAGCAGTAGACCATTCCAATGTTCTTGCATCCCATGGGTCGCTTGAGATGTTTCTGTCGGCATAACGGATGCTCCAGTAAATGTTGTAGCAGAATACCGCGAAGCCTGCTGCCAGAATGATGGAACCAATTGCCGATAGCATGAAGAGCGGTGCAAATCCAGACTCGGCAGAGTATGTGTAAGCACGCCTTACAGCTCCGTTTAATCCAAGGAAGAACATAGGCATGAATGTTACGTTAAAACCGATAACGAATAGCCAGAAATGCCATTTACCGATTTTTTCATTCAGCATGAAGCCGAACATTTTCGGCCACCAGTAGTACAGACCTGCAAATACGGCAAATACTACACCTGGAATTAATACATAGTGGAAGTGGGCAACCAGGAATAATGTATTGTGATACTGATAATCCGCTGCACCCATTGCAAGCATTACGCCTGTAACCCCGCCTATGACGAAGCATGGGACGAATGCGAGTGCCCAAAGCATGGCGGAAGTAATTTTTATGCGGCCTTTACGCATCGTAAACAGCCAGTTGAACATCTTAACTCCTGTCGGTATGGCTATCGCCATCGTCGTGATGGAGAAGAAAGAGTTAACTGCAGGGCCTGATCCCATTGTATAGAAATGGTGAACCCATACAACCATACTTAAAAGCGCAATTCCAAGGATGGAAAATACCATTGATTTATATCCAAACAAAGATTTTCTTGAGAATGTTGCAATAACTTCTGAGAAAATCCCGAAAGCAGGAAGGGCAACAATGTAAACCTCAGGATGTCCCCATAGCCAGAATAGGTTAGCCCAAAGCATATCCATTCCGCCGCCTGATACTGTAAAGAAGTGTGTTCCATACAGACGGTCGAATGTCATCAATGCCAATGCAACTGTGAAAATTGGGAAAGCAGCCACAATCAGAATGGATGTTACAAAGGTAGTCCAAGTGAACATCGGCATTTTCATCAATGTCATGCCTTTTGTTTTCATTTTCAAAATCGTGACAATAAAGTTTATACCTGTCATTAGAGTACCGATACCAGCAATTTGCAGTGCGACTGCGTAAAAGTTATTGCCGATTCCCGGGCTGAATTCCTTGCCTGCAAGAGGGAAGTAAGATGTCCAGCCTGCATCAGGCGATCCTCCGATGACGAAGGAAATATTAAATAGCATAGCTCCGCTGAAGAACAGCCAGAAGCTTAGAGCATTCAGCTGTGGAAAGGCAACGTCACGCGCACCGATCTGCAGCGGAATGACTACGTTCATTAATCCAATCAAAAACGGCATAGCCATGAAAAGAATCATAATAACGCCGTGTGTTGTAAAGATTTCATTATAGTGCTGGGAATTCAGAAATTCCATTTCAGGGCGTGCTGTCTGAGCTTTCATCAGCAAGCCGTCCATCCCGCCGCGGAAGAACATCAATACTGCGGAGATGATATACATGATACCGATTTTTTTATGATCAACTGTAGTCAGCCATTCTGTCCAAAGGTATTTCCACTTTTTTAAATAAGTGATGCCAGCGACTGCACCAATCATTGTTAATAAAATAGCAATCTGTGAACCTAGTATAAGGGGGTCCCCAGTAATAAAAAACTCATCCCATTTAATGCCCATGATGGTCACCTCCATGGTTTTCTTGACTATCATGGCTTTCTTCTTCGCCATGACCTTCAATTACGTTTGGATTCTCATTTTTATAATTGTCATCTTCTTCGAAAGTTTTACCTTGATATCCATGGCCTCTGTAGAGCTCAGGATTTGTATAAGCCTTCGAATTTGGATCAGCATGATTGACCCATTCTAAATGAGTATTGGAATATGTCAGTCTTCCTAAATGAGTAGGCTTCAGCAGCCCTTCATACTCATCTTCCGTTAGCTTGGGAGCTGTATCCTTAACGTCGTCAACCCATTGGTCAAAATCTTCCTGGGTTTGTGCAAGCACTTCAAATTTCATATCCGCATATCCTCGGCCGTTAAAGTTCGTGTTCTGGCCTTCATAAGATCCAGGGTTGTCTGCAACAAGATACAATTCTGTTTCCATTTTTGGCATGGTATACTTTTGTCCGCCAAGAGCTGGCACCCAGAAAGATTGCATGGTGCTTGCAGATGTCATCTTAAAGAGAACTGGCGTATCTTCCGGTATATTTACATAGTTCACTGTCTCAATGCCTTCTTCAGGATAGCTGAAGATCCATTTCCAGTCAGCAGATGTTACATGTATTGTAATAGGTTCTTTTTCTTCATAGCCCTTTGGTGTTTCTTCCAGAGCATAAAGAGTTTTTACTGTCGGGATTGTCAGGGCAATGACAATTAATATCGGAATCCCGGTCCAGATAATTTCAAGGAGTGTACTGCCATGCTCCTCCGGGGGTTCATAATCTTTATTTTCAGGTCGTTCCCTGTATTTCCAGACAATGTAGCCGAATAATCCAAATACAACTGCAACGACAAGAAGCATCCAGATCAGGGACCAGTTAATTAATTCGGTTATGCTTCTTGCAACGGGGCCCTGAGGTTCAAATACAACCATATTACAGCCGCTGAGAACCATTAAGGGCAATAGAGCTGTTAAAGAGAGCAGCATTTTCTTCATCTGATGTTTCATCTCCTTTTTGACAAAAACTATTGTTAAATAATTCACAAATAATGTGCGGGTTTTCACAAAGATGCCAAAAAAATATATAGCTGGTAAACATAAACATCCTTTAAACCTTTATTTAACTTAGTTATCACTGTGTAAATGATATTAACATAAGCAAATGTGAAAAGTTGTGACAAAAGTGGGAAGGAAATAAATGTAAGTGATTTGGACAACTGATAATTTTTCACAAATAGCATTATTGCAAGGTTTTGATCATCAAAAACAACTTTTGAACAAATTTTGAACTTTAATGCGCCACCCTAAATTTCTGATTTTACTTTTATCCTCTAGTAAAAAATCTCCAATAAAAACTTCAATGCAATAATTAATGAATGAATAATGTTCATTCTCCCTTTGTTGAAAAATACTGAATAGTACAGTAACATGGACTAAAAATAGATAAGGACAGGGTGAGGGTATGATTGATTTAAGAAGTGATACAGTTACAAAGCCAACTGAAGAAATGAGGAAAGCTGCTTATGAAGCAGAAGTTGGGGATGACGTATATGGAGAGGATCCATCAATCAATAAATTGGAAGAGACCGCTGCTGAGGTGCTTGGTAAGGAGGCAGCTCTGTTTGTAACGAGCGGCACTCAGGGAAACCAGATTGCCATCTTAACACACTGCCGACCGGGCAATGAAATTATTCTCGAAGCAGAAAGCCATATTTTTTATTATGAAAGCGGTGCTTCATCCGCATTTGCCGGAGTCCAGACAAGGACGCTAAATGGGTCACGAGGTGCAATGAATCCCTCAGAAGTGGAGTATGCCATTAGGGGAGAAGATCAGCATTATCCGGAAACAGGATTGATTTGTCTGGAAAATACTCATAACAGAGCTGGCGGAGCCGTAATACCTATTAATAATATGAAAGAAATTTACAGCATTGCAAAAACGAATAATATTCCCGTACATATTGATGGTGCCAGACTGTTTAATGCTGCTGCAGCATTAAACCTGCCGGCTTCAGAATTGGCTAAACAATGCGATACTGTGCAAGTATGTCTCTCAAAGGGACTCGGTGCTCCAGTGGGTTCCATTCTTGCAGGCAGCAGGGAATTTATTGCTGCAGCAAGAAAATGGCGCAAAAGATTGGGCGGAGGACTCCGCCAGGCTGGGATCATAGCTGCTCCCGGACTGGTTGCATTAACGAATATGAGAGAGCGTTTAGCCGAGGATCACGAAAATGCTCAATATCTTGAACAGAGACTTGGACAAATCAAAGGCATTGAAATCGTCAATCAAGTGGATACGAATATCATTGTCGCTGATGTAAAAAATCTTAAAATGAATTCATCTGAATTTGTTGATAGGTTAAAAGCTGAAGGCGTACTTTCAGGAACTTTTGGACCCTCTTATGTGCGTTTTGTCACTCACTATGACGTGACTAAGCTCCAACTTGATCATGCAATAAAAGCCATTCAAAAAACAGCTGATCAAACTTTATAATCAGATTTAAAACGCATGTTCTCCGTTAAACATGCGTTTTTCTGTTTCAAATTATTCTTTGCATCGGAACAGCAGTGTAATGCTGGGAATGATAATGACTTTGATGCCAAATGCTGTGATAGGGATAGCCTTGATGAATAGGCTGCCACCAGGGCCCATACTGCATCTGAGGATATCCATAATAATGTGCACCATTTATGCCTGTAATTATATATTGCCTCAAAGAAATCCCTCCTTGTTATCTTTATCAATAAGATATGCCAAACAATGTTTACGTTCTCTCTCGATGACTTCTCAATTTTTCCACCTATACTTTATGACTGACTCCATATGATAAGAAAGTTAAAATAACACTTTCTAAAGGAGAATTGAAAAATGAACTTAAAGAAAAATTTTCTGCTTGGCCTCTTCCTGATTCTCATGCTCGCGGCATGTAATAATAACGCAGAGCAAGGAATGGATTCCGGGGCCTTGACAGGGGAAGATCTCCAGGAAATAAGCAATACAAATAATGTGAATGTGGATAGAGAAAGACGGGGAGCAGCACCTCTGGAATTGCAGCGTGTAAATAATGGCTATCTCACCATTGACCCGAATTCTTACAGTACAGCAACACCAAGTCAGGAATTTCCACACAGCCAATTAACAGATGATGGCGGAATGCCCCTATTCCAATTCGGAGAAGACCAGCAGCAAGATCAGGGGATGACACCCCAACAGCCGGAAAGCCGCCAATTTGCGCAGCCAGATCGGCAGGGAGGCGGACAACAGCAGCCAGAATCAGCTGCGCCACAAGAAGATAGAGATAGCGGACAGGCACCCGCAGCTCAAAATGATGAAATAAATAACTTTGAATCTAAAGTAATCGAATTAACAAATGCAGAACGTCAGAAAAATGGCCTAAATGCATTAAAATCAGATAATCCGCTAAGTAATGTGGCACAAGCGAAATCAAATGATATGCAGCAGAAGAATTACTTTTCTCATACAAGCCCAACTTATGGTTCTCCATTTGACATGATGAGGGATTTTGGGGTCAATTACAGCAGCGCTGGCGAAAATATTGCAATGGGACAGCAAACTCCTGAACAAGTTGTTCAAGCGTGGATGGAAAGTGAAGGGCATCGGAAAAATATATTAAACAGCACTTTCACACATATTGGTGTTGGATATACGGACAATGGCTCCTATTGGACACAAATGTTTATAGCTAAATAAAAGGAAATCGGCTCATTAGCCGATTTCTTTTTTGTTGATTAAAGGTTCAAGCTGATTTTTTATATCATCAAGCAATTCATGAATGGTCACTTCGTTATCTGTTTGCCCTTTATCAAGAGCTGATTCCAAAAGCTTTGCAAAATCACTAAAGTTAGTATTCATAATAGACACCTTCAAACAGCAATGTATTTTATGACTCTATTCCCTGTTAAGATTTTTTAAAACTTGTTATATACTATTTATTTTCCGGCGGAGCCGTGACAAAAAGTGAACAATCATTCAACCTTGTTTTTTGTATAAATGTTTATGTTCTAAAACAGCTGGGTAATTAATACTGATAAATTTTTTTGGCTGCCCCCATACCTGTCTGATACACAGCGAATAGTATAGCAGGAAAGAGATTATAGATTCATTAAATCAGGAGGTCTGGTTATGAGATTGGTGCAAATGGATATTGATCAGCTATTGGAAGCCACATCGGAAATTGCCGAAGAAGATCTTGGCTATATGATCAGACATGTAGAAATTGATCATTTATTAGAGCGAACCCAGGATTGGTAATATATTTGGAAACTCCCCGCAGTCAGGAACTGAGGGGAGTTTTTATGCTGAAAACTTATTTTCTTGAAATTGATTCTTAAATCGAAGCGTTTTTGCAGAAGATATTACTACGCCTAAGATAACTATTCCTCCTCCGATTAACTGATACAAATACAATTTTTCCTCAGTAAAACACAATGCGAATATGATGGCGAAAACAGGAAGAAGATTCAGGAAAACCCCTGCTTTCGCTGCTCCGATTAAATAAACTCCAAAATTCCAGGAAAGAAAAGCCATAATTGAAGCCAGAAAACCAACATACAGCAAGATTCCTGCGGAAGCTAAGGAGAAGACAGGCTCTGCTTCCATCACAAAATATTCAATCAAACTTAAGGGCGCCAATAGTATAATGCCGAGAAATGATGATGCATAAAAAGCAGATAGCACAGGCAATACGTCTGAATATTTTTTACCAATTACCGAATACAATGCCCACATAATGACTGCTGCCAATACGTATAAATCTCCAGAATTTATTTTCCATGAAAGAAACATTTCAATCGATCCCTTTGAAATAATATATAAAATTCCAAAGACTGACAGGAAAATTCCTGCTGCCTGGTGGGCTAGAATCTTTTCTCTTAATATAAATATGGCTAGAATTGCGATAAAAAGCGGTGTAGTACTATTTACCACAGATGCATTAATCGAAGTGGTGTATTGCAGCGCAAAATAAATGATTGTATTGTAACCGGCAACACCTGTCACTGCCAAAAGCAAAAGTATCTGCTTATGCTGCCAAATAATGCTCCAATCTTTTTTTAGCTGCTTGACCATAAAAGGAGTTAAAAGCAAGAATGCAATGATCCATCGCATTAGGGAAAAGAGGATCGGCGGAAAATAATCGACACCAATTCTCCCAATAACAAAATTACCTCCCCAAATCATGTTCGCTAAAATCAGCATTAAAAAACCGTACTTTTTGTTTGTCTCATCCAGCAATTGAGAAAACCTTCTTCCTGCATTGTAATAAATTACATTTTACCTTTACTGCCAGGAAAATTCATTAATTTCAGAAATTTAATAAAAATTAATATGTAACTATTGGAAGAATTAACCCGTCAACTTACTTAAAAAGGGGTGTCTTTCATGAAGAAAAAATGGCTTTTTCTAGGCGGAATCACACTGTTCATTATTTTATTGGCGTCTTTTTCATTCCTTAACAGATTGAAAATTGTCAGTAATCTGGCAGAAAATAATGAAGAAGTTATAGTTCTAAAGAATAAAGTATGGGAAGTTACGTTTTCAAAAGAATTTAATCCAGATAGTGTCAACAGCAGCTCGGTTTATATTTTGAATGAGGAAGGGGGAAAAGAGCAGGTTAAAATCTCTCTGAAAAATAATAATAAATCCATTGAAATTCAGCCCCCTACTGAAGGATATAATCTAAATTCTCCTCATTATACCCTGGTCCTGACAAAAGATATTAAAACAGAGGGCGGGCAAAATCTGAAACAATCAGTAAAAACTGCTTTCAAAGTTATAGATACTCTGCCGGCAATCGGCTCAAGAAATAAATTGAACATTTACTTTTCAAAAATGCTTAATGAAGAAAGGACTTTCCTTGCTGGAAGGGATATGGCAGTGAGCGAGGAGAACAGCAGTGAAAAGAGCTCAGCAGATTCTGCAGGTGCAGACTATTCCGGGACAAATGTTCAAGTAGCCGGTATAGATGAAGCTGATCTGGTAAAAACGGATGGCACGCATATATACAAAATCACTGATAATAAAGTCCAGATTATTAAGGCCATGCCGGCTGATAAAATGAAGATGGATTCTGAATTAACATTTAATCAAGCCTTCTCTCCCTATCAGTTATTTATAGAAGGGAATCAATTAATAGTTGTGGGCCACAGCTATAAAGATGCTCCTGATCACATTGGAAAAGCGGCTTCAGAAAAAAAGATTGCACCTGCATTTCATTCCACAAAAACGATTGTTTTCAATATCGAAAATAAACAAAAACCAAAACAAATTAGAGAGGCAGACATCGAAGGAAGTTTGCTTTCTTCCAGGCTAATGGATGGGAAGGTATATTTGATTACAAGTTATTTTCCCGAATATTGGATTCTGGAAAGAAATGAAAATGCAGATCTGCGTCCTCGTTATTTTGATACTGCTGAGAGCAGGGAGCAGCAGATCGTTGATTATCATGAGATAAAATATTTTCCTGGTTCTCAAAACGCAAACTATATTAATATAGCTGTATTGAATGTAAGAGCAAGCAGAGAGCCACTATCTGTCACAAGCTACTTAGGCAGCGGAAATGAATTCTATATGTCCAATAATAATCTATATTTATCAGCCGCCAATTACAGTAATGAAATCATCGCAGACAGACAGATGCCCCATCCGGATACGAGCATCTATAAGTTCAATATAAAAGGCGGAAGAGTCGAGTTTCAGACATCTGCTGAAATAAAAGGCACTGTTTTAAATCAATTTTCAATGGATGAATATAATGGAAACTTCAGGGTGGTAACAACCAAGGGGGAGGCCTGGGACGAAAGAACTCCCTCATCCAACAGCCTTTATATTCTGGATAAAAATTTAAATCAGATTGGACAGCTTGAAGACCTGGCTAGGGGGGAACGGATTTATTCTGCAAGGTTTATGAATGACCGAATTTATATGGTTACTTTTAAGGAAACTGACCCGCTCTTTGTCATTGATGGGTCAGATCCGGAGAAACCTTCTGTACTGGGTGAATTAAAAATTCCCGGCTTCAGTAATTACCTGCACCCATTGGATGAAAACCATCTCATTGGCTTCGGACATGATACGAAGATAACAGGAGGCAAGGGACCAGGCAGCCAGCCTGTTATTACAACGGACGGTGTTAAAATATCTTTATTCGATGTAAGCAATACAAATAAGCCCGTGGAAAAAGATACAGAAATAATAGGAGGACGCGGAACATATTCACCTTTAAATTACGATCACAAAGCTCTGCTCATTCATAAAAAGAAAAATCTATATGGATTTCCCATTTCGATCTACCAGAATAAAGAAGGAAGCCAGTTTGAATCCAAATTCGACTTCCAGGGTGCGTTAGTATACAAAATTACTGCCCAAAATGGAATCGAGCTTCAAAGTAAAATTACCCATCAGACAGAAAATGCAATCTATGAAGAATGGGAAGATACAATCGAAAGGCTTATCTATATCGGTGACCACATTTATAGCATTTCTCCTAAAAAAGTTGATGCCTACCATATAGATGGATTCAAAAAAGCAGGAGAACTTGAGTTAAATTAATTAAAAGGAACCGGCCTCTTTTCTGGCTGGTTCTTTTCCTTAATGCTCCGATAAAAAACAATAATGGAAATAAATTACCATATATTTGAATGAAAATGTTGAATGAAGGCTAATATAATGCTGATAGTATATAAATATAATTTTCCTAAACGGCTGGTGAGAATATGAACGGCAGCAATATTCCTAAATTAATATCTTCCGAAATGGCCTTGCTCTGGAATACCTATGTAGCAGATACTGCAGCAGTCTGCTGCATAAAGCACTATATACAAACAAATGAAGATCCAGATGTCTTGCCGGTATTGAAATACGCGCTATCCATTGCCCAGGATCACATAAACGACATTGCCTCACTCTTTAAAAAAGAAGAATTCCCCATACCTGATGGATTTAATGAAAAAGACCTGCACAATGACACTCCCAAATTATTTTCAGACATAACCTATTTAAGATTCATGCATCATTTGGGAAGAACCGGATTGAATGCCTATTCACTTGCTAAATCAGTTTCTGCAAGAAAAGACGTTCGCAGCATGTTTAAAAAATACTATGAACAAACTGAAAAACTTTTTGATATGGCTGCTGAGGCTATGCAAGAAAAGGGAATTTTCATTCGATCACCATATATAGAATATCCTAAGAAAGTAAAGTATGTATCAGACCATCGTTTTCTGGGGGGAATTGTAGGCAAAAGGAGGCAGCTGCTGGCCATTGAAATTGCCCATCTTGGTACGAATATCGAGTTATCCAATATTGCCAAAACCATGCTTTTGGCATTCAGCCAGGTAGCCAAACAAAAAAAAATAAGCGATTATTTTAAAAAAGGCTATGAAATGAGCCTGGAGCATGTCGAATATTTTCTCAATGTCTTGAAAAATGACGATGTAGCCTATCCAAGCACATGGGATGGGTCCATTACTGACTCAACCACCTCACCTTTTTCGGATAAATTAATGATGTTTCTGATCGCCAGCATAACTGCGGTCGGCGTAATGGACTTTGGCATAGCCATCGGTGCGAGCATTAGAAAAGACCTGGCTATTCAGTATGCTAAAATGATGATTAAAGTCGGTGATTTTGCTGATGATGGAGCAAAAATTATGATTGACAACGGCTGGCTGGAAAAGCCGCCTCAATCACTTGATAGAGAAGAGCTCAGGATTAAATAGCTGAAGCACCTTTTTGTGGGTGCTTATTTTTTTATTATGAATGCAGACCAAAATTTGGGGTATAGATTACTAGCTTAGAATAATTAAAAGGAGATGAACAGATATGCGTAAATGGATGCTTGCTTTTACCGCCTGCATACTGATGACAGCATGCAGTGCAGAGAAAAAAAATAAGGAAGAAGCAGAGAATGATTCAACTAATAGCCAGGAATATAATGAAGCTACGAATACAGAAGGTGAAGAAAAGCCACTCTCAGTT
This sequence comes from Cytobacillus oceanisediminis, assembly GCF_022811925.1. Taxonomy (NCBI): domain Bacteria; kingdom Bacillati; phylum Bacillota; class Bacilli; order Caryophanales; family Bacillaceae; genus Cytobacillus; species Cytobacillus oceanisediminis. The sequence continues at coordinate 2,735,490 of NZ_CP065511.1, read as the reverse complement.
GCTGAATTGGATGATCGTATTGATGAGGGAATGAATATTGATACTTACTCGGCCGAAGTTCAATCTTGGGCGGAAAAAGGGCAGCTTGAAATGGAAGAAACAGTTATCGTAGAAGATGAAAACACATCATCTGCTGATATCCTTCAGCTTGCAGATGGATTTCTCGGAGTAGCTTATGATGAAAAAGAGGTGACAGAAGTTAAAATGTTCCAGTCAGTAGAACATGCAAAAGAATATTTTGAATCACTATAACTGGTAAAGCTCTGGAACTGGACGATCAAAATTTTAAACTTTCTAATCCAACTGATATTAGACCTTCCGGAGGGAAGGTCTATTCTTATTCTGGACTATTAACCATAATGGCCGCCACCTGCATTAGTCGATCATAGAATAGAGCGGATGCAGGGTTTTGATCCAGCCCCGTTTCCTTAAAGGCCTCTTTCATGCAGGCAAGCCATCTTTGTGCTCTTAAAGGTGTAATCTCAAATGGCAGATGCCTTTGTTTCATGGCAGGCGGGCCAAACTCCTGGCTGTATAAAGGAGGTCCTCCAAGAAATTGTGTAAGAAACATCCTCTGTTTTCGCTTAATGTCCTCTATATCACCTTCAAAAAGGGGACTTAATACGGGATCTGCATAAACACGGGGATAAAACGCCTCCACTAGCTTTTCAATGGTCTCAGTTCCTCCTATTTCTTCAAAAAGTGTCTTAAAATCATGCACGATTCTTCACCTGCTTGAATTACATTTTTTTAATTCTCATTATATAGAAGTTATATTAACGTAAATGTGATTTAAATCACAGTATGATTATTGGCGAAACTTTTTTCAGTTGTGAACGTAAATTAAGGTAAGAAATCGAAAGGGTGAGAATATGGGGAAAAAAGGCTGTATTAAATGCGGCAGCAGTGATGCCGGCCAAAAAGAAGTTGCCATGACTGGTACAGGACTTTCCAAAATGTTTGATATTCAGCATAACCGTTTTCTGGTAGTTTACTGTAAAAACTGCGGATACTCAGAATTCTATAATAAAAACTCTTCCACTGCAGGAAACGTTCTGGATTTTTTCTTCGGCGGATAAAAGTAACTGATCATGCATTGCCCAACATGGGGCAATGTTTTTCTTTTTTAAGCAAAAAATTTTGTTAACTGAAACGAATGTGAGAAAATTATCCAGTACCCTAATTGATAAAAGAGGTGAAAGAATGGAGAATTTACAATCTGCTGCATCATTACATAACGGTGTCAAAATGCCGTGGCTGGGACTGGGTGTTTTCAAGGTACAGGACGGAGAGGAAGTTGTCCAGTCAGTTAAATCAGCCCTTAAAGCAGGATATAAAAGCATTGATACGGCAGCAGTCTATCAGAATGAAGAAGGTGTAGGCCAGGCAATCAAGGAAGCAGGCATACCTCGTGAAGAACTTTTTATTACCACAAAAGTTTGGAATTCTGACCAGGGCTATGATTCTACAATCAATGCATTTGAAACCAGCCTTGAAAAGCTTGGTCTCGATTATATTGACCTTTACCTGATCCATTGGCCTGTGAAAGGGAAATATAAAGAAACATGGAAAGCCCTTGAAACTCTTTATAAAGAAAAGAGAGTAAAGGCAATTGGTGTGAGCAACTTCCAGATCCATCACCTTGAAGATCTGATGCAGGATGCTGAAATAAAACCCATGGTTAACCAGGTCGAGCTTCATCCTTTGCTGAACCAGGCTGAGCTTAGGGACTTCTGCAAGGAGCAGGACATTCAAATAGAAGCATGGTCACCACTGGCACAGGGAGAGCTTCTTGAAAACACAGCATTGAAGGAAATTGCCCAAAAGTACAGCAAATCGGTTGCACAAGTTATCTTAAGATGGGATCTTCAGAATGAAATTGTTACAATACCCAAGTCAGTAAAAGAACATCGCATCATTGAAAATGCTGATGTATTTGACTTTGAGCTTTCTTCAGAAGATATGGACAAAATCAGCAGCTTAAATGAAAATAGACGAGTAGGTCCGGACCCTGACAACTTCGATTTCTAAATAATGCAGCAAACCGGCAGGCAATAAGCCTGCCGGTTTGCTTTTACTCCTCAAAATAATCCCGAAATTCCTCTGTATCCGTTTCGCCTTTTTTCTTAAAGTAAGGATTATCTTCTGTCGAATTTTCTGGATCAAGATTTGTCTTTATCACAAGTGTTGGCCCCGAAGTATGCCCTGCAATCAATCGATCATCCAGTTCTTCGAAATCCGGCAGCTTTTTGCTTCCTGGTTTTATTGGATCCATGGCTGCACCTCCCAATCAATAGCGTGCAATGAGCAGGCGGAATTTATTCACACACGATCCTTAAGTACTAAAGAATGTTTGCACAGGGGGAAAAAAGGATATTAGGGAAGAAAACATTCTTTGGTACATAAACCCACCCTGTTTTGATGGAGGAAGAAACAATGAGTATTTTCGAGAATATATTGGATATCTTGGAGAAAAAGGGGGCTATATCAATCCCTTCCTTGCTTGACGAAATGAATAGACTAAGTAACTTTCAGAATACCAACCGGAAACCGCTTGAATTATCACATGTAAAATCTGTCATCAGCAGAAAAAGAGAAATTTTCCATATAAAAAATAATATTGTCACGATTGACCCTGATAAAGATCCCATCCTTTTGAGTGTCAGCCTCGGCGGTTATCCCGGGCCATGGTACAAAATTGAAGTGGACTTTATCAATGGACGTTTTGTATATTTTGAATGGCATTTAAGTTCGTTCTCACCTAGAAATGAACTGCCTGCAGCATCAGGCAGCATTGAGGAATTCAAGAAAGAATTATATCGGCTGAAAATTTGGAAGTGGCAGAAGGAATACCAAAACCCAGGAATAATATTGGATAGTGTGACATGGTCCATAAAGCTGATTACAAAGGAAAATATTTTTGAGAGTCAGGGGATTCAGGCATTCCCTATAGGCTGGGAAAAGTTTTGCAGGGCACTTTCAAAGCTGACAGGAAAATATATCTGCTAAAAAGCTGCTGCTAAGGAAATAGCTGCAGCTTTTTTAGTGTTCTGAAATCACCTTAAGGACAAAACTCTTATCTTCCTCATCAATGAAAAGGCAATATTCTTCTTCCTCCGTTATATCAAGCAGATGCTGAAGTTCCTTTGGGATATGGATAGAGCCATTTTCAGAAATAAGTCTTTTATTATGAGTTGAATCCAAATTGGCCTTCTCAATAATTATTTGATCCTGATCGAAGCGAAGATCAGCCAGTTTTCCCGGCAAAAGCCCAAATTGGCAGCGCCACTTGCTGGGGAGAAGAATTTTACCAGTTTTATTGAAATTTTTGCATTTATACATTGTTAACATGCTGATCAGCTCCTTATATGCTTGTTAATCTATTACACATATCGGAACTTTCAAAACACATATTTTAAGCAATTTTAAAATATCTGCCGTTCAGCCGGAAAGAATGAATAAATTTCCTTTAAATACAAAACCTTAAAAAAAAGGTGGGGTAAGATGAAAAAGAAGCTATATTTGGTGCTTATAATTCTCCTTTCCTGGCTGACTGTTCCATTCATAGGCAAAAGGGATTTTAAACGTTTTTATCCAGCAGCCATTTTTATGTGCATTTATGTTCTGATAGAAGGGTTTATCGCTGAAAAAAACAAATGGTGGACTATTAAGGAAAGATTTCATCCAAAGCTCAGTGGAGAACTGCCAATGATATTAGGGCCATTTTTTGCGGGATCTATATGGATATTAAAATTAACTTATGGAAGGCCATTGCTGTATTTACTTTTGAATGCAGTTGTTGATGCCTTTTTCGCCTACCCTTTTTATACTTGGTTCAAAAAGATCGGGATTTGGAAACTTCTCCGTTTTTCACAGCTGAAGCTATTTATGCTGTTCTTAATGAAATCAATATTAATGTATGTTTTTCATATGGCATTTCTGGATAAAAAAATGCTATCAGCGTTAGTTGGCGGGATTAGAAACTATTTTAATAAATCCCGAATGAATGAGGAGGGGAGAGAGGATAATGGAAAAAAGAAAAGACATTTCCTGTACAGATGATAAAGATATTCTCCATCATCTAATGGAAGAACAAATTGCTTATATCTGTGTAGAGGAAGAGGAAGAACGGATGAAGGAAGAAACCATGAATAACGGGAATAACGATTAAGATCTTTTTGGAAAGAGGTAAAAGATGAAGAAAATAATTATCAGCTTTATGGTTTTGATGTTCTTATCGGAGTATATTCCCATTCGGGCATTCACCGGAGAAGCGTTTGCAGAAAGACCAGAACCAGCCTATGCAAAATGGGGCAGACTTGCTATGGAAACAGCAAAAGAGAAATACCCTAAAGCTAAAATTCTTGACTACTTGCATATCGGCAGAGAAAAGGGACAAACGACAGACATCGAAAAGTTTAAGCTATGGATAGAGGATAGCGGCAAAGAGTTCGGTTTATACATTGATATTGAATTTGATTCAAAAACTGAGAGAGTAATCAGGATTAATACGCGAAGATCAGCTAATTAACTTGATCGGTATCAAACCAGGACTTCATCATAGTGAAGCCCTGGTTCCTTATTTCTAAAATTCAAATTTTGAATAGCAATCAATCGAGAAGTCTGCATAGGGATTAGGGTTGCGGAACGCACAGGTGCTGATGCCGATCTGTCTGGCAGGCATTAAATCTGTATCCTGGTCGCCAATGGCCAAATCAATATGATAACGCCGGTGCAGATATTCATAAGACTCCGGATGCGGCTTTAAGGAGAAACCATCAAATTCCGGGCAGATAACTTCTTCAAAATAGGAAGTGAGTTTCCAATACTCCAGCAATTCCTCCGTTGATTGCCGGTTACGGTGGGTGACAAGCACGTTTACATTATTTTGCTCTAATATATTCCTTACATATGGAAATAATGGCTTCTCTTCATGCTTAAAAGTTGCTTCCATTTGACGAAAATCAGCAATTTTTTCCGGAGAAACATTAAATTTCTGATATGCTGTCCCGTTTTTAAGGGGCGTAAGAACTTCTTGAGGATCCAGCTCTTTGCCGGATATGCGAATAAAAGACTGAACCAAAGTAGGCCATGTATCTAGAATTGTGCCATCTAAATCCCAGAGAACATTCATAAAAATCTCCCTCCTTGCTATGTAACCATTGTAAAGGTTTTAAAAAGGGATAGGCAAATACCCGGCAATTTTATTTGCCGGGTATTTTACTATCTTAATACATTAAAATATCTTGCTTCCGGATGGGCAAAAACCATTGCAGATACAGATGCTTCCGGCTCCATCATACATTCTTCTGTAAGCTTAACTCCGATATCTTCGGGCTGTATAAGTTTAAATAGCTTTTTCTGATCCTCAAGCTCTGGGCATGCAGGATATCCATAAGAAAAGCGCTGCCCCTGGTATTTCGCTGCAAAACGGTCTTTCATAGTCATTTCAACTGGATCAGGGAATCCCCAGCGATCCCGAATCTGACGATGGATCAGCTCGGCAAGCCCTTCAGCTGTCTCCAAAGCCAGCGACTGCAGGGCGTGGCTTTCCAGGAACCTGCCTTCCGCTTTTAAACTGTCTGCTATACTGCGTATTCCTTTCCCGGCTGTCACAGTAAAGAAGGAAACATAATCCATTTGACCGCTTTCTTTTGATTTAAGGAAGTCTGCCAGACATAGGAATGGCTCTGTTTCCTGGCGCGGGAACTCAAACGTTTCAATGACCGTTTTTTCATCTTCATCATAGATATACACTTTATCGCCATCTGACTGGGCAGGGAAGAATTGATAAACTGCTTTTGGCTCTATCCAGTTTTTCTCTTTTGCTTCAGCAATCAGTTCATCAACCATTGCGTTAATCTTAATGGCCTTTTCATCTTTTTCCGCAAGAAGCTTTTGCAGGTTTCCTTTTAAGCCAAGATGATGGCCAATCAGCATTTGCTTATTTATATACGGCTCGATATGCGAGAGGGAATATGTTTTCAGCAAATGCCGCTTTAAATCTTTTGGAACAAAAACTGGCACTTTTGTGCTGACTGTTGGTTTAGGCTTTACTGCAACTGCAACAGATCCCCGGTCAAAAGGGACTGCATTCAGCACGGCTGCCTGTTTTTCTGCCTGCTGAATCCGCAGTTTCTCCGCTTCTTCGGGCTCCTGAAGCTGATTGGCTAAAGAAAGTCCATTCATGGCATCCTTGGCATATAGTACAAGTCCATCATATTCCTTGGAGATTTTAGTATCTGTGAACTTTCTCGACAGTGCAGCGCCGCCTACTAATATCGGAATATCGATTCCTGCCTGTTTCATGTCATGTGCCGTAATGACCATCTGCTGTGCGGATTTAACAAGCAGACCTGAGAGGCCGACCATATCCGGATTCTCACGCCTGATTTTTTCAATCAGTTCAGCAGGGGAGACCTTGATTCCCAGGTCTATTACTTCATATCCATTATTGCTTAAAATAATATCCACTAGATTTTTCCCTATATCATGGACATCGCCTTTAACGGTTGCGAGGATGATTTTACCCTTGGATGAAGATTGTGCAGCATCTTTTTCCATATAAGGTTCAAGATGAGCAACAGATGCTTTCATAACTTCCGCACTTTGAAGGACTTCTGCAACAATCAGCTGGTTATCATTGAACAATCTTCCTACTTCCTTCATTCCATTCATTAAAGGCCCATTAATGATATCAAGAGGAGCAGGGTATGCTTGCAGGGCCAGATCAAGATCAGGCAGGAGCCCTTCTTTTGTTCCCTCAAGAATATAATAAGCGAGGCGTTCCTCAAGTGTCATATCCGGAAGAACACTTTTGCTTTCTTTCTTCTTATCCCGGTAAAAATCAGTGAAAATGGCAAGTGATTCATCAGTAGTTTCAAAAAGAAGTTTTTCAGCCATTAAGACCTCTTCCTTTGAAATAGAAGCAAATCTTTCGAGTTTTTCCGTATTCACTATCGCATAATCGAGGCCTGCTTGAGTACAGTGATACAGAAATACTGAATTTAATATTTCCCTGCCGACAGGAGGGAGGCCGAATGAAACATTACTGATTCCCAGTATGGTTTGTACTTCCGGGAGAGCTTCTTTAATAAGTCTTATACCATCTACCGTTGCCTTTGCAGACCCGATGTATTGCTCATCCCCTGTGCCGACAGGGAAGACGAGGGGGTCAAAAATAAGATCCTGAGGCGGAATTTGATATTTATTTACAAGCAAATCATACGAACGCTTTGCAATCTCAAGTTTTCTTTCAGCCGTAACACCCATTCCGACTTCATCTATCGTACCTACTACCACAGCTGCACCATATCGATGGATCAGTGGAGCAATAGCTTCGAATCTTTCTTCGCCATCCTCCAGATTAATGGAATTTATGATGGCTTTACCCTGTGAATAGGTGAGGGCCTTCTCGATAACCGTTTCGTCAGTTGAATCAATGACCAGCGGGACCTTAATTTTTTTCACTAATTCCTTGATAAAGTTTTCCACATCCTGCATTTCATCACGATCAGGATCTGCAAGGCAAATATCAATTACATGGGCTCCGCCTTTTACCTGTGCACGGCCTATCTCAGCAGCTTCCTCGAACTTACCTTCAGCAATCAGCCTTTTAAACTTGCGTGAGCCAATTACATTTGTGCGCTCGCCGACCATAATGGGCCTTAATGTCGGGTCGTCATAAATCAGTGGTTCAATTCCAGAAACTTTGTGCAGTGAATTCCCCTCATAATTCCTTGGTTTATAATCTTTAACCGACTCAGCAATTGCCTGGATATGTTCAGGTGTGGTTCCGCAGCAGCCGCCTACAATATTCAGCCAGCCTTCCTTGGCAAAGCCCTCAAGCTTGCTCGCCAGTGATTCGGGAGTTTCATGGTACTGTCCTTCTTCATCAGGCAATCCTGCATTGGGATAGCAGCTGACAGCAGTGGATGCCAATCCTGATAAAGAACGGATATGGTCCTGCATGAATTCGGGACCTGTCGCACAGTTAAGTCCAACTGCCAGAGGTTTCATGTGTTCCAGGGAAATATAAAATGCTTCAATCGATTGGCCTGCAAGAGTTGTGCCCATCGGTTCAATCGTTCCCGAAACTATGAGCGGAAGTTTTATTCCCGTCTTTTTTGATGCATTTTCAATGCCGATAAAACCAGCCTTCACATTGAGCATGTCCTGGCTGGTTTCCAGGAGGAGAAGATCGGCTCCACCGTCAATTAACCCTCTGGCTTGTTCTTCATAAGCTGCTATCATTTCTTCAAATGTAGACCCGCCGGTTACACTCAGCGTCTTCGTCGTAGGTCCCATGGCACCAGCCACATATCTCGGCCATTCAGGAGTTGAAATGCTGTCTGCGGCTTCCCTGGCAATTTCAACAGCAATTTTATTTAGTTCATAAGCTTGTTCTTCCAGATCGTAATCTGCCAGAACAATGCTAGTTGCGCCAAAGGTATTGGTTTCAATAATATCTGCGCCGGCTTTTAAATATTCAAGGTGAATATGTTCAATCACAGAAGGAGCTGTTATATTTAAATTCTCGTTGCAGCCTTCATATTCTTCGCCGCCAAAGTCATCGGCGGTAAGGTTGGCTCTCTGCAGCATGGTGCCCATTGCTCCATCCATAATCAGGATTTTCTTTTTTAGCTGCTCCTGCAGTGATGTTTTATGCATGTTGTTTCCTCCTTGAAAGCCGTTCGGTTGTCTCACGGGCATAGTTTGATAGTTCAACAGTCATTTCATAGCGCATAAATGGAGTGATAAGGTAAATGCCATTAAACAGCTCTGCCGCGGCATCGATCAGCGACTTTGCAATGGCAATGCCTTCAGCTCCAGCCTTTGCAGGATCATCTTTCAATGAAGCCATTCGGTTTCTAATGCTGTCGGAAATTTTGATTCCCGGAACTTCATTATGAAGAAACTCTGCATTCCGGCTGCCGGTAAGAGGCATAAGGCCGATATAAACAGGTGCTTTTAAATCTTTCACAGCCTCATGAACTTCCAGCAGCTTCTCTTCAGAAAAAACAGGCTGCGAGATGAAATAATCTGCACCATGTTCAATTTTCTTTTCAAGCCGTCCAACAGCTTTTTCCAATGAGCGGACATTGGGGTTAAAAGCGCCTGCAACTGAAAAAGCAGCTTTCTGGCCAAGATCCTTCCCTGAAAAAGATAACCCTTCATTTAACTGCTTGATCATACTGATCAATTCAAATGATGAGACATCATATACGGAAGATGCTCCTGGAAAATCACCGACACGTGCAGGATCACCCGTAACGGCAAGAATATCATTTAATCCAAGTGCATGCAGCCCCATTAAATGGGATTGCAGGCCAATTATATTCCTATCCCTGCAGGTCACATGAACAAGCGGTCGCAATCCTGTCTGCTGCTTGACGAGATAGCCAAGCGCAGAGTTGCAAACCCGGGGGGAAGCAAGGGAGTTATCTGCAAGTGTAATAGAATCTATTCCGGCTTCCTTCAATGCTTTTGCACCTTCGAAAAAGCGTGAAGTATCAAGCTTTCTTGGGGGATCCAATTCAACAATTACGGAAGGCCTTTCCCTGACAATATCCTGAAGAGGAGGGAGCTCTCTTGATGATGATGGCTTTTCAGAAACAATGACTTTATTGATTGCCTTTGTCTCTTTTTCCTCGATTGGCGGAAGTCCTTTTAAAACGTCAGAAAACGCCTTGATATGGTCAGGTGTTGTTCCGCAGCAGCCTCCAAGCAGGCGGACACCCTGATTTCGGAATTCAATTGCTGACTGCCGGAAATATTCTGCATCTCCTTCATAATGAAATTTGCCGTCCGTATAGGCTGGAATACTGGCATTTGGATAAGCAGAAAGATAGGCATGCTTTGGCAAAGGTACACTTTCGAGAGTTTTCAGCATATGATGCGGACCAAGCCTGCAATTGATTCCCACAACATCCGCACCAATGCCTTCAAGCTTTGTTAAAGCATCAGCGATAGAAGTCTGGTTCTGAAGAACACCCGCTTCCTGAAGAGACACCTGTGCGATAACCGGCAAATCAGTTTCTTTTCTGGCTATGGCAAGGACCGTCTCAAGTTCTTCCAGGTCATAATAGGTTTCAAGCAAAATACCATCTACATTCTCAAGCAGCAGGCAATATAGCTGCTCCCTGAAGCTTCTTTTTATTTCTTCAAGTGTAATCATGTTGGGCTTGAAACCTCTGATCCCGCCGATTGTACCAGCAACATATGCGCGGCCCTTGGCAGCTTTTTTGGCTATCCTAGCTGCAGCACTGTTAATCTCCTTAACGGAGTCCTCCAGTCCATATCGCTGCAGCTTCAGATAATTCGCCGCATACGTATTGGTTTGGATCAATTCAGCCCCAGCGCCTATGTATGCTTCATGGATGTGCTGGATCTGCTCAGATTGTGATAGATTTAATTCCTCAAAACAGCTGTCGGTACCATAGGAGTACAAAAGAGTTCCCATCGCGCCATCTGCTATGATTATTTCATTCTTTAATTTATTTAGGAAACTCAAAGTATCACCCCCGCTGTAAAATCGAATGTTTTGTTTGTCCGGCAGCAGATAAAGCTGCTTTGAAATCTTCTATAATATCATCTGTGCTCTCCAGGCCAACAGATAGACGAAGAAGACTGTCCGTTATTCCGCGCTGCTCCCGTTCGGATGCAGGCATGGCTGCATGTGACATTTTTGCAGGGTAGGAGAGAATAGATTCAACAGCTCCCAGACTTACTGCAAAAACAGGTATTTTGGCATTCTCAACAAATGTTCTCATCGATAGCTCATCTTCAAGCTCAAAAGATAGGACGGCACCTGCGTTCACAGCCTGTTTTTTCTGGATTTCATATCCTGGATGATCTGCAAAACCTGGATAATGCACCTTCTTAACAGATGGGTGATCATTAAGGAAACCAGCAATTTTCTCAGCTGATTTCACAGACTGATCAAGCCTTACCTGCAGCGTTTTAATGCCTCTCAGCACAAGCCAGGCATCCTGAACACCCAGAACAGCTCCAAAGGAATTTTGGAGAAAAGCAAGTCTTGCGCCTAATTCCGGATCTTTCACAACCGCCAGGCCAGCAACGACGTCGCTGTGTCCGGATAAAAATTTGGTTGCGCTATGCAGCACTATATCTGCACCTAAAGTGAGAGGTTTTTGAAGGGCAGGGGTCAGGAATGTATTATCCACAAATGTCAGGGCTCCATGCTGTCTTGCAAGTGAACTAATGGCCTTTATATCTGTCACTTTCAGCAGCGGGTTGGAAGGAGTCTCTACATAGAAAACCTTTGTGTTGGGACGAATTGCTTCTTTTACTTCTTCAAGATTTGTCATATCAACAAATGTGTGCTCAATGCCAAAACGGGACAGGACTTCTGTTGTCATGCGATAGGTTCCGCCATATACGTCTTCTGTAATGACAACATGATCTCCCTGTGATAAGAGGAGGAATGCTGTAGAAATGGCAGCCATTCCAGAAGAAAAGGCAAACCCTCTAATACCTTCTTCAAGCTCCGCGATGACCTCTTCAAGTGCTTCCCTTGTTGGATTCAGGCTGCGGCTGTAATCATATTTTCCGAACGCATCAATATCTTTTTGATGGAAAGTGGAGGCATGCTGGATCGGTACACTGACAGCTCCTGTTTCCGGGTCGAATTTTTGATTATTGTGAAGCAATTTCGTTTGGAATGTGTAGTTCGAGCTCATCGTACTGCCTCCTTAACAACCTTTGCAAAAGCATGTTCAAGATCCGCCTTCAAATCTTCTGCATTTTCGATTCCAACCGAGAAACGCAGAAGCCTATTACAGACACCGGTTTCAATGCGGATTTCTTCAGGGATGTCCGCATGTGTCTGTGTTGCTGGATAAGTTATGAAACTCTCGACTCCGCCAAGGCTTTCAGCAAAGGAGATAAGGGAGAGGCTCTGCAGAAATGGATTCACCCAGGATTCATCCTTGATTCGGAAAGATATCATGCCTCCCTTGCCAGGATAAAGGACATCGGTTACTGCATCGTGGCCCGATAAAAATTCTGCTAATTCCTTCGCATTTTCTCCATGCCGTTCCATGCGGAGAGAGAGTGTCTTCATGCCTCTGATCAACAGCCATGAATCAAAAGGGCTAAGGACAGCCCCTGCGGCATTGTGGTTCATAGCCAGTGCCTCACATAACTCTTTGCCCTTTGCAACAATTAATCCTGCAAGGACATCATTATGCCCGCCAAGATACTTTGTTGCACTATGGATGACAATATCAGCTCCAAGCTTTAACGGCTGCTGAAGGAGAGGGGTATAAAACGTGTTATCAACGATAAGGAGGATATTATGCTTTTGGGCAATGTCTGCTATCAATTGAATGTCAGTCTGTTCCATCAGAGGATTAGTTGGAGTCTCCAGAAATATTGCCTTGGTCTTTTCCGTGATTAAATTTTCAACATCTTCGGGATTGCTGGTATTTACATATTTGCTCTGAAGTCCCCACTTCTTGAAGCCCTGTTCTAGCAGACGATATGTACCGCCATATAAATCCTTGGATACAATCCATTCATCTCCGGATTTAAAAAGAGACAGTATAGTAAGAATTGCAGCCATTCCAGAACTGCAGGCATAGCCTTGATCGCCTTCTTCCAGATCGGCGATTGCCTTTTCAAGCAGCTGGCGGGTGGGATTGCCTGTTCTGCTATAGTCAAAGCCAGTTGACTGGCCAATGCCTTCATGGCGATATGCCGTGGAAAAATATACAGGCGGATTGACTGCACCTGTTGCTGACTCACTCCTGTTTCCGATTTGCGCTAATCTGGTGTCAATTTTATACATGCTTGTAACCACTCCTTAGAAAAAATAAAAAAAGCCTTCTATAAGAAGAAGACTTTTTAATGTGATCAGCCATTCTTCTTATCTTTCAAGTTTTTAAGAAACTTGCAGGAATTAGCACCTTTTCAATCAAAAAAAATGATTGCTGGTTGCTGAGGCGTCGTCGGGCCTTACCCTCGACCTCTCTGGATAAGAAATCAAATATTAAATTTTCTCTAAACTTTACTACAGTAAACCGCTAATCGTCAACACTTTTTTGAATATTTTATGTTATAAAAAATATCCACTCAGATGTCTTGAGTCCTTTTGCCCTAAGCGTCCGTTTTTAAGGGGGAATGAGGAGGATTTTGAAAAAAAAAACTTTCCATCACATTCTGGAAAGTTTCTTTAAAGTATTCATTCTTCAATCAAATCGTTAACCGGCACATCCATTTCTTTTTCAGAATCTGCTTTTGTGTATATACGTGCTGTCTTAGTCTGCTCATCTACATGCTGAATGATGATCGGGATGCCATTGAAAGTAACACTGTACATTTCAGCAGACTCAGCAATCTCTTTTGCTCTGCCAATATTCATGGAAAAACCTCCTGAATTTGAATAATTTTAATGTGCCTTAAAATTACACAAATTATTCTTTGGAAAAATCTTGGCATAAAATGTTAGAAGTGGATCGCTTTAAAGTTCAGAATATTTGTTTTATAATAAAGGCAAATGAAATTTCTCTTGGAGGGAAGCTAATATGCGAGAACATAGCCACTGCCGCCACCGGTTTGCGGAATCCGAAGGACCAGCTGTATTCCAGACCATGGATGGCATTGAAGTAAATGTTTCTGGTTCCATGTTCGAAAAATGTACAACTTGCGGCCATTTTGATTTTCCTGTGGAAACGAGAGAAGCAATTGAATCTTCCCTAAAAGAAAACAGAAAAAATTCGAATGCAGTCAAACAAATCTATATTAACTTAGTTGAGACTTTTTAAAGCCGAACAGCACTTCGGCTTTTTATTTTTGCCTCTTATAAAAACCACCCAGTTATTTCTTATTTATAATTGTTTAACATTTAACAAAACATTTTATTAGAATAAGTAATTACTAAAAAAATTTTTAATAGTTTTCCACTATATTCATGTTTTTATCTTTGTACAACTAGATTTTCCGTGTTAGAATAACTGTGGAAACGTTTTATCCTCTGAAAAATATTATTATTCGTAAAAATAAAACGTTAATGCAACTTATAGATGGGTATTGTATTTTCAGGGGAGAAAAATGAATTTGAATTATTTACTTAAAAACAGTTATGGAGGTAATTTTCCATGAAAAAGCCATCGAATGGTGAGGGACCTTTTGAACAAGGATTTCATGGCCCCAACCTTGGCTACGTTATTGAACTATATGAAAGATACTTAGAGGATCCATCTTCTATCGATCCTGAAATGAAAGACTACTTTGAAAGAAATGGTTCCCCTCTAGCGAGTGAAGGAACTCCGCAAATGGCTTCATCAGCAAATCAGCCAATGAATGCCGGACAGCTTGAAAAAACACTTGCTGCAATTCGCCTTGCTGATAATATCCGCACATATGGCCACTTGGCTGCAGATATTTATCCGCTGGGTAACAATAAATCTGAAAGTGCATTATTCGAACTGAGCAAATATGGCTTAACTGAAAATGATTTAAAAGAGATTCCTGCTGGGGTCATTACTAAAGACGCCACATATCCATTACGCAACGGACTTGAAGCAATTGAATTCCTGAAAAGCGCTTATATGGGACCAATTGCGTTTGAATTCCAGCATATATTTGATGAAAACGAAAAAGACTGGCTTCGCCGTAAAATAGGGGCCAACAGCCACAAACTGTCAATGCAGAAGGCGGAAAAACTGAAAGTTTTAAGAAGACTGACTGAAGTTGAGGAATTTGAAAAGTTCCTTCATAAAACATTCGTTGGACAGAAAAGATTCTCAATTGAGGGTCTTGATACAATGGTTCCTTTACTGGATGAAATTGTTTCTGAATCCGTTTCTGATGGAGCCAAAACGATTAATATCGGCATGGCCCACCGCGGAAGGTTAAATGTTCTTGCACATGTGCTTGGAAAGCCGTATGAAATGATCTTCGCGGAATTCCAGCATGCGCCAAATAAAGAATTGGTTCCTTCCGAAGGATCTATCGGAATTAATTATGGCTGGACAGGCGACGTTAAATATCACCTTGGTCTTGATAAACAGATCAAAGATGAGAATACGACCATAGCCAGACTGACATTAGCAAACAATCCGAGCCATCTTGAATTTGTAGGTTCACTGGTTGAGGGCTACACCAGAGCTTCACAGGATAATAGAACAAAGGCCGGTTATCCTGAAGTAGATCCAAAAGCTGCTTTAGCCATTATCATTCATGGAGACGCAGCATTCCCAGGACAGGGAATTGTAGCAGAAACACTGAACCTAGGGCAGCTGACTGGCTATAATACGGGCGGTTCAATCCATATCATTGCCAATAACACAATTGGTTTCACAACAGAATCACATGATTCACGTTCTACCAGATATGCAAGTGATCTTGCCAAAGGGTATGAAATGCCAATTCTTCATGTGAATGCAGATGAACCTGAAGCAGTAGTCGCAGCGGCAAGAATTGCTTGTGAATATCGTGCTAAATTCCAAAAAGATTTCCTTATCGACTTAATCGGATACCGCAGATTTGGGCACAACGAGATGGACGAGCCTATGACGACTAATCCTCTTATGTATAACATTATTCGCAAGCGACCAACCGTGAAAGCGCTGTATGCTGATAAGCTTCTAAATGAAAAGATCATTTCCAAAGAGGAAGCAGAAGGCATTCATCATGAAGTACTGGAAAAAATGAAGGCTGCCTATGAAAAAGTGCCAAATGAAAAGAAAGAGGCGGAGTTAACCAATCCACCTGAAACAGTCGAAAAGGGTCTGCCAAAAATTAAAACAGCTGTGTCTGTCGATAAATTAAAGCAAATTAACGAAGAATTATTAAAATGGCCAGAGGATTTCAAAGTGTTTGATAAACTCGGCAAAATTTTACAGCGCAGATTGGAAGCGCTTGAAGGAGACGGCAAGATTGATTGGGGACTTGCCGAAACACTGGCTTTTGCAACCATTTTATCTGATGGTACCCCTGTCAGACTGACTGGCCAGGATTCCGAGAGAGGTACATTTGCACAAAGAAACGTTGTTCTGCACGATCATACAACTGGAAAAGCGTATTCACCTTTGCACAAGCTTTCAACTGCCAAGGCATCTTTCGCTGTGCATAATAGCCCATTATCTGAAGCTGCTGTCGTAGGCTTTGAATATGGATATAATGTATTCGCTCCGGAAACACTTGTTCTATGGGAAGCTCAGTATGGTGATTTTGCCAATGCGGCACAGGTAATGTTTGATCAGTTTATTGCTGCTGGCCGTGCGAAATGGGGCCAAAAATCAGGTCTTGTCATGCTTCTTCCACATGGCTATGAAGGACAGGGACCTGAACATTCAAGTGCACGCCTGGAAAGATTCCTGACTCTTGCAGCAGAAAACAACTGGACAGTTGCCAATCTTTCTTCTTCAGCACAGTACTTCCATATCTTAAGAAGACAGGCTGCCATTCTCGGAAAAGAGGAAGTTCGCCCGTTAGTGATCATGTCTCCTAAGAGTCTGCTGCGCAATCCGAATGTCGCTTCAAATGGACTGGAATTGAGCGAAGGAGAATTCAAGTCTGTTATGGAACAGCCTGGCCTTGGTCAAAATCACGAAAAAGTTAAACGCATCATTCTTGGAACAGGTAAAATCACAATTGATTTATCCGAAAACCTGAAAAACTACCAGGATCAGGATTGGTTCCATATTTTACGTGTGGAAGAAATCTATCCGTTCCCAATGGATCAAATTAAAGAAATTTTAACGCGCTATCCGAATGTGGAAGAAATCGTCTGGATTCAGGAAGAACCAAAAAATATGGGTGCATGGAATTTCGTTGAACCTAGACTGAAAGAAATTGCCGGAAGTGATATAGACGTCACCTATATTGGAAGAAGACGACGTTCAAGCCCTGCTGAAGGTGACCCGACTGTTCATAAGAAAGAACAAGCACGCATAATAGATGAAACCCTATCGCAGTCTAACGGGCAGTAAAACTCCCCGTATAGGCCCGATTGGTTCAACTAACAATCAGTGGGAAAAATCCCCCACTGATTGAAGTTTCACTTTAACACGCAAGCATGAAGGAGGAAATTAAGGTGGCAGAAATCATAGTTCCAGAATTGGCGGAATCCATTACAGAAGGTACGGTGGCACAGTGGCTAAAACAGCCTGGTGACACTGTAAATAAGGGTGACTATGTTGTAGAACTTGAAACTGATAAGGTAAATGTTGAAATAATCTCTGAACATAGCGGTGTTTTACAGGAAATCAAAGCCCAGGAAGGCGACACGGTTAATGTAGGTGAAACCATTGCTATCGTTAATGAAAGCGGACAAGCTGCGCCTGCTCCAGAAAAAGCGGAAGAAAAGCCTGAGGCGCCTAAAGCTGAACAGCCTAAAGCAGAGGATCAGCCCGCACAGCCAGCTGCTGAAGAAAAAGCTGGCGGACAGCGTCCGATCGCTTCTCCGGCAGCACGCAAGCTGGCAAGAGAAAAAGGGATTGACCTAAGCCAGGTGCCGACTGCTGATCCACTGGGCAGAATCAGAACCCAGGATGTTGAGTCCTTCAATCCAAATCAAGCAAAACAGCAAGCTCAGCCGCAAAAACCGGCAGCAGCTTCAAAACCTGCAGAACAGCAGGCCGGCGGAAAAGAAGTGGAACGAATCAAAATGTCCCGCCGCCGACAGACAATTGCAAACCGCCTTGTAGAAGTTCAGCAAACTGCAGCGATGCTGACTACATTCAATGAAGTGGACATGACAAATGTGATGAACCTTCGCAAGAAGCGCAAAGATAAATTCTTCGAAGAGAATGATGTTAAACTTGGTTTCATGTCATTTTTCACAAAAGCGGTAGTTGCAGCCCTTAAGAAAAATCCTTATTTAAATGCTGAAATTCAAGGCAATGAAATTGTCCTTAAAAAATTCTATGACATAGGTATTGCCGTGTCAGCACCTGAAGGTCTTGTAGTTCCGGTTGTACGTGATGCAGACCGCAAAAACTTTGCAGAAATCGAAAAGGATATCATGGACCTTGCAATTAAGGCCAGAGACAACAAACTTGCCTTATCAGACCTGCAGGGTGGAAGCTTCACTATCACAAATGGCGGTGTATTTGGCTCCATGATGTCTACGCCAATCTTGAACGGACCACAGGTTGGTATTCTTGGAATGCATTCCATTCAATTGCGCCCGGTTGCAATTGATGCTGAAAGAATGGAAAACCGTCCAATGATGTATATCGCACTCTCCTATGACCACCGTATTGTTGATGGAAAAGAAGCTGTAACATTCCTGAAACGCGTCAAGGAACTGATTGAAGATCCAGAAAGCCTTCTTTTTGAAGCATAATAACATAATAAAACCAGAGCGGAATCCGCTCTGGTTTTATTATTTTCTTTATCGAAAATTATTTGCATTAAGGAAACATTGTACTTGTTATGCATATTATATTAAAAAGCAGGTGATGAGCTTGAGAAGAAGACAAATGAAGATACTCCAATATAGTACAGTGTTAAAGAGATTAGGGGTTCTAAGTGAACAAGAATATGAAAATATTAAAAAAGCAAATAAACTGCCAAAATCCGTGCGAAAATATTAAAAAAAAGCGGGAATAGCTCCCGCTCTACATACCCACTAAGTATTTGGCAAATTAAAGTTAAGTTGAAACTTACTCTTTAAACGGCTTCAATCCCCGTTTTTGAATCTCCGTCTTTAATATCCTAATCCATTCCTTTTCAGACCCTGACTTCAATGCATCACGATACGAGACGACCAGCTGTTCATTACTCATAATTTTCATTATGCATACCTCCTGGTTAAATGGATTGAATATTCTATTTTTAATTATTGTAAAGGTTTTTTAAGTTTTTGTGAACCCTTTATATAGAAAAGATTTATTTCATTATGATGACATTTTTGGTTGGCGCATTTCAGCAGCTGATAGTGGACTCGAATACAAACCGCGGGTAAGATTTATATAAATAGATTGTATAAAGGAGGGAGCCGCTCATGAATCTGGCACTAGACCATCTCGTCCACTTTATTAAAGCTGATCCATCTGAAGCAGTGGCAAAATGGAGGAATGCGGGTTATAAAGCAGTATTGGGAGGAAGCCATGAAAACTGGGGGACATATAACAGCCTTTTATATATCGGGCAGTCATACATTGAATTTTTATCAATTGAAATAAATCATATTGCCGCTGCTGCTGAAAACCCGCTCATTAAACAGCTGACAGATGAACTCCCGTTAGGGGAAGGCATCGGACAGCTTTGCTTCCGAACCAGTAAAATTGAAGACCTAAAGATTGAATTAAAGAGGAAGGGCTTTGAGACCCATCCAATTTTTGAAGGAAGCAGAAAGAGGCAGGATGGAAGCATGCTATCATGGAAGATGCTGTTTTTCAAAGAAAACCCCAATTATAAATATCCTTTCTTTATTGACTGGGGTGTGGAAGATGATAGAAGATTTGAAGAACTGAGACGTCTTGGCTTTATTGATGAAAACTTTGAAAATAAAAAAATTGAAGAAATATTTATAGCCTCCAATGACTGTGAAAAGTCTGCTGAGTTATGGAAGGCGATGATGCCGATTTCCATGGCTGATGTTTACATCAGCAGCGATGGAAAAGAGAAGAGAGCATCCATTGGAATTGGATCAGTAAAAATCACCTTTTGCCAGCCATTGCAGGATGAAGGAAGGGCTATGGAAGTCCTGAAAAAAAGGGGGGAGAAGCCCTTTGCTGTTCAGTTCTCGCCCGGCCTTGAAAAAGAAATAACCCTATTTGAAGCTGATTATTTTTAAAGGGAGAAGGAAAAAATTTTAGTTTGAACATAAGGAAGCTGCTCCTATATTAAGGGGCAGTTTTTTATTATAAAGGAATACAAATTTGATAAATCTAGAGTTATGAAAATTGAGCCAGAAAAATTTATAAGTTATCAATATATGAAAATATTGAATATTCGGCAATGTATGATAACATAAAATGAAAGCGTTTTATATCAGCATCTTAGAGAACTCTTTACACAATGATTAAATCATCATATACCAAGGAGGATTTCTGGATGACGGAACTAATGAATCTAACAGTAGGGAAGCTCCTGGAGGAGAAAGCCTGCCTTCACCCGAATCATGAAGCTGTAGTTTACGCAGATCGCGGGCTCCGAATGAGTTATAAGGAGTTTAATGAATATTGCAGGCATGCTGCCAAAGGGTTTATGAAGCTGGGTCTTGAAAAAGGAGAGCATATTGCCGCATGGTCAACCAATACGCCCGAATGGCTTACATGCCAGTTTTCAACAGGCAAAATGGGTGCTGTCCTTGTAACAGTTAATACAAACTATCAAGCTGCTGAGCTTGAATACCTATTAAAGCAATCTGACAGTACAACTATTGTTCTGATGGAAAAGTTCAGAGAAACCTCCTACATAGAAATGCTATACAGTATTGTTCCGGAACTTAAGGATTCTGAGCCAGGACAGCTGAAAAGCAAAAGACTTCCTTTTTTAAAAAATGTTATCGTGATGGGAGAAAAACGCTTTCCTGGTACTTACAGCTGGGAAGATATTATCAGGATGGGCGAAGCAGTCACAGACGCAGAACTCAATGAGCGTATGGAGAGCCTGGACCCAGACGATGCCATCAATATGCAATATACATCTGGGACGACAGGCTTTCCTAAAGGGGTTATGCTAACCCATAACAACATTGTTAACAATGGCTATAATATTGCTAATTGCATGCGTTTAACAAAAGATGACCGCTTATGTATTCCTGTTCCGTTTTTCCATTGCTTCGGGTGCGTGCTGGGAACGATGGCATGCATATCCGTCGGCGCAACCATTGTGCCGGTGCAGGAGTTCAGTCCTAAAGCTGTTCTGCAGACGGTCCAGGATGAGAAATGTACAGGCCTGCATGGGGTGCCGACAATGTTTATCGCAGAGCTGAATGATCCTGACTTCTCAAAGTATGATCTATCGACTCTCCGTACTGGCATAATGGCTGGATCAAATTGCCCTATTGAAGTCATGAAAGACGTTATTGAAAAAATGGGTGCCAGCGAAATAACCATTGCTTATGGACAAACAGAATCCTCTCCAGTCATTACGCAGACTAGGACGGATGATCCGATTGAACTGAGAGTGGAATCTGTAGGAAGAGCACTGCCCAATGTGGAAGTGAAAATTGTGGAGCCAGGCACCAATAACGAAGTACCGTCCGGGGAACAAGGGGAATTGTGTACAAGAGGCTATCATGTCATGAAGGGTTATTATAAAAATCCTGATGCTACAAAAGAAGCCATAGATGAAGAAGGCTGGCTCCATACAGGTGATCTCGCTGTAATGGATGGGAACGGATACTGTAAAATCACTGGAAGACTAAAGGATATGATCATTCGCGGAGGAGAGAATATATATCCCCGCGAAATTGAAGAATTTCTTTATACGCATCCAGCGATCCTGGATGTTCAGGTGGTTGGAGTTCCAGATGCCGTCTATGGTGAGGAAGTGGTCGCCTGGATAATCGTAAAAGAAGGCACTGAATTAACAACAGACGGACTTCGCGAATACTGCAAAGGGAAAATTTCACGCCATAAAATCCCTCGCTATATAGAGTTTACGAAGGATTATCCAATGACAGCTTCTGGAAAAATTCAGAAATTCAGATTGCGTGAACAGGCTAAAGAAGTCATCGAAAAAGCAAATACATTGAAATAAAGTACATTTAACCTGTTGGGACTTTTCCAGCAGGTTTTTTTATGGAATAAGAGGTATAGATTCTGAAGTTAGATAACTGTCTAGCTCCAGGCGCCTTCCGCTTTTCTAAAGAACTCCGCCTTCCTTCATTCATAAGTCTTAATAAATCTCAATCCCACAGCCAATGTTTTACTGCGTGAAAGTATTTAAAATGAGATTAAAGATAAAATGAAGGGAGAGATAGAAAATGTACGAGGAAATTTATGTCATTGAAGTATTGAATAAGGCTAAGCTGAAGGAAATTGCTGGACTAAACCAGATTAATCCGTTCCAAGAAAATACGAAAGAAAAATTTTGCTGCAAGCTTCCTTTAGTAAAAAAGTTCACAGTATGCCAATGCAGCTAGGACGGAGAATGCTCTCCGTCTTATTTTTTTGAAAAGAATCTTCAGAAAATGGTAGTATAATAAACAAAAGAGAGAAATAAGGGGGAGCAAGTGCTAATGACAACTCAAAAGCTGTTTGTTTATGGAACCTTAAGAAAACACGAGTCAAATCACTTCGTTTTAAAAGGCAGTCCCTGCATTGCCGAGCAGGCATGGGTATATGGGGAATTATTTGATACAGGACTTGGCTATCCCTCTATGAAACCATCACTTGACCAAAAAGTGTATGGAGAGCTTTATGAAGTGCATTTAGATCATTTCACTGAGCTGGATGAACTTGAGGATTATATCCCGGGAAGAAAAGATAATTTGTATGACAGGGTGGAACAGACTGTTCATACTGATGCAGGAGATGTAAGTGCACTTGTATATATTTCCTGCCGGGATGAACTGTTAGCCGAACCCATTCTTCATGGGGATTGGAAGCTTTACCGCTTAATGAAGGATAAACCGGAAAAGACCTTTTATTTTGCTTACGGTTCCTGCATGGATGATGAGAGGTTTTGCGTGGCAAAGGTAGATCACCACTTCAAAACCATCGTCGGCGGGGGAACGCTGGCCGGTTATTCGATGCAATACCTATTTTCCAGGGATGATGGAGGAAGGGCAGATATTATAGAAAATGGCGGCATCACTGAAGGAGTTCTATATGAACTTCCTTATGAAGCAGTTGAATACCTGTTCCATAGAGAAGGTTTTTATGGACAATGGTATCGTCCTGCCTTTGTGAATGTTAAAGTTGGAGATAAGTTTTATGGAGATGTCCTGACTTTTCATGTCTACAATAAAAAGGGGGAGCTGCCCCCGCCTGACCATTACGCCCTTGAAATTCTCCGGGGAGCAAGAGGCAGAGTAAGTAACGATTATTACAGAAAGCTTGAACAGCAGCTGGAAAAACTGGGTGTTCAAATTAGATTGGATGCATAGCTCTAGCCAATATTGATTTTTTTTCTCTGTGCTGACCAGTTTTCATCTATTAAAATATGCTAAAATAGCGCAAAATTCTAATTGGTGGTTTGAAACAGGCTAAGCGGGTGGTATATTACCTTTGCCATCATCTTAGAAAGAAGGTCATCAAAATGAAAATTTTAGCAGATAATGGCTTTTATGAAGTGGAATATGATAACGAGCATTATGATCATTTAGAGTTTGTACGAATGGACCAAATCTGTGAAATTAACTATGTAACAATGAAAAACACGCTAACTGGAGATGTGTATACATTTGAGGCGGATAAAATCAGCAGATTCCGGAAAATAATGAAGTTAATGCCAGCAGTTAAAAAGAATCTAGTTGCAGACAACAGTTCGTATTCTTTATAATAAAAACTAATCATAGAAAGTTATGCAGATTATGAAGGAGTGGCAATTTTGATTCATTTAAAATGGCATGAACGCGAAACATTGAAAAAAGTAAAATGTGTGCATACGGATGCAGCAAAATACATTGTAGACCGGGCATTGACAGCAGGAAATATCTATGATGTAAAAAATGAAACTGAAGAATTCTATTTCATCGTAGACAATTCCGGAAAAGTAAGCGGATTTTATAAAGACTATTTCCAGGATGCTTAATCGAATGAAGAAAACGGCCAGTTAAAATTGGCCGTTTTTTTATATTCCTTTACCTTTGTGTAGGAAAAATTCTCTGGACAGTTTCTGTAAATTCATCAAAAAATCCTTCAATTGGCTGACCGGCTTGAATGTCCTCTGAATATCCTGTCATTCGATCATAAAAGTCGGGGTTAACAGAAACATATACATTATCAATGTCCTGATCGACTGCTTTAACCTGATCGGAAATTTTCCCCTCGACATCCTTAGTCAATTCTCCATTTCCACCATTCAAGCGTGCGGCAACATATGCATTATTGTCTGTCACGATTACATTCGCTGACTCGACTTCCGGGATAGAGGTAATTTTATCGGCAGCTTTATCTGCAACCTCCATTCGCGGGGATTCATTTCGATTTTCATTGTCTGTTCCTGTGCGGGTAAGGTCAATCCCCGGTTCAGTGGTCCGTCCATTTTCTCCAAAATTGCTGTCGTTCACTTTTGTAGGCTCTGTCAAGTCTCTGTTTCTTTGTGCTGTTTCATTCATATCATTATCGTTCATTGCACAGCCTGCAAGCAATGCAGCTGACAGAGCCCCCGCCATCATTAATTTGCGTTTAATCATAAACTTTCCTCCTTTCGTTTTTTCCCCCTTATCTTTCCAAGAATTATGGCCTTTATGCAGATTTATTTAATATATAACAACAAAAAGGGGAGCAGGCATTTAACCCGCTCCCCATATAATTACGATTCTGACATGAACTGCACAGTATCAGGTTTATCCTTTGTATATAATCTTCTGCCAAGCCATGATTGGAAAACTAAAAATATTCCGCCCGCAGTCCAATATAGCGGCAAAGCTGCAGGAGCATTTAAAGAAACCAGCATAATCATTACAGGAGACAATAAACCAATGAATTTCATTTGCTTTGGCGTTTGCGCAGTCATGTTAGTTAGAGTGAATCGGTACTGAAGATAGTAAACAATTCCTGCAATGATTGTGATCCAAATATCAGATTGACCAAGATTGAACCAGAGAAACGAATGTGCAGCAATTTCCTGATTTCCTCTTATGGCATAATAGAACCCCATCAGAATGGGCATTTGAATAAAGATTGGCAGACATCCCGCAGCATTCAGAGGATTTACTCCGTGAGATTGATACAAACCGAACATTTCCTGCTGCAGCTTTTGCTGCTCTTGTGGTTTTTTCGCTGTTTTCAGCTTTTGCTGGATTTTTTCAAGTTCAGGTTTTAACTTATCCATTTTTTCTTTCATTACGCTTTGATTTTTATATTGTTTCAGCATTAAAGGCATTAATATCAGCCTAATCATTATGGTAATGAAGATAATGGCCAAGCCGAAATTGCCATGAAAGAAAACAGCTGTTCCATGTATTGCCAATGCAAACGGATCGACAAAATAATGATGGAAAAAGCCTGTTCCTTGTCCTCCTTGTGTCTGACAGGCAGATAAGAATATTGGCAGTACAGTAATCATGATAAGAGCTAATAATAGTTTAATTTTTCTCATACAGGTCAAGCCTCCCGCTATATTTTTCTTTAAATAGGGGAGAGACCTTCTGGCTCATCACTTTCTTCACCTTTTTTTAGAATAAGTTTTGCAAGCCAGGATTGAATTGAATCGCAAATAAAGCCCCGCTCCATGCAGAACCCTGGAAGTCTTTCAAATTGTCTTTTTTCGTTCTCAATATATCTAGTACTGTATAAAGTCGGCTCTATTTTCCAAATGATTAACAGCTTTGCTGCTAAACCAATGATATATGTTAAATAAAGAGTATATTCTGATGAAATAAAAGACGATTCAGTTATTATTTCAAAGATATTATTTCACCTCTATTCACAGATTTAAGTATAATTGAATGCTGCATTGAAAACAATTGCAGATGTGAACCAATTGCAAAAAAGTTATCGTTTGTCCATTCTATTGTACCTATGCAGGAATATAATAGGAGAAAGTATATATATTGTCCGCTTTAGTATGATACACTCTATCAGGGAGATTAAATAATCATTATCTCTAGTTCACTACATGAATGGTGGGGTATTTTGTCTTTGTTAAAACAAAAAACTATTATAACACTTGCCAAACTCCTCGTACCCTTATTCATTTTGCTGTTTGTCATGCTGGAGGCAAAAGGGATATTCAATGATTTTAATTGGGCTCTCCTTGAGCTTTATGTTGAACGGCTAACCTTCCGCAGAGTATTTTTTATCCTTTTATTGGGACTGGCTGCACTTTTTCCAATGTATTTTTATGATGAAATACTCCAAAGGCTTTTCAGAATTAGAGTGCCTAAAAAAAAGCTTTTATTTTATTCTTTATCTGCCAACGCATTCTCTAACTTTATCGGATTTGGAGGTGTGGCCGGAGCTACACTCAGGTCCTATTTTTATAAGGATTACCTAACTGGCAGTACTCCATATATCAAAATAATTGCCAAACTGTCACTTTTTTACCTAACCGGCTTGTCCATATTGTCATGGATTGTCCTTTTTACAGATTTACATTTATATGATGATGTTAAACTTATAAAGATCGCAGTCTGGGCCGTTGCTGCTTATACACCTCTGCTGCTGGGCGTTTACTTTTTTAAGTCTTCATTTTGGAATATGAAACACATCAAAAAGGGGTTTGCAGGGGAATTGCTGGCTGTTTCTTTATCGGAGTGGCTATTTATTATCATATGTATCTGGGGAATTGCCCGGGCCCTTGAAGTATCGATTTCATTTTTTGTTCTGTTTCCAATTGTCATCATTTCAGCTTGTGCTGGCATTGCGAGTATGATCCCTGGAGGCATTGGTTCCTTTGATTTTGTATTTTTGATCGGACTGGAATCGCAGGGTGTTCCCACCGAATTGGGGCTGCTGATTCTCATGTTTTACCGTCTCAGCTATTATATAGTTCCTGTGTTTATTGGTACGCCGTTTGTCATGAACCAGTTTTGGAATAACGGAATGCCGAAAAACAGCTTCAAAATATAAAAGAGCCTTTGTGGGCTCTTTATTTTTTATATATTTACCAAAGAACATCCAGAATGTCTTTGTTGAATAAATTTGTATCAATATTGCACGCCTTTGCATCAATTCCATACTGCCAGCCTGCAATCAATGAATTTGCAGGAGCTTCAGGTTTATATCCAGGTGCCTGTTCCTGCTCAGTAATTCCTATATTTGGCGCAGCTGTCCATATGAATGTGTTTTCAAGAAGGGAAGAATTTTCGGCTGCTTCTTGACTGAAAGATTTAGTCAGGGCCTGTTCCTTATCAAAAACCCCATATATGCCAGGATGATAGGGTGACTCCTCCATTGCTTGATACCAGCCTTCAATAAAGGAAGAATCAACAGGATAATTTGGCTCAATATCCGCAAAAATCGCTACACCCTCCGGTATTCCCAGCTCCTGTGCCAATTCAATAGCTGCTTTCGCCTCACTCTGTCCATTTTCCAGGCCTGTTGCCTCATTAAATCGATTCCAAATCACGAGTAATTTAATATCATTGCTTTGCAGAAGTTCAGCCTCCTGAGGTGTGATGCCTGCTGATACACCTTCTTTTTCACCTAAATAGCGTCCCCACACTTTAGGAGACCCGAAGTTTTCCCGTACGCATGAAAGCAAGTCGCTTGTGGTGAGACTTGCCGAGTCTACACCCCAAACGACTTCATCATCCTCTGACTTGCCATCCTGGTCATTTTTCGCACCTTTATCGCTGCCGCTGTTTTCATTTCCATTTCCTGTTTGACCGGAGTCCTGATTTTTATCAGCCTTATTTTTTATTGTATTAGTTACATTAACATCCACATTTACCTCAATGTCATTCGTAACATTATTATCAATTTGGCTATCATCACCATTATTCAAATCATTGTCGATTGAGTTATTTACATTGGCTTTATTGCCTTTTATATTATTTTTTACTTGATTACTGATATCACTGTCATTGCTTTTGCTTTGGCTATCTGGAATGGTCTGAGTTTTTGGCGCGTCATCCTTTGAATCCATCAGGGAGAAAGCAAAGAGCGAAATCATTACGGCAAAAAATGCGGTCACAACGAAAGGCAAAAGTCCCCGTCTTTCCATTTCTCACAGCCCTCCTTGTCAGTTCATGACATCTTATGCGGAGGGCGGAAAATTGGTGATTGCAGTAATAGGAGAGTGCAGACTGAGGTGATATTCCCGCTTCTTATTTCAATATAATATCGCGGCGCGGGACACTCGGGAAATAATTTTAAAGTGTTATAACAGGATAATATCAATGTTCAATATAACGAACAAACGCTGAAGAATGTGTAAAAAAATCCTTAAGGGGTAAATAACCGTATGCCTGGAGGTTGAAAAATTTGATAAAGACGATGAACTTCACTACTATTAAAAATAATAGCCAAATTTTTCATCCATTTAAGATGATAAAAAATCGAATGGGGGATAATAGCAGATAACAGAATTTTAAAAGGAATTGTTATATTTGTCACAGGAGGTTGCGATAATGCAGAGGGAATTTGCGGATGATAGTATATCCTTGCATACTGATTTGTACCAAATAAATATGGCCCAGACTTACTGGGAAGACAACATACATAATAAAAAGGCTGTCTTTGAAGTGTTCTTCAGGAAGCTGCCTTTTGGCAACGGCTATGGAATTTTTGCCGGCCTGGAAAGAGTTATTGAGTATATAGAAAATTTCAGATTTACAGACAGTGATGTGCAGTACTTAAAAAACGAATTGAATTATGAAGAAGGTTTCCTCGAATACTTGAAAAACATGAGGTTTTCAGGGACCATCAAATCAATGGAAGAAGGTGAGCTTGTATTCGGCAATGAGCCAATTTTGCGTGTAGAAGCTCCCCTGGCTGAAGCCCAGATTATTGAAACAGCTATTTTGAATATCATTAACTACCAGACATTGATTGCTACAAAAGCAACTCGAATCAGAGAAGTAATTGGCGATGGAACAGCCATGGAATTTGGTTCAAGAAGAGCCCATGAAATGGACGCAGCTATCTGGGGAACAAGAGCTGCCTATATCGGCGGCTTTGATGCCACATCTAATGTTAGAGCAGGCAAGAAGTTTGGCATACCTGTAGCAGGGACCCATGCCCATTCATTTGTACAGGCTTACCGGGACGAGTATACAGCTTTTAAGAAATATGCCCAAAGCCATAAGGACTGTGTTTTTCTCGTCGATACGTATGATACCCTTAAATCAGGAGTACCGAACGCAATTAAAGTGGCGAAGGAAATGCGGGGTCAAATTAACTTTAAAGGTATAAGGCTTGATAGCGGGGACCTGGCTTACCTTTCTAAAAAAGCAAGAAAAATGCTTGATGATGCAGGTTTCCCCGAAGCAAAGATTATTGCTTCAAATGATCTGGATGAATACACCATCATAAACCTGAAAGCTCAAGGAGCGAAAATCGATATTTGGGGCATTGGCACAAAACTGATCACAGCGTACGAACAGGCTGCATTAGGGGCTGTTTATAAACTCGTTTCAATAGAAGATGAAAATGGCAAAATGGCTGACACCATAAAAATAAGCGGCAACCCGGAAAAAGTGACAACTCCCGGATTAAAGAGGGTTTATCGGATTATTAACAGAGATAACCATAAATCAGAAGGGGACTATATTGCTCTGGATCATGAAACTCCTCAAGCTGAGCCAAAGCTTAAGATGTTCCATCCAGTTCACACATTTATAAGCAAGTTCGTTACAAATTTCGAAGCCAGGGAACTGCATAAAGTGATTTTTCAGGAAGGCAAGCTTACCTATAAAGTTCCATCTTTAAAAGAGATGCAGAGCTTTGCAAAGGAAAATCTCAATGTATTATGGGATGAATACCGCCGTTCACTAAATCCGGAGGAATACCCAGTCGACCTTAGCCAGGAGTGCTGGGATAATAAGATGAAAATGATCAGCCAGGTGCAACAAAATATAAAAGGCTGAAGCTTTAAGAAGAGGGAGGAACCTGCAATGAATCTGCAAAAAGAAATTATGGAAAGTTTAAATGTAAATCCCAATATCGATCCAAGGGAAGAGATAAAGAAAAGAATTGGGTTTCTAAAGGATTATCTTGTTAAAACAAATTCAAAAGGTTATGTACTTGGCATAAGCGGCGGCCAGGATTCCACTCTTGCAGGAAGACTTGCGCAGCTTGCGGTTGAAGAGCTTCGAAAAGAAGGGAAGGACGCAACATTCATAGCAGTCCGCCTTCCGTACGGCGTTCAGCAGGATGAGAAGGATGCACAGCTTGCCCTTTCCTTTATTCAGGCTGACAAAGAAATGGTCTTTAATATTAAAAATGCAGTCGATGAAGTGAAAACGGAGTATGATCGTATTATCCCGGAAGAACCCCTGAAGGATTATCATAAAGGCAATGTTAAAGCCCGCATGAGAATGATTGCCCAATATGCGATTGGCGGCCAATATGGCTTGCTGGTCATCGGCACGGATCATGCTGCAGAAGCAGTGACTGGATTCTTTACAAAATATGGCGATGGCGGCGCAGATGTCCTGCCGCTGTCCGGACTGACAAAAAGACAGGGAAAAGCACTTCTTAAAGAGCTGGGGGCAGAGGAAAGACTATACTTAAAAGTGCCTACTGCCGATCTTCTTGACCAGAAACCCGGACAGGCTGATGAAACTGAATTAGGTATCTCATACGATGAATTGGATGACTACCTTGAAGGGAAATCAGTAAATCCGGAAGCTGCAGAAAAAATTGAAAAACGCTACCTGGTTTCTGAACACAAGCGCCAGCTGCCTGCATCCATGCATGATAACTGGTGGAAATAAGCCTACTTAAAAAGGAAAATCCATTAAGGGATTTTCCTTTTACTTTTGGTTCAGCCTATTCAGCATTTCCCGGTAAAACCGTTCTGGTTCATCCACATTCAGCACGATGCGGCTGGCCTTTCTTTTTAAGCCATACATTAATTCATAAACCTGGGGATCTTTCAGCAGAATTTCGAACATCGGCTTTTCTTGAATTAAATCAGGCACTCTGGCATCAAATAAATCATTCATTTCTTGTCTGCTGAACTTTTCAGGTCCATCATAGTACATGATTTCTCTAACATTTTCCAATGGAAGGTACATACTTTTTGAGAATCCGGACTGCAGCAGCAAGTGAGAATCAGTAAGCACGAAAGGTGTTAAGCGGGTGGCGTTTATCTCGGCCAGAAAGTACAAAATACCATAAATATTTGCTATTAATACGATATATGCTGCAATAGCATTCCATGAATGAAGCCAGAAATGCAGTCCGATTGATTCAATGGCAATCGCATGGATCAGCATGATGTAAACAGCATTCACACTTGTTTTTTGATGGTAGGTAAAAGAATCGCCATGCTTTATCGAAGTTTTCTTTTTCCATGAAAACAGGGCGTAATTAAACATGGCGAATTCAGTCACAAAAACAGACCCTATTTTATGATTGGGTAAATACTTATCCGCCGATCTCTTAGCATTAAAGAGAAAAAGCGAATTGATTCCATTCAGCCTGCGATATTCTCTTAAAAGTCCTGGCAGTTTAGTAAGAATCTTATAGGCAATAAACAGCTCCAGCCCAATAAAAAGCATTTCGGAAAAAACTATTAAATAGGGCAAAAAGGGAAATTGCAGGAAATGCCTGGCAGGGATAATTAAATAAGCAGCAGCGTATCCTGCTAAAATGACTGCTCCTAAATACTTCAGCGAATATCTCTTGCGCAGTACGAGGAAATACGCCAATATCGGTACAACGACCAGAAAATCAAGCAGGGAGCCAACCGCCGCTTCGTCAGGAACCGGATCAAAAAGGGTGGTTCTATATAGAGTATAGTTGGAAAGCAGAATCAAGCATGTAAGTACACCAAACCATAGCCATTTAGGCCTTTTCAAGAAATTTGTCATATTTATCCACCTCAATTAAATTATAGCTTAGAAAGAGGGTGAAATGATATTGAAATCAATCTAAATTCGGACTCAGCATGTATCTGATAACGATTTTGAGTCCGAACACCGGTCAACTTCGGACTCAGCGAGCATCTGTTCGTGGTTTTGAGCCCGAACCCATGCCAACTTCGGACACAACGACCATCCGTTCGCAGTTTTGAGTCCGAACCCATCCCAACTTCGGACTCAGCGAGCATCCGTTCGCGATTTTGAGTCCGAACACCAGTCAACTTCGGACACAACGACCATCCGTTAACGATTTTGTGTCCGAACACCAGTCAACTTCGGACACAACGACCATCCGTTCGCGGTTTTGAGTCCGAACCCATGCCAACTTCGGACACAACGACCATCCGTCCGCGGTTTTGAGTCCGAACACCAGTCAACTTCGGACACAACGACCATCCGTTCGCGGTTTTGAGTCCGAACCCATGCCAGCTTCGGACACAACGACCATCCGTTCGCGGTTTTGAGTCAGAACCCGACACCTATACTGCAAAAACGAACAAATACAAGATACAAACAAAGCCCCAATCGCAATTGGGGCAAACCACGTAAAACGCTGTATCTAAAATCCTAAATCAAAACCAACTTTTTATAACCCAGTCAAAAGCTGATAAGCCCATGCTGCTTTTTCCTCACTTGGCGGCTCAATATCCTTCAGCGGATATTCCAATCCGAGCGCTTCCCATTTATAAACACCAAGCTTGTGATAGGGAAGAACTTCAATTTTTTTCACATTATTCAACTCTTTAATGAAACGCCCCAGCTGTTCCAGATCACTTTCATCATCAGATATTGTAGGCACAAGCACGTGGCGGATCCATACCGGCACCTGATTATCAGACAGATACTGGGCAAATTGAAGTATATGCTCATTTGTAAGTCCTGTCAGTTTTTTATGCTTATCCCTATCAATATGCTTCAAATCCAGCAGCACCAGGTCCGTATATTCCAGGAGCTCTTTCAGCTGGGTTTGAAAAAACGGGGAGGTGGAATAGCAGCCTCCCGATGAATCTATTGCAGTGTGAATGCCAAGTTTCTTGCATTCTTTAAAAAGTTCTATAAGAAAAGGAATCTGAAGCAAAGGTTCACCGCCGCTCACTGTTATGCCGCCTCCGGAAGCCGCCAAAAAAGGGAGATAAGATTGCAGATCATTCATGATTTCTGAAACGGACATTTGTTTTCCTGCCCCAATTTCCCAAGTGTCCGCATTATGGCAAAATTGACAGCGAAGGAGGCACCCCTGTGTAAAAATGACATAACGAATGCCAGGCCCATCTACTGTACCGAATGTCTCAATTGAATGAATGTTGCCGTACATCATCATCTTCCTTTCCAAAAGGCAACCGGCGCAGCCACAGCACCATTGCTCAAACTTTTTTTGAAGAGGGGGCCTCTTATAAAGGCCCGCCATCCTATTGGTTACATTGATTCATGGAATGTTCGATTGATAACGTCAAGCTGCTGCTCCTTAGTCAGCTTAATGAAGTTCACAGCATAGCCTGATACCCTAATGGTTAACTGTGGATATTCTTCCGGGTGTTCCATGGCATCCAGAAGCGTTTCTTTATTAAATACATTTACATTTAGATGATGTCCAGACTTTATGGCATATCCATCCAATATAGATACCAGATTGCGGATACGGCTATCAGCATCCTTCCCGAGTGCTTTAGGGACAATGGAGAAGGTGTTGCTGATGCCATCCAGCGCATGCTTGTAGGGCAGTTTTGCAACAGAAGACAGGGAAGCAAGCGTTCCTTTCGTATCTCTCCCGTGCATCGGATTTGCTCCCGGGGCGAATGGCTCGCCGGCACGTCGTCCATCAGGCGTATTGCCGGTTTTCTTTCCATATACCACATTGGATGTAATGGTTAATATAGACATCGTATGCATAGAGTTTCTGTAAGTCGGATGCTTGCGAAGTTTTTTCATAAACCGTTCAACCAGGTCTATAGCTATGCTGTCAACGCGATCATCATTATTGCCGTATTTCGGAAAATCTCCTTCTGTCATAAAATCAATCACTAGCCCGTTCTCATCACGGATTGCCTTAACAGTTGCATATTTTATCGCACTCAGTGAGTCGGCCGCTACACTCAGACCCGCAATGCCAGTGGCCATTGTTCTGAGAATTTCGGAGTCATGCAGAGCCATTTCGATCCGTTCGTAGCTATATTTATCATGCATGTAATGAATGATATTCAGAGTATTAATATAGAGATCTGCCAGCCATTCCATCATTAAATCAAACTTCTCCATCACTTCTTCATATTGAAGGATGTCTGAGGTAATTGGGGCATAGGAAGGGCCGACCTGACGCTTAAGTTTTTCATCCTTTCCGCCATTAATGCTATATAACAGGGCCTTTGCAAGGTTTGCTCTTGCACCGAAAAATTGCATTTGTTTTCCGATCGCCATTGCAGAAACACAGCAGGCAATTCCATAATCATCCCCATATTCAGGAAGCATGATATCATCGTTTTCATATTGAATTGAACTTGTTTCTATTGACATCCTTGCACAATATTTTTTGAAGTTCTCCGGAAGCTTGCTGGACCATAATACTGTTAAATTCGGTTCAGGTGCTGGACCCAGGTTATTCAAAGTATGAAGGAACCGGTAAGAATTCTTCGTAACAAGCGGACGGCCATCAAGAGCCATCCCGCCAATGGACTCTGTAACCCATGTAGGATCGCCGCTGAATAATTCATTATAGTCAGGCGTTCTCGCAAATTTAACAAGGCGCAGCTTCATGACAAAGTGATCGACCAGTTCCTGGGCTTCCTTCTCGGTAAGCATGCTGTTCTGGATATCTCTTTCTATGAAAATATCAAGGAAAGTCGAGACACGGCCAAGGCTCATAGCTGCTCCATTTTGTTCTTTGATGGCAGCAAGATAGGCGAAATACAGCCATTGGAAAGCCTCGAGAGCATTTCCTGCAGGCTTTGAAATATTAAAACCATAGCTGTTTGCCAGCTCCTTCAGTTCATCCAGAGCCCTGATCTGTTCTGAAATCTCTTCTCTAAGGCGAATATTGTCTTCCGTCATCACACTTGCAGTTGATTTCAAATCCGCTTTTTTGGCTTCAATCAAGCGGTCAACTCCATAAAGAGCAACCCTGCGGTAATCACCGATAATCCTCCCTCGGCCATATGCATCTGGCAGGCCAGTAATAATGCCGGCTTTGCGGGCAAGTTTCATTTCATCGGTATAGGCATCAAACACGCCTTGGTTATGTGTTTTGCGATAGTCTGTAAATATCTTTTCCATATCTTTGCTGGCTTCATAGCCGTATGCTTCACAAGCTGCCACAGCCATTCTGACTCCGCCAAATGGCTGAAGAGAGCGCTTAAACGGACGGTCAGTCTGAACACCCACAATTTTTTCTTTATATTGGTCCAGGTAACCAGGCCCATGTGAAGTAATTGTTGAGACGATTTCTGTGTCCATATCGAGCACGCCGCCAATATCACGTTCCTTTTTTGTGAGATCCATTACTTGTTCCCATAATGAAGAAGTAGCTTCTGTTGGACCCTCCAAAAATGATTCATCCCCGAAAAAAGGTGAGTAATTCTTCAAAATAAAGTCTCTAACATCAATTTCATGTGTCCAAATGCCCTTTTTAAAGCCATTCCAACTTTCCATATTCGTTCACCTCATATAATCAATGTGTATAACAGTTATTACAACTTAACTATACATTCAATATAACAGATATAATGTGAAATAAATCACAATCTTTTTGAACGTATTGTGAAATATAGTAAAACTGTATTTAATAACGCTTATGTGTACTATAAAACCACTCGTATTTATGAACTGTTATATAGAGATTGAAAATCCAACTTGAAGAAAAGTGACGAGGAGATCATGAAATTCTTACAATCAGCGCCAACAATTACCTGTTTAATAGAATAAGAGATTTTGATTAAATATAAATATGAAAACACTATCAAAACTTTCATTCATTCTAATGTTGTCTGTCGCACTTGTCTTTGGATTCAATTTCGATGCAAAAGCATCAACAGTACATACTGTTCAGCCAGGGGATACAATGTGGAAGATCGCCCTGAAGTATCAGGTGGGAGTTCCTGAAATCATTAATGCCAACGGGCAGATTTCAAATCCGAACTTCATTTATCCTGGACAAAAGGTGAATATTCCTGCTTTATCAAAAGCTACCACAAGTGTGGAAGAGCAGGTAGTTCAGCTCGTAAACCAGGAAAGGGCAAAATATGGGTTAAAGCCTCTAAAATCAAATTGGGAGCTTGCGAGAGTGGCAAGATACAAATCTCAGGATATGATCAATAAGAAGTATTTCGATCACAACTCTCCTACATACGGAAGCCCGTTTGATATGATGAAGAGCTTTGGAATAACTTACAGAACCGCTGGAGAAAACATTGCTGCAGGTCAAAAAACACCTCAGGAAGTTGTAACAGCATGGATGAACAGCGAAGGTCACCGCAAGAACATCCTATCAGCCAATTTCACAGAAATCGGAGTGGGATATGCACAGGGCGGTTATTATGGACATTACTGGACACAGATGTTTATTGGGAGGTAAGAAGAAAAGCACCGGATAATCCGGTGCTTTTGCTTTTCCCATTAGTCTACTACAATATAAGCAATCATCGGTCCGCTATTATCCTTATCCGGATGAGTAAGACACACCAGACGGTAAACGCCTTCTTTATCAAATTGAAGAGGGACCACCGTTTCTTCTGCTTTCTTTACCACACCTTTAATATCAGTTCCTTCTATGATGTATGGATGTTCCATTCCATTGACTCCCCAAATCTTCAGATTTACCTTTTCACCTTTTTCCAGAAAAATAGTTCCCGGATCCCAGCGATAAGCTTCGATTTCTTTGCCATCAGGCAGCTTGGCTTTAAATTCTCCTGTAACCATGTGAATTTCCCGGACTTTTTCTCCCTCCGTCTGGTTGAATACCGTCATACTATCAGACTTTGAAAAAAACCATACTGATGCAGAAACGATGACTGAAAATATGATGACAAATGCAATGATGCTGCGTTTCTTTAATACAACAAAAGGCATGCTCATACTCCTTCCTAATTGGTTGTCCATATATAGATATGCAGGAAGGGCATCATAACTTGTCTAATATTTCTGAGATTATTACGATAATTTCTTTACATTTGCCAAAATATTATTTCATAATAGAATTAAAAAAGGATGTGGCAGCATGTACAAAGTACTTGTGGCCAATCGGGATGAGTACGATACAAAAGGCATAGAGTGGCTTCTTAAATCTTCTATGAACGCATGGCAAGTAGAGTCCGCCCAAAATGAATCAGGGCTTATTAAGAAGCTTGAAACTTTTCAGCCAGACCTATTGATTTTTGAACTTGATCTAATAAATGAAGAAAATTATGGTTCATTTTTAAAAACCACTCAGATCATAGGGCCGGATTTGATTGCCTTAACAATGGAAGCGACCTTTTCACAAGCAAAAAGAGCCATCGACATGGGTGTATCCGATTTAATACTTAAGCCGATTTCAGCAGATATTTTATTAAAATCAGCGAGAAAGATTCATAGGCGTAATCAGATGACTATTCGGGCTGCTGAACAAAATCCCAGTCAGAAAGCTGAAAAAGACTTCAATTACCAGGATTTATTTATAGAAAGATCTGATTCGGCTAAACCACTTGTATCTATCGGAATTAAGACTGAAAATACGCTGGAGCTTCCAAAGCTATATAAATTTCTTGAAAGCTATACTTTCCAAAAAACAGTTCACT
Source organism: Cytobacillus oceanisediminis (assembly GCF_022811925.1). Taxonomy (NCBI): domain Bacteria; kingdom Bacillati; phylum Bacillota; class Bacilli; order Caryophanales; family Bacillaceae; genus Cytobacillus; species Cytobacillus oceanisediminis. Next base: position 2,698,098 of record NZ_CP065511.1, on the reverse strand, counting down.
ATTTTATTTTGAGTGATATGATTTTGATTATTGCTGAAAAATCTGATGTGGCCTGGAAAGAGGAGAGCCTCAGATTTATGAGAGATTGGCAGGAAACATCAGCAGAACAAATTGCCATCAGCATTTATACTGGTCAGGAGGACGGCGGAACCGTCAGAAGCCACTATCTTGCGAACAGGAAACTGATGGAGTTAACTTTTTACAGGGGATTTAATCAGGTAATTGAGGAGAACTCATTGCCTAAGTGGCTTTCGATTGATCCATTCTTAACTCCCGAGGAACAAAGCAGATGGATTGATTTCCTGAATCAGTCTGATTTAGAAGCGCTAAAGTCATGGTTTTACGAGGAGTTTCTCATTTTGGCAGACCCTTATCCGGAACCAGGACTCATCAGAATTCGGCTGACCAGTATTCTTGCGCAAATTCGCAGGCATATGAAGACGTTCCGGCTGGCAGACGGGAAAATGGAGGAAGAGTATCTTCGTTTATTTCAGACTATTCTATATTCGCCCTTGATCTACCGGGTCATTAACGAAATGATTAGCTTCATTTCCTATATTTTTGAAACCATACGCTCTGATAAAAAGCTGAAGCTGGAACTTACTGACAGAGTCCTATTCTTTATAGAGACGAATTACTGGGACCCTAAGGTTACGCTTGAAAGGGCAGCTGAATATGCAGATCGAAACCCGAATTATATCAGCTCCATGCTTGCAAAAAAATGCGGCAAGTCGTTCCGGGAGCTGCTTAATGAAACCCGGATAAGGCAATCAGCCAAGCTGCTGCTTGAATCAGAAATAAGCATTAAGGAAATCGCGTCTGTGTGCGGTTTCCGCAATCAGCAATATTTCAATAAAGTTTTCAGTAAGATTAAAGGAATGCCGCCAAATCATTTTAGAAAGAGCATGCATAAAACCTCCGTGTAAACGGGGGTTTATTTTTTGTTCTAATTATAAAAATACTAATATTTATATAAAATTTGTAAAAAAACACTATAAAAATCTAACAAAATTATAAAAAATCAAATTTAATTATTATACTTTTCAGATAGTTCTCATTATAAAATCTAAATATGAGTTAATATTGGAGGGATAACAATGAAAGCGGAAACAAAAAGAGAAATTAAAAATTATCAAGGCAGTGAGCTTCATGCTAAGGGCTGGATTCAGGAAGCAGCACTCCGCATGCTTATGAATAACTTAGACAAAGAAGTTGCAGAGATTCCAGAAGAACTGGTTGTCTACGGCGGCATTGGGAAAGCAGCGCGAAATTGGGATTGCTATGACGCGATTGTAAAAACATTGCATGAATTAGAAGACGATGAAACACTCCTTGTCCAATCTGGAAAACCGGTTGCGGTATTTAAATCACATAAAGATGCACCAAAAGTGTTGATCGCCAACTCGAATCTAGTGCCTGCCTGGGCAAACTGGGATACATTCCATGAGCTAGATAAGAAAGGCCTGATGATGTATGGCCAAATGACAGCCGGAAGCTGGATTTACATCGGAAGCCAGGGAATCGTACAAGGAACCTATGAAACATTTGCCGAGCTTGGCAGACAGCACTTCTCCGGCTCACTGAAACAGACCATTACTTTAACTGCAGGCCTTGGCGGAATGGGTGGCGCTCAGCCGCTTGCAGTAACAATGAATGAGGGTGTCTGCATTGCAATTGATGTGGATGAACACCGCATTGACCGCAGGCTTGAAACCAAATATCTGGATACAAAAGTATATTCAATTGAAGAGGCTATTAAACTGGCATCAGAGGCAAAACATGAAGGCCGCCCGCTTTCTATCGGTCTATTAGGCAATGCAGCTGAAATTCTGCCAAAAATGCTTGAAATGAACTTCATCCCGGATGTCCTGACTGACCAGACTTCTGCACATGATCCTTTAAATGGTTATGTTCCGATCGGTTATTCTTTAGAAGAAGCAGCTGTTCTGCGAAAGGAAAATGCTGCTGAATATGTTCAGAAATCAAAAGCAAGCATGGCTGTCCATGTTCAGGCTATGCTGGACATGCAGAAGAAAGGTGCAGTCACATTTGATTACGGAAACAATATCCGCCAGGTGGCAAAAGATGAGGGTGTCGAGAAAGCCTTTGATTTTCCTGGATTCGTGCCTGCCTACATCCGACCGTTATTCTGTGAAGGAAAAGGGCCTTTCCGCTGGGTAGCATTATCAGGAGATCCTGAAGATATCTATAAAACAGATGAAGTAATCCTGCGCGAATTTGCAGATAACGAACATCTTTGCAAATGGATCAAGATGGCACAGGAGAAAATCCAATTCCAGGGCCTGCCATCAAGAATTTGCTGGCTTGGATATGGGGAGCGCGCCAAATTTGGAAAAATAATTAATGATATGGTGGCAAAAGGAGAATTGAAAGCACCGATCGTTATCGGGCGCGACCATCTCGATTCTGGTTCCGTTGCATCTCCAAACCGTGAGACAGAAGGCATGAAGGACGGCAGTGATGCAGTGGCAGACTGGCCAATTCTGAATGCACTGATCAATGCGGTCGGCGGTGCGAGCTGGGTATCCGTCCACCATGGAGGCGGGGTAGGAATGGGCTACTCACTTCATGCAGGAATGGTCATCGTGGCAGACGGAACAAAGGAAGCAGAACAGCGCCTTGAACGGGTACTTACATCTGATCCAGGCATGGGAATTGTGCGCCATGTTGATGCAGGCTATGATCTTGCTATCAAAACAGCAAAAGAAAAAGGCGTAAACATTCCGATGATGAAATAAAGATCTTCTATTGTATTTTATGAACTTAGCAAATAATAGCGGAAAACCAGCAAAGAAAAAACCGAATCAGCAAATAAACCATTCAAATTTGCAAATAAGACAGTCAATTCAGCAAAGAAAACTCTTAAACTGGCAAATAACATTTATATTTTCTAATAGGAAGCACTCCAATCCGTGATTCTTGCGGATTGGAACTTCCATTTTTTAAGGAGGAGCACATTATGCACTCAAAACCTATTTTTATAAAACATGCAAATCAAATGATCACATTAAAGGGCAGCTCCGGGCAGCCCCTGACAAGAGAAAAAATGAGCGAACTTCACATCATTGAAGACGGGGCGGTATGGATTGAAGAAGACATTATCAAATCAGCAGGTACAACAGCGGAACTTGAAGCTGACTATCAAAGCCGGCTTCAGGATGCTGAAATCATTGATGCCTCAGGGAAAATTCTCCTTCCAGGACTTGTTGATCCGCATACACATCTAGTTTATGCAGGCAGCAGGGAAGAGGAGTTCAATATGCGTCTGAACGGGGCGACATATATGGAAATTTTGAACAATGGCGGCGGAATTCACGCCACCACTTCAATGACCAGAAAAGCATCTGAAGAGGAATTGGTAGAAGCGAGCCTTGTCCGTCTTGATCGTTTTCTTAAACACGGAGTAACCACAATAGAGGCAAAAAGCGGATATGGTCTGGATTGGGAAACGGAGCGCAAGCAGCTGAATGCAGCCCGGAAAGCGGACGAACTGCATCCGGTGGATGTTGTCCGCACCTTTATGGGTGCACATGCCGTTCCTGCAGAATACAAAGAGAATCCAGACGCTTTTGTTGATTTGGTCATTGAAGAAATGCTTCCAAAAGTAGCAGAAGAAAAGCTTGCCGAATTCAACGATATTTTCTGTGAAAGGGGCGTATTCACTCCAGAACAGTCCAGAAAGCTGCTCGAAGCAGGGAAGAAGCTTGGACTGATAGCTAAAATCCATGCTGATGAAATCGAACCATATGAGGGGGCGGAACTTGCCGCTGAAGTCGGTGCCATCTCTGCAGATCATTTGCTTAGAGCATCTGATAAAGGCATGGAAATGATGGCTGAAAAGGGAGTAATCGGTGTGCTTCTTCCAGGCACAGCTTTCTTCTTGATGACTGAAGCCGCCAGGGGCCGCCGGATGATCGATAAAGGTGTGCCAGTTGCATTATCAACGGATTGCAACCCCGGCTCTTCGCCAACCTGCTCCATGCCTTTTATGATGAATCTTGCTTGCATGCACATGGGTTTAACGCCGGCAGAAGCCATTACAGCCGCTACAATTAATGCAGCACATGCCATCAATCGGGCTAAAGAAGTGGGAAGCATTGAAGCCGGGAAAAAGGCTGATCTGCTTCTGCTCAATGTACCGAACTACATGCAAATGCAATATCACTACGGAATGAACCATACAGACACAGTGATTAAAAATGGAAAAGTGGTCGTTAAAGGAGGAAGCTTATGCTGCCAACAATAAATCCTCCCGGGTTCTTTTGGCCGCAAGCCGAATTAGGAACTGATGTAAAGGTGAATGAATGGATTCGCCAAATCCAGAGGGAAGAGGAGTTAAAAAAAGAAAAATGGGATGTCGTGCTTTTCGGTGTCCCTCTTTCCCGCTCATCCATAAGCGTATCAGGAGCATCTGAATTCCCTGAATCATTCAGGAGATCCTGGAAAGGCTTTTCCACGTACAATCTGGATTTTGAATGTGATCTTCAAGAACTTAAAGTTGCAGATCTTGGCGACGTAAAAATGCATTTCACGGATATTCCGCAATGCCATTCCAATATAAAACAGACAATAAAAGAAATAAGTAAACAATTTCCTGATTCATTTCCAATTGCGATTGGAGGAGATCACTCCATTACAGCCATGCTTGTTAGCGGCCTGAAAGAACTGGAGCCTGAAAAAGAAATCGGCATTCTCCAGCTGGATACTCACCTTGATCTCAGGAGCCTTGAAGACCATGGGCCGACAAATGGGACACCCATCCGCAACCTGATTCAGAACAGCATGATTAAAGGGGAAAATGTCTATAATATTGGACTTCATGGCTTTTTTAACAGCCAGTCACTTATCAAGTATGCAAAAGAGCACAAACTCAATTATATTACGCTGAAAGAAGCCAGAAGACGGGGAATTGAAGAAACGGTTAAAGAAGCACTTTTGCAGCTGGAGTCAAAAGTGGATAAAATTTATGTCACGATTGACATGGACGTTCTTGATATCGGCTTTGCTCCTGGGGTTCCCGCATCCACACCAGGCGGCATGAGCACCGAAGAATTATTCAGTGCGGTATATGCTGCAGGACTTTCTCCCAAAACGGCAGCCATGGATATAGTTTGCCTCGATCCAACAAGAGATCACCAGGCACAGCCAACGGTGAAAGCAGGTACGTACACTTTTCTGACCTTTTTGACAGCATTAATGAACAGAAGGTAAGGGGCTGACTATGCTCCTTACCTCTAAATTACTAGGGGGAATGAGAATGGAAAAAGAAACTGCAGTGAATCAATCTCACCAGCCTGAGCTCAAGAATCCAAATGCAGCTTTGAAAAATAAGGTTAAATTTTTTCTTTTCAGCGCAATTGGCCTATTTATGTTTTTTGTTCCCGTCACCGTTAATGAGAAATCCTCCATCATGCTTGACCATATTGTCACAGCCATTCAGACTTCCATACCTGCAGCAGTCCCTTATTATGCCTTACTCGTCATCCTGCTTGGCGCCATTTATCCTTTCTATACAAAATCCTGGAACAAGAACAAAGTAAACATTGTATTCTCCATTTTTAAAGTGATTGGGTTATTTGTCGCCATAATGATCGTCTCCGGATATGGCCCTGACTGGCTATTCGACCCGAGTATGGGACCGTTTTTGTTTGACAAACTTGTCGTGCCTGTCGGGCTGCTCGTTCCAATCGGCTCCGTTTTTCTGGCACTGCTGGTTGGATATGGTCTCCTTGAATTTTTCGGTGTCATAATGCAGCCGATTATGAAGCCAATCTGGAAGACACCAGGGAAATCTGCAATCGATGCGGTGGCATCTTTTGTAGGAAGCTATTCAATCGGGCTGCTCATTACAAACCGGGTATTCAAAGAAGGAAAATACAGTATTAAGGAAGCCGCCATTATAGCCACCGGATTCTCAACCGTCTCCGCAACGTTCATGATTGTTGTTGCCAAAACACTTGGATTGATGGAAATCTGGAACACATATTTTTGGACGACCTTTGCTGTAACCTTCATCGTAACGGCTATTACAGTAAGAATTTGGCCTCTTAGATCAATGAGCGAAGAATATTACAATGGACAGCAGCCTCCAATGGAAACCCTTTCAGGGACCCGTCTGCAGGCAGCCTGGAAAGAAGCGATGGATACAGCCGCTCAGTCCCCGGGATTATGGAAAAACATCAGAGATAATTTAAAAGATGGGTTTGTCATGACGATGTCCATTTTGCCATCCATTATGTCAGTTGGTTTATTAGGCTTGGTTCTTGCAGAATTCACCCCTATTTTTGACTGGCTTGGATATATCTTTTATCCTTTTACGGCTCTAGTGCAGCTGCCTGAGCCATTATTGGCAGCAAAAGCAAGTGCAGTGGGGATTGCTGAAATGTTTTTGCCGGCATTGCTTGCAGCAGAGGCAGCACTGGCCACTAAATTTGTTATCGGAGTCGTTTCAGTATCAGCTATCATTTTCTTTTCTGCACTTGTCCCGTGTATTTTATCAACAGAGATCCCGATCACCATTCCGCAGCTGCTTGTCATCTGGGCAGAAAGAACAATTTTAACGATACTGATTGCTGCGCCTCTGGCCTATATATTGCTTTAACCGGAAAATCCCCGTTCATTGCAGCGGGGATTTTCCGCATAGAATTTTCCTGCACAACCAAACTAGTAGAGGAATGAGTCTAAGAATAGCAGGTGATTGATATTGTACAGGCTGTATACACATAATGACCTTGATGGTGTCGGATGCGGCATCGTGGCCAAGATTGCTTTTGGAAAAGATGTCGAGGTACGCTATAACTCTGTAATGGGACTTGATCATCAGATTGAAAAATTGTTTGAAAATGAAAAGAATTTGAAGGATGACTTTTTAATTATCACGGATTTATCTGTTAATGATGAAAACTTGATAAGGCTTGATGATCTGGAAAAAGGCGGCGGCAAAGTCAGATTAATTGACCATCACAAAACAGCCCTGCACTTTAATGATTACAGCTGGGGCAGAGTGAAGGTTCAATATGATGATGGCAGGCTCACCGCTGCAACCTCCTTGCTGTATGAGTATCTCTTGGAACATGAACTGATTAAATCATCCCAGGCTCTGGACGAATTCGTTGAACTTGTCCGCCAGTATGATACTTGGGAATGGGATCAAAATGAGAATATTAAAGCAAAGAATCTGAACGATTTATTCTTTATGGTTTCCATTGAAGAATTCGAAGAAAAAATGACGGGAAGAATCATAAACTCAGACCATTTCGAATTTGATGATTTTGAACAAAAATTGCTGGAAATGGAAGAGGAAAAGATTGAGCGTTATGTTAGACGGAAGAAGCGGGAAATTGTCCAAACTTTCATTGGTGAATATTGTGCAGGCATCGTCCATGCTGAATCATATCATTCTGAATTAGGAAACGAACTTGGCAAAGACTTCCCCCATTTGGATTATATCGCTATCTTAAATCTGGGGGGCAAAAAAATCAGTTTCAGGACAATTCATGACCACGTTGATGTATCTGCCGTCGCCGGAAAGTTTGGAGGGGGCGGACATGCAAAAGCATCAGGATGTTCGATGGCAAAAGATGCTTATAAACTATTCGTTCAGGATATTTTTCCTCTGGATCCCATGAGGCAGGATGCATTCAGGAACAAATACAATAATAAAAGTTCTATGCAGGGATCACTTTACGAAAATAAGAAAGGAGACAAATTTTTTATTTTTGCTGCAGGCGAGGACAATTGGATCCTGGAAATGAACGGAAAGCCAGTCCGCGAATCCTATCAGAACTTTCAGCAGGCAGAAAATTTTATTAAAAGAAAATACCAGGCATGGCTTGTTCATGATGATATTTATGTAGAATTTTTAAAGCGTTTTTATATGAAGACAAAAAATTAGCAATGCCGCCTTATTCGGCGATTTATTTTTTTAAAAAAACCACCCCTGCTAAATATTGTAAATTTCATATATAATTGAAACATATATATAAATTGGGGGAGGTTCTATGGAGATATTTTTGTTTACTTTTGGTGTGATTTTCGCTGCCATAGTCATTAAAGTTCTGGTGACTGGTTCGAAAGGAGATCCCTTTATTAAAGATGAGCCATTTCCTGAACATCTGGGAATTCAGTCAGACGACTATCTGCCAATGATTCAACGATTAGAAAAATCGTTGCCTGAAGGGTACAGGGAGAATATAAAAAATCGTGTGCTGAGAGTGCACCCAAAATGGAAAGACTACGCATATAATTGGGCATTTTTCGAGTTAAAAAGATATTTTGTGATGAATGCTATATTGAAAACAGTGCCTATGTTCAGCAGTAAAGCGGACGAAATATGGCATGAAATGCTAATGTTTACTCGTGAATATGATCAGTTTTCAAAAAACTTCTTCGGTGAATACCTGCACCATTCCCCAAATATGGATAGCACCCCAATTCCCGGTGAAAGGGCTTTTTTTGACTGGGTGTACTTAACCCTTTTTGAAGCAGGCCATAATAGCAGAAGAATTTGGGGAAGCTTTTTGCAAAATCCAATAAAAAAGGAAATACTTGACGATTTTGGAAGGATGAATGAGACTGAACTGTTAAATAAGTATTTCAAGGCAGGAAACGATTGGCTTGAATTGAAAAAGAAAATTATAGAAAAACTGAAGGATGAAATTTCTGAAGCAGAATCAGTGAAGCTTGGGAAAAAGCCGCTGGAATTTACTAAGCCCGGCTCTGTCAGCCAGTATTCCTATCTGTTGTTTCCAGCCGTGTATTTTTCGGTTTATGAACCAGATGGGTTCGAGGACAATATGAACGAACTTCTCCCCCCGGAACTCGCAAAAGACAGTGCTGCTGGAATGGTTTACTGCTCCGGCTTCTCATGCAGCAGCCATGGTGATCATGATTCAGGAGGAGGACATGATTCAGGCGGCTCCAGCTGTTCGAGCTGTGGCGGCGGATGTTCAAGCTAAAAAGCAGTCCAATTGGATTGCTTTTTTGTTTTTCAAAATTTTAGGCTCTTGTTGTTTTGGAAAAGATAAAAGCAGGTAATTTCCTTTCATTATCAATCTTCTCAAATTACGGCATTAAATTTTCAATTATGTAACAATTTATAAATTTGATATAAGTATGCATGAATTGTCTGGTACAATCAGTATTGATTATCGGTTTGAATTGGATGTGTATTCATGAAGAAATTGCTTGCTTTCATCCTGCTATTATTCAGTTTTCCGACTGCATATACAGCAGCTGAGGAAACAAAAGACCCTGAAATTATCAGTGAAGCCGCAATCGTAACAGATTCTGAATCAGGTACTGTTCTGTATGCAAAAAATGAGGATAAAAAGATGTACCCGGCCAGCTTGACGAAAATAGCAACAGCCATATATGCCATTGAAAATGGAGACTTAAATGACATGGCAACTATAAGCAAGAAAGCAGCAGAGGTTGAAGGAACACGAGTTTATTTGGAAGAAGGAGAAAAAGTGCCTTTAAAAAAGCTCGTTCAGGGAATGCTGATTAATTCAGGAAATGATGCTGCCTGGAGCATTGCTGAGCATCTGGACGGCAATATGAAAGCATTCTCAGAGAATCTTAATCGCTATCTTGAAGAGAGTGCAGGATTAAAAAATACTCACTTTGTTAACCCTCACGGTCTGTATGATGAAAACCACTATACAACGGCAGGGGACCTTGCAAAATTAACTAATTACGCCCTGAAAAATGAGACCTTTAGAGAAATCTATGGAACAAAGGAACTGAAGTGGACAGGAAAGTCATGGGACACCACCATCTATACTCATCACAGGATGCTTAAAGGTGAGGTTCCATTCGAAGGAGTAACAGGGGGAAAAACCGGTTTCGTAGATGAAGCTAAACAGACCCTCGCCACTTCTGCAGAGAATGATTCAATAAAGTTAACGGCCATTGTGTTAAAGGCTGATTTCAAGCGGGATATTTATAATGATACAAAAAAACTTTTGAACTATGGATTCGGCAACTTTGAAACTGCGACACTGAGCAGCACTGACGTTTTTCCTTCTGATGGAAAAACCTATACAACTGGCGGTGAAAATGTAGCCATAACTTTGCCAAAAGGAAACTACGAAGAAAAAATTACAGCAAAAGGAAAGCTGCAGATTAAGGGTGATGACGGAAGGATCATTCAATCTGTAAAGCTTCTGGAAGACAAACAAGATGAAGTGGCTTCAAGCCAGCTGAAAACAGATAAAGAGCCTGAGAAAGAGACAACTGGGTACTATGGCAGAGTCGGGTTAACGATATTTTTATTTGGGATCTTTATTCTATTATTAAGGAAAAATCTTAAAGCAAAAGCCAGAAGAAGAAGACGGGTTTAATGCCCGTCTTTCAGTTTGTAGACAAAAGGGGTTCGGAATAGTCTCATTCCGAACCCCTTTTTTGATTTTTTATTGGATTTGAAGGGATTTTAGAGAATTCTAGACCTCTCCGAGGTCATCATTTAGGCCATTTCTGGACTTTGCCAAGTCCAGTTGGCCATCTTCTTCAAATTCATGGCAGCGAAAGTAAGCATCGCCTGCATCGACAATTTTTTAAGTCCCCTTAGGGTTGTCCAACGCATGCCATGCTTTTCTTTTGCATCTGCGAATACACGTTCAATTGTTTCTTTGCGTTTCTCATAGATCGGTTTGACGTCTTGATGGTGACGAAGGTGATCTGCTTCTTCCACGTGTTCCTCCCACACATGTCGTTGAATCAGTTTTTGATGTGCTTGACTCTGTGTGCATTGAGACAAGAAAGGGCATCCAGCACAAATTCGCGGATCTGATTTATATTGACGATACCCTTCCTTTGTAGTCGTTGTATATTTTAATATCTCACCAGCTGGGCAAATGTAACAGTCAAAATGCTCGTCATAAACATACTCATGTTTTCTGAAGTAACCCTCTTTTGTGCGAGGTCGTGTGTAAGGTAAAGCAGGTGTGATATCGTTTTTCAATAAGTAGCTCGTGATGGCAGGTGTTTTATAAGCTGCGTCTGCCGCAACAGCTTCTGGTTTACTAACTTTCTCGATGACTTGTTCAACCAATGGCTCTAAAATATGACTATCATGCGTGTTACCCGGGGTTACAATTGTGCCTAGCACGAAGCCGTTGCGGTCTGCGGCCGCATGGAAAGAATAGGCGAACTGTTTTGTACGCTCATCTTTTACATAGTAGCCACTCTCTGGGTCCGTTGTACTCTCCTTAATTTCTTTGTATTCTTCCTTATCAAACTTATCTGGTGGAAACGGCTTTTTTCCATGATCCTCACGGTCTTGGTTAATCTCCTCTTGAAGGCGTTCTTGATAGGCACGTGTTTCTTTTCGAACAACTTTCTTTTCAAATTTGCGCTTATTTGCACTCGCTTTTACATGCGTAGAATCTACAAAAACGTGTTCAGCACTAATTAAATTCTTTTCAGTTGCAGTTTTTAAGATTCGGTAAAATATCTGTTCAAAGAGATCGGTGTTTTTAAATCGGCGCTCATAGTTTTTACCGAAAGTTGAGAAGTGAGGAACTTTATCGTGGAAACCATAGCCTAAAACCATCGATAAGCCATATTCGTTTTCAATTCTTCAATTGTTTGACGCATGGAGCGAATACCGAAGGTATATTGAATAAATGAGAGTTTAATTAATATTACAGGGTCAATACTTGGGCGCCCTACCTCTGAATACATATCTTTTACCAAGTCATAGATGAATGAGAAATCAATCGCAGCCTCAATTTTGCGAACCAAATGGTCCGCTGGTACAAGTTCGTCTAAAGCAATCATTTCAATTTGATCCCGTTGAATTGGATTATGTTTTGAAAGCATTTTACTCACCTCAAGCATTGTATTACTTCTATTTTAAAATAAAAAAGACTGAAGACAAGCACGATTTTCATCGAGTTTGTCGACAGTCTGGAAGACGGGTTTAATGCCCGTCTTTTTTATTGCATGTTCTTCTGAAAAAAGACTAAAGAATTTCTCTTTAGTCTGTGGACATTCTTTTATTGCATTCTTTGCTCCACCTGACGGCATACCTCATCCGCCGATAGGCCGCTTGCTTCAATGACAGAAGCCTTTGTAGAAACATCCTGCATACCCATCACATTTGAATCAACACCGCTCACTACACAGCAGGAGCAGTTCTCAGCATCATGCGCCGACTTCATATCAACCACTTCATATCCTTTTTGGCGAAGCGCTTCAGAAACATTTGTTAAGGATTGTTCAACCGCTACTCTTTTCGTCAATGTTAACACCTCCTCCGTTTGTTAGATTGGCTTTTGTGCTCCAATTTTATTCCATGGATAAAAAAAGCCTTAACACGAAACAGTAAGAAAGGAGGTGTTTAATATGAGCAAACGCAAAAAAGACCCTTCAAAGGCTGGACTAAGTTCCCCAAACATCGAAGGGCAAGGTACAACCAATATGGAAACGGGCAGCAGAACGGCTTCTTCTGCACGACATAAAAAGAAAAAACAAGACCTTTAACAAAACTAAAAGCAGGAGGCTATTCCTCCTGCTTTTACTGTTTACTGATACATTTCAGCAACTTGTTTTTGAATGGATGAATCTTCTAAATACTCATCATAAGTCATTTGCTTATCGACAATGCCAGCCGGTGTGATTTCAATAATGCGGTTGGCAATAGTTTGAATGAACTGATGGTCATGTGATGCAAAAATCAAAGACCCTTTGAAATTAATCAGACCATTATTCAATGCCGTAATGGATTCCAAATCAAGGTGATTGGTCGGCTCATCCAGCATTAGTACATTTGCACCGCTAAGCATCATTTTGGAAAGCATGCAGCGGACTTTTTCTCCACCGGAAAGAACGCTTGCTTTCTTTAGAACCTCCTCACCAGAGAACAGCATTCTTCCAAGGAAACCTCTCAGGAAGCTTTCACTGTCATCTGCTGGTGAGAATTGACGCAGCCAGTCTACAAGGTTCAAATCAGAATTCTCGAAGAACTCAGAGTTATCATTAGGGAAATAGGACTGAGAGGTTGTAACACCCCACTTATACGTTCCTTCATCCGGCTCCATTTCACCAGTCAATATTTTAAATAGGGTAGTTTTCGCCAATTCGTTCGTGCCAACTAACGCAATTTTATCATCTTTGTTCATGATGAAGCTAACATTGTTCAGAACTTTAACACCATCAATTGTTTTGCTGAGGCCGTCTACCCGAAGCAGATCATTTCCGATTTCACGGTCAGGTGAAAATCCGACATACGGATATTTTCTTGAGGATGGTCTAATGTCATCCAAAGAAATCTTATCAAGAAGCTTTTTACGCGAAGTTGCCTGCTTGGATTTTGATGCGTTTGCACTAAAGCGGGCAATAAAGCTTTGCAGTTCCTTGATTTTTTCTTCCTTTTTCTTATTGGCATCCTGAGCCATCCTTTGTGCAAGCTGGCTTGACTCATACCAGAAGTCATAGTTCCCAACGTAAATCTGGATCTTTCCAAAGTCAAGATCGGCAATATGCGTACATACTTTGTTTAAGAAATGACGGTCATGGGATACGACAATAACAGTATTCTCAAAGTTGATCAGAAATTCTTCAAGCCATTGGATTGCTTTGATATCCAAGTGGTTTGTCGGCTCATCCAGCAAAAGAACATCCGGCTTGCCGAAAAGGGCCTGCGCAAGCAAAACTTTTACTTTTTCCGAACCGGAAAGGTCAGCCATTTTTTTGTCGTGAAGCTCTTCTTCGATGCCGAGCCCTTTCAGCAAAATAGCTGCTTCAGATTCTGCTTCCCATCCGTTCAGCTCTGCAAATTCACCTTCAAGTTCCGCAGCCTTCATGCCATCTTCATCAGTGAAATCGGCCTTCATATAAATCGCATCTTTTTCCTGCATCACTTCATAAAGGCGTGCATGTCCCATGATGACTACTTTTAATGCTTCAAACTCTTCGTATTCAAAATGATTCTGTTTCAGGACAGCAAGGCGCTCGCCGGGACCTAAGTGAACACTTCCTGATTGTGCCTCAATCTCACCTGATAAAATTTTAAGAAAAGTTGATTTTCCGGCACCATTTGCTCCAATCAAACCATAGCAATTGCCAGGTGTGAATTTAATATTAACATCTTCGAATAGTTTGCGGTCGCCGTATCGAAGACCTACATTACTGACAGTTATCATATTATTTTTATTCCTCCAAATACATAATCCTTAAAAGTATACCACTTTCAGCGCGTAATCGCGAATTCTTCTTAATGCAATCTATCGGTTTCATAAAAGTTCAGAAAATTAAAAGGAAGCAGCAGGTAAAAGTCGAATACATAAAGATTATAAACATAATGAGAGGAAGTGCTTTTAGTAATGGAATCTCTTTTAAAGGAAGATGTAAAAATAAAACCTTTCCGCTTCACAATCGAGAGGGGAAAAATCAGGGAATTTGCTATGGCAATTGGAGACAGGAATCCTATTTATTATGATGCGGACATCGCGAGAAAAGAGGGGTACAGAGACATCCCCATTCCGCCCACATTTCCGACAGCCATAGAGATGTGGGGAGGATTGGATTTCGAAACCCTAATCAGCCTATTCGGCCTTGACCCGCTTAAGGTTCTTCACGGAGGACAGGAATATCGCTATATGGGGGAAGTATGTGCTGGCGATACAATAACTGCCGCTCCTCAGTTAATATCAGCATTTGAAAAGAGGAATCTCCGTTTTATCACTATAGGAATTCATTACAAAAACAAGGAAGGATTCGAGGTTCTATATTCGGAATCTACCATAATCGAAAGAAGGGGAACAGATTAATGAGCGAATTAACAGCGATTCATAAACCCGAGATTACACATACACAGCTGGTCAAGTATGCAGGAGCATCCGGAGATTTTAATCCAATTCATACAGTAGTACCGATTGGGGAAAAAGCGGGATTGGACGGTGTGATTGCCCATGGGATGCTCATTATGGGAATGGCAGGCGAAGCACTGGCTGATTGGTTTCCGAGAAAAGATCTGAGAAAGTTCAAAGTGCGCTTCAGCAAAATGACGCGTC
The DNA here is from genome assembly GCF_022811925.1 of Cytobacillus oceanisediminis. NCBI lineage: Bacteria > Bacillati > Bacillota > Bacilli > Caryophanales > Bacillaceae > Cytobacillus > Cytobacillus oceanisediminis. The sequence continues at coordinate 2,683,060 of NZ_CP065511.1, read as the reverse complement.
CTGGCGAGAAACTGACAATAGAAGGAAGAGTGACAGGGGAAATAATAGAAGAGGAGGAGAAGAGACTGACAGGAGAAGTATCAGTTAAAAATGAAGCTGGTGAGCTAAAGCTTTCCGGTCAGTTCGAAATAAAAATATAATATAAAGGAAGGATTTCTATGGAAGGCAATATTGGGGTCCAGCTGAAGCCAAAATCCAAGTGGAAGAAATACTCACTTTGGACCTTTGCAATCATATTAGTGTTATTGGCTGCGGCATTTTTTGTTATGTTTGGTTATTTATCACGCTCGATCCCTAAAACAGAAGGAGAGATCAAAATTGGATCCATTTCTGCAGAAGTTAGGGTTAATCGTGACGGCGATGGCGTTCCTCACATACTTGCAGACAATGAAAGGGACCTTTTTATTGCACAGGGATATGTGCAGGCTCAGGATCGCCTGTTTCAAATGGATTTAAGCAGGCGGCAGGCATCTGGCAGATTAAGTGAAGTAGTTGGGGAAGTGGCGGTTGAAAATGATAAATATTTTAGGACACTTGGACTGAGAAGGGCCGCAGAAGCATCCTATGAAGCATATTCCACGGAAGCAAAACAGATTTTAGGCTGGTTTGCAGAAGGAGTAAATCTTTATATTAAAGAGGTTAAAGAAAACGGAAAATGGCCCCCTGAATTTTCCATACTTGGCTATAAGCCTGAAGAATGGGCTCCAGTAGATTCACTTACTATAGGCAAATATATGGCATATGATCTTGGAGGACACTGGGAAAGCCAGGCATTCCGCTATTATCTCCTTCAGCATTTTCCGGAAGATAAAGCGTATGAATTATTCCCCTCATATCCGGAAGAAGCCCCTTACATAATAGGAAAACACAACTTAAATATTGAAGAAAGCTTTGCAAATGCAATCACTCCGCCTGAATTCAACGGAAGCAATAACTGGGTTGCAGCCGGCAGCAAAACGGCATCCGGGAAGCCAATTCTTGCAGATGATCCGCATTTATCACTCAGCACACCTTCCATCTGGTATCAGATGCATTTGCAATCCCCGGAAATGAACGTCAGCGGAGTCATTTTTGCCGGCATTCCGGGCATTATACTCGGTCACAATGAAAACATTGCATGGGGAGTAACCAATACAGGACCAGATGTCCAGGATTTGTATATTGAAAAAAGGAATCCTGCCAATAAAAATGAGTTTCTATTCAATGAAAAATGGGAAAAGGCAGAAGTAATTGAAGAACCAATTAAGGTAAAAGACAAAGATCCAATTAGCTTTCAAGTAACGATTACACGCCACGGACCTGTGATTTCGGAATTTGCTGCAGATAGCGGTAAAGATACCGTTCTTTCTTTGCAATGGACTGCCCTTGAACCTTCAAAAGAACTGGAAGCCATTCTAAAAATGAATAAATCATCGGACTGGAATCAATTTGAACAAGCATTGGAATTATTTCATACACCAGCACAGAACTTTGTATTTGCCTCGCCTGATGGAACAATAGCTTATAAAGCAAACGGTAAAATCCCCATTAGAAAGAAAGGAGACGGACTGCTGCCAGTGCCTGGCTGGTCGGATGAATACGGCTGGGAAGGCTTTATACCTTATGATCAGCTGCCAAAAGCGATTAATCCAAGAGAAGGTTATATCTCAACTGCAAACAATAAGGTTATGGATGACAGCTATCCATACCATATAAGTCATGATTGGGCACAGCCTTATAGGCAAAGGCGAATACAGGAATTCCTGAATAGCCAGGATGATCTTACAGCAGATGATATGATGTCTCTGCAGATGGATCAGAAAAACCTGCAGGCAAAGGAATTTATACCCATTTTCCTGTCTGAAATTAGAGAACGATCTTCCAATCTTGAAAAAGAAGCTTTATCCGTACTGAGTAAATGGGATTATAACGACAGCAAAGATGATGCAGCCCCTCTCATTTTCAATCTTTGGATGAAAAGCATATCCGATGTTCTTTTTGAGGATCAGATATCACCAGAAATGAGGAAGCTCTTTAAAGGGCAAAAGCAGGCGGTGGATGAATTATTGAGAAATGCAGCAAATGGCAGGGAAAGCCGCTGGATAGAAGAAAAGGGAGGACTGGAGGAAGTCCTTTCGCGATCATTGAGTTCAGCAGTGAAGAAAGCTGCAGATCTTCAAGGAAATAACCTGTCAGAGTGGAAATGGGGAGACTATCACCAATTAGCCTTTTCCCATCCACTTTCAAGTGTAAAACCTTTAAACTTCTTGTTTAATAGAGAAGGGCGGATTCCTGTTGGCGGAAGTTCAGTCACTGTCCAGGCGGCAGCCAATAAAGAAGATGGCACAGTAAATCATGGAGGCTCGTGGAGATTTGTGATGGACACGCAAAACATGAATACTGCCTATCATCTTGTGGGACCGGGACAATCAGGACATCCTCTAAGCCCGTGGTATCATGACCAGATGAACGGCTGGGCAGAAGGGATCTATCATAAGACAACTCTCAATGAAGAGAAGACCAAGCATACACTCTTATTAAAACCTTGAAAAAGCTTCCTAAAAATCATAAAATGTTTCTTTTTGTTCATAGTTTTTTCATATTTTTCATGTACAATATTAATCATACAGGCAGGGAAAAAGGAGTTTTTCAAATGGCTAAAAAGCAGCTGGTTGATTTGGTAAACAGATTAAAGAAATCCGGTATTAAAGTAAGCTTTTCAAAGCCAAGATCCAAAACTTTAATACTCATTAACCAAAACAAAAATTTATCTTCTTCTGCGAATTAGGTTAAAAAAAGTGGCGGATCCAGAATCCGCCACTTTTTTATTATATTTGCTTCATGATCTTATTGAAAACATCATTCTTATCAAAATCTTCTCCCATTGGGAACTTCTTAATAAACTTATTATTCTCGTCAAGCAAATAAACAAATGTGCTATGAACGTAGAAACCATCACCGGGATCACGGTATTGAAATTGAAACGTGTTAGCGAGCTCCTGAATTTCTGACTGATCTTTTTTCAGTTTATCAGGCTCTGCAGTAAGAAAGATCCAATTCCCATCATTTTCGATTTCAAAGGTATTTCTATATTTTCGAAGAACCTCTGTGGTGTCTCTATAGGGGTCGATCGTTACAGTAATGAATTGCACCTTCTCCCCAAAGACACCCTCTTTGCTAAGATCGCCTTTCAGCAGATTCATCCTTTGTGTAGTAGTCGGACAAATATCCGGACAGTGCGTATAAATAAATTCAACAAGCTTCAGTTTTTTATCTGATTCTGCAAAGTCATATACCTTCTCATCATCGGTTAAAAGTGTAATATGATCAGGTATTTTGGCTGTCATATCACGAATGATAAAAAAAGAAATGCCGGCTGCTATGCCTAATATTACAATAATAGCGGATATAATATATACTTTTTTCATTATTTCCCCTCCCAATATAAGGATAAATAATATCCATCAAAAATCCTATGGATAATCTGTGAACTTATTCTGCAAACAGAGAAATATTGAAGGGGAAGGAAAGCAATAAAAAAGGAACCCCGCAAGGTTCCTTTTTTGATTCGTCTATTACTTCATTGAAATCCAAACACTCTTAACTTCTGTATAGTTATCCAGAGCGTATGATCCCATTTCACGGCCGATACCGGATTGCTTATAGCCGCCAAATGGAGATGCAGCGTCAAATGCGTTGTAGCAGTTCACCCAAACTGTACCTGCGCGGAGTTTGTTGGCCACATAGTGTGCATTTGCCACATCACGAGTCCAAACGCCTGCAGCTAAACCATATTCACTGTTATTAGCCCGGTTAATTAATTCGTCTATGTCATCATAAGGCATGGCCGAAATAACTGGTCCGAATATTTCTTCTTTCGCAATCGTCATTTCGTCACGAACATCAGCAAAAATAGTAGGGGAGACGAAGTAACCTTGCTCTTGCGGCTTGTCGCCTCCTGCTACAAGCTGAGCACCTTCGCTTAGGCCTTTTTCAATGTACCCGAGAACGCGGTTTTGCTGCTCAGCAGAAACAAGCGGGCCAATTTCTGTGTCAGCATGAATACCGGCACCTTGTTTAATTTTTTTGGCATGTGAAGCCATGTCAGCAACAACATTATCAAACTGCTTTTTTTGTATGAAAACACGGGAGCCGGCACAGCACACCTGACCCTGGTTAAACATAACACCGTTCAGAGCTCCTGGAATAGCCTTTGATAAATCAGCGTCTGGCAGAATGATATTTGGAGACTTACCGCCAAGCTCAAGCGTAACGCGCTTTAAAGTCTTGGAAGCATTGGACATAATCAGTTTGCCTACTTCAGTAGAACCAGTAAACGCAATTTTATCTACTAATGGATGATCGACAAGCGGCTGGCCAGCTGTTTCTCCGAAACCTGGAACAATATTCACAACCCCTGGAGGGAAGCCGGCTTCATCCATCAGCTCAGCAAGATATAAAGCAGAAAGAGGTGTTTGCTCTGCTGGCTTAAGAACAACCGTACATCCTGTTGCAAGGGCTGCACCCAGCTTCCACATTGCCATAAGGAGAGGGAAGTTCCAAGGAATGATTTGCCCAACCACACCAACTGCCTCATGGCGAGTATAGTTGAAGAATGGCCCGCTGACAGGAATAGTCTGGCCGACAATCTTCGTAGACCAGCCTGCATAGTAGCGCATATGTTCAATAGCCAGAGGAATATCGGCATTAGTTGTTTCACGGATCGGCTTACCATTATCCAATGTTTCAAGCTGTGCTAATTCTTCACTGTTTTCTTCCATAAGATCAGCAAGCTTGTACATCAGACGGCTGCGCTTAGAGGCGCTCATTTTTGACCATTTGCCCTCATCAAAAGCCTTTCGGGCTGCTTTTACTGCCAGATCAATATCTTCTGCGCCGGCTTCGAAAACAGAAGCAAGAACTTCTCCTGTAGCCGGATTATACGTATCAAACGTTTTCTGTGATTTGCTTTCAACAAATTCACCATTGATATATAATTTCTTCTTTCCGCTTAAAAACTTTTCTACCTTTTCTTTTAAACCTGCAGTTAGCTGACTCATATAATTCCTCCTTAAAATAGTAGTCTATGTATTTCCATGGTGCAAAACTTTTAGAAGAATACTTATGGTAACGCTTACAATCATACTTTAACATTAACAAAAATATAAAATCAACTCTGAATTAAAATAATTTTCAGATAACGTTCGACAATTCTCGCCCTTCCAAATTCACTTCAATAAAAAAGCATACCGGATTAATCCAGTATGCTATAAAACTATTAAATTAACATTCCTGCAATTGCTGCACTTAATAGTGAAGCAAGTGCTCCAGCTATTACAGCACGAATTCCAAGCTTGGCTATATCGTTCCTGCGGTCAGGAGCAAGGTTGCCCAGTCCGCCGAGGAGAATGGCCATAGAGGAAATGTTGGCAAATCCGCAAAGCGCGAAACTCACTACTGCAACAGTCTTAGGAGACAGGCTGCTGATTTCCGGAGCGAAAGCTGAATAAGCAACAAATTCATTTAAAACAAGCTTTTGGCCGATATACCCGCCAGCCTGTACAGCTTCAGCCCATGGAACTCCTACTGCAAATGCGAGCGGTGCAAAAACAAATCCAAGAATGGTTTCCAGTGTAAGATTTTCAAATCCGAAAAGTCCGCCTGCAAATCCGATAATTCCATTGATAAGAGCAACCAAAGCGATAAAAGCAAGAAGCATAGCACCGATGTTTAATGCAAGCTGAAGTCCGACACTTGCACCGCGTGCGGCAGCGTCTACCACATTTACTGAATCAGTATCTTTTTCAATAGTTATGTCGTCTGTTGTCTCTGAAACTTCTGTTTCAGGAATCATAATTTTAGCCAGGACAAGGCCGGCAGGTGCAGCCATGAAGCTTGCGGCAAGCAAGTATTCCAATGGTACCCCAAGAAGGGAGTATCCTATAAGAACTGAACCGGCAACTGATGCAAGGCCTCCGGTCATAACAGCAAACAGTTCTGATTTCGTCATTTTGTTCAGGAAAGGGCGGACAATTAATGGAGCTTCCGTTTGTCCGACAAAAATATTGGCTGCTGCAGACATGGATTCTGCCTTGCTTGTTCCAAGCAGTTTGGACAAACCTCCGCCAATGACCTTTATAATCACTTGCATAACCCCAGTATAATAAAGCACAGATATTAGGGAAGAGAAGAAGATTACTGTAGTCAGCACCTGAAAGGCAAAGACAAATCCAACTCCAGATCCTTCCTGGAATAATCCTCCGAATAGAAAATTAATGCCTTCATTTGCATAACCGACAATATCATTTACTGCAAAAGTTAGTTTTTCTAATGCTTTTTTACCAAGATCCCATTTGAGTACAGCAAATGCAAACGCAAACTGTATGGCCAGTCCGCCAAGAATTGTACGAAGATTGATCGCTTTCCGATTTGAAGAAAGGAGAAAAGCAATCCCCAATACAGAAGCAACCCCTAATAAACCCCAGATAAAATTCATGTTGACACCTCATTTGTTGAATTTAGAATAATGAAAACGTTTTTACGAAACGCCAAAAATATAGACCTCTTATTTAAGAGGTTTGTGAATAGACGTCAGACATCTAACTTGATTACATGTCCATTTTAACATGAATCCGCTTGCAGTAAAGAGTTTTTTTCTTGCCAGGTTAAAATTGTTGATTAATCTCCTATTTTGTTCACATTTTCAATGTTTCCAGTCTCTTTAAATGGGCCAATAACTGTAAAATCCTTCATAGCTTAAAAAACATATCTTCGATTTTATTTTCATTCCTCCATTATAATTGCCCATTCGGGACAAACATCATTTTCATACACTGTCACTAGATGTCAGGAGGTGTTAGAATGGGTGCAGGTGCAGGATGTGGCGGCGGTTTTGCTTTAATCGTTGTCCTGTTTATACTTCTAATCATTGTTGGTGCTGCTTTCGTTGGTGGAGGCTTCTATTAATATCAAATAAATTTACAGCGCAAAAAATCTGCCCGTGCTTGGGCAGATTTTTTTTTCAGCCTTCCTGTTTGAAATGAATCAGTATGATTATCGGTTTAATGTCCAAAATAAGGATAGTTGTTAATCTAGAAGGAGGGATTCAGCATGAACAAAAAAGACAAAAATGATGGCACGAATATTGCAGGCAGATCTTATGAGACTGAAGATTATAACAGGAATGATCAGCTTTCATCAGGCCTGGCGACAACCCATGAACAAGTGAGTGACGCATACATGGAAGGACAGGCGGATGCCGTAATTGAAGACGTTGTCGGGGTGGATATTTCCATTCCGCGCAAAGGGTATGATGAATAATTCATAGTAAGGAGGCAATTCAATGGCACCAAAAGATGCTCAAGATGATCTAAGTCAGTACAAAATGCCAGAAGTTCTCAGGAAAAAGAGAACATCCTCCTATCGGGTGGGATACCAGGCTACAACAGGCAACCAGACACCTGGTGAACCTGAAGCAGGTAAGAGAACAGATGAAGAAAATTAAAATCTGTTCCTCATGGATAGCTGATTGAGATTGCAGCCGTGATAAAATGGATATCAGAAAGAGAGGATGGTAGAACATCTTCTCTTTTGTTTATGACTATATTTGGACATTTGGGATATTGCACCTGTAAGCAGGATTATTCCACTTGAATTTTTATCTTTTGCACAGCATTATATCCATATCCTTTTCTGTTCCAGTAAGGCTTTATTGGCTGTAAAACGCCCTCTGAATCGCTGGCCCTCACAAGAATGGTATGCTCACCCTTATATGCCTCCCAATCAAGATGCCACTTTACCCAGGAAAATTTTTCGTTTTCCCTGTATATAAGCGAGGCCTTTCTCCAAGTATCCCCATGATCTATGCTTAATGCCACCTCATTAATTGTTCCAGTGCCAGTCCAGGCAATTCCTTTTATAGCATGAAATCCTTCTTTAATAATGGAATAATTCAATGGCTGCTGGATTGTGCTATTAACATTCATGGCCGTAACAGGCTTTTTATCCAAATCGCTGTCTTTATAAGGATAATAAACATAAGCTTTTGATTGAAAAGGACCATTAAATTCATGCTGAATAATAAAAATATTCCTAAGCCACTTGACGGAGGCCATTGCATACCATTGAGGCACGATCAGCCTGAATGGATACCCATGCTTATAAGGTATGGGCTTGCCGTTATACTCATAAGCTACAATGGTATCTTCACTGAGTGCCTTTTCAATTGGCAGGCTTCTGGCAAAGTAAAAGGATTCTTTCAAATCTTTGCGCTCACCAAAATCCATTCCTGCAAACACAGCTTCTTTACTTCCATCCAATAGTCCGGCTTTATCCAGCAGTTCCTTTAAAGGCACTCCCTTCCATTTCCCCTGACTGACTGCTCCTTCTTCCCATTGCTCACCAAAAACCTTTGGTCTAAATTTCGCTCTGTTATTGCCAGCGCATTCCAGAGGGACCAGAATGGTTTTGGATGGAAAGCGGGAAAGTTCACTTAAAGATATTTCCATCGCTTTATTCACGTTCCCGCTAATGGACAAGAATAAATTCTGAGGGTTAATTATCGGGTAGGAAAAATGGTTTCTTAAATAAAAATAATCCTGCGGTGTTTTCCAACGCTCCAGAAAATGAATGGGAGACTCCTGATTTTCAGGAGACAGACTTAGTGTTTTCAGATAAGGTGCTGAAAACTGACTATTCATGAACCATCACCTCCATTCATAAATACAATGCAATGCCCAAGGTTAGAACTATAGACAATCAACACTTCATTTATGCCAGCTAAGTTTAATACCGGCATTATGAGGAATAATCATTTATATAACATGTTGAAGGGCGGTAAGGGAATGAAGGAAGAATTGAAGATAACAGGACACAGGCCTTTTCCGCTGCCTGATAAACCCTGGGTTATGGAACAAATATGGACTGATGTTTTATTTGCTCATTGGCCAGTACCTGCAGAAATAATGGAAGAACACATCCCTTCACAGTTAACATTAGATACATACAACGGTACAGCATGGGTTGGAATTGTACCTTTCTGGATCAGTAAAATTAGGGTGCGCGGCTTGCCGCCATTGCCAATTATGAAATCAATGAATGAATTGAATGTAAGGACTTATGTGGAATATGAGGGCATGAAAGGCGTATATTTTTTTAGCCTGGATGCAGACAACTTTTTAGCCGTAACAGGGGCCAGAATATTGTATTTCCTTCCATATATGAATGCCGAAATGCAAGTTAGCAAGTGTGAAGGACTAATTAATTATGAAAGCAGGCGAACACACAGCCATTCAGAGAGCGGCCAATTCAAAGCCGATTATAAGCCAATATCAAGCCCCTTCAATTCAAAACCAGGAACACTTGATGAATGGCTGACTGAAAGGTATTGCTTATGGGTAACAAAAGGTGAAAAGGTTTTTCGCGGGGATATCCATCATACAAAATGGCAGCTGCATGAAGCTTCCTGCACGATACATCAAAACACTTTAGCTTCATTTTTGCCCCGCAAGTACTTTAAAGGCGAACCGATAGTACACTACTCTCCGGAAAAACATGCTTATTTCTGGCCTTTAATAAAGGTTGCTTCACCATAACTAAAGATTGATCTAATTAATGCATCCAATACCTTATCTCTTAAAGTAAATTTCTGCAAGCAGTTTTTTTGCTTCATTGTATGATAGCCCTGATTGGCTATTCAGCCTTTTCACTTCATCAATATCAGTTCCTGCTATAGTAAGGTTTCTCTTTTTATCTCGGCGGTCCATTGGATCACCTCCTATTCAAATTTTGTTCAAAACATTTTCAATAATTTTCTCTTTTCTTGGCCATACTAAGAAAAAAAGGGGGCGTTTCCAATTTTTTTCAATAAAAAAGGCCAAGATGACAAGCCAGAAGTTGTAATGCTGGACACAGAGGTGTATTCCTGCAATAGCTGCAATGGCTGGATGAGAAAAGATTTTGCCTCTTCAGATTTAAAATGCCCATTATGCGGTGATGAAACAACTGCCGAAATGAGGGAATTGCCTCAAATTCTATAATCAAGTTTTAAAGAAAGACTGTTGTCCATTAAAAAACAGTCTTTCTTTATTAGATTCAATAATCTCCATATAATTCCTGAAAGGCCTGTTCTGCGTCCTTTTCTGAAGAAAATAAGGCATCATCTTCTTCTATTAAATGGAATGACTCATTAAGAAATAGGGCAACTGCGTCAGGGTTTTTTGGATGTGGAACAATTTCAGCTGGTCTTACGTTTGCTACACTGGGAGTATGAGGATTATGATAAATTACATACACCTCATCACCTGTCTTTACTTCTTTCGGATCAATCGTTTCCATGGATGTTCACTCCCATTTATTATAGGTTTTCATTTTGCTGGCCAATTTCTTTTGCGCCAATTATGGCATTTGCAGCTTCCAGCTGTTCATGTTCATCTATTGAATCTCCGGCAATATTTTTTAAATTAGGAAATTGGCCATTCGTTTCGATTGTCACGGTCTCTTCTTTCGGTGCTTGTGTCAGGTACTTTTCTTCTTTCTCTTTCATGCATAATACTCCTTCAGTTAAATTAAGGTGGCTTTTCTTTAAGTTTTCACTCAGCATTGCTCTAATATTCAGCCATATAAATCCTTTTACAAGGTGAATGTTACGTGTAAATCCTGAAGAATAATTACTGATATATATGTAAAGCCCCCTCTGAAACAGAAGGGGCTCCACCTTATTCGTAGCTTTTTTCCAATTCATCCACCAATGTTCCCACATAGCTTACGGCTTTGCGGATTGGATCTGGCTTGGACATATCAATGCCTGCGCTCATTAGCAGATCGAGCGGCTTTTTCGTTCCACCAGCTTTTAAAACACCAAGCCATCGTTCAATGGCAGGCTGGCCTTCCTCTTGAATGCTCTGTGCCATAGCAGTGGAAGCAGTCAAACCAGCTGAATAAGTATATGGATAGAGTCCCATGTAATAATGAGGCTGTCTCATCCAGGTTAAAGCCGCCTTATCATCCAGTTCAACCGCATCACCCCAGAATTCAGCAAGTGTTTCCATTTTTTGATCTGAAAGTGTTTTTGCCGTTAACGGAACCCCTTGATCAGCAAGAGTATAGATTCTTCGCTGATATTCTCCCTCAAGAAGGTGTGTGACAAAGTTGTGATAATAAGTTCCAAGCAGCTGAAGAATTACCCAGCGCTTCATTCTCTTATCTTCAGTGCCTGCCATTAAATGCTGTCCAAGCAGCAATTCGTTAAGTGTTGAGGGAGCTTCTACAAAATAGGTTGAAGGGCGGGTATTCATAATACGCTGATATTTATTGGCCAAATAGAAATGACCCGCATGCCCAAGCTCATGAGCGAGAACGAAAGCACCGCGCATGGTGTCTGTCCATGTAATCAGGATGAATGGATGCGATCCATAGGGACTTGAACAAAATGCACCTGTAGATTTGCCCACATTGTCAGCCAAATCAACCCAGCGTTCAGCCAAGCCTTTCTTCATTATATCTGTATACTCTGGTCCCATAACTTTGAGTGCCTCTAATATGACTTTTGATGCTTCTTCAAATGTTGTTTCTGGATTGAACTCCGGATCAAGAGGAGCCTTCAGGTCACAAAAAAGCATCTTATCCAATCCCAGAACTTTTCTCTTTAACTGAGCATATCTGCGCATATGGGGGGCAAGCTCTTTTTGGATAATATTCAGCTGATTGTTGTACATTTCCTCTGTAACATGCTGGGAATCCAGGAGCATTTGTGTGACTGAACTGTATTTTCTCAGCTTTGAAAGTGCTACCTGCTTTTTCACCTCGGCAGAATAGGCAGAGGCAAATGTATTCTTATAGTTTTCAAGTGAATCTGTAAATGAGACATAGGCATTCCTTCTAATAGCAGTATCTGAAGAGAGCTCGTAACGATCTTCATAAAGAGCAAAAGAGTTTGGCAATTCGTTTCCTTTACTGTCTTTAAAAGAGGAAAATGGCATGTCAGCAAGTTTTGCAGCCTGATACACATTATACGGAGCTCCAAGTACTTCACCCAATGCTGCCAGCGCTTCTTCCGTCTCTGGAGAAAGCCTATGCGTCTTTGATTCAAGAAGATCTGTCAGCTGTTTTCTGAAAGGCTCAAGGCCGCTTTCATCGTCTATGTATTTTTCAATCGTGCCTTCAGGCAAGGACATTAATTCAGAGTCAATAAACGAAAGAGCGGAGGCTGCTTTTGCTCTTAAAGATGCAAATATGGATGAATTTGCCTGATTGTCTGGATTTGTTCCATCCTCCGACTGACGCAAGCTAGCATACGTTCCAGCTTGAACCAAACGGATGGAGAGCTTTTCCTGAGCGGAAAGGCAGCCCAGTAAAATTTGCGGGCCTTCATGGAGCTTTCCCTTGAACTGCTCAAAAACAGCAAGATCTTCATCAATACTTCTCATTTCTTTATGCCAATCTTCCTCCAAAGCAAATAAATCCTCCACTTTCCATGTACGTTCTTCCGGTACCTCAACACGCTTTAAACGGGTTACTGCTGTTTGAACCATGTACCGATCCCTCCTATTTCGATTCTCTAAATATAGAGATTATGGGATAATTATACAGGAAGGACCGATAAATTTATAGACTTTTCAAACATTTCATGTATAACTGTACTGTAACAGCTGGAGTTTCCTTGATAGTGGAAATGGTGGTACATAGCAGTAAATAAAAAAGCGGAAGGACCTGAAGCCTTCCGCTGATTGTGTTATTCCATTTTTTTTGAAAGACAGCGATCACATTCCATTAGATAAGATTCAGCCTGTTCCTTGACTGTTTGGCCGCACTCCGGGCATACCTTTTTGGGAAGAGTTCTAAAAAATTCAACTGGACTTTTGATCATGATTTTTCCTCCTTTTTATAATACAGTTTATCTTGTTTTCATCTGTTGTAGTACAGTATATACCAAACAAAATTAAATGTGAAGTGGTTTGATTAAATTTTTTAAAAATTTTATCTATTACATTTCATTGGTGCAAAATAAGAGTTGGTTCGCATTCGGAAAGTAGAAGGGGAAAACCGTAGGAGAGAGTCCGAAGTCGGTCCCTATTCGGACAGAAAAAGCGGAAATTCGGAGGAACGAGTCCGAATTTGGTTCGCATTCGGACAGGAGAAGGGGATATCCAGAGGAACGAGTCCGAAGAAATGCGGTAAAATCATCTAATGATTTCTAGCTATACGGCAAAAGGGCTATCTGTTCTAATGAACTTCTGACTTTATTTCGTCCAGCCCCTTCCATGGCTGTACTGATTCCATTACAATCATATTTAATAAAGTAATAATGAGGGGGCTAAAAGCCTGCGATGACTGAGATAATTGTATCTTTTAATCCAATATTAATATTTGTAGCTGTTATACTGACCATTATGGCTTCCTATACAGCATTAGATTTATTTACATTGATTAAATCATCTGATAGAAACCAGAAGTTTCTGTTCTTAGGCGGAACTTTTTCACTTGGGATCGGGATATGGATTATGAACTTTATTGGCATGGTGGCCATCAACATAAATGCTTCAGGAAGTTATAATATACCGCTAACCTTATTGTCCATGGTTTTTGGCATTTCATTTACCGGTATGGCTTTTAATACAGTAATCGACCGGCAGCTGAAAACAGTCAATCTATTTGCGGGAAGCTTCTTTTTAACAATGGCAGTCCTATCTATCCATGTAACAGGAATGTTTGCTGTGGGGATGAATGTGCAGTTTGGCCCTATCATATTTCTTATTTCCGCACTGATCATTTTTGTTTCTTTTTTATTTTCACTATGGATGCTCTTTTATTCGAAGAGTCTTTCGTACTCCAGACCTATCTGGATTAAGCCCTTAAGTGCACTCATTTTCACCGGAGCCATTGTGGAGGGTTATTTTCTGCTGATCCGATCGTCAACATTCTATTCAAATGGGGAAATTAGCAGGGGAGGAGGCTCGCCGGAAACTTTTCTGATTTATCTTGTATTTTTTGCAGGGATTCTTATCCTGAGCGGACTCATTGCTTCAAGCACTTTAATTAGCAAGCGGCTGGAAGCAAGCGACACCCATTTACATGATATTCAGGCTGCGCTTGATGAATCATCTATAGTGGCTATTACAGATCCAAAGGGCATTATCACTTATGTGAATGATAAATTTGTTGAGATATCTAAATATGAAGAACATGAACTGCTTGGCAAAAATCACAATATCTTAAATTCGGGTTTTCATCCGCCGGAATTTTTTCAAAATTTATGGAAAACAATTGGATCAGGGGAAATATGGAAGGGTGAAATCCGCAATAAAGCAAAAGACGGAAGCTTTTATTGGGTTGAAACTACTATTGTCCCTTTTCTCAATAAAAAGAATAAACCCTATCAGTATGTTTCCATCCGGACAGATATATCGGCATTGAAATCTGCTGAAGCCAGCCTTAAAAATTCTCTGAAAGAGGTAAACGATATTAAATTTGCGCTTGATCAGTCATCCATTATTGCCTTTACAGATGAAAAAGGAACAATAACCAATGTAAATGAGAAGTTTTGTGAAATCTCCCAGTACAGCAGGGAAGAACTGATAGGACAGAATCACTCCATCTTAAATTCAGGACTTCATTCAAAAGAATTCTTTAAGAACCTATGGAAAACAATTGGCCAGGGTGAAGTGTGGAAAGGGGAAATACGCAATAAAGCAAAAGACGGATCTTATTACTGGGTTCATACTACGATTGTGCCGTTCCTGAACACAAACGGAAAACCTTATCAATACTTAGCAATAAGAAACGATATAACAGAGAGGAAAAAAACTGAAGAAGTTTTGCATCGGCAGGATAAACTGGCAGCAGTGGGCCAGCTTGCTGCAGGGGTTGCCCATGAAATCCGCAATCCGCTCACAACCATGAAAGGATATACAGAATTCCTGCAGCTGGATGAGACAGATGGAGAGAGGCAGGAGTACTTAAGCATCATTTTAGATGAGATTGACCGGGTAAATAATATAGTAGAAGATTTTATGGTTCTCGCTAAGCCGAAAGCCGCAGAACTGGAAGAAAGAGATATCATACCCATTATTAAAAATGTCGTTTCTTTTTTGGAATTTGAAGCCCGAAAAAGGGACGTAAAAATTGGTTTCGAATATGAACAGGATATCATTCAAATTGAATGTGACGAAAATCGGCTAAAACAAGTCTTCCTTAATTTTATTAAAAATGGAATTGAAGCGATGCCTGATGGAGGGGACATCACCGTTAGAGCTAGAATCATCAATAACCAGGTTCAAATTGCAATACAGGATACAGGTGTAGGAATCCCGCATGATAAACTGAAAAATATCGGAGAACCTTTTTTTACAACCAAAAAAAATGGGAACGGCTTAGGCCTGATGGTCAGTTTTAAAATTATCGAAAGCCATAACGGAAAAGTATTTATCGAGAGTGAATTAAATAAAGGTACAACATTCAATATTGTTCTGCCTGCGAAATCTGCATAGTCAATCCTAAAAGGATTGGCTTTTTTGTTAGAAATTAATTCCTGTCCTGTTTAATAATTGATTTTCCAATATATAGGAAAAATATCATAACATTGGAGAGATTCCCATGATATCAAGGAAAAACATTAATTTCGTTTTATAGGTCCCTTTTCTCTGAAATGTGTTTGTTATCGTTCTGTTATATGCGTAACGGGATTATTATCTATTTGTTCTTTTTTAGTAAAGATTCCATGTTATTATTAACCCCGTTAGCTAAAAACGAGCTATACGGGAGGTTTTAACAACATGAAAAAATCAATTTTATCTTTTGTAGCTGCTGCGGCAATTACCGGAACAGCAGGTGCTAATGTACAAGCAGAAGAAGTGACAGTAAAAAAAGGCGATACTCTTTGGGATTTTTCCCAAACATATAATACACCAGTTGACATGATAAAAGAATGGAATGGGTTGTCTTCACATATCATCCATCCAGATGATGTACTTAATGTATATCTGGAAAAGAAATACATAGTATCAAAAGGCGATACTCTTTGGGATATAGCAAGAGAACATAACGTCACAGCAGAGGCAATCAAAGAATGGAACAACTTAAGCTCTGATTTAATTCTGCCGGACAATGAATTAATCCTTTATCCGAATGCTAAAGCTGTTAATGCTGCAGTTGCTGCAGTTAAGGCTCCAGCAAAATCAGAAAAACCTGCAGAGACAGTTTCAGCTCCTGTGCAAAAGTCTGAACAGCCTGCAGCAAAACAAACGCAGCCAGTTGAAAAATCTCAGCCGGCTCCAGAAGCAAAGCAAGCAGCAGAGTCAAATCAAGAACCAGAGCCAGCAAAACCTGCTGCGGAAGCAAAGCCTGCACCTGAGCCTGCCAAGCCTGAAGCGGAATCCAAGCCTGCTGCCGAGGCTGAAGCAGAAGCACCCGCGGAATCTGCAAATAAAGAAACAGCTCAAAATGTGCTTAGTATGGAAGCAACAGCCTATACAGCCGATTGTGAAGGATGCTCAGGAATCACTGCTACAGGAATCAATTTAAAAGAGAATCCGGATCAAAAAGTAATTTCTGTGGATCCTAATGTGATACCACTGGGAACTAAAGTCCATGTTGAAGGTTATGGTAATGCTGTCGCAGGTGATACTGGCGGAGCCATTAAAGGCAACAAGATCGATATCTTCATGCCTTCTCAGGAAGACGCAATCAATTTCGGCAGAAAAACAGTTAAAGTTACGATTCTAGATTAATACTAGAAAAGAAGGCACCTTTCCGGGTGCCTTCTTTTTTTTACTCTTTATCACTACTTTCTCTTGCTTTTTCCTCCTGATTTACAAAGAAACTGTGGACTGGTTTTGCCAGCAGCTTAAAGCTTTTTTCAAAGCGTTCAGAAAGGTGGGAGGCCCTCTCGTAGACAACCGATTTAAGATTGTCTAATTGCCTGCTGATTTTTTCTGTGATTGCTTCCTGGCGGTTTAAGCGTTCCATTATCGACTTGCTTGCCTGTTCCTGTAGACCAAGCTTCTTGTTTAATTCTTCTTTCATTTGCTCCTGTGTTTTTAACTTTTTCTCAGCTTCCTCTGAAAATGCTGTAAACTGCTGCTCTAAACGTTCCATTACGGTATTATGAAATAATTCCTGTACATCAAGCTTTTTGCTTAATTCTGCTTTCATTTCTTCCTGTGCTTTGAAATTTGAAACAGCTTCCTCAGTAAAAGCGTCAAATTTATCAAACTTTCGGGAAAGTGCCTGAGTTTCCGCTTCCTGACAGGATAATTGTTCAAGTATCTTCTGGTTTACCGGCTCTTCATTTTCAAGGGTTTCCTTTATTTCTTTATTTATTTCCTCCAGGGCATCCAGCCTTTTATTCAGAGTATCATTTTCCTTTTCGCGCTGGTTCATCATTTCCAGAAAACTCGATAAAAAAGCATCCTGCTTATCAAGCTTAGATGTCAAATGCTCAATATGATTATTTTGTTTACCAGCTGCTCTTTTTACAAGTTTACTCATGTCAGAAAAGGAATCATCGAGCTGATTTTTCATATTTTCATATGTTTCAGATAAACGGGTATTAACAGTTTGCTGTTCTTTCAATACTTCCTGGAGAAAGTTCAGACGATAAGTACCCTGATTTGAAACAGTGTCTGAATGGCTTAGATAAAGCTTAGGGTTTCCATCCTCATTTGATTGTTTGGCCATAGGAACACTCCTCAGTTTTCACTTTTTATAATAGCCTATGCCAGCCCTTTTTGAGAGGGATGGGCACTATCCTATAAAAGCCTATACATTTCTAATTTGATACTGAAAGCATAGTGAGCATGATGCTCTGCATCCCCGAAATTTCGTGAATCGCAATAAAAAGTGTTGCAAAAAATTGAAAAAATAGGTAAATTATTAATTGTCAGTAAATTGGCAGACAATGTCATGGATCTGACTACATAGGGAGTCAACCAAAACTACCTCTAAAACAAAAAGAAGGAGAGGACCATTACATGAAGAAATTATCTTTCTTGCTTTCAGCAGCTGTACTGACACTAATGCTTGGAGCATGCTCAAACGAAGAGGCTTCTAAAGGGGAAGAAAAGGAAGAGTCCGCAGCTGAGACGACTGAGGCCGCTGATGAAGGAAAAGAAGTGCGCTCGGCTCTGCTAAGCTATCAGGGAGAAGTGACAAAAGTAATTCGAAACACAGATGCAAACTTGACCGCTGAAGGTCAGGATCCAGCTGAAGCAGCTGCAGCTTTTGAAAAGGAAGCGAAAGCCGTGTCTGTACCAGAAGAATTAACAGACTACACTAAGGATATTGAGGCAGCGGTTGATAGCCTTTCTCAATACTATGCTAAAAAAGCTGAGCTTGTAAAAGCAGGATCCGAGGATATGGCGGAAGCAGAGCCATTTAAAGAGGAATATATCAATTCAATGACTAAAGTTTTTGAAGAAGTGGAACTATCTGCTCCTGCTTTCAACAGCGTTTTCCAATAAATGCGCAGCAAACAGCCCTATTCTATTTGGAATAGGGCTGTTTGTATATATTAAGGCACATCATGCCCCATTGAACTTTGAAGAATCTCAAACCACTGGTCCCTGTTAAGTTTGTAAGTTAATGAACCGGCTGCACGTTCAATTCTTTCAATCTTGCCGGACCCGACAATTGGCATGATTCGGGCAGGATGATTTAAGAGCCAGGCAAATAAAACTTCATCAAGATCACTTGCCCCGATTTCCTCTGCGACTTTATGTAATGCAGCTTTAAGGCGTGCAGGTTTTTCTTCAGTACCGCTAAAAATTTTGCCGCCGGCCAAAGGGGACCAGGCCATCGGGGCGATTCTTTTTTCCATGCACAGATTTAATGTGCCATCCTCATAGTTCTCCAGATGATAGGCAGAAAGTTCAATTTGATTTGTAATCAGATCCATATCAAGGTATGACTGAAGCATCGTAAACTGATGGCTTTTAAAATTGGATACTCCAAAATGCCTTACCTTGCCGGCAGCCTTTAAAGCTGAAAATGCCTCAGAAACTTCTTCAGGATCCATAAAAGGATCAGGACGATGAATGAGCAAGGTATCTATGTAATCTGTTTTCAGATTTTGCAAAGACTTCTCAACCGAAGCAATAATATGGTTTTTTCCGGTATTATAATGATGGGATTTATGCTCAGGGCGGTTTGTTGACTGGAGTACAATCCCGCATTTCGTTACAATTTCCATTTTTTCGCGGAGTTCCGGCTTTTTCTCAAGAGCCCTTCCAAACAGACTTTCACATGTATAGCTGCCATATATATCGGCATGATCAAATGTCGTTATTCCCAGCTCAAAACACCTTTCTATTAAGGTGATTAATTCTTCATCTGAAAATTTCCAGTCAGCCAGTCTCCATAGACCATGTACGATTCTTGAAAACGACAGATCCTCTGCCATCTGCACTCTATCCAAACGTATCATCTCCCAATTTTTTTTGCATTGTTATTATCTCTGAAAATGCAAAGAATACCAAGCTAAACGTTCTTCAGCATTGCAAAGGGTGCTGGATCATATAATATTGGCGGCATAAAAAGAAGAGGCAACTGTTTTGTCACCTCATTTTTATCCGCATATTTTCTGCAGCGGTTCAACCATTTGTTCATGCAGAATCATAATTTTTGACGTGTATGAACAATGCTCTTTATAAGCTGTTTGAAGTTCCTGATAAAAAGTGATTAATTCCTCAACGTTGGAAATCAATTCTTCATCAAAAATGCCTGTACGGCTGAGAAGGATATTCTCATATTTTTCAACAAGCTTTTTAGTTTTCTTTATCAATTTCCAAGCATCTTTCATACGAAAAGCATCATTTAAATGGGAGTAGAATTCTATCAAGTCTTTTTGGAAAATATTCTTAAGTTCCTGGCTGAGCCTTTCAATAGGAGGGAGTTCATCTTCCTGAAATATAAACTGCTGCAGCATAATTAAATCATTCTTTACATTCTGTTCTTCAAATGATTGATATATCCGTAAAGTATTATAGGCGTCATACATGGGATGATGCGGTTCGCCGATAAAAGAAAGGTCATAGAAAGACAATGCTTTTTCCACGGAAGCTGCAGTCCGGGAAGCTCTTTTTGTAAAAACAGCCTGAAAGTCGACATATCTTTTGGTAATTTTATCAATCGTAGCTTGGGGAAGATTATGCCTGAGTGCATCAGCTTTCAATCTTAAGATGTCACTGGTCGACCAGGAATAGAATCTTGCTTTTTTAACTCCGCCGACCCAAAAGAGAAAATCTTTAAATACCTCTGAAAAGTCATCCGCTGTTTTTAGATCAGAGTCGGATATCCCCGTCAATTCTTTGCAGAATGAGCTTAATGGTGAGTCCTGCTGTGGACGAATGAACCTGTCAAATCCAGTAACCTTACCTGTTTCAAGTTCAACTTTTACAGCACCAAGGCGAATGGCCTCCATATCTTCAAAAAGCATACCATTTTTGCTGCATAGCATTTCAAAATCAAAGAAAATTAGCTGTTTTAGCTCGGTCATACGCCTTCCCCCCTTTCTAATATCCAACAAGATATTATAAAGAATGACGGGCAAAAAAGGAAGGAACAGAATTATCCATCAAGATATTTAATGCAGGAATGAAACTTTTTTCCCAGCCCAATGGCAAATCGGTTTACGATTTCTTTTGAAACGTTTACACTTAAAGGGTACATAGTTTTCAGTCGCAAATATGATAGCGATACTTCTTGTAAAATTATTGAACTTGAAAGGATGGATGAACGTTGGGTATTTCTTTATCGAAAGGGCAAAAAATTGATTTAACAAAAACTAATCCTGGGTTATCTAATGTAATAGTAGGACTCGGCTGGGATACGAATAAATATGATGGAGGATTGGATTTCGACCTCGATGCCAGTGTATTTTTATTAGATGCAAACGGCAAATGTGCATCTGATAAAGATTTTATTTTCTACAACCAGCTTGAAGGCGGCAATGGCTCAGTTCTGCATACAGGAGATAACAGAACAGGTGAGGGAGATGGCGATGATGAGCAGGTCAAAGTTAACCTTAGTGCTGTTCCTGCCTCCATTGAGAAGATTTCTTTTGTCATTACGATCCATGATGGCGAAGGGCGCGGTCAAAACTTTGGCCAGGTTTCAAATGCATTTGCAAGAATCATTAATGAAGAAACAAATGAAGAATTAATCCGTTATGATCTAGGAGAAGATTTCTCCATTGAAACTGCCATTGTTGTAGGCGAATTATACCGTCATAATGGCGAATGGAAATTCTCTGCAGTGGGTTCAGGCTATCAGGGAGGACTTGCCCGTATTGCGACTGACTTCGGTTTGCAGGTAGGTTAAGTTCCATATTGCCAGGCAGAGCAGCCGCTTTTCCTGACTTTCTCTTTAGAGTGTATTCCCCTCATATTGATGATCTGCCGTGAAAAAAAGGATTTGTGTTATGAAGGAGTGATTATCTTGGGTATTCAATTATCAAAAGGTCAAAGAATCGACTTGACTAAAACAAATCCTGGCCTGACTAAAGCCATTATCGGGCTGGGCTGGGACACGAACAGATATAGCGGCGGACATGATTTCGACCTTGACGCATCAGCATTTCTTGCAGATGAAACTAGTAAATGTGTAAATGATCATGATTTTATTTTCTATAATAATCTGCAGCATCCAAGCGGAGCAGTTATACATACAGGAGACAACCGTACAGGTGAAGGAGACGGCGACGATGAGCAGCTTGTTGTCGACTTTACCAAAATACCTTCACATGTTCATCGTATTGGCATAACTGTTACTATTCATGATGCAGAATTAAGGCAGCAAAATTTCGGCCAGGTTTCCAATGCATTCGTAAGATTAGTGGATGAATCCAATAATCAGGAGCTGCTGCGTTTTGATCTTGGAGAAGATTTTTCAATTGAAACAGCAGTGGTTTTCTGTGAATTATACCGCCATGGGAATGACTGGAAGTTCAATGCCATTGGCAGCGGCTTCTCAGGCGGTTTGGCAGCCCTTTGCCGCAACTATGGACTGCAGGTTTAATTTTTCTTCATGGCACCCAAATGGTTTGGGTGCCTATTTTGTTTGTCAAGTGAGAACCTTCAGCCAATGCTATTGGGTATTAATCCCATACTTAAAAAATTGCGAATGGGTAAAATAGGTGTGAGAAAAACCTTGGGAGGAAGGGATGCAGTATGTCACTTGAATGGTTTGACAGGGTAAGCGGTGAGTTGCAGGACCATCTTGAATCGATTTGCAGTAAATATGATCAGATTGGCCATATGTCGATTGACCGGGGTGCCAAGCATCCCAGAATGGAGTTTTTTATTGAAACCAATGATAATGATCGAGAGTATTTTTGCACTCTTTTCTTTGATCCGCATAATGAAGAATTCTATGTAGAAGACTTTGATTTTGAGCTGGGGCATACTTCTAAAACAATGCTTTTTGATATTGAAGACATCATCGATACAGTCCACGAAAGCCTTCACGATTACATGAATGGCGAAGATGAGGATCATTTTGAATTTGAAGATGATGAAGAAATATATGTTTCAGAAGAGGAAGATTTCGACATTGCCGACGAATATGATTTTGACGGCGAAGATGATATCTTTGAAGAAGTAGATGTAGAGTGGGAAACTCCAGAAGTAACTGCCTTTTTCAAGGAAAACGAAGTGGAGGTATCCTATCAGTTTGGAGTGGTCCAGGAAACCGGTGATGGAGTCCTTCGCAGGGTTAATCGCATTTGGACAGATGACGAAGAAATGATCAAAGACGAAGATCACTTTATCTTCAGCAAAGAAGAGGCAAGCACCATCATTGCAATGATTGCCAGCCACATGGATTCCCTGAGCGGGCATGAAGCTGATTATCAGTAATAATTTAAAGCGAAATGAGAAAGTGGCTATCAAGAATTCTTGAAGCCACTTGTTTTTGTGTGCTTCAAAAGAAATAACTCGTTCACCCATCAAACAGCACCGAATCACTCCCCTAATAACAATCTTTTTAAAATTTTACTTTGGACTGGATTTCTCTGTTGGTACTATTCAGGCTTGACTCCCCCATAAACTGATTAAAAGCAAGTGAAAAGAGGTGCATTATGGGGATTCATATCGTTCAGGCAGGCGATAGCCTTTGGACCATTTCTCAAAAGTATAATGTTCCGATCCAGGACATAAGAACGGCTAATGGGCTTGAGAATGGACCTGGTATCATCCCTGGTTTAGCTCTATACATTCCGCAAAGCGGACCAGTTATCAGGTCTTATCTGGTAAAGCCGGGAGATACATTATGGAGCATTTCACAGCGTTATCTAACTACAATTAATGCCATACTGTCAGCAAACCCAGGGATTAGGCAGGAATGGCTATACATCGGACAGAAGATAAATATTCCATCACCAAGTAAATTAGTCATGGAGACATTGGGGTTCATAGTCCCGTATTCTCCTGATACTTTTTTACCCGCTTTCAGGGAAACAGCAAAGTACTTAACCTACATCGCCATTTCTGCCTATTCTTTAACAAGAGAAGGTTACGCATATATTGAACTGGACGATACAGCTATATTGGCAGAAAGCCGACTGCTGAATGTCATTCCGCTGCTGATGATCAGAAATCTTGCACAAGGTGAGTTTAATGCTGAACTGATTGGCGGGGTGCTTGAAAGTCCGGCAAATAGGAGGAACTTAATCTTAAGCCTGATGAATTTTGTCACTCAAAAAGGATATGGAGGCATCAGTCTGGATTTTGAATTTATCCCGCCGCCAAGGCGCCAGGATTTCAATTCATTCATTAAAGAATTAAAGAATGCCTTAGGGCCAAAAGTTCTTCATGTCAATGTACATGCTAAGACAGAAGATCTCCCGGCAAACCGGATAATAGGGGCATATGATTATAAAGCAATTGGGGAGGGGGCCGATATTGTTGCAGTCATGACCATGGACTATGGTTATCCCACTGGTCCTCCTAATCCCGTCGCTCCACTATGGTGGGTTGAAGAGGTCATTAAATATTCGATCACCCAGATTGACCCGAAAAAACTGCAAATAGCTTTGCCTTTATATGGATATGACTGGAGAACAGCGGATAATCTAACCCGCTCATTTTCCATGCAAGCCATTCAGAATTTAGCTTTAAGCAGAGGAGCAGTTATTCAATTCGATGCTTATGCAGCATCCCCATGGTTCCGATATTGGAACGGAGAAGAAGAACATGTGGTCTGGTTTGAGGATATCCGCAGCATTACAGAAAAATATAAATTAATTGACCAGTATAATCTTTTAGGGATGACATACTGGCAATTAAGCTTGCGTTTTCCGCAGAACTGGGCATTTGCGGATAAAAATTTTTCTATTCTATAGCCCTTTTTTAAAGAAGCTCCTTCATTTCTTCTTCAAAATAAAACATTTTTGGTTTTTCTTTAATTGTATATGTGTATTTCTTCATTTTCGCCACATAACAGGTTTTGTTGATCGTAACTTTCTCTCCCGTGTCAATCAGAATAACAATATCATTATGCTCAAACTTATTTCTGCGCTTCACACTGATCCCTCTTTTCTATACACATATAAAGTGTTATTAACACATTATCTCATACTTCTGCGGAATTAACCCTATTGATGTTTATGGAATTATTCAGGTTCCATTATTTTTTTGCATATCGGCAAGTAAATGATATATTAGTCTAATTGAATACCATAGTGAACAAAGGAAGATACAAAATGACATCAACACTTGGCTTTATAAGGGAGTGGCAAAAAGCCATCCAGGCTGAGATCTTACATTTAAAAAAATATGGGAGCTCCCGCTACTTAATGTTAAATGGACAGCTGCTTTCAAAATCAGATGCATATACCTATTTTTTTGATACACCTTCTGCCATTAAAATTCCAACTGGATCCTCCATAAAAATCGAATGGGGAAGAAAGAGAGTGGAAGGAAGAGTCCTTTCTGCGGAAGGAAATAATGTCATAGTGGCATTAGAAGAGGATATTGGAATCGATCTATCGGAAGCATATTTGCTTCATGATCCCTGGGAGCTATTGGATCAGCTTTTTCAGCGCTTAGAGGACATAAAAGACAGCAAAAGAAAAAGAAATAGAATAAAGAAATTGATGGATCCTTCCATGCCACCCCAACACCCTGCCGATAAGGTAAAGACTGGTGCCCATGAATTGATTTTGCGTTCTAAGTACAATCCAGTCACTTATGTATGGGGACCGCCAGGCACAGGAAAAACCTATACCATGGCACGTGTGGCCGCCAACAAATACTTTAAAGGACAAAGTGTTCTCATTCTGGCCCACTCAAATCAAGCAATAGATGTCCTTATGGCAGAGATTTCATCCTTTGCATCATACAAACGAAAAATTCCTGATGGGGATCTGCTTCGTTACGGGTCACAAATCGGTCCAGCACTATTCGATCATCATTCATTAACAGCCGAATATCTTTTAAATAAGCAGCATACAAATCTCTCGGAGCAAAAAGCTGCTCTATTTGAGGAACGCCGCTTGCTTAAACAGGATTTATCCCGATCCTTCAGCAAGAGAGATTCCGATCATCTTATTGAAATAGAAAAGAAGCTATCTGGAGTACTTGAAAAGATCAGGCAAAAAGAAATAGAGTTTGTAAAAAATGCTTCTATTATTGGAACAACACTGGCAAAAGCTGCAAGTGATCCGTCAATTTACGAGAAAAATTTTGATTTAGTCATCATCGATGAAGCCAGCATGGCTTATGTTCCACAGGCTGCCTTTGCAGCTTCACTTGGCAAAAGAGTCATCATTTGCGGGGATTTTAAACAGCTTCCTCCTATTGCTGCCTCAAGACATAAATTGTCGGAAAAATGGCTAAGAGAAGATATCTTTCATCACTCTGGTGTGTCAGACGCAGTCAAGGATGGGCACTTGCACCCGCACCTTTTTCTATTAAAAGAGCAGCGCCGTATGCACCCGGACATTTCAGCATTTTCGAATAAACATATCTATCATTCACTTGTTGGTGACCATCCGGATGTTCTGGCTGCGAGATCTAATATCGCTGCCTGTACGCCTTTTCCCGGCAAAGCTTCGATCCTGCTCAATACAGCCGGATCAGGTGAATATGGCATAAAAGATGGCAGCTCAAATTCAAGAATCAATTTATGGGATCTTTTGCTGGGATTTCAGCTAATACATGAAGCTTATACAGGAGGAAGCAGGTCCATAGGTTATGTCACCCCGTATCGGGCACAGGCATTATTAATGGAACAGCTTCTGGCTGAGCTTTATGGAGAAGAAAGATCTGCTGCTGATATTATTGCTGCAACGGTTCACCGTTTTCAGGGAAGTGAACGGGATGTCATGATTTTTGACTCTGTCGATGCTCCGCCCCATGACAGAGCTGGAATGCTATTAATCGGGAAAGAAAGCGAAAGACTAATGAATGTTGCCATAACGAGAACCAAAGGGAAATTTATTCATATTTGCGATTTGGAATTTATACACAACAACGCATTTAAAAACAAAACATGGCGGAAGCTGGCAGACCACCAGCTGCACAATGGACAGGCCATATATCCTGATCAGATTGGCAGATGGATCAAAAATCAGCATCCTCGCCTCCAATGGATGCATGCAAGAAAGCTGGAAAAAGTGTTTGAGGATATTTCTAAAGCTAAAAAGGAGATTATTATTTCCCTGCCTGAGGGACAGAAACTGGGGAATGAGTGGGGGCAGGCACTTTCCGGGAGGCCTTCGCAAACGAAGCTTACCATCCTTGCCGAGCATTCTATCCCTTCCGTTACTCCTGATGAGATATTGCCAAAAGGCTTTCCATTTCCCTGCATAATAATTGACGGACATATTTTGTGGCTTGGGATGCCGGCTGAGACCCATAAAAACGCACGGCCCCCATATGTAGCTGCAAGGCTTCAGTCAGCTGCTGCAGGCTCGTATCTTACATCTCAATTAAAATAAGAAAAGCGCAAGCAGCCCACTAAAGGATCGCAGACTAAGAACGCCACGTCCTGTGGCAACGTCTGCATGACCCCCATCCTGGGGGCCTCCTCGAGGGGGTAGGCTGCTTGCGCTAGACAGTTATCTAACTCCAGAATTTATACATTCTTATCCATTAAAAAAGACGCCCCAGAGAGGCGTCTTTTTATACGTATTGCGGCGACCCGACTGCACTCCACATAGTGCATTGCCAGTTAGGCTTGTCTGTCGTCTTATGCAATTAGCTCATCGCTTTACTAATATAGCATTATTCTATAAAAGAAACAAGAGTTTTTTGTGTTCTTCCGTTGCATTCCTTTCATTGTTCAATCAAAATATACCTAAAATACATTGATTAGGGTTGTGATCATATGAATATGAAACCATTAAAAGGTCAGCATCATGTCTCTGCTATAACAGCCAATGCTCAGAAGAACTATGAATTTTACACCAGAATCCTTGGAATGCGGCTTGTTAAGAAGACAGTAAACCAGGACGATACCACGATGTATCATTTATTTTATGCAGATGAAAGGGGTAACCCTGGCACTGACTTAACATTTTTTGAAATCAAAAATGCTGGCCGCACTTACAGGGGGACGGACAGTATAACTTGTACATTTCTGCGAG
This sequence comes from Cytobacillus oceanisediminis, assembly GCF_022811925.1. Lineage (NCBI taxonomy): Bacteria > Bacillati > Bacillota > Bacilli > Caryophanales > Bacillaceae > Cytobacillus > Cytobacillus oceanisediminis. Next base: position 2,655,504 of record NZ_CP065511.1, on the reverse strand, counting down.
TGTCATCTGATGAATCGCTTATTTATTGGAAAAAGAGACTGTCAGAACAAGATGTTTTACATGAAGAAATAAGAGAAGTAAACGGAAAGAAGATGCTGTTCTTTGAAGATTTCGAAGGCCAGCGTTTGGCCCTGATTTCCGATCAAAATAATAAAGGAGTAAAAGGTGGGAGGCCATGGGATAGAGCTGCCGTTCCTCCAAACCATGGAATAATCGGGCTCGGACCCGTAATGCTCACCGTCTCTGAGCTCGCACCCACCGCAAACCTGCTTACAGAAGTAATGGAATATCGGAGAATAGGAGAATATTCTTTGGATGACGACACTGTAGTCGTATTTGAAACCGGTGAAGGAGGAAACGGAGCAGAAATCCATATTAAAGAACGCCATGACTTGCCACAGCAGCGCCCAGGCAGGGGAAGTGTCCATCATGTTGCTTTTCGGGTAGAAAATGAAGATGAATTAAGAAACTGGGTACGAAAACTGAAAGAATTGCGGATTGCCAGCTCTGGTTTTGTAGAGAGGTATTATTTCAAATCTTTATATTTCCGGGAACCGAACGGTATTCTTTTCGAGCTGGCAACAGATGGACCTGGATTCGAAGCAGATGAACCTTTTGACCAATTGGGAGAAATGCTTGCACTTCCTCCATATATTGAAAACAGGCGGGAGGAAATCGAGGCAAGAATAAAACCTCTGGATACCAAAAATTAATAAAAATAGTGTAAGGGGATGAACAGAAGTGTTCGTTCCTTACTTTTGAAGTTGAAACTTTTTATAGAGTTTATTCGTTTAATATATAATAAGGGGATATAATAATGAAACTTAGAGAATTAGAGAAGGAGTCACCATGGAAAAATTTCAGCGTTTCAAAGAAGCTTTTGCAGGGTTTTGGCGCAAAAAGCACCTGACACAAATTCTGCTTCTTTTAACACTAACAATAATACTTTTAACCATTCTATTTTTTGCGTTTCTGGCAGCAACAGCAAACGTGGAGACCTTAAAAGAAGGTTTAAGGCAGTCAACTGTTATTTACGATAAAGACGGTGATACTGCTGCAAGTCTTGCGGAAAATAGGGCAGAGGGTGCAAATATTGAAGAATTGCCGGATCATGTTGGCAATGCCGTTATTGCAATTGAAGATGAACGCTTTTATAAGCATAACGGTTTCGATATCAAAGGCATTGCCAGAGCCTTTTTTGGCAATTTATTTGCAGGCGGCATTACCGGCGGAGGAAGTACCATTACTCAGCAGCTGGCCAAAAATGCTTTGCTTTCCCCTGAACAGACTTACAAGCGAAAAGCTGAAGAACTGTTTCTGGCCGTAGAAATCGAAAAAAATTATAAAAAAAATGAAATCCTGCAAATGTATTTAAATCAGGTATATTTCGGAAGCGGTTCATGGGGAATCGAACAGGCATCCAATAAGTATTTCAGCAAAACCCCAAAGGAACTGAGCATAAGCGAGAGTGCACTGCTTGCAGGATTGCTCCAATCGCCTTCTGCACTCGATCCTTACAATCACTACGAACGGGCAATGAAAAGAAGGAATGTTGTCCTTGGAAAGATGAAAGAGCACAAGATGATTTCAGCTGAAGAGTATGAGAACGCTGTAAATGAAAAGATCCAATTAAAGGAAGGGACACGAAGCAAGCAAGAAAGAAAATACCCTTACTATGTTGATGCCGTCCTAGATGAAGCTATAAATAAGTACGGATTAACCCAGGAAGAGATTTTTACAAGAGGGTACAAAATTTATACGGAAATGGATCAGAATCTGCAATCAAGCCTGGAAAATGTTTATGAAAAGGATTCAATCTTCCCTCCAGGCATGAATGGAGAAATCGTCCAGAGTGGTGCTGTCCTTCTTGATCCTGCTTCAGGAGGTGTCAGAGGGCTTGTCGGCGGCAGAGGTGAACATGTGTTCAGAGGATTCAACAGGGCCACACACATCAAAGCCCAGCCTGGATCAACACTCAAGCCATTAGCGGTCTACACACCTGCACTTGAAGAAGGCTACTCACCAACATCCATGCTAAAAGATGAACAAGTAACATATGGAGATTACACTCCAGCTAATGCTTCCGGACAATATGCGGGCGAAGTGTCCATGTATAAAGCTGTGGAAGATTCTATCAATGTCCCAGCCGTTTGGCTCCTTAATGAAATAGGACTTGATAAAGGGCTGGATGCGCTTGACAGGTTCGGCATACCGCTGGAAAAAGAAGATGAATATTTAGGGATTGCCTTAGGCGGAATGAGAAAAGGGGTCTCACCCTTAAAGCTGGCAGAAGCATATGCGGCATTTCCAAATGGCGGAAAGAGGCAAGATGCCCATTTAATTACGAAAATAGTTGGCCCAACAGGCAGCATCATTGCCGAACGCGATAAGGAAACAGTTAAAGTTACGACGAAAACGGTATCGAATCAAATGACATCCATGCTGTTAAATGTGGTTGAAACGGGCACAGGCAGCGCAACGAAGATCGAAGGAGTTCAAATCGCCGGAAAAACGGGATCAACCCAGCTTCCTTATAAAGACATTAACGGAACGAAAGACCAATGGTTTGTAGGTTATACACCGAATTTGGTTGGCGCCGTTTGGCTGGGGTATGACCAGACAGACAGGGAACATTATCTTTCAAAAAGCAGCTCTGAAACAGCTGTACCTGTTTTTAGGGCGATTATGGAATCTAGCCTGCCATATATGCAGGAAGGGGAATTTACTACTAAATCGGTAAACGAAAAGCTGGAAAAAAAAGAATTAACAGAAGAAATTGGACAAACCATTAAAGAACAGGCTGAAAAATTTGAAGGCAAAATAAGAGAAGATCTTCCAATCTGGAAGGAAAAATTGAGAGAAGGCAAGCAGGAACTCGAGGCATTCGGCAGATTCCTGAAAGACAAATGGGATCAATTCAGCAATTAATAGGAAAGAGAGAATGGCCAAAATAGCCATTCTCTTTTTTTGCCTAAGTATAGCTTTATACTGGAATAATTCAGCAAAATAGTGTAATCTAAGTAGTTATAGCACCCACTAACAAAACGACAGCATTCGCTAGCGAATTGCTAGCTTACAGATATTAATAGCTAGGAGGATTCAAATGAGTGGAGAAACCCGTATTCAGCTTAATGTCCGCATAACAAAAGAGACTTCAAATATGCTCGATGAAATTGTTGATTATTATCAGGAAAACACGAAACTCGGCAGGATTTATAAAGGCGACGTTTTAACCGATATTATTGAAAAATCATATGAAGTAATGAATAAGCAAAAAAAGCTCAATAAGAAATTTTAATCCTGATTGGAGGGGGATTACATGAGAGATGTAAAACTAACCGATATATATCAGCATCGGATCGCACAGAAATATATTACACGCTCCGGCATCGCTCATGCTATTGCAGTTGCCTATCATGCTTTCCAGCTCGCAAAAGAATTCGGAGAGGATGTTGATTCCGCGGCTAAAGCAGGTTTCATGCATGACATCGGCCATTATACCTGGTACAAAAATGGAAAGTGGGATTACGACCTTTACCGGCAGAATGACATTCATGCCATTAAAGGTGCTGAGCGGGCACATAAACTCCTGATCAGACTTGGTGAAAACCCGATTAAAGCAAAAGAAATTGCCTTAGCCATCCTTTTTCACACGGATTCATTTCTGCCTGGCGGTGAGGTTGTAAGAACTCCGCTGCAATCCATAGTTAAATTGGCAGATGAAAAAGATGAAGAACCCGGAGGAGCGCATCATTATCGTGAACTCGATTTTGAGCGGGCTATGAAAAGCCTAGAAATTCTCGATAATAAGATTGATAATTATCTTAAGAAAAAAGAAGAATAACCTAAATTTCTGTCATGTTATGCGCTTCCCCAGGAAATCCGTTACTTATAAACTGCTATTCTTTGAAGGGAAGCGCCTGTTTCACGAAGAAATATAATTCATGGAAATGATCCGATTATCAATATTATTATGTGCAGGGATGGTGTTGCGGCAGTGAGGGCAAGGACTCGAAGACAACAGTCATTTAATGTGGAAGAAATCAAATTTAAATTAACAACTGTATTTCTGCATCTCTCATTTTATGCAGTTATCATATTTATCCTAATTTTATTTTTGGAGTTATTTGGTTAAAGTACATATAAACATTCCAGGGCAAAAAAAGCGGTTTTGCCCTGGAGTGGACATTATTCTTTTGGCAATATGCCTTTGTCCTTTAAATAAGCTTCCACTTCTCTAAATTCTTCTACTGGCACAAAAGATATGTCTTTTTTCCGAAGAAGATCCTGAAGTCCGTTTTTGGCAAAAGTGATGTCAGCATACTCCGCCGGGTGGGAATCCGGTTCACTGTCCCCAATAAAAAACACGGTTTCATATTCCTTCTTTAAGTCCTGAATGACTTTCGATTTATCAATGCCATATCTTTCAGAGTAATGCTGATGATTCTTATCTATATTCATGTGCACATTCTTCTCATGATAATGCCCTTCATTCGAATAAACCTTAACATGTTCTACTCTATGTTTCTTTAATAGGTGATAAATATAATAGTCTGTGCCGGCACTCAAAATATAAAAATCTCCGCCGTTCTGCTGAATCTTTTCGATAAAATCAGGTACATATTCATCTATTTCTATTGAATGAATATCGCTGATAATTTGTTCTTCATCCTGATTGATGGAAGTGAAGACTTTATTCAAAAAGTCGATATCTTTTATCTCTCCAGCCTTCCATTTGGGCATCAGAATGCGCCCCTCCGGAAAATATTTATCCATCATAATCAGATAAAAGTCTCTTTTTGAAATTGTTCCGTCAAAATCTGAGACAAAAGCCCATTTTTTCATTCTATAAACCTCCAATAAGACATTTCTGTTTTTATACTGCTATGCTATCTTAACTTTACCCTTTGTTTTTTATGTTCAATCAGTGAAATAACGTCTTTTAATTTTATTCCTGGAGAGATTAATGGTATTATTAATTTGATTTTTACATAAGGAGATGATTAGTATGGCAGAAAAAGGATACATATTAATGAAAAACGGTGAAAAGGTTGAATTTGAACTATATCCTGAAGCGGCACCAGGGACAGTTGAAAATTTCAAAAAGCTGGCGAACGAAGGCTTTTATAATGGTTTGTCTTTCCATCGTGTAATCCCTGGGTTTGTAAGCCAAGGGGGCTGCCCGAATGGAACAGGAACTGGCGGACCTGGGTATACAATCAAATGTGAAACAGAAGGCAACCCTCATAAGCATGAAGAAGGTTCTCTATCTATGGCACACGCGGGCCGTGATACAGGCGGAAGCCAGTTCTTTATCGTTCATGAGCCTCAGCCTCACCTAAACGGTGTTCACACTGTTTTTGGAAAAGTTACTTCAGGCATTGAAGCAGTCAAAGCGATGAGAAATGGCGATGTTATGGAGAAAGTTGAAATTCTTGAAGGATAAATAGTTCAGCAAAAAGAGCCGAAATGGCTCTTTTTTGTTTTTTCCCCAGCTGATTTTATATAAAATAAACAGTACCTCGCCAATCATGAAAGGATGATTATATGGAGCCTATTAAAGATCATTTAAAAGAAAATCTTGATTTGCTTTTTGTTGGCTTCAATCCGAGCATTCGTTCAGGAGAGACAGGTCATCATTTTGCAAATCCTAATAACCGGTTTTGGAAAATTCTCCATGAATCAGGGTTAACTCCCAGAAGATACAGCGCAGCGGAGGACTATAAATTATTGGATCTGGGATATGGGATGACAAATATTGTTTCCAGGCCAACAAAAGCAGCGGATGAAATAACAAAGGAAGAATATAAAGAAGGCAGAGAAGAACTGATTAAAAAAGTAAGTGAACTTAAACCCCAGGTCATTTGCTTTGTTGGAAAAGGAGTATATCAGGAATACAGCCGCAAAAAGAAGCTGCCATGGGGAGTGCAGGAGGAATCTGTGGTTCCCGGAACGATTGATTTTGTTGCTCCTTCGTCTTCTGGGCTGGTCCGAATGAAATTGGATGAAATCATTCAAATCTATGCGGAGATTCCGAAGCTATTAAAAACTCTCACATAAAACCAGTTTCTTGAATGGTTTGCCGCCTGGTTAGCATAATCCCATTTCATAGGGCAAATAGCACAAATTCTTCCTTTTTCACAAATACTATTCTAGTAATTTCCGCTACCAAAGGTACTGTTAATTAATATTCAGAATTGTTAAAATGGATTCAACAGCAAGAACCAGCTTCAATTTAATCTCTTAAGGAGGGAAAGAAATGGAGCAATATGTTCGTGTTATTCCTTTTAAGGTGATTCGCCAGGAAGAGGAAGTTATGGAAGTTCCAAAAGGCGTGGAATTGATTCAGGCGCCAAATATTTGGAACGAAACAAAAGGAAAAGGAATTAAAATTGCTGTTTTGGACACCGGATGCGACCTAAGCCATCCTGATCTGAAGGATCGAATAACAGGAGGACGGAATTTTACAGACGACGATAACAGCGATCCAAATATTTTCAAAGACTATAATGGCCACGGCACACATGTTGCAGGGACTATCGCTGCGCATGAAAATGATGCTGGTGTCATTGGGGTAGCTCCTGAAGCTGATCTCCTTATTGTGAAGGTCTTAAACAAGGATGGTTCCGGCCAATACGAATGGATCATCAATGGCATTCATTATGCCATCGAACAAAATGCTGATATCATCTCCATGTCACTTGGCGGACCAGCTGATGTACCTGAACTGCATGATGCGATAAAAGCTGCTGTTAAAAAGAATATCCTTGTGGTCTGCGCAGCAGGAAATGAAGGGGATGGGGACGATTCTACCGACGAGTTTGCATATCCCGGCTGCTACAATGAGGTGATTAGTGTGGGTGCTATAAACCTTGAGAGGGATTCTTCCGAATTTACAAACTCACATAATGAAATAGATTTGGTGGCTCCTGGTGAAGAGATATTATCTACCTTTTTGAACGGGAAATACGCAACCTTGAGCGGCACTTCAATGTCAGCACCACACGTTTCAGGTGCGCTGGCCCTAATTAAAGATTTAGCAAACAAGCAATTTGAAAGAAAGCTTTCAGAACCAGAACTTTATGCACAATTAATCAGAAGGACCGTTCCGTTAGGCAATTCGCCTAAACTGGAAGGAAACGGGCTTGTTTATTTAACCGTACCTGAGCATTTAGCCGGGATCTTTGACCAAAAATTTAAATCCATGGTTCATAATGCTATATGATTAAAGTGAACAATATTTCAGCGGCATGGGCAGAGGCTCAGTCAAAGTATATTGAAAGTGTTCAGAATGAACCCTATTACGACGCTCAGAAGGATAACATCAATCTGGAGGATTATTACAGCACCCTTGATTTTGAAAAAGGAGACATCCCAGAACAAATCCATACTCTGCTGGTTAGTACCCATAACAGGCAATTGGATTACTCACCCCACCAATATGTATATCCATGGGTGGATCTGCAGGAAAACCTTAAGCTAAAAAGTTTATATTCCGGGAAAGGGATCGACCCGCTTAAAGCCATTGACCAGGATCTCAAGCTTCTGCAGTCGATTCAGGAAGGCGGCTTCAGCAGCAATAAAAGAGTTATTTTTAATACAGAGCATGTCATTCCGCAATCCTGGTTTGAAGAAAGACAGCCAATGAGAGGGGATCTTCATCATCTTTTTGCCTGTGAACCTGCATGCAACAGTATGAGAAGCAACTTCCCCTACTATGATTTTGAAGCATATGTTCCGGAATTCGAGACAGAGAGTGTCAGGAACGGATGCGGGATGGCTGAACAGGAAAAGTTTGAACCTGAATATGGAAAGGGAATAGCCGCAAGAGCCGTATTCTATTTTGCAGTCAGATATAAAAAAGGAATTAAAATCGAAGAAAAGATGGATATGCAGATTTTGCTGAGATGGCAAGCAGAATATCCCGTGACTGTATATGAGAAGCATAGGAATGCTGCCATTCAAGAACTCCAGGGAAACCGCAACCCATTCATTGATTTTCCGGAACGTGCAAAGGAAATGTTAGGATAATAAGAGAGCCCGCCTGAAACTCAGGCGGGTTTGTTTTATAATATAAGATAAAAAAGGAGCAATCATGTGCAGCCATTTACAGAAAAAGTTATAAAAATCATTAAAAGCATCCCAAGAGGAAAAGTCATGACATACGGACAAATCGCAAGGCTGGCCGGGAGCCCCCGAGGAGCAAGACAGGTGGTCCGGATTCTTCACACCCAAAGTGAAAAGCATCAGCTTCCGTGGCATCGGGTTGTGAATGGGAAAGGGGAAATTGGGTTTAAAGACGGAGATTTGCATGACATGCAGAGAGAACTATTAGAAAATGAGGGGATTCACTTTAATATAAATAAAAGACTTGATTTACAGGAATTTGCCCATGAATCATCACAGCAAATATAAAGAAGCGTGCATTCAATTGGAAGGCACGCTTCTTTATAATCATAAGTACCTATTTTGTCTTTGATGCATATTCCTCAATCATCTCAATTGTTACATACTTTCTTGCAGGTATAATTCCCTGTTTAGAAAGTTCATTGATTTCAGCAGTTACTTCATTTATCTTATCCGCAGAAAATGGAAGTCCTCGCCTGCATAGATCCAATGCTTGCTCAATATAGTATTCTCGCTGCTGTTCCAATGCAGCAAATTTCGTTATAATCTTATTCTGCTTTCCTACATGTTCTGATATTGCTTTATGTACACTCATTCTTTCCACCCCTTATAAAATTCACCTGTTTTTATCATACCATTTTCTAATAGCATTTTAAGAATAAATATTCTTACTTGCATAATATTTATTTTAGAGAAAAATAGGAAATAATAGCCAGTCCTCATAACTTTTATAGCCGAGAATAAAATAGTTAAGTAAATTAAAAATTGATTCTTTTTCCTCATTATGGAAATAAAGGGAACACACCTTTCTAAGAAGAAAAGGTTAAGAAACAAAAATGGAAGGTGGCTTAATACATATGAAAAAGAGTGTAAAAATAAATATCAGTTTATTGCTGGTATTTATGCTGGCACTTGTTCCTTTTGCTCAGCCCGAATCGCCTCATGTCCAGGCAACGGAAGAAGGCAGTGAACTTGTACAGCAGTTAAACCAAATGCTTAATAATGACCCAATTCTTCAGGGAGGACTTGCAGGAGTCAGTATCCGCAATGCAGAAACAGGCGATCTTGTATACGACCATATCGGGGATATACGTTTAAGACCGGCTTCTAATATGAAGCTCCTAACAGCAGCTGCGGCTCTTGAAACTTTGGGAGAAAATTATCAGTTCACAACAGAACTTCTTCACACAGGTTCAATAAAGGGAAAGACACTTCAAGGTGACTTGATCTTGAAGGGAAAAGGAGACCCAACCCTTTTAAAGAAGGATTTTGATTCATTTGCCGTTAAAGTAAAAGAAGCAGGCATCAATGTTATTCATGGCAGCCTGATCGGTGACGACACGTGGTATGATGATGTACGCTATTCAACCGATCTATCATGGAGTGATGAATCATGGTATTATGGCGGACAAGTCTCGGCACTTACTGCCTCCCCAAATGAGGACTATGACGCGGGCACAGTAATTGTAGAGGTTTATCCCGGAGAAAAAGCCGGGCAGGAACCGATTGTAAAAATGGTGCCGGAAACAGATTACATAAAAATCGTCAATAAGGCTAAAACCGTCTCTAAAGACGAAAAGAAGGATATCCATATTGAAAGAGATCACGGAACGAACACAGTTACAATTGAAGGAGAAATTCCAGTTGAAGGCAGCCGTTCAAGGGAATGGATCGCTGTATGGGAGCCTACTGGCTACGCATTGGATCTATTGAAGCGTTCTCTCGCTGAACAAGGCATTAAAATCAAAGGGAAAACAGAAGCAGGCACTGCCCCAGAAGGCGCAAAACTATTTGCTGAGCATAAATCCATGCCTATCAAAGATTTGCTTATACCATTTATGAAATTAAGCAATAATGGCCACGCAGAAACATTAATCAAGGAAATGGGCAAAGTTTCCAAAGGAGAAGGCAGCTGGGAAAAAGGGCTTGAGGTATTAGAAGAACAAGTAGAAGCTTTTGGAATGAATCAGGAAACTCTCGTGATCCGGGACGGTTCCGGAATCTCACATGTAAACTTAATTCCGGCAAATGAAATCTCGAAACTTCTTTTCGAAGTCCAGGACGAAGAATGGTTCAGCTCCTATTTGAACTCATTGCCGATTGCCGCCAATACAGACCGGATGGTGGGAGGAACTCTTAGAAATCGCATGAAAAACTCCAATGCCGCCGGGAATGTCAAAGCAAAAACAGGTTCCATCTCAACAGTCAGTTCATTATCAGGATATGTTAAGACGTCCAGCGGGGAAGAGCTTATCTTTTCTATTATTCTGAATAACTTAACTGATGGCGGTCAAGGTAAGGTTATTGAAGACAAAATTGCCACGTTATTAGCCGATCAATAAACTGAATAGAAAAGCGGAAGGCGCCCGCTTATCGGCTTATAACCTCAAGTCACTAGGAGCCGAAACTAGACATGCTTAGACCCGAGAGCCGATGGCGCCTAGAGCTAGACAGTTATCTAACTTCAGAATTTATACATTCTTATCTATTAAGAAAAGGGCAGGATACCGTTTCGCCGGTATACCTGCCCTTTTTCGGCCTTATTCTGCTTTTGCTGCCTGTATCTGCAGGTCAATTTTCACTTTATCTCCAACAAGGACTCCGCCTGTTTCAAGGGCTGAATTCCAAGTTAAGCCATAGTCGCTTCGCTTGATTGCTCCAGCAGCAGTAAAGCCGACTTTTTCATTGCCCCATGGATCTTTACCTGATCCTTCATATGTCACAGTAAAGGTTTCTGTTTTTGTTGCACCATGAATAGTAAGTTCGCCGGTAACATCATATTCATCATCACCCTTGCTTACAATGTTTGTTGATTTAAAGGTCATTTTAGGATGGTTCTCAACATCAAAGAAGTCCGCAGAACGCAGGTGGTTGTCACGATCTTCATTGCGTGTATCAACACTTGAAAGTGAAACATTGAATGTAATATCAGCAGTTGTTAAATCTGCAGGATCTGCAGATAGTTCTGCATCAAAGCTATTAAAGCTGCCTCTCACGTTTGCGATCATCATATGCTTGATAGAAAAATCCACACTGCTGTGCGCAGGATCAACTGCCCATTTTGTATTAGCCATATTTTTCTCCTCCAATAGTTCGAATTCATTTGTTTTGAATTCAAGATATTTTAATTCTAGATAAATTATATGTCGGTTTAAGTTTTATGTCAATGATATTTTTTCAAAAGATGGTAAAATGAAGACTACTTAAATTATCAATATCATACATAACCTAAGTCATAATGATTACATCACGGTTTGGTGATGTTTAAAGGGGAACGGACCATGAATCAGCTTGAACAGATTTACAATAATGCTGCTGAGCATACAAAAATAAAAATCCTGGAGGATGCCGACCGCTATCTGGGCAGCAAAGAATCGATGCCCTCCTATAAGGAATATCTTTCTGAAAGATTTCATTATATTGATCAAATCTGGGTAAATGTGTGGCTGAATAAAATCACTGCCAAAATATCCAAGCATGAAAAAAAGAAATATTTAAGTGAAAAAGGGTACGACACAGAAAATGTTGACAGGAAAATAATCAATCACCTATTCCGGACTGAAATGAGGGATTATCAGCCTTTTAACAGTTTGGACTGGCTTAATGACATATTTGAAAGCAATAATGAAGCTTGGGCTGAGCGCTATGAGAATGCACGGGCTCATTATCTGCAGAAAGCAGAAGAGGAGCGGCTTCAGCGAAAGAAGTATCGAGTCCGCGAAGATATTGAAAAGAAAATGGATGAAATTATTGAAAAAGATTATAGCCTTCTATATCTTCATGTCAGACATATGGCTTCAAAGCAGCTGGTTTCCGATTTTAGAAACAAGATAAGATATCAAAAAGTGGATACCTTTGCTCTTGAGGAAAAGCTTGAGGAGACAGGAAGCTTTGATGCAGGTGATTATACTGTAATGGGTGAATTCTTTGAGGAGCTGACAGGAAATATTCATAAAGCATTGTATGGGGGCAAGGGCTATTTTGAATATGAAGCCTATTACTATGTCTATAAGAACAATATATCGGGATTTCTGTCCGATTCTCTGCAATCGCTAGTCCTGCAGAACCTTCCGCATCATTTATTCGAGGAATATGAAGACGCTTATCAGAAACCGCTGACCGGTAAGTCGGTGAAGAAGTTAATTGCCCATACTCTTCAGGATCTTGATGAAAGCTTTTTTGAAAGCATTCAGGAGGAATATATTGAAGATCTGCTGAGGCTTGCGGATATCCCCTTTGACCCTGAAGTCCATAAAGATCTGCTCGAGAAGGACATTGCTGACAGGGAGAGAAAAATAGCAGAAGAATTGGCTGAGCAGCAGCGGAAGAAAGAAGAAGAGGAACGCATGCTCGAATATATATTCGGGCAGGAATACAGTCCCTCAGTGGAACGGGCCAAAAGGTATGTACTTCATATTGGTGAAACCAATACAGGGAAAACACATCATGCACTTGAAGGAATGAAATCAGCCAAAAGCGGCATGTATCTGGCACCTTTAAGGCTTTTGGCTCTCGAAGTATATGATAAACTGAACCGCGAAGGTATACCCTGTTCTTTGAAAACCGGTGAAGAGGAGAAGGCAGTTGCCGGTTCTGAGCATCTTTCAAGCACCGTAGAAATGTTCTACGAAAAGGACTATTATGACGTCATTGTTATTGATGAAGCCCAAATGATCACGGATAAAGACAGAGGCTTCTCCTGGTATAAAGCAATTACCAAGGCAAATGCCAATGAAGTCCATATCATTGGCAGCCGCAGCGCTAAAAGCATGATGCTCCAGCTTCTTGGCGAAGCAGATATTGAACTGAATGAATACAGCCGGGATATTCCTCTTGAAGTCGAAGCAAAGGAATTCAAATTCGGTCATGTACGAAAAGGCGATGCACTCATCTGTTTTTCAAGGAAGAGAGTACTTGAAACAGCCTCAAGACTTCAGCAGGAAGGGCACTCAGTAAGCATGATTTATGGAGCGATGCCACCTGAAACCAGAAAAAAACAAGTCCAGCGTTTTATAAAAGGTGAAACTTCCGTCATCGTATCCACTGATGCCATTGGGATGGGACTCAACCTGCCTATCCGGAGAATTGTTTTTTTGGAAAATGATAAGTTTGACGGAACGAAAAGGAGAACCCTTACTTCACAGGAAGTTAAGCAAATTGCAGGAAGGGCAGGGCGAAAAGGGCTTTACAACATTGGGAAAGTTGCTTTTACAAAAGATATCAAAAGAATGAAGGCCTTGCTTGAAATGGAGGATGCCCCGGTCCACAGCTTTGCCATAGCCCCAACAAATACAGTATTTGAAAGATTCCAAAGGTATTACCGCGATCTCGGATCATTCTTTGAGTTTTGGGATAAGTTTGAGAGCCCCAGAGGAACCAAAAAAGCGGCATTAACAGAGGAGAGAGACCTTTATGAAAGGATACGGGGCACAGAAATTGAAGCCAAGCTTGGCCTAATGGACCTGTATGGATTTCTCCATCTGCCATTCTCTAAAAAAGAACATGATCTTGTTCGGCAATGGGAAGAAACCATGTATGCCATTATTGATGGGGAGGAGCTTCCAGAGCCCCGAATCAAGAACCGGAATCTGGAAGAGCTGGAGTTGACTTATAAAGCAATAGGCCTGCATTTGCTGTTCCTGTATCGTCTTGAGCAGAGAACAGAAGCGTTATACTGGGAAAGATTAAGGGAAGAAATCAGCGACCATGTTCACGAAAGACTGAAAACCGATATTAAAGAGCTCTCAAGAAAATGCAGAAAATGTGGCAAAAAACTGCCCTGGGAACACGAATATCAAATCTGTGATGAATGTCATTCTTCACGTTCAAGAAGAAGGTACCATTACTACAGAAGGTAATACCCTCATGCTCATTAAAAAAGCCTGCTGGCAAGACAGCAGGCTTTTACGTATTAGGGCTTTAAAACTACTTTTATGCAATTGTCTTCATGGCTATTGAAAATTCTATAGCCATGACTTGCGTCTTCAAGATTAATTTTATGGGTAATGATGTCTTTCGGATCAAATTCTTCATTGACAATTTTTTCATACAGCATGGGCATGAATGGAATGACAGGAGCCTGTCCCATTTTCAAATTGATGTTTCTGGCGAAGAAGGCACCCAGCGGGAACATGTTATAGTTAGCCCCATAAACACCTGTAAGCTGAACCGTTCCTGTTTTTCCGACCGCTTTAGCTGCAATCTGTATTGGCCCGAGCGTACCGCCTTGAAGCTTTAGCTTTTGTTCAATGAATTCCAGAGGTGACTTTTTGCCATCCATTCCTACACAGTCAATAACAACGTCAGCGCCTCCATGGGTGATTTCCTTTAAATGCTCTCCCATATCAGGATACTTTGTGAATTCAAATACCTCGACCTTATTTGATGCCTTGGCATGATTCATCCGATAATCAAGATAATCCACGGCAATGACACGTTCTGCACCTTCCATCCAGGCAAATTTCTGTGCCATTAATCCAACAGGACCGCAGCCCAGAACAATGACTGTATCGCCTTTTTTAACCCCTGCGTTCACGACGCTCCAATAAGCAGTAGGGAGGACATCAGATAAAAACAGCAGTGATTCATCTTCAAGCTCGCATGATTCGGGTACAAGAAATGGAGTGAAATTGCCAAAGGGGACTCTTAAATATTCCGCCTGGCCTCCTGGATGATTCCCAAATTTTTCAGTATACCCAAAATAGCCTCCTGAATCATAATGCGGATTCGAATTGTCACATTGACTTGTTTGGTCCTGCTTGCAGTATACACACTCTCCGCAGGAAACATTAAAGGGAATGACCACTCTGTCGCCTTTTTTTACTTTGGTTACTTCAGGCCCGACTTCCTCAACAATCCCCATTGGTTCATGTCCAATAATATATCCTTCCGGCAGCGGCATATTCCCCTGATACAGATGCAAATCAGAGCCGCATATTGCTGTGGAAGTAATCCTGACAATAATGTCATCCTTTTTATCCAGCCTCGGGTCATCCTCATTGGTCACAGCTACCCGGTTGGGTCCCTGATAGGTTACTGCCTTCATTTTCAGCACTCCTGTTCCAGTTTTTGTTCTTCAACTAAGAATAAGTTTTGATGAATTTACAACAATACTATAAGTTTCACTTTAATTCTTCTTATTATTCGGCTCATTTAAGTGAAGAGGAATGTTAAAAATTAATTTGGCAACCGGAGATTAATTAATTCATGAATTTTACCCGTCCATTCCGAATAGATATGCATGGAAAACAACTATGAAAGTCTTAAAGGGGCGGTAAAAATGGCAAGCTGCACACATCAGGAGGAAGTAAACATACCGATTGAGGCAATATGGAACTTTGTCAGTGATATTGGAAATTGGGCACCCTTAGTGCCCGGTTATATTGCACATGAGGTACTAAGTGACAGAGAATCAACCTGGAGCTTTAAAAGCGATATGGGGATTATTAAGAAAAAAATTGAATTAAAAGTGGATATAACGAGCTGGCAGGAGCCGACAAAGGTTACGTTTCATTTAACAGGACTTAATGAGAAGTTTACTGGACATGGATATTTTCTTGCAGAAAAAGGAAGGAATAATATAAACATCATGACAGGGTCACTTGAAATATCAGCAGAGGGAATGATGGCTAAAGTGGCAAATTCATTGCTTAATACTGCTCTTCCGGAAATTACTGCTGAACTGACAGAGGCTGTCGCATCAAAGGCCGAACAGGAATATAGGGAACATGCAGGCGTTTAGTTTGCCTCTCAATGAAAAGAACTCATCAACTTGAGTTCTTTTTATTTCGTATATCGATTAGCATAGCTGGAGGCTACGAATGCTTCCGGCTTTATTTTTGGCTCGAGGCCGATTGATTCGATTCTGGAGACCATTTCCTTCACAAATTCCCTCGTTTTATTTCTCTTGCCTGATCCTATGTCCATGTGTCCTTCCATGGAGAAAGAGCCGCCTTTGTAGATGAATGGAAGAACGATATCAAACATTTTATCTTTGTATTCCTCTGTAAACAAAGAGACCACTTCTTCTGTCAGCGAGGTTTCATAGGAAATTCTCTCATGAAGATGCAGCATTTTCCTGGGGATTACTGTTTTTCGAATACATGCCCAGGCACCTTTTCGCTCGTTTTGAATAACAATCCCGGTAATAAAAACTGTGCGATTGCAATGGACCTGTGAATCGGTTCCGATCATCAGTCTGAAATTCCCATCAGGATTTCGCTTCATAAAAAGTAAGATACGGTTGAATACCTGTTCAAAAGTCAAATTCCTTTCCTGAAGATTTTGAAATTTATATTCAGCACTCACCTATTATCACCACATTAAGTATTTTGTCTCGGAGTATCACTCTTCCACAACCTTTAACTTAAAATGTAATCCTTTTTACTACCATTATATTGAGAGGCACTGAACAAGTTGTTTATTTTTTTGAAAAAATTGCTTTTGCCGCGAATGAAAGGAAAATGAATGGGATTCTTCAGATTGATAAAAACTATAGGCAAAGGAGGACCACATATGAATAAAACATTAATTTTTGTACTTAAATTTGTATCAAGCATGATTGCTTTTGCCATAGCACTTGATTTATTTTTCGATGCAACATTTGCCGATATTGTTTCTTTCAGCCTACTGGTAACGGTTATGTCATATATGCTTGGTGATCGGATCATTCTTCCCCGCCTGGGAAACCGGAATGCCCTCATTGCTGACTTTTTCCTGGTTTATGCATCTGTATGGGTTTTTGGGAGTGTATTGCTTAACAGTTACTTGCAAATAGCGTGGGGAAGTGTCATTGCAGCAGGAATTATCACTCTTTCCGAGGTGTTTATCCACCGCTATATATTAAAAACCGCAGCTTCCAATCACCAGAATAACCGCAAGGAAGCCGCCTTGAACCCTCGCCTTGCTTATGGAATGGAAATGGCGGAGGAGAAAGAGCCGACACGGGATTGGGATTGATTAAATATTTAGAGTTAGAAGCCCAATGAAGACCATTCGGTCCGAAATGGGCTTTTTATTTTCAATCAAACCATTCGGTCTTTTCCTGAAAAATTTAGAATATCTATTAATAAACAGTCTCTTTACTGAAGGAGGTTACCAATGCACGAAATGTCTCTAATGGCTGATATTCTTTACATAGTGGAAGCAGATGCCATCGATAGAGGCTTTGTTAAGATTAATCGAATCTCTGTTATTGTCGGGGAACTTTCCAATGTTCTGCCCGATGCATTAGAACTTGCATTTAGTTTCTTTCAAAAACTGGAGGACAACCTGATCAGCGAAAAAACAGAGCTGAAGATTATAAGAGAAGTAGCGAAAGCCAGGTGCAAAGAGTGCGGAAAAGAATTTACCCCCGATTACCGAATTGCCCTTTGTCCACATTGCAATCAAATAAATACTGAGATAATATCCGGTGAATCTTTTCAAGTTGAGTCTTATGAAGGAAGTGAGCGTTTTGAAGATTAAATTGGACGATGATGTTTTGAAAAATAACAATATTGCCGCCAATTTTAATAGAACTTTGTTTAAACAAAAACAAACACTTGTCATCAATCTTATGAGTTCGCCTGGTGCGGGAAAAACCACACTGCTTGAGAAAACCGTAAAAGCGCTGGCAAAGGAATTTAAAATCGCAGTCATAGAGGGTGATCTGGCAACTGAGAGGGATGCAGAAAGGCTTCGTGCTATAGGAGTAAAAACTGTACAAATTAACACAGTTGGCGGCTGCCATCTTGACGCAAGAATGATAGCAAAAACATTATCTGAATTCCAGCTTGAAGAGATTGATATCCTTTTTATTGAGAACATCGGCAACCTGGTCTGTCCCTCAGGCTATGATTTGGGACAAGATTACAAAGCTGTGATTCTCAGTGTACCGGAAGGGAATGATAAAATTCCCAAATACCCCTTGATGTTTCACCGTACCGATTTAACAATTATCAATAAAACAGATTTACTCCCTTACGTACAATTTGATTTAGAAGAAGCGCGGAGGGATTTACACACTATTAATCCTGATGCTGATTTTCTTGCGCTGTCTTCGCAGTCAGCAGAGGGGATGGAGGAATGGATAAATTGGTTAAAGGAAGCTTATGCCAATGCTGTATGCAGTCAGAATTAAAGTAACAGGAAGAGTGCAGGGTGTCGGGTTTCGTCCCTTTATATTTAACCTTTCAAAAAAATACAACATTAATGGAACGGTTCAAAATAATCTGGAAGGAGTCATTATTCATGCAGAAGGCTCCAGGGACTTAATTGCCAGCATGATCGATCACATCCATAGCAGACCTCCTCAACTGGCAAAAATTAGAGAAATCATTGTGGATGAAAATCAGCCATCGTTTTTTAAGGAATTTATAATCGTTCCAAGCAATCGAAGCGGTCATGCTGAGCCATTAATACCGGCAGATGCTGGAATCTGCAATGACTGCTTAAACGACATGCGTGAAGAGGATAACAGGCGGTTTCGTTATCCTTTTACAAACTGCACTCAATGCGGACCGCGGTATTCGATCATTCGGGGGCTTCCTTATGACAGGCCCCAAACTGCCATGGACAAATTTCATATGTGTATATCCTGCCAGGAAGAATATGAAAATCCATCAAATCGCCGCCATCATGCACAGCCGGTGTGCTGCCCTAACTGCGGACCTGAACTAATTCTATATGATTTAAATAAGAAGCCTGTGAAAACAAATCAGAAAGCTATTCAAGAGGCCTCAAGCCTTTTATCGAATGGTAAGATTCTAAGCATTAAGGGGATAGGCGGGTATCATCTTGCCTGCGATGCACACAATGAAAAGGCGATTAATGAAATAAGAATTCGAAAAAACAGGCCACAGCGCCCTATGGCTATCATGGCAAAATCACTTGAAACTGCCAAGAAGTATTGCCAGCTAACAGAAAAAGAAGCGGAAATGCTAAAGAGTCCAGAAATGCCGATCGTTGTTTTAAGAAAAAAAGAGAGCTGCGAACTTCCTGACCTGCTATCCCCAGGGTTATCTACCATCGGTGTCATGCTTCCGTATTCGCCGCTCCATTATCTGCTGTTTGAGAACAGCAATCTGGAATGCATCGTACTGACAAGCTCTAACCCGTCCGGACTGCCGCTTCATTTCAAAGAAGACCCCGGTATTCTTAGTGACTATGTTCTTACTCATAATCGTCCTATTCTTCACCCCGTGGATGACTCTGTTATACAAGTGAATCAGGATGGGGAAATCACTTTTCTCCGGCGTTCTAGGGGTTTTATACCGGATGTTTTTACATCCGCCTTACCGCTCAATCACATCCTGGCTTTAGGAGGCAATCAAAAAAATGCTTTTGCTGCAGGTAAAGGCCACAGCATTTATATGGGGCCGCATATAGGAGATTTGGATAATGAAGAGATGCTTCAGCATTATGAGAATCAAGTGAATCATTATAAAAGCTGGCTAGGATTAAAGGAAGAATTTATTGCAGTTGACTCACATCCATCGTACCTCGTAAATAAATCTGCCAGTCGTTTTAAGGGAACAGTGATTAAAGTTCAGCACCATCACGCTCACCATGTATCATGCATGGCAGACAATAATCTGCATGAACCATGTTTTGGCCTGATTCTTGATGGTACAGGCTACGGGGATGACGGCCATATTTGGGGGTTTGAATTATTATATGGCAGTGCCGCTTCCTATGAACGGCTGGGCCATCTCACATATAGTCCGCTTCCTGGCGGTGAGAAATCTGTAATGGAGCCCTGGAGAAATGCAGCTGGTATGATCGTTCATTTCTGGCCAAGTCATGGAAAAGATTTGGCTATTAAACTGTTTCCTCAAAAAGCCAGGGAAATTAACATAATTGAAAATATGGTGAATAAGAAGATCAATTCACCACTTGCCGGAACGTGCGGGAGGCTTTTCGATGCTGTAAGTGCCATATTAGGAATCTGCCAAACGTCCACTTACGAGGGAGAAGCAGCTATTAAATTATCAGATTATATATACAGACCTCATTCAGCAAACTGCAAACCATATCCGTTTAAGCTTATAAAAAACAAAGGAGAACCATACCAGCTCGACTTCTCGCCGATGATTTATAAAATAATCCAGGAATATTTCGAGTCGGTGCCGCCAGCTGCTATTATTCAAAGATTTCATCAAACAGTGGTATCTGCATCCGTAAACTTAATTTTAAGTAAAGCAGATGAAAGACCTGACTATAACCGGCAGATTGTCTTTTCAGGAGGATCATTTCAAAATTTATTTCTTGCCCAAGAGCTTTCCAGACACCTTCAGGGGAAAGGTTTTTCTGTTTATACGCATAAGAAAGTTCCTTGCCATGATGGCGGATTATCATTAGGGCAATTAATGATTGCAGCCCAACAGACTAAAGCTAAAGAGGAAAAAAGGCGGTGATTCCTATGTGTGTAGGTGTTCCATCCAAAGTGATTAAACTTGAAGAAGACCGTGCTCTTGTCGAAGTTATGGGTTCAAAGATGTATGTGGGCATCCTCTTTGTTCCAGAGGTAAAAATCAATGATTATGTCCTGCTTCATGCAGGACAGGCTATGACCATCATCAATGAGGAATATGCACGCGAAAGCATGGAAGAATGGAGGAAAATAATTGATGGACAGCATGGCACCCTTTTCTGATCCGGTTCTAAGCAAGCAGTCAGCAGAAGCAGTCATTCATTTAGCTAAGCAATATATTCAACTGACTGGCCGTAAACCTGTTTTTATGGAGGTATGCGGCTCCCATACGATGGCTCTAGCTAAAACGGGTGTAAAAACAAGATTAAAAGATTACGTTCGATTAATAGCGGGCCCGGGCTGCCCTGTTTGTGTAACAGACCAAAAAACGATAGACAGCATGATCAGCTTATCAAAGGAAAGCGGCCGAATTCTATGTACATTTGGGGATATGATGCGCGTCCCGGGATCCAAGCATTCTTTGCTTGAAGCCAAAACAGAGGGAAAGGATATTCGTGTAGTTTATTCCCCATTGGACAGCCTTCAAATCGCTGAAGAAAATCCTGACAAGGAAGTTATTTTTTTAGGCATTGGCTTTGAAACCACGATTCCTTTGCTGGCTGCAGCCATTCAGGAAGCAGAACTTAGAGGTTTAACCAATTTTAGCGTTTGGATGACGACTAAATTGGTCGAGCCAGTTTTACGGGCTCTTCTCGAAGCAGGCGAAATTCACCTGGACGGTTTTTTGCTCCCCGGCCATGTGTCCGTTGTGCTAGGAAAAGAGAGTTACTCTTTTTTAGCAGAAGAATATAGGATGCCTGGAGTCATTTCTGGTTTTGAGCCTGTCCAGCTTCTAAGCAGCATTTATAAATTGCTGCAGCTTTGTTTAGAAAATAAATCAGAAATCATTAATGATTACCCTTACGTAGTTTCAGAGTCAGGAAACGCCTCTGCCAAAAGCCTAATGAGTAAATATTTACAGCCAGCAAATGAAGTTTGGCGTGGAATAGGGGCGATTCCCAAAAGTGGCCTGGTACTTAAAGAGAATTACCAAACATTTGATGCCAAAAACAAATTTAAGATTCATGTTGACCCTCCCCGAAAGACAAAATGCCGATGCGGTGAAGTCATTCGGGGATTGGCTGTTCCTGAAGAATGTATCCTTTTCAACAAAGCCTGCACACCAGCTAATCCAATAGGCCCCTGCATGGTTTCATCAGAAGGAACATGTGCAGCACATTACCACTATATGAGGGAGGAGTGATCATGCTGCAGCGGATAAATTTGGCCCATGGGGAAGGCGGGGAGCTGACACATAAGCTGATCAAGGATGTTTTTGAAAAAGCATTTGGCCATGGGGAGCATACAAAGTACGATTCGGCCATATTCCAATGCAGTTCCGAAACCATTGCATTAACAACTGATAGCTATGTTGTAAAACCGAGCTTCTTTCCAGGAGGAAACATTGGGAAGCTCGCTGTTACTGGGACTGTTAATGACTTGGCTGTCAGCGGTGCCATTCCTAAATTTATGACAGCAGGATTTATTATTGAAGAAGGCCTGCCCCTTAAAGATTTGAAGGAAGTGGTTAACAGCATGGCTGCCGAAGCTGAAAAAGCAGGGATCAGAATTGTGGCAGGAGACACAAAAGTGGTGGAAAAAGGAAGTGCTGATCAGTTATTCATCAATACTACCGGCATTGGAGCAGTGGAAAACGGACAGAAATTACAGCCAGAAGGGATTCAGAAAGGCGATTCGATCATTTTAAGCGGAACAATCGGAGACCATGGAATTGCAATTCTCAGCGCCAGAAAAGAGCTTGGCTTACTTTCGGATGTTGCAAGTGATTGCGCTTCCCTTAATGGGCTTATACAGAGCCTGGTGCAAACGACAGATGGAATACGATTAATAAAAGATCCTACAAGGGGAGGCCTTGCAACAGCTCTTGTGGAGCTTTGCGAGGACTTTCATTTTAATTGCGAAATTGATGAACCATCGATTCCGATTAGGGGTGATGTTCATGGGGCATGCGATATTTTAGGCTTCGACCCTCTTTATCTCGCAAATGAAGGAAAGATTATTTTGGTGGTAGATTCAAAGAAGGAGAAGCTGGCACTTCAATCATTAAGAAAACATCCGTTAGGTGAAAACGCTGCTGTCATTGGGCGGGTAACCGGCACAAATAAAAGTGCGGGGAAGCTTTTCTTAAAGACACCTCTTGGGACAACACGCAGTTTGCACCGACTTGCCGGATTGTTGCTGCCCAGGATTTGTTAAAGTTTTCTTCTTTACCTGCATAGGATAGGGTATGAAAGCCTAAGGGAGAGAAAGCCATGCAAAACATCAGGATGCTTCAGCAGCAGGTGAATAGCCTTATAAGTCAGGCAAAGCATGATATTTACACCATTTCTGTCACGTCCGATCCCACTGCAAAACAGTTAAGACTTCAAAGGCTATGGGATGCGTTGACAAGTATTCAATTTCTAAATGAACTGTTGGCCAGTCATGCCATTTCATCGATTTCAGCTAGTAGTAATGGTCCAGCCCAGCCCACGATGCCAGCCAGCCAGCCATTACCCGCACCTGCAGCATATCCAGAATTAACCCTTCCTAATCAAACCTTTACAATCCAGGAATTATCGAATTACGATGGCAAAAATGGAAGGCCTGCTTATGTAGCCGTGGGCGGAGTCGTTTATGATGTAACCAATAACAGAGCTTGGGCGGCTGCCACCCATTTTGGTTTGGTATCAGGGAAGGATTATACCCAGGAGTTCGCATCCTGCCACGCAGGACAGAAATCGATTTTAGCGACTTTGCCAGTCATCGGGAGGTTGGTGTAGTGGAAAATTATATTTTGCCGCCAGAGTCATTGACCAATGAAGCCATTGCAGCCAGGTTAACAGCTAGTGCCAGAAACGGTATTGAAGACGGCTCGGTTAAAAAGAAAAACCTTGTATACTTAGAGCTGAATGGATGCTCCGGCAATATTATTTCCTTACTGAACGGAGCCAATCCGGACTTTGAGTATATGATGGGATCGATGGTCAATCTCGTATACAGCAATAGCTTAATGGCTGCAGAGGGGGAGCAGGCCATAGACAGGCTTATTAAAGCTATGGACGAAGACTATATTTTAGCAGTGGAGGGAGCAGTTGCTCTAAGGGACAATGGTTTATATAACATTATCGGCAGCTGGCAGGGAAAACCGCTTACCGGTTTGGAAGCAGCAAAAATGCTAGGGGAGAAAGCTTCCCATATTCTTGCCGTAGGGGCATGTGCTACCCACGGGGGTGTTTCGGCAGCCAGGCCCAACCCTTCCCAGTCGGTAGGATTGCAGGAAGTTCTCCCTGATAAAGATATGATTAAACTGCCAGGCTGCCCTGTCCACCCAGACTGGTTTTTAGGAACCTTAGCCCACATTCTTTTATATGGTGATCCGGAAACCGATAATCTCGGTCGGCCCTTAATGTTTTATAGCACTCTAATTCATGACAGATGCCCTAGACGGCCTTTTTTCGACCGGGGTATTTTTGCTGAAAAGCTCGGAGATAAAACCTGTTTGTTTAAGCTTGGCTGCCGTGGTCCTGTCACCAGGACTGATTGTCCTACAAGGCAATGGAATGGCCATGTGAATTGGCCGATAGGGGATGATACCCCTTGCATTGGATGTGCCCAATTTGGATTTCCTGATGCGATGGCTCCTTTTATCAGTTATGACACAACAAGGGTGGTGAAGGATGAGTAAGCGAATCGTCATTAATCCATTAACAAGAATAAGCGGTTTTATGGAAGTTGAAGTGATCGTCGACCAGCATCAGGTTGTAGATGTTAAAACAAAAGGAAACCTATTCAGGGGCTTTGAGCAAATGCTTGTCGGCAGAAGCCCCTTTGATGCTGTATATTTTACCCAGCGTATTTGCGGCATTTGTTCCGCTGCCCACTCAATGGCATCTTCAACCGCTTTGGAGGATGCGCTGAACATTGAACCAAGCGAGCAGGGAAGATATCTTCGCGATATAATCCATTGCTGTGAGTTTTTACAAAACCATATTCGCCATTTTTATCAATATACGGTTCCCGATTTTGTAAAAATTGAAGGAAACACATTGCTGCAGGCGGACCATAATGATTTCAGACTGCCTCAAAAAGTAAATAGAGTTATCTCCCAGCATTACTTCGAATCACTGGAAATAAGCAGGCTTGCCCATCAAATGCTTGCCGTTCTCGGAGGAAAAGCTCCCCATAACCATGGTGTTTTTATTGGCGGTATTACAACTCAGGCTACAGCAGAAAAAATCGTCCATTTGGATTCCATTCTTCAGAAAATAGCTAAGTTTATTGATGAAAAAATGATTCCGGATGTTTTTGAAATTTCCAGGTATTATCCAGAGTATTATCGTTTGGGCGGCGGATATGGGAACCTTTTAACTTATGGTGCATTTAATCACTATAAGGATATCAAAACCTTATACGTAGATCCTCTTGTGTATACGGATAATGGGATCCAGTCATTTGATGAAACTAAAATTCAGGAGAAAATAGATTATTCCTGGTACAAGTCATCCTCTTCTGCTTACTCACCTAATGATGCGATTCCAGAACCGGACCGCAAAAAAGAAAAAGCTTATTCATGGGTAAAAGCACCAAGATACAACGATCTCCCATTCGAAGTCGGCCCTTTAGCAAGACTGATATTGAGCGGGGATTATACAAACGGCATCTCTGCGATGGACAGAACGATTGCAAGGGCATTAGAAGCGAAAAAAATTGCCGGCATTATGAAAACCCTTTTGGATTTGCTTATTCCTAATACAAACGTACAGAAAAAGTATGAATTGCCGGAAGAAGAGGCATCGGGCAGGGGACTGGTAGACACTACACGCGGCGCTTTGGGCCACTGGATAAAAATTAATGATAAAAAGATAGCCTTCTATCAAATCATAACACCATCAACCTGGGACTTTTCCACTCGCGACGAGAAGGGATATCTGGGAACTGCAGAGGAAGCATTAATGGGCACACCAATTCAAGATCCTGAAAATCCAGTGGAAATCGGCAGAATCCTGCGTTCCTTTGATCCTTGCATGTCATGTGCGACACATGTACATAGACCAGGGAAAGAAATCAAAACCATTCAGGTGTTTTAATGAAGAAGGCCATTATTTTAGGGATAGGCAACCGACTGATGAAGGATGATGGGATCGGTGTGTATCTTGCTGAAGAGCTTAGGAAAACTGAAAAAAGCCTGGAATGCGAATATATCATAGGTGAATCAGACATAGATTACAGCCTTTCAAAGCTGGAAGGAGCAGAGTTTGTCATTATCCTTGATGCAGTGTTATCTGGAGGTACTCCAGGTGATATTGGAGTTTTTCCTTTGGATAGGGCTTACTCGCATAAATTCCTGGGATTGTCGCCGCATAATCTGCATCTGTTTCAAGCATTATACGATCAAAGAAACAAATTGGAAGGCTTCCTAATCGGGATTGAACCTTTTGATATATCCTTTCAAATGGGATTAAGCAGGGAGATTTGCAGAAAATGGCCTGAAATCGTAGGCAAAGTAAAAAAAACAATTGATAAAATTTTATCAAAAAGAGGATAGTTTTCAGGGTGAACTCATTGTTCACCTTTTTTTTGTGTTTTATTGCAATAAGAATGCTTGCTATTTTGCCGCGAAACACACAATATAAATAAGGACGATTTTAATATACCAGGAAAAGAAAGTAGGGTTTTATTTGCATGAATTTGTAACACTTGGCATTTCTAAAAAGCTGTCTGATGTACTCCTGAACCATGGTATTGCTAAGCCAACACCTATTCAGGAGCAAGCCATACCTGCTGTTATGGATGGAAAGGATGTCATAGCTCAAGCCCAGACAGGGACTGGCAAAACTTTTGCTTTTATTCTGCCGATTCTAGAGAGCATTGATCCGGCTGCCGCTCATATCCAGGCTTTAATTGTAACACCAACAAGGGAATTGGCTTTGCAGATTACGGACGAAGTGATAAATCTTACACAAGACAATGATCAAATAGATGTCTTGGCGGTATATGGAGGGCAGGATGTCGAAAAACAGCTTAAAAAGCTGCAAAAACATGTCCAAATTGTAGTGGGGACCCCTGGCCGGCTGCTGGACCATATCAAACGGAGAACCATTGATTTATCACAAGTGGGTTCTCTGGTATTGGATGAAGCCGATCAAATGCTACATATCGGTTTTTTGGATGAAGTGGAGGATATTATTAAAGAGACTCCTGGCAGCAGGCAGACCATGCTTTTCTCAGCCACTATTCCAGCAGAAATAAAAAAACTGGCAAGAAAACACCTGAAAGAACCACAGTATATTCAAGTCGAAAAAACTCAGGGGCCGGCAGATTCAGTTAAGCAAATCGCGATACATACGATCGACCGTGCCAAACAGGCAACACTCATGCAATTAATTCAAACTCATAGACCTTATTTAGCCGTCATCTTTTGCCGGACCAAACGCAGGGTTAGCAAGCTCAATGATGTACTAAAATCAAATGGCTTCCAATGTGATGAGCTTCACGGAGATTTATCTCAGTCTAAACGGGAACAAGTGATGAAACGATTCAGGGACGCAGAATTACAGCTATTAGTAGCAACTGATGTTGCAGCAAGGGGACTTGATGTGGAAGGTGTCACACATGTATTTAATTATGATATTCCACTGGATCCGGAAAGCTATGTTCACCGAATCGGAAGAACGGGAAGGGCTGGCATGAAGGGGATGGCAATCACTTTTTATTCATCCGCAGACAAACCGCTCCTTGAAGCAATTGAAAAAGGGCTGAACATTACAATTTCCAAGCAGAACCTTGGCAATAGCCATGAAAGAGAAAAGCCTTCCAGGTCATCAGAAAAAAACTCTCAAGTGCAAAAAAGCCCAGCTTCACCTGGAAGAAAGAAAAATGATAATCGGGAAGATGCAGACAGAAAAAAGAATGAAGGCAAAACTTCCCCAACAAAGAGCAGAAAAGGGCAAAGGAAAAAATCAAAACCATTGAAATCAGCTGGTAATGTAAACCGCAGCAAATCACAATCAAAAAAGAAGACTTCAGCGCCTAAATCTGTGAGTAACATGTCAAAAAGACGCGGAAGGTAACCATAATTAAAGGAGGAGCGAAATGTTAAAAGAACGGATTGAAAATCATCTCAAGGAACCAGGAAACGAAATATACAAAGAAGAAAAAGAATTTGCTGAAAAGCATCAGCTATTATCAAATGCTGAATCTTTAATAATCAAAAATCCTAAAGCCCGCTTTGCAAATGCATATATAGAGAGAGGAAACAAGGAAACAGAAGAAGTCCTCTCACAGGAGACACCCGATTTTCTAAACCAGCCTATCGATTATTTTGTGAAAAATATTAAAGAGTTTATTTACCTTGAGTCTGAATGGTTTGGGATTATTGGTGCAGACGCCATCTCATTTGAATTCGATGATCTGTTCCGAACCTATGATGTCATGCTTGGACTTAAATTGCCTAAAAAAAAAGCAGAAACAATAAGGTCATATTTAAAAAGAACATTACAAGGTGATTCAGCAACATTTGATCTAATGTTTAACCAGCAAGATGGGTTATGGGAACTCAATTTTGCTTTGGATGACTTGGAGGGCTTTAAAGAAGACATGACCATAAACGATGCTTACAATCTAATTTACAGATATCTATTCTTACTGACAGAAACGATTGAGGAAGTCAAATAAAAAAGCGGTTCAATCGAACTGCTTTTTTTTATTTATTTTTTTTACCATCCCATGGATATTTCTATTTAAAAATCTGCATGATAAAGATTGTTAATAAAAAAGGAGGAATCCAAATGGAAAATCAGCCTAACCAGATGCATCAAAATATGCATACAGGAAATATACCTCAGCAGCTCAACCATGGAGCACATGAAGTTCTTGATGTTCAAGAGGTTTTATCAGGTACAGTCGGCACCTTAAACACATACTCACTATTGCGTCAGCACGTACAAGATCAAGAACTGGCAAGTATAATGGACCGCCAATATCAATTTGTGCAAGAGGAATACAATACTACACTGGAATGCTTCCAGACAGGTAAAGATCCTTCAAAACCAACACAGAGCTATAAAATGAACCAGAATAATGATTTTATTTATGGTTTAAAGCCTTCTCAGCCAAAAAAGCCAATCCAATCTGTCTCCGAAATGAATGAAGAAACAGTTTCCGGCTGCCTTCTGGGAGCATTAAAATCTGCCGCTTCCATGAAAACAATGGCTGCTCTCGAAACAACAAATCCAGTTGTCCGGAGGGTACTGGCTGATTCAGTCCCAAATTGCATTGAGATGGCTTATGAACTTTCGATTTATCAAAACAAACATCATTTTTACCAGGTACCTCAGTTTACACAGCAGGATATGCAGCAAATGTTAAATGCATATGCACCTGCACAGGGGCAAATGCCAGCTCAAGGGCAAATGCCAAATCCTAATATTCCTCATTAAAAGAGAGCCCCTTGGTAATATGCCAAGGGGCTCTTGCATTCTTTTGCATATGTGGTTATTTAAAGGTCTCATTCGATAATGGAGAGCCAGAAGCTGTATGCTGATTCATCCAATCAAGAGATACTCTGGAAACCGTCTGCCAATCCGGAATCTTATCTTTATGTTTCTCAATCCAGCTCATTGCGAATTGTGAATCAATGCCTTTTTCCTCACATTGGCTTAAAAAATCCAGTACGGCTGACTGATTGAATTGATCCCAGCCTCCACACATATTCTTCCAAATCTGCTCAATTGAAGCTTGTATGGGAGAATCGATATCTGTTTTGCCGAGTTGATTATGATTGTGCATTCAAAACTCTCCTTTTTATTTAATATCAATTTCATTATGTCCTAGGGAATTAGAAGTCATGTGTGAGGCAAAATAATCCTAAAAAATAAAAATTTTTTTTAGGGAAACATAAAAGTTATAGCCTATTTATAGGATCTCATCTTAATTTTTCAGCAAACCATGACATTTATCATGGTTTGGACATGACACTCATGTCTACAAAACCTTCTGAAAACCCTTTATCATAAGGTTAACGTCATGAAGAAGGGAATTAAAAAATGACTTCTAAACAAAAACAACTCAACTTAAAAAAACAAATGGCACCCTATGAAAAATCCGATTTAACACGCAGCATCATGCAGCTGGTCAATACTCTGGGACCTTTTTTCCTGCTGTGGTTCCTTGCTTATAAGAGCCTGAGCTTTTCTTACCTGCTGACGCTTGGCATATCTGTCATTGCAGCTGGCTTCCTGGTCAGGATCTTCATCATTTTCCATGATTGCTGCCACCATTCCTTTTTCAAAAATCGCAAAGCAAACAAAATCGTTGGCACATTCACAGGAATACTTACCATTTTCCCTTATCACCAATGGCAGCATGACCACAATGTTCACCATGCAACAAGCGGTAATCTGGACAAGCGTGGTACAGGAGATATCTGGACACTGACAGTGAAAGAATACCAGGATGCGGCTTGGTCGACACGCGCAGCCTATCGCATCTACCGCAATCCGTTCGTCATGTTAGGTTTAGGCCCGATTTATGTATTTTTGTTAAAAAACCGATTTAACAGAAAAGGGGCAAGAAAGAATGAACGCATCAATACTTATCTTACAAACGCAGCCATCGCTGGTTTGTATGCGTTCATGTGCTGGGCCATCGGATGGGAAGCATTCCTAATGGTGCAAGGACCTATCTTTTTAATTTCCGGAGCAGCGGGGATTTGGCTTTTCTATGTACAGCATACATTTGAAGACTCCTATTTTGAAGAAGATGATAAGTGGGAGTATGTAAAAGCGGCAGTAGAAGGAAGCTCCTTTTACAAGCTTCCAAAAGTAATTCAGTGGCTAACCGGGAACATCGGGTTCCATCATATTCATCACTTAAGCCCACGCGTGCCTAACTATAATCTCGAAAGCGCACATTATAATACAGCTGAACTTCAGAATGTACCGACCATTACTCTTTCGACCAGCCTGAAGTCACTTCGATTCCGCTTATGGGATGAAGAAGCCCAGGACTTCACGGGATATGGAGCAGCAAAGCAGTCTGCCCACAGCAAAAAACAGAGCAGAGCGAAAACTGCATCTGTGAAGCCGTAAACTAAGTGTATAATCTGCTGAAGAACAGCTCCTTTGTGATATGATAGCAAAGGAGCTGTTTCATTATTTCACGAATAAAAAGAGGGTACCTCACATGTTTAAAAAGTATTTCGCTACATTGAAAAGTTCAGGCATTTCTCCTTATATATGGAGTGTATTCAGCATTTTGCCGTTTTATTTCATCTTCAGATCCACCTCTAAAATCGCCATAGCCGTTGGAATTATCCTGACCATTTTCTTTTTTATATCATTGCGTTTTGCCTTTATATCGCGGAAGTGGCCCGTCTATTTATGGACAGGCATCTTAATCAGCATATCGATTACAATGACCATTCTATTTTCGTTTATTTATTTTGCATTTTATATTGCTTATTATAATGGCCATATCAAAAACAGGATTGCATTTTTAACGCTATATGTCATCCACCTGGTGGCAACCACCATCTCAATTAACATTAATTTTGTAACACAGAAGCCATTATTTCTCGAACAGATCCCTTTTATCATAATCATCTGGATCAGTGTAATTTTGCTTCCTTTTAACATTCACAATAAGAAAAAGCAGGAAATGCTTGAAGAACAGCTCGAAGATGCCAACAAAAGGATTGCGGAGCTTGTCAAACAGGAAGAAAGGCAGCGGATTGCCCGCGATCTTCATGATACACTCGGACAAAAATTGTCTCTGATCGGGTTAAAAAGCGATCTGGCCAGGAAGCTCATCAGTAAGGATCCTGACCAGGCAAAGGAAGAACTTATAGACGTTCAGCAAACGGCCAGAACAGCATTAAACGAAGTAAGAAAAATGGTTTCCCAGATGAGAGGAATCAGGCTGAAGGAAGAAATTATACTTGTTAAGCAAATCTTAAAGGCAGCCTCAATCGAATTCATTGGGGAAGAAGATATCAAATTAAAGAATGTGTCACTCTTCCTTGAGAATATTCTAAGCATGTGCATGAAAGAAGCTGTGACAAATGTGGTAAAACACAGTAATGCAACAGAATGCCGCATCAGCATTGAACAAACCTGGAATGAAGTTAGCATTACTGTCCAGGATAACGGAGTGGGCATGAATCCCTCAGCAGATATCGGCAAAGGGTCTGGACTGCTTGGATTAGGAGAGCGGCTCGACTTCGTCAATGGAAGCCTGGATATTGAATCTAAAAATGGAACAACGATTACAATGAAGGTGCCAACAGTCGTGAAGGAAACAAATAAGGAGGAAAAGGCATGATTAAAATCGTCATAGCTGAAGACCAGCGGATGGTGCTTGGTGCTTTAGGATCCCTGTTAAATCTTGAAGACGATATGGAGGTCATTGGCAAAGCATCGAATGGGAAGGAAGCCATATCTCTTGTCAAAACCCTTAAACCGGATGTATGCATTATGGATATTGAAATGCCGGAAAAAAGCGGCTTGGAAGCGGCGGAAGAATTGAAAGGCATGGGATGCAAAGTTATTATTCTGACAACCTTTGCAAGGTCAGGATATTTTCAGCGTGCCCTTAAGGCCGGTGTAAGGGGATACTTATTAAAAGACAGCCCAAGTGAAGAGCTCGCCAGCTCAATCAGAAACGTCGTGGAAGGAAAGCGCATCTATGCACCTGAATTAATGGATGATGTATATGGGGAAGAAAACCCGCTGACCGACCGTGAAAAAGAGGTGCTTGAGCTGATTGCTGACGGCAAGAACACCAGGGAAATTGCCGACCAGCTCAGCATTAAAACAGGAACCGTCCGTAACTATATATCTGCTATCCTTGACAAGCTGGAAGTTACGAACAGAATTGAAGCTATTACCCAGTCCAAGGAGAAGGGCTGGTTTAAATAAAAGTGTTTCTAGCAAAAAAGGGCAGCAGCCAAATCCAGGCTTAGCTGTCCTTTTTCATTTTCTTTAATTCTTCCATAACGACGAAGGCCAAATCATCATTTCCGAACATTGATAGAACACCAAGCAATGTCTCATCAGGCACATCGCCCGCTTCTTCTTTTGGAACTGTCAGCTCCAGCGCCTCCTGCAGTGAAATATTTTTGCTTTGATCAGGATATGCCTTTAAATAGATTTCCTCAGGATCTAAATTGTGATTAATGCACCACTGGGCAAAAACGAGAATCATCATTTTTTCTTCGCCCTGATAGTTTTGAATAATTCTTTCTTCAAGCTCTTTGCTGTTCATCATCATAAATCTCCTTATGTATTTATATATTGATTATAGATTTAAATTCATGATTTTTCATCTTAATTGCCATTTCTTTTGCAAATAGAATTTTCAGTAATTCGAATTAATTCTAAATTTATTGTTAATTCATATTGACAATTAAATAGGAGAATATCATAATATTAGAAAAACTTATAAAAACTTTAACAGATAACTGCACTACTGCCTTGAAGTAGAAAAGAGCGAAAGGCAACCTTTTCAAAAACAGCATACGAGTCTTATTACAATGACTATAAGCAGCTGTTGAACATCCATATTGGTTGTTGCCGGGAAGCAAGCCCTTTCGTCCACGCTCGGAGGATGACTGGGCGTTTTTATTTATCCTCTATTAAGAGCAGCAGGAAAAGCAGGCATGAGGTTTTTAAATCATCTACAGATAGGGAGTTTTGACAATGACTGAATTTAAAATTGAAATCAATCGCACACCTGAGAAAAAACAAAAACCTGCATTTGATAACCTGGAGTTTGGCAAAAATTTTACCGATCATATGTTTGAAATGGATTATACTGCCGGCCGGGGATGGCATGATCCAAGAATTGTACCTTACCAGCCGCTTTCGCTTGATCCCGCTGCAATGATTTTCCATTATGGGCAAAGTGTCTTCGAAGGATTGAAAGCATATCTTACAATCGAAAATGAGGTATTGCTGTTCAGGCCAGAAAAGAATATGGAGAGATTGAATAAATCCAACTCCAGATTATGCATTCCTGAAATTGATGAAGAGCTTGCTCTTTATGCCTTAAAAGAATTAATATCACTCGATCGTGACTGGATTCCCAATGTTGAAGGCACTTCACTGTACATCCGCCCATTTGTCATTTCAACTGAGCCATACCTTGGAGTGGCCCCATCAAAGAGATACAAATTCATCATTATCCTTTCTCCAGTTGGCGCCTACTATAAGGAAGGCATCAACCCTGTTAAAATTGCTGTTCAAAACGAATATGTCCGTGCAGTAAAAGGGGGAACAGGCACCGCTAAAACCGGAGGAAACTATGCAGCGAGTCTGAAAGCACAGGAGCTTGCCAGCTTAACAGGATATTCGCAGGTTCTATGGCTTGACGGAAAAGAAAATAAATATATTGAAGAAGTGGGAAGCATGAACATTTTCTTCAAAATTAACGGTGAAGTTGTAACACCTGAGCTTAATGGAAGCATCTTAGAAGGAATCACCAGAAACTCTGTACTCGAGTTACTGAAATACTGGAATATTCCAGTGTCAGAGCGCAGAATCTCCATTGAAGAAATCTACCAGGCACATGCGGATGGCCAGCTTGAAGAAGCATTTGGAACAGGCACCGCTGCAGTTATCTCTCCAATTGGCGAATTTTTCTGGGACAATAAGAAAATTGAAATCAGCGGAGGCATTACCGGGGAATTATCTAAGAAAATCTATGATACTTTGACAGGCATCCAAAAAGGAACAGCGGCAGACCCGTTTGGATGGAGTGTAAAAGTGGAAAAGAAAGAGGCAGCAGGTATTAAGTAATCCTTAATGCGGGCAAGGATCGGCATCATAAAGCCGATCCTTTTTCTATTTTAGGCATGAAAATCTGCTAAAACGGGAAAACATAGAAAGAACCTACTATGGAGAGGAGATAAAAAATGGACAAGATAGAAGTTGGAGAAGTTTTTACAATCAGTGATGAAAATGATCAGGAAATGGAAGTGGAGGTCCTCGCGTCTGCAGAGGTTGATGGCAATCAATATGCTGCTGTCAGCTTCGTAGAAGATCTTGAGGAAGACACAGAAGAAGATATCGACGTGTTCTTCTTAAAACTGGATGAAGACGGCGACTTTATACCCATTGAAAGCGACGAAGAATTTAACAAAGTCTCAGCCGTATTTGAGGAAATGATAAACGAGGAATAGAAGAGAAGGAATGATTCCTTCTCTTTTTTTTACATAGGAAAATGCTTAAGCTTCCATTCTTCAGAGAACCTAATTTCTCAAATATTAAAGGGGCAAATCTTACAAAAGGACTGAAACAGCAGGTGATCCAATGAAAATATTATGCATCGATGGCGGTGGAATACGAGGTGTTTTTGCCGTCAGTATTTTAAAAGCTCTCGAAGAGGAACTGAATCTGCAAGCAGGCGACTATTTTGATATGATTGCAGG
Source organism: Cytobacillus oceanisediminis (assembly GCF_022811925.1). Lineage (NCBI taxonomy): Bacteria > Bacillati > Bacillota > Bacilli > Caryophanales > Bacillaceae > Cytobacillus > Cytobacillus oceanisediminis. Next base: position 2,620,438 of record NZ_CP065511.1, on the reverse strand, counting down.
CACAAGCACCGGATCGATAATTGCCTCTTCACTGATCCTGAAGAGAGATATGAGCGAGGTCTTAAAAGGATACGAATCATTCGGGAAAAAGATTTTTGTAAAACAGGCAAAGGTTGGTCTCTTTAAAAGTGTATACAGTGATAAGTACCTGCGGCGTTTTATCCGAAAAGCTTTTGGCGAAACTGAGCTTTCCGATATCAAAAAGCCGCTTTTAATTCCAGCAGTCGATGTGACCCATGGCAAGCCATTTATCCACCGTTCCAATTACGGCAGTACTGAAAATGAAAGTTTATCAATGAAGCTTTGGGACGCAGTCCTTTCCTCCTGTTCAGCACCTGTTTATTTCCCTCCGAACAACATCAGCAACAGTTATTTATCGATAGACGGAGGGCTTTGGGCGAATAATCCCTCACTCGTTTGCATTACGGAGGCTATGCATCACTTCAGGGAGGAACTGCAAAATATAAAAATCCTTTCCCTTGGAACGGGTCTTCAAAAAATTGACTTTACGATTGATCATAATAAATACTGGGGTGTAAAGCATTGGCTGCCTTTCCAGCTGCCGTCCATGAAAGTTACCCCGAAGCTTTTGGACCTGGCCCTTCATTTATCTTCCGAATCTGTTACCTACCATTGCAAGCATCTCCTCGGAGAAAATTACTTGCGCATAAATGAAGAGCTGGGGGAAGAAATGCCATTTGATGAAATAAAGTTTGTGGAGGATTTGATTATGCTCGGGGAGAAGGTCTATCAGGATCGGCGGGAGGAAATTAAAAAGTTTTTACTATTGTGATTTGAATCCGTAAAAAAGAGCAAGGGTGCTACCCATGCTCTTTTTCTCATTTTGCATTTTTCAAGGAATAATACTTCACGGGTTCTTCTGTATTTTGGAGCACTTCAGCAATCATTCCAGTAAGGCTGTATCGCCCTTTGGCGTCATGGCCAACTTCCCAGATCATCATTCCGCCGAATCCGTAATTTAGAGCCAGGGCAGTTTTCTTTTTCATCGTATTGGCACCATTATAGTAGTAGTCGGTGCCATTAAGGCTGATCCTATCTTTAGCTGCGTTTTCAGGATTATCATTTATGACTGCATTATATGATACAGGCTTAATGGCAGGATCTTCCGGCTGAGCATAAAGCGGAACCCCCAGAACCAGCTTATCTTTTGGAATACCCTGTGAATCAAATAGTTGTCCCCAATAGTTTGCGATATTCTCTGTAAAGGAGTACGGAGAAAGATTAGCGGCATTGTATCCGCCATCCCACTGGCCATCATAAGCCATAATATTTACATAATCAACCTTCTGGAACATTGCAGGCTCATAAACAACATAGCCCGTCTCTGTCCCAGTTACACTATGAATTTTTGCATGGACCGCAACAGACAGCACTTTGCCGTTTGAATGAAGTACTTCGCTAAGTTTATTGATAAAGACAGCCAGGTATTTTGCATCCTCTTTGGAACGCGGATGCTCAAAATCAATATCAATGCCATCAAGGTTTTCGTTTTGGGCCAGCCCCGCCAGTTCTTTTACCAGCCTATCTCTCGAGGAGTCATCAGCTATGGCTTGTTTAAAATAATCATAAGATTCCCCGCCATTGATATGAAACCATCCGCCTACAGCAAGTAAGGCCTTTACATCTTGCTCGTGTGCATTTCTTACCACACTTCGCAGATTTTCCAGCGCTGAATCACCATTTAAAGAAATGCTTCCGTCCTTCTCAGGATGAGCGAAAGAAAATAAGATATGAGACAGATTTGAATAGTCAATCGAATTTGGATCACGGTAATCCTGGACATACCCCATCAGCACTTTTTCGGGAATCTCTGAAAGCTCCGGGATACCTTTTTTGACCGGAAGTTTGCTGGATTGTGAAACCGGCACAGGCTGTTTTAAAGGCTGGAGCTGATCCGTGTTGTTTGTATAGTAAATGCCTGCAGCAAATCCGCTGGAAAAAATAAGAACAATTATTATCAGCATTTGGTATATTCTTTTCACTAAATTGTAAACCTCCATCATTCAATCCTTTCAAAGTGTATCAAAAAAGAGAACAAGGAGGGGGTGGTAATTTATTGCTTACATTCCATTCTGGAATAATACAATAAACTTTCAATAAAAATATGATTCTCATCACATCCCAAACTTTTCCCCTATGGTACATTCCTTATAAGCAATATAAACGGCCTTGAAAAAGAATTGCTATAGGAGGAAAAGTACAGTGAGCGAATTGATTAATAACCGCGAACATCAGGACCATCACAACGGTCCTGTTCAGAACAATGAAGGCGAAACTGCTCATCCAAAGCCGGAAGAACAGCCTGGACACCCCATACATACATTCATCCGGGAGAATAGGGCAATTGATAAGCATTTGAGGGAAAAGGTAAAAGTCCATCTCGAGGCGTTCATCCAGGAGGATAACGGGGAAAATGCATATAAACTATTAGAAGACTGCATCCTGCTGCTTGATCTTGATAAGCATTACAGCCGGAAGGAAAATCTGCTTTTCCCATACTTGGAGAAGTACGGAATCTATGGTCCAACAAATAATATGTGGAGCATTGATGACTTTATCAGGGATGGAATCAAGGATGCCAAGAACCTGCTCAGCCATTACGACGGGGACAAGCAAAAGGTCACCAATGCCGTGCGTTTCATTTTCAATGAAATAAGCGCCATGATTTACAGGGAGGAAAATATCCTTTTCCCCATGGCCTTAAAGAATCTTACAGAAGATGAATGGGTTAAGATTGCCCGTGAGAGCGACGAGATTGGCTTCTGTCTGACCGGCCCGGAAGGAGAATGGAAGCCCGAACGCAAAGGGATTGACGGGAATGCAATATCAGAAGGCTATATCAAAATGGAAACTGGCATTTTATCATTGAAACAGCTGGAGCTATTATTCAATCACTTGCCTGTTGATATCACATTTATTGATCATGAAGACATAGTCCGCTATTTCTCTCACGGAAAGGAAAGAATCTTTGCCAGAACCAAAGCCGTGATAGGGCGAACCGTGCAGAATTGCCATCCTCCCCGCAGTGTCCATGCTGTGGAAGAATTGCTGAAGGATTTCAAGGCAGGCCGAAAAGACTCTGAAGATTTCTGGATAAAATTCAGAGATAAATATGTTTATATCCGTTATTTTGCTGTAAGGGATGAAAATGGAAGCTATGCAGGAACCCTTGAATTTACACAAAATATCAGCCCAATCCAGGAAATCGAGGGGGAAAAAAGAATTCTTTTATAATCATAAAAAAGCTAAGAGCGTCCACTCTTAGCTTTTTTTGATTTTTGAAGGATTATTAATCTTATATGTCACTGCTTCTTCTACAATAAATTCCTCGTCACAGTCTTTCCCTTTAGGCAGTTTCTTTTTAACAATTTTTCCATCAAATTCAAGGCTTTCCCCTGGCTGAAGTTCAAATTTCTTCAGAGTTTTTGAGTGGGAGCACCATCCAAGCCCCACTTCAATCGGTTCATCCTCTTGAATAACAACATCTTCTAGGACGATTACTTCATCATTGTCTTCATTGAAATGGTTCCAGCTCAAGGCAAATTGTTTTACTTTAGCTGTAAAATGGACCTTTTCTGCAGGCAGTTCCAATGCAGGCTCTTTTTCCTTCTTGGCTTTTTTTGCTGAAGGCTTTGTCTTAATGCTGTTTTCAGGCGGATTCTTAGTAACATCTTCAGACTTCTCACTGGCTTTTTTGGGAGCTTCCTTTTCAAAAGGAGCTGAGGAGGTGTCCGCAAAATCAGCAGCCAGTGCTTTTCCAAAGCTTGGGGACTGCATCTCTTTAAGATAAGCCGGGTGTATGCAGCTCAGATTTCCGTCCTGAAATTCAATTATGATCGTATAATAATCACCAGATTCACCGTATGCCTGATAACCTTTAACGGTTACAAGACGCTGGTGTGTTTTTTCTTTATACCAGAATTCCTTCTTAACTTCCCGTGTAGTTGATAATCCCCATTCCCTGACTTTTTCTTCATAATGGGCATCGTCCTGAAAAGTTTCAAAATTCCCCACTGGAGGAAAATAGGCCGTATTGTTTGGGTCTTCAATATGAGGCAGAGTTATTGCCAATCCGTCCACATCCTTTCAAGATTATTTTAATGGCCGTTCGTGATAAAATCAAAAATGGGGAAGGGTTTTTCCGATAACTTTTGAATATAGTTAATAAATGAATGACAGTTTTGCGGTAAAGGAGTCTATATGATGAAGACATTCAAAAACAGAAATGATGTTCCGTTGAATGAAAAATGGAATCTGGAAGACATTTATTCAAGTTTGGAAAAATGGGAGGAAGATTACCAGAGGATTGAACAATTAGCTGATAAGCTGAAGACCTTTGATGGACAGATTCACGATGGTTATTCCCTGTATCAATATCTCGAGCAAAAAGAAAAACTTTCTTACATATTTAATAAGCTATATGCATATGCGATGCTGAAAACAGATGAAGACACACGGGTCACTGATTCGCAGGCATTTGTGGACAGGGCAAAGCAATTGAGCGTTAAAATCAGTTCATCCACTTCTTTTTTTATGCCTTTTCTTTTAAGCCTGGATGAAGAAACGCTAAACGGGTATATTGCTGAGGAAAAGGGCTTGAAATACTTTGAGGAAGACCTGCTTGAATCTTTCCGCTATAAGGCGCATGTCCTTAATAAAGACAAGGAAGAAATTCTGTCCCGCCTTGGCGAAGCACTTTCAGTTCCCAGTCATACATTTGGAATGATGAATAATGCTGATATAAAGTTTGGCGATGTAACAAAAGACGATGGCGAAAAGGTTGAACTGACACGAGGCATGTATGCAAAAATTATGGAAGAGGAAGACCGGGAAAAGAGGAAAGAAGCATATAAGGCCTATTACCAGCCTTATGTGCAGCTAAAGAATTCCATTGCATCCACCCTTTCTGCTGCGATAAAAAACAATGTGAGCATGGCCAAAATCCGGAATTATCCTTCAGCCCTTGAAAAAGGATTATTTGGAGATAAGGTGCCAAAGGAAGTATATGTAAATCTTATTGAGACGACTAAAAAAAATATTGGGGCAATGCATCAGTATGCCAGTGTCCGCAAGAAACAGTTAGGCCTTGATGAGCTGAGGCAATATGATTTGAGTGTTCCATTAGTAAAGGGAGTAAAACCTGATATATCCTACGAAGAAGCTTATGATACGATGTGTAAAGCACTGGAGCCTCTTGGAGAGGATTATATTAATATTCTCAAAGAGTTTAAGTCAGGGCGCTATATTGACGTGCGGGAAACTCCAGGGAAGCGGTCAGGGGCGTATAACCTGGGCATCTATGGCGTTCATCCTTATATCCTGCTGAATCACCGTGATGATCTGGACAGCCTTTTTACACTTGCTCATGAATGCGGACATGGTGTCCACAGTAAGCTGAGCTCACAGCACCAGCCCCAGATTACCGCCCGTTATAGCATCTTTGTAGCGGAAGTGGCTTCAACAGTGAACGAAGTGCTGTTGATTCATTATTTGCTGAACAGAGAAAAGGATAATCTAGTCCGCAGACATCTCCTTAATCATTTTATTGATCAGTTTAAAGGAACCTTCTTCACCCAAGTCATGTTTGCTGAGTTTGAGATGAAAACGCATGAATTAGCGGAAAAGGGAAAGCCGCTTAACGCTGAAGTTTTCAGCGGAATTTATGAAAGCTTATTCCGCGAATACAACGGGGATGAAATAGTCTTTGATGAAGAGGTAAAATTCGGCTGGGCAAGGATCCCTCATTTTTACCGTCCATTTTATGTCTATAAGTACGCTACCGGGTTTGCGTCTGCCATTCATTTGGCAGCGAAAATTCTTGAAGGGGACAAAGAAACGCTGCATAGCTATCTTGAGTTCTTAAAAAGCGGAAGTTCCGATTACCCGCTTGAGCTGTTAAAGAAAACCGGAGTGGATCTGACTTCCCCATATCCAATTGAAAACTCACTTCGGAAATTCAGAGATCTTGTAGAAGAATTCGGTAACCAATAGAAGGATCTGGCCTGTTTCTTGACTTAGGGAACAGGCTTTTTTATTGTCATAATAAAAAGAACAGCTTGCTGAAATTTAATTAATGGACAGGATGAAATATTCCTGCAATAATTGATGCAAACTTTAATTAAAAAGAAGATAGTGCAAATATAATTGTGAAGGATGAAGGGATGAAAGTACTTCTGGCAAGCCCAAATTTTCACCAGGCAAGAGGAAATACGGTTACCGTTCAGCGTATTTCTGATGGACTTAATAAACTGGGCATCGAGACTAAAATCTTTAATATCACAGACGATCGCGAATTAACTTGCCTGCCAAAAGCTGATATCGTGCATGGCTTTAACGCTTACAGGTTTGGCGAATTTATTAAAGGGCTTGGTAAAAGGCCTGAAAGATATGTTGTAACCATGACAGGCACAGACTTAAATATCGATCTTTATGATCCGGTAAAAAAAGCCGTTGTTTTTGAAACCATCCTCCATGCCGAAGCTATACACGTATTTGATGAAGAAGCCAAGCTGGTACTGGCAAAAGAACTTCCCGAGGCAAGAGATAAAATTAGTGTTATCCATCAGGGCACTGTAATATTTCCTGAACCTGGAGGCGATTATAAAAAGGAACCTGGCACTTTTTTATTTTTGCTGCCGGCAGGGATCCGCAAGGTAAAAAATATCCCTTTTGCCATAGAAAAGCTTAAAATGATTTACGAAAAAAATCCCGGGATACGCCTTTGGCTGGCGGGCCCTATTATTGAAGAAGAAGAAGGATATATTGTAAAGTCCCTTGCAGAAGAGAATAAAGAGTGGATTCAATATCTTGGGCAAATCCCCCATCATCATATGGGAGAGCTATACAGGCAAACTGATGCCGTATTGAATACATCCCATTCTGAAGGCCAGCCTGCAGCTCTTTTAGAAGCCATGGAATATCGCCTTCCAGTACTTGCAGCCAATAACCTGGGCAACCGAAATATCATTGACCATCAGGAAACCGGATTAATCTATACTAATCCGGTCGAATTTCTTGATTATGCAGACAAACTAGTGAATAATTACGAGTTGAGGATAAAATTGGGGCGGGCTGCCAAATCCTATGTTGAATGCAGCCATTCTTCTGAATATGAAGCTAAAACACTTCAAAAAATTTACAAAACAATTTTAGAAAAGTCCCCAAGTAAATAATGAATAGGCAAGGAGAGAGAAATATGTCGAGAGAAGAAATCATAAAACTAACTTCTTTATCTACAAAAGGCGGCTGAGGATGCAAAATTGGTCCTGAAGACCTGGCGCAGGTTCTGCGTCATTTGCCAAAGTCTGTACCTGACCCCAACCTTTTAGTAGGACTGGATACATCTGATGATGCAGGCGTATATAAAATAAATGATGAAACTGCCCTGGTGCAGACACTTGATTTCTTTACTCCTATCGTGGATGACCCGTATATGTTCGGGCAGATTGCCGCAGCCAATTCACTTAGCGATATTTACGCTATGGGCGGAAAGCCAATAACCGTTATGAATATTGTAGGTTTTCCAATCAGCAAATTGGATAAAGGCATACTTGCAGACATTCTGGCTGGCGCATCCGATAAAGTTAGAGAATCCGGTGCTGTTTTAGTTGGAGGGCACTCCATTGATGACCAGGAGCCAAAATTCGGTTTATCTGTGACTGGAACAGTACATCCTGAACGGGTTAGAACAAATGCAGGAGCCAAACCTGGTGACAAACTGATTTTAACCAAGCCGATTGGCGTGGGGATACTTACTCAAGCGATAAAAAGGGATATGCTGGATCAGGAAGGAATCGACCGTGTAATGGAAGTCATGGCTGCCTTAAATAAAGACGCAGCTGAAGCTATGGATAACTACCAGGTCAATGCCTGCACAGACATTACTGGTTTTGGCCTTCTAGGCCACGCAATGGAGATTGCGGAAGGAAGCGGCACAGGCATTACCATTGAAAGCAAAGCCGTTCCAATCCTTTCTAAAACAAGAGAGCTTGCTGAACAGAATATTATTCCTGGAGGCTCCAAAAAGAATCATAAATGGCTGTCCGGCCGGATTCAGTATGAAAATATTGATGATGTGGACCAAGTGATACTATGTGATGCCATCACTTCTGGGGGACTTTTAATAACCGTTCCTGAAACAGAAGCTGAATTGCTCCTAAAAGACCTTAAGGAAAAAGGAGTAGAATGGGCTTCCATCATTGGGACTGTCACAGATCAGAATCCTGGAAAGATTACTGTTATCTGAAAAAAGGACTCGAAAAGAGTCCTTTTTTACCTTTACTAAAAAACAGAACAAGGAAGTGCAAACATGAAAAAATTCTTAATGCTCCTGACTATCTTTTCACTGATGCTCCTGTCAGCATGCAGCGGCAATGAAGCAGATAACACAGACGGAAACGGAAAAGAAAAATCGAAAGAAACATTCACCATTGGGGTCATCCCAGTTCAAACAGAGGGATCCATGGAAGCTGCCATGGAGAAGCTGCAGTCCACTTTATCGGAAAAACTCGATAGGGATGTAGCTGTAGAAGTATATCCGGATTATAACGGGGTAGTGGAAGCCATGAACTACGATAAAATTGATATGGCTTATTTCGGCCCGTTAACATATGTTGTTGCACATGAGAAGAGCGGCGCAAAAGCCATCATTACACAGCTGATCGATGGAGAGCCATTCTATTATTCATATATCATCACCCATAAAGACAATCCATGGAATTCACTTGAAGATTTCCTGAAAGACAGCAGTGAAGCTGACTTTGCCTTCGGTGATATCAATTCAACTTCAGGATCTCTAATCCCATCCATTGAATTGAAGGACCGCGAAGTTTACAAATCAGAGGATGAACACAGCTTTAAGTCCGTCAGATTTACCGGCTCGCATGATGCTACTGCATTGGCAGTTCAAAATAAGCAGGTTGATGCAGGTGCGATCGACAGCGCCATTTACAATCAACTAGTGGATTCAGGAAAAGTGGATGGAAATCAGATTAAAACCATCTGGAAATCAGAAAAGCTTTTTCAGTACCCATGGGCTGTACATGAAAACACCGATGATGAAACGATTAAAGCATTAAAAGAAGCATTTCTGGCGATTGAAGATCCGGAAATTCTGGATGCTTTCGGGGCAAGCGGATTTACAGAAGCAAGCAATGAAGATTATGAAAGCATCCGCCAGGCTGCCCTAAAAGAGGGACTCATTAAAGAATAGGGCTGATAAGATTGTGGTTTAAAAAACACAGCATATTAACATATTTGGTGTTGGCTTTATTTGTTTATCTAAGCATGCGGCTAACGGAATTCGATTTATCGAAATTCAAAGACTTCCGCAATATGATTGACTTTCTGTCCCATTGGTTCCCGATGGATTTTTCTCTTCTTCCAAAGATACTTGAAGACAGTCTGGAAACATTGGCCATGGCTTTTCTGGGAAGCTTTTTCGGGCTAATTATCGGACTTCCCTTAAGCTTTATGGCCGCCAAAAACACGTCCGGCTCTAAACTTATTTACCATTTAACCAGAGTCGGCCTCAGTTTTGTCCGTTCCATCCCTGAAATTGTTTTCGGTCTGATTCTTCTTACGGCTCTTGGACTTGGTCCTTTTCCTGCTGTCCTGGCCATTATGTTTCATAACATTGGGGTTCTGGGAAAACTGATCTCAGAACTCATTGAAGCATCCGATCCCGGCCCGCAGGAGGCCATGAAAGCAGTTGGTGCAAAAAGCTGGTTTGCTTCTCTCTTCAGCATCCTGCCCCAAATATGGCCAAATGTATTGTCGAATTACTTCTACCGGTTTGAGGTTGCCATTCGAACTTCTCTTATATTGGGTTTTATTGGCGGTGGAGGAATTGGCCAAAGACTTTTTAATGATTTTAAAACCTTCCAATACAGTTCAGTTTCGCTCGATGTACTGGTTATTATGATCATCGTTATTCTAGTGGATCTTTTCGGAAGCTATGTTAGGAACCGAGTGATATAAAGGAGGCCTGAAATGCTTGAGATTCGAAATATAACAGTCCGTTATCCCGGCATGAAGCATAATGCCCTGAATTCCATAAACCTTAAGATCCATCCTGGTGATTTTGTTTGTGTGTTAGGTAAAAGCGGTGCTGGAAAATCCACTTTGATCCGCTGTTTAAATGGCTTGCAGACACCATCATCAGGGGAAATCATCTGGGATGGCCTATCCTTTTCTGCACTGAGTGATGAACAGCTTCGAAAAATCCGCAGGGAGATGGGAATGATCTTTCAGCATTTTAATTTAATTCCACGATTGACTGTCCTGCAAAATGTTCTGACAGGCATGTTCGGCTACAGGAGCAGCTTCAAAAACCTTATTGGATGGTTCACAGATGAAGAAAAAGCTCAGGCTAAACAAGTCATTGCAGAGGTGGGCTTAGCCGATTTTGCCGATCGCAGGGTCGAGCATCTTAGTGGAGGGCAGAAACAGAGAGTCGGCATTGCAAGGGCTCTCCTTCAAAAGCCAAGGTTCCTTCTAGGCGACGAGCCTGTTGCGAGCCTGGATCCGGGAACTTCAGACCGGATATTCAGCCTGCTTCAGGAGATGCATGAGCGGCATAAGCTTCAAACCATTATAAATGTCCATGATGTTCAGTTAGCTAAACGTTATGCAACCCGCATTATCGCTTTAAAAGATGGGGAAGTCGTTTTTGATGATAAACCAGAGCAGTTTACAGACGATATGTATGTATTTACATATGATGCAGAAAGTTATGGCGAAAAATCATATATCCGTTCAACTTAGATAAGGAGGCAGAGGAAATGGCCAATTGTCCATGAGTAGTGGATAGCTCGAACGTCGTGTACGTTTCGAATGACCCTGATATCAAACTGTTTAATGAGGGCCATATATCGAAGAAAACAGTGGTGTTGACCTTTGATGATGGACCAGGAAGAGTTCTTCCGGAAATATTGGATATCTTGAAGAAAGAGAATGTTCCAGCTGTATTCTTCTGGCAATCCAGGCTTTTATACACTCAGCGTCCGTGGAAAAGAGTCATGGAAGAAGGTCATCAGATAGGCACTCACTCTTCAAAGCATTCCAACTATGTTAAATTAACTCCAAATGAACAAATTCAGGACCTCCTCAACAGCAAAACTAAGATTGAGTCGATCATCGGCCAGGGAGTAAAGCTTTTCCGGCCCCCATTTGGGCAGTACAATGAACATACTATAACTGCAGCCAAACAGCTTGGTCTAACAACCATCATGTGGAGAATCTCGTCAATGGACTGGGAGCTTAAAGAACAGCCTGAACAAATAATCGCAAACGTTGTAGAGAACCTGGAAGACGGGGCGATCATTCTTTTACATGAATTAGCCCAGACTGTTGAAGCTCTTCCTGGTTTAATTGCTGAGATCCGAAATAAAGGCTATGAATTCAGTTTGCTATAAAAAGTATCCTTTTACAGGATACTTTTTTTGTGCAGTGAAAAAAGCAGTATTATTTTTAAAAGAAGCTTGATATATATGGTGAGATAGGATGCCTATTAAGGGGGAGCGCCAGCTTGTTTACTAATATTGTGACTGCAAACGGGACTCTAAATGACCGTTACATTTTAAGAAGAGAGAATTTATATCAGGGAGCGAACGGCCGGTTTGTCGAGCGCTTTTTTATAGATGCTTCAAAAAGCTATATTTTCAAACCTCTGACAAACAATACTCAGCTTGGAAAAGAAGTATGGATTTTCGAAAATGTACTGGCAGAACTCCCGCTAAAGTTTCCAAAAATCCTGTCGTACTCCGTTCAAAACAAACTAAGCAATAATTGGATTATTTTAGAGGACCTTGGCACCATTACACATACATTTGATTCAAATATTGCACTGGAACTAACTGCATTAATGGCCAAATGGCACTCTTTGCCCGCTGAGCGGTTTTCCCATGCACAGCTGAAAGGTCCTAAACCGCCTATTGAGGACATGGCAGACCATATTCTGCAGAACAAAGAGAAAGTTTTTACTATTCTTAGGTTACATAATGTTTCAGAGCGTTTAGGCAATATCATTTTCAGTGCATTTACCAGTAAACCCTTTTCCGCTGTGAAGGTTCTTTGCCATGGGGATTTGCACCAGGGGAACTTTGGGTATGCGGGCGATAAGACAGTGGTTCTGGACTGGGAACATTGCCACTTGAACACACCTTTTTGGGATTTGTTCCATTTAATCGATATTTCACATCCGGATTTCCCTAAGACAGGTAACCATACTTTGCGAAATATGATTCTGGACTGTTATTGTGAAGAAATTCAAATTTCTGCTCCTGACAGGGAAAAATTCAAACAGGAATATTATTTGTTTTCAGCTGTTTTTTCGGTTTGGATGATGATGCTAATACAATCTGATCTGGACAATCAGAGAGCGAAATGGGGTCCAAAACAGCTGTCGAGGCAATTAAAAGAGACAATACGCAATCTTGGTGAATGTGCCGAAGAAATCATTTAGAAAGAAAGCCAGTTCATGCTGATTGACACAAATTAACTAATATGATATTTAAATATTGTTTAGCACTCTTAAGGTTTAAGTGCTAATGTAATGAAAATTTGAAAGGGGAGAGACTAACATGGAAACGAAACAGTTTCAGGCAGAATCCAAGAGATTATTGGAAATGATGATTAACTCCATTTACTCTCAAAGAGAGGTGTTCCTGAGGGAGCTTATTTCCAACAGCAGCGATGCGATCGATAAGATCTACTATAAAGCACTTACAGACGATTCCTTAACGTTTGACAAAGAGAGTTACTACATAAAGGTCGTTCCTGATAAGGGAAACAGAACATTAACAATCAAAGATACAGGCATTGGAATGACAAAGGAAGAGCTGGAAAATAACCTTGGCATCATTGCTAAAAGCGGTTCTCTGGCTTTTAAGAAAGAACAGGAGATTAAAGATGGCCATGATATTATTGGCCAATTCGGCGTAGGATTTTATGCGGCATTCATGGTCGCTGATGTTGTAACTGTGATCAGCAAAGCCCTTGGCAGTGAGCAGGCGTACAAATGGGAATCCCATGGGGCGGAAGGATATACGATTACGCCATGTGAAAAAGACACAGTCGGTACTGATATTATCCTTAAAATAAAAGAAAATACGGAAGATGAAAGCTTTGATGAATACCTCGAAGAGTACCGCTTAAAATCGATCATAAAGAAATACTCAGACTTCATCCGCTATCCAATTAAGATGGATGCACCAATTAAAGAATCAAAAGAAGACGCTGAGAATGAGAATAAAGAAAGCACTGAAGAGCAGACCATCAATAGCATGGTTCCGATTTGGCGGAAAAATAAGAGTGAACTGACAGACGAAGATTATGAAAAATTTTATCAGGAGAAGCATTATGGCTTTGATAAGCCAGTAAAGCATATCCATATTAATGTGGATGGCACAATCCGCTATAATGCAATTTTATATATTCCTGAGAATATTCCATTTGATTATTATTCAAAGGAATATGAAAAAGGCCTAGAGCTTTATTCAAATGGCGTATTAATTATGAATAAGTGCGGAGACCTTCTGCCTGATTATTTCAGTTTTGTAAAGGGGATGGTGGACTCTGAAGATTTATCACTTAACATTTCAAGAGAAATGCTCCAGCATGATCGGCAGCTGAAGCTCATTGCGAAAAACATCAGCAAAAAGATTAGAAACGAACTTCAAAGCCTGATGAAGAATGAGCGGGAAAAATATGAACAATTTTATAAGTCGTTTGGAAGACAATTAAAATATGGTGTATACAGCGATTTTGGAACCCAAAAAGAAATGCTCCAGGATTTATTGATGTTCTATTCTTCAAAAGAAAAGAAATTGGCATCACTTGATGAATATGTATCAAGGATGAAGGATGACCAGAAATATATTTATTACGCAGCTGGAGAGTCACATGAAAGAATAGAAAAGCTTCCACAAACTGAACTTGTGGCTGATAAGGGTTTTGAAATCCTGTACTTTACAGAAGATATTGACGAGTTTGCCATTAAGATGCTTATGTCCTATAAAGAAAAGGAATTTAAGTCCGTCTCAAGCGGCGATCTCGGCATAGAGAATGAGGATGAAAAGTTATCCGAATCTGAAGAAAAAGAACATAAGGAATTGTTCAGCAGCATGAAAGAAATTTTGTCAGGAAAAGTGACTGATGTACGAATTTCCAAAAGGCTTAAAAGCCACCCGGTTTGCCTGACAGCCGATGGAGAAGTTACCATTGAAATGGAGAAAGTCCTAAGCAGCATGCCGGAAAATCAAGACGTAAAAGCAAATAAGATTTTGGAAATCAATTCAAACCATGAAGTCTTCCAAGCCTTAAAAAATGCTTTGGAAAATGATAAAGAGAAATTATATCTATATACAAACCTCCTATATAACCAGGCGCTGCTGATTGAAGGCCTGCCAATCAGTGATCCTGTGGAGTTTACGAATGATATTTGCAAAGTAATGGTTTAATATACATTTCAACAGCCCGATTCAAATGGGCTGTTTTTTTGTTTTTTGTTTTTTGTTTAACACAGTCAAAGGAATATTTTATGTGCTAATAAACACACTAAGCAGTATAGGAGGAGTGTTATGCTGCATAGCAAGGCAATATCGCTGAAATTTATGGCCTGTCTTGTCCTTTTCTATATTATTCTTGGCAAAAGGTACGGCATGAGCTTTGAAAATATATTTATCATTACAGCCTTGCTTGTAATCACCTCATATATATTGGGTGATATGCTGATACTTCGCCGGACAAATAATGCAGTGGCGGCCATTGCTGATTTCGGATGGGCTTTTTTGCTCATATGGTTTTTGAGCTCTATTTTAACACTTCAAGATGAACTCATTAGCATGTCATTGGCTGCAGCTTTCGGATCAGCCATATTTGAGTATGCATTCCATTTATATCTCGTAAGGAATTTGGCTGAAACAAGAGTAGAAAATGACTCTATAAGCCATGGGAACCTTCGATATAATACTGAAAATTCAGAGGACCTAACTCCCCTAAAACCAGATGGCCGAAGCGGTGAAGGTCAATAATCCATTCTAAAAATTTTTGAGAAGGAGATTAACATGTCAGTTTTCGTATATCAATCATTTCAAGTAAAGCAGGATAATTTTGTTGAGGCTTTAAAAAATCTGAGGATGATCCAAAGCTATCGAAACGAAAATTACCAGCACAAGGTTGAGCTATTATCGCCCATTTCAGGAGAGGACCATACATATGCTTTTCTTTCTACATATGAGGGTCTTGCCGAGATGGAACTGCAAAACAAGAAGATGTTTGAAGATGAGGAATACAAAAAGCTGATTGAGCAATTCTTCCTTGAGGACATTGTCCAGGGGAGCATGCATACTCAGTTATTCAGATCCGTAACAGGATTAAAAAGCGACAGTTCTGAGAAGAAGAAATAGGTACTATGGCAAAGTCCATTTGAAATTAAACGGAGGCCGATCATCACCTGAATCGGCTTGTTTTTTTGCAAAAAAGCAACAGAATAAAAGACCTAAAGAGGGAGGTACACCATGGATTTTTTTCTTCCCAGCGGCAATTCCTCAAAGGAAAGTGAATCCGGTGATTTAAAATGGTGGCAATTATCTCTAATCGGAGTAGGCTGTACGATCGGGACCGGTTTCTTTCTCGGATCTGCCATCGGAATCAAGATTACAGGACCGTCCATTGTATTTTCATTTATATTAGCGGCAATTGGAACCTATATCGTCTATAATCTTTTAGCTAAAATGACAGCAGAAGACCCCCAGGAAGGATCTTTTTGCTATTATGCCAATAAAGCTTACGGCAAGTGGGCTGGCTTCAGCTGCGGGTGGAACTACTGGTGCTCAAATATACTAATAATGGGGAGTCAATTAACCGCGCTGTCTATCTTAACAAGATTCTGGTTTCCTCATGTGCCGCTTTGGATTTTTGCAGCGGGTTATGCCATTCTTTCAATTATAGTAGTTTTAACAGGTAATAAAGGCTTTGATAAGGTAGAAGACCTCTTTGCCGTTATTAAGACAGCAGCGATTATTATGTTTATAATCCTGGCATCTGCAGCATTGGCTGGAGTAATAGATGGAGATGCAAAGCATCCAGGATTCCCTGGTTCTGCTCACGATTGGTTTCCGGAAGGCTTTAAAGGCTTTTGGTCCTCCTTAATATATGCTTTTTATGCGTACGGAGGGATTGAAGTCATCGGGCTAATGGCAACAAGGTTAAAGAAGAAAGAGGATGCACCAAAAGCCGGAATTATCATGCTTATTGTTCTTGCCATTATCTATGTCATTTCCCTTGGCTTAGCCGTATATATGGCATCACATGGAGCTTTTAATGAAAAAGAGAGTCCTTTTGTAACTGCAATGGATAAATATAATCTGGACTTCTTCCCGCACGTTTTTAATGCAGCAATCATTATTGCCGGCTTCTCTACGATGACCGCTTCGCTGTTTGGAGTAACAGCCTTATTGGTTACTTTGGCTAATGATGGCGATGCCCCTGCGGTATTTTCAAAAAAGATAAAGAAGTGGAAGGACCTGCCTTTGCCGTCGCTGGGGCTGGCTACAGCCGGTTTAATTGCATCAATCGTAACCGCCTTACTGCTGCCAGGCAAAATATATGAGTATATCACTACTGCTGCTGGTATATTAATTTTATTCAATTGGTCATTCATCATCATTTCAGCTCTGCGGATTCTGGAAAATAAGCTGTTAGGAAAGATAATTGCTACTGCGGGATTGCTTCTGATCCTAGCTGCGATAAGCGGCACATTACTTGAAAAGTCAATAAGGCTTGGATTTTTTGTCAGTTTAATATTTGTAGCATTAATAGCAACCGTAGCCTTAATTATGCAAAAAAAAGTATGGAAAAAAGAAGGCGGGAGCAGCTGTTAACAATAAAAAACAAACACCAGTCTTTATTCTGGTGTTTGTTCAATTTTAATACGCTGTTTCTTATTCACTTTTAAGCAGCCCATAGGCAGACTGTACAAATTAAAATTATTTATCATTGCAAATTATCTCCTTCCTTTATTTAAAATTCTTTAAAGATCTTTGAAGGAATGGGAAAGGGGCGGACAGATACTTTTTATCTTTTCAAGTCCTGCAGATGATGGACAAGCACTTACTTTAAATATGGGGATAATTTCTGAATGATTTGATTCAGCTTTTGAGTATTTTTTTCATACATTTCCTGTGCCTTTTTGGAATCAGTCTGCAGGGAAAACACTTCAAGGTCAGCTGCACACTTTTTTATCATTGCCAAAAGCAGAGGACGCTGCTGTGGTGCAGGAACCTTAAGTGAATCATCAAAAATATCTACAGTTAATTCTCCATAAGAATTAATTTGACCCAAAAAAATGTTATCAATTGTCATGCCCAGTTTTTCTATCTCCATGTTAAGCCATTTTCTTGTTTTCCCTGACTCAGCAAGGGGATCGTTTAGAATTTTCCCATCCATAATAACCGTTTGCGGCTCTTTTTCCTGAGGTAAATTCAACTGAAGATCCTTCGGGGTAAGCGGCTGGTTTTCTTTCTTCAGCATGATGCTAAGATCTCCGCGCGGCTCTAAAACAGCAAACTCCACATCTGCCATCTTAAAGACATTTTTTTGGCGAAGCAGGGAGGATAAATCATCAATCGAGTATCTTTCTTTTTTTAAATTATCTTCCAATATTTTTCCATCCTTAATAAAGATAGTTCCTTTTCCTTCAAAGAAATCACGGAAGCTTTTACTCTTAAGGGAAAGAATATCGGCAAATAATGTTACAAGACCAAAGATGAAAATAGAAAGGATTCCGCTGGCCCAGTGGTTATCCAACCCCATAATAATTTCACCGGCTATACTTCCGATTGTAATACCTGATACATATTCAAAAAATGAAAGCTCTGATATTTGTTTTTTTCCTATCATTTTGGTTATAGCAAATAAAACACCTACGAATAAAATAGAACGAGCACCGATAAGCAGCCATTCAGGCATATTTTCATCTCCAAGTTCATTTAATTTGGTTTATATTGGGGTTCCTCAAACTCTATAACCTTTTTCCGGTTTTCAAGATCGTTTTTTATCTCGCTAATCTCGAGCATGGATTCATGGAAAAGGCGCTTTGCTTCTTCATCCATTGAGGTTAAGGCCAAATTTGATAACTGTGCTTCTATAGAACGAATCGCTGCAAGACATTGATTTACATTCGAAGCAATTGTCATTGGGATCACACCATTCAGGATAGAATTTAAATTGTAATAGGGCTGGCATATGCCAGCCTTAATGTCTACTGATTATATTGAGGTTCCTCTTGCTGAATCTCCTGAAGTCTTGGTTCAAGGCTGTCTATAATCGTTTGTGTTTGCTGTGCAGCATTCTGATACAGCTGTTTAGCATTTTGGTTGTCAGTAGCGAGTGCAAACGTTTCAAAGCTGGCCTGTGCGCTCTTCAAGCCAACAATCGCTTGCTTTACTTGAGTTCCAACTGTCATCTTTAATTCCTTCTTTCAAATGAGAATTTAAACTACACAATGTATTATTACTTTTTATTTAATGCTTATGTAATAAACTTCATACCAATTTCAGTAAGCTGAACATACAGGGCGGTCTGGATCTCATCTTCGCTGACTCGACAGTAAGCTGCCATATTAAAAAAGGGAATACATCCGTTCATTTCCATAATTAAAATGACCATTAGATTAACATCCTATTTACTAGAGCATAGGAAAGGAGAAGACCTAAAAAATCATGTTTCGTAATATTTTATTATCAATATGGGTATTCTTGGATCCTCTTTATTATCCTTTTACCCGGTTACAGCATCTTACTGCAGATCCCGAAAAAGGAGGAGTTTTTCGTGTGAGGCTAACAAAATATAAAGGAAATGACATTGAATTATCTGACGGTGTTATCATTAGAAAAAATGATCTTTTACTTAAAATTCATCTCCACAATGTTAGGCTGTTAAATGAATTTAACTACATGAAAAATGAATTATTAAAAGGAAGAGCTATTTATAAACGTGTAAAGGATTCAATGCCGCTTTTGACCGCATTTATTCTCAGCCATCCTGAAGGAACGAAAATAAAAGGGGTTATAGGCATCACCCTTATAAACAAGGGATTCAGCACGCTTGGATTTGAATGTATACTTCCAAAAAATAAACTATACTGCTGGTTAAAAAAAACATTTCAATTACCTATATATTTTTTATCGTGTTCAAAAATTTCTGCCGCAAATTTAAAAAAGCATCGCACTGTTTACTTATTGATGTCTAAAGAAAACCTGATTAAAAAATATAAATAAAAGATGCAGACTGTTTCCTCTAACTCCCACTAGGACTATCACCTCAATCCTCTTATACTTTTAAGGAGGGAGGGGATATTAATATGGCATTATTTTTTACCTTAATCTTGTCTGCCGTTTTCTGTATTATTGTTTACAAAGCCAATAAGAACACAAAGAAAGTAACCATAAATACAATTTCTGTTTCCCGTCCTAATATCTCAGTTTCGGGAGATAACATAAAAATTCTTCATATATCTGATATGCACCTCGAAAATATATCTGTCAGTCCGGATGAATTATTTGCGATGATCTCAAAACAGCCAGTGGACCTAATTGCTCTTACTGGCGATTTCCTTGACCGCAAACGGAGTATTCCTAAACTTGCAGGCTATCTCCATGCGCTGAACAAGACAAATCCAAAGCATGGCATGTATGCAGTCTTCGGTAATCATGATTATGTTCTAAAGGGGAAAAACTTTGAAACATTGAAAAACACTCTAGAAGAAAATGGCTGTAAAACACTTCAAAATGAGCATGTGACGATTCAGGTTAATGGGGAAAATCTAAACATTATAGGAATTGATAATTACAGTACTAAGCACAGTGATGTAAAAATGGCCTATAAAGGAGTATCTGAAGGCTGTAATCTAATTTTGACACATGATCCTAATGTTGTATTAGAGATGGAAAATATCCCCTTTGATTATTTATTATCAGGGCACTTCCACGGTGGACAAATTCATTGGCCGAAGCCTTATCATTTGATAAAAATGGGTAAGCTTGTACGTATGAAAATGGTTAAAGGTCTTCATTATCATGGCGGAAAACCGTTTTATATTAGTGAAGGACTAGGCCAAACAGGGGTCAATATCCGTATCGGCAGCCGCCCTGAAATCACTTTTCATGAAATATCTTAATGCATTTTTTAAACCTTGCTATAGCATTAGGCAAGGTTTTTTAATATACAGAACCATTTATGAAATTGAAGAATAATCAGTTATATACAAAATTAAATTTTATGTTATTCACAAATATTATTTACAAACTCCTTAAAACTTTTGCCAGCATATTCGTGACCCCAGAAGTAAAAATTATATATGGAGGGGAATTAAGTTTCCTTCTTATTACTTAAAGGGGAGTGCTAAGACTTGAATAACTGGATAAATGCGCTTTTTAATGCTGGCAGAATGCAGCCACTTTTAAATATGTTTGGCAGAAAGAGAAGGAGAAACAGAGGAATGTTATGGGGATCTTTAATTAGCCTTGGCTTAAGTGCAGCTGCATATGGATTTACTAGAAATCGCGGCAGAAATATGGATCGCCCGTTGCAAAACTTAATGAATAATACAGCCCAAATGACAAATTTCCAGAAGCCAAATATGGCGGGGGTAACAGAGTTTGCAGAGGAATTAACATCGAATAAGAACCAGATAAACAACAAATTCAATAATACAGCCCAAATGACAAATTTCCAGAAGCCAAATACGGCGGGGTTAACTGAGTTTGCGGAGGAATTAACATCGAATAAGAACCAGATAAACAACAAATAACATATAACAGCCCACGTATTTTGTGGGCTTTTTATTTATAATTTTACTTCAGTATTGGATCAGATTATTTTTTTGATGGATCCATCTTGTTATGGAACCAAAATTTATAGCAAAGGAACAAACCGAGAAGAAATAGAAAGTACCAAACCACTCCCAGCAATAAATTATGAAGTGATAAAAACAATTGCTCCCCGCTGTATGCAAGCATAAACATTGGAGGCAGCATTCCAATTGCAGTAGCTATAAAAAAATGCCTAAATGGAATATCTGCTATTCCACAATAGATATTAAACACCTGAGGAGGGATAATAACAATCATTCGTCCAAACAAAATAGCAATAAATGCATTTTTTTCAAATAGGCCCTGAAATTTATTAATTCCTTTATACTTTCCCAAATAGGCAGTGAAATAATTCCTGAAATAGTACCTTGATAAAAAAAAGTAAATTAACGAAGTAAAGAGAATGCCAAACCAATTTATCAGCAAACCAACTATAGCACCAAATTTCACTCCCATTAATCCTGCAAATAGAGTAAATGGCAAGAATGGTATAGATGCAATCAGAACAGAAAATAAAAACATCGCAGGAAGCCATGATGGGTCACTGGTTCGCAGCCATTCTAATAAATATTCTTTATTGGTAATTCCAACAATCAATAAAACGACATAGGCCATTACAATCAACCATCTGCGCATCAAATTTGCTCCTTTATATCCCTAAAACTATCCATTCCCTGCCTTAATTTCAGTATGCTTATTTTTTTGTAAAGAAATGTATTCACCTGGACAAAAACATTTTTTGAAACCAATCATAAAATAACATCAAGGTAAAAAAATGGGGAGGCAGCTAAACAAATGCACTATTATCAAAACATGAATTATGGTTACTTTATGCCAAACAGAAATTTAAAAAACGAGACATTAATGAACGTAAAACCTTTTGTGAATTATGGCCTAACAGAAGCAAAATTCACTTCAGTTTCCCATGCTATGACTGAAGTTGCAGCAATTGCGTACTTGCTTGGAAAGGGCTATGATCCGCAAACAGCTTATAAAACGGTGGAATCCTGGGAGGTTAATGAATCATTTTATTAAAAAATGTCAGCAAAAATGCAATCCTAAAACCATGCTGAATTGTAAGAAAAACCCGGGAACAAATAAGCTGGTGATTTATAACAAAACATAAACCTTCGCTCAGGTATATGCTGAGAAAAGGTTTATGTTTTTTCAATAATTCAAAGAATCAAGTATCCAATTTTTCAAATCCACAATCCGCAGCTGATCGATACTTTTATCGGTTCCTGTAACAATGATGGGGATTAGTGAATCATCTTTATGCATGGAACCATGGGCGCCGCCACCGGAATGTTCAGGTGAACTTTCTCCAATGAATTCATAGCCTGGTTTTGCATCAACGACAAGAAATTCACCTTCCTGAGAATGCATCGCTCCATATAACCTTGCTAATCCATCAGGATAATCCCCATAATGAATATTCTTGTTCTTTAAGGTTAAATCGAGAATGGAGGTATTTCCTTTTATAGACCAGGCTTGATTATAAACATCACGATAGGTTCCACCTGAATTAAAATTAAAGGATCCCTCATGATCTCCGGATATCACATGTATTAATTCTTTTTCCTTCCATGCAATCCAGGCAATCCGGTGATCTGTTTTCAATTTTTCGGCAATATTTTTTAATGCAACACTTTCGTTAATTTTATAGACATATGCCATACGTTCATTTGCTGTAATTACAATTTCATCGTCTTTTGCAGCAGGCTTACCGAGCTTTAAAATTCTATTTTTAGATAGGATTTCTTTTAAATCGATTAAAGCTTCTTTTTTCGGTTCAATGACAGGTGACTGATTACTATCTCCAATGATAACCCAGATATAATTATTAAGGGCATTTTCCCATTTCGGAAAACTATTTAAGACCTCCTGAAGATGCTTATCAAGTTTTTCAATTCCTTTTATTGTATTTGGCCCTTTCCTATGTACAGTAAAGTCATTTTCTGAAATATACAGGATTGTAAAATCAGGAATAATATTTTTTTCCAAAAGATATTTTAATTCTTGAACCGCGAAGGCATCATTGAGTCCTAAACGATTCACAATGTGATTATTCTTTTTGTCCTGGTGAATAAATGTACCTAAAGACAGCATTTTTGGCCCGGCGGTTTCATATTCCTCAGGTAAATTACTCACTTTTGTTATCACCTTTGGCACTTTAAGGGTATGATGATAATTTCCCCGATAAATAAATGCGTTAATGGATGCTGATTCCTTTTTAATCGTGTCGAGATCCTCATGGATGGTGCTTACATTTGGACTGAGGTCTACATTATTATATTGATGCATGATACTTTCAGCAAATTGGGAAACCCCAATCTTCATGATTTCAAATAAACCATTTCCATAAGTGAAGATTTGCTTCTTATCATTGTTAAACCAAACAAGTCCAGGAATCTTACTCTTATCCGGGTAAGCACCAGTTATTAAAGAACTGTCGATTGTAACCGACATGGTTGGATAGGAACTTACTAAATTTTTACTATATTGTCCGTTTTTTAAAAAGAACGCCAGAGCAGGAGCTTTCTTCTCTTGGATAGCTTTTTTTAAAGGCTCATCCATCATCGAATCGATAACAAGAAGTATAACTTTAGGTGAAGACTGACTCTCTGTTTGAATAGGAGTTGCTTTCTTATCCTGTTCATTTGAATTATTACCACTGCTAGCGCAACCGATTAAAAGAATAGAAATAACGATACAAGGAAGCAAACGAATCAACAAATTTCACCTACGCTTTGAAATATAGTTTATATTAACTTTATGCAAGCATAAAAATGTGCGGCAGCATAGAGGAGAGGGCAGCAAGGTTAATTAATCATCAAACCAGCAATGGAACCATATTTCATTCCCATTATTCAATCAAAACTTAACCCAAAATTTTTTATTATAATACCAACAGAAACTTTACTATCAGTATGCTTATTTTTTTGTAATTAATGTATTATTATGGACAAAAACTTCTTTTGGAGGAGAGAACTGCCCAATAAAAATTATTATGGCAACTTGATGTACGGTGAAGAAAATTACCCTACATTACAAGGTGGTTTAAAAATCAGTAAGAGAAGCTATTTATTTCTTGGAGTTGAAATTTCTTGCTCTGAACAAAATCATATTGTAGCAATATTTAATGAACAAAAATAGGTCCAAAGGTTTCTTGAAGACGTAGTAATACATGAAGAAGAAGGTACCTATAAAACAGTAGATCAGTGCTTGAGGTTATGTAAATACAAGAGAAAGCAGATAAAAATTATAGACTCAATTGGAAAGATAAAGTCACTGTTTTGTTTTTCTTTTGTTAATAAATTCTTGTAATCTATTATCTAATATTAATTGTTTCAACTATTAGGCAGGTTAATGTTCCTTATTTTGAATACATATTCTAAGTTTTTCGCTTTTTATTTAACTTGGTAGGAATCTCACCAAACCGATAATAAACTTACGTATACCTTGTGTATTTTCTGCATATTAAGTGCATATTTTGGTTGTAATCTTTATGTGATCGTTTGAAGAAGAGTGTGAAAAAAGAAAAACTTGAGAGACACATGGTTTTTAAAGAATATTTAGGTGTGAAGAATCTGATTCGTCCTATCCAAGTGTCATATTTAGTTTGGCCTCTTCCTGAAATGATCCTATAATTGGTAGCAGGAGTGAGAGTTATGAAAAATTCTTTATTATTAGCAGTACTTGGATTAACATTTAGCCTTGCAGCATGTGGCCAGGCTGAAGAAAAAGATAACAAGGATATCGAATCAGAAGCCCAAACTGATGAACAGGGAAGCGGGGAAGAGGTAGCATCCAATAGCTTTTTTGAAGTCTTTGATGGGAAAATTGATCACATCCACGGGGTAGGCTATTCCGGAAATCAAGGTAAGCCCTTTTATGCAGCTCATGATGGATTAAAGGTTTATGATGGAGGGAATTGGTATAAAACTAAGGAAGAAAACAATGACTATATGGGCTTTAATGCAACAAAAGACGGCTTTTATACGAGTGGGCACCCTGGACAGGATTCAAACCTTCCAAATCCATTAGGAATACAGAAGAGTACCGATGATGGAAAAACACTTCAACAGCTAGCTGTTGAAGGTGAAACAGATTTCCATCTGATGGGAGTAGGGTATGAAAATCAGGTGATTTTCCTAATGAATCCAAAGAAAAATTCCATTATGGAAACAGGCAATTTCTATCTTAGCGAAGATAACGCAAATACATGGAAGAAAGTAGCTGCAAATGGTCTTGATGATACATTGCTCAGTGTTGCTGTACATCCCCAAAAAGCTGATTATTTGGCCGCATCAGGTCAGCAAGGAATATACCTGTCAAAGGATAAAGGTGAAACCTTTGAACGAATTTCTAAAAGCGGACAAGGCACGTCCGTCTTTTTTACAAATAACAACTTAATCTACGGGACTTACGATGGTACAGCTAAGCTGACAAAGGTTTCTCTGTCTAATGAAACAGAAGAGGAAATAACATTGCCTAAAATGAAAGAAGATGCAGTTAGGTATTTTGCTCAAAACCCAAATAATGAACAGGAAATGACGTTTGTTTCATTTAATGGAGACATATATTATACAACTGATGGAGCTAATAACTGGGATGCCATTGTAGAAGCAGGCAAAATTAAATGAATTAATAAAAAAGATCGAAAGGCTTGCTTCGATCTTTTTTACTTTTTAAACACCTATTATTAACCTCAAACTGTCCTTACTAAATAACCGCTTCTTCGTACTCAACAATATGGCTGTGGTACATAATGAAGTCTTCTTAGCCCAATTTGCTTTTACCCTCAATTACTATTTTAAACCCTTCTGCCCCGTTTAGTATTTTTTCTTGTGCATATGTAATTAGCTGCATACATAGTTTTACGCTGATTTTTTTTATGTATAGCCTGAATTTTTTTAATACAACCCTAAAATTTTAGTGGTAAATATGCATTTTTTGTGGAGTTTATTTAAGAAATACAGTGGTAAAACTTTATAGAAGAGTAGATAATATAACATTTTTGAGGTGAAATGATGAATCAGGATCGAACCATGGTACGCATGGACATGAATCTCATGTCCATGCGGTACTTTCTAATAGCGTAGAAGAAATACAAACTGAATGGAATGTCAGTCCTGCTACTGTTAAACCAAAGCAAGAAACTGAAATTTCTTTATCAGTCAATAGCAACGGAAAGAATATTACATCCTTCTCAGCTGTACATGAAAAACAGATGCACATACTTGTTATAAGTCACGATCTTAGTATTTTTCAGCATTTGCACCCCAATTATGATGGGGAAGGCAAGTTTAGTGTCAAGTCCTCCTTTCCAAAAGCAGGAACGTACAAAATATTTGCTGATTTCCTTCCAGAAGGTTCTGCGCAGCAACTTGCCAAGTATGACCTAATAGTTGAAGGCGAGGAACATTATGAAACAGTTAATTCCGATAAGGAATTAATAAAGCATGTAGACGATTTAATATTTGAGTTAAAATTTGATGATTTGGCCGTAAAACAACATGTACTAATGACATTTACTGTTACGGACAGCAAAAGGAACAAAATTACAAATTTGGAACCTTATCTTGGATCAGCAGGACATGTAGTCATTGTAAGTGAAAAAATGGACGAGTTTCTCCACGTCCATCCAAAAGATGAGGCCGCTAAAGGACCGGATGTTGAATACATGACTACATTCCCTATTTCAGGAAATATAAAATTTGGGGACAATTTAAATATCTTGGAAAGCTTTATACGGTTCCATTTGTAATAAATGTTCCGGGTAAGTAAATAATGTAAATAGCCTAATTATCAACTAGGGCACACTTTTCAGGTGTGCCTTATTTAATTAAAGGTAAACATTTATTATATACAGCCTTCTCAGAAACGGAGGGAAGATATTTGAAAGAAGAAGTTGTAGATGCAAAACTGAAAAATGTTCAGTCTAATAAAGATAGGCTAAAAATTATTATTGTGCTTGCCATTCCCGCTGTCATAGAAAATTTTTTTCAAACCATCCTTGGTTTTGTAGACACCTACTTTGTCTCAAAGTTAGGCTTAGCGGAAGTGTCCGCTGTAGGAGTTACCAATGCTGTCCTTGCTATCTATTTTGCTCTGTTCATGGCGATTGGGGTGGCTGCAAACGTTAGAATTGCAAATTTTCTTGGAGCGAACTTGCCGGAAAAGGCAAGGCATATTTCCCAGCAATCTGTAGTCCTAGCCATACTGTTTGGTTTGCTTACGGGAGTAATTACCCTTTTTTTTGCAGAACCATTACTGAAGCTTATGGGAATAGAGGCTGATGTGTTAGAAGCTGGTTCTCTTTATTTTCGAATAGTAGGCATTCCGTCTATCTTCATGTCTTTAATGTTTGTATTGAGTGCCATACTTAGAGGGGCTGGAGATACAAAAACACCGATGAAGGTAAGTATCATGATAAATATTATTAACGCTGTCCTAGATTATGTTTTGATATTCGGTTTTATATTTATTCCTGAAATGGGAATTGTAGGAGCTGCCCTGGCTACTGTTTTTTCACGTGTCGTTGGAAGTGCTGCGCTTTTATACTATCTGAATCGGTCAAAACTTCTCGCTTTCCGCCGTGATTATTGGAAACTGGACAAGGTACATTTAATGGAACTCACAACACTCGGTGCACCAGCTGCTGGAGAACGATTAGTAATGAGGGCAGGACAAATAGTGTATTTTGGATTTGTTGTTGCACTCGGAACAAATGCTTTTGCCGCACACCAAATCGCAGGAAATATAGAGGTCTTTTCATATATGATTGGTTACGGGTTCGCAACGGCAGCGACAATACTAGTCGGTCAGCAAATCGGGGCCGGTAACCTAGATGAAGCGAGAAGATATGCCAAGCTTACAACCGTCTTAACTTTAGCATCAATGTCTGTTCTTGGAGCTATGCTATTCTTTCTTGGTGATTGGGCGGGAAGGTTCTTTACAGAGGATCAGGAGGTAATCGGAAATATAGGAACAGCTTTAAAGATATCGGGCGTTTTTCAACCCTTTTTAGCTATGCTTATGGTATTAACAGGGGCATTCCAAGGTGCAAACAATACAAAATTTCCAATGTACCTGACCGCCATTGGAATGTGGGCCGTGCGTACACTCCTTGTCTATTTATTGGGCATAAAACTAGGTTGGGGTTTAGCAGGTGTCTGGATTGCCATTGGAATTGACATTGCAGTTAGGGCAGTTGTACTCGTTATTCAGTTCCAAAGAGGAAAATGGATGGCACTCGAAAAAGCTCCTGAAGCGGAATCTGAATGCCATCCGCAGACGACCAAAGAAAATATGTCTGCTTGTGTAAATAACTATTAAAACGGAGTGATGTCATATATCGTGCTGTTCGAATAAGAAGGGAAAATCAGAAATAACAAAATACCAACCGGTATATTTTTAATAATCTGGTCTTTGATTGTGGGATTGATAGGATTAATTAGTTTTATTTTTCAGATAAAAAAACTAGTAGTTCCTAATGAACAGGCAACAATTTGGTCTGTTCATTTTTTTGCGTTGAAAATTCTTATCCTATATTCCAAATATGAAGATTTGATGGAGTTCAAAAGATTGTTAGACTTTTTGAAAATAAACTTGGCATAGTGAAATAAATCACTTTTGTATTCTTTTTTAGTTATTATGCTTTCCTTAAATTCGAAAAGGAGGAACATATCATGAGTAAAGTAAAAAAAAGTGTATTTATTTTTCTGTTGCTAGTAGGAGTGATACTGGCAGGATGCAGTTCAGCAAGTAATGCTGGGGAAGATAAAAAGAGTGACAAGGAACCTGTTTCCAAAGTAGAAAACAAGGAACGGGAAGCAGATGAGAATAAAGAAGAGGCCGATGAGAAGACAGCTGTCCAATATTATTTCACCGCAAACGAGGGAGGAAGCATCTCTAAAATTGATGCAGCTAATAATTCAATTGTATCGACAATAGAAGTAGATGGTTCTGTTCATAATGTGCAGGTTTCACCAGATGGAAAAATGATTGGGGCAACGGTGGTGCCAAGTATGGCAGGGCACGGTGGAGAGGATGATGGTCACGGAGAAGGAATGGAAATGGGTGCAAAAGCAGTTTTTTACAGCATTGAAAACGATGAACTAATGCAGGAAGTCGAAGTTGGCAACCACCCTGCCCATATTGTTTTTTCAGAGGATGGGAAATACGCTGCAGTAACAAACAATGAAGACAATAATGTGATTGTCATTGATATCCCGAGTTTTAATGTAGTTAATACAGTGGAGACAGGGAAAGGGCCACATGGATTCAGAATTTCATCAGATAGCAAGAGAGCTTATATTGCCAACATGGGTGAAGACACAGTAAGTGTTGTTAACCTTGAAACCATGAAGGAAGAAAAGCGAATCAAAGTGGGAACAGCTCCTGTAACTACGGGTGTTACTTCTGATGGAAAAACGCTTGTCGCTACATTAAATGGAGAAAATGCTCTCGCTGTGGTTGATTTGACTACTGAAAAGGTTGATAAAATTCCGGTGGGGACTGGTCCTGCACAAGTATATATCGATGAGAAAGATCAGTTTGCCTATGTTGCAAACCAGGGAACAGAAGAAGCTCCTTCCAGCAGTGTTACAGTTATAGATCTTGCTGCAAAGAAAGCTACAGCTGAAATTGAAACCGGAAAAGGGTCCCATGGAGTGGTAACAAGTCCGGACAATAAGAGGGTGTATGTAACGAATATGTTTGAAGATACGGTAAGCATTATCGATAAGGAATTGAATAAGGTAATTGAAACAATTGAAGTAAAAGGAGTACCGAATGGAATAAGCATTACAAATTAATTCATCTTCTATCACTATATAAATAAAAAACTGAGACAATTGTCTATTAATTTTATTAGAACAGCTGAATATGTGACAGACCCCAGGTTCAAAAATAGAATCTGGGGTTTTATGCAGTTTATTTTCTATAGGCAGGGGAATCTATTTAGCTGCTTCAGCTGAAAAAGGATCGGAGCATCCTCTTGGGGAAGCAATTGTAAATGGTGCAAAAGAAAGAGGCATTCAGCTTCAGGATACAAAAAACTTTAATGCCATCCCAGGTCACGGAATCCAAGTAATTATCAAAGTTCAGAAGGTGCTTATTGGAAATAAGAAGTTAATGATCAAGAATAATATAGAAATAGGCAATGCATTAAGCCGCATGGAAAAGCTTGAAGGGGAAGGAAAAACCGCTATGCTAATAGCAGTTAATGACAGCCTAGCAGGTATAATAGCTGTCGCGGATACAGTTAAAGAAACTTCTGCCAAAGCTATTAAACATCTTAAAAATATGGGTATTGAAGCAGGAAGGAAAAATAGTTGCAATGGTTGGGGATGGGATTAATGATGCCCCTGCACTAGCTGCTGCCCATGTCGGAATTGCTATTGGAACAGGTACAGACGTTGCAATAGAGGCTGCGGATATAACATTAATGCGCGGTGACCTGATGGGAATTGTTGATACAATCAGCCTTTCCAAAACTACAATGAGAAAAATCAAACAAAATCTTTTCTGGGCATTTGCATACAACGTTGTTTTGATTCCAGTTGCAGCAATCGGCCTTTTAAATCCGATTCTTGCTGGGGGAGCCATGGCTTTCAGTTCTGTCTCGGTAGTTGGCAATACATTATTTTTGCGAAAATGGAAACCTGTACGCTAGTGTTGGTCCAATAAAAGTAAGCAGCTTTTTTAAAAAAGAGTATGACTCACATTATTAGTACAAGAGTCATACTCTTTTTTTTGCTTTAAGCAAGGGCTACTTGAGATTTTAGTCATAGCCTGTATTTTATTCCTAATCATTCGATTTTTTTGTAAAAGTATTTGGTAATCATTTTGCCAAATACTTTTTGGAATTAATAAATTGTATTAGAACAAGGTGCAGTCTACTAAAACGATGTTTCAATCAATGGCACAATCACAACAAACGATCGTTTGACTCTTTGAATGCGCGGCTTCAGTATATCCAAAGCCAGGGAATACCTTTGAGAATTCTTTTACAAATTATATAAAAAACTGAGCACAAAAAGGACCGTATTCAATTCCGGTCCTTTTTTACGTTTAATTGAATTAAAGATTTATTTTTGATTTTTGATAGCCATTTTTACTGCAAAATAAACTACGATTCCTATCAAGGTAAGATTTAGTAGCCATCCTAATATTCCTAAAACCCATCATGCCAATTCCATATCCGCCCATCATTTGGAATCACCTCGAGCTAAAGATTATTCATCATGCTTTCAGCTCCGGTTTGCTGCATCATCCCATCTTTTCCATGGCATGAATCAAACATTTCTTTTTGCTCCTTTGTTGAGAGATCAGGATGCATCTCCTCGAACATTGGCTTCATTTGCCCGAAGTTTAAACCACCGTTTCCGTTTTCTTCTGCAAATGCATATGTTCCTGCCCCCAAAATAAACCCTGCACTTAAAACGCCAATCACAAATTTTCTCATAATCATTCATCTCCTTTCTTGATTTTAGAATACTCTAAGGAAATGCAGATCTTATGGAGAACTCATGTGGAATATATGAAGATTACAATTTAAATAATCGAGGATGATAAAATAAACACAAGGAGTGGTTACCCGTGACAAAAATTCTTTTAATAGATGATGAAGATATGATTCTTGAAGTATTAAAGGCCTACTTTGAAAAGGAGGGCTGGGATATTCTGATGACTTCCAATGTGATAGATGCCTTAAAAAAAGCAAAAGCAGATGACATTGATATCATTATTCTAGACCTAATGCTTCCTGATATTTCTGGAGAAGAAATATGCCGTTTAATAAGGAAAGAAAGTGATGTACCAATAATCATACTTACTGCAAAATCAAAAAAAGAGAACTTATTAAATGGAATTCAAACAAGGAGATATCGAAAAAATTCCTTATGGCGAATGGGTATTCAATAAGATATTTACAGTGAACACGATTTACTTTTGGTCCAGTCCTGTTCTTGCTCTACGCGAGATAAAAAGAGTGCTCAAACCAGGGGGGAGGTTAGTCATTACGTTTCGTTCCAAGGATATAATGTCCGAAAGAACATCTGATGACTCTGATTTCGAATTATATACCCCAGCAGCTGAAGAACTCAAAAACTTGCTAAAAGAAACAGGTTACTCAAATATCAGGATTGAACATCTTAAGTACAAGTCGATAGATTATTATTGTGTAATGGCAGAGAAACAAGGTGCAGGTAGTTAGAGTTGAAGAGGTAACTTATTTGTACGTTTGAGATTTTTATTAGTTTACATAATATATATTATAGGAAGTAATATATTGAAATGAAATTGTTGTCTCAATATCAAAGTATACTTAAGATAGTGAGACAACATGAAAATTTACAGTCTAATATTCCTTAAATGATTTAATCTGCAAACCAAGAAATTTTGTTGTGAATAATTTTCAGTTTAATTTTTAAAGTTAATTTTTAAAGAACTATTTCGTTTATTGCTGAATCTATGGTTAAATATTCCGATGGTCCAGTTAATACTTAAATTAATCGATATTACGCAGATATTCAACATTCCCTATTACCTGATACATTTTTGTCTAGTTTACATAATATATTTATATGCAACCATCTTTTCAAATCCATTTAATTTATTCACTATCCTGTGTAGTATTAAAAACATATCATCTTGTTCTTTATTATCCTTATTATTGTTTTTAGTTTTTTCTCCCATCTCTCCATCCGATTCATAGCTCAATCCAAAGGCTTTCTCCTGTTCTTTCTTCATTCTAATCGCTCCTTTGCTTATATGATTAAGTATAGCTTCTTTTACATTAATTGCTGCGTTTTGAGCTATTTTTCATAAACCAAACACACGTTCCTGTTCATCCATTTCATACTGGCTGCAATGCTGCACTTAAATATTTTCTCGGAGTCCCGTAATAAAGCAGTTTGCTGAACTCCGGGTAAGCAGATTCAAAATATATAAAGATTGGCGAATCAAGCAGCCAGGGATAATTGGTATAAAAACATCTGTCTCCATAAACCATAGCTGTCAGCGCCAGATCCAACTCTTTTTGGAAGATAAGAAACCTTATTTTTGAGTATTGCTTATCGAATTCCCCACCGCTGATATATACCCTGCCGCTCAGCACATACTGCCCCATTTGGGGAATCCATTCAGCAAATACTTCATCACGGAATTTAGGATTGACAGCATTAAAGTCATAGCATCCGCCTATCGCCAAAAATAATTCTCCTGTTGCATCTGAGTGTGTAAGCGTATATTTCCTGCTGTCTACGGGTCTGAATTCCGTCGCAGGAGGCAAATATTTAACCGACAGCTTAGATGGATTAAAATTACTCATAATAAGCGCCCCCATATACAAATTTCCTTATGCCCAGTATATGGGGCGCTGAAAGAAACGTGACAAATGCCCATTTCATTAACGCATGCGGGAATTCATTTTCATTACTTTGGTGTCTTTTAACATCCATTTCCCTTTTTCATACAGCCAGAAAGATTCTACAAATGCTATTGTATCTGCATTATAGGCACCGCTTATTCTTTGAATTCCTAATAATCCGTTTTGACCTTCAACAGGGATGATCTTCAGCGTGCTATAAGGATTTACCATTAGTTCGGAGGGTTCACTTAGTTTTCCGTTTAAATACAAACCAAGCCGTTCATATTCCTCGCTCCGGTCCCTTAAATCAAACGTATATGATTGTTTGGTGTCCTGAATGCTAATATTGGCTTTGTAGCCATTTTCAAATTGGCTATTGATCACTAAAGGATCTGGAACCGACAGGTCAGTCAGCGTAAAGTCCTTTAACGTGTATAAATAAAAATTCGACAGGCCGCCACTTCCCCCTGTTGGAATACTTATAAACATATCTTTTATGGAATCATGGTTTAAATCCTCAAACTGTATTTGAGGTTTATAGCCTCCAGCAAGCTCCGCTTTAAACGTATTACCGTCTGAAGCCTTTATTTCAAGTGATATTTCCTTTAAAAATGATGCGCCTTCCTCATAATAAACACCCTTAATATAGACGGTATCCGCCTTATTATCACCGGTTACATCCACTTTATTTTTTGACACCGTTACAGCTTTTTGTTCTTCCTCACCAGCATATACGCCTGTTATGGCGGAGAGAGACATAAAAAAGAAAGCCGCAAACGCAAAAAGCAATTCTTTTTTCATTTACGAATCCTCCCTATTTTTTTATTATCTTGCCCAATTATGGAAATAACATGTAAAATCACAAAAAACCTCCTATCCTAAGGATAAGAGGCTGTAACCAATAAATTATTTAGCTGCCTTTTTTAAAGCATTTTCTTTCGTTTCCCAGGATTCAATACCTTTTAGACCTGGGATAGAGTCAGCATAAAACACAGGGTCTTTTCCTTCTTTTCTTTGTGCCTTATAGTCCTTCAGAGCTGCAAAGGCAATTTTAGCAAGCAATACAATTGCAATAAAGTTAATGATGGCCATTATGCCCATGAATAAATCGGCGAGGCTCCAAACGATTGCTAAATCAACTACAGATCCGAAAATAACCATTCCAAGTACGGCAATGCGATAAATAAATAACGCAGAGCTGCTTTCTTTAATAAATTCAATATTTGTTTCTCCATAATAATAATTTCCGATAACAGATGTGAACGCAAATAAGAAAATAGCAACAGCTATAAACATAGGTGCCCATGATCCAACATGTGTGCTAAGGGCTGCCTGTGTCAATTCAATGCCTGTAAGGTCAGAATTAGCATACTCACCTGATAGAAGGATGATAAAAGCGGTAGCAGAACATATTAATATCGTATCCACAAATACCCCAAGGGTTTGAATCAATCCTTGTTTTACAGGGTGGGAAACTGAAGCTGTAGCAGCTGCATTTGGCACGCTGCCCATTCCTGCTTCGTTTGAAAAGAGACCCCTTTTAATACCCATCATCACTGCAGCACCCATTGCTCCGCCAGCAGCCTGATCAAGCCCAAAAGCTCCTTTAACAATGCTGCCAACCAGATTAGGAATTTCAGTAAAATTCATCATGACAATTACAATAGCGACAGCTAAATATATAACCGCCATTATCGGCACAACGACTTGTGACACATATGCAATC
This sequence comes from Cytobacillus oceanisediminis, assembly GCF_022811925.1. Classification (NCBI taxonomy): domain Bacteria; kingdom Bacillati; phylum Bacillota; class Bacilli; order Caryophanales; family Bacillaceae; genus Cytobacillus; species Cytobacillus oceanisediminis. Next base: position 2,585,439 of record NZ_CP065511.1, on the reverse strand, counting down.
CGTTTAACGCCGCCGAAAATGATGATCGCCGTTAATGCCGCAAGCACAAGTCCGATGGTTAGACGGCTCGCACCGAACGCTTCATTAAAAGCTAAAGAGATGGTGTTCGATTGAACAGAGTTAAAAACCAGACCAAAACAGAATGTAATAATGATTGCAAACATTATTCCCATCCATCGCTTATTCAGCCCTTTTTCCATATAGTAGGCCGGACCGCCGCGAAAACCATCCTTATCTTTCACTTTATAAATCTGCGCCAAAGTACTTTCAATGAAACTGGATGCTCCCCCAATAAAAGCGATGAGCCACATCCAAAAGACAGCCCCTGGCCCCCCTGCAGCAATTGCAGTTGCTACACCGGCTATATTACCTGTACCTACACGGGAGGCTGCACTAATAGTAAAAGCCTGAAAGGATGATATCCCTCTCTTCCCTTCTGCAGATACCATCGCTTTATCGCCCAATATTCTGAACATTTCACCAAAATATCTTAATTGGACAAACCTGCTTTTAAAACTGAAATATAATCCCAAAATTATTAGTGCGGCAATCAAAATGTACGTCCATAAAAGGTCATTTAGAAAGCCTACGATTGATTCCAACAAACCCATGCTATTCCCCCTAATCCATTCTATTGTTATTTCACAAAAACAACACACTCCTTATAATCTATCAAAAGAATTTTTAATAGACAAGTCGAATATTCATTCCAATGGTTTAAAAATTTTCAAAAACCCTGATATTAAGCGGAAAACATTGTTATTCCCAATTCAAAAACAAATATTTTTAATCGGTTTCACATGAGATTATATTAATTTTTTATACAAAATAACTATCAGAAGAATAATATTATTCAGAATCCTTTTTAACTTCACAAATCTTTAACCTCAATATAGTCATCAAAAACCGGATGAACCAATTTCCCTACAGCTTATAACGATAAAAGCCCCTGTTTTCACAGGGGCAAATAAATCTTATTCAGTCACCTGGCCTGCATCATCTTCCTGGACTTCAGTCTTCCAGATGCATTTTGCCTTGCCGCTCTCGGATTCATCAATAATGAATGATCCATTAGAGTATCTGTCATTAAAACGGATTGATGAAGCATTAACTGCTTCTATATGGCCTTTTTCACTTTCAATGTATAAATTATCTTTGCTGCGTACAATCACACAGCCAACAATACGGTGAGGGTTTGATTTCAATTCACGAAGCATCACTACACCGCGCTTGGCACGGGAAGTCCGATCAAATTCGCTCAGCTTCATTTTTTTAATGGAACCTCGCTGTGTAACAATCACGACAGCCTGCTCTTTCTGATCCTCAATAAGCTGAGCACCTGCAACAAAATCGCCGTCTTTCAGGTTAATGCCTTTAACGCCGGCAGCACGGGCACCAACGATACTCACTTCCTCTTCATGGAACCAAAGGCCGAATCCCTGATGGGTGGCAAGGAATATTTCCTTCGTGCCATCTGTTAAATAAACATCAAGAACTTCATCATTGCCTTTTACATTAACTGCAACAAGCGGCTTAGAATATCTTTGGGCCTTATAAGCTTTTAGCTCAGTTTTCTTTACCATGCCGTTCTTCGTCATGAACAGAAGATATTCTTCCGTCTCAAAATCTTTTACAGGAATTGCCCGGACAATCGATTCATTCCTGTCTATCGGAATGATATTGGCAATATGCTGACCGAGATCTTTCCAGCGGATATCCGGCAGCTGATGAACTGGGCAGTACAGATAGTTGCCTTTATTCGTAAATACAAGGAGAACATCGGTTGTATTCATATCAAGCTGGGCAATAATTCTGTCTGAATCCTTCATGCCGAAATCCTGTCCGTTAGAGGCGGCAAACGATCTTTGGCTGGTACGCTTGACATAGCCTTCCTTCGTTACCGTTACAATCACATCTTCACTGGCTACCAGCACCTCAAGATTGATCTTAATTTCCTCTATCTCTGCTTCAATTCTGGTACGGCGTTCATCCGCAAAGCGTTTTTTGACATCCCTTAGCTCTTTTTTAATGACAGAGAGCAGCTTCTTCTCGCTTTCCAGAATAGCTTTAAGCTCGCCGATTAGCTTAGCAAGCTCCTCAGCCTCTGCTCTTAAGGCAGTGATATCTGTATTGGTTAAGCGATATAGCTGCAGGGAAACGATTGCTTCTGCCTGAGGTTCAGTGAACTCAAACTTCGCAATCAAATTATCTTTCGCATCCCTTTTATCTTTAGAAGCCCGGATCGTTGCAATCACTTCATCCAGGATAGAAAGAGCCTTCATCAGGCCTTCAACGATATGCTGACGCGCCTCAGCCTTTTGCAACTCAAACTGTGATCTGCGTGTAACAACCTCTTTACGATGGCCTATATAGGCATCCAGCAGCTCTCTTAATCCCATTAATTTCGGGTGACGATTGTGGATGGCAACCATATTGAAGTTATAAGGGATCTGCAAATCACTGTTTTTATACAGATAATGAAGGACGCCTTCAGGATCCGCATCCTTTTTTAACTCTATCACAATACGAAGGCCCGTCCGGTCTGTTTCATCACGAACTTCGGCAATCCCTTCTACTTTCCGGTCCAGGCGGAATTCATCAATCTTCTTTACCAGATTTGCTTTATTCACTTCATAAGGAATTTCAGTAACGACAATTTGCTTTTTTCCTCCGCGCAAATCTTCGAATTCGGCCTTTCCGCGGACAATGATTTTCCCTCTTCCTGTTTCATAAGCTTTTTTAATTCCTTCGATTCCCTGGATGATGCCTCCAGTAGGGAAGTCCGGCCCTTTAATATGCTCCATCAGATCATCGATAGAACAGTCGGGCTTATCCATCCGTAAAATAACACCATCTATAATCTCATTTAAATGATGCGGCGGAATGTCAGTTGCATAACCAGCCGAAATACCTGTTGAGCCATTGACAAGCAAATTCGGATAGACAGCCGGCAAAACGGTTGGCTCATTAGACGTATCGTCAAAGTTCGGGATAAATTCAACTGTTCTTTTCTCAATATCTCTCAGCAATTCGGAAGAAAGGGCCGATAATCGCGCCTCTGTATAACGCATGGCTGCTGGAGGATCTCCATCGATGCTCCCATTATTACCGTGCATTTCAACTAGAAGGTTTCGAACCTTCCAATCCTGGCTCATCCGCACCATGGCGTCATATACAGATGTATCGCCATGCGGATGATAATTGCCGATTACATTTCCGACTGTTTTAGCAGATTTTCTAAAGCCCTTTTCGTGTGTGTTGCCTTCTACATGCATGGCATAAAGAATCCGTCTTTGAACGGGCTTTAGCCCATCACGTGCATCTGGAAGCGCACGATCCTGAATAATATATTTACTATAACGCCCAAAGCGGTCGCCTAATACATCTTCAAGAGGAAGGTCCCGGAATTTTTCAGCAGAACTCATGATTCAACACCATCCTCCTCTAGTACTGAAATATTCTCATTTTCAAGTATACTTCCATCTTCTTCAAGACCGAACGCTACATTGGATTCGATCCATTTGCGGCGAGGTTCAACCTTATCGCCCATCAATGTGGTCACACGGCGTTCAGCTCTTGCTGCATCATCAATCTTTACGCGGATCAGTGTGCGCGACTCTGGATCCATAGTCGTCTCCCAGAGCTGATCAGCGTTCATTTCTCCGAGCCCTTTATAGCGCTGAAGCATATAGCCCTTACCCACTTTTTTAATGGTATCCTGCAGGTCATCATCACTCCATGCATACTCAATCACTTCTTTTTTGCCTGAACCTTTGCTTACTTTATACAAGGGGGGCAGCGCAATGAACACCTTGCCCGCTTCAAGCAGCGGTTTCATATACCTGTAAAAGAAAGTGAGCAAAAGCACCTGAATATGTGCTCCATCCGTATCGGCATCTGTCATGATGATTACCTTATCGTAGTTGACGTCGTCCAGATTAAAATCTGCGCCAACGCCTGCCCCAACTGCATGGATAATCGTATTGATTTCTTCATTTTTAAAGATATCCTGGAGCTTTGCTTTTTCTGTGTTGATTACTTTACCTCTAAGCGGGAGCACAGCCTGGAAGCGCCTGTCCCTTCCCTGTTTAGCAGATCCCCCGGCAGAATCTCCCTCAACCAGATATAATTCGTTTCTTTGCGGGTTCCGTGATTGTGCTGGGGTAAGTTTTCCAGAAAGCATTGCTTCAGATTTTTTCCGCTTCTTCCCGCTCCTTGCTTCCTCACGTGCTTTGCGGGCAGCTTCTCTTGCCTGGAAAGCTTTAATCGCCTTTTTGATTAACAGGGAGCTTGTCTCAGGGTTTTCTTCAAGGAAATAAGACAAATGCTCGGATACAACAGAATCAACAGACGAACGTGCTTCACTGGTTCCCAGTTTGCCTTTCGTCTGGCCCTCAAACTGCAAAAGCTCCTCCGGGACACGAACAGAGACGATAGCCGTGAATCCTTCCCGCAGATCTGCTCCATCCAGGTTTTTATCTTTCTCCTTCAGAAGATTCACTTTGCGGGCATATTCATTAAAAGCCCTTGTCATCGCTGTTTTGGATCCAGCCTCATGCGTACCGCCGTCTTTTGTGCGGACGTTGTTGACGAATGAAAGGACATTTTCTGAGTATCCATCATTGAATTGAAAAGCAAAGTCCACTTCAATACCATTACTTTCGCCTTCGAAGCTTACTACAGGGTGAAGAACATCCTTTTCTTCATTTAAATATTCAACAAATGCTTCTATGCCATTTTCATAGTGAAAAACGTCATGAAAGTCATTGCGTTCATCTATGATTTCTATTTTCATTCCTTTAAGAAGGAAAGCAGATTCACGTAGACGCTCGCAGAGTGTTTCGTAATTATACGTGGTAGTCGAAAAAATCGACGGATCTGGCTTAAAGTGGATGGTAGTCCCTGATTGATTTGTCTTACCCACCTTTTCCAGCGTGGTCACCGGCTTTCCGCCCTGCTCAAAACGCTGTTCATACACAAAGCCGTCACGTTTAATTTTAACAACAAGCCACTCGGAGAGGGCGTTGACTACGGATGCACCAACACCATGCAGCCCGCCGCTTGTCTTATAGCCTCCCTGGCCAAACTTTCCCCCAGCGTGAAGGACAGTCAATATAACTTCTGGAGTCGGCTTGCCCATTTTGTGCATACCTGTAGGCATACCGCGTCCTTTATCTTGAACACTTATTGAATTATCTTTATGTATTCTGACAATGATATGATCCCCGTAACCTGCCAGTGCTTCATCGACAGCATTATCGACAATCTCATATACAAGATGGTGCAAACCCCTTGCATCCGTACTTCCAATGTACATCCCAGGGCGTTTCCTAACAGCTTCAAGCCCTTCGAGTACCTGTATGGCATCATCATTGTAGTCAAAAGCTTCCTGATTTCTTGCCACGAACATACCCCTTTCATTTCCTGCAAAAACACATGCCGCCAAAATCACGGCAATGGAACACCCGTATAAGAATTCGGCTGCACAGCCAATTTTCTTTGTGAACAAACAATATTCGAACAGGTGTTCTATATTTATATTTTACCATATAAATTAGGATGGTCTATGCTTTATTTTATCTATTTATTTGGTTTTGGCAAATAAGATCTTGGGATTTAAAAGATTTATCCTGATTATTTCCGTTGCATAAACCCTTTATTTACAGGGATTCTATAAAAAATAAAAAACATGAGATCTTATAGAGACCTCATGCTGAGTTTACTTCGTCAGAGCATGTTCAACTTTAATGCAGCGGTCCATGATGACAATGTACCCTTTTTCTTTTAGAAAATCATATGCTTCCTGGTTTGCCACTCCAAGCTGAGCCCAGAAGATATCAGCATCTATTTCAGCAAATTCCCGCGCGATTTCCGGAAGAAACTCAGATCGCCTGAATACATTAACGATATCCACATGCCCCTCGATGTCTTTAAGACTAGGCACTGCCTTTACACCAAGAACTTCATCAACAGACGGATTAACCGGAATGATTTCATATCCAGCTTTTTGCATCGCCTCTGATACCATATAGGATGTGCGTTCAGGATTTCCGCTTAATCCTACAACAGCAATCCGCTTTGCCTTTTTTAAGAGGACACCGATTTCGTCCCTGCTTGGGTTTTCAATAGCCATTTTGTTCCCTCCAATTTTATCTGGTTAATTATATTTTACCTAAAAACGCAAAAGCACACTAACTTATTGCTCTTATTCCCGAATATCAAGCTTATAAAAATTCAATGATCTCTCAACTTTAAACCCTGCTTTTTTATAAATAGACAGCGCTTTCTCGTTTGTTGTCTCTACACAAAGCTTAATGCTTTTGGCTCCACTATTCATAAAAAGATCATGAATCGCCATTTCAAGCAAATTCCGTCCAATCCCCTTCATGCGCTTATTGGGATCCACACCAATGAATTCAATGCTTCCTTCTTTTTCTTCACGATTGTATTCTGCATATAAATAGCCATTTAATCCATCAGCATCAAGAGATGTATAGACTTTATGATCATCATTCATTCTTTCGATAATCTCTTTTCCTGAATAATATGTATGAGGAAATAAGGTATCATGCAAATGAATAAATTCACTATGAAAGTGAATCGGCAATAAACTGACCTTTCTTAAACCATTGCTTGAATTATCTTTCAGTTCCATGTATGTTTGAGCCGATTGCAGCCTAAATCCGTTTTTTGATGCAAATTCGGCTGCCGCATGGTTGGATGTATCTGCAAATATAAAGTATGTATGCAGCTTTCCTTCAAAATAATGGAGTGCTTTTTCCCATAGTAGTCTCATAAGTTCATTTTCCTGTATAAAAGGTCCCCATAACTCCGCTGTCCCTTTATTAAGATCGGCATCTGCACCCAGAAAACCAGCAAGAGCATCACCCTCCCAGACAATAAATGCAGCTGATACGGCATCACGATTCATTTCTTCCAGACTTTGATAAATATCGTTTTGACTGGTCCCCAAATACCCTATATGACACTCTGGCAAGGCGTTCAATTCTGCAATAAACTCAGAAGCCTGCATTAGATTTGCATGATCTAAAATTTCGGCTTTCACAACATCACACCCCTTTACTATATTTTACCATAAAAAAACCGGCTGATATGTTTTCAGCCGAATTAGAAGATTAATAAACTGCTGTCTCTAATCTTTTGAGCAGCCTTTTTATGCTGGAGTTCGCTTCTTTTAAAACCATTTCTTTATCAACTGTGTTCAGCTTCCGATTTTCCATCACAATTTTCCCATTGACAATGGTAGATTCTACATCTGCACGAGTGGCTGAATAGACTATCCTCGAGATAGTATCGATATCAAATGACGGATATACATGAAAATCATTCAGATTAAGGATAGCAAGGTCTGCTTTCTTTCCGGGCTCCAGACTTCCGATTTCCTGTTCCATTCCAACTGCCTTAGCTCCGCCGATCGTCGCCATTCTGAAGACGGTTCTCGCATTCATTGCTGTTGGTCCGTGCACAGGCTTCTGAATGATGGCAGCCAGTCTCATTTCATTAAACATATCCAGATTGTTATTGCAGGGAGCCCCATCCGCCCCCAGGCTTACAAAAGCCTCTTGATCCAATAAGGATGGAATTTCTGCCACACCTGATGCCAGCTTTAGATTGGATCCCGGACAATGGCTGACCTTTACGCCCCGCTCTTTAATGATTCTTTTTTCATCTTCATTAAGCCAAACACAATGGGCCAGTATCAGCCTTTCATTGGCAAGCCCAATGCTGTCCAGGTAAACTACATTCCGCATGCCCAGTTCTCTTTCAACAAGCAGAATTTCATTGGCATTTTCCGATGCATGAGTATGAACTCTTACATTGTACTGTGCAGAGAGATCCCTGACATTTGTCAGCAATTCCTCTGTGCAGGAAACGACAAATCGGGGACAGAAGGCATATTGTATGCGTCCGTTATCACGGTTATGCCATCTTTCAAGGAGATCCACGCTTTGCTGGATGGACTTGGAGGTATTTTCTCTTAACGGAACAGGGACCTCATCCCCTTTATCCATCATGACCTTTCCGGCAAGTGCCCGTATGCCGCTTTCGGCAATGGCCTGAAAGGCATATTCGGTATGATTAACCGTTTCCATGTCCACTACAGTTGTTGTTCCGCTCTGGAGCAATTCGCCAATTCCGAGCATAGCAGAATAATAGATGGACTCTTCATCATGCGAAGCCTCAAGCGGCCAGATCTTTTGCTTCAGCCAATCAAGAAGCTCCAAATCATCAGCCTGCCCGCGGAATAATGTCTGGCACAGATGGATATGTGTCTGAATAAATCCTGGAATGATCGTCTTTCCGCTGGCATCGATTACTTTATCTGCGTTATGTGTTAAGTTCTGTCCAATTTCGGCAATGCGGTCATCTACAATATATAAGTCTCCGAAAATGATTTCTTCAGCTGCATTCATTGTAATAATTTCAGCGTTTTTTATCAGAATACTGCTCAATTTCTTCCTCCCCCTCGCATTGGAGTTACTTCTGACGGCTCCAGCGTTCCATATGACATAATAAGCTGTCTGTAAAATTGAATGGAGCGCTGATATGCCGCCAGACTAACCCACTCATTTGGCTGATGCGCGAGCTTTTCATCACCTGGGCCATAAATCAAGGTAGGAATTTCACTCCTTGGATTAAGTACAGCACCATCTGTATAGTAGGACACCCCGTAATGGTCCGCTTCCGATTCGCCCTTTACCATCTGCGCAATTTGAATAATGTCCCGAGCAGGATCAGTTAAAATAGATGGACGGTCAAGAAGGGGTTCAACACTGTATTTATAAATTTCGCCCTGATCCAATAGAACATCTAGTTTGGATTTTAGCTTGTTTATAAAATGGGAATGGGATTGAGGGGGAACTGTTCTAATATCTGCTCTGATGCTGCATTTATCCGGAATGACATTAGTCTGCACTCCGCCTTCAATCATGGTAACAGCCAGGCTGCTTTGTCCGAGGGGCTTCTTTTCTGTCTTCCATTCATTTTTCATTTCATCCAATACCCGGATTATTTTCAGCATATGATCTACTGCATTGATTCCCTGTTCCGGCATGGAACCGTGAGAGGTTTTTCCATAAGCTGTGATCTCAAGCCAAAGGGCTCCCTTATGGCCAATCACAATTTTTTCATTTGTCGGTTCGGCAATGACAAGTGCATCAATTTTTCGGCCATCATTTTCGTTTAAAAAAACCCTGGCACCGCAGCTGTCAACTTCTTCCCCTGCTGTTGCCAAAAAGGTAACGTCTGCTGGCGGAAGAATATTTGAAAGATACAGCTCCTCCAAAGCCAGGAACATTGCTGCAAGGCCGCTTTTCATATCAGAAGCTCCTCTGCCATAAATCCGGCCATTTGCGATTTCCCCTGAAAAAGGGGAGTAAACCCATTCTCCTGTTCCAGGTGAAACTGTATCCATATGGCCGCATAAGAATAGCTGTTTACCGCTTTTTCCTGGCAGCGTAACTTCAAAATTGCTTCGAGTCTCATCAAGCATGGTCACTTTAAACGGCAGACCATTTTGCTTGCATCTGTTAATAAAAGCTTCAGTCACTAAATGCTCGTTTCCGGGCGGATTGGAGCTGTCAATTTGGAGCAGATGCTGAAGAAACTGAATATCATTCATGAATCTGCCTCCATAATTTGCATTTTAATAGGGGTCACTTTAAACCCATTAACAGGCGCCATGTCCTGGGAACAAGTTGTACAGGCAATGACAACATCGCACAGTGCTTTCAGCCTTATGTAATCGCCAGGCTTGGAAAGGGGTTCTGCAATGACATAATCCCCGGCATCATCAAGGACATTATTCATAAAGATATTAATGGGATCCGGAATAATCGGAGGATGAATATTATACTTTTTCAATGCATCCGCAATATTATCATGGCAATTAGGGTGGTCCTCTTTGTCGAAATCAACTTTGTAGCGGTAATAATCACATGCCGGAAAGAAGAAATCATGTTTTCCAACAGTATCTTCCAACAGCTGCATTAGCGGACGGCGGCGGTTGCTGTAAAGCCAGTCTCCCGTTTTAAGCCGTATGCTGCTTAGTGAAGCCCGCATATGGACAGGTGAAACATGTTCCCCGGGATCTTCATAGTTAAAGCAGACAAAGTCCCCAACCTGTTTTCCTTCCATATCAATAATAATCAGCTCTTCCCCTTTGTGAATCAGTGCGCTTCTTCCTTCATACGGCGGGATAATAATTTCGTCCCGGATCTTGCCTCTGTTAAAAACCTCTTTCATTTGATCACCAGCCTTTGTTGTTATTCAATGAAAACTGCAACCGCACGAATCGGAGATCCCGTTCCTTTCCGAATTCTGAGAGGGAGTCCGAAATATAGAAATCGCATGCCTGCGATCTGGTCGAGATTGCAGAGATTTTCCGTATTTGTTATTCCGTATTCACGGCAAATAAGATGTCCGGAGTACTTTGGATCATCCGGATGGTCAATGGCCGGAGCATCAATGCCTATATTGACTGCACCTTTTTCAGCCAGCCATTTTGCTGCCTGATAATCCAGGCCAGTATACGTGGTGAGCCATTTATCAGTACCATAAGACCGATTGTAGTGGCCTGTATAGAGGAGGACGATATCTCCTTTTTCAATAAACTGCTGTGATTTCCTCAGTGCATCCTCGAGGTCACGGTCTGTAATATATTGATGGGGCTTGATATGGGATACGTCCAGGCAAACTGCTGGCCCGTAAAAATACTCAAGCGGCATTTCATCGATGTATTGGCCGTTTGGATCATATTCATAAGTTGCATCACTATGAGTTGGACCATGTTCATTGATTAATAGATTATTAGTTGCAAACATAAACCCAATTTGCTTTTCACTTTCTTCGTGGGAGATATTCGGGAAGATCATTGTTTTCTGATGAAGGGGAAAAACAGGCATCCCCTGATAAATTTCCTGCGTTAAATCTACAAGCTTAACTCCCATGGTATTCCTCCTTTACCTGCTGTATCTTTTACTATATGGAAAGCGGCAGAGAACGCCGCTTTAATGATCAATTAATAATGGTTGGAATGACCTCAAACTTATCTACATCAATAAGCCCCATATCTGTAATTTTCCATTTAGGGCTTGTTACCAATGACCAGAATGATAAATGCATAAAGGGAACTTCCATACCGCAGCCAAGAACTTCTTTGGCAAGCTGCGACAATTCATCGACCTTTTCACTCATTTCTTTTCCAGTTAATTCATCTGTCATTAATCCGCCAATCCGGAGAGGAAGATCACCTACTACTTTGCTATCCTTTATCATGGCTATTCCGCCATCCATGGCAATGACACGGTTCACCGCCGTGACCATATCTTCGTAGTTAGTTCCTGTTACAATGATATTGTGTGTATCATGAGCAACACTTTCTGCTATGGCTCCGCTTTTCAAATCAAAGCCATGAAGAAACGTCTTGCCGATTTTTCCGGTTCTGCCATGGCGTTCAACAACCAGCAGAGGCAGAACATCCTGCTTTAGGCACGGCTGCACAATGCCGTCTTTGACATTCAATGTGAATTCGCTTCCGCCAGTTAAGTTCTGAAAAGGTATAGCTTCAATTGCCCTTACTTTTGCACGGCTTCCTGGAGCTTCAATAGCGAGTTCCTTCACTGTTACAGGCTTCCGCTTCACTGACTTTTTCACACTTTCCGGATATATGTAAGGAGCAATATCTATGGTTAATTCGCCTTTTTCAGCTGCTTTTTTCCCTGCCAGGTATACCTGATCAATTGTCATATTGTTCAGATCGCTGATCACGACAACATCTGCTCTTTTGCCTGGTGCAATTACCCCCACATCCTTAAAGCCAAAATGGGTGGCCGGATTAATGGTCGCCATTTGGATGGCTTCCACTGGATCAATCCCTACTGCAATGGTTCTGCGGACAATATCGTTCATATGTCCGAAATTTAACAGATCAGCAGGCACCATATCGTCCGATACAAGGATTGCACGGCGGGAATCCAGTCCATCCTCTGTAATAGCCCTGATGCAGTCTGCCATATTTCTCTGGGAGGAGCCTTCACGCATGAACACACTTACACCATTGCGAAGCTTTTCCACTGTTTCTTCTTTCGTCGTAGTTTCATGGCAGGACACATGGTTCCCTCCGCTGATAATATGGGCTGCAAGCTCTTTTCCAAACAATCCCGGCGCGTTCCCTTCAACCGTCTTCCCTATGCTGTTTGCATATGAAACTGCGGCAACAAGGTCGTCTATTAATTCCGGTGCATGCTCATATACGGGCCCGATATTGCTGAAGCTTTGAATTTCCCCAATTCCCTGCACATATGGGTCTGCCAAAAGCTCTTTCATATCCTTTGATGTCACATCAAAGCCGGATGTTTCAAGTCCTGGAGCATCAGGCACAGCACAAGGCACCGTAAATAATACCCGGTTTGGAAGTGTCTTAGCTTCTTCAATCATTGCCTGCATTCCGTGAACACCCAGGACGTTCCCAATTTCATGCGGATCACCAATCAGCGTGGTGGTTCCTGTCGGAATGGAAAGCTTGGAGAATTCCGTACAAGTCAGCATCGCACTCTCAAAATGCATATGAGAATCAATGAACCCTGGACAAACGAATTTCCCCTGAATGTTTTCCACTTTCGTTTTTGGCCCAATTAAGTCCTTTGCGTCCCCTGCCATTAAAATATATTCGCCTTTCATCGCTACGTCTGCTTCATAGATCTCCCGGGTGATCACATTAATAAAGTATCCCCCTTTCAGAACTACATCTGCATACTGGCTGGAATCAAGCAATACATCAATAAGCTTGCGGTATTGCACTGCCTTTTTGATATTTTTTGCATCCATTTATTAACCCCCTGTTTCCATTCCTTCTACACTGTCAATAATTCCGATAATGGCAGCATCGATAGGAGCATCTTTATTCTGAACCGCTCTTGATGCCATGCTTCCAGTCACATAGATGACTTTCTCGCCAATGCCGGCACCAACAGTATCAACGGTTATAATGGGGTTCGGTAACATTGAGCCGTCCAATCCTATAGGCTGGGTAATTAATAGTTTTGTGCCCACCAGATTATCATCTTTTCTTGTGGCAGTTACACGGCCAACCACTATTCCCATTTGCATAAAGACCTACTCCTTAAAGTAAAATAATTTCGATCTTAAGTTCCTTTGCTGTATCTCTTGCCAGGGGGGTTATGATAGCCCCTTTTGGAACAGTTAGCTGATTAAGCTTGCTCAAATAGGCAAACCGGACTGTCTCATCTGAAATAACTGTTTTCTTCATTTGCTGAACAGTAAAGTCTGCCCCATCATTGAAATCTATTAATCTTATGCCAAGCATCTTTAGCTCTGCCATCTGCCCATTAAGTTTTCTTTTTAATAAGTCCGGACCTTTATCCATTCCTTTCAGTTTCCAATATTGGCTGAAAGGATCACCTCCAGCCTTCAAAGCCGTAACCCGTTTCCCTTTTAATAAACACATTAGTATGATCCGCACCAAAGGCCTTTGTTCGTTAAGGGTTAATAGATCTGCTATTAAAGAAAATGATAGAATAGGCAAAAGGATTTCATCAAAATGATCAAGAAGCTGATCATTAATCAATGAAGCAGAGATCCAATCGTCATTCCCGGTCAGAAAAACTAACTCCTCAAGCGGAAATTGGGTCAGCATTTCTTCTTCAGCAGCCATTCTAAGTGTAATATCTTTCTGTATTAACTTTTTCAAGTAAGAAAATCCCGGTTCCATTCCTATCATATGAGAGGTTAATAGAGCCAGGATATGAGGTTTTCTGTCTCTGCAGTTATTATTTCGCATGTAAAGCGCCTGCAGAGTGTTTTTCGCCATAACACTCTGCTTTTTGCTCCTCATGCTTATTCACCGATATTTTTTGATAATAGAGCTCTTTCAACTTCGCTGTGCGGTCTTGGAATGACATGGACCGAGATGAGTTCTCCTACTCTGCTGGCAGCTTCAGCACCTGCATCAGTGGCAGCTTTAACGGCTCCGACATCTCCTCTGACCATAACTGTTACAAGTCCAAATCCCACTTTTTCATATCCGCAGATCTCCACGTTTGCTGCCTTAACCATTGCATCCGCTGCCTCAACTGCGCCGACAAGACCTTTCGTCTCGATTAATCCCAATGCTTCACCCATTGTGTGTTTCCTCCTTAAGTTTATTAAACTGATGGTTTGTCATTATTATTTTCGTTATGTTCATTTAGTTCTTTAGCTTGCTTTTTTCCATTCGGCTCTTCTTCAGCTTTATCCTTTTTTTCAGCATCTGTTTCCATATGCATTTCTTTCAGCTTAAATTGCGGAAGCAGCTTCCCGGCTACTTCACTGTGAGCACGCGGGATAACATGAGCAGAAATTACTTTCCCTATTCTCTCTGCTGAACTCACACCGGCATCGACTGCAGACTTTACAGCTGCCACATCGCCGTTAAAATGAATTGTGACGCCCAGATAGCCATCCACACCTATTACTTTTTCAATTCCTACAATTTCTACATCTGCTGCTTTTACGGCTGCATCTGCTGCAGAAACTGCTGTTGAATAACCAACGGTTTCAATCAAACCCAATGCTTGCAACTGAAGAATCCTCCTCCTATGAAATTGTCAGACCGGCTAAATTTTTAGGAATTATTGTGCTGATCTGTGACTGTGCTGCTGGCCAAGCCTTATTTAATCCTGTCGAATTCCTTACAAAGCTGATCCGTGATCCGGGATACCTCATCAAACTGACCGTGAAGAAGCACGTATTTCTTCTCTATTAAAAAATTGATGTGTTCGGCCGTACTTTTTTTCATGTGCCGGTCAAGGAGTAAAATACCCGAATAATAGTCAATTCCTTCAATGACAGCGACACCGCCAATTGACGAGTTAAGCCCCAATTGTTTTGTAAGCCATGGACTGGGGGACTTTTCTTTATAGGCCGTAATCGTTTTAAATGATTTTTGGGAAAGTTTTTTAAAGAAGCTCTTTAAAGCGTCCAACAGTAATTCATAATCCTCTTCATAAAGCTCCAGCGAAAAGGATTGCCCGCTGTTTTTGTCCCATGACAGGCAATATTTTAAAGAAGGAAACTCTCTTAAAAGGTCATTCAGTAAAAATAGCTGTCCTGGCGTACATTTTTCTGAAGTAACTACCCCGATTGAGGCTGTTTTTAATTCCCGCTGAAAGGAGCCTTCCAATGTGGGATGAAGATCTGAGAACAGCCAGACTTTCACACCCTCCGGCGTTTGTCCGATAAACTGGCTTTCTCTTGCATTTCGTCTAGGTTTTGTTTCAGCAGAAACCCGCTGTTTCCCTTGTACCAGGGACAGGGTCTGAAGCTGTGCAATTTTTTCTTTAGCGGAAGGCTTGGGTGAAGAAAGTGAAACTGTCTGCCTTCTAACGTTCGGGTGTGGATTAGCAGCCTGTGGCGCATCTGCATGATTGACAGCTATTCTTTTATTCATTTTTTCCTTCTGATAATTAGGCCGGTTTATGCCCGGTATACCCGACTTTAATCCCGGCTGGCTTTGGTGCGGGGACAAATTGGGAGCTCCATTAATAGGATTTACTTTTGACTTGCTGTAGGGCTTCATCACTTCTTCTACAACACTTTTAATAAAGTCAGACACACATTATGCACCTCCACTTTTGGAACATCTTCTTATAGAATTTTGCGAAGTTCTGAATGAGGGCGGGGTATAACATTGGCCGAAACCAGTTCTCCTCCAGCCATGGTGTGAGCAGTCTTCCCAACCTCAACAGCAGCTGTGACTGCTGCAACATCCCCTTCAATAATGACGGTGACAAGTCCGGATCCGACTCTCTTTAAATCAACTAAGCTGACATTTGCTGCTTTTGCCATTGAGTCCAGCGCTTCAATAGCTGCTGTCAAGCCTCTTGTTTCTATCAAGCCAATTGCCTTCATTTTTGACCTCCTCTACTGCAAAAACTTAAAGATAGTCTTCGAGATTCACTTCAATGGGGATTGAAGTCCTTTTAAATAACTCTTCTTTTCCAAGCGGATAGGTGGCGTCGATGCCCATCTTATCACTCACTCCTTTTAAATGATGGGAAGACTCGAGCGGTGATCCCTTCGCACCCTGTACGATAAAAATGTCATCCCCCGCCTGTACTCTTGTCGCTATAGCCCATTCAACATCATCTGAATCAAAGATATCGACGTCATCATTCACAACAACTACATGCTTTAAATCCTTATCGCTTGCAAAAGCTGCAAGTGCTGCCTGTTTTCCGTCACCATCATGTTTCTTCTCAATTTGTATGACTGCATGATAGCGAGCCACCCCGCCCATCGGGATATGTACAGCTTTGATATTTGGAACAACCTGCCTGACGGTGCTTAAAAGTGTGGCTTCCCTGACTAGCGCCATTGGCAGCCTTTCTTCATAGCTTGATGGAAAAATAGTCTGTGAGATAGCGTTATTACGGTAAGTAACGGCTGAAAATTCTACTATCGGCTGAGGCGTTCTGGTGCCATAATAACCGGCCAGTTCGCCAAACGGCCCTTCCAGTTCTCTTTCAAATGGCAGCATTTTGCCTTCCAGAACGATTTCCGCATCAGCCAGTACTTCCAAATCCACCATTTTGCACTGAACGACATCCAGAGACTGGCCAAGCAGTGCACCTGCTACATCCAATTTGTCGGTATGATACAAATGCGTACTGATCTGAGAACTTAAGACAACAGCTGGAACTACACCAAACATAACAGCCACTTCCATCGGTTCGCCGATGCTTTCATAATGGGCATATTGCTCCATCAGCTCCGGGGAGGTTATGAGAATGTTCGTTCGATTACCGCCAAGATATTGCATCCTGCGAATCGAGGTATACCTTTTTCTGCCGGATAAGTCTTTAACCACCAGTATTCCTGCTACATAATAAGCTCCTGAGTCTTCTGCATGATAGGTTGGGATAGGAAACAAATCTGCCAGATCAAATTCCCCGGTCACAAGATTCTCCTGAACAGGACCAGTTTGCCTTAAAGTCGTCGGAATAGGATTAACAATTGATTCGATGATTTTAGGAATAAGTTCAGATGAGGTGATTCCCATGCTGTCTGCCATCAGCTCTCTATCTCCTCCCAAACCGGCAGCCATGGAAGATTGATAGCCTTTGATTCTTTCAAATAAAAAAGGCTGTCTTCCATTTTTCGTATTAATCACTGCTCCCAGTTCGTAGAGCGGATCCACCTCTTTTTTCACCCGATGAAGAAGTCCCCTGCTTTCCCATCTATCCAGCAAAGCCCTCATTGTTACAGGGTTCATGCCTTTTCCCCCCATCTCTCCAAGAGCTCATGGTCAATATCCAGCATGTCCAATATCCTCGCCACCATAAAGTTGGCCAGCTCCCAAATTTCCGTCGGCTTATGGTAAAAGCCAGGTGATGCAGGCATTATGCATGCACCGCTCTCAGCAAGAAGAGTCATATTGCGCAGGTGAATCAAATTAAAAGGAGCCTCTCTCGGAACAATAATAAACTTTCGATTCTCCTTCAAAACAACACTGGCAGCCCTGCTTAGAAGCGTATCGCCGACCCCGTTCGCAATCGCACCCAATGTATTCATCGAACATGGCACAATCACCATTCCGTCTGTTTTAAAGGATCCGCTGGCAACCGCAGCGAAAAGATTCCGGTTGCTATGGATAGCGGCATACTCCTTCAGCTCGTCCATCTTGACCCCGCATTCAAATTGCATTACTTTTTCTCCCATCTCCGTAGCAATTAAATGCGTTTCGATCTCTAATTGATGAAGAGCGCGGATCAGTGTATATGCATACAATGATCCGCTTGCTCCGGTTATGCCCACTAAAATTCGTTTTTTCCTTGGACCTGGAGAAGAGTTAGACAACAGATTCGTCTTGGGAGAATTTCTTTTTAGCCAGTTCTTTGTATTCTTCTGTTGATAATATATCTCCGAAAATGTCAATGTCCCTTAGACCGGATACGTGCATATCGTCATCCTGAGAAGCGGTGGCATCTGATACGCAAATAACATTATAGCCATGATACAAGGCATCAGAGG
Source organism: Cytobacillus oceanisediminis (assembly GCF_022811925.1). Classification (NCBI taxonomy): domain Bacteria; kingdom Bacillati; phylum Bacillota; class Bacilli; order Caryophanales; family Bacillaceae; genus Cytobacillus; species Cytobacillus oceanisediminis. Next base: position 2,567,388 of record NZ_CP065511.1, on the reverse strand, counting down.
CGGTACTGCGTACACATACATTGGTCCAGACTCCAGTAAGGACGACCGTATCAATTTCTTCTTCTCTCAAGAAGAGATCAAAATCGGTGTAGCTGAATGCGCTATGCCGCCTCTTTTGGACCACATAATCTCCTTTGCTCTCATCGGGCTGAAGCTCTGGAATGAACTCCGAACCCCAAGTTCCCTTTACTGCATGGACAGGTCTTACACGGAAATCACGGTCATTCTTTCTGTGAGCTTCCTGAACATGCACAACCTGGATATTGTGATCATGTGCGAATTCAATAAGCTCTTGAATTTTAGGAACGATTTTTTCGCCATTTTCACACCTTAATGCTGCCTTTTCCCCGATAAAGTCGTTTAACATATCAATAATGACTACACAGTGCTTTTTTCCCCTAAGTTCCAATCCATTCAGCCTCCCTCGATATATATATTTATTGCTGTGCTACAGGATCTTTTGTTTTCACATTTACCGCTTCGTATTTTTCATACTTCAATGTTCTTTCAAGTCTCTGGATGCTTTGGCGCGGAACGTACTCACCATATCCCGCTTCTCCGACGATCCCTTTGTCTTCTTCGTAGACCACGTTTCCGCGGATAATTGTCTGGACTGGCTTCCCTTTTAGTTTCATGCCATGGAGCGGATTATATTTAGCCATTGATTCTGTTTTCTGCTCATCAATAACATATTCTTTTTCAAGATCGATAACCGTGAAATCTGCATCACTGCCAATTTCCATTGAGCCTTTCTTAGGGTATATGCCATAATGAATGGCGGCATTGCGGCTCGTTACTTCTACAAATCTTGATAGGGATAAGCGGCCTTTATTTAACCCTTCACTGACAAGGATCGGCACCATCGTTTCTACACCCGGGATGCCAGGGAAGGTGTTCCAGATCGTTGCACCGGGATAATCCTTTTCGGTGGCAATTTCATATGGAGCATGGTCAGTTCCGACAAAGTCGATTGTGCCATCAGCCAGAGCCTGCCAGTGGGATTCGTTATCCTCTTTTCCTCGCAGCGGAGGAGCGATTTTTGCATAGGAGCCCCGCTCTGACATGGAATCCTGAGCATTTAAAACAAGGTAGTGAGGGCAGGTTTCAGCTGTAACCTTGACACCGCGCTTCTTTGCAGCTTTAACCAGTTCGACGCCTTCCTTTGTGCTCATATGTACCACATGTACACGTGCGTCTGTAGCTTCCGCGAAGCTGAGAATCAGTTCAATGGCCACCTTCTCAGCGAGGCTTGACCGAGCTTCAGCCCATGCCGGTCCGTCAAGGCGGCCTTCTTTTTCAAGTTTCTTCGAATTGAATGTGCAGATATCGTAGTTTTCAGCATGAACACCAATAGGAAGACCGGTTTTTGCAACGTTTTTGAAAATCTCCAGCATTTCTGCGTCAGATACTTTAGGGAAGGTAGGTACAGAAGGAGTCATGTAAACTTTAAATGCTACAACTCCCTGATCTATCTGAGGGTAAATATTATCAATCCAGCCTTCTCGTGCATCCTCACCAGTCATGCCGCCCCAGAAGCAGTAATCAATATAAGCCTGATCCCTGATTGGACCGATTTTTTTATTGAAGCTATCTCCATCGCGTACAGATGGCTTGCTGCAGCATGGCATATCGATAATGGTTGTCAAGCCTCCGGCTGCTGCAGAACGGCTGCCGGTTGCAAATGTTTCTCTGTGAGTAAACCCGGGATCCATAAAATGGGTATGTGGATCAATACAGCCTGGAACGACTAATTTCCCTTGAATGTCAATGACCTTGGATGCATTTAGAAAAGAAATGTCATTCGTGTAGCCGACAATCTTTCCCTCGTTTACTAGAATATTTGTTAAAACCTGACGATCTCCCTGCGGAATATTTGCATTTTTCAGAATTAAGTCCATTTTCCCTGCTCCTATCTATTAATTTGATTTCTGCCTCAAAAAAAGAGGCAGATGGTTACAGCAGCTGCTATCAAATCATTTCAGCTGAATGATCTCCTTTCAGCTGTTCGATTCTTTCACTTTCACTTATATTTAAATCTTTATAATTAAATACCAAATTTAATAAAATTGCTGTGATGCTTCCCAGTACGATTCCATTTTCAACCAGCAGGCGTGCACTTGTCGGCAGACTCTCAAAAATCTGCGGGACCACCGCTGAACCAAGTCCAATTCCTATTGAACAGGCAACAATAAGCAAGTTTTCATTTTTGCTGAAATCCACTACAGAAAGCATTCTGATTCCCGATGAGATAACCATCCCAAACATTGGAATCATTGCTCCTCCAAGAACAGCCATAGGAATAATCGTAGTCAGAGCAGCCACTTTAGGCAAAAGGCCCAGAATCATTAATATGACACCGGCTGCGATAACAACATTTCTCGTTTTTACTTTAGTCAATGCTACAAGTCCCACATTCTGTGAAAAGGACGTATAAGGAAACGCGTTAAAAATGCCCCCTATAACAACAGCCAGTCCTTCTGCACGCAGCCCTTTTTTAATGTCTTTAGAGTCCAGTTTTCTCTCACAGACATCTCCGAGAGCCAGAAATACCCCAGTAGATTCAATCATGCTCACAATCGCTACTAAAGTCATCGTAAGGATGGCTGAGGCATTGAATGTCGGGAATCCGAAATAAAACGGCTGAACGACATGAAACCAGGAAGCCTGGCTGACTTCGGCAAAGCTGACAAGCCCCATAAAATAAGCTGCTATTGTCCCGGCCACCAATGACAGCAGGACAGAAATCGCTTTCATATAGCCTTTAAAAAACCTGTTCATTAAAATAATCAACACCAATGTAAATGCAGCCAGGAATAAATTTCCCGCACTTCCATAATCAGGTGATCCAAGCCCGCCTGCAGCATTATTCATGGCAACAGGAATCAGTGATACCCCGATAATAGCAACGACTGAACCGGTTACGACCGGCGGGAAAAACCTCATAATTTTACTCATAAATTGGGATAGGATCATGACGATAATACCTGAAGCAATAATAGCCCCGTAGATGGCTGTAATGCCCTGCAAATTCCCGATGGCAATCATCGGGCCGACTGCTGTAAAAGTACATCCCAGAATCACAGGCAGCCTAATGCCAAAATGCTTCCCCCCTATAACTTGAAGCAATGTAGCAATCCCGCAGGTAAACAAATCAATCGAAATTAAGTAAGCAAGCTGCTGGGCAGTAAGCCCAATTGCTGGTCCCACAATCAACGGTACAATGACAGCACCTGCATACATGGCTAGCACATGCTGAAATCCCAAAGTCCTTACTTTCCAAGGATTTAGCTTTTCCAAAGACTTTCCCCCCAGGTTTAATTCTTTGTTATGCCTTAGCCTTACTCCAGCTTTTAAAAACCGGCATCACCTCCCAAAAGAAAAATGTGTATAAAAAAAACCGCAGCAATAGATAACATCAAAGTAAACAATAGATGTTCTATTACTGCGGTTTCATTCAGCTTCCGTTAAACAAAAGACAAAGGAACCGCTCCTATATTCAGGTTTAAGAAAAACTGCGTCATGCACAGCTCTCCCAAACATAATGTAAAACTGCTATTCTTCAAAATAAATAATGGTGCATGCTTCTTCAGTAACAGGATCATAATCTTTTAAAATCGTTTTGACTTTCAAATGAAGAGCATCTTCAATCATACCTTTAAAAAGCGATTTGAATTCAACAATCAATGCTGAATCAACCGAAATGGTCAGGTGATGGAAGTTCTGGCTCAGCATCTGCAGTGCCTGAACACGCTTATGCTGTGCAAAGATGATGACTCTATCATCAAAAGTTTCAATACGCTGTTTTTTTACGCCTGTTCCATAGATCTCCTGGTTCACACGATTATAGAGAAAAGCGAGATCTTTTTTTATTGTCTGAGATAATTTTGAGGTTAAAACAGTCATGTAATCCTCCTGTTAATCACTATATTAAACAAGGCTATTTTATAAGTCAATATCTTTTTTCAGAAAATTCGTACTTGACAAAATATTAACTTAACTATTACACTACAAATCAACTCCCCCTCTATTTCTATAATAGTCCCAATAATACCTCCCTTCAGCACCATGAAAAATTAAATAGAATTTTTCGTATAACCTCAATAATTGGTTTGAGGGTTTCTACTGGGAACCGGAATTCCTATCTACGAAAGGTATATTTCCTGTGGACTTCATACAGGAACCTTTTGTGCAGGAATTTTTTTATGCTTATTAGTCTATTTAGAAGAAGATGCATAATATCATAATTTAAATACCTCTGCTTGCTCGCCAGGCTAATATCCCTACAAACTACTCACACTATTTTTCTCATTGCCATTATAGTTTCAAAATCTATGAGGAGGCGAAGATTTGAAAAGTATTAAATTTATTGTTAATGGAAAGGAATCTACGGTCGTTTGCCCGCCTGCGAAACCGCTCCTTGATGTCTTGAGAGAAGATCTGGGTCTGACTGCCAGCAAGGAATGCTGCGGAAAGGGAGAATGCGGATCATGCTCTGTTCTAATCAATAATGAGGTTGTATGTTCCTGTCTTGTACTAGCTGGCCAGGCGGAAAACCAGGTGATCACCACTTGTGAAGGAGTCGGATTATCACCAAATCTGGATGTGATTCAGGAATCATTTATCGCCGAAGGAGCAACACAATGCGGGTACTGTACTCCGGGAATCATCGTATCAGCAAAAGCTTTCTTGGATGGAATTGACCATGTTCCATCCGTTGGGGAAATTAAAACCGCATTAGGAGGCAACTTATGCCGCTGTACAGGCTATACCAAAATTATTAAGGCCGTTCAGACAGCTGCCAGCCAAAAAATATCCGAGCCGGAAACAATCCGATAGTCCATGACACATACAGCCATTTTGCTTGCCGCGGGCCAGTCCAGCAGAATGGGTACTCTAAAAGGACTGCTGCCATGGAATGGTATGACCTTAATCGAGCATCAGCTGAACACTCTCAGAAAATCGGTGTTCACAGATATTGTAGTTGTATTGGGATTTGAAGCTGAAAAATTCCTCTCAATCGCAAAAAAGTATTCTGCAAAATTGATAATAAATGAACATTTTCAAGATGGTAAATGCTCGTCAATCATTGCAGGGGTGAAAGCTGCAGTCACGTTATCAGAAACGATTCTGATAACATCCGTGGACCAGCCGCTTCATTCTGTCACCATTAATAAGCTCGCCGAGAATCTTAGAAAAAGCCGCTGCCTGATTGCAGTCCCCAGCCACCAAGGCAAAAGAGGACACCCAATCCTCTTTTCCTCCCGATTGAGGAACGAGCTTTTATCGATAAAGGAAGAGAAAATGGGCTTGAGACATGTAATTCAGCAGCATGAGAAATTTCTCCTAGAGGTGCCAGTGGAAAATGAGCAGATTCATCTCAACCTGAATCATCAGGAAGATTATAAAATTGCGCTTAAAAAATATACCAGGAGGTAAGTCGATGCTTGTTTCAGAGATTGACATGATTACCCCTTCCTCTCTATCCGAATGTCTGATGCAGCTATCGAAGGAAGGCAGGAAACTTAGATTGATAGCAGGCGGTACAGATGCTGCAGTCCGGATGAAGGAAGGCAAATGGCGGCCGGAAATTTGGATCAATATAAAAAGCTTAAGTGAGCTGCGGTATATCGAAGAAAGTGAAGATTGTATTCATATTGGCCCATTGACCACACATACGGATATTATTCATTCTCCGCTTCTGCAAAGAAAAGCGGATGTTCTCGTGGATGCAGCGCGGGAAGTTGGCGCCACTCAAATGCAGAATATGGGAACAATCGGCGGCAATATTGGTACTGCCTCTCCTGCAGGCGATACCCTTCCGGCTTTGTATGTTCTTGGAGCAAGGCTTGAACTCACCTCGCTGTCGAATAAACGAATCATTCCAATCGAAGAGTTTATCCTTGGTCCCGGCAGGACAGTTTTAAAAGAAAATGAAATGATCACAAAAATCCTCATAAAACCGCAAAAACCAAATGAAATAGGCATTTTCCAGAAGCTAGGCCCCCGCAAAGCACAATCTATTTCCATTGTGAATGTTGCTATTTCACTCACAATGGACCAGGACCTGAAATGCAGGGAAGGAAAAATCGCCTTCGGATCTGTGGCTCCAACTATTATCCGGGCACGCAAGTGTGAATCAATGCTTCCCCTGGGAACGCTTAATGATGAATTAATCCGGAATATCGCCAAAATTGCCTGGAAAGAGGTCATGCCCATCACAGATGGAAGAGCAACTGCTACATATAGAAGGGATATGGCGAGCGCTTTATTAGAAAGAGGATTGTACCGTTTAATCAGGAGGTGGAATAACCAGTGAACACCAAATGGGTTGGGAAAAGGGTAAAAAGAATTGATGGCCCGGAAAAAGTAACCGGAGAATTAAAATATATGACCGATTACCATTTTGACAATATGGTTTGGGGCAAAGTGCTGCGGTCTGAATATCCGCACGCAAAAATTAATTCTATTGATATTGAAGCAGCCAAAAATCTGCCTGGTGTTATATGTGTACTAACCCATAAAGATATTCCCGGCTTTAATGGATTTGGGATTGTTGTTCCCGATCAGCCTGTTCTGTGTTCTGATGTCGTCCGGTGCACAGGGGACGCTGTAGCCCTGGTTGGAGCGGAAACACTGGAGATCGCCGAACAGGCACTGAGTTTAATTAAAGTGGACTATGAGCCCCTGGAAGTTGTTGCAGATGCTGAATATGCCCTAACGGATTCTGCTCCAAAGCTTCATCCTGATGGCAATCTGCACAGCCATGTCAAAATTAATACCGGAAACATTGAGAAAGCCTTCGAGGAAGCTGACATCATTTTAGAGAATACCTTCTACTCTCCCCGGCAAATGCATGCTTTTATCGAAACAGAAGGCGGCTGGGGAGTTATGAATGACGAAGGGTTTCTCACGATCCGCTGCCCTGGCCAATACGCTTACCGCGATCGAATGCAGATTGCAAGGTCCCTGGCTTTTAACCCTGAAAGAATCAGAGTCATTTCAAGTCCTATTGGCGGAGCATTCGGCGGGAAGGATGAGATTACGGTTCAAATTTATCTGGCCCTTCTTGCCATGCATACAAACGGGCGGCAGGTAAAAATTCATTTAAGCCGTGAAGAGTCTGTCATTGCCGGCATAAAAAGGCATCCTTTTAAAGTCAAAATGAAAACGGCTGCCAAAAAAGACGGCACATTGCTGGCTAACCAGGTCACAGCTATAGGAGATACAGGTGCCTATGCTTCACTCGGAGGAGCAGTCATCGCTCTGGCGATAGAGCATTCATGCGGCCCTTATAAAATTCCCAATGTGGATCTCGAGGGCTTCTGTGTATATACAAATAACGGCATTGCCGGTGCCTTCAGAGGCTTTGGCGTCAATCAGGTATGCATGGGAATTGAAACACATATGGACATGATTGCAGAAAAGCTGGGAATGGACCCTATTGACTTGCGCAAAAAAAATGTCTATCACCAGGGGGAAGTTTCAAGTGTCGGCCATATTGTCAAATCCAGTGTTGGCACCTATAAAACCCTGGAAACAGCAGAGAATTGCGATCTGTGGAAAAACCGGGAAAAATATAAATCCGAAGTAAGTGAGCCATGGAAAAAACGGGGAGTTTCCGTGGCAACATCCTTTCATGGCATCGGAATGGGAATTGGCCTTCCTGACTATGGAGCCGCCTCTATTGAACTTCTGCCGGATGGAACATTCCTTGTAGGTGTGGGATGCGAGGAGATCGGAGGAGGCAACAGCACCGTCTATGCCCAGATAGCCGCTGAAATGCTGAACTGTGATATCAGCAATATCAGAATCGTTCAAGGTGATACACAAAAAACACTTGATGGCGGTACTGTAACTGCATCCCGCTCCACCTATACCGGGGGAAGAGCTGTAGCGGCAGCAGCACCCAGGATGACTGAGCTTCTTATTCAAACTGCTGCTGAAATGCTGAATATAAATTCATCCCAAATTGACTTAAGACCGAACCATATTTCAGCCCATGGAGAGATCATACCTTATAAGTCTATCTATAAATACCTTTATAATCATCATCAGGCAACTAGAGTAGAAGGTCACTTCTACCTGCCGAAAGAAAAAGAAGAAATCAAAGGTTCCGGCGGTGCTCCCCACCATATATACGGATATTTGACACATGTGGTAATGGTGGAAGTTGATACTTTAACAGGTGAAACGGAAGTTCTGCGGGTTGTATCCATCCCGGACGCGGGCAAAATCATTAATCCGCAGGGACTGGAGGGCCAGGCTGAAGGCGGAGCCGTAATGGGCATCGGCTATACCCTTTATGAAGATGTACTGATCGAAAATGGATATCATAAAACGCGGAATTTCACTGATTATATCATCCCTACTATTCGCGAGACTCCTTTAATTGAGACCTTTCCGGTAGAAGAGCCTGAACAATCAGGGCCCTATGGGGCGAAGGGAATTGGAGAAGTGGTGATGATTCCGATTATTGCTGCTATCATGTCAGCCATATATGATGCAACAGGAGCCAGAATCCGCCATCTGCCGGCTACTCCCGAAAGAGTTTTTAATGCATTGAAAGATCTCAAAAAACAAAAAGTCCAATCCTCAAGGTGATCCTATTGATGAGCCGCAATTTATTTGCCAAATTAGAAGAGTCATTCAAAAACCGGAAAGACACATTTCTGCTGACCATAACAGATTATCCTGATGAAAAACTCATTGGAGCGAAAGCTTTATTATGGCCAGACGGAGATTTCTGCACCGAAGCCTCCCTTCTGCCGCTGGATGTGAAGGATTTATTAGCGGTACATTGCAATAAACTGGTCACCAAAAAACGGTCCGGCACTGTGAGATTTATGTGGAAGGATCGTTTAGTTGAATGTTTTGCTGAGTACTTTCCTTCTCCTCTCCATTTGATAGTCGCCGGTGCCGGCCATGTGTGTGAACCCGTGGCAGAAATGGGACGTATGCTCGGATTTTTCGTGACAGTAATAGACGATCGGAAAGAGTTTGCAAACAGAGAACGCTTTCCAAATGCAAATGAAGTGGTTTGCCAATCCTATCTGGATTATTTCAGGCATGTCGACATTTCGGAAAAAACTTATATTCTCCTTCTTACCCGGGGACATAAGTATGACGTTCTCAGTTTGAATGAACTCTTAAATAGGGAATGTCAGGCAGGATATATTGGCATGATCGGCAGCAGAAGACGTATTTCGGGTGTATTCGAAGAACTTCAGCAGGATTTTCCGGATGAAAGCTTTGAAAACTTATACACCCCTGTGGGTCTCGATATTGGTGCTGAAACTCCTGCAGAGATTGCAGTCAGCATCATGGCAGAAATTCTGAAAGTGAAAAATCAAAAATCCGGAGATTCCTTAAGTTCGCAAATTAAAAGATTTGCAAAAATGGGTTTCCATGAGGGGGCTGACAAATGGACCAAATGCAGCTTATAAAGCGCACCCTCGATATCAGGAAAGGAGGTGAGAAAGCAGCCCTCGCCACAATTATCCGCACGAAGGGCTCTACTCCGAGAAAAACCGGAAGCCGGATGATTGTATTCTCCTGTGGAAGAATAGAAGGAACAATTGGCGGAGGCTGCGGTGAAGCAGAAGTAATTGAGAAGGCTTTCCAGGTCATACAAACAAATACCCCAAGTCAAAAACGCGTTGATTTAACAAAAGGGCTGTTTTATGAAGATGGCGGAATATGCGGTGGAATTATGGATGTTTTTATTGAACCCATCTAACCTGAAGAAAATATATCTCCCGCCTATTCCATGGTCAAGTCAGTTCGTGTCTCAGGATGAACAGTAACCATGAATAAGGAGTGACCTTTCATGTCGATGATTGAAAAGGATCTTGGGTCGGGCCTCCCGCCTGCCTCTAATGCGAACCTCTTAGAACGGCTCTTTAAGCTTTCCGCAAGGAACACAAATGTAAAGACAGAAATACTGGCAGGCATCACTTCGTTTATGACAATGAGTTATATCATCTTTGTCAACCCGATTATCTTAGCTGACGCAGGAATACCAAAAGAAGCCGCATTGGCTGCAACTATTTACGCAAGTGTCTTCTGTACTCTTCTAATGGCACTGTGGGCAAATTTCCCAGTAGCGGTTGCCCCGGGGATGGGGCTGAATGCCTTTTTTGCCTATACTGTCGTCCTTGGCCAGGGTCTTTCCTGGCAAACAGCCCTTGGAGCTGTATTTATATCGGGTATTGTGTTTTTAATTTTGACAGTTACGGGAGTCCGCCAAAAAATCGTAGATGGTGTCCCGGATGTTTTAAAGTCAGCTATAGGTGTTGGAATAGGTTTATTTATTGCTTTTATTGGCTTAAAAAATGCAGAACTTGTAGTCGCAAATGAAGCTACATTTGTCGGCTTAGGAAGCATAACAAGCCAAGGCCCGCTTCTTGCCCTTTTTGGACTAATTATTGCCGCCCTCCTCATGGCAAAAAAAGTAAAAGGCGCGCTTCTTATTAGTATATTGGGTACAAGTGCGCTGGCCATGATTGTTGGCTTTATTGCATATCCAAAGGCCGTAAGTGATATCGTATCCCTCAGTCTCCCAAGCATGTCTGAGACGTTTTTAGCTATGGATATTATGGGAGCAGTAAAATATGGCATCATCTCAGTCATTTTCTCCTTTACTATTGTAGAATTATTTGACAATTTAGCTACCCTCATCGGATTATCAAGAAAAGCTGGCCTCACTGATGAAAATGGAAAAATCGAAAATCTGGATCGTGCACTTCAGGCAGATGCAGTTGGCACGATGGCAAGTGCAGCTTTTGGAAGCACTGCCTTAAACGCTTATGTGGAAAACGCAACTGGAATCTCAGAAGGCGGCCGCACTGGCTTAACTGCTTTAACTGTAGCAGTTCTATTTTTTCTGTCGCTCATTTTTGCTCCGCTCATTTATTTCATACCGTCTGTAGCCACAGCACCTATTCTGATCCTCGTTGGTGCCTTAATGCTCAGTGAAATAAAACATATAAGCTTCGATGACTTCACTGATGTTATTCCCGTCTTTTTAACAATTGTTCTTATGCCTTTAACTTTCAGCATCGCCCAGGGGTTAGCATTCGGCTTTATCTCTTACACATTGCTTAAGCTTCTAACAGGCAAGAATCATCAAATTCACTGGATCATGTATTTTGTCAGTGCTGCCTTTATCATTAATTTCATTATGGGCGGACATTAATCTGATGACTGCATTTTTAAGAAAAGCGAGGAGTTTATATGAAGCTTACCATTGAAACTTTACGAAAAAGAATTGACGTGGCAGCCAAAAGGACTCCTGCCGATCTGGTTATTAAGAACGGGAAGGTTATAAATGTATTTACACGTGAAATCATCGAGGAAGATATTGCAATCACTGATGGATTCATAGCTGGTTTAGGAAGCTATGAAGGGAAGGAAATGATTGATGCTGGGGGCAGCTATATAGCCCCCGGATTCATTGATGGGCATGTCCATATTGAGTCAGCGATGGTTACCCCTGCTGAGTTCAGCAATGTTGTCCTCCCGCATGGAGTAACGACTGTCATTGCAGACCCTCACGAAATAGCCAATGTCAGCGGAACAGATGGAATAGATTTCATGCTGGAATCTTCAGAAGAGATCCCGCTTGATGTGTTTTTTATGCTTCCATCCTGTGTGCCTGCAACTCCATTTGAAAATGCCGGCGCTTTCCTCAGTTACAAGGATCTTGAAAAATATTACGGTCACCCGAGAGTGCTCGGTCTTGGCGAAGTAATGGATTACCCTGCTGTTATGAACAATGATGCAGAAATGCTAAAAAAACTGGAAGACGCACATAGCAAAGGAAAATGCATCGATGGGCATGCAGCAGGACTTAATGCAGATGAAATTAATATATACATGGCTGCCGGCATTAGAACGGACCATGAATGCATAAACCCTGAAGAAGCACTGGACCGAATGCGCAAAGGGATGTATGTTATGCTGAGGGAAGGGTCTGCGGCAAGGGACTTATTAGCACTTCTCAAATCTGTCAGTGAACAAAACGCACGGCGCTGTTTATTCGTGACAGATGACAAGCATCTGGATGACCTGATCAATGAAGGCAGCATTGACCATAATGTCAGAATGGCCATTAAGGAAGGGATGGATCCTATCCTTGCCGTTCAAATCGCTACGCTGAATGCAGCAGAGTGCTTCGGCCTGAAAAATAAAGGGGCTATTGCTCCCGGTTATGAAGCCGACCTGGTTTTTATTAGTGATCTTAGGAATGTCAAGATTGAGAAAGTAATGAAGAGCGGAATACTTGCTGCAGAAAACGGGATCATTAAAGATTCAATCCCGGACAGCGTCGAACCTGCACCTGCCATCTTGGACAGTGTCAAAATCGGCAGCCTAAAGGGTGAAGATTTAAGCATAAACATTGGAACTAGTGATGCCAATATTATTGGCATTATACCGAACAGCATTGTGACCAGGCACCTGGTGGAAAAGGCTGATTCACTTAATGGCTATTTCCAGCCTAATCCTGATAAAGATTATTTAAAATTGGCTGTGGTGGAGCGGCATAATCTCACCGGAAGCATCGGGCTTGGCATAATTAAGGGACTGGGGATTACAAGAGGAGGCATTGCCTCAACGGTTGCCCACGATTCCCATAATATTGTGGCAGCTGGCACCTCTGATGAAGATTTACTGGCGGCCATTAAGCAGACGGCATCAATGAAAGGCGGACTGGCTGTTGTACAGGATGGAAAAATCCTTGCGGAACTGCCCCTGCCTATTGCGGGGCTCATGAGTGATCGGGATTCTTCATTTATTTTTGGACGTTTGTCTGAATTGAATCATGCACTTCGAACAGTCGGATGCAGCATGGAATTCAACCCGTTTTTGACGCTTTCATTTTTAGCGCTTCCAGTAATACCTGAGCTCAAATTAACTGATAGAGGATTATTTTCCGTCAGCTCCTTTAGCCACATTAAAGTAGAAGCGTAAAAAAATAAGGCCGGGATATTCTCCGGCCTTATTTCATTTCTTAGTAACTTCCTTCTTTTTTAATGATAGTGCTGCCCAAGCTGTTTCATCTGCAAAGTACCTGCTCCAGCTTGCCACACCGGCCAAATTATATTTCTTAGCCAATTCAGCCCGTTTTGTTAATGATATTTCATCTTCAAGCCACACTTTGTATGTGATTTTATCTTTTTCTGAAAAATGCTCAGCATAATTTTGCCCGCTTTCCCGATCATATGCTGGAGTAACTTTATTTTGACTGAGCCATTCTTTCACTTTGCTCATAGAAAGTGCTTTAGAAGAAACATCCCCGTTTGAATTTTGTTCCCATAATCTAGTATACAATGGCACTCCCAATATTAATTTTTCATTAGGAACAAACTCCAGCAGATGTTTCAGGTTTTCTTCCACCCACGGCAGGCTCGCTACGCTTCCTGCAACCTGCGAGCTTCCCCAATGCTCATCATAAGCCATGACAACCAAATAATCTGCTATACCGGCAAGCTTATCTCTTTCATAAAAAGCTGACCAATTACCGCTAGATGAAATAAATGTGATATCCATCGACACGACTAAACCTGCTTCATGAAAATACGGAGTAGCTTCCCTCACAAACTGCGTTATTAAAGGCCCATCCTCCGGGTTAACATTTTCAATGTCAAGATTGACCCCGTTTAATTCATACAATTGACTGAAATGCAGAAGCTGTCGAATCATATTCTGCCTTGTTTCAAAAGAACCAAATGCTTCATGTGTTAAAACAGGGTCAAATGCATTTGAAAACAAGCCCCATATTTGGTATCCCTGTTTTCTTGCCCACATTGAATAATCTTTCGATCCTAGGTTTTTGATGGAACCTTTTCCGTCCGCAAGCTCAAACCATGTTGGCGAAATGACATTAACGCCCGGCATCTTCGGAATTTTAGATGTATTGGGGTTTTTTGTATATACAGCTTCCCAGGTCAAATGTATAGGACCTTCCACTTCTGGCACTGTATTAATTGATTCATCAAGGGAAATAGCAATCTGTTTGCTCACACCCTTTTTTATGTATTGTTTCTTCAAATATCCAGCTGTACCGTCTTCTTTTCTAATAAAATAGTAGTCTCCCTTTTCTTGTTCTATTAAAACATTCTCGTTTGGAGACACTGAAGCCGTATATGGGGATTCCAGGCTGTCTTTCGTCCGCAGCCGAAGCAATTCTTCATGAATATCTTTTTCCTTCACCTTACCGGAAACAATTGACTCCCCATTCTTTTGAACCCATATTGCACCTGTATCAGAGAGAAGTGAATAAGTAATTGGATAGAGAGCCAATAGCGGCTCGATCGCCAAATATCTGTCTTTTCCTATCTGTTTAGCTACTGTAAAATCCAGTTTCATAGACTTCTCATTCACATAATAGCTCAAAGATTCAGATGGCAACTGTACAACTTTATTTTTTGTAGCGATAATGATGGATTGTGAATGTTCATCAAAAATAATGGCTTCATCGACAAACTCCTGCAAAAACGTTAAGGGCAGGTAGATCGTTTCACCTTCTATATAAGCATTGCCCACCTGTTTGCCCATAAACAAAATCGGATGATCTCCTTTAAAGTAAGATACCTTTTCCTTAGAGGCAAAAGGATATAAAAACACGAATATGCTTGATGTTATCAGTGTAAAAGCAAACAAAAGCCCCGCAAAAATAAGTTTTTTAGCGGGAGGCTTTTGTGGATTTGTTTCAATTTTATACATTCCTTTTCCTCCCTTAAATCCATCGTATCGAAATAATCAGAAAATGGGAAGAAAATTTAGAATGTCTTCAACTTATTTCCACCCCTCCTATATTAACGGAATTAATATAGGAAAGGTTTCAAGTTTTTATCAGTATGTTGTAAAGTGAGTAAGCTTCTGCAGTCTGTATGTAAAATACTTTACCACAGGCATTTTTTCATTGGATGGATAGTTATTCGTATAAATTGCACCGTTATTATTCCAAAGCTTATTAAAGTAGCTGTCGACATCCTTCATAACCTGGGAATGGGCAGGAGCGCTTATTTTTACATTTGTCTCCAGGTTTAAATCATCAAGATTTCTCTTTGTAAAATTTGCTGAACCAGCTATGATCATACTATTTTCTTTGCCGGTTACATACATGATTTTCGAATGGTATTGTTCAAAACCCGTATTGTACCATCTGATTTTTATGTTTTCATGGCCTAATTTGTCTAATTCAGCTGCCACAGGTATATTAGGCAGCCCAATTTTTTCAGAGCCGAAGGCGTTCTGATTTGGATCCAGGATCATTTTTACTTTTACTCCCCTGTCGGCTGCTTCTTTTAGTGCATCAACCACTTTTCTGTCAGCAAGATAAAACATGCCAAGCCAGATGGTTTCACCTTTCCCAACTTTATTGATTTCTTTAATAATGTGTTTATAGATCTTGCCTTCAGTCAGCACCTGGGCCTTAACCGTGCCAGTTTTATTACTGTCTTCAGGCTTAAAATCTGTCAGTTTGCCTGATGCTGAATAATCGACCACCGCCTGCTCGGTTTTTACGAGGTCAGCTAAGATTGGCCCTTTTACTTCAAACGCGATATTTGAATGAAATCCGCTGGCATTGTGGGGATTTCCAGATGTTACAATCCCTGTTTTCTCCGTTACAAAAACTTTCCGGTGATTTGCTTTAATATTCATGAGATCGAGATAGGACCGAAATGTCACTTCAGGAGCATTTTCTGCAAGCGGATTGGGAAGCCAGCCTTCACCTCCCTGGCCAAACCATTGTAAAAAAACACGCCAAAATGCCGAATAGATAGGATTAGAATCTCTTAAAGGAACTAATGAGGTATAAACTACATTTATACCATTCTCTTTCAGTTTCTTGAATTCTGGTACATCATGTGATCCATATGTGCTGTTAATCCGATCTGTGATCACCGTAATATCCATATTGGGGTGGCTATGCTTTTGTTCGATGAGCTCATCAGTTATTTTACCGCTAATATCCGGATATTCTTTATCACCATCATTAAAACCATTGAATAAAAACATATCCAGCACTATAAAATCCTCTGCCTCACCAATGGCTTCTAATATCCGCTTAAAAATCTGCTGATCACTTTCTCTTCTGCCGCTATCTTTTTCAAAAGTTAAATCGTATAAGAACTTAATATCTTCTACAGTGTAAACTTCCCCCTCGAAAGAAAGGCCTTTTGGCAATGGTTTATTGGATTGATAGATGATGGTTGCTGCCAATACCAGCACAAGGCTCAAAATGGGTATCCATACCGTTTTTCTATTTAACTTTCCCAGAACCTTTTTCACCAGGACTCCCCCTACCCGTTAGACTGCGATAACTATATATAGACCATTTTTGACTATTGTAAACTCATCTATGCGCTTTCAAGCAAAATAAAAGGCGAAGGCCAGCGCCTTCGCCTTGAATGATATATATTTTTTTAGCCTACAAGCTTTACTAGCATATGAGATAGTTTGTGCTTTTCTTCCTCAGTTCCTACCTTCCACAGTTCCTGCAGAAGCTTTTCTTCACGGTTTCTTGGCTCTTCTTTGGAAGCCAGATAATCGCCTACCTTTTGTGCTGTGTTCGCAAGCTGTTCCTCATCCATGCCCATTTTCTGTCCCATGGAAACCTTTCCGCTTAAATATTCTTTAAAACCGTCAAAGCTTGAAAGAATTTCATCTTTCTTTTCGCTTCCCATATTACTGAGCTTTTCCTCTACATTGCCTGCTTGTCCATTTACGTTATTCATATTCTGTTCCATGCTGAATCTCTCCTTTATATGGATTTGATTACTGTGACAGTCTACTAATACCCGCTGGCAAACATATCAAACGCAAGCCAGAGAGTTTGAAAAACCTCCCTGAAATAAATTGGACAACTTTTTATTTGCACATGGTATGCAGGTTTGCTCACATGGTACAATATACTAACATAGAAAGTATGAAGGAGAGTTTTTATGATTTATGGAATTATCATTATTTTAGCTTACTTACTTGGCTCCATTCCTTCTGGTTTAATTGTAGGGAAACTTTTTTATGGAGTGGATATCCGTGAGCATGGCAGCGGAAATTTAGGCGGTACCAATACTTTCCGGACTCTTGGAGTTAAGGCCGGCATGATTGTGACCATAGCTGATATCTTAAAAGGCACCCTGGCTGCATCCCTGCCCTTTTTCTTCGGATCGGACATGCATCATCTAGTTGCAGGAGTTTTTGCAGTTATTGGGCACATGTATCCGCTGTTTGCCGGCTTTCGCGGAGGAAAAGCAGTCGCTACATCAGGCGGTGTGCTTCTAGCCTATGTACCCTTAATGTTTCTTATCATATTGGGTGTTTTCTTTTTAAGCCTTTACATAACAAAGTACGTGTCCTTGTCCTCTATTCTGGCAGCAGCAGCCTCCATTATTTACGCACTTATTCTAGGGGACATACCACTGATTATAGTTGTTTCAATTCTGGGATTCTTTGTTATTTACAGGCATAGAGCAAATATTAAAAGAATCAGGGACAAAACCGAGCCCAAAATAAAATGGCTTGGCTGAAAAAACAGCCAGCAACCGCAAAGCAGCAGACTTGTTATCTGCTGTTTTTTATTTAATTCGAATTATTTTCTGATATTTCAGTATAGTTTATTTGAATAAAGTGTTAAAGTGATATTATACTAATCACAAAGACCTAGAAGCTTAATATCAAAAAATTTTTCAGCAAACAAATTTTTATACATAAAAAAACATAAATTGCTATCTTTCGCCATACATTAGTTTAGGCTAGAATTTCAGCCAAAAACGTTAAAGTTAGGATGAATTATTGAATGGAAAAAGAACAAGAGAAGTACTTAAAAAAAACAGCGGAAGAGATTAAAGAAACCGAAATGACATCTGATTACTCTGCAGATTTTGGACAACTTGCTACGGGTATTGCACATGAGATTAGAAATCCGCTGACAACAGTGAAAGGATTTTTTCAGCTCTTGAAGCCTTATTTAATTGAGATCGGCAAAGAACAGTACGCTGAAATTGCCATTGAAGAGATAAATCGGGCAAATGATATGATTTATGACTTTTTGAATGCATCCAAACCTGCTCAAAACAAAAAAACGGAAATTGATTTAAACAAATTGATTCAGGAAATGAAAATCTTATTTGAAAACGAGGCTAACATTCAAAATATAAACCTTACAGTAAGCCTTTGCTCTGGAAACCCCCTCTTCTATGGTGATTCGAAGCAGATTAAGCAGGTGCTGATCAACATTATTAGGAATGCACTTGAAGCCTGTGAAGAAGCTCATGCCACAGAAGGGAAGGTCTGTCTTATTGTTAAATCAATCAGCCAGAAAACGCAAATCATTATTGAGGATAATGGACCCGGAATGACAGAAGAAACCTTAAACCAATTATTTGTGCCATTTTATACAACAAAAGAAAAAGGAACTGGCATCGGCCTATCAATATGCCGGAAGATAATAGAAGAACATGGTGGCACAATTAACGTCCACTCCAATTTTTCACATGGCACCGTTTTTGAAATTGAACTACCTTCACCCTTTAGATGACGCTGTTAATACAAGTGGATATGCCATTTATCAATATATCAAATAATGAAATTTACAAACCAGCAAAAAAAATGATGAAAATTGTAAAAATTCATATTAAAATTAGACTATTAATATATTTTGAGCTTTATATTAAGGGGATAATTTTATGAAACTCACCAAAGCCTTCCTGCTATCCGCATTTTTCTGTACCACATTATTAATTGGCTCGGGTCTGCTCATTTATAAAACACACACTGAAAATAAGGCTGAGGCAGCTGAAGCAAAACCAGTTCAATTGCATATGCAAAACAGAGAAACCACCGCGGTTAATAAAATGCTTATAGAGAAGGCAACATTGGGAGCAATTGGCGACATACTTATTCATGACAGGGTATATAATGTTGCAAAAACTAAAACAGGCTATGATTTCAAGCCAATGTTCGAACAGGCAAAAACGCTTTTAAAAACTCCCGATATCCTGCTTGCCAATCAAGAGACTATTTTGGGAGGTCCGGAAATAGGAATTTCCAGTTACCCTATGTTCAATAGCCCTCAGGAGGTTGGAGACGCCCTCATTGAGGCTGGTGTTGACATTGTTTCAACTGCCAATAACCATTCACTCGATAAGGGAGAAAAAGGTTTGAAAACATCCCTGGATTATCTGGATCAGATAGGACTGCCACATGTGGGAACGAACAGAACACCCAGTGAACAGCAAACCTTGAAGGTAATAAACAAAAACGGAATTAAAGTTGCTTATCTTTCTTACACATATGGTACAAACGGAATACCCGTTCCGGCAGGAAAAGATTATCTCGTTAACCTCATTGATAGAACAGCAATGAAAGAGGAAATTAACCGGGCAAAAGATGAAGCTGACGTAGTAGTTATGAGTATGCATTGGGGAAATGAATACCAGCTTCAGCCCACAGAAGAACAAAAGGAACTGGCAGAGGTCCTCGCAAATCATGGTGTGGACATTATTTTCGGACACCATCCACATGTCCTGCAGCCAATGGAATGGATTGACAGGAAAGACGGACGGAAATCTCTTGTTGTATACTCTTTAGGCAATTTTTTATCCGGGCAGATTGGTGATTACAAGGACATAGGCGGTATTGCAACTGTGGAGATTACGAAATATATTGATCAAAACGGGGTCGATATTGAACTTTCCAATCCGGGGTTCATCCCGACATACGTCAGTAATAAACAGCTAAAAAAATATCGGGTCGTACCGTTGAAGGATGCTGCTGGCTATGGCCTTCCCAATGCAGAGTCCAAATACAACGAAATTATGGCACATATGCTAGATCATGTTCAGTAAAGCGCTTTTTGGCGCTTTTTTTGTGTAAAAAATGGTAATATATGATGTAGGCAAAGGAGGTATGATCATGAAAACCGCTTATGTTAATAAGTCTTTTTCTTATTTGCAATTAAGTATATTCTCAGCTGCAATATTGCTTTTTCAATACAAACTTTTTGCTTTCGCTTTCATGCTTTCTTTTGGACTTATCATTTTCTTACTATTCACTTCAAAGCAGGAGCGTGTTTTTCCCTGGATCATTGCAGGGTATTTAACAGGCAGTCTACTGTTTCTTTATGGAGATAAACTGCTTGATGCACTGCCCTTTCAACACTATATCTTAATGATATTCAATCGGGTTCTTCTGTTAATTCCTATCCTGCTGCTTGTCTATATTTCTATCAAATTTAATAAAACTGCCATCCCCTTATTGCGCAAACCGGATTGGAATTCCCAAATATTTTTCCCATTCATATGGAGCGGCTTCCATTCATTAAAAATAAAACACTTTCTTGTGATTGCTATCATGATTAATTTTGCTTCATTTGCCTATTCCATTTTTTCAGCTGAAAACTCCTTTACCAGGGACTTTTTTACATTCATGATTGGCTTCTCCATCATTAATGGAATGATGGAAGAGCTTTTATGGAGAGGAATCATCTTATCTAGAATGTCAGAGCTTTCAGGCGAAAAGGCAGCCGTTCTTTTTTCTGGGCTGGCGTTTGGATTTTCTCATATGATGCTTGGCTACTCTTTTGTCCTATGTCTGCTGTTTGCTGTTGGCGGGATATTTTATGCGGCTATTACTGTTAGGTCCAGAAGTATTTTCCCTGCTGTCATATGGCACATGGCCATGAACGTATTTATGATTTTAAGCGGTTTAATCCCTTTCCCAGGATGAATAAATATTGATTCACTCCATCATTAAAAGTATTGGTACAGACATTTTATTCGCGCACAGGGAAAAACTAGCCTATAATATGACTATCACCCAGGAGGAGGAATTTCAAATGAACATACATATTGAAGATCAGGCTGCCCAATGGTATCAGGAGGAAATGTTCTTGAATAAGGGTGACTTCGTCCGCTTTTTTGCAAGATATGGCGGCTGCAGTACTGTCCAGCAAGGATTTTCATTAGGAGTCTCTAATGAACACCCGCATAACGCAGGAGTGCAGACTGAAAAAAACGGAATTACTTACTTTATTGAAGAAAAGGACTTATGGTACTTTGATAATCATGATTTATTCGTGACATTTAATGCAAAAGCACAGGAACCTGAATTCAAATATAACAATGGGTAAAAGAAGCAGATCCGGCCTGCTTCTTTTTTCAAAAGATAAGAATAAATTTTGAAGTTAGATAACTGTCTAGCTCCAGGCGCCATCGGCTCGAGGTCATAAGCCGATAGGCGGGCGCCTGGAGCTTTTCTTATAGCAGCCGTTCCAGCTGCTCCCAGAGCTTCTCCTTTTCAAGGATTTCTTTCTGCCTGGCACCAATCAAATCATAGTGTGAGTATCCATCATTCCGATAATCAATCCACTCAGGCTTAAGGCCATGTGTTTCTCCCCATTTTATCAATTTCTTCAGATCCGAACACCCGACCTTTGTGACCGTTTTACAGCCAGGGAAGCGATCATCTATCCAATAATGGGTTAAAAAAGCAATTTCTCCACGATCTATTTTCATCTTCCATTCTTGAAGATCTTTTCTGCGAAGACCGAATGCCATATATTTTCTCCATCCTTTAAGCAGCAAGCAAAATTATTTGATTGCACTTTCAGGCTGCCTTTTAGCTTCTTCATATGCTTCATGCCAATCAGGATATTTCTTTTTAATTGAGATCGGACGGAAATTATCCTTTTTGACGCAAACATGCTTGGACAAGCCTGTTACTGCAAGATCTCCTTCATCATTGTATATTTCATATCCATAGCTGACGCGAAACCCGTCATACTCTTCAATCCAGGTTTTTATCGTTGCGGTTTGACCGTAGCGCAATGGTTTTTTGTAGGAAGCCAGGATATCCAGAACAGGCGAAATGATGCCATCCTTCTCCATTTCAGCATAACTGAACCCCAGATCTTTTATGATCTGTGTCCGGCCAAGCTCCATCCATACGAGATAATTGGCGTGATACACGACTCCCATTTGATCTGTTTCTGCATACCTTACTTCTATTTCTTTTGTAGAAATGAGCATACTTATTCCCCTTTGCTTATCTTATTTAAAGCGATCTCGAAATCTTCTTTTTCCAAAATGCTAACCTGCTCAATATCCTCATCAATTGCTGATACAATTCTCATTGCCTGTGCCTGAATAGCCTCATCCGCAAGGTTGGCGGCAAAACGTCCATTCCCATTTATTTCGACCTTTGATAAAGTGCGGTTAAGGTAGTCCCCCGCTTCTTCCGTAAGCGTATATTCATATTGTCCAGCATACGAAATGATAATTTCCAAGAGCTCTGCCGTTGAATAATCTTTAAAATGAAAGAACTTTTTAAATCGGGACTTTAACCCGGGATTACTTGACATTAGCTTCTCCATTTCATTTGGGTAACCCGCTAAAACAACGACAAGATTTTCATTATGTTTTGTCATTTCATCCACTAATGTATCGATGACTTCTTTTCCGAAATCTCCTGATGTCTGGGAAAGAAGTGAATAGGCCTCATCGATGAATAGGACACCGCCTAACGCCTCTCTTATCTTTTTCTTTGTTTTAATGGCGGTTTGGCCTACATAACCAGCTACAAAATCAGCACGGCTCGCAACCATTAAATGTCCTCGTTTAAGAAAACCACATTCCTTCAGCAATTCTGCATAAATCTTGGCTACAGTCGTTTTCCCTGTCCCCGGATTCCCCGTAAATACTGAATGCAGCTGAATAGGGACTACAGGCAGCCCTTTTTCACGGCGCAGCTGCTGCATCTTAACAAATGACACTAAGTTATGAACTTCTGTTTTGACTGTTTCAAGCCCGATTAACTGGGCAAGCTGCTCTTGTGGATTCAATAGCTTTTCTTCTTCTTCACTTTCAAAATCTTCTTTTTCCAAGAGTGTATATGCCATGATGTTTTCGTCCTTTTCAGCTTGGGAGCCTTTTCTAAAAATGGCATCAAGAACAATGTTTCTGACAGTCCTGGCATTTCCGAACGTATCATCAACCCGCTCTTTTTCAATTCGTTTGCCCAGTTCCTGCTTTGCTCCTTCCGTAAGGACATAATCATTATCCGCAGACAGCTTTTCAGCAATCTGGAGAAGCTCCTCATTAGAATAATCAGGCAGTGCAATAAAGTTCGACTCTGGGAAACGGCTGCGAAGGCCAGGATTACTGTCCAGAAATTGTCTCATCTCTTCTGGATAACCGGCCATGATAACCGCAAATTTTCCTCCATATTCAGTCCCGGTCATCAGCGATACAAGAGTATCAATGGCTGTTTGTCCATAGTCACTGCCGGTCTGTCCCTCACGCTTTAAGCTGTACGCCTCATCAATGAACAGCACTCCACCGATTGCCTTTTCAACGGCCGCTCTGACATTTTCCTCTGTTTGCCCGACAAATCCGCCAACCAGCTGTGACCGATCTGCTTCGATTACTTCTTCCCGCGGCAATACCCCAAGGCTATGATAAATCTTTGCCAAAAGCCGGGCGATAGTTGTTTTGCCTGTACCTGGATTGCCAGTTAGAATCATATTGAGGCTGAGTTCATCTTTCGTTTGAAAACCAAGTGACTTTCGTTCGTTTTGATATTTTAAAAAACGGTAAAAGTCATGAACTCTGCTTTTGACCGAGTGCAGGCCAATCATTTCATTAAGTTCATCCAGGGGATCTTTTGGTAAATCAGACTCTTCTTCCTCTGATTCAAATATCTCTTTCCATTCATTTTTAAGTCTGTTGATGGCATTTAAGTGCTTTTTCATATCGGTGTAATAGGTTGAAGTATGAAATACACCGGATATAGATTGCTCATATTCTTCAGAAGCTTTTAAAAGAAAAGCTGTTTCCTCAATAGCTTTTTCTAGTATTTCAGTCAGCTTCCGATATTCCACATCCTCATAGGTATGCTGCTTTTTCTGCAGTTCTTCTAACTCATCATCTGATTTGTTGATAAAGCTTCTGCAAATTTCAATGAATTGCTCAGCTGTTTTCTTTTTTGCTGCCCTGTTATCGGTTTCCCGAATCGGCGGGAAAGTCAGGGTTTCAAGAAGATTGCCTTTATTTTTCCATTCGGATTTTCCTATTTGGGCTGCCGCCATAGTATTGCCAGTGTCCAGTTCAACAGCTTTCTGCAGCCATGCACTGGCAAGAGTATCATCGGTATACTTGCTTAACCGGGAAATAGCAGCAATGGTCAGTAATTCCGAAAGCAGCCCGGGATCTTCCTTTTCTTTGATATTTTTAATAACATTGAGCAATTCTGCTTCATTTTGTATGTATCCGTATTGATCAAGCTCATTTTTCCAATGATAAGCCCGACCCTCTGCCGGTTTTGCCTGTCTTTTCTGCTGTGTCATTGATTATCACTTCTTCTTCTTAGTTTCCACAACTTATCTTACCATATTTCTGTAATTATCTATAAGGATGCGCTTCTTATCATGATCTTCCAATAGGAAAAGACCTAATCACACTGGATTAGGTCTTTTTAGGATGTTAAAAATTATGGTTCTCGTTGTTCTCGTTGGCATTGCCGTTCTGCTGTGCCTGATACTCGTCCTTTATTTCAGAACGGAATGAAGCAAGGCTTTCCCTGCGGCGTTCATTTTTTGCTTCAATCCTGGCAAGATCCTCTGCATTTGCATACTTCATTGATTCTTCAGCTTCGTCCATATTCTCGATAGTATGAACGATCATGGATTGAAGCTTTTCGACGTTATCGCTGCGGTCATCTGGATTTGGTCTGTTATGTGACATAGTTTGTTCCTCCCTTTATTAGGTGATGGTACAAAATTAGTTTGTGAAAGAACAAGAAAAATATTGGCGGAAATGTGTGGGCAGCTTGCCGGAAGGTATGCCTGAGTTTTAAAACAAAAAACCTGCCGTAAATGGAATGGCAGGTTAATTATAATTATTCGCCTTTAGTTTGTATTACTTGAGGATGCTGTCCGGATTTGTCCTGCATTTTCTTGCCTTTATTGCCGCCAAATCCGCGTGATTGTGTCCCAATATGGTTCGGATTAAAATGATTGGGGTGTCTCTTTGGATTACTCATTGATATCCCTCCTCATTTTAAGTATGTTCTGTTGAAGAGGGTTTGATGAATGGCAAGTTATTCTATTCGGCCTTATTAAGACGTTTAAGCTCAAGGCGTTCTTCGATTTTTTCCATTGCATCTTGATCTTTAAGCAGCTGGCGTTTATTTTCTGAAACTAATTCAGCAAAGGAGCGTTTTCTAGGCTTTCTCATAAATCATTCACCTTCCTTTAATAACATTGTAACAGTCATTATCTCCAGAAACTCTTTAAATTATTACAACTTTTCGAAAATTTAATCCGCATATACCCAAAATACGTGAAAAAAGTACATATGGTTCGTTATTATTGATGAAATATTCAGAAAAAACTCCTCTCATCTAAATTTCCTTTTTTATGGCGGCGTAAACCTATACATAAAAAAACATCTGCTCTCTGCAGATGTTTTTTTACATTTCATCTATATACTGATTCATAATCTCCAGGGACATCGCACTTAAATATTTATTCCGGATAATTCCTTCTTCATCAATAAAAAAAGTGGTAGGAATCGTTATTATTTGATAAGCATTGGATGCTTTTTCATTCACATCAAGCAGAATTGGAAAATTCACGCGCATTTCTTCTGCAAAGCCAGCAACATCAGAATGAGAATCGATGTTCACTGCCAAAATAACAACTTCATTTCCCTTTTGAGTATAGAATTTTTGGATATCAGGCATTTCAGCTTTACATGGAGGACACCATGTTGCCCAAAAGTTGAGCATGACTTTCTTTCCTTTATAATCTGAGAGCTTTACTGTTTCCCCCTGAAGGTTTTTCAATTCAAAATCTGGGGCTTTCAAGCCTATTCCTAAACCAGTCTGATTAACGGGATGACTCTCGACTTCATCTTTTTCAACTGCCTGCACCACAAAAATTGCGGTAGTTATTATTAATAACACAGCAGCTGCAAACATTTTTTTGAACATGCTGTATTCCCTCCCGGCTATTAAGGCCTTTTTGCTTCCTTGATTGTATTTTAACCTAGAAAAGCAAAATTAATAAGGTTCTGAACAGCCAAAAAGACAGCATAAATGTGACAGATCCGTAAACAATTCCATAAAACCACTTTTTGAGCGGATATTTATTTTTTTTTATTTCTATTACTATATATATAAGAGCCAAAAAAGCCCCTAAGATGAATCCTTTGCTTCCACCTGAGAAATATAAAATCCCTAGAGGACTGCTTAGAATATTTTCTGTTTGAAAGAGAATTGAACTAAACTTATAAGTAAAAAAGCCAATGAGCATTGAATTTATTATGACATTCAGAAAGATTTTTTTATATTCCCCGTGGTCTCTTAATGCTTTTGCAATAGTAAAATAAGCAACAATACCTGAGAGCAGGATTAAAACCCATTCATACTTCACTAATAAAGGTCCAATCAAAAAAGCACCCAATGTCAGCCCCCCAAAGTTCATATACAGTAAAGATACCTCAACCCGTATATTTTGTAAATAAAAAACCGCTATGTGAACAAGCACATAGCGGGAGTTAAAGTCAGTTTGCCAATTTATCACGAAGAACCATTTGCAGGATTCCGCCGTGACGGTAGTAATCAATTTCAACTTCAGAGTCGAAACGAACAAGAGCTTCAAAAGTAGTCTGATTGCCGTTTTCATCTGTAGCTGTAACCTTAACAAAGTCACGCGGTCTAACATTTTCGTCGATTTGAACATCGATCGTTTCTTTTCCTGACAAGCCAAGAGTTTCTGCACTTTCGCCTGCCTTGAACTGAAGCGGAAGTACACCCATTAGAACAAGGTTAGAACGGTGAATACGCTCATAGCTTTCAGCAATTACTGTCTTAATGCCAAGCAGGTTTGTACCTTTTGCAGCCCAGTCACGGGAAGATCCCATTCCATAGTCTTTGCCGGCAAGAACAACAAGGCCAGTTCCATCTTCTTTGTACTTCATGCAAGCATCATAGATGGAAGTCACTTCTCCTGTAGGCCAGTAAGTCGTGAAGCCGCCTTCTGTGCCAGGAGCGATTTGGTTGCGGATACGGATGTTTGCAAATGTACCGCGCATCATAACTTCATGGTTACCGCGGCGGGATCCATAAGAGTTGAAGTCGCGTGGTTCAACACCGTTCTCACGAAGGTATTTTCCTGCTGGTGTATCTTTGCCGATCGCACCTGCCGGAGAAATATGGTCAGTTGTTACAGAATCACCGAACTTGCCGACAACACGCAGTCCTGATAAAGGTTTCACTTCATCAGCATTAGGAGTTAAGCCTTCAAAGAACGGAGGATTCTGGATATATGTTGAATTATCATCAAATGAATATAACGGCTCATTGCTTGTTTGGATTTGGTTCCAGCGAGCATTGTCATCAAATACATGCTCATATTCTTTACGGAACAATTCAGGTGTAACAGTCTGTTTAACCACTTCATTAACTTCAGCAGTAGATGGCCAAATGTCGTTAAAGAAGACATCGTTGCCATTCTTGTCTTTTCCGATTGGCTCGTTTTGAAGATCGATATCGACTGTTCCAGCAAGTGCATAAGCGACTACTAATGGCGGAGAAGCCAGGTAGTTAGCTTTTACAAGCGGATGGATACGCCCTTCAAAGTTACGGTTACCGGAAAGAACAGATGTTACAAGAAGATCGCTTTCAGCTACAGCCTTTTCGATTTCTTCTCTTAATGGACCGGAGTTGCCGATACATGTTGTACAGCCATAACCTACAAGGTTGAATCCAAGCTGTTCCATGTATGGAAGAAGTCCTGAATCACGCAGATATCCAGTAACAACCTTTGATCCCGGAGCCAAAGAAGTTTTAACGAACTTAGGAACTTCCATTCCAAGTTCAACTGCCTTTTTCGCCACTAAACCTGCACCTACTAAAACGTAAGGGTTTGAAGTATTTGTACAGCTAGTGATTGCCGCAATGGCAACAGCACCCGTTTTCATCTTGGTTGAATCGCCATTTGCAAATTCAACAGTAGTTTCTTTGTCGATTTCTTTCTTATCCAAGCCGAAGCCCTGGTTGCCTTGAGGAGCAGTGATAGCGTCATTGAATTCCTTTTTCATAGCTGAAAGCGGAATTAAATCCTGCGGACGCTTAGGACCTGAAAGGTTCGCTTCGATTTCGGAAAGATTGATTTCAACTACATTCGTATATACTGGCTCTAGAGATGAATCAAAGAACATTCCATTTTCTTTGCAGTATTTTTCTACAATTTTGATTTGCTCTTCCGGACGTCCAGTCAGGCGCATGTAATCCAGGGCTTCTGCATCAACAGGGAAGAATCCGCAAGTAGCTCCGTATTCTGGTGCCATGTTAGCAATTGTAGCACGGTCAGCTAATGGAAGCTGTGTAACACCAGGGCCGAAGAATTCTACAAACTTGCCAACTACTCCCTGGCTGCGCAGTACTTGAGTTACCTTTAATGCAAGGTCAGTAGCAGTTGTTCCGTTAGGAAGCTCGCCGGTAAGTTTAACCCCTACAACTTCAGGAACAGGGAAATATGAAGGCTGGCCCAGCATACCTGCTTCAGCTTCAATACCTCCTACACCCCATCCAAGAACGCCGATACCGTTGATCATGGTTGTATGGGAGTCAGTACCTACAAGAGTATCAGGGAAAGTTTCGAAATCGCCTTCCGTTGTTTCAAGAGCATGAACAACATTCGCAAGGAACTCAAGGTTTACCTGGTGAACAATACCTGTTGCAGGCGGAACTGCACGATAGTTGTCAAATGCTTTTTGTGCCCAGCTCAAGAACTGGTATCGCTCAGCATTGCGCTCGAATTCAAGCTCCATGTTGGCTTCAAGAGAATCAGGTGTACCATACTTATCTACCTGTACAGAGTGGTCGATAACCAGATCAACCGGCTTCTCAGGATTGATTTTGTCAGGGTCCCCGCCCATGTCAGCCATTGCCTTACGCAATGAAGCCAGGTCAACTACTGCCGGAACTCCAGTGAAGTCCTGCAGAATTACACGTGATGGTTTGAAAGGAACATCTACTTCTTTTACTTCAGAAGTTCCCCATTTTGCCAGGTTTTCAACATGCTCTTTTGTAATTACACGGCCGTCATATTGACGAAGTACGGATTCCAATAATACTTTAATTGAATAAGGCAATTTGGAAACATTACCTACTCCAGCTTCTTCCAGAGCGCCTAAATGATAGTAATGATAGCGCTTCCCGTCCAGATCAAAGGATTTGCGGGAATTGAACACATCATTCTTTGCCAAATGTATTACCCCCTCTTTCAATAAACATCATATACCAAGTGTTAGGTAATTGTCGAAAAGTTTGAATTTTCATCCATCCTTACTTTTCTCACAATTCCTATATTAATACAACCAGTTATATAAGTAAATAACAAGAAAGTTATTGTTTTTGATAAGTTTTTCTTATCATAATTTCTTATTTACTTCATTTAGCCTTTTAAATGCCGTAATTGATAGCGTTTTTCAATTAGAAGATAAAACCCATTATTGCTTGGTTATTATACTGATAAAACGAAAAAGCGGAATCTCTTGTCTAAAAAACAACATAAATTGACATCATCCACGGAAAAATAGTACTACGGAGGTGATTCGCTATGGCTAAAAGAAAGGCTAATCATATTATAGAGGGTATGAATGCTGCAAAAGGGCAGGGCATGGGCACCGGATACAATGAGGAATATGCCAATGAACCCCTAACAGAAGCGCAAAAGCAAAATAATAAAAAGAGGAAAAAGAATCAGTAAATAAGAAAAACGGAAGCGCCTTGCCCACTAAAGGATCGCAGATTAAGAACGCCACGTCCTGTGGCAACATCTGCATGACCCCCATCCTGGGGGCCTCCTCGAGGGGGCAGGCTGCTTGCGCTAGACCGTTATCGAAGTTCAAAATGTTGTATTTCCTTAGTAAATTAAATTTAAATTACCCGGCTGGTCCGCAGCCGGGTTTTTGGTTAATTTTATTCATTCATACGTTCTAGTATTGGTTCACATCATCAACCATAGTTCGCAAGTCCTGCTGGAATCTCTCCAATTGTGCCCGCTGATGTTCCGATGCAACCTCAAGTGCATTTTCAATTTGAGCGTACGCTTCGTTTACCTCCTGCTTAAGATGTTTAAGCTGATGGCCGTAACTGGCAGAATCTTTTACAATTTCAGCATAAAGCTCCTGTGCATCTTCCATTCCCTGCTGTGCTGCCTGAAATGCCTGCTGTTTATCTTTATGATATGGCATGCTTTTTTCACTCCTAATAAAATTTGTACCATTAAATTGCGCAATAGAACCATAAAATATTCCGCCAAATCACTCAGGCGGAAATCTTGAAATTCAGCCACAATTTGCAAGGCAATTTTTCATGTAAAAGAGCCAAACTAACACATGAGATGAAGGTGAATTTCTCCTTCTATCTTATTGCCCAGCAGCCAGTAAGACGGCAGCACAGTATAGCAGCTGCCTGGAGCGGAAGTCAGCATCCTATATTATGAGGAGGGCATCAAATGAACAAAAACAATGGCAAAGACATGCGAAAAAATGCACCCAAAGGACATAATAACGATGGACAGCCTGAACCATTAAGCGGCTCAAAAAAAGTGAAAAACCGTAACCATACCAGACAAAAACATAATTCCCACCATGATATGTAAATTTTAATAAAAAAGCAGCTGCCTCAAAATCAGGCAGCTGCTAGAATTAAATAGCAGTTAATGCTTTTATAATGGTGTCCTCTTCATTTGGAGTTACTGCCCGCAGATCAATCAGTATTTCTTCTTTATGTATCCTCACTATTATGGAAGGGCTACAATCAATCCTTAACTGGCGGCCAATATGTTCCGCTGAATAACGCCGGTGCTTTAGAACGGCAATCCAGGACGGCAGTTCAACATCGGGCATTGTGCCTCCCCCTACTTGCCCTGTGCTTTCTCTCATAGAGCATTCATAATCCTTCGCAGCTGCTTGTAATCTGTGAAGAAATTGTGCTGTTCTCGTTTCGAGTTCATCACCGGTCATCAATACATCATGGACCACCGGAATATTTTTCAGCCCCTCTTCCCCTTTTAAGTAATCAATAAGCGTGCCTTCGAGCGCAGCAATTGTCATTTTATCAACTCGAAGAACCCGGGCAAGCTGGTGTTTTTTCAGTTTTTCAATTAAGTCCTTTCTCCCGGCAATAATGCCTGCCTGCGGGCCGCCCAAAAGCTTATCCCCGCTAAAAGAAACGATATCTGCCCCCATTTTTATCACATCGCGTACGGCTGGCTCATTTCCGATACCCTTGCTTTTAAAATCAAATAGTGCACCGCTGCCCAAGTCTTCATAGAATATGATATCTTTTTCTTTGGATAACTGGGCAAGTTCGTCAGTTCCAACTTCTTTGGTGAAGCCTATAATTTTAAAATTGCTCGTATGTACCTTCATTATCATGGCTGTATCTTCATTGATCACATTTTTATAATCTTCCAAATGGGTTTTATTCGTTGTTCCTACTTCAACAAGCGTTGCACCGCTCTCTTCCATTATGCTTGATACCCTGAAGGAGCCTCCGATTTCAACAAGCTGACCGCGGGAAACTATTACTTCTTTTTCTTCAGCAAGAGCTTTTAAGATAATATAAACAGCAGCAGCATTATTGTTAACTGCCATAGCTGCTTCTGCACCTGTCAGCTCTTTGACCAGGCTTTCCAGGTGAGTATGCCTGGATCCCCGTGCTCCTTCACCCAAGTTATACTCCAAATTGGAATAGTTCATGGCAATTTCAAGCATATGTTCGGCTGCTGATTTGCTTAAACGCGCTCGGCCAAGATTAGTGTGAAGAATAGTGCCGGTGGCATTGATAACCCTTTTTAGTGTATATCCATACCGAGCAGTGATTACCTCTTCTGCTTTTTTAAATATAGCGTTGGTAAATTTTTCAGTACCAGGCTCCTCACCGGTCCAATTACCAACAAGAATGTTATTCCTGATTTCAGAAATTACCTCTTTTAAAATGTTAGTTGTATGTATAAAGTCAAGTCCATACTGTTTCATTAAATGAGTAAAACGCCGGTCTTTTTGCAGTTCATGAACCGGCAAAATATTTCTGACTGTACTTTTCATATAGATCCCTCCAGCACTTGCCTGATTATTATATCATTTTTCACTATTTTACATGAAATGAATACTATAGATTGAAACAAGGGGGTTTTGAAATTGAACAAAAAGGAAGATTTCCATCCGTTTAATTTGGATGAATTGGAAAAATGGATGGAGGATTATTACCTGGACCCGCTTTCATCGTATTTGGATCAAATTACTTTTCGCATCGACTTATATGATACGGAAGCGGAAATTATCGTTGAGGCGCTTTTAACAGGATGCGTTTCAAAAGATGTAACCGTTTCCTTAAAAGAAAACACCGTGATCATTAAAGCGGTTAAAATAGATGAAACAGATCCAATTCGCTGCGGCCAGCCATGTATGCGGAAGGTAATGCTGCCTTTTTCAGTTATTAATAAAAAGGTAAGTGCAGATTTTTCCAATGAGATATTAGAGATATTTATAAATAAACATAAAGCAGGGCCAGGATGCGATAGAGATATAAATATCAATTGAAAAACTGAGATAGAGGTAGCCTTTTTGCCCTTTGTTTACATAAAGTGAAACTTCAATCAGTGGGGTTTTATCCCCCACTGATTGTTAGTTGAACCAATCGGGCCTTTACGGGCAGTTTGACCCCCACTTATCCTCCATTGATTCCTCTGAGTCTTGAAGTGGGAGTCTTACTGCCCGTTAGACTGCGATAAAATTATTATGGATCAGTAAAAAAACCTCCTCCGTCGGGAGAAGGTTTGGCAGCTTATTGCTGCATCTTTTCAATAATTTCTTTGGTTTTAGGAAAAATGCCAGTATCGAGCTTAGAATAAAGCTTTTCTCCATTTACTGTCACTTCAAAAGCTCCGCCTTTACTTGGAACCAGTTCCATTTTTGAAATCTCAGAGCGAAAATGTGTAAAAAGTTCTTCCGCGAAACTCGCGGCTTTTGGTGCGTAGTTTCACATCATGCAAAATTCAACAGTTACTTCATATGCCATATTTAAACCCCCGTATGTAATTTGCTAAAATGTAAATATAATGACATTTTAGTATAACTATTTCATTACTGCAAATTGATTTGTTTTTCCTTCTTAATCGCTAAAAAAGAAAAAAATTTATGGAGTGATCTTATGGATGCACAGAAATACCTAAAACGCATTGCAGTATCCGCTGAACGCAATCTGGATCTTGAATATCTGAAAGAACTCCAGAGCAGCCATATGCACAACATTCCTTTTGAGAACTTGGATGTAACAAGAAAAATTCCCATTCAGCTGGACACAGATGCGTTTTTTGAAAAAATTCTTGAAAGAAGCCGGGGAGGCTTTTGCTATGAATTAAACGGTCTTTTTCAACACCTGCTGTCCGAACTGGGATTTCAATCACACCTGATTTCCTGCACCGTCAAAAAGCCGGATGGATGGGTCAGAGAAGATTCCCATGCAGCCATACTGGTTTTTTTAAACCAAATTCCTTATTTGGCGGATGTTGGATTTGGTGATTCCGTCAGGCAGCCTCTGCCTTTAACGGGAGATGAAAAAACCGATGTAAGCGGAACTTACAGGATAAGAGAGTCCGGTGAAGGAATATATGATCTTCAAAGACTTGAGGATGGTGAATGGAGAATTCTTTACCGTTTTTCTGATAAGCCAAAGCAGCTCGATGACTTCCATGATGCATGTTTATTCAATCAGACTTCTCCTGAATCCCATTTTACACATGGCGACCTGGCCACTATTGCGACAAAAAATGGCCGTGTTACACTCTCAGGATTGACTGTCACTAAGTCTGAGGAAGGCGCAAAAGAAAAATATGAACTTACCGAGGAGGAAAAAAAGGATTTTCTCCGCGAGCAATTCAATATAAAATTATAAAAGGGACGGCCAAACGGCGTCCCTTTTGCTTTATCTTAATTTTGTTTTTAGTTTATCAAGCATATCAGCAGTCATCTTGGCTAAATCGAAGTCTGCTTTGAATCCCCACTCTTCTTTTGCTGCGCTTGCATCAATCGAATTTGGCCAGCTGTCGGCAATCGCCTGGCGCACAGGATCAACCTCATAGGAAATTTCAAACCCAGGAATATGCTTTCTGATCTCTGCCGCAATCTGTTCAGGTTCAAAACTCATTGCAGTTACATTGAAGGAGTTGCGGTGATTGAGTTTATCTGCATCGGCTTCCATTAAATCAACGATGGCATTTAACGCATCCGGCATATACATCATATCCATATATGTGCCCTGGTCGATATAAGAAGTATAGCGGCCATTTTTAATCGCTTCATAGTAGATCTCAACAGCGTAATCAGTCGTTCCGCCCCCTGGAGGAGTAACATAAGAGATTAAACCAGGGAATCGCAAGCCTCTGGTATCAACACCAAATTTGTAATAGTAGTAATCAGACAGTAATTCGCCCGCAACCTTGTTCACGCCATACATAGTAGTTGGGCGGTGAATAGTATCCTGTGGTGTGTTGTCTTTTGGCGTAGAAGGACCAAATGCGCCAATGGAGCTTGGCGTAAAGAATTGTGCGCTGCACTCTCTAGCCGTTTCAAGTGCATTCATAAGCCCCCCCATATTTAAATTCCATGCAAATACTGGGTTGGCTTCAGCTGTTGCTGATAACAGGGCTGCCATATGGATGACTGTATCCACATTATATTTTTTAGCCGTATCCAGCATTGATTTTGCATCAGTAACATCAACCATTTCAAACGGTCCTGATTGGGCAGCTTCAGACTCACTTTTTCTGATGTCTGTTGCAATAACATTGTCTGTTCCATAGATTTCTCTTAATTTCAAGGTTAGTTCAGAGCCAATCTGGCCTAAAGCTCCAGTAATCATAATTCGTTTCATCTTATTCCTCCAACATTTCCTCTTTGCCTTCTAGATTTTGCTTTATAGTCAAACTTAAATAATTCCCATTTCTTTGCCGACTTTTTCATAAATGGCAATAGCCTGATCCAGCATTTCTTTCGTATGTGCCGCAGACGGCATATTTCTGACACGTCCCGTTCCCCTTGGGACAGTCGGGAAGACGATTGATTTCGCATAAACGCCTTCTTCATTGAGTTTTTTGCTGAATTCCTGTGTTTTTACTTCATCTCCCACAATACAAGGAGTGATTGGTGTTTCACTGTCGCCGATATCAAATCCTAATTTTTCCAGACCATCCTTAAGGTAGTTGGCATTTTCCCATAACTTTTCATTCAGCTCTGTGCTTTCCATCAGCAGCTCAATGGCTTTCGTGCTTGCTGCTACATCAGCAGGTGTTAAAGAAGTTGAGAAAAGGAATGGTCTGCTGCGGACTTTCAGCCAATCGATCAAGTCTTTTTTGCCGGCCACATATCCGCCAACAACACCTATTGCCTTAGAAAGTGTTCCAATCTGGAAATCGATTTTATCGGAAAGGCCGAAGTGCTTAACAGTACCTGCTCCCTTTCCAAGAACTCCTGAACCGTGTGCATCATCCACATAAGTAATCAGATCGAATTCTTCTGCGATCTCCACAATCTCAGGAAGCTTTGCGATGTCCCCATCCATTGAGAAAACACCGTCAGTAATAACCATAATTTTGTTGTACTGTCCAGATTCTTTTGCTTCCTTCGCTTTTGCCCGTAAATCTTCCATATCAGAGTGATTTACGCGAATAATTTTGGCTTTGGATAGACGGCATCCATCAATAATGGAGGCATGGTTTAATTCATCAGACAATATAGCATCATTTTTATCCATAACAGCTGAAATAGCTGCCATGTTACAATTAAAACCAGACTGGTATGCGATGGCTGCTTCTGTATGTTTGAACTCAGCCAGCTTTTCTTCAAGTTTTGTATGAAGTTCAAGCGTTCCATTTATAGTGCGGACAGCACCTGCTCCAACGCCATATTTCTCAATTGCTTCAATTGCGGATTTTTTAAGTCTTTCATCAGTTGCCAAACCTAAATAGTTATTAGATGAAAGATTGATTAATTCTCTTCCGTTGATTTTGATTATAGGGCCATTTGGGCTTTCAAGAGGGTCGATTACGTTGTAAAGTCCTCTATCTTTTAAATCCTCCAGGTTTTCCTGTAAAAAAGCATCTAAAATTTTGCTGGTCATATCAGTATCCCCCAGTACATTTTTATTGAATGTCGTCAACTCATACACAACTGTACTTTCAGAGCGGACATTATTTCATGAAACAAATAAAGCTATGTAAAGGTTTATCAATTAATACTTTAACACAATTTTTCAATTTGTACACTTATGAAGGACAGATTTTCTTTCATTTTCATTAAGATTGCCTGATATTTAGTTTGCCCTTTTAATCTGAAAAAATTTACCCGGCACATTTTAGCTCTATTGAATAAATATGCACAAGAATGATCTGTTTACTCTATGAATGCATAGGGAACCAATCAAACATATAACAATAGGTCAGGCATTAAGCCTTTGGAGGTATTTATAATGAAACATCCGCTAAATGTAACTTCGGAAATAGGAGAATTAAAGACGGTCCTTCTTCATAGGCCGGGTAAGGAAATTGAAAATCTCACACCTCAATATTTGAAAAGACTTTTATTCGATGACATTCCCTTTTTGCCTGCCATTCAAAAAGAACATGATTATTTCGCCAATATTCTGAGCAATCGGGGAATAGAGGTCTTATATCTCGATAAATTGATGACAGAAGCCATACAGCAAGACGAGACAAGAATGTCTTTTATTGAAAAGGTCTTATGGGAAAGTCAATCGAATATCAATGGTTCCTGCGAAACAGTAAAAGAGTATCTCTTATCTCTTCCGCCTGATGAGCTGGTAAAGAAAGTGATGTCAGGTGTCGTAAAATCGGATATTGATCAGGATAAGAAAATTCATCTTCATGAACTGATGCCGGATCATTATCCTTTTTATCTGGACCCGATGCCCAACCTCTATTTTACCCGGGATCCTGCTGCGGTTATAGGTGAAGGCATTACCATAAATCGAATGCATGAACCTGCAAGGAGAAGGGAATCCATTTTTATGGACTGCATCATGAATCATCATCCCCGTTTTAATAAACATGAAATCCCTGCTTACTTTAAACGTGATGATCACTACTCACTTGAAGGCGGAGATGAACTGATATTGAGCAATGAAGCGGTCGCCATTGGCGTCAGCGCAAGAACTTCTGCGCAAGGGATAGAAAAACTTGCAAAGGAACTATTCACCCGTCAGAAATCCTTTAAAAAAGTTGTGGCAGTTGAAATCCCCAAAATCCGGGCATTCATGCACCTGGATACTGTATTTACGATGATTGATCATGATAAGTTCACTTACCATCCTGCTATTGAAGATAGAGATGGCAGTATGAAGATTTACATATTGGAACAGGAGAAGAATTCCGATCTTCTTAAAATTACAGAGAAAAACTCTTTGAAGGAAACATTAAAAGAAGTTCTTTATCTTGATGAAATAGTGTTAATCCCTTGTGGAGGAGGCTGCCCGATTGCATCGGCACGCGAACAATGGAATGATGGATCCAATACACTCGCCATCGCTCCCGGTGTAGTTGTAACTTATGACCGGAATTATGTCTCAAACGACATCCTCCGTCAAAATGGGGTTGAGGTAATTGAAATTCTCAGCTCAGAACTCTCAAGAGGACGGGGTGGCCCAAGATGCATGAGCATGCCGATAATAAGAGAAAATATTAGCTAGTAAATCGGGCGGTTCCATATACCGCCCGATTTTTTCATATGGATCCTCTAAATTTATATGAACATCCCCCTTCTGCTCCCCTCCTTCAGAAAAAACCAGTTCTTTTAAGAAAAAACGCAAATATAAATATACTAATGCCATTAAAAACAAGCATTCTCCTCCCCTTTTTATAAGATGTTCTTCTTAAGAATTTGTTTTTATTTATAATAATTATAAAACAGTATTGATTTTATATTGAGAAGTGTTATCATTATGAATGTAAGCAAGCTATTAAACTTTTATGAGGTGATTATAGAATGACAAATCAGAATAATCTAACTACAAGCTGGGGCGCCCCTGTTGGCGACAATCAAAATTCAATGACCGCCGGCTCAAGAGGGCCCACTTTAATTCAGGATGTACACTTGCTGGAAAAACTGGCTCATTTCAACAGAGAACGCGTGCCTGAGCGAGTTGTTCATGCCAAAGGTGCTGGCGCACATGGCTATTTTGAAGTTACTAATGACCTCACTAAATATACAAAAGCCGCATTCCTATCAGAAGTAGGCAAAAAAACTCCTTTATTCATCCGTTTTTCAACTGTTGCCGGTGAATTGGGCTCTGCTGATACTGTACGCGACCCACGCGGCTTTGCGGTTAAGTTTTATACAGAAGAAGGCAACTACGATCTTGTAGGGAACAATACGCCTGTATTCTTTATCCGGGATGCAATTAAATTCCCTGACTTCATTCATACACAAAAGCGTGATCCAAAGACACACCTGAAAAACCCGACAGCCGTTTGGGACTTCTGGTCCTTATCCCCTGAATCTCTGCACCAGGTAACCATCCTGATGTCAGACCGCGGCATACCTGCAACCCTTAGACATATGCACGGCTTCGGCAGCCATACATTTAAGTGGGTAAATGAACAAGGTGAAGGTGTCTGGGTTAAGTATCACTTTAAAACTGAACAGGGCGTTAAAAACCTAGGCGTGGAAGCTGCAGCGAAAATGGCTGGAGAAAACCCTGATTATCATACAGAGGACTTATTTAATGCAATTGAGAATGGCGATTTCCCATCATGGAAACTATGCGTACAAATCATGCCGCTTGAAGATGCGAATACTTATCGCTTCGATCCATTCGATGTAACAAAGGTATGGTCACAGAAAGATTATCCATTAATCGAAGTAGGACGCATGGTACTGAATAAAAACCCTGAAAACTACTTTGCTGAAGTTGAGCAGGCTACTTTCTCTCCTGGAACACTTGTGCCGGGGATTGATGTTTCACCTGACAAGATGCTCCAGGGCCGTCTGTTCGCCTACCATGATGCACACCGCTACCGCGTAGGTGCGAACCATCAGATGCTGCCAATCAACCGCCCTAAGAACGAAGTGCAAAACTATCAGCGTGACGGTCAGATGCGCTTTGACAACAATGGCGGAGGTTCTGTTTATTACGAGCCGAACAGCTTTGGAGGACCTACTGAGGCACCGGAGCACAAGCAGGCTGCATACCCTGTTTCCGGTTTAGCCGAAAGCGTTGCGTATGATCATAATGACCACTACACACAAGCCGGTGATCTATACCGCTTAATGAATGAAGAGGAACGCTCCCGTCTGGTGGCAAACATTGTTGCTGCAATGAAGCCTGTAGAAAAAGAAGAAATTAAGCATCGCCAGATTCAGCATTTCTTTAAAGCGGACCCTGATTACGGTACACGTATTGCTAAAGGGCTTGGCCTGGCAGTTCCGCAGGGAGTAAAGTGAACCATTAGAAATAGCGAAAGGTGCCAATAACCTAATTGGCACCTTTTTTCCGGATGAAGTGTTAGTGTGACCCCCTATTTGCTGATCCCCCAACATTACTTCCGCGTCATGGCCATCCTGATTAATCCTTTGTCTTCCTTGTGCAAGGTTGGCTTCATGTCCATCTAAAGAAGCTTCCTGTCCCCCCTGCCCATTTCAAGCAAGAGGAGGAACTAAATGAAGCAACAGCCAAAATGGCAGATGCCACCCCTGAAGAGCATGAGGAGCATCTTGAAAAAATGGGCGAAATCCAGGACCATCTTGATGATGGCGGCTTTTTATTCTCTGGATATTAAAATTGAGAAAGCAGCGCGGGTGGCCTCTCTTTGGAAATGGTCCTTCAAGGTTATCTTAGGAATTGGAAAAATCCGCTTATTTGTAGGGAATTATGTGGATTCCCTGATTTAGCAGGATTCTTTCCGCCTATTTTTCAATGCCATAAAATCAACATCCAGCTTTAATAGAGCCTTTAATTAAGAAAGGACAGACTTCAATTTATCCCAATAATCGAATTACCTTTTTCACAAGAAATAACTTTAGATAGAAAAAACATTCTAAATCTAGTAAGATATCCACATGGAATATTAGAGAAGGGGTAAAAAAATGAGCGTATTAAATGTACAAAATTTAAGTCACGGTTTCGGTGATCGTGCGATATTCAATGATGTGTCTTTTCGACTTTTAAAAGGTGAACACGTTGGACTAGTTGGGGCAAATGGTGAGGGTAAGTCTACATTCATGAATATTGTTACCGGGAAGCTGCAACCCGACGAGGGGAAAGTTGAGTGGTCACGAAAAGTTCGTGTTGGTTACTTAGATCAGCATGCTGTACTTAAAAAAGGCACTACGATGCGTGACGCTTTGAGTACTGCTTTTCAATATCTTTTTGATGCTGAATCAGAGATCAATGAACTTTATGCAAAAATGGGTGATGAAGGTGCTGATATCGATGCATTACTTGCAGAAGTTGGCGAGCTACAAGAAACTTTAGATAGTAATGATTTCTATCAAATTAATTCAAAAGTTGAGGAAGTTGCTCGTGGCCTAGGATTAGACGATGTTGGACTTGATCGTGATATAGATGATCTTAGCGGTGGGCAACGTACGAAAGTTTTACTAGCTAAGCTTTTGCTGGAAAAGCCTGAAATCCTATTACTAGACGAGCCTACAAACTATTTGGATGAACAGCATATCGAATGGTTGAAGCGCTATTTACAGGAATATGAGAATGCATTTATCTTGATTTCACATGATATTCCATTCTTGAACAATGTTGTTAACTTGATCTATCACATGGAAAACCAAGAGTTGAATCGCTATGTTGGTGACTATGATAACTTCTTAAAAATATATGAAATGAAAAAGCAGCAGCTAGAGGCTGCATACAAGCGTCAACAACAAGAAATTACTGATTTAAAGGATTTCGTTGCTCGCAACAAGGCAAGTGTTGCGACTCGTAATATGGCGATGTCTCGTCAAAAGAAGCTCGACAAAATGGAAATTATTGAATTGGGGAGAGAGAAGCCGAAACCAGAGTTTATTTTCAAAGAAGCTCGTGCAGCTAGTCGTTGGATTTTCACGACTGAAGATCTTGTTATTGGTTACAATGAACCACTTTCTCGCCCTCTGAATTTGAAAATGGAACGCGGACAAAAAATTGCATTCGTGGGTGCTAACGGTATTGGTAAGTCTACTCTTTTAAAAAGTATTCTTGGATTGATTAGTCCCATTTCGGGTAAAGTTGAACGCGGTGAGTATCAATACATCGGTTACTTTGAGCAGGAAGTTAAACAGTCCAACTACAACACTTGTATTGAAGAGATTTGGAGCGAGTTCCCAAGTATGAATCAGGCTGAAGTTCGTGCTGCTCTTGCAAAATGCGGATTAACGACGAAACATATTGAAAGTAAAATCGAAGTCCTTTCTGGTGGCGAAAAAGCCAAAGTTCGATTGTGTAAAATTTTAAACACAGAAACGAATTTATTAATTCTAGACGAACCTACCAATCACTTGGATGTGGATGCAAAAGAAGAATTAAAGCGTGCTTTAAAGGCATATCGCGGAAGTATCTTGATGGTATCCCACGAACCTGATTTCTATCGTGAAATTGCGACCGATATTTGGAATTGTGAGGATTGGACTACGAAAGTTTTTTAATTCAATAAACAAGTTTAAATGGTATTAGGTCAATAAAGTAGACACAATCCCCTGCCACGCAGGGGATTTTTCATTTCAGGCGCCCTTTTTATCTGGTTCAAACATTGTTCACAAAAGATTCTTATTTACCTTCAGGTTCTCCAAATAAACATTCTACCTAACATACTCAGGCCATTTCCTATAAATGGATCACTCAAAAGCAATACAGGCAATGATTTCTTCGTGTATAATAAGGGAAGTTTTCAATAATGGAAGCGGTTAATATTTTTGAAAAATAATTGGCAAAGGACTTATAAAATTCATGACAAAAAAGAAGATTGCCTGGATTACAGACAGCACTGCTTATATTTCTGAGGAGCTGCTCGAACATCCTGATGTTTACGTTGTGCCTCTATCAATTACATTCGGTGAGGAGTCATTTGAAGATGGTATTGATTTAAACACAGACCAGCTGTACAGCCGAATCCGGACAGAAAAAGAAGTGCCTAAAACTTCACAGCCATCTGCCGGGAGATTTGCTGAACTATTTGAATCATTGAAGATTGAATATGATGCTGCGGTTGCTGTACATGTTTCCAGCAAATTAAGCGGTACGATGAACAGCTGCCTGGCTGGATCAGAGCTGGCAGGGTTCCCTGTTTCGGCAGTTGATTCAAAATGCATGTCTTATGCCATTACGTCTTTACTGTATAAAGGATTAAAGCTTGCTGAGAATGATATGCCAGCACATAAGATTGCTGAAATCCTGCAAAGTGAGGCATATAAATCTGAGAATTATATTTTGCTTGGCAGCCTTGAGCAATTTTATAAAGGCGGCAGAATGTCAGGAACACAATATCTGCTGGGAAGCATATTAAAAATAAAGCCAATAATCCGCATTAACCGGGACGGTGAGTTTGAATTGTTTGATAAAGTCCGTTCGGATAAAAAAGCAATTAAAAGAATGATAGAATTGCTCGGGGATGCTTACGAAAACCACACCATTCCTCAGGTTCAAATCATGCATGGGAATGTGCGCGGCAAAGCGGAGGAACTGGCGGAGGAAATCAAATCGCACTTTCCCCGCCTCGATATATTCATTGGTGAAATAAGCTCAACTATTGCTGCCCATGCAGGTGAAGGAACGATTGCCATCATTTGGCAGAATGAAATGTAAAATAAAGCACTCTCCCTCAAGCAAAAGGGAAAGTGCTTTTCACTATTCAATCCATGTGTACATGTACTTTTCATCTTCTATTACCTTAGCTTTTTTCACCAATTTTAATGGCCTGAATGTATCAATCATAACCGCAAGTTCAAGTGTTTCCTTTTTGCCAATGCTTGCTTCTGTCTTCCCAGGGTGAGGGCCATGGGGAATCCCGCTTGGGTGAAGTGTGATGGAGCCTTCCCTTATACCCTTTCTGCTCATAAAGTTGCCTTCCACATAGTAAAGCAGTTCATCACTATTGACATTGCTATGATAGTATGGGGCAGGGATTGCATCTGGATGGTAATCATATAATCTAGGAACAAAAGAACACACAACAAAGTTATGCCCTTCAAATGTCTGATGAACTGGCGGAGGCTGATGGACCCTTCCTGTAATCGGTTCAAAGTCTTCAATATTAAATACCCACGGATAGAGATAGCCGTCCCAGCCTTCCACATCAAGCGGATGATGATTCAGGATATGAGAATGCAAATATCCCCTTGTTTTCGTAATAACTTCATGTTCCCCTTTTTGATCATATGTTTCCAAGGTCTCCGGTCCCCGAATATCTCTTTCACAGAATGGACTATGTTCGAGCAGCTGTCCATATTCATTCCGGTATCTTCTTGGTGTTGTAATTTGGCTGAAGGACTCCACCAGGAGCACTTTAGTCAATTGCTCTTTGTCCGGAATCACCCGGTAAATAGTGCCAATCGGAATAATGACATAGTCCCCCGGACGATAGGTTAATGTTCCGAACATGGTCTCAATTTTCCCTGTGCCATAGTGAATGTAGAGCATCTCATCGCCATCACCATTCCGGTAAAAGCTCTTCATCGGCTCTGTAATATTTATAGTGCCTATTAAAAGATCATCATTCCCAAGCAGATATTCCCTGGCTGAAAGTGCATTTCCTTTCTTTTCGATTTGATCTGTAAACAAATGGCGGTGTTTCAAGCTTTCCTGCTCCTCATACTCGGGAACATATTTTCCTATCAGCTCAGTACGTGCTACTTCTGTCGGCATATAGTGATGATAAAGAATGGATTGGGTACCGGAAAAACCTTTTGTCCCCATAACCTGTTCCCTGAATAGGGTTCCATCCGATTTTTTGAAAGTTGTATGCCGTTTGTGCGGGACTCTTCCCATTTGGCGATAAAACATGGTTCCACCTCACTCGTTTGCAATTCGATTTTTTAAGACTCCAAGACTTGCAATCTCAAGCTCCACTTCATCTCCTTGTTCAAGCCAGCGGTGCACATCTGTGCCCAGCTCAAGGATGCAGCCGCTGCCAACAGTCCCAGATCCTATCATTTCACCAGGGCAAAGGGTTACACCGTCAGAAGCCCGCTCTATCATTTCGTAAAAAGAATAGTAGATATCCTGCATATTCCCTTCTGATAGAAGAGTTCCGTTTACTTTTGCTGTCATCAGCAAATCATAGCCATTTTCAACACGGAAATCCTCAAGCTCATCTTTTGTAACGATGTATGGCCCGGTAGAAGTGGCAAAATCCTTCCCTTTTGCAGGGCCAAGACCTACCTTCATTTCTTTGCGCTGAATGTCTCTTGCACTCCAGTCATTTAAGATGCAATACCCGAAAATATAATCATCCGCTTCAGAAGCTATGATATCCCTTCCTTCTTTTCCAATGATACAGCCAATTTCGAGCTCATAATCAAGCCATTCGCACTCGCTGGGGCGTGAAATTTCTTCATTCGGCCCCTTGATGCTTAAATGATTTGAGAAATAAAAAACTGGTATGTCATACCATTCGGGTAT
Organism: Cytobacillus oceanisediminis; assembly: GCF_022811925.1. Lineage (NCBI taxonomy): Bacteria > Bacillati > Bacillota > Bacilli > Caryophanales > Bacillaceae > Cytobacillus > Cytobacillus oceanisediminis. Next base: position 2,522,685 of record NZ_CP065511.1, on the reverse strand, counting down.
CATATCAAGTCCTCGGTTGGCTCTTGCCGTTTTTACGTGTTCCTCGAAAGCATAGAAATCCCGGAAGCTTTTTGGATTTGGAAGTGGAGCTTTTAAAGTGACTTCTGATAAAGGATATACCCCTCTATCAGTGTTCTTCAGCTTTTTGCTGGAAGATAAGTATTCCATAAAAAATTCATGATTCTCCAGGAATGCCAGCATTGTTTTGGGAAGAACGCCATTGGTCGCTTCATGCATATCAACGGCATACTCCTCATTCTTAAGCCAGCCAGCTCTTATGGATCCATCTGATTTTTGAAAGGTTATGAATTTCATAGCATCACCTTGGGTCTGTTTTTCTGATTAATTCAAATACATCCGTCATCGGCCTGGTATATATATGTCCTGCCATCCGGCCAACTGGCTTCAGTTTCTCAGAATTAATCCTTCCATTTTCATATAGTTCTTCAGCAACATGCACATGCTCCACTTTTCCAATCACCAGGCTTCCTGAACCAGGTTGTTCTCCAAAATGAAGTACCTGATGGAGACTGCATTCCAAGTGGACTTTTGATTCTTTCACCCGAGGAGGATTCACAGCGGCACTTTTTTCTTTAGTTAGCCCAGCGGCGACTAGTTCGTCTGTACCAGCCGGATAATCCGCTGCACAAATATTCATCTTTTCAGTAAAGTCTTCACTGACGATGTTAATAACGAATTCCTTTGTCGCTTCGATATTGGCAAGCGTGTCTTTCTTAGAGCCATCCGTCCCTTTTCGCATCGGTGAAAAGCAAATCAGCATCGGATCCGCACAAATGGCAGTAAAAAAGCTAAATGGAGCTGCATTTACATTTCCATCCGCATCCATTGTGGTAACAAACGCAATGGGACGCGGCAGGATAGAACCAACCAGCAGCTTATAAGCGTTATTCCATTCCAGACTGGCAGGATTTAAATCCATACACTTTACACCGCCTTTTCTTTTAGAAGTTTGTTTATCACATTCATGGCTGCTTCATTATCTTCCCTTGTACCTAAAGTCATCCGAAAAGAATCAAGATATCCCTCAAGCTTCATTTGCCGTACAACTAAGCCATTTGCAATCAAGTTTTCCGCTATAGGATACTGACTGAAAATATAAATAAAGTTGGTTTGGGATGGAAAAAAGCCGACGTGTAAATCATTTAACTTTTGGCTCACAAATTCCATCTCATTCGCATTTTTTTCAGCACATTCCCTTATAAAGCCTTGATCATGTAATGCTGCTGCAGCTGCTGCCTGTGCCAGATGATTGACATTAAAAACATCTTTTACCTTATGAAGTTCATTCACTATCTCAGAATCCATGATTCCATAGCCGACACGGAGTCCGGCGAGACCATAAATTTTAGAAAAAGTCCTCAGAATGATCAAGTTCGGCTTCTTTTCCAAAAGTGAAATAGAGTCAAGGTAATCTGCAGATTGCACATATTCATAGTAAGCTTCATCTAGAATAATCAAGATATTCGAAGGAACTTTTTCGATGAATTGCAGAAGTTCTGTTTTACCGACTATGGTTCCTGTAGGATTGTTAGGATTGCATATAAATACCATTTTTGTTTTTTTGTTAATCTGCGCATACATGGCATTTAGATTATGTGTGCCATTTTGCAGCGGGACAGTTATAGCACTGCCGCCTTCAATCAGGACGTTTGTTTCATATCTCGGAAAGGTAATCTGTGCCATAATAGCTTCGTCTCCATGACTTATGTATGCTCTAGTCAATAAGCGGATGATTTCTTCTGAACCATTGCTTACAATAAATTTATCTTCACGTATATTATAGAACCCGGCCAGTTTGCGCTTGAGCAGGGAAACAGTTCCGTCCGGATAAAAATAAAGACTGTTCATTGCTTTGCTGATGCTGTTCTTTACTTCTGGTGAACAGCCATACACATTTTCATTATCAGACATTTTCCGGACAGCCATTAAATTGAACTTTTCTTTGATCTCTTCCGGCGAGCTGCCAAGCGGATAAGAAACAATCTTCTCCACTGCGCTTTTTGTCTGGATTCTGACCATCTGCGTTGCCTCCTTCTTTAATTATTATTAAAAAAGGGAGAAATAATCTCCCTTTTAGGCTAAAAAATTATAAATTTCCGCGTCTCTCCTGCTCGCGTTCAATTGATTCGAAAAGTGCTTTAAAGTTGCCTTCACCAAATCCTCTGGCACCTTTACGCTGAATGACTTCGATGAAAAGGGTCGGGCGGTCAACTATTGGCTTCGTGAAGATTTGAAGCAAATACCCTTCGTCGTCGCGGTCAACGAGTATATTCAATTCTTTCAATTTGTCAATCTCTTCATCAATCTTTCCTACGCGTTCAGAAAGCATTTCATAGTAAGAATCAGGTGTGCTTAAAAACTCCACCCCATTTTTGCGAAGGATGCTGACAGTACTGACAATATCCTCTGTCAGGATCGCCAGATGCTGCACACCAGGCCCGTTGTAGTACTCAAGGTATTCCTCAATCTGGGATTTGCGTTTCCCTTCTGCAGGCTCATTAATCGGGAACTTTATCCTGCCGCCATTATGCATAACCTTGGACATCAGTGCGGAATATTCTGTTGTAATGTCTTTATCTGTAAAGTGCTTCATTTCCTTAAAGCCCATTACATTTGCATAATAATTCACCCATTCCTCCATTCTCTCTACATTTCCAACAACATGGTCGATTCCGATAAAACCGGCATCTTCAAATGGAACTTCAGTTTGATAAGGCTCAAAGCCAGGCATGAATACGCCTTTATAGTTATTGCGTTCGACAAGTGTGTGAATTGTATCTCCATATGTACCAATAACTGCTTTTTTTACTGTGCCATGTGCATCCTTTATCTCAAAAGGGGGCTGTATTTCAATTGCGCCTCTTTCGACTGCAGCATTGTAGGCCGTTTCAACATTATCGACGGCTAAAGCAATATCTTTTACGCCATCCCCATGCTTTTTAATGAAATTCGATACTCTGGAACTGTCATTTAAAGTTCCGGTGATCACGAGGCGGATCTTTCTTTGCTGAAGAACATAAGACACCGTTTCCCTATTGCCTGTTTCCAGACCAGAATAAGCAACTGGCTTAAAGCCGAAAGCCGTGCAGAAATAATGGCAGGACTGTTTCGCATTCCCTGAGTAGATTTCTAAATAATCTACCTCTTTAACAGGAAAGAAATCGGCTTTATTTTGTTCCCTTAACATTTTTTCATCTTGCATGCTAACCCCTCCATTTTAAATATTAGTAATATTTTGAATTTATCATATACGAAACTTGCAAACGTTCTCAAGAGTTCAAGTTAAAGCTATAATGCACTTCTGCATTAAAGGAAGTTACACTTTTAACTTTTGCTCATTTTTGCTTTTTGGGGGGATGTGAATAGCCTGATTCCTTAAAGCTTCAACAGCTTCCAGTAAGCCTTCATTTACACTGGGATGAGGATAGTTAGGGAAAATTAGATCTTCATCCCTGGCTGCCATTTCCAATGCAGTAATGCCGGCTGAAATTAGCTCTATTGCCCCAGTGCCTACCATGTGGATTCCCAGAAGAACTTGTTTTTCCTTGCAGCTGATCACTTTTATAAATCCTTCTTTTTTTCCGGTCAGAGTGCTAAATCCGTTGGCGGACAATGAAAATTGGCCAATTTCAATATCGTTGCCCATGTTTATTGCTTCCTTTTCCGTTAACCCGGCACTCGCAATTGGAGGCTGTGTATGAGCTACAATCGGAATGAAATGGAAATCTGATTGAGATTGAATCCCTGCAATCGCTTCTGCAGCTGTTTTTCCTTGTTTAATTGCTTTTACAGCAAGTGCCGGACCTTCTGTTACATCACCCACAGCGAAGATATGATTCTGTGTTGTCCTGCTTTGAGCATCCACCTTTATAAACCCCGCAGCACATTGTTCAACCCCTATTCGGGGTAGTCCCAGCTGAATGGTGTTTGGTCTAAGGGCAGTTGAAACAAATAAATGTGTGCCTGAAATTGTTTCTATTTTTCCCTTCAATTCAAAAGTTACTGTAAACATGTCTTCCTTATGCTGTAATTCCAATACATCCGAATTTCTTACAATGTCTATTTTTTTCTTTTTTAAAATCCTCTTCAGTTCCTGGCAAATGGATTGATCGAAATCAAAATCCTCTTTCCCTTCATCAAGGATCATAGTCACTTTAGATCCCAGCGTCTGAAAAGCCATACCAATTTCAAGCGCAATATAGTCACTGCCATAGATTAATAGTTTATCGGGTATTTCACTCAAATCTGAAATGGAATGCTGATCTAATACCATTTCACTTAACTCTCTGGTCCAAGGTGGTTTTTCAGGTGTTCCGCCGGTCGCAATGATTGCATTCCTGAATCTGAAAACATCAAATTTGTCTCCTTTTTCGATGCCAACCTTATCCTCAGACAGAAAAAAAGCTGAACCATTAAGTATTTCAATTTTATTGGCTTGACAGAGCGCTTCAACTCCTGCTCGTAGCTGTTCAATTTTCTTCTGTTTGTATTGCTGAAGCTTGCTTAAATTAAACGATATATCTCCTCCTTCCAGCCCCCAATTTTCCCCCTCTTGAAATGAAGTGAATTTTTCTGCAGACTGTGTAAGGATCTTTGAAGGTATGCAGCCTTTATTTAAACAAATCCCGCCAAGCTGCTCCTGTTCAACCAAGGTAACACTGCTTCCGAGCTGTGCAGCACGGATCGCAGCATGATATCCTCCAGGGCCGCCGCCGATAATGATGACATCGCGCTCATGTGCCAGTTCTCCAACTACCATTTATACCATCTCCAGAACAAGCAATTTCGGATTTTTAATCAATTCAGCAAACCGGTTTGTAAAGCGTACAGCTGTCGCCCCGTCTGCAACCCTATGATCAAAAGACATAGATATATTCATCATTGACCGGATCACAATCTGGTCATCATCTGTGACAACAGGCATCTTTTTTGTTTTATGAAAAGATACCAGTGCGGTTTGCGGATGCTGAATAATCGGGGTCGCTCCAAAGCTTCCGCCAAGCGGTCCCACATTGCTGATCGTAAATGTCCCGCCAGAAATTTCTTTTACAGACAGCTTATTTTCCACCGCTTTTTCCGTGAGCTGTTTCATTTCTGCATGAATTTCTCTGATTGTTTTATTCTCAACATGGTTAATGACCGGAACGATGAGCCCCTCAGCCGTATCAACCGCAACACCGAGATGGTGTTCACTGGCCAAATGTATTTCTTCCTTTTCTTCATGCAGGACTGCATTGAACACAGGAAATTCTTTCAGGCAAATGGACAATCCCTTCAGGAAAAAGGCTGTTGCAGATATATTTTGGTTTAGAATTTTAAGTTCTTTTCTGAAAGTGATCAGCTCGGTTACATCGATTTCTTCAAAATGGGTACAATGCGGAATAGTATAGAGGGATTGTGCCATTTTCCTGGCAATCTGTTTCCTTCTGCCCCTAAATGGAATGATTCCTTTCTCACCAGGAAGGCTTACTAAAGTATCCATTGAAACCTCTATCTCCTGTTCAGCTGGGTCAGGTTTACTCTGTACGGATGCTAAGTATCGATAGATGTCTTCATCCAAAATACGGCCGGCAGGACCTGACCCAGTAATATTCTCAATGTCTATCGAATTTTCCCGTGCTATTTTTCTCGTAAATGGAGAAGCAAGCACCCGTTTTCCTTTGAATGCCGTAAAAGATTTCAATGGCTCCTGCGGCTTATGAGAGTTCGCAGTATGAGAAGTGACCTTCACTTTCTCATTCCCATCAAGTCCCGCAGCCTCTAAAATTAATATGGTCGTCCCCACTGTAACCGTATCGCCAGGCTCCACTTTAAATTCCTTAATAATTCCCGCTCTGGGAGCAGGTATTTCAGCAGTCATTTTATCAGTCTGTACTTCCACTAACGGATCATCGGCTTTGACTGCATCCCCTGGTTTGACTAAAAAGCAATTGATATCTGCTTCTGTCATGCCTTCTCCAATATCGTGAAGTTTCACTTCCACGGCTTCTCCTCCTAAAACTTCATAACTTTTTCTATTGCTTGCTGGATCCTTGCCGGAGTTGGCAGGTAATGGTCCTCAAAACCGAAATATGGCACTGGTGCATCAAATCCAGTAACCCGTTCAACTGGTGCTTTCTGATATAAAAACGATGTATCATTAATGATGGCAAGCACATCATTTCCTACTCCACCGGTAGCATGAGCTTCATGGACAATGACTGTTCTCCCTGTCTTTTGGACAGATTCTGCGATCATATCTTTATCCAGAGGGAAAAGGGTTCTTAAATCAATCACATCACAATGAGTGTTCTTTTCTTTCATCAGCTTTGCCGCTTCCATAGCCTCAGGCACCATTGCTCCCCACGTAATGACCGTCACATCATCACCCTCCATGAGCTTTTTGCCTTTTCCAATTTCAATGCTATACTTCCCTTCAGGAACTTCCTCCCTGGCCGAACGATAGCAGCGCATCGGCTCAAGAAACAGAACCGGATCCGGGTCTTCAATGGCAGCAATCAGCAGTCCTTTCGCGTCATAAGGACTGGATGGGCAGACTACTTTAATTCCAGGCATATGAGTAAAAATGGCTTCCGTTGAATCACAGTGAATTTCCGGAGCCCTTACACCTGCACCATATGGAGCCCTTATAACCATCGGAACAGTAAAATGTCCCATAGTCCTCATTCGGATCCTCGAAGCATGAGTCATGATTTGTTCATATGCAGGATAGATAAAACCCAGAAACTGAATTTCGATTACCGGTAAAAATCCATTTACAGCCATGCCAATTCCCGCTCCGACAAAACCCGCTTCACTTAAAGGAGTATCAATAACACGGCCTTCGCCATACTTAGCCTGGAGACCATCAGTTGCACGAAAAACACCACCGTTCTTTCCGATATCTTCTCCTAGCAGCAAAACCTCTTCCTTTTCATTCAGCATGGTATCTAGTGCATCGGTAATGGCTTGAACCAATGTCATGGTTTTTGCTTCAACTGCCGTTTTCATTATCGGCCACCTCCCATCAGCTTCAGGTACTCTTCTTTCTGCTGCCTGATTTGCCATGTAGGCTCTGCAAAGACATGGTCAAAAATAACTGCTGGATCGGCAGGAGGAAAATTCTCCATTTCGGCTATAGCCTTATCTATTTCAGCAGCTGCTTTCTCTTCAGTGGTCTGCACCCATTTCTCATCGAATCTCCCCATATTTTTCATCCAGCGCTCAAGCCTTAAAATGGGGTCAGTCTCCTGTCTTCTATTGTTGCTTTCCGATTGATCGCGGTACTTAGATGGATCATCTGCAGTGGTATGAGCCCCATATCTCCACGTTACTGCTTCGATTAGTGTCGGCCCTTCACCTTTACGTGCCCTTTCTAATGCATTTAAGGTTTCAAAATAAACCACGAAAACATCATTCCCATCGATTCTGACTCCCGGAATATCATAAGCCAGGGCTTTTTGGGCGATTGTTTTTGTGTTCATCTGCTTGTCAAAAGGAACAGATATGGCGTATTGATTGTTCTGATTAAAGAAGACAACCGGCGCTTTAAAAATGCTGGCGAAATTCAACCCTTCATGAAAATCTCCTTCGGAAGTCGCACCGTCTCCAAAATAAGCAATAGCGGCATTTGCTGTGCCTTTTTTCCTTTCTGCGAAAGCAGCTCCTGCCGCATGAGGGATTTGTGTTGCAATCGGGATGGCCGGAGGAAAAATATTCTTTCCGTCAGGCGGCACACACCCTTCATTTCTTCCGTTCCAAAACAACAGGATATTTCGCAATGAGTGGCCAAATGTCATAGCTGCTCCGTGGTCGCGATAGGTAGGAAACATCCAATCATTCTCCCTTAATGCAGCAGCAGTTCCGACCTGGGAAGCCTCCTGTCCTTCATAAGGTGCATATGTGCCTATCCTGCCCTGACGCTGAAGTGAAATAGCCTTGCGGTCAAAAATACGAATTCTTACCATATGTCTATAAAACTCTTTTACAAGTTTTTCAGTTATTTTTTCTTCATAATCGGAATTGATAATTTTTCCATTTTCGTCCATTATCCGCCTGATCGGAAAGTGATTTTCCATCTTCTCACCCTTTGGCTATTTAATTATTTTCAGCACTTTTATACGGTATATATATTGTTATCCAAGCAAAAAAATTAAGTTCTTACTGCCCACTTCGGGCGTTTCATATGGGAGAAAAAGCTATTTCTGCGTGTGCGCGCTTCAATGCGGCTCTCGCAGAATTGGTTGGATGCTTCCACCGTTGTTATTCCATTTGCTTCAGCATGTTCGTAGATGTTCAGAAGAGAGTTATAAATAGCTTTTGTTTTGCGGAGTACCCTTTCTTTATTAGGTGTATATAATTCGTCTGCGACCTGGATTAATCCCCCTGCATTCACAATATAATCGGGAGCGTATAAGATGCCCTTATCTTTAAGGATTTGACCATGTCGCATATCCATAAGCTGGTTATTGGCAGAACCTACGATTGCTTTTACTTTAAGCAGGCCGATTGTGTCATCATTAATGACTCCGCCCATTGCACATGGAACAAAAAAGTCTGCCTGAGCCGCATATATTTCATTGCTGGATAGTACCTTCACCCCGGCACCAATTTCTTTCGCTTTGCTGAGAAGCTGGTCGATTGCCTGCCGGCTGATATCTGTCACAAATAAATCTGCCCCTTCCTCCAGCAGTCTTTCTGCCACTTTATATCCAACTTTGCCAAGTCCCTGAATGGCATAACTTTTGCCTGAAAGGTCGTCTGTTCCATTCAGTGCTTTATTTGTTGCCTGAAGGCCATAAATAACACCCTGTGCGGTTGGTACCGAAGAATCGCCGCTTCCTCCATAAACCTCATCAACTCCTACAATGCAATTCGTTTCCTTCAGGGCATGAACAAAATCTTCTGTAGAAGTACCCATGTCTGTTCCTGTGTAGAATCGCCCGTTCAATGATTCAACAAATTGGCCAAAAGCGCGGAATAGTTCGGGTGTTTTATCTTTTAATGGATCCCCGATAATTACAGCCTTCCCGCCTCCGAAGTCACAATCGGCTGCTGCACATTTATAGGTCATGCCTTTTGATAATCGGAGGACATCTTCAAGGGCATCATCGACACTGTTGTATGGAAACATACGGCAGCCTCCCAAAGCCGGACCCAATCTAGTGCTGTGGATTGCAATGATTGCCTTTAAACCGGTAGATTCATCGTTGCAGAAAACGACTTGTTCATGATCTTTAATTTTTTGAAACATATCTGTCATTTCATTCTCCCCTTTATATATGATAGCGCTTACAATAAGATTAAATTAAAATGCCTTTTTTTATTTAGGCTAAGATACTTCTATTCTTTTATTCTCTCTTTAACAATTCTGCAATCCTGCTTTTCTTCAGAATCACCTGTTTGACTTCACCTTCGCCAGCAAGTATTTTTCCATTATGGACGGTTACAGTTGAGTAAACTGAATTTCCGTCCAGCTTGGATACGGTAGCTGTTATGATAATGGATGATCCTTCAGGTGAAGGGGATAAATGCCTGGCTGTAACAGCTCCCCCCATCCCTTCTTCTTCCTCATCCAAGTAGGGGATGATCAGCAGGCGGGATGCCCATTCCATGTGATAGATCATCGTTACGGTTGAATAGGCAGGATGAATGACCTCCCCTTCAAACTGTGCGAACATCTCAGGGGAAACCACTGCATGGACAACTGCCTGGTTCCCAATTTGCAGCCCAGGTTTCATACCATCCCTCCCTGTTATTCATAAAATATGTATGACGTTTATTTAACGATATGATACCATTACGTTAAATAAATAGTCAATAAATTGTAAAAACTTTAAAAATTCTTTTGATTCTCTGCCATGCAAAAAGGATTAACCAGCAAAATTGGCTAATCCTTTTTATTATTCTAAGAAAGCAAAGCACGATCACTTGCCATTTTTGTTCCGCGAATCCGCTGAAATTCGTTTAGAAGCTGTTCAATTGTCAGATGCTGTTTCTGTCCATCATCTACTTCAAGAATAATCTGGCCTTTATCCATCATAATCAGCCTATTTCCTAAATCCAGCGCCTGCTGCATATTATGAGTGACCATTAAAGTGGTTAAATTGTACTTTTCAACAATTTCCTTTGTCAGATTTGTTATAAGCTCTGCGCGAGCCGGATCAAGAGCAGCGGTATGTTCATCGAGCAAAAGAATGGATGGCTCTGTGAAGGTAGCCATTAATAATGAAAGTGCCTGCCGTTCTCCTCCTGATAATAAACCAACCTTTGCATTTAAACGGTCTTCAAGGCCAAGATGGAGGGTTTCAAGAACTTCACGAAAATAGTCTTTGCGCTTTTTCGTAACTCCTTTTCTTAATGTTCTTGTTTTATTCCTTGAATACGCCATGGAGAGATTTTCTTCAATTGTCATGGACGGAGCGGTACCGGCCATCGGATCCTGAAAAACCCGGCCTATGAGCTTTGCCCGTTTATATTCAGACATGCCCGTGACATTTAGGCCATCGATATAAACGGACCCGACATCAGGAATCATGACACCGGAGATAATATTCATTAAAGTGGACTTCCCTGCCCCATTACTTCCGATAACAGTGACAAAGTCCCCCTCATTCAATGTGAGATTGATCGTATCCAGTGCAATCTTTTCATCTGGAGTACCTTCATTGAAGACTTTATGAATCTGATTTAATTGCAGCACCAGTCTCACCCTTTCCGCCTGATGGCAATTCACTTATGTTCATGCTTCCTGCCAGTCTTTTGGCTTTCCGTTTCTTCTCCTTCGTGCGGTCAATAATCTTGGGCATTATTAAAGCAAGGATTACAATAGTTGCTGTAATCAGCTTCATATCACCAGGTTCCAGGAACTCTACTCTCAGCGCCATGGTAACTACGATGCGGTAGATAATCGCTCCGCCAATAACCGCGAGAGTAGTTCTGGCAATGGTTTTTGTGCCAAATAATGCTTCACCGATGATGACTGAAGCCAGCCCGATGATAATCATTCCGATACCCATACCAACATCGGCGAATCCTCCTTGCTGTGCAATCAATGCTCCGGAGAAAGCAACCATTGCATTGGAAAGGCCAAGCCCCAAAATCACCATCATGTTGGTGTTGGCAGAAAGACTGCGGATCATCCTCTTGTTGTCGCCTGTAGCCCTTAAAGCTAATCCAATCTCAGTCTGAAGAAACCGATCTGTCAAGAATTTTATGGCCAATGTTACAACTAACATAAAGAGGATAATGCCCCATGTTCTCGGGAGGCTGTCGCCAAGTCCCACCATGGTCAATATACCGTTGAAAAAAGGATCAATTCCTGTTTTATCCCAAAAATCCCTGACATGTGTAATAGCTGTTTCTGTGTTCAAGAGCGGAACATTTGATTTACCCATGATACGAAGGTTTATCGAATACAGAGCAATCATCATCAGGATTCCTGATAACAGAGCATTGATTTTTCCGAAAGTATGAATAATACCAGTAAGGCAGCCGGCTATAAAACCTGCAAATAAGGCAGTGATCGTAGCCAGAAAAGGATTAGCACCGCTGACAATCATGGTTGCAGCTACCGCCGCTCCAGTCACAAAACTTCCATCGACCGTTAAATCCGGAAAGTCCAGTACCCTGAACGATAAATATACTCCAAGTGCCATAATTGCGTAAATAATACCTGACTCGAACGCACCGAATATGGCTGTAAACACTAAGAATCACACCCTTTATTTAATTCTTTATAGCTAAGTTTATAAAGCAGCCGGCAGGATATTGGGCTTCCAGCCGGCGGATATTCTCATTTATTCTTCATGGAACTCTGCGAAATCTGCCCATTCTTCTTTTACTTCCAGTCCTTGTGCTTCAGCTGCTTTTTTATTGATAACCAGTTTAAGGCTTCCAGGAAGCTCAACCGGAATTTCAGATGGTTTTTTATTTCCTTTTAAGATCTCAGCGGCCATTGTGCCTGTCTGATAACCAAGATCAAAATAGTTGAAACCGCTGGCTGCTATAGCCCCGCGTTTCATGGAATCCAGTTCACCCACGAATAAAGGAATCTTTTTGCTGTCAGCGACAGAAATAACCGATTCAAGAGCCGACACAACCGTGTTATCTGTAGGGATATAAATGGCATCTACCCTTCCAACAAGAGAGTCGGCGGCCTGCTTAACTTCAGCAGAGGTTGAAACAGATGCTTCAACAATTTTTGCACCTTTTGGTTCAGCAAGTTCTTTTACCTGTTTAACCTGAACCTCGGAATTTTGCTCTCCAGAATTGTAAATGATGCCAATATTTTTAACACCTGCTTCATCAATCATAAAATCAATTGTTTTTGAAGTTCCTTCCGGGTGGTTATCAGTAGTACCTGTGATATTGTCTCCAGGCTGATCAAAGGATTCAACAAGGCCGGCTCCAATAGGGTCTGTAACAGATGTGAAGAGAATTGGAATGTCCTTCGTCGCATTTAGAGCACTCACGGCACTCGGAGTAGCATTTGCAAAAATCATATCCACTTTATCGCCGACAAAATTATTTGCGATCGACTGCGTATTATTCATATCCGCTTGAGCATTTTGGAAATCGAATTTTACATTATCGCCTTCTTTAAAGCCTTCATCCTCCAATGCTTTTTTAAATCCTTCTGTCGCAGCATCTAAAGATGGATGTTCTACAAATTGTGTGATGCCAATTGTGTATTGCTTCTTCTCATCTCCTTCTGAAGAAGAACCACTGGATTTTTCCTGTCCACAGCCGCTCAAAACAAGCATCCCTGCAGCCATTAACAAGGAAAGAGCTTTTAACGATTTTTTCATTATATGACCCCCTATTCAAATTTATTAACTATCAGCTTACTGATAGTTTAAACCTATTATGTATGCGCTTACATCTTGGAGTAGAAACTGTACGCAAAATGGTTTTCACCATTTATATGATATTTACTTTTAATATCGTAAATACAACGTTATATTATCACCCTAAGCATTGGAGTGTCAATAATATTCTAAAAATTTAATATATTTTAGCAAGTTATGATTACATAAAAAAGCAAGCAGAAATATAACTGCCTGCTTGCTAGTTTAATAGCTTCTTTGCATTTTGAATCTGAAGATTGGCATCTTCTATCATTGTTTCTAAAAGTTCCTTTACGCTTGGAAGATCATCAATCAGGCCAGCTATCTGGCCGCTGTTCATAAACCCTTCATCACCGTTTCCATTTATCGCTCCAATTTTATGATAGTCTTCTGAAGTGAGTTTATTAAACTCATCAAGACTGATGCCCTGTTTTTCGTAATCCAGCAATTTATTGGCATAACCGGTGGAAAGCACTCTTCGTATTCTGCCAACTGAACGCCCCAATATAAGGGTTTCATGATCGGATGCTTCAATAATTTTCTTTTTATATTGCGGGTGGAATGGTGCCTCCTTGGTTGCTATGAATCTAGTGCCCATTTGCACCCCGCTTGCCCCCAGTGCAAGCATGGCAGCAAGCCCTTTGCCATCACCGATTCCCCCGGCAGCCACGACAGGAACTGACACCTCGCCTGTTATCTGAGGAATCAATACGAGTGTAGTAGTTTCAAGAGAACTATTGATTCCTGCTGCCTCATACCCTTCAGCAGCAATGATATCCGCGCCGGCTGCCTCTGCTTTCAGCGCCTGTCTTACCGAAGCAGCTACGGTTATGACCTTCACACCTTTTTCATGCAGCTTAGGGATAAAAGGAGCCGGGTTTCCGGCCGAAAGGGATACTGCAGGAATCTTATGTTTAATTACAAGGGACAGGATTTCCTTTACATAAGGGGAGACACTTAATGCAACGTTAACGGCAAATGGCTTATTTGTTAAACTCTTTGTTTCCTCAATTATCTTCTCAACTTCCATAGGAGACATTGTTCCTGCCCCGATAGTGCCAAGCCCTCCGGCTTCCGAGACTGCCGCTGTTAAAATGGCGTTGCTAATATTTCCCATGCCACCCTGAATAATTGGATATTTAATATTTAAAATGTCCGTTAATATATTCAATAAAATTCCTCCTTCGTTAAAATAATGTTATACTAATTTTAATAGTTTGACAATTAGGAACACATATACTTAACAATGAAGGTGCAGTCTATGCATCAGGTTAAAATGACCGTTACATGCATATCGCGGTTTTGCAGCAGACCTCTATTCAGTGCGCTTTTCCATTTTTAGTGAGATTTTATAGAACATGATTTGCAGGGTTTGAACAAATGCATAAATAGGAAAAGACCAGGCCATCTGATAGCCTTTTTCATAATGAAATATGCCCAGCTTAACAGAGAACCATTCAATCAGTACAGCAAGAATAGACCAGAGGGTGACATACAGGATATTCTTATATCCCTTTAGATTTAGTTTCACATATAAATAAACAAAAAAATAACTGTATGGCCCGTACATAATATAGCTCAAAAGATCAATGATTTGATAATTCGATGTATCATTTACATCATATAAATCCCACGGCCTGATACTAATGGTATGATCGAAGAACATTCCGATAAATACGCCGATGGTGATATGAACTGCCGTTTCCAAGCCAGATAATTTTTTGGGCAGTTTCCATATAACAATTAGCGATACCAGTAAATTTGCTAATACAAACCATTCATTTGCGTCAAAAGCTCTTTCATATACCTTTTCCATAATTAGTAGGCTCCTGCTTTAGATACATTATCCACCTGGACAATCCGAGCCCGGCAATCAAAAAGGCCGAATTTCCTATGCCTGCTTTAATTAAATTCCAGTCTAAAAATGTAATTACTCCGGACGTTAAGCTGAAAAGATCCATTCCAAGAAGACAGATTAAGAATATGGCGAAGACATTTATCCTTTTAACGCCAGATTGAGTTTTCCAATAAATATTAATAAACATTAGAACTAGAAAGGGACCAATAATTTCACGATGAATCAAAAAGACAATAAATAAAATAGAGTCTTCTGTTATATGAATCCACTTTAATTGAAGGGCAAGTATGGTTGTGTAATTTCGGGCTGCAATTGAAATTAGCATAAGAACCAGAGAGTTTTGCATAAAGGAAAGCTTTTTTTCTATAAAGAAAAAGAAACTTAGTGTATAAAATGCAATTACAAGTGCTGCAGGCAGAACCATAAAATCACCTTATTTGGATGGATTTTCGGATTAATAAACTCTAATGAAGAAATGAATCATAAAAGTAATATTGTTTAGGAAAGATATATTTATTCATTAATGCGATGTTTTATTTTTGGGATTCGTATTGAAAGAGGGATATGATGCACTTATTTTATAATTTTTTCTTTTTATTGGCGGGACTGAAATGGGGGGATTGGAGAAACTGGCGTGTATACTACCCAACTATACTTTTTTTTATTGGAGGTGATTTGTTAAAAAATTTTCTTTTTCGCAATTACCCAATGTGGCAATATAAAGAGACCATATTTGCAGAAAATATCCTTATTGGACACCCGGTCATTAATCTCATGATTATGGCAATCGTGTATCCGGTAACTATTCTAATTTTCATCGGCCGTTATCCGGCTGGACTCCTCAAGCAGGCTGGATGGATTTTGCTATGGGTGTTTCTATATACCTCAATTGAATTTATCAATCTTTACTATTTGAACCTCATTGAGCATTCAAATGGCTGGTCAATTCAATGGTCGTTCTTTTTTAATGTTTTCATGTTTATTATTCTTAGGATTCATCATAATCGGCCGTTAGCAGCAGTGGGAATCGGGTTCATTTGGATTATATTTTTATGGAAAACGTTTGAGGTGCCGATAGATCTTTTACGTTAGATTTTTATAATGATACTGCGTGGAAAGCTTTAATATTTACTGATGGAAATAGATTCGATTCCTTTATTTGCGAAAATAATTGAGCCATCCTGCTTGTCTGCAGCAAGATGGCTCTTTCTCACTCAACCATATAAGGGTGATTTAATGCGTCATAATCAGCATCCCTGTTCTTAAGTTCATTTCCTTCTTTAAAAACACTTTCAAAAAATCTTGATGCCGGTTCTGCCAGTTCTTTATAATATTCACTGAATAATGCAGCAGCATGACTGCCCAGCCATTTATCTGGAAGGAGATCTTCCGGAAGCCCTGGATCCACAAAGAGGAATTTCCGGTATTCATGCACAAGCTTTGTTCTTTCCACAAAACATTCTGCATCAGTCATATTCCCCTTCTGGATTTTATTTTTATCAATGATATATTTCTGGCTGTATTCGGATATAAACTCCTGGTATCTTTCATTGATCTCTGTCAGGTTCCAGCTTTTTTCAACAATTTCGATATTCTTATGCGGACCTGCATACCTGGCAATAAAGAAATCAACATAGTCGGCAATATCATATTTCTCGATCAAATCAAATACTTGTTTCTCAAGATTATTAGCTGAAATCCAGCAGCTGCTTGACATCGAGCCAAAACCGCTCCAAACAAGTTCCTTCCGCAATTCATCCCTCACATTGCGGATTTCTTCCGGGATTGTATACATAAGTATGCGCCACCTGCCATCCCACTCTTCAGGCTTTAATTTAAAGATGCGCTTAGCCGCTTCCTCAATCCTTTTCTGCCCTCTTGGCGTTAAGGAATAATAGCTTTTATTGCCGATCTTTTCTGCGCTCACCCATCCCTGCTTATTCATTCTGGAAATAGCTGCTCTGACAGACTGATCATTATGACCAAATTCGCTTAAAAGCTTTATAAGGCTTCCAATCCAAATTTTGCTTCCATAATGTGAAATATAATCGCCATAAAGTGTGAAAATCATTGACCTTGTATTCAACTTGCTTTCATCCTCATTTCATCATGTGGGTTGAACGGAAAAAATTCGTTATAAACAATTGTACTAAAATTAGGCAGTTTTGAACAATACTTTTTCGGCATACTAAATAATTTGCCTGCCTCTGCCTTTATGCATCACCGATAAAGTCTTTATAAACCCTAAAAACCATAGAGTATAAAGTCTCTATGGTCAGCGCTCAACGATTGTAGAAATCCCCTGGCCAACTCCCACACACATTGTTGCCAGGCCGTATTTTGAATTCCTGCGCTTCATTTCATGCAATAAAGTTGTCAGAATACGGGCACCGCTCGCCCCAAGCGGATGGCCAAATGCAATTGCTCCGCCATTTACATTTACCCGCTCCGAATCGGAGCCAAGTTCTTTTATGCAGGCAAGGGATTGTGAAGCAAAAGCTTCATTTAATTCGGTTAAGTCTATATCATTCATGGTAAGGCCAGCCCTCTTCAAAGCTTTCTGAGTGGAATAAACAGGACCTGCCCCCATAATCGAAGGCTCAAGCCCTGCTGCTGCGGATACAGTATAAGTTCCAAGGGGCTTTAATCCTAGTTCACTCGCTTTTTCCTCTGACATCAGCAGCAATGCAGACGCACCGTCGTTAACCCCTGAAGCATTGCCTGCAGTTACAGTTCCGCCCTGAAAAATGGGTTTTAAGCTTGAGAGTTTTTCATAAGTTGTTTCGGGACGGGGATGCTCATCAAGTGAAATCGTCACCTCACTCCCATTTTTATCTATATATGTAACGGGAATGATTTCATCCTTGAATATGCCTTTTTCAATAGCTGATTTTGCTCTCTTCTGGCTTTCAAAAGCAAACAGATCCTGCTCTTCACGGGATATGCCATACTTTTCTGCAACATTTTCTGCGGTCTTAGGCATGCTTTCAGCACCGTACATTTTCTCAAGCCTGCTGTTTGTAAATCGCCAGCCGATGGTCGTGTCATACATCTCCATATTCCCTCTTGGAAACTCGCTGCTTGGCTTTGCCAGGACAAATGGTGCACGAGTCATGCTTTCCGTACCGCCTGCAATAAAAATATCTCCTTCTCCGGCTATAATGGCCCGTGCAGCATAATTAACAGCGTCTAAACCAGACCCGCAAAGCCGGTTAACTGTTGAAGCAGCCACTTCGACAGGCAAACCGGCAAGCAAAGCTGCCATCCTGGCCACATTGCGATTATCTTCTCCTGCCTGATTGGCATTTCCCAGTATGACCTCTTCAATTTCTGCTGGATTCACGATCGGGTTTCTATCCAGCAGAGCCCTAATGACGATGGCTCCCAAATCATCCGGACGAATATCCTTTAAAGCACCTTTATATCTTCCGATTGGTGTCCTGACAGCATCCACAATTACTGCTTTTCTCATTGCTTAATTTCCTCTCTGGCAGAGTAATCATATACACCCCTGCCCGTTTTGCGTCCAAGCCTGCCAGCTTTAACATATTGTTCAAGGAGCGGTGCCGGCCGGTATTTTTCACCCAGCTTGCTGTGAAGGTATTTTAAATTATTCAGGCGCGTATCAAGACCGACAAGGTCGCCAAGTTCGAATGGCCCCATCGGATAATTCAGCCCAAGCTTAATTGCCTTATCAATTTCTTCAGGTGTGCCAAGACCTTCCTGCAGCATATAAAATGCCTCATTTCCAACGAGCGCACTGATCCTGCTTGTTACGAAGCCTGGAAACTCATTAATGACTACTGTTTCTTTACCCATTTGCTCGGCAGCCCGTTTAATTAACTGTGCTGTTACTTCGCTTGTTTCAAGCCCTTTAATAATTTCAACAAGCGGCATTTTTTGGACGGGATTAAAGAAGTGCATGGCAATCACTTTGTCCGGACGTTTTGTAAATGATCCAATCTCGGTTGGACTCATGGTAGAAGTGTTTGTAGCAAAACAGCAGTGTTCAGGTGCGTGCTGATCAATCACCTCGAAAATATTTTTCTTAATATCCAACACTTCAGGGACTGCCTCAATAACAAGGTCAGCTTCACTTACATGCTGTGCAAGACTTACAGAATAGGTAAGACGGTTTTTGCTTGCTTGCATATCAGCGGCTGTTATTTTATTCCTGGCGAGTCCTTTTTCAAAGATGCTATAAATCTCTTTTTCCGCACGGAATAATTGTTCTTGGCTGATATCTACAAGGGTGGTGTGAAATCCCCCGACTGCACTGACATACGCAATCCCCCGCCCCATTACGCCTGAACCAATCACGACTATATTTTTCATGGTGTAATCCTCCTTTCAGTTTAAAAAAAGACGAGCACCCGAAACGAGATGCTCGCAAGAAGAACAGAAAACGGGCAAATATTTTAATAGGATTCTAAGTCTTTTAATCCAGCAAGGTCTATTTCCCTTGAAACACAGGCTTTCGCTTTTGCATAAATGCTGCTACACCCTCTTTATGGTCAAGAGTAAGTCCTGCCAGCCGCTGACCCTGTGCATCTCTCTCCAAACATTCTTCTAAAGTGGATTCCCAGCTCGCTTTCAGGTTCTTCTTTATTATGGCAATGGCTGCTGTCGGCATGCTGGCCAGCCTTTCTGCAAAAGCCGTTATTTCATCTTGCCATTTCTCCATAGGAATTACTTTTGTAGCCAGGCCCAGCTCTTTGGCTTCCTGTGCATTAACCTTTTCACCGAGCACTGCAAGCTCCATGGCTTTCGCATGACCGATCAGCTTTGGCAGAAAGTAGAGATTCCCGGCATCAGGCACCAGCCCGACATGGATAAAAGCTTCTAAAAAACTGGCTTTATCAGATAGGAGCCTAAAATCGCATGCTAATGCGAGACTCATGCCTGCACCTGCTGCCACCCCATTGACCGCAGCGATAACCGGCTTTTTACATTTATGAAGCTCCAATACCATTGGATTATAGAACCGGCGGAGTACCTCGCCATGATCCATATCCTCATTTACACCCTGAAGGTCCTGGCCAGAGCAAAATGCGCGTCCTTCACCTGTAATAACAAGACATCGGACGTCTTTATCCCGGCTTGCCTGTTTTATGGACTGCTGAACCTCTTTATTAAGCTGTTCAGTGAATGCATTCAGTTTCTCCGGCCGGTTTAATGAAATCCAAGCAACACCGTTTGCGACCTCATATTTCACTGTTTCAAACATTTGCTATGTACACCTCCTCTACTTCCCTTTGAATTGAGGCTTTCGTTTTTCAATAAAGGCATTCATTCCTTCTTTTTGATCTTCTGTCGAGAATAATAGATAAAAATTCTTCCGTTCGAATTCCATTCCCTCATTTAAAGAAGTATCAACTGCTTTAAGGACTGCTTCTTTTATGAGGCGTATGGCGATTGGCGCCTGATTGGCAATTTGTTCAGCCGCCTTCATCGTTTCCTCCAATAGAAGCTCCTCTGCGATAAGCTGGTTGACGATGCCATGTTGAAGCGCTTCTTTGGCCGTTATTCTTTTGCCGGTAAAAAGCCATTCCATTGCTTTCGTTTTTCCGACAAGCTTAGTTAGCCTCTGCGTGCCGCCAGCACCAGGCATTACACCCAGGTTAACCTCCGGAAAGCCAAATTCCGCGTTATCAGCGGCATAAAGCAAATCACAGCATAAGGCAAGCTCAAAGCCCCCGCCAAGGGCAAAACCCTGTACCGCCCCGATAATCGGTTTCTTGATCATGGCAAGGCGATCCCAATCTTTAAATTGATTGCGAAGCTCGAAATCTATTGTCTGGTCATTTGCCATTTCACCAATATCTGCCCCGGCTGCAAAGGCTCTGCCATTGCCTCTTAATACGATGGCCTTTATACTGCTGTCGGCCTCAAACCCTTCCATTGCCTCAAGAATCTCTGATACCATCGGGCGGTTGATTGCATTTAAAACTTTTGGCCGGTTTAAGGCAATTAAACCAAGCTTTCCGTGCTGTGAAACTTCAATGGCTTCATAGCTTTTACTCATCTGCTTCCTCACCAATCATAAGAGTGATAATATCACCTGCAAATTTCATGGCGTCTTTTCCTGATGCCTTGCCTTCATCTGTTCTCATGGCCTCCTGCAAAGCTTCATGGCTATCATAATACATTTCGCACATCAAATAGTACTTCCCTTCGCCTCCCATAGGACTGCCAACAATTTTTGTAACTTCCATTTTGCGGAGGCCCGGAATTTTGGCTGTAAGCGGCGCGTGCGTATTAAAATAATGGTCATCAAATGCCTCCTTATTTTCAGGGTGCTTATAAAGAGCGATTAATTTTACCATTTGTCAACTTCCTTTCAGGTTTAGTGGATTTGATTCATTTAATAGTATTCCTGGAGCTGAATTCATATGTTATTTGTGTTTTCTCTCCATGAATTTATCTTGCAGTATTAACAGTTTATCTAGCATGATTTTTTATCATGTAGAAGGTTTTATTTTTTATCAAGCATTAGACACAATTTGACAGGCGTTCATAACAAATTCGAAAGTCCTAATAGCTACATCATCGTTGATACAGGCTTCATAGCTTCAAATGGGTTCCTGCAGGATTTGCAGTATAAAATACTGCGGCATGCTGTAGGGCCAAACAGGTTTTCCATCGTCGTATATGCGGACCCGCAAAAAGGACAATCCACATGCCATTCGCCTGTTTCACTTATTAATTTTGGAGGCGGCGCAATCCCGAATTCCTTTAGCTTTATCCTTCCTGTTTCTGTTACCCGGTCAGACGTCCAGGGCGGATGATAGATAAACTGGACATCTATTTTTTCAAAAATCCCTGCCTTGCCTATCTCGGTTTCAACGTTTTTTCGAATGATATCCAGTGCAGGGCATCCCATAAAAGTAGGCAGGAGTTTAACCAATACTGAATTGCCCTCCACCTCAATCTGCTCCAGCATTCCTAAATCAACGATTGAAATGGTATCTATTTCAGGGTCTTTAACATTATGAAGCGCTTCTAACGCGGTTTTTATCAATATTTGATCCTGCTCCATTTACATCACCCTTAAAAAAACTTACCAGCTTGCAGCTGGATTTATGTTATACACCTCGCTCAAAGTGGCTAAAGCTGCCTCAAGGTCGGCAGTATGCTCTCCAATGCGGCCATTTCCATTTTCCATTGAAATGTCTGCTTCTGAGACTGCAAGATTGATAGATTCAAAAACAGGCTTCATTGTAAGCAGCCAGCGCTGCTTTAATATTTCTTCCTTCTCAATGAGACCATTTTCCTCCATATCTTTTGCCAGCGGTCCCAATGTTATGACTCCTTCAAAATCAGCTAAAACCTTCCCAATGGCCGCTTCCATCCTCGTTCTGGCTTCCCCGCCAACCTGCATCAGCTGTATAAACCATGTCTTCCAGTGAAGGAGATGATAATAAAGCTCCATATTAACCTTTAATGCCACCTCGGCTAAAGGCCGATAAGAAGAATTTTTAAGAGAGTCCAATCTGATTTTTTTCGATTGGATATAAAAATAATTTCTTACTACCGCGAATGCCCAGTCATATTGTGCTGAAGACAAGTAATGACCTGGTCCATTGGCCACCTCCAAAAGGACAGCATTTCTCCTTTCAGAAGCTTCTCTTGCATGTGCAAGATTATCTACATTGCCTTCTCCAAGATCCTCCAGCAGCTGATAAAACATGGCGGCATGGCCCATGGTATCCTGGCTGATGGATGAAAAGGCGACATCCTCCTCTATATGAGGTGCCAGGCCAAGCCACTCTGAACCCCGGTAGGCAAGTATGAAGTCATCGTCAGCAAGCTGATATAATAACGATGTCAGTGCCGGCTTAACCTTAGCGTCAATTGGCATTTTACTAACTGGCTCAGTCACCTTTCTTCATCCCTCCCCATGACAGAATTTCCTTTTCATCAAGCATTTCCTGCTCGTAGTGGCGCCACTTTTTCTTCAAATATCCGTATCCTTTTGTCGTGCGGTAATCTTTGTTGTCCAGACGCTGAAGTGAGTGCTTTTCTTCCGGTGTCAGCTTCCGGATATCAGAGCGTTTGATGACCCAGATATCAGCAACCGGTTCTCTCCTCATAAAATTTTCCTGTGCCATGACTAGTGCAAGCTCTCGATTTGGCGCCAGCAGGGAAAATTGATATTGCAGAGGCGAGGTATCGGTTCTTTGACTAAAGACTTCGAATTCCTGATAAAATCCTTCGTTTCCCAAAGGGACCCCTCCCATCTGAACGGTTTAGTTTGCAGTATTGAGCGCTTCGCGCACCCATTTGTTAGTCTCATAAGCTGTGCGGCGGAGTCCGAGTCGCTCCTGAGATTTTGGCCCATTATTTTTAATAATGTCCTTGAACTTATTCCAGTCAGGCTGCCTATAGACCCAAAGCTCCTGTTCCTGGTCAAAATGCATTGTCTCATCCGGCAGTTTGAGGCCAAGCGAGAGAACCCGGGGAATATACTTTGTAAAAAAGTCTTGCCTTAAGTCTTCGTTCGTCTTTGTCCGGATTCTGTATTTTATCGTTGTATCCTGTTTGGAAGTGCCGGTAGTAGAGGCATCACCGGGGCCAAAGAACATTAACAGCGCTTCCCACCAGCGGTTAACCGCATCCTGGACCATCGCTTTTTGCTCCTCGGTTCCTTCTGCAAGCGCCATGATGATTGCTTCACCATGCTGGGCATGAAAAACCTCTTCCGCGCAAATCCGCTTAAGCGCTCTTGCATAAGGGCCGTATGAAGCATTAAGCATATTGGTCTGGGTAATAATAGCAGCACCGTCAACCAGCCAGCCAATCAGCCCGGCATCCCCCCATGTTGGAGCCTCCATATGAAAAACATTGTGGAACTTCAGTCTTCCACTGAATAAATCCTGCATAATATCTTCACGGGTTTTGCCGAGAGGCTTCATTAAATCCTCTGCAACACGGAGCAGCAGCTGTCCATGTCCCATCTCATCCTGCACCTTTGCCATAATTCCCAGCTTCCGTTTTAATGATGGGGCTTTTGGCACCCACTCCTTTTCAGGAAGTGCTCCCATAATTTCACTGATTCCATGCATCGAAATCAATTTGATTAATGTCATTCGGTAATCTTCCGGCATCCAATCATCCGCTTCAATTTTTTCTTCTGCATTAATGCGTTTCATGAACTTCTCGTATTTTTGTTCTTCCGTCATTTCTTGAAAGAAAAGAGCTTCTGACATGTGATTCACCCCCAGTGAGTTAAAAATTATTCATTCAGGTTACTGCATTTTTCACTGCCGGATTTACAATCCTGACAGCTTTCCCTTCCGATCTTGGCAGCGTTTTAGGCGGATGGAGAACAAGTCCGATGTTAATAAAGCAATTTTGCTTCACTGCTTTCTGGATCTTCTTTTTTACATGTTCTGCTTCTCCCATATCTCTATATAACTCCTCGCTCCATTCAGCATGAAGCTCCAAAACTTTTAAACTTCCCCTGTTATACACTTGGATATGGTAATGGGGAGAAAGCTCAGGCATCTGAAGGATGCACCGTTCGATTTCGGAAGGAAAGACGTTTACACCATTTACGTTAAGCATATCGTCTATGCGGCCTTTCACTCGGCTCATGCGAATCGTAGTTCTCCCGCAAACACACTTCTCTTCAGAAAGGGAGGCGATATCACCAGTTCGGTAGCGAATCACCGGAAAAGCTTCCTTCGTTAAGCTTGTAAAGACGAGCTCACCTTCCTCCCCGTTTGGAAGCGGTGTCATTTCTATCGGATCGATCACCTCTGCATAAAAATGATCCTCTGCAATGTGCAGCCCATCCTGAGATTCATGGCATTCCATGGCTACACCCGGTCCCAGAACTTCACTAAGTCCATAAATATCGCATGCTTTAATCCCAAGCTTAGCTTCTAGTGTTTTCCTCATTTCTTCAGACCAGGGCTCTGCACCAAATATCCCATACTTTAATGATGTATCGGCCGGTTCTATTCCCCTCTCTTCCAACTTCTCTGCTAAATTGAGGATGTAGGAGGGAGTTCCGCAAATAACTTCTGGATTAAAGTCTTGAATCAGCATAATTTGTCTGTCAGTATTTCCTCCAGAAACAGGTACGGTTGCCATGCCAAGCTGTTCGCTGCCATAATGCAGTCCCAATCCACCCGTAAACAGACCGTATCCGTAAGCATTATGCAATGTCAGACCAGGTTCACCTCCTCCGATTGAGATTGCCCTGGCTATCAGATTGCTCCACATTTCGATGTCATTTCGGGTGTAGCCCACTACAGTCGGCTTGCCGCTCGTTCCCGAAGAAGCGTGCAGCCGGACAATTTCTTTTTTATCCACAGCAAAAAGCCCGAATGGGTAATGTTCCCGCAAATCTGCTTTAACAGTAAAGGGCAGCTTTTGAATATCATCCAGGCTGTTAACGTCTTCAGGTGCAATATTACTTTCCAAAAACTTTTTCCGATAAAAAGGCACATGATTAAATACTCTTTCCACTGTCTGCTTGAGCCGGTCCAACTGCAATTCTTCTATAAAATCGCGGCTTTCCGTTTCAATATCATGCAGAATCAAGACATGACCTCCCAGATTATCATCATATTAAGATAGTTATTTCATATAACGTTAAAATATCGTCAGATAAAATATGTGTTATATATTTAACACAAAGATACCGTGTAAACAGGAAAAAGTCAACTTATTTTCTGAAAATTTACTTATTTATTTTAAAAGCGGAAGCGCCTTGCCCACCCCTGACAAGCACAAGACGAGCCTTCCGGAAAGGCGTTCTTTGCCTTTTTGGGAGGATTGGCTTGTGACCTCGAGGGGGTAGGCGCTGTAGCTAGACAGTTATTGACGTACAAATTTATACAATCTGATTTAATAAAAAGACCTAGCCCGAGGGCTAGGTTAACTTTCTTAGGACCATTCTTTTAATTTATTCATTATGCTATTTTTGCATTTAGATATTAAAGTCTCCTCACCTTTAGCTGTCTTTTGCTTCTGCCATTCATTATAACTTGCTGCAGAAATGAGGATAGAGCCTGCAATTAAAAGATACGCCCACCAAGGGAGATTTCCCCAATAAGGTCTTGTTTGAAGAAGCACATTCAGAAGCAGGACCCCAGAACCAACAAAGAAATAGGACTTTATTCTCCAGAAGGTGCCAGCCAGCATCGAAATCAGGGAGAGCGTACCGACTATGAGCGCATCATAAACCGTATTGCTTGCAAGGCCATCCTGTACAAGCAGCAGGGAAACCAATATTAGGACTGCCCACTGAATTTTGTTTGTTTGTGCTGCGTATTGCCCTTTCAGAACTTTCCTGACAAAAATAATCAGGATAATCCATGGAAGCACATATGCCTCCCTTATGAAAAGGTCAGGCAACTCAATATTCTTTAATAAACTATAATAAGGCTCCAGCAATACCGCTCCCGACAGCAATCCAGGCAGCCATTCGTGTTTTGATGCCATTCTGCCCCTCTGTAAAAATAAAAGTGTACCGATCAGGAGTCCAGGGAGAACTTCCGCCCATAGGGAAACTGCCGGAAAAAGATAGGCGGTAAGGAAAAATAACAGCGAGATAATAGTGTAGCTATCAGCTTTTTTAGTCATTAAAATTTTGGCATATACCATTTTTCCGATGATTGCCGAAACCAGCCCGAAACCTGCGGAAACCAGAATTTTCATATCTGGAGCGACTCCGTTAATGAACAGAAATTTAAGTACTGCCACATATAATAATAACAATGGAACAGCATCCAATATATCAAGTTTAGTTCTATGCAAATATACAATCAATCCTGCAGAATAGATAATAGAAACGATAAACGGCACATACCCAAAGGGATATGAAGTTAAAAATGCCAAGATCCCAATCACGGACCAGGGTATAAGAAAGTAAACACTTCTCTGTTTATCTTGAGTTTTTCCGGTTAGCCAGAATATGAATACGGCACAGCTGACTAAAAGAACGGCATACTCACTGAAGTTCTCCTCCCAAATATGATCCATTCCCGTCAAGATTACCATGAACAAAGTTAAGAATGAGCTGTAGAGGAATATCTTTACCTTCCACTCTTTAACAGAAACCCTGAAACTGATCCAATAGACCGCCAGGGTGACCAGGAAGGACCAGATACTGTTTTCCCTATAGATAAAAAATGTCAGGATCATGGCAAACGGCATGTAAATATGGCCAATCCAGCTGAACCCTCTTGCCAGGACAAAGTCTTTATTAGAAATATAGAAAGCCGCACCAAGCAGCATCCATGCCCCTAGCGGAAATTGTACCCAATTAAAAAATGTAAAGTTAACTGGTAAACCAATCAAGAGCATAAAGTAAGCAAAAAGAGAAATCGATGCTGACACAAACGGAATCCAGCTTTGTTTATGGAAATGATACAGGGCAAGATACAAGATTATGCCGCCTATAAATACTGCAGGTCTCATCCAGACTTCATTGATTGTCAAAGCAACTGCTGTAAACAGTGAGATTGTATAAAATCCCAGCGAGATTAAAAACACGTTTCTGGCATGAGTTTTGTGCCCTTTCTTAGAAAGAACTCCATAAAGTATAAGGAGGGCAATACTTGCAATTACGGTATTCATGGCCATACCTAACTCATTCTGATAAAAGCTTGAGTAGCTTCGCAGATGTTCGCCATAAAACATAAATGCAAACCCGATTGACAAAGGGATGGCCCAGGGAATGGCTTCTGTATAAAAAATCCGATTTTCAGCCTTATTCATGAGGTACATGACAAAGCTGAAGATTAATAGCATGGTGCCTGCAGCGAGCCAATCAAGAAATCCTGCTGCAATCACAACTGAAAATAACATAATACTAACAGCCACATCCCGTGAGCTTGATTCCACCACTTTTAAGAGCGGATAATTAAGCAGATAGCCGAAACTAATAAAAAGCACAAAGCCAATGAAGAAAACAGGTAAAGATAGATTATTGAACGGGGCGGCTTTATCCAGCATTAGTACTACTTCGAATAGGGCAGAGGCTAAAAATACCGGTGCCAGGTAAGCAAATATCCCGTTTGCCATAACACTTGCCAAATATATAAACTGCACCGCAAGAATAATATAAGCCAGCAGCAGTGATGCAGAGGGTTCGCCGGCCATTAACAGGATTCCTTCAACTGAAATATAGAGAAAAGCAAGTATCGAAACCGCTGCACTGGTCAGTATAAAAATCTTATCCCAGGAATATTGCTTATCCATAACTCTAGGAACAAACAGAAAACCAATTCCTACTAGCGCAAAGAAAAATGGGCCTGCTGCATTTAACATAGTATTTTCAATCAGCTGATAGGCACCATAGACAATCAGTAAGCTGAAGACGAAATGAAACTCCTTCCTGCCTGTTACATACACCATTGATAAATAAACAGCTGCCGTCAACAGAATATTCACACTGTAAAAAACATGGCTATTGAAAAATACAAGCATCAATAAAGTAGAGATCACTAAATTGATTTGAGCAAAGAAAACCAATTCTCTCGAGAACAATTTAAGGGAAGCCTGTTTTTTTATGCGGTGATAGGCTGCAGACAGCAGAGCATTGAAAATCATCAATCCAAGATAAAAACTGTCATTTTCAAGCTTGAACGCTGCCATGGTATAACCAGCCCATGCAGTCAGGGCAATATAAGCAAACCAGACAAAAAGACGTGAGCCCAGTTTCTGTGCAAATACACTGTATACTGGAACGATCAATAAACTGCCAGCCGCTCCGAGTATATAGCGTCCTTCCCCATAAAAGGAAAGATAAGGGCCAAGCAATTCAAACCAGCCGATAGACAAAATAAATATTGGCAAAAATAAACTCCCAAGAACAATAAAAGCAAACGACGTTCTTTCTATCTTTAATACCCTACCCGAAATAAAGGCAAAGCCATAGAAAATAAGGGAAACAACAGCAATGGATGCACTTTTCATGAAATTTGACATTGTATCCCAATTGCTTGTTGCCACAAAAAGTCCGCCAATCAGGAGCAGGATGACTCCAACATTCAGCAGCCAGGAAATGTTTCTTTCACGGACTTCTTCCTGAGATAATTTCTTTTTCACAGTTTTTTTTGCTGGCTGAATGGACTTTTGCCTGATTTCTTCTGCAGCTTTTGCTGCCTTAACCTGCACTTGCTTCAGCTCTTCCAGGTCCTGATAGTACTGATGGTGGGCTTTCAAGGTGATTTCATAATGTTCTGATGATATATAGTCTTTCTCTTTCAATTTCATGAGTTCAAATTGAAATATGTTCTGCTGATATTTTTCGGTTTCGGCGTTCAAGGGATTCACCTCTTTTAAATAGAATAATATTCGTTTGGTTCGATTAGTGTAATTTTACACATTTTAAAATAATTAATCAATCCCTGTTTTGGCATTTTTTACTTCACGTGTATGTGTATAAAATAATTATTTAATTAGAGGAAAAAATGGATTAATAAGGAATTATCAGCTCTTTTCTTAACCGGATCTTCTCAGCCTAATAATTAAACCCCTTGATAAACCAGCATTCCCCCCCTCTCACTCTGCTGCAAAAAAATCCAAATATTATATCTTATAAATTTTCAAATAACAATTCTATCCGAAAAATATTTTTTCCATTATATTATTCTAGAATTTATTATCTTATATGGAGGAAATATCATTGAAAAGACTAAGTATTGTTATTGCATCCATCCTATTGTTGAGCTTGTTTCCGGCTGTCAGCTTTGCAGCACCAAGCGATGATGAAGTGGCTGAATTCCTGAATGAAACAAATTGGTCTGAAGAAGGATTAAATGACCATCTGGAATATTTTTGGGATATGAATATCGAAGATTTCGATACGATGGAGGAAATGATTGAATATCTGGGTGAGCCTATTACTGAAGAAAACCTTCAGCAGCTCTTAGCTGACTATGATTTTGAAAATGAGGAAGAGTTAGTGGCATTGCTTGCGGAGAATGGAGAAATGGAAACGACTGACGATGTTAGGGATGTTTTCCGATATATTGATGCTTTGGATTCCACTATTTCTTTTTTAACATATACAGGCACTGAAATTAACGATGAAACTCTTCAGCAGCTATTAAATGATTACGGACTTACAAAAGAGGAGCTCATTTCCCTGCTTGAGGAGAACGATGACTCCATTGAAAACTACGAATATATTGAGGACCTTGATATCATGGTTTCCATTTATCTGGGTGGAGATGAATTACCTGGTGAAGACGAAATGAACCAAATACTTGCAGATATAGATCTTACAGACGAAGAACTTGAAGCATTATTTGCACATTTTATGACCTTGGATTTCGAGAATCCCGACTTGCTTGATAAAATGATGGACCTTGAAAGCCGTTTAATGGCATTTGGGGAGTTTGACAGTGCCGGGGATTTAACAGAAGCAGAAATAGCTGAACTTATCAGCATTATGAAGGAAATGATGGATCTGTTTCAGCTTGATGCCGAGTTTTATCTTGTGAAAGATGGTGAAAAAATCCATTTAACTACAGCTGAAATGGTTGCATTGGAAGAGACAAATGGCTATGACCTGCTTATTGAACTTTATAATACTCAAGGCCAGTTCCTGGCAGATATGATTATTACAGCAGAGATGTTCAGTTCAGAGCTAATTGAAGACACAGTGACAGATTTGAATCAGGCTGAAACTGTAATCAAAAAACAGGAGCCTGCTAAAGTGAAACCAGTTTCAAAACACGTAAAAACTGTAAAAGGCGGAAAACTGCCAAACACAGCAGGCCACTATACTGAAGGACTATTAGCAGGCATCGGTCTAACCCTTATAGGAATTACCATTTTCCGAAGACGAAAAGTGAAAGCTGCGTGAAAAGGAAACTCTCATTAAAAGGAGCTATTGGTCTAACTTTTATTTTGTGCGGAATTTGGATTGCAGCTTCAAATCTCATGCCATATTTGAATAGCCAAAAAACTTCAGCCCATATTGATCCCTCCAGCACTGTAAAAACAGAAGTGAAGGCTGAACAAAAAACGGAACAGCATAGCCTATACACCGTCCGTCCAAAAATGGGAGAAGAAATGGGCGTTTTATCAATACCTAAGATATCAGCACATCTGCCAATCTTCCATGGTACGGATGAAGATGAGTTAGAAAAGGGAGTTGGCCATTATGCCGGCAGCGTCCTTCCAGGAGAAGAAGACAATTCAGTCCTTTCCGGCCACCGGGATACAGTCTTTCGCAAACTTGGAGAAGTAGAGATTGGCGATTTACTTGTCGTAAACACTTCTGCTGGTGAATTTACCTATAAAGTTCGTAAAGTAAGAATCGTCGATGCAGACGACAGAACAGTAATTGTACCAAAGCCAAGAGCAACTCTAACTGTAACAACCTGCTATCCTTTTGACTTTATTGGAGATGCACCACAGAGGTATATCCTCATGGGAGATCTTGTAAGAAAATAAAAAACCCGCTATCCAGGCGGGCTTTTAGAGGGAGGCCGTTTTTGGCCTTCCTTTTATTCTGTAATTGTGACTAACTTTACATCTGCAAAATCAAAACGATGGTAGTGACCTTCAGAACATGTTAGTTCTACAAACCCTTCCAGGTCTTTAATGCTTCCGATTACTTCGGATTTATTTTCTGCTTCAACCTCTTCTGTTACGGTAACACCTTTTTCAAAAGTATAAATAACCTTAAACGTATTCATGTGTGCTAAACTCTCCTTTCCCCATTCATGTTCCCGTGTATACAGTGTTTAAACACAGAAATTTGTATTGCAGTTATTTTCCATTAGTCAGATTAAACTCCAATGAATCTCTCGATGGGATGTTAAGGGCAATACTTACATTCGGCAAGGAGATAGCACTAGATAGCAAAATGCTATTCGAAAGATATCGGCTGATATCACCATAAAGCCACATTTTTTTCAGCGGTTTTTCAAAAGAGAGTAAATTTAATTATCTAAAATGCCTTTTCTCCCAAATGCTTAATCTGGTAACATTATTAGTTTACATAATAAAATTATTTCACAAAAAAAGGAGTCCAGCAATTAAGAGGACTCCTTTTCTCAGTTATTCACCTTGGTCTACATTGTGATAAACACGCTGGACATCTTCCAGGTCTTCAAGGGCGTCAATCAGCTTTTCAAATTGCGCCTGTGCATCAGCCTCAAGGGTGACTTCATTTTGCGGGAGCATTGTTAATTCAGCAACAGCAAACTCATTTATGCCTGCTGACTTGAATGCTTCCTGAACTGCATGAAACTGATCGGGTTCTGCATAAACGATTACCGTATCATCTTCTTCCAGAATATCACGTGCATCTACGTCTGCTTCCATCAGGATTTCCAGCACTTCTTCCTCCGATTTGCCTTCAATGCCGATAACAGCGGTTGAGTCGAACATATAGGAAACAGATCCGCTCACACCCATATTCCCGCCATTTTTTCCGAATGCAGCACGTACGTTAGAAGCTGTGCGATTTACGTTATTAGTTAATGCATCGACTATAATCATGGATCCGCTAGGCCCGAATCCTTCGTAGCGAAGCTCATCATAGTTTTCTTCCGCTCCGCCTTTTGCTTTTTCAATTGCACGATCAATGATATTTCTTGGCACGTTATATGTTTTTGCACGTTCGAGCACAAATTTTAAAGCCTGGTTTGCTTCCGGATCAGGCTCACCTTGCTTGGCAACCACATATATTTCAAGTGCAAACTTGGAATATACACGGCTCGTATTTGCGTCTTTTGATGCTTTCTTTTCTTTAATATTGTTCCATTTACGGCCCATATGTCCCACTCTCTTTCAACTTTGGATCTATGAAATTTATGATAAATAATAGAGTCTTCACAGATCGGAAGAACTCTCACCTGATTATTATACATTAAAACACAGGACTTTTTCGAGTATTGTTTCATAAGAAGAAGGATGGGATTACTGTACGGTTTAGATGAATAAAAAAGAGACACAAATACCTCTAATTATCTTAATAGGATTTTTTCAAGCACCTTTTGCACCTGATATCCTTCTTTAAAGGAAACCAATAATGCATTGTCTCCTCTTATTGCTTTGAGGAGTTCTGCAGGAAGACTGTTTTTCGGCTTATCAAGCCTTATCATTTCTCCGCTGTTTTCGGACGTACTTTGTACAAGAACACCCCAGTTCTGCATATCCATAGTTCCTTTATCACCAAAAACTTTAAAAGACAGATGTTCTTTTTGCCCAATTCCCGCAATTCCGTTAAATAGAACAGGAATGCCGCCTGGAAGCTTCAATGAAGTGGTAAAGCTGGTTTCACATAAACGTTCATCATCCGGATATTCCACAAAAGAACGGATATTGGCCAACTCTCCGAAGGTATCCAGAATCATATGAATAAAGTGAGGAGATACTTCCCGGATAAAGCCCCCTTGTTCCCTGCTGGAAATCCATTCGTTCTGCTGCCATTCACGTGGCCATTGTGTAAATTGCAGGTGCAGTTCTACCTTCTTAATCTCACCCAGTTCACCAGTCTGTATCTTTTCTCTAAACACTTTAAAGGCCGGGCTGTATGCCATTGGAAAATTCATGGCATGGATAATTCCGGCATTTTCAGCAGCTTCATACATATCCTTAGCCTCTTCAATAGAATTGGCCAGGGGCTTTTCACAAAGAAGGTGCTTGCCGCTCTTTATAATATCCATGCTAATTGAATAATGAAATTTTGGCGGAACACCTAAATAGATTAGTTTGATGGTTTCGTCCTGAAGCAGTTCCAAATGATTGGTATGTAATGCTGCATCTGGCAGCTCAGCATTAAATTTATCTAATCGTTCGGCATTTCGATCACAAAGAGCTGCAATCTCAAACTCCTCATGCTGCCGAAATTGACGCAGGATCCTTTCCCCCACGGCACCCATTCCTATTAATCCAACTTTAATTTTTTCCTTCAACATACTTCACCTGCTTGTTAAATTTCATAGTTCTCCATTGGATTATACAGTTTATTACAAAAATTCTAAAGTTGTAAATCCTCTAATAGGTTAAAAAAGCTTTGCGCTTCGATTATTCAAAAATATACTGGCCAATAATTGGATAGAAATAAAGGTGAATGGGAAGATTAGAAATAATTAAATATTTAGGAGGTGTCATCATTGAACCTTGATAAGGATATGCAATTTGAAATCAAAAGTACCTTCATGCCAAATCTTAACCGTTCCCAAACACTTAAAATTCTGGAGGTGACCCAGAACAGCGTTGTCATCCAGATGGACAGGTCAAATGGACGCGGGGTCTTCCCGGCAGAAAATTTTCATTATTGGATAAAAAGGGGTTCCCTTATTAAATTGAATGACCATCATAAAAGAACCTCATAGAACACTGGCCAGGAGCCAGTGTTCTTTATTTAAATTGGGTCATGTACGCCCAGGTTCTCTTTTTACAAAAAAGTAGCCGGCTCTATATCTAGAGCCACCCCTTCTATTATCGTTCGCAGGCAAAGTTGTCTTTGTCTCGATCATGTTTCGAGGCATATGCAGGATGTGTAGACGGCACACCATTTGGATAAACCTTTCTTAACTCTGTACAGTTTTGGTAGGACTCAGTGCTGCCATCTGCGGAAGTCGAATTGCTGGCTGTACCACTGCTGTCATTCGACCCGCTGGCTGCTGCAGAATCCAGGTCCCCTTTAGTAGTACCCTCATCCCCGAGAGCCCATAACCCTTTATTGGCTTCTCTTGCTTCCCTTCCGAATTTTCTGAAGTATTCACTGTATTTTACATCCGGATTGTAGGTGGATGGCTCGGCATAACCATTCAGAACCAAATGGGCATTGAACATTTTTTCACGTATTTCATTTTCGTCCATATCATCAGTCGGGATATCCACCCAAATGATTCTCAGCAGGCGGCCATACCGGTCTGTGTCAGAGACATCCTTTTGCATCCAGATTTTCTTGCCAGTCAGCTCAGATGTGGTAAATTGGCTTGCTTCTTTTCCGTATTCTTCTACTCTTGTTGTTGATTCGGGAGTGTTCACTCCAATCAGGCGGACCTTTCTCCCGTCTGATGTTTCTATTGTGTCACCGTCTACTACTCTGCCAACGGTAACTAGTTCCAGGCCCAAGCTTTCTGCAGCCTGATTTTGATCCTGTTCCTGTTTTTGCTTTTCAGCCTCTTCTTGTTTCTGTTTTTCTACCTGTTCTGCTTCTAGCCGTGCTTGCTCCTCTTCCTGCTTCTTGGCTTCCTCTTCTTTAGCCTTCTCTTCACCAATCTTTTCTTCTTCAGCCTTCTTATCTGCTTCATCCTGATCTGTCATTATTTGTTCTTTCTCAGGTTCACTTACTGTTTCTGTTGCATCAGAATCTGCAGTTGCTAAAAAAATGGATAACACAAAGCCAGCAGCCATAATCCAGCCAGATTTTTTAAAATTAATCTTATATTTTCGGTATTGAATATTTAAATATAATCCAACTAAAAAGACAGCTAATCCAATAAATGCTGCAGGAGCAGCAATTCCCATTAACAGCATAAACACAATAACAATAGTGATAATAGCCCCTCTTATAACTTTCAAACTCTTATTTCTCTCCCCTTTTTTAAAATTTATCCTAAATAAGCATAACTTTTTTCCACACAAATATAAACACCAATTCACTAAAGAACTGGTGTTATAAGCTACAAAATTAAATTACTTCTTTTTCCCAAAAATCTCTTCCTGCAGTCTTCTTCCGGTTGGCGTTGCAGCCAGTCCCCCCTCAGCTGTTTCCCTTAGTGCTGAAGGCATGGATTGCCCGATTAAGAACATTGCGTTGATGACTTCATCACATGGAATTCTGCTTGTAATTCCAGCGAGGGCCATGTCTGCTGCTGTCATGGCGTTGGAAGCACCCATGGCATTTCGCTTTACGCATGGGACTTCTACTAGTCCGGCAACTGGATCACAAACAAGGCCCAGCATGTTTTTAAGTGTAATCGCCATTGCTTCAGCAGCCTGTTGTGGTGTCCCGCCTGCCAATTCCACAATGGATGCTGCAGCCATGCCGCTTGCAGACCCTACCTCAGCCTGACATCCTCCTGCTGCACCGGATATGGAGGCATTGTTTGCCACCACAAAGCCAAATGCTGCTGAAGTAAACAGAAATTCTATCATTTCCATTCGTGTTGGATTGAGTACTTCTTTTACAGCGAACAGTGTACCTGGCACTACGCCTGCCGAACCTGCTGTAGGGGTGGCACAAATTGTACCCATTGCTGCATTCACTTCATTGGTTGCAACTGCTTTGCTGACAGCGTCCAATAAAATGTTTCCTGATAATGCCTTTCCGCTCTGAATGTACTTTTGCAAAAGGACTGCATCTCCGCCAGTCAGGCCTGTAACAGACGTGACGCCTTTCAATCCCCTCTCAACTGCCTGTTCCATGACAGTCAGATTACGGTCCATTTTAGCGATTATTTCATCACGACTTAAACCAGTTACGTCTATCTCCTGCTGAATCATGATTTCAGCAATTTTTACACCTTTATTTTCAGCGAGCTCAACAAGCTCAGCAACATTTCTAAACAACATTAGACTTTCCCTCCTGATGACCAGCTAACTATTAGTCAACCATTCTAATAATTTGTGTGATATTCGGAAGCCCTTCAAGCTCCGTCATCACATCATGGCCGATCTTCTGATCCACTTCAATAACCATTATTGCCATTTTTCCTTTTTCCTTGCGTGAAACTTCCATATGTCCAATATTAATCTGGTGCTTTGATAAAATATTCGTAACAGCGGAGATAACTCCAAACTGATCGTTATGAACAACTAAAATGGCAGGATGTTCACCAGATAATTTAAGTTCAAAGGAATTCAGTTCGGTTATTTCAATTGTGCCGCCGCCAATGGATATTCCTACAAGTTCAAGGTCACGTCCCCCTTCTGTAAGCTTGACTCTTACAGTATTGGGATGGTCTGTAACGGTATCTTCAACTGTAAAAATGACTTCAATCCCTGCTTCTTCAGCTAATTGCAGGGCAGAAGGAATTCGCTCGTCAAAAGTATCAAAGTCGAGGATTCCGCCGACAATTGCAACATCCGTACCATGTCCTCTATAGGTTTTTGCAAAAGAACCATATAAAGAAATCTCGGCTTTGGACGGCTGTTTTCCGAAAAGAGTCCGGGCAACACGCCCAATGCGTGCAGCTCCAGCTGTATGGGAACTTGAAGGTCCGATCATAACCGGGCCAATAATATCAAATGCTGATCTGTATTTCATTTTGTATGCCCCTTTACTTTTAAGGTCTTTAAATTCAGATAGCTGCAATAAAAAATTACAGTTACCTTTTCCCAAAAATTTTCTTATTTATGCTCCACGGCAGCTTCCGGGTGCAGCTCATTAATTGTTCTGATTTTCTGCAGGTAATTATAAATAGTGAATTTGGAAACCCCCAGCACAGATGCGACATAATCAGTTGCCCCTTTAATGAGGAATGTCCCTTTATCTTCAAGCTGGCGGACACATTCAACTTTTTCTTCGAGCGTCATCAATGAAGGTGCCTTCCTAAAGCCTTGAAGTACTTGATCCACCATCTCGTGAATAAC
Source organism: Cytobacillus oceanisediminis (assembly GCF_022811925.1). NCBI lineage: Bacteria > Bacillati > Bacillota > Bacilli > Caryophanales > Bacillaceae > Cytobacillus > Cytobacillus oceanisediminis. Next base: position 2,485,452 of record NZ_CP065511.1, on the reverse strand, counting down.
ATCCTGGACGGAATTAAAAAAGGTCTCCGATTTAGAAGAATGTTCATCAAAGCTGATAAACTCTTCAATTTCTCCTCCAAATTGCATGAGCAAACTAATATCATAATTAAGGCATAATGCGCCAATTACTTTATTTTCATCATCACGGAGAAAAATCGTGGATGATTTCATGATATTTCCTTTTTTGGATTGTGTTTTATAATTGGCTATATCATTAACTTCGTTTTTATGTTTGGCTAATTCATTCAATACGAGATCTGTGATGGGTGAGCCGATCTTCCTGTCCGTTATATCTCCTGCTATATGAATAAGCGATTTTTTTAAGTCGCTGAAATCGTGGACGGCCACTTCACAGCGGGAGCCAAACATTCGAACAAGCATATCTGCCGTCCGGATCGCCAAGTCAAAAACAGGTCTATGGCATTCCTTCAACTTTGTCACTCCCTTTTATGAAATCGCTTTCATTATTATACTACTCTATATTTCTCTATAATTGCATCTTAACATAAAAACATACAATGTTAAAATAAAATTTTAATAGCTACAAAAAAATTGTAAGATACATAAAAAATTGCCGCAACAATTAATCAGATGCGGCAATTCTATATTATACATTTTTTAATACAAGATAAAGCCTGTTGACTCGCTCGGTTCGTTCCTCCTCAGAAGCAAGATCAAATTTTTTCAGCAAATGGAATACCTCATTTAAAATATCCTGGGTATGTTCCTGCTGAAAAAAAGATTGAAACAAAGAACTCATATCTTCCGGCAGAAATTCTTTCTGCTGTTCAAACTTATTTTGTACATCTTCCGGTGTGTGATCCAATTTACATTCACTCATTAAAAAAACCTCCTGTATGACTGTATACTTGTTTTTTCATTAATATAAATCATTATTCTATTTTACCTTCTACAGTCCTATTAAAACATATACCTGTTCTGCATAGTTTCTTCAAACATTTAGAATATAATAGAAGTAATTGACTTGAAATGAGTGAGTTCTTTGAAAAAACTTTCCATGAAGCTAGGCCTGTTGTTCTTTCTGATCCTTTTCGGACTTGAAACAATTATGTTCTTTTTTTTACATAGTACCCTTGTTGAATCACGTGTGGAAGAAGAGCTTATAGCCCTGCAGACACGCGGCAACTCACACCGTGCTATACTCGAAAAGCATTTTGATGAAAATACGATTTCCCATGTGGCTCTGATGGAATCTGAAGCAAATACAGATGTAGTTATTACAAATCCAACTAAAGAGATCCTTGGCGCTTCTGTTGATAGCAGTTCTATCCAAAGGTACATAGAAAGGCCTATTACATCTGTTATAAGGGGCGGCAAAACCATCGGAGACAATTGGAAAGAAGAGGATTATATCTCAACAGTCAGCCCGATCGAACAGGATGGAGTTCTGATAGGCCATGTATATATGTTTCAGGATACAGCCTGGATTCAGTCGTTAATTTCACGCTTAAATGAACAATTTTTAATCGCCGGTTTCATTGCCGTCATTTTTACCATTACTATCATCATCTTTTTATCAAAGGCCCTGGCGAAACCGCTGATTAAAATGAAGGAAGCCACCTCACAAATAAGCAGCGGTGATTTTTCAGTCTCCCTTCCTAAAACTGGTGACGATGAACTAGGGGATTTAGCACGGTCCATTCAGTTATTGGCGGGTGACCTGAATTATCTCAGAGAAGAACGCAATGAATTTTTATCCAGCATTTCGCACGAACTTCGCACTCCTCTTACTTATATAAAAGGGTATGCGGATATCGTTCAGAAGCGGAACCTGAGCCCGGAAGAAAGAAATCAGTATTTATCTATTATCCTGGAGGAAACCAACCGGCTTTCAAATATGGTTAAAAATCTTTTCGATTTGGCTAAGATCGATAAAAATACCTTTGATATAATAAAAAAACCTATTGACCTGCAGGATTTCATGAGAAAAATTGAAACAAAATTCTCTCCGGCTTTCATCGAAAAAGGCATGCTGCTTTCTGTTAATTGCCATGAATCAATCACCATATCTGCGGATGCATCAAGGCTGGAACAGATCATATATAATCTTCTGGATAACGCCATTAAGTATTCGGCAGCTGGAGATAAAACCACAATTAATGTAAGCAGGACCAAAAAACATGTCACCATTAAAATAAATGATACTGGAAGAGGAATTTCTGAGGAGGAACTGCCCTTTATCTTTAATCGGTTTTACCGAGTGGATAAATCACGTGCAAGAGCTCTTGGTGGGACCGGTCTCGGACTCGCCATTGTTAAGGAACTTGTCCATGCCCATGGAGGGACTATATCTGTCTGCAGCAGGGAAGGTGACGGAACAGAATTTGAAATTGTTTTTAAGGGAGAAACGGAATAATGAAAACAATACTTTTGGTTGACGATGAAACTAGAATGCTTGATCTAATTTCTTTATACTTAACGCCCCGCGGCTACAAATGCATTAAATTGGCTTCAGGTTCAGATGCCTTGCTTTACTTAGAAACCCATTCTGCAGATCTCGTCCTTTTGGATGTTATGATGCCTGAAATGGATGGATGGAAAGTATGCGAGGAAATTAAAAAATATTGGGATATTCCCATCATCATGCTTACTGCCAAAAGCGAAAAGCCAGACATTGTAAAAGGATTGAACATCGGAGCAGATGATTATATTTTAAAGCCATTCGATGAAGAGGAATTATCTGCAAGGATTGAAGCGGTTCTGAGAAGAAGCAAAAAAGATGGAAAAACCAAAACTTTTAAAGGGCTGGAACTTAAAGAAGATTCTTTTGAGCTTTCCTATAAAAATAAGGAAATCCTTTTGACTCCAAAAGAGTTTTCAATGTTAAGCCTTTTCCTCTCAAACCTGAACAGAGTTTTTTCACGTGAGCATTTAATAGGCTCTGTATGGGGCTATGGGGTGTCAATCGAAGACCGCACCATAGATTCGCATGTCAGAAATTTACGGGAAAAATTAAGGAAAGCCGGGTTTCCTGCAGATGAGTATCTGACGACTGTCTGGGGTTTAGGCTATAAATGGACCGGAAAGGATTAATAGATGTTTTCTGATATCATCGGATGGCTATCAAAGGAACCGATATTGGCAGCTTTTTTTAGCATATCTATGAACATTGCTGCAGCGATAACGGGTTTCCTCCCAAGTGCCTTTATTACTGCGGGCACAGTTGCCGCTTTCGATCTCAAAATGGGTCTAATCCTATTAATCATCGGAGAAGCAGCAGGAGCTATTATTAGTTTTATTCTTTATCGCAAAGGAATCACCAAGCTTACCTCCTCTTTTCCTCGGCTAAAGAATAACAAATTTTTTTCTAAGCTCCAGAATGCGGAAGGTCCAGTTGCGTATTTCATGGTTGTTTTGCTGAGAGTCTTGCCTTTTGTCCCATCAGGTGCAGTCACGCTGGCAGCAGCATACAGCAAAATGAGGCTTCTGCCCTTTGGCATTGCCAGCACCATCGGAAAAATACCTGCTTTAGTTATTGAAGCCTTTGCGGTTTCACATGCACTAAAATTAAAAATGGAGCTGCAAATAGCCATTTTCCTTTTAGCTGCTTTTTCCTTTTTGGTTTACCATTTGTGTAAAAATTATAAATTACGTTAAAGAGCTTATCTTCGGCAGATAAGCTCTTTAACATTCTATATTATTCCGATGGAGAAAGCTCGTTTTCTGTTACCCACATGTGGTTTTTTACTTCCTGGCCGTCAGCTGTAGTAAAGTCAACTGTGTAGACTGTTGTTTCCTGCACAGAATCGATTTCAGCAGTTGCTCCTTTCATCCCCTCCATGTGACTTGCATTTATTTTTACCTCGTCGCCTTCTTTAAATGGTTCCTCTCCCGCATCAGCAATCTCTTCGTGAACTACCCATTTATGATTTTCAACTTTTTTACCGCCAGTGGTTGGTGTATAAGAGACTGAATAGACTGTTGTATCATATGCACCTGCAACTGTTGCTTCAGCTCCCTCCATCCCTTCCATATGTCCTTCTGTAATAAAGGCCTTGCTTCCAACTTCATATTTTGGATTTTCTGCTTCCTTTATTCCTTCAGGGACTTCTCCGGAGCCGGAATGGTCCATGCCAGAATGGTCTCCTGAATGGCCGCTGCTCTCATTATTCGCTGTGCTCTCTTCATTGCTGGTACCTTCTTGACCGGCATCCCCGTCATTTCCGCCGCAGGCAGTTAAAGTTAAAGCCGCAGCGAGCGAAACAAACCAAATGGCGAATTTTTTATTTGTTAACATATCTATTCCTCCTTTTCTTCATGAAGTTAGTATGGCAATAAATTGTGCAGAAACTATGGAACAGGCATACAAAAGTCTAAATTAATACTTCCCTGAGAAATGGAAAATATGTACATTTATTCATAACCGAATATTGTAAATAATCCGCATTGAAAACAGACACCCTGCTGGATGTCTGTTTTGCCTGCTAATTTAAGCAGCCATTTTACGGCATTCTTCCGCACACTTAAAGCATGCTTCAGCACAGCGCTGGCAATGGCCGTGGTCGTGTTTTTTGCACTCATTTCCGCACTCTTCACAAATGTCTGCACATAGAGTGCAAATTTGCTTGGCAAAAGGGCTGTTTGTCTGCATCGCCTTAGCTGCAAAGGCACAGATATCAGCGCACTCCCTGTCCAGGCGGATACAATCCGCCATCATTTTAACATCCTCTTCTCCTAAGCATGCATCATAGCATACATTACAGGCCTTCATGCATTCTAAACAAGCCTGGATGCATTCTTCAAAAGATTGGCTATACATTAATATCATCCTTCCTTTAATCTCTTTACAAAGATACTCTACCCGTGCATTCTCTTAGTAAACTGCATACTTTCTGCATATATTGCGGCTGCCAAGAAAAGAGGAATTGCCTTGCCCACCCCCGACAAGCACAAGCAATCCTCCCAGAAAGGCGTACTTTGCCTTTTTGTGAGGATTGCCCGATATGTGGAGGCGACTGCCCAGGGACGACAGGCATAAGACGGTTCCTGTAAGAAGGCGTTCTTCCTTCCGAAAGGAAACGGCTTATGACCCCGAGTCCCTAGGAGCCGCAACTAGACAAGCTTGTGACCTCGAGGGGGTAGGCACTCCTCCTAAAAGCTAACGCATTTAGTCGTGCGATGATAAAGCTGTCGAAGCATTCCTTGTGGAGCTAGACAGTTATCGACGTTCAAAAATGATACTTTCTTATCTCTCAAAAAAAGAGAGCAGAGAGTTATCTCTCTGCTCCTAAATCTTACTTCTGTATACCCGGGCCATTTCTTTCCTCTTTAAATGGCACCTCTTTCTTTACATAAGAGTAATCATTCCGGTTGACTGGAACAAATCCTTCCGGCTTATAAAAGCGCATCAGGTCTTTGAAAACAATGTTGTCTGACATTTCAAGCTCTTTTTTCGCCTGATCGGAAAATGGCTTACATGCATGAGCCTCAGCTATTTCGCCAGTTTCAGAAAAATAACAGGTTTCTTCAATCTGTGTATATTCAGGTGAAATGAAGTTGCCGTTTCGGAATGGGAGTACTTCACGGTGCTTATCTGATAACAGATCTGATCCCATTTCCAGGTAATTTTTTGTATCAATGCCCAGCAGGTGAAGTAATGTCGGACGCACATCTATCTGTCCGCCAACATTATGGACAATGCCGCCATCCACTCCAGGTACATGAATGAATACTGGCACTCTTTGAAGCCTGGCATATTCAAATGGAGTAATCTCTTTTCCGATCACTTCCGCCATTGCCTCATTGTGGTTTTCGGAAATTCCGTAGTGATCGCCATACAGGACAACTACTGTATGATCATATAGGCCGGATTCCTTTAAATCCTCAAAGAACTGCTGGAGTGCCTGGTCCATATAATTCGCCGACTGGAAATAGTGGTTAACCACATCATTATCCGTTTCGCCTGCAGGGAAATCAGTATCCCACTCATCCATTTTAAAAGGGAAGTGATTAGAAAGAGTGATGAATTTTGTATAAAATGGCTGAGGAAGACTGGTCAGCATCGGCATGGATTCTTTGAAAAACGGCTTATCCTTCAACCCATAGTTTTTAGTGTTTTCATCGCTCATATTGTAATACTCAGCATCAAAAAACTTGTCATAGCCCATGGTTTTATACATTTCGTTACGGTTCCAGAATGTCTTGTAGTTTCCATGGAAAGCTGCTGAAGTATAGCCATGTGACTTTAAAATAGCAGGTGTGCCATGGAAGGTATTTTGCGCTTTTGTTACATAAACCGCTCCCTGTGACATTGGATATAGCGATGTATCCATGATGAACTCGGCATCGGAAGTCTTTCCCTGTCCGGTTTGATTAACAATATTATCAAAATAAAATGTCTTGCCGCTATGTGCAAGTGAGTTCAGGAATGGGGTAACTTCTTTTCCATTCAGCTTGTAGTCAATAATAAAAGTCTGAAGTGATTCCATGGACACGTAAATAACATTCATGCCCTTAGCTTTTCCGAAGTATTCAGGGTTCGGAGGTGCATACTTGGCTTTTACATAGTTCTCCACTTCAGTCACATCGTTATTATCCGCAAGAGCCCTTTGGCTGGCAGACTTCGCATTTTGGACAATATCATATACCGTGAAATTGTATGCTCCAAGGTATTTCACCAAATAATTGCGGTCGAAGGAACGTGTAAGCAGTTCAGGCCGGTCATTCTCAGCAATTTCAAGATTGATGAAGAATACAATGATACCTGCAGCGATAACAGCCAATGCGGGTTTTCGGCTAATTTTCTTTCCTGGTTTGTACCATTTCCTGACTGCCAGGAAGAGGAGCAGCAGTGTATCTGTAAAATAAAAAATATCCCATGGAGACATTAAAGAAAGAGCACTATCCCCCAGCTGCCCCCCATTTACTTTTGCCTGCATTAGTACGGGAACTGTAATAAAGTCGTTAAAGAATCTATAATAAACGACATTTGCATAAAGCAGGAAAGATAAAAATAAATTCAAGCCAATAAGCATGCCTGACTGCAATTTCCCTTTAAAAAACAAAGCAAATCCCAGGAATATCAGCGTTGAACTTAAAGGATTCAGAAACAGCAGAAATCGCTGTATATCATTATTGATCCCTAAATTAAATTCAATGCGATAGGCTATATACGTTTTTAGCCAAAAAAGGATAACAGTCAGAAAGAACACAGCAAGGCTGTTTTTCGCCAATTTCTTAGGCGATTTAAATAACTTTCCCATAAGTGTGGTTTCACCTCTTAAATTGTAAACATGCGAAAAACTTAGCAGCGGCTAAGTTTTTATATGTAAAAAATATGTAAAGCCAGCATTAATAAATGGTGAATGAATGTAAAATAATATAGCACAGTTTCAGATGAATGAAAACTGATATCTTCTTAATATCTTTCGCCTTTTTCCTGCAAAATCCAACAACTTTTCATAAAAAATATCTGTTAACCAATATAATCTGATGGTAAAATGAATTTTCCTTTCATAATTTCAGTGCTGAGGGAGTATTGATTTTAAAAAGGGTCAAGCTAAATATTAAACATAGTTGATTGGAGAGTCTTCATGAAAGAACGTTTCTTATTTTTTATCATTGGGATGCTTATCCTGACAATGGGTGTAGCCCTGATTATCAGGTCAAACCTTGGAGCTTCTGCATGGGATGCCCTGGCAGTTGGTGAATCTCAAATGTTTAACTTAACAGTTGGCACCTTTGTTTTTATTAATGGAATCGCACTTATTTTTATAAATGCTTTTTTAATGAAAAAAAAGCCTGAAGTCCTAGCAGCCATTTCCATCTTAATTATTGGCGCACTAATTGACTTTTGGCTTCTCGTTATTTTTGGTGACCTTTCCCCTCAAACATTGGCAGGTCAATCATTCATATTGCTTTTTGGCATCCTTTCGATGGGAATGGGAGTTGCCATCTATCTTCAGGCCAAATTTCCGGCAAGTCCGATGGATACATTGATGGTAGCTATTCACACAAGATTTGGATTGAATTTAAGAAATTCAAGGATCATCAGCGAAAGCTTTGCCCTGCTGCTTGCGTTTTTATTCAAAGGTGCAATCGGTGTAGGCACGATTGTGGTAACATTAACACTTGGTCTGGTAGTACAATTCTTTTACCCTATTTTCGAAAAAACGCTTGAAAAAATGCAGGCGCCTAAAGGCCCGCTTATTACTAAATGATCACCAACATCCTGCTCTTTCTGAGCAGGATGCTTTTACCTTCTTAACAAAATAGAATCTTTCCATTCTTCTGGCAGCAGGGCCTGATACTTTGCCTGAACATACCTGTCATCCATTAAGACAATTATTCCTGTATCGTTTTCAGAACGAATAAGTCTGCCTCCTGCCTGAAGAACTTTGTTCATTCCAGGATAGGTATAGGCATAATCATAGCCGTTTTTTCCTTGCTGCTGGAAGTAAGCTTTCATAATATTACGTTCAAAGCCGATCTGGGGAAGACCCACACCCACCACAAATACACCATTCAGCTTATCCCCCTGTAAATCAATGCCTTCTGAAAATATCCCGCCCATGACTGCGAACCCTAACAGCGTTCCAGCAGTATTTGGCTGGAATGCATCCAGAAACTCTTCCCTTTCTCTTTCATCCATTCCAGTCTTTTGAATGATTGTATGCATTGGCATTTCCTCATCGAGGAACCTTCCATAAACATTCTCCATATATTGATAGGATGGAAAGAAGATCAGGTAATTTCCCTTTTGACCCTTTAGCATGTTCTTAATGGTGATGACGATTGGTTCAATTGATCCTTCCCGGTCACGATATCTTGTGGAAAGCGGCTGTATGTAGACCTTAGCCTGATCTTTTGAGAATGGTGAAGGAATGGATAAAATAAAATCTTCTTCCTGAAAGCCAAGCATGTCCAAATAATAATTGAGAGGCATTAAGGTAGCTGAAAAAAAGATAGCCGCTTTATATCCTTTTCTGGCCTTTTGCAGAAGATACGATGGATCCAGGCAAAATAACTTGATGATCAGGTCATTCCTCTGCTTTTGAATATACGTTACAAATCTTTCATCATACAGTTTCCCTATTCTTATAAAGTTCTGTGCAGCAAAGAAAACTTCCAGCAATTCTTCATCCGTATTGTTTCTGGTTTGCCCCAGATAGTTTTCGGCATATTGAACAAATTCCTCGAGAACATTAAAAAGTTCTTCAGGGGGATCCTTTTCAGCGATTTCCTGATTTTCACCACATTTCTTTTTTAATGCAATAAAAATTCCATTAACCTGTTTAGCGCTTTTTTGAATCCCTTCATCCTTCCCCTTAAAGCTTCTGCTCAATTGAAGAAAGGCTGATTTCTCCAGGGAACTTGAATACATTTCCCTTCCACGGTCCACAAGGTTATGCGCTTCATCGATCAGGAGCGCCGTTTTCTTTTTCTCCTCTTCCAGCAATCGCTTAAGTGAGACCCTCGGATCGAAAATATAGTTATAATCACCGATAATGGCGTCGGCGGCGTATGCAGCATCCAATGAAAATTCAAAAGGGCAGACTTTATGCTTCATAGCATATTTTTCAATTGTCGTTCTGGTTATCATGTTCTCATTCTTCAGGAGGTCAAGTACGGCATGGTTTATCCGGTCGTAATATCCATTGGCAAACTCACAGCTGTCTTTTTGGCAATTGGTTTCTTCCTTAAAGCAAATTTTGTCCTTGGCCGTGATTGTGACCGATTTTAGCTTCAATCCACCATCCTCCATCATGGCAATGGCCCCTTCAGCAGCCTGACGGGTAATGGTTTTGGCTGTAGCATAAATGATCCTATGAATATGTCCTTCCCCAATGGCTTTTAATGCTGGAAAAAGGGTAGAAATAGTTTTGCCGATGCCAGTAGGTGCGTTGGCAAATAAGTTTTTCCCTTCAGCAATGGTTTTGTATACAGCCCCGGCAAATTTTCTCTGGCCATTTCGGTAGGCAGAAAAAGGAAAAGCCAGTTCTTGTACGCTCCTTATTAATGCCTGTTGATGCTGAATCCTCAAGTCGGCGTATGGAAAATAGGATTCCAGAAGGCAAAGTATAAATTCTTCAAGTTCACGAAAAGAATAGCTTTGCTGAAATCTTTTCACTTCATCTGTTTTAGACTGAATATATGTTAATTGAACCGTCATTTCTGGAAGATTATGATCTTTTGCATACATGAAAGCATAGCATTTAGCCTGAGCCCAATGGACAGGATAAGCAAATTCATCAATTTCAGATAGCGGGAGGGAAACAGACTTAATTTCATCAATCATCCGTTCTTCATTTCTGATGAGAAGCCCATCACACCTGCCTTCCAGCTGAAAGTTGAGGAGATTGAAGGTTAAGGCTGTGTGCAGATACACTTCTTTTTGATCTTCTTCCCCATAAAGTTTTTGGATTCTCTGATGAATCCTGGTTCCTTCTGAAAGCGGCACTGCAGAACGGAAGCCTGTTTCAATGCTGCCGCTTTTATAAACATATTCAACTAACGATCTAACCGATATTTTTATCTTATTATGCATGGAAACGGCTCCTTGCTTTATTATTCCCCTATTATAGCACATACGTTCTATAGGTGAGAAAGATTTGCAAAATCAGGAAAAGACCATTTACAATTTAAAGAGATGGAAAATGGGAGGAGTGTGAACGGATCTGTTCGTTATTTGAGCAGCCCAAAAAGTTGAAAAAAATTATTTTTTGGACAATAACTGGAGGGTCTTTTATTTTATTGGGATTCCTCATCTATTTTGCTTCAATGGATTTGATATCAAATAAAGTAATGACAGAAGTTGCCGGCAGCATCACTGAGGATGATCTGGAGATGCTTGCCAGTGATCCAAATGTAGAGGCCCTGCTTGGAAGCAGCCAGGATGATTTAAAAGCTGTAGATCTTGAAGAGACATCATTGCCGATTAAGACAAAAGAAGAGGCTGTGAAAAAGATTTCAGAAAGCTTTTCGATGAAGGAAATCCAGCAGAGTGTCTCAAAAGTAAAAGGCGGACTGACTGCTGAAGAGCAGAATGAATTATACAGTCTTTTAACTGAAAGGTTATCAGAGGAAGAATTAACTGCTTTAAAACTCATTGCTATTCAGGAAGTAAAGGAGAATCATTAGCACTAAATAATTCTAAAGAACTGTTTTTATCTTATTCGGAAGATTCGGGATATTAAACCAAGCAAAATTCCTTCTTTTTCATACCTTAGTATGGAAGGGAGGGATATATAATGTATCAATTAGCATTATTATATCTTGCATGTATGCTTGCTGGCTACGGCATGACTATGGTACCTGTTTCTGCAGTTATTACTTCAGGTATTGCCAGCTTTTTCACCATTGTCGGCGGTCTGGCTATGATCATATTTGGTCTTGCCATTCTTTATCTTGGAGTTAAAGCTTTGTTAGGGAAATAGGATACACTTTGGAAAACACCAGCCCCGAGCGGCTGGTGTTTTCGTTTTATCTCCTGTTAACTGAACCCGTCATTCACCGGGCAGCAGCTGTGCTGAGGCAAGTTCAATTCCGTTTTTATAAAAATTCTCTGCAATTACATGTCTTAGCCGGCTTTCAAATTTCTGTTTGGCTTCAAAATCTGCAACAGGTACTTCTATCAAAAAGTCCATTGCCTTATTGCGGAAATCCACAAAACGGATATCAGGTGCAGGTGCCATTAAAATCCCTTCTGTTTTGGGGATTTCCACATCCACTGCTTCTCTCAGAAGCTTTTCGACTTTATCTGTATCAGTGCCGTACGCTACGCTGATTAGAACCTGGGCAAGCATTTCTGAGCCTGTCCGGTTCTTGATGATTTGTTCGATGAAGTATTGGTTTGGGACGATGAGGGTTCCCTCTTTAGCTGTACGGACGATAGTTGATCTGAGACGGATGCTTTCTATTTTACCGATCTTATTATTGATCTCGATCACTTCCCCAATTTCAATCGGCCGTTCGAAAAGGATGATGATGCCTGAAATAAAGTTACCGGCAATATTGCGCATGCCGAACCCTATACCAATACCAAGGACACCCAGTATGGCAGCAGCCGCTGTTAAATCAAGCCCGACCGTTGTAAGGCTGATGGCGAGCGCTGCAACCATGACGGTATAATAAATCATTCTGTTGAATGAATAGCCGAGCCCCCGATCAACTCCATAGAATTCATAAACAGATGTTAATACATATTTAGTGAATACTTTTACGATCCGATTTGCAAGCGAGACTGTCAAAAACGCTACAATGATTAAATATAGCGTCACATCTACCTCCCCTGCCGTGAACAAGGTATAAAAAAGCCATTTCTCCCTTGAAAAATAAAACAAGAATAGAATGATAATTCCATAAAAAGCTGCCCAGTTCACGAGTGAAGAAATTCCCTGCATGATCCGGTCGTTTTGTACTGACTTGCCCTTCCTCTTTTTCACAAGTAAGTTAACTGTCCATTTGGCAGCCAATATCACTCCTGCAAACAATAAAAAAAGCATTGCTTCCTTAATGGTAACATTCTTAATAAAGAACATAGTTATATTCCCTCACCTGTTATGTAGTTATTGTTTAATCTATTCCTCTTACATCGATTCTTAAACTGCTGTGTTTAACAATGTTTAAAAAAAGGAAAGGTGAATAGTAAATACATATATTAAGGTTGGGGTACATGAATGTGGATCAATAAACCATTTTTTAAATATGCAGCTGGCATTATTTTCGTTTTAATCATTATCTTTCTGCTTGGAAAGATTGATCATTTCCTGTGGCCGATCCGGGCTTTGATCGCAACCATTTTCTTTCCGGTATTGATTGCCGGCATTCTATACTATATATTGAGGCCCCTGGTCAGATTGGTTTCTAAGTCTTTACCCAAAACAGCCAGCATTATCGTCATATTTGCTGTGGTGTTGGGTTTAGGGTACTTTGGATTTCACGCAATCGGCAATTTGATTGGCAGCCAGGTTACTGAACTCAGCGGAAACCTGCCAGCAAAGATGGAAGATTTATCGGATGAAACGGAGAAAGTGGTTGAAAAAAACAATATGGGCATGTTCTCTTATGACCATTTAAAAAATAAAGTGCTGAACTTTTTAGAAACCATTTTATCAGGTGCTGGCAAAAATGTGATAAAAGTGTTCTCTACCATTACAAGCATTGTCACTGTAATCGTGGTTGTGCCATTTATCCTTTTCTATTTCCTGAAGGATGATCATAAGCTCCGGCCGTTTCTTTTGAAATATCTCCCTGATAAACACGAGGAAGAGGGAAATAAGATACTTGCTGATATTGATAAAACGTTATTTTCCTATGTTACCGGCCAGTTTATTGTGGCAGTCGTCGATGGTGTGTTAATGTATATCGGCTATATGATTATAGGCTTGGAATACGCATTAACTTTGGCATTCTTTGCGATGTTCCTGACTGTTGTGCCATTTCTTGGTCCAGTGCTTGGAATCATCCCCGCCGTTTTCATCGGATTACTGCAAGGCCCAGGAATGGTATTAAAAATAATACTGGTATTGATCGCTGTTCAGCTGCTTGAAGGCAATCTCGTTTCCCCTCACGTGATGGGCAAAAGGCTTAATCTCCACCCCCTTACAGTCATAATAATCTTAATGGCTGCAGGATCGATTTATGGTTTTATCGGGATCCTGATTGCCATTCCGTTCTATTCCGTGGTTAAGGTTCTTGTAAAAGACTTTAGAAGGTTTTACCGTTTAAGAACAAGGAAAAGTTTGCTTTCAGAAGATATATAAAGAGTGTGACTGCCGTTATGGCAGTTTTTTTATTTATAGGGCATGCTTATCCCAAGAAATAACAGTATAATAAGAATTGCGCGTGAATAATTTGAGAGGAGATTTTCTATATGGCATACCCTAACACAAAAGAAACCATTAACTTACTAAAAGAAATCGTTTCTATTCCAAGTCCATCCGGAAATACCAATGAAGTGATTACATATGTGGAAAAGTTTTTGAATGAGCTTAATGTTGAAACAAAACGCAATCGCAAAGGAGGGCTAATTGCTGCTCTTCCCGGAAAAGACCAAAATCATCACCGGATGCTGACTGCCCATGTTGATACCCTTGGAGCGATTGTGAAAGAAATTAAGCCAAGCGGACGACTGAAGATTGACCTGATCGGCGGATTCAAATATAACTCTATTGAAGGCGAATATTGCGAAATCGAAACATCTTCAGGCAGTAAATTCACCGGCACCATTCTTATGCATCAAACTTCTGTTCATGTATATAAAGATGCCGGAAAAGCAGAAAGAAACCAGGAAAACATGGAAGTCCGCGTTGATGAAAAAATACATAATGCTGAGGATGTGCGTGCACTGGGCATAGAAGTTGGGGATTTTGTTTCCTTTGATCCTCGTGTGCAGACCACTCCGGCAGGATTCATTAAATCACGCCATCTTGACGACAAGGCAAGTGTCGCGATCCTTCTTCAGCTGATTAAACAACTGAAGTCCGATAACATTGAGCTGCCATATACTACCCACTTCCTCATTTCAAATAATGAAGAAATTGGATATGGCGGAAACTCCAATATCACACCGGAGACTGTAGAATATCTGGCTGTTGATATGGGTGCTATGGGTGATGGCCAATCCACTGATGAGTACACCGTTTCCATCTGTGTGAAGGATGCAAGCGGCCCCTATCACTACGAACTAAGAAAGCGTCTGGTTCAGCTTGCCAAGGAAAATGGAATTGACTACAAACTGGATATTTACCCTTTCTACGGATCCGATGCTTCGGCAGCCATCCGTGCTGGCCATGATATTGTCCACGGCTTAATCGGTCCTGGAATTGATTCTTCCCATGCATTCGAACGTACACATGAGGATTCAATTGAGAATACAGCTAAGCTGCTGTATCACTATGTACAGTCAGAGATGGTACTTTAACAAAGAAAGAAGAACCTGCACCATATACTATGAGTGCAGGTTCTTTTATATCATCATTCAGTTTCAGGCGGCCACTTGCCTCTTTGCAGCTCCCAGATGGTAAGTCCAAAGTCCATTTGGAGATGAGGGTAGTCTTTGAATTGTGCCCAATCCCCGCCCCATTCAAAACCAAGATCCTTTGCCATTTCAACGACCTCCATCCAATCCGCCTTGCTGTTGCCGTTGCCGTCATACTGCATATCCCAGATAACCTGGCCTTCTACCGACATCAGGGCGAAATCAATCGCCAGACCGAAATTATGGTAAGACTCTCCCCCTTTAGCATGTGTAACAATATTCCCCTCCGCTGAGCGCCCTTTTTCGTATAGGGCATTCTGTTCTTCTATACTTCTGAAATCCTGGGTGATGACTACGTTAATGCCTTTGTCAGCAGCCTGAGCAATAAGTTCTTCTTTCTTTTCTGCAACGACAGGGTGCAGAGCAGTTGGCGGTGGAACTTCTGTAAAGTCAGGTTCTTCTATAAATCGAATATATTGATAGAATAAAAGTCCGATAGTCGATATCAATAATAAAAAAACAAGAAATCTTCTTAATTGTCTAAAAAGCAAGGTTTTTTGTCCTTTCTTTGAGGGTTCCTCAGATTGATCCTTCTTATTTTAACAAGACTTTTTCGAAACTTCACCTTTTTAAAGAATGAATTCCATAATTAATAATAGGAAGTCAATCCTTACTGGTAGACAAGCAAATTAATTCATTTGCTAGAAAGAAAAAATATATTTATTTGTTTTGGAAAATAGGTTTTGGGTATACAAAATAGAAAGCCATAACAGAGGAGGAGATACTTATGAACAAAGATCAAACAAACGGCAATGTGGATCAATTAAAAGGTGAATTTAAAAAGCAATACGGCAAGCTGACCAATAATGAATCCAAAGAAGCTGAAGGAAATATGGAAAAATTAAAAGGACAGGCACAGGAAAAATGGGGAGATGCAAAGCAAGCACTGTCAAAGACTTTCAATGATCGCAGAGATTAATAAAAGTACTCAACGCAGCTTTAGAGCGTTGAGTACTTTTTCCATCAGAAGATTTCTTAAAAAGTCGTTTTCGCCCCTAAATAACGAGGCTTCCAATATGAATTATTCATGTCGCTGATTTCTACACCGCGTGAAGAACCAGCATGAATGAATTTGTAATTACCAAGATAAATTCCCGCATGTGATGGGCCTGACTTGTATGTTTCAAAGAAAACCAAATCGCCCACTCTTGGTGCTGTAACATGTTTTGTCGCGCTCCAAATGGATGCTACAGTACGAGGAATTGAGATTCCTGCTTTACCATATACATAGTTCAAGTAGCCGCTGCAGTCGAATCCAGCAGGTGTGCTTCCTGCCCATTCATATGGTGAACCGATGTATTTTTTTGCCTCAGTAATGAGTTCATTCACCTTTGACGTCGTTTGGCCTGCTACCTGTGATTCTGCCGGCTTGCTCGATGCCGTACCAGATACTTTTAGAGTCTGGCCAGCATAAATTAAGTCAGAAGATAGGTTATTCATTGCCTTTAATTGTGAAACCGATAAGTTATGGCGAGATGCAATCCCTGAAAGAGTGTCTCCTCTTTTGATGGTGTAAGATCCAGTGCTAGCAGGAGCAGAAGGTGCAGCAGTGTTAGCCGATCCTTTCACTTTAAGCTTTTGGCCTGGATATATCGTGTCACTGCTGATTCCGTTTAGACTCTTTAGTGTACTGACGGAAAGGACGTGAGTTCTTGCAATTCCCCATAAAGTATCGCCTGATTTCACTGTGTAGCTGACTGTACCGCTTTTAGACCCGCCTGTTGAAGCGTCATGGCCATGCGGTGCCAGCAGAGTCAAAGCTTGTCCTTTATATATTATCGATCCTGAAATATTATTCCATGTCTTTAACTCTTCAATTGAAAGATTATTAGAGCGGGAGATTCCCCATAGAGTGTCTCCAGACTGAATTATATATTTATTTTCATGAGCACTTGCTTCTCCATTGAACGGTGTAATCAAAAAACCAGCTGTCGCAGCCATTGTAAGTAGTTGTTTCTTCAAGTTGTACACTCCTTAAATTTCTTTGACAACCTAATATTAGTAATAATTCTAGTAAAATCCTATCTGAAAATAATGGACAAACAGGTAAAATCATCTATAATTTCATAGCATTTCCTCAAGTGGTTAAGTTGCAGTAAATTTATCCTGTATTAATTAGTAGTAATTTCCATGCTAACAGGCGAAACCGGGTAGTTTTTCGTCATATTTCTGATTATTCTAATTAAACTTTCTTCTTCATAAACAAAAAATAGATCAGCATTCAAAAGCTGATCTATTTAAAGAAAACTCTTTAAATCCATATTCTCTTATTTTCTGCTCTGCGTGTCATTCCCAAAGAATCAAGTTTTTCGAGGAAAGGAATCATATACTTTCTGGAAAGGCCCAATACTTCCTTTGCATTGCCCACTTCAAATTCAACAGCTGTGCTCTTTTTCAGTTCTTCTACTGCTTTTCTAAAATGATCGCCATGCCAATAGTATTGAGCATCGAGCGGTACTGCGATTTCCTGGTCTTCTAAATATCGTTTTAAGTCTCCTTTGAGATTCTCAGGGATTCCTGCAGAAGCATAATATTCATCGAAAGGCTTTACTTTATAGCCGTCTTTTTTTAATTCAGCAAGAAGATTGTCAGTGCGTTTTTGCCAGCTTTTCGGTATATGAGGATTGAAACCTTTATTCTGCAGAAACTGGCCATTTCGTTGGAACGCACTCTCTTCAATCCCTGAATTTAAGACAAATTCAACCAGGGTTTTAGGATATTTTTTCTGCATTGCCTGCAGTAATTCTGCTTTATTGACCCCTTGCTTCATTGGATTTTCCAGGTGGAACTCATTCAGGCGGTCAGCTATTTCTTCCTCTATTGCCTCTCTTATGGCTAATAAGGTGAATTCCTTGCTGTTAATGCTCAGGAAATCTTCTTCTTTAAGTATTTCTTTAACCGTCAATTCATCCAGTGAAGTTTTTGCTGTAATCTCTGAAACCGAAAGGACCTTATCATCGGACAACACCGCTTTTATGCGATCTTTCGGAGTCCCTTCTTTTTTCCTGCTTAAGTCCTCAATGGTTTTTTGGCCGAACCGGTATTTTTCCCCGTTGGGATCGATAACCCAGCCCCCGCCGATTGTCTCCTGGGGACTAGGCCTTCTTAAAATGAACCGGTCTCCCCTTTTTGCGACGATTTCCTCATCTAAACGGAGCTGGCAGAGAATTTCTCCTTCTGAATTGGATAATTCATTACGGTCAAAAAAGACGATTCTGCCCATGACTTCAGCTGTACCAATATGGCATTTGACCGGCATTCTCTGTTTGACGATATGCTCTAAATCTCCCACCATTCTTACTGCTACATCAATGGTTTTCGTGACGCTGAAATGCTCAGAGGATACAAGGACCTCGCCCCGCTCTATATCCTCCTTAGAAACTCCCGAAAGGTTAATAGCTGTCCTTTGCCCTGCAAATGCCGCTTTTGCAGGCTGATGATGTACCTGCAGCTGGCGTGCCCTGGTCTCTATACCATTTGGCATGATTTTCAGAAGTTGTCCTTCTTCGACTTTTCCTTCATAAACAGTGCCTCTGACTACAGTTCCCTGGCCTTTCACCGTAAATACCTGGTCGATTGGAAGACGGAATGCGCCTTTAGCATCCCGTGTGTCCCGATCTTTCAGCGTAAGGATAATCATCTGCTTTAACTCTTCAATCCCTTTGCCTGACAGGCTATCTGTTAAAATAAATGGAGCATCTTCAAAAACAGTTCCTTTCAGTTCCTCAAGGATTTCTTCTTTTACAAGGCCGGTGAACTCTTCGTCCACACGATCAATCTTTGTTATGGCGACAATGCCATTTTGGATTCCCAGAAAATCAAGAATCTCCAGGTGCTCTCTTGTTTGCGGCATAACTCCTTCGTCTGCTGCGACAGCCAGAATGACTAAGTCTATACCTGCAACACCGGCAATCATTTGCCTGATAAAACGTTCATGACCCGGTACATCCACTACTGAAATTTGAATTTCCTCATCTTCATATAAAGGGGCAAATCCTAGTTCTATGGATATTTGCCTTTCTTTTTCTTCTTTAAGCCTATCTGTATCCACATTTGTTAATGCTTTTGTCAATGTAGTTTTTCCATGATCGATATGGCCAGCCATACCGATTGTAAAGTATCTTTTCGTCAAATCTGCCACCTGCTTCTTTTTGCATTCTTTTTCAACTGTATCCTTAAAAAAAGAATCTTTCAATCATCTGGTTTTATAAGGACAGCAGCGCACCTAATACTCCACAAGACTCCCCATTTTGAATAAAGAGAGGTTTCTTGCCAAGCATGGCGGTATACTTCTCTAAAAGGTGCTTTAACGGGGCATTATGCCGAAGTGTGCTTCCTATATAAATAATGTCGTCAATTTGGTGCTGAACTGCTGCCTGAGTACTTAGGAGTACAATCGTTTCTGCAATCATGTTAGTTAAACTTGGCAGCTTTGTCTTCCTTGCTTACTTGATCATCTTTAATTTTCCCAAAATTGCTTGCAGTCAGGCTTCCATCTAACGGTGAATCGAATGGTGAATAAATATCTTTGACCATTAAATCTGCATTCTCCGCTTTCCCGCTGCCAGCCAGTGAAACGAGCTTGGAAAAATCTTTTTCACCAGTCAGCAATCTCCCCAATCCCATCAAAGTGCCCCCGCCGACGCCGCTCCCGGACAACCGTGAAATGTCCCTTTCCTTCTTTAGGCAAATCGAAGTTCCTGTGCCTATATTTATTAAGAGAAAATTTTCATAGGATATTCCATCTTGCTTCATCAAATAGGATGCACCTATACTGGAAGACTCAAATTCAGGAATAATACGGGCATTCTGAAAAAACTCTTTTTGAAGGTATTCAGCCTTCCCGCCTGTCAAAGCAATTGGCGCATCAGGAGCAGTCATCTTCAGCCAATTCATAGAACTATACAGCTCATCAATCGAATAGCTTTTGTAATGGATTTGACCATGTTCTTCAAATGCCATTTTCAGCAGAGAACCTCCAGCATCAATTCCTATTTTTGCAGGTTTCAAGCAGATTCCGCCTTTCCAGCTTTATTTTTGCCAATCATTTTAAATGGCAGCAACAGTAATGAAAACAGGAATAATGCCGCTATTTCCAGTGTTATTATGTAATAAGGGTAAGGTCCGAAGTAATCTAATAAAGAAGTATTCTCCGGCTTACGGGACAGGAACATATAGTTTCCTCCTGTTAGCTTGTTTGCGAAAAATGCCGCCGCTGCACAGAGATTCAGGAAGATAAAAGATTGGAACAGCCCCTTCCCTGTGGGCTTGAATTGATGAACAAACACGAAATAAAGGCAAGTCCAAACGATTATATTATGAGTAATAAAAAATTGAAAATAACGAAAATGAGGAAAGCCTAAAAACAGCTCAGGAGTCAGGATGGCCATTAATGCCCCCGTAACGCCTATGAAATAGACAATCTGGAAGACGGCCTTAGATTTCGATGCTAATAATAACAAGCAAAGAACTAAGCTTATGGAGCAAAGCTGAAGCGGCAGAGTGAAGGAAATTTCCCATTTCCCGCCAAGATAAAGCCAGAGATGGTAAAGCAGTTCCAATGTAAAAAGCAATAGAAACATATACAGCCTGAATTTTTGATCAAGCCGGTATAGCACTTTTCTGAATATGAATAAAAGCACGGCTGCCGCTGCAAATAACACAATCATGGCAATATGAGGGGCGGAAAAAACCAAAAAAGGGAAAGCTTTATAATCATGAGAAAATACTCCGGACAAAAAATTCTCTCCCTTCTGGGCTGGAGACTATAACTCTCCGGGCCAAGAAAGTCTAGTCTCCAATAAAATTATTTATTAAACCAAAGGGGATCATCATTATCAGCTTCCCCATTATAATTAATCAGAACCTCTTCACCTGCTTTAATGTCTCTATAGGCGAAAAAGTCAAAGGTATGATTGTCAAAATTGATATCATATACTGCATTGGGCTTGTAGGAATGGTTAAAAAGCATCCCATAGCCTAATAAAATGGCACTGTGATTTTTCCCGTATTCAAATGCATAATCTGCCAGTGCCGTTTTTTCAATATGCTGATGCTCCTTATTTGGATAAGGAAGGACCGGAGCCTCATGAATCAGTTCACCCTTCTTAATATCGCGAGTAGCAAAGACTCCTCTGTTATGTTCGCCATCGCTTACTGCTGATGTCTTAATTTCAATCATTTCGTTACCTGCACATTCTCGTCAATGACGTTTTTTTTTTTCAACGAGCCTAAACTCACCAAATTCCAATTTCTTTGTGGTTTCAAGCTGAATAATTTCAGGAGAGTCCAGCTGGATGCTATTAGAAAATAGCGGACCATCATAAACAAATGTATGATATTCACCTGATTCACCCATCGGGCAAACAGGTTCAGCTTCAATTTTGCTTAAAAAGTCATGATTAAGTTCTTTGCCCAGCCAGGAGCTGTCCAATACCTCTTCCCGGACACGTATGACTTTGGCTTTATAGCCTGATTCCACAAAAGCCTTTAAAGCCTTAAGACTTTCTTTCTCCTCCATCCATAGAGGATATACCGCATCCAATCCTGCCTCAGCTGCAGTTTTTTCTCCCCATTCGCGGTGTCCATCCAAGTAAAGATCCCCATATGCAATGCCTGTAATCCCATAATTATCTTTTATTTTTCCTAAATCACTCACGAAACGCTCCGAGTAATCTTCAAAAGTACAATAAATAAACTCTGCAGGTATGGATAAGCTTTTTGCCTGAAGCTGAATTAATTCCTTTTTTTCACCATGCCCGAAGGTTCTGCCAATCTCCTGCGGAACCGTTGTCAGAAGGCATGCAACCTCAAACCCCTGTTTTATCAGCACATCAAGAGCCAGGCAGCTGTCTTTGCCTCCGCTCCATGATAAAACGACTTTCTTTCTCAACAGTCATCACCAACTTTAATAGTATGGGAAAAAGGATAGAAGGTCTATCCTTTTTCCCCTGAATCCTAATTTAAAAATTGAAACTGTGTACGGCTTCCTGTCTGGCTTGCAGTTACTTCCAGACGGGCATCAATTCTTTCCTTCAGCTCAGGAACATGAGAGATAATGCCTACAAGCCTTCCGCTGCTCTGAATTTCGATCAATGCCTCTATTGCCTGATCTAATGATTCGGGATCAAGTGTCCCAAATCCTTCATCAATGAACATCGTCTCAAGGGAAACGCCTCCTGCGTATTGCTGCACCACATCTGCAAGACCAAGAGCAAGTGCGAGCGCGGCTTTAAAGCTTTCTCCGCCAGATAAAGTTTTCACATGCCTTTCCTGTCCAGTGTATTGATCGAACACAAGCAATTCCAGGCCGCTTTGTGCGTTGCCCTTTGACCGGTCTGTTTTTCGAAGCAGCATATATCTTCCGCTGGTCATCTTCGATAAACGTCCGTTGGCTTCCCTCAGTATATCATCTAAAAATGCCGCCAGGACAAATCGTTCAAAAGTAATTCGGTATGTGTTCTGCCCTTTTGAAATTTCATACAAATGCCCGATTACTTTGTACCTTTCTTCAAGGGATTTCATATTTTCATTTATTTCTGTAATTTTTTGCATCGTTTCTTCGTTTTGCTTCTTCTTCATAAACAGATTTGTATATTGATCCTGCAGCAGTTTCAATTGTTCATCAGTTTCTTGTAATGATACCTGCAAGCTTTCCAGATCAGGTTTTTCAATCCCCTCTAAGAGCTGCATCAGCTCATCGTATCGATCATGTACAGAACGGACTTCTTCCCGATATTCCCTTACTTCACCTTCAAGCTGCCTGATTTGATCTTCTGTTTTTTTTGCATCCCGGTATTCACCATAGACCTCAAAACCCTGGTCTTTCATACGCTGCACAAAATTCCGTCTTTCGGCTGCAAGCTTTTCCTCGATTTTAACAGCCTGCTTTTGAAGTGTCTCCAGCTTTGCCTGTTCTGCCATATGGGCCGACTTTGCATCTTGATAATTCTGCTGGGCTGTTTCCAGCTGTCTTTGCATAATTTCAAGTTTTTCAGCCGCATTTTTCAAACTTGACTCATAAGCTTCAATAGACCTCAGGTTTTCAGGAATTGCGTCCGTCATCCTCACCAAGTTGCTTTTCTTTTCCGCATGCATAATGGCTGCGTCATTTATTTGGTCTTGCAGCCGGTCAATTTCTGCAGCTAGAGCTTCTTTCATCTGCTGTGTTTTTTCTAACTCAGCAGTACAGTTTTCCAGCCTTGAAGATTTCTTCTTCAGTTCAGCATGACGTGTCAGAAGATCCTTTTTTTGATCGGCAAGAGTATTTTTCAGCACAAGCAAACTTTCCTGTTTAAAATCAGTACGGTGTTTTTGTATTTGGGCTGTTATTTCAGCCAATCCACTCTCGCTGGAATTCATGCGGGACTGGGCTTCATAAAATGCCGACTCAGCTTTTGCTTTCTCAGCTTCAATTTGAGCTTCCTGTTTCTTTGCTTCCTTCAGGTCTTTTTCATCCGGAATATCATGTGGCGATACAGCCGGATTTGGATGGTGGTCTGAGCCGCAGACTGGGCATGCCTCCCCGTTTTGAAGCCTGTCTGCTAAGATTGATGCCTGTCCATGAAGCCACTTGCCCTCCAGTTCCTCCACAAGCAGTTTGGCATCCTTCAGCCTGTATGAAGTCTTTTTAAAATAATTTTTCTTATTGCTGCAGGCATTCATTAATAATTGATGCTCTTTATGCAGCTCTTCATATCTATGAAGCCGTTCTATTTCGTCTGTCAGTTTCTCCAGGTTTCGTTCATTCTCAATCTGTGCAAGCTTACTCTTTTCAATGTCCTGCTTTTCTTCAGCCAGTGTTTTTATTTGCAGATCAGCTTTTTGATGGGCTTCATCTTTCTGTCTTTTTTGAAGCTGGAGGTTTTCAAGATTTTTTTCAAGAGAACGGACCAGCTTTTCCACTTTTGCATAAGAGAGAATGTCCTCTTTCATACTTTGCAGGTGATTAACCTGTTCGGCACCCTGTTTTCTTTCTTCCTCGCGGTTCTTTTCCGATTCCCATTTATCTTGTTTTTCTTTTAGGAGAGTTTCAAGAGTGCCAATATTTTTCTGAAGCTCATTAAGATCGGCATTTGCCGCATCCAGATCTTTCTTCAGTTCATGACAGAGCTGCTCCTGCTGATTGAGCAGGGCTGCTTTCTGGGCAAGAGCTATGGCATTCTCTTTGCCGGCGAATCTGTCTCTTTGCCCTTCCAGTTCTTCTTTCCTTAGCTTTAACTCTTCTTTCGTCTTCAGCTGTTTGAGCACCATTTCAGCTTCATAGAGCTTTTGCTGAAGTTGATCTCTCTGTTCCTTCTTTTTCTTGCCTGCTTCTGTCATTTCATCAAGGCCATCCGCCATCTCCTTAATTTCCTCTGCAAGAAGCCGCAGGAGCAGGGTGTCATTGACACTTCCTGCTTCGAGGTAAGATTTCAGCTCCGCGCTGTATAAAGCCTGCACCTGATTAAAATACTGATCTCTCAGTTTTATCTGTTCTTCCACCGTTCTTTTTAATTCAGTTGCATCTTCTTTTAATTTTTCTTCTATGCGCTTGTATATTTGTGTATGGAATAGCCGCTGAAGAATGATTTCCTTATCCTTGCTCTCAGAAGTTAGGAGCTTTCGGAACTCTCCCTGGGGGATCATCAGAATTTGCCTAAACTGATTGCTGTCGATGATCATGATTTCTTTTATCTTTTCATCAACATCCCTGACATTTGAAGCCAGGAGCCTTTGCTCTCCATTTTCACCATACATATACAGTTCTGCTTTGGCGCTCACTGTCGTCGTGCCATCGCCGCGCTCTTTTTTCTTTTCCTGCTGAGGAGACCTTGTAATGTAATACCTTTTATTTCTTAAAATGAATTCGAGGGAAATTTCGGTTAGTGTATTATTTTTCGCAAACTGGCTTCGAAGTTCAGGGCCATTCCGATCCTCCCCGCTTGCCTTTCCATAAATCGCATAGCTGATGCCGTCAAAAATAGTGGTTTTGCCTGAACCCGTCTTTCCGGAGATGACAAACATCGTCCGATTTCCAAGTTCGGTAAAATCAATGCTCTCACTGTCTGCATATGGGCCGAACGCCTGCATAGTTAATCTTAATGGCTTCATTTCAGCACCTCCTCCCTCAGCACTTTTTCGATCACATCGGTCATAACCCGCTGTTTATCTTCCGTAAATTTGGAAGTGGTCATTTGTTCATAGAATTGTTTAAACAGATCAAGCTCCGACTTTTTCTCTTCCTTCATTGATATGAAGGAGCTTTTTTTCTTCATATCTGCAACGGCTAGCTTTCTTTCAAGGTGAAGAACATTCGGATAGACCTGTCTCAGCTTATTAATTGGATCAAGCAAAGCGCCTTCATCAAAAAGGGTGATTTTCAGATAGTCATCAAGATTCTGTTTTTCATAGAAGGCTGGATCCATCAGTTCATCCAGATGCCCTTCGATCTCTCTCAAGTCTTTTTGGGGCTTAAGTGAACGGGTACGCAAGTCAAATTCGCCATTTTCCTTCATTTCTATAATAGAAATGGATTTCTCCTGTTTAGCTTCGGAAAAAGAATATTTTAATAGGGAGCCTGAATAGCGGATCTTGTCATGCTTTATGGCATCAGGACTATGCAAATGTCCAAGTGCCGCATAGGAGAAAGGATCAAAGCAGCTTGAATGGACACAGCCTGATCCTCCGACAGAGAGGGTCCTCTCCGAATCACTGGTAGCACCGCCCAGAACAAAAGCATGTCCGACAAGAACATTCGGTTCATTTGGGTTCAGGTACTCTTCAATTCTGCTCACAATTGCCTTCATTGCATCATCATGGGAGTGCACCCGGTCATCATCAAGCAAATGCCTGACCATTCCGGGTTCAGCATAAGGAACCAGATAAAAGTTCACACCATTGATATGTATTGGCTTAAAATCATTTACCAGTTTTCCAGACAAGTAGAATTTGCTTTGTTTATACCAGGAGCTTCCAAAGGAAAGCCTTTCAGCGCTGTCATGGTTTCCGCCTATGGCTACCACAGGTATATTGAGCTCTACATTTATTTTAAAGAGAATTTCATTCAGCAATTCAACAGCATCAGTCGGAGGTACGGACCGGTCATATAAGTCTCCTGCAATGACGACTGCATCCGGCTTTTCTTCCTCTACCACATCAATAAATTGATGCAAAAAATGACGCTGATCTTCGGTCATATATACACCATGGACCAGCTTGCCCAAATGCCAATCAGCGGTATGGATAAATTTCATATCTAACACCCTCTTTTCCTTGCCTGAGATTCTTTCTGCAATGTTACCATTATACCAAATCAAAAAACGGCAGTGGCTCAGCAAAATTCAGCAGAACATTCGTTCTAATTATACCAGAAATTTTTCCCAGAACATAGCATTGTTCGAAAAGAAAAAAGAGCCCAACATAGGCTCTTTCATCTATTATTTTTTTAGCTTTGGGAAGTTGATTAAAATGGCAATAATACCGCAAATGCCAATTAATATCGGATAAATGGAATATGCCATAATGCTCACCGGCGAAATCGCAGCAAGCCCGGAAGCAGCGAGCATCTGTGCCCCATATGGGATAGTCCCTTGTACAAAACAGGCAAATATATCAAGAATACTTGCTGATTTACGCGGGTCAATCTCATATTGATCCGCAATTTTTTTGGCAAGCGGACCTGCAATAATGATGGCAATTGTGTTATTAGCTGTAGATAAATTTATCAGGGAGACAAGTGACGCAATACCAAATTCAGCTCCCCTGCGGGATTTTATTTTGCTTGTAGCCATGTGAAGCAAGTAATCGATTCCGCCATTAAATCGGATGATCTCAACCAATCCGCCAATGAGGATGGCAATTATCGCAAGAGTCTGCATGCCAGCCATTCCCTCAGCAATCATCTGCAGGAATGATACAAAAGTATAGCTGCCGTCTGTGATTCCGATCAGGCCTGCAAGCAGGATACCCCCGCTAAGCACAAGAATGACATTCATGCCAAGTAAAGCTGCAGCCAATACTCCCAGATAGGGAATTACTTTCAAAAAGCTATAATCCCCGCTGGTTACCACGCTTTCCTGACCTGCTGTTAAAATCCCAAGAATCAAAGCTGTAAGCAATGCAGCAGGCAGGACGATTAAGAAATTCACACGGAATTTATCGGTCATCCTCGTTCCTTGAGTCCTAACCGCTGCAATGGTCGTATCAGAAATGACGGAAAGATTATCCCCAAACATGGCACCGCCTATTATTGCTGCCATGGCCAATGCTACAGATATATCTGTCTCTGCAGAAAGGGCTACACCAATTGGAGCAAGAGCCACAACTGTTCCCATGGATGTTCCCATCGATAATGAAATAAAGCATGCAATGATAAAAATTCCGACCATCAGCAGATTCTGTGGGATAAAAGAGAGTGCAAGGTTCACAGTGGAATCAACCGCACCCATTCCTTTAGCCGTACCAGAAAAGGCCCCTGCCAGGATAAAAATGATAGACATTAATATGATATCAGGATGTCCGGCCCCTTTAGTGAATATCTCTACTTTTTCCATGAATGGCTTTTTTCTGTTCATTGCCAGTGCAATTCCGGCTGCAGCAGATACAATGACAATGATTGGAATTCTATTAAAATCTCCTGTTGCTATGCCGCTTCCAATAAAAATAAGAAGGAAAGCGGGTAGCGGCAATAAAGCCCAGGGATTGCCCCTTTTTTTCATAAAATTCTCCTCTCCTAATGATTTTCCCAGTAAAATAAAAAGACCTCTTCAAGCAAGAAGAGATCTTGATCTATCAATCGTTCTCTTCTTATCTGCCAAGCTTCTGTGCTTGCTGGATTTGGCACAGCGCTCTATAGAGCCCGCTGCCGAGACATCTCCGGGCCAGTCCCTCCGTCTCTCTTGATAAGCGAATGGTATGAAATTATTCTGAAATAACTCACGTTTGAAAATTATACAGGAAATTCGCGAAACTTCAAGCACTTTTTTGTAGTGAATTTAGAATCTGAATAATACTTTACAGGGGGAAAGATGGAGGTTGGAATTAAAAAAAGCCGCAATGCGGCTTAAAACTAGTGCAGATCTTTGGAATTTGGTGGGGAATGCCCCCTTTTCAACTCCTGAAAAATATCATCTGATGCTTGAGGTGCAGGCTGAACGGGTGACTGCAAAATCATTTCTCCCATCAGCCTTTTAAATTCTCCAACAGTCAAAGGCTTCGCATCATTCATTAACTCATACCCAAGCTGTCCATTTGGTTCAAGGGTAGCAATTTTGACATCTGAAATTTTTGTAATTCCGCTGGTTCTGAGCCTCATTTCCAGCTGATCAGCAGTAAAGCGCAATTTCCTCATATTTGCTGTTTTAAGTTTCCCATTCTCAATCACAATTTTGGATTTGCCTGTAATAAATTTTTCAACAAAATTAAATCTCACCTGCAAGTATTCCATCAGTATTAATGATCCAACAAAAATACCTGCAGCCACGATGGTTTTCCATACACTTGTCTCTATGATTGGCTGAATGATGATAGAACCAATGGAAATCATGACTACCGTTTGTGCCAGTGTCATTTGTGAAATAGATTTCCTACCGGCAACTCGTAAAAGCAAAACTCCTGCGAAAACCAGAATCACTGATTGCCAGGCAAAATTCATCTGGATTCACCTTCCTTTTTCTAATAGGGTGCGGAATTGATGGAGGAATATTCAAATTGGCGCAAAATAAAACAGCCTGACCTAATGGCCAGACTGTTTTTGTATGGGTCTGTCGATTATAATTTAGTTACGTTAGCTGCTTGAGGTCCGCGTGCACCTTCAACAACTTCGAAAGAAACTTCTTGGCCTTCTTCTAAAGATTTGAAACCTTCAGATTGGATAGCAGAGTAATGTACGAATACGTCGTTTCCGTCTTCACCTTCGATGAATCCGAAACCTTTTTCAGCATTGAACCATTTTACTTTACCGTTTTTCATGAAAAAAATCCTCCTATTGGCTAGAAAAAGCCATGTGTAAATTCACCATATACACGCTTATAACTTTACGTTCATTACTCATCCAGACCATTGCCTAACGGTTGAAAAAGCAGCTAGCAAAATATAACACGATGCATAACGGCTGATTCAAATTTAGCACTTATAGGAAGGAATGTCAACTATCCTGGCCGTCTGCGGAAGGTAATTTTCAAACTATTTCGCCATTTATCCGCTTCCAATTATGTGTATGTCTATTAAAGATAGTTTCTCCTTTTTAGAGACAAGCAGACAAACCAATTATAAGAGGCTTACATAAAATATAGAAAACAATATCAGGAGGTGAGTGCATTGAACTTATTTGATTTTTTAAACCAGAATTATTACATGCTGGTTCCGGCTTTGTGGGTAATTGGGTATGCATTGAAACAGACACCAAAAGTCCCTGATTGGTCCATCGTATGGATTCTTGTGATCATTTCGGTTTCCGCAGGCAGCCTTGCATTTGGGTTTTCTATTGAAGGGCTCCTTAACGGAATTGTTGCGGCAGGTGTTGCAGTGCTCGGACATCAAATGATGAAACAGACAATAGAAGGTGCATACAGCAATAAAAAGAAATAGGTTATATCAAAAAAAGTTCATCCCACTTGGGCTGAACTTTTTATTTACTCTATTATTTTAAGCCGGCCAGGACTTTTTCAATATCTTCGGCTGTCATTTCCTGTGCTTTTGCAAAACTGTATACATGATTCGATGCCCAGTAATCATAAAGCCTGGCAAGATCATTTCGGTCATATACTTTATTGGCAAATGTGCTGAAAAAATAAACAATCAGGACATTCACGACATTTGGCGGCAGCTGTTTTCTGCTTGCAAGCGTACCCAAAGCGATTTTTTCCAATCCTCTAATATTGCCGCCTGTTAAATGTTCAACCATTTCAAGCGGGGAAGCAATTTCACACTTTTGCACAAAATCAGGGTCATTTAATAAATTTAACATAGGTCTCTCCCCTCTACTAACTTCTATTTATACACATTTGGAGGAGATCCATAAACCCTTTTGGGTATTTTGTATCGAAAATGATATAAATAGCTGAGATTTGTTAAATAAATGTCACTTGCCTTTAGTTTAACCGCGAATGAATCCTCCCTCGGAATGAATCACCTGCCCTGTTATCCACTTTGAATCTTCACTTGCCAGAAATGCTGCCAGATTAGCTGCGTCTTCAGGCTGGCCGATTCTGCCGGCTGGAAATTTAGGCGAAAGGTGATTTCTTATCTCCTCATTCATCCATGTAGAGTCGGTGGGACCAGGATTAATCGCATTGACGGTTATTCCTAAATGAGCAATTTCTGTTGACAGAGATCTGGTAAATGCCGTTATGGCTGCTTTAGTAGAAGCATATGCCAATTCACCGGGCATTGGTCCCAGCTCTTGTCCGGAAGTCATATTAATGATTCGTCCGTAAGGCAACTTCCAATCCGGAAATCTTTTGGAGAATTCTGTACAAAGAAGAAATACGGCTCTCATATTAACCGCATAGTGTGCGTCAAGAGTTATTGCGTTAAGATTAAGATAACCATCTCTAGTTGAATGTGCTGCATTATTAACGAGGACCATCGGCTTTCCAACTGTAAAGGCAACGGATCCCAGCACCTTTTCTGCTGATTGAACATCCGATAAGTCTGCTTCAAGACCTTTGCATGCAACCCCGCTTGCCGATATTTCCTTGCTGAATTCTCTTTCCCAATGGGGTTCAGCATCCCAATAAGTAAAAAAAATATTAAAACTTCGGCTGGCTAGCTTTCGGCAAATAGCAGCACCAATACCTTTATGGCTGCTGACGCCTGTAACAATTGCGGTTTTATTCTGTTGATCCATTCAGCGTTCCCTCCATTTTGGGCCTGCTGCGACTAGCCTGGAGATAAAGATTCCAATAAAAAGGCAGATACACAACAAGGTATCTGCCATTCATGGTTTGAGTTTCCACAGCAGGCATTCCTTGTTTCATCATTTATAAGAATAGACAAACCTCTCCCTATATTAAGAGATGCTGTTCTATTTAAGCTTTAAATGATTACAAGTTCTGCCAAATAATAGAATCTCAATTCCCCTTCCGTATATCTCCTATTTTGAGCATATCTGCAAGACCAGGAAAAAGCAACAAATTTTTCAGATTGCTCTGTTAGTTTTCGTCAGTGCTCAGCCAGACATTAAAGGGAACGATAATGTTATTTTGTTTCCCTGTGCAGGGTGTGTTTTTTTAGTTTTGGAGAGTATTTCATTAATTCAATTCTATCAGGATTATTTCGTTTATTTTTGGTTGTAATATAGTTGCGATCCCCTGTTTCTGTGCATGCCAAAGTAATTTTCACTCTCATTTCACTTCCTCCATCATATTAGAATTAAAAGCTGGCAGCCGGTCTGCCAGCATGCACCAGTCTGAACTCATTTCTTTATCGGTTAGTAAGCAGCCATCCAGACTTGATGCAATCTCTTCTTGTTTCATACCCATGCCAATGAATACAAGTTCTGTCATTCTGTCTCCAAAATCCTTATCCCATCTATCAAGCAGTTCTGGTTCATCCTTTAAAATTTTGTTTCTTTCCACCTCTGGAAGGGCTGCAATCCATTCCCCAGCACCTTGCAGTGTTATGGATGGTCCTGCCTGGGACAGGAGACCGGCCATGTCATGGCGGGAAGCAAGCCAGAAAAAGCCTTTGGCTCTCACAATATCTGCAGGAAAACCCTCAAGCCACTGCATAAATCTTTCTGGATGGAAAGGCCTTTTTCTTCTATATAAAAAGGAGGAAATTCCATATTCCTCAGTTTCGGGTGTATGTTCTTCATTCAGCTCTTTGATCCATCCTGCTCCCTGGCTCGACGTTTCAAAATCAAACAGACGAGTATCAAGGATTTCTTCCGGTTCAACCTCTGAATTTACGGCTTTAATAATTTTTGCCTCAGGGTTTAACTTTTCTAATACGGCCTTAAGTTCATCAGCACTTTCCGAATCAACCAGATCCAGTTTGTTCAGCACCAGGACATTCGCGAACTCAATCTGGTCTATTAATAGGTCAACAACCTCCCGGGCGTCGTATTCATCTGTGCCCTGTTTGCGGTCCAGCAGAGTTTCTCCTGATGCAAAGTCATGCCAAAAACGATTTGCATCTACAACTGTTACCATTGTGTCAAGCGTGCATCTTTCCGAAAGATTAACTCCTAAACTTTCATCCATATAAGTAAAAGTCTGGGCAACCGGAATAGGTTCTGAGATGCCTGAGGATTCAATCAGGATATATTCGATATCCCCTTCGTTAATCAGCCTTTCCACTTCTATCATTAAGTCTTCTCTCAAAGTACAGCAGATGCATCCATTTTGAAGCTCAACGAGTTTTTCATCGGTCCTTGAAAAACCGCCTTTTTTTACCATGGATGCGTCAATATTGACTTCACTCATATCATTTACAATCACTGCAATTTTCTTATTGCCGCGATTATTTAAAATGTGGTTCAGCAGAGTGGTCTTTCCTGAACCTAAATAGCCGCTCAGTACAGTGACGGGTATCTTCTTTTTCATAGATTTCTCTCCTTTTCAGCGTAAATAGTATCCATTCCGATTTACAGTTGATTAGTACTCCCTCTTCGGGATTAGCTACATACAGTATTAACTCGAGAATATTGAGGAGTTTTTATCAAATCGTAATTGTTACGATTTAAATCATATTAAAATTTTCTTTCGATTGCAAGGGTAAACTTTATATTTTTTTACCCTTCGATTCTCCTATCCTTTCAAAATGCTCATAATCCCATTTACATTTTCATAAAATTAATATAGAGTATAAAACGAAATCATTACGATTTTTAAATACAGGAGGATACTTATGAACCGAGTTTTTCGCAGCCATATCATTGATATAACGGGCATAATTTTGATAGCCATTCTGGTATATTTCATATCTTTCAGCTCTGGCTTAGGTTTATCTTTTGATATTCCCCCTTCTCTGTTAAATCTGAATGTTATCTTTATCAGCATCCTAATAGAAGCGTTGCCTTTTGTCCTGATAGGTGTGCTGATTGCAGGGTTTATCCAAATTTTCATTACAGAAGACCATATAAAAAGGTGGATTCCGAAAAATAGAACGGCTGCTGTTGTCATGAGCTGTGTGGCAGGCGCCCTTTTTCCAGCGTGTGAATGCGGTATTGTCCCCATCATCCGCCGGCTTATGTCTAAGGGTGTTCCAGTATATGCAGCGATTGGTTTTATGCTGACTGGCCCCCTGATTAATCCCATCGTCATTGCTTCTACATACATGGCTTTTGGAAACGATTTTGAAATGGCGGGCTTACGAATGGGACTGGGATTCCTAATTGCCATAATAGTTGCCTTTAGCGTGAGCATCATCTTTAAGTCCGGGCAATTGAAGGAAAGTATTCACTTACCCCACAGCAGCGAAAAAAATCGTTCCTTCCTGGACAGGATTTGGTCGATGCTGACCCATTCAATCGATGAATTTTTTGACATGGCCAAATATTTAATTATTGGTGCTTTATTAGCTTCCATTGTACAAGTCTATATGCCGGCAAAAACATTTCTGCAAAGTGCCGATAATCCGGTAGTATCCTTGCTTATCATGATGGGCTTCGCCTATGTTTTGTCACTATGCTCCGAGGCCGACGCTTTTATTGGTGCTTCATTCAGCAGCATATTTCCTAAGTCTTCCGTACTGGGGTTTTTGATCTTCGGGCCGATGATCGATTTTAAAAATACAATTATGATGCTTAGTGTGTTTAGGATGAAGTTTGTTCTTGGGGTATTAGCGCTGACTGCTTCCGTTGTCTTTTTCACGCTGCTTCTTTTACAGAATTTCATTTAGGAGGATTACTATGAAAATCCATTTTCAGCAGACATTAAGGGCGCTGATTCTACTGGCTTTTTGCGGACTGATTTTTCAGCTTCACTATACAGGCGACATAACCAAATATATTAATCCGAAATATGTCCGGTTAAGTCAATCCGCTTCCATTCTGTTTTTATTTTTATTTTTTATTCAGATTACCAGGATATGGAGTTCCAAAAGAGAAAAAGAGGGTCACGAACACCATCACGGTAAGGACTGCTGCCACCATGATGATCATAGCTGTTCTCATCATCATGATCATGGAGATACACCGTTTACAGGTAAAAAGCTGCTGTCATATTCTATTATATTATTTCCGCTATTAACAGGATTCTTCTTGCCTGCAAAGACGCTTGATGCTTCCATTGCTGAAAAGAAAGGCGGGCTGGCCATACTTGGTAATCAAAATAAAGAGGAGAATGTTTCGTCGGACTCTGAGGAAATAGAAGATCAATCAGAAATTAACCTTGAGAATTATTCGCTTGAAGAAGAGCTGGAAGAAGTCGAGGAGCTGGAGCATGACCTATCTGTAAATGAAGAGGTACAGGAAATATCCAATGAAGAATTTGAGCAATTAAAAAAGGACCTGTATTCGGCTCCTGCTATTAAGATGGATGATAAAGTTTTTAGCTTATATTATGAGGAAATCAGTAAGGATATTGATAAATTCGTAGGCAGGGAAATTGAATTTCAGGGATTTATTTATAAAGAAGAAGGACTGGCTTCCAATCAGCTTGTCATTTCGAGGTTTTTGATTACGCATTGTGTGGCAGATGCAAGTATGATTGGCTTTCTTTCAGAAATGGAGGAAGCTCCGGAACTCTATGATAATATGTGGGTCAAAGTTAGCGGAGTCATAGACAAGGCAGCCTATAATGGGACAGAGCTTCCACTGATTAAAATTAAAGAATGGAAAGAAATTGAGGAGCCGTTTATTCCATATCTGTATCCATTAACCATTAGAATCTTATAGAAAAAATAAAAGGGACTCAGCCGAGTCCCTTTTATAATTTAAATCTCGAAACAACTTCCTGCAACTCTTCAGCAAGTTTTGCAAGTGATCCTGCTGATGATGATACTTCTTCCATTGTGGCGAGCTGTTCTTCTGTTGCGGCTGAAGTTTCCTGTGAAGCTGCTGCATTTTTTTCTGAGATGTCCTGCACGTTTGTCATGACTTCATTGATCTGGCTGGTTAAGGCAGTCAGTTCCTCCACTGAGGATGAAACTTCCTCGACTTTATATGTTACATCACCCATTGAATGGGCAATTTCTGCAAAAGCAGCACTTGCTTCCATCGTATCTTCGAGCCCCTCTTTAACCTGTTCATTCCCTTTCTCCATTGCCTGAACGGCCTGCTTTGTTTCTTCCTGAACAAGTCCAATCATTTGCTGAATCTGAACAGCAGATTGTTTGGAACCCTCTGCCAGTTTGCGGACTTCATCGGCTACAACCGAAAAGCCCCTGCCATGCTCACCTGCCCTTGCAGCTTCAATGGCTGCATTGAGGGCAAGCAAATTGGTCTGCTCGGCGATAGTGGTGATCAGTTCCACGATATTGCTGATTTCTTTTGATCGGGATTCGAGCGTATTAATATACTGTGTGGCATTGCCTACTGAAGTATTTATTTCATTCATCTGCCTTACAACATTTTCGACTGATTTAGTGCCTTTTTCAGTTAAGAAATCAGTTTTTTCTGCTGCTTCAAGCATCAGCTGGCTGCTTGAAGAAATCTGCTGCATTCCCGAAGCAATCTCCTCTATTGAAGAAGATACTTCTCTAAAGCGGTAAAGCTGCTGTTCAGTGCCAAGGGCATTTTTTTGCGAAATAGCTGCAACCTGTTCAGAAGCCAAAGAATTTTCCTCTGCACTCGCAGCGAGTTCCTCACTGCTTGATGCAACTTGTTCTGAAGTGCTTCTTACCTGGGTGACCACAGACCTTAAGTCTTTTACCATCTTATTTAAGGATAAAATAAACGCTCCTATTTCATCCCTGTTTTTCACTTTAATGGAGCCATGGCTTAAATCTCCTCCAGCCACCTTGTCTATCGTAGCTGCAGCCAGATTTATCGGCCTTGAAATCATTCTGCTTATAAAATAAGCGATCGCCATCGCAGCCAGAATAGCTGCAAACGTAATAATTAAAGTAATGACCTGGGCAGATTTTACGCTGGATACTGTTTCATTTATCCCAGCATCTAATTGGGTTTCATAAAATTTTACAAGTTCATCCGCTTTTTTGTTAAAATCCTGGCTGACCTGTTTATCGGAGGTTTCAACTAATGACATATATGCATTATTATCTTCCAGCTTAAACTTAATTTCTTTATCAATAATGCTCTGGTAGCGATCATGAAGCACTTTCAGCTCTTTCGCCAATTCCTTCTCTTCATTATTGCTGGTTAATTTATTCAGTTCATTGATATGATGTTCCATTCTCTTGCGGGAACTTTCATAGTTACTGAGATATGTAGAGTCGCCTGTCAGGAGGTAGCCGCGTATTCCCCCTGCTTCATTCATAAGCTCTGCCTTCAATGTTTTTACAAGCATCACTTCGGAGACATTTTCATCTATTAAGCTTTGATAATTTCGGTTAACATTACCGAGTTCATAATTAGATAAACCGGCGACAAGACCAAATAATAATAGGACAGACAAAAACCCGAGGAACAGTTTTTTTGCCACAGATAATTTCATGACTTTTCCTCATTTCCAAATAAGATAGGATATTCTACTTATAATTTAACATGAACACGCCTGGTAAGTCAGGAACTTTTTACCTATCAGTTCATATATTTACAGAAAATTCTCCTCCTTTCGCACATAATAACAAAGAAAATGCCGCTAATCCGGCTGGCAGATTAGCGGCGACTATGCAGACCAAAGATCCTTAGGGAGGAGATCTTCTATATTATTGTATTAAAAGGGACTGAAAAGGTGTGGACAAACCCCTCCGCTATTTGCTTATTTTTCAACCAATTTTTCTCCACTGTTTAAAATGTTTTAAAAACATGTCAGGCACCTATACCGGAAACATGGTACAGGTGCCTGCTGCCATTATACTGCTTTCTTCAGTAATCCTTCATATTTTTTTGCCGTTCTGATTTCGATCGTTAAAACACCATTTCCAAAGTTTGCTTTTACAAGAAGTGGGATGCCTGTAGTATTTTCAAATCTGAAGTCTTTGCCTCCATAGGACACGGTTGCATCCCTTCCCTTAGGGACATAGCCCACCGTCACGGAATGGTGGTGTTTTTCGACATAGCTGACCCCGACTTTATCGACGGCATTGAAAAGTGTGGAGGATGTTTGGCAAATACCGCCGCCAATGCCCATCACGAGCTTGCCATTAATGGCTTCTTCTGCAGGCTGATATCCATGAGCTTCATCACTGGGACCCACAGTTGTATTAAAAGAAAAATGATCTCCGACACCTAGAATAATATTATTGATGGCTTCTGCAGAGAGTTCAATATTTTTTGTCCTGCCTGCCACACCGCTGTTAAAATGGGTTGTATATGACGCGACGACCACTTCACCCAGATAGGGTACATCTGCAGGGTCATACCCGCTTTCAGATACATAGAGCGGCAGTTCGACATCGCCTCCGCTTACAGACGAATCAATAATCTTCTGCACCAAATCACTTTCTTCAAGGATGATTTCAGGCTGCCCCTTGATAATTTCCCCATCCGGACCTAATTTATCAAGGGTCATTCTTTGATCATACCCTTGCTTTGCATCCGTGCCCCGTGCTATTTCTTTAGCCCATTGGGCAAGTTCTGCCTTATATTTTTCATCTTCAGCTCCAAAGCCCATCTCAGCAGGGCTGAAGGTTTTAAGAACAGCTTTTGTATTGGGGTCGATGACATTAACCACAACCGGTTTTACTTCTTCCTTCTTTTCTTCCTCCTTGGCCTGCTCCTCTGCCTTCGCCTCCTCTTTGGCCTTTTCTTCTTCTTCTTTAGCTTTTTCTTCCGCTAGCTTTTTCTCCAGCTTATTATCGCCGGCAGCTTTCCCTGAACACCCGGCTAATCCTATGAAACAGACAATCAACAAAAGTGATATTCCCCATTTTCGCTTACTCATTTTTCCCCCAGCTTTTTTAATTATTTGCTTCTTCTTTCTATTTAGGAAGCTGTTTCCATTTTCTAATTGTATTCACCGGCGAAATGAGGTATTCCTGCCTTGCCGCAAGTTAAGTTGTACCTTTTTACCTATTTTAAAAACGCCTGCGGATTGCAGACGTTTTATCAATTGTTATAATCCTCCGCAGCCAGACGGATTTTCCTGTTCTTTTTCATCAGAATTAACTTCACTTTTCGAAACAGATTCTAAACCATAGCCTGTTGAACTGATTTCAAGCACTACTTCGGCCGGTTCTCCTGTTGATTTTTCATTTTCATCTTTGTCCCACTTCATGCTAAAACCTCACTCTTTCTTACTTAACCTTTTATCCCATGAAGCCATTCACTATAACATTCTTTGCAGAGGATTTCTTCCCGTTCAGTATCTGCCATATCAAACGAAATCAAATGCATTTGTTTGTCTGTGATTTCTTCCGTACAATAAAAACACGTTTCTCTCATGAATAATCCTCCCTATTTGTAAGTGTTTTTATTTTGGGATCAGTGGTGATTTTTTATTCGTGAAAAGTGCCAGGCACCTATACCAGTCAGTAAAAGCGGTATAGGTGCCTGGCACCATTTATGAGAAGTTAGCTGCAGCCGGATCTTCGGTTTTGGCAGCTTTTCTTGGCTTTTCTTCAAAAATTGGGCTTGATGCAGGCTTTGTGATGAGGGAGATTCCAACTAATGATAAGGTCGAGATGATCATGGCAATCGCCCCTGTATCAAGTGCCGGAACATAAATCTCTTTTACTTTCAGAATGTATAGTCCAAGGCTGGAGATGAACCCTAAAGCAGATGAACAAATAGCAGCAGTCTTGGTGGCGCGCTTCCACAATAGTCCGATGCTTAATACAGGCAGCAATGATGCTGAGAAGATTCCCCATGATGCATTGCCCAGCCAGCCAACGAGATCAGGCGGATTTAGTGAAAGCAGGAATGTGACAGCAATAATCGCAAGAGTGAACCATCTGGATAGCGCCAATTCCTTTTTCTCCGGCAATTTTTCCCCTTTCTTAATGATCTGCTGGTAGATGTCCCTTACAATCGATGAACTTGCGACGAGAAGAAATGCTTCGCTGGTCGACATGATCGCTGCCATGACAGCTGCAAATATGATCCCCGCGACAACCGGCGGGAAAAAGTTTTCGATAAACATTGGCGCCACCATATCAGGTGTTGCTGGTGCTGCCATTTCTCCGCGATTTACCATTACTCTTGTATAAAGGCCGACAAACCACAATAAAGCTGTTATTGCGTAAGTGGATGCCGCAATAATACAAGCCCACTTAAGCATGGAAATTTTTCTGATCATGTAGAATTTGGTTACAACATGCGGCTGTCCCTGATGGCCGATTACATAAATAAAGAAATAAGAAATGAATGCAAAAATTCCGATTGGCCCTGTAGTATGGAAAGCCTGCACCATATCAGGATTAATAGCTGTCAGCTCTGCATTCATTTGGGACATGCCGCCAACCATTCTCATCCCGCCAATAAATACGATTAAAGCACCAGCAATCATAACAATCATTTGAATAAAATCGGTCCAGACGGCACTGATCATTCCTCCGCCCACCACGTATACGGTTAATATGGCCACTCCTATAAATAAAGCAAGCTTATAATCAACGCCTAGGACCGTTTCAAGCATATTGCCCAATGCTTTATATTGAGCCATTTGGTAGCCAATCGCACCGCCAAGAATGGCGAGCGCAGTGATAGCCCGCACTGTTTTGCTGTTATAGCGGATCTCCAATAAATCCGGAATAGTTAAAGCACCAAATTTTTGTGTAATTCTCCTCATCGGCTTTGCCAATATCAAGAAGCTTACAAAGATCCCAGCAGTAGCAAAAATTCCGATCATAAAAATGGCATATCCATGCTCATATACAAGCCCGGTCAATCCGATAAATCCGTATCCAGACATTGTTGTTGAGGATACAGCCAAAGCGACAAGCCAGGGGCCAAATCTCCGTCCCCCAGTATAAAAGGTGTCCATGTCTTTTTGATGCTTCATAGATAATAATCCTATAATGAGTATAACAAGAAGATAGATAATTCCAATTGCCAATATCATATATTATCCCCCTCTTCCTCTGCATGCTTAAATGCCAATACTCCCCATATCCCTGCGGCTGCCAATGACAGCGGCCAAAAACCAAATAACATAAAAGTCATTAAAGGTGATAATCCAAACAAAACCATTCCTCCTATTCTTTTATCTATTGATCAATAAATTTAGGATCCCTTTTTTGAATAAATGCCCCGACACCTTCTTTAACATCCTCAGTTTGAAATACCTGGCCAAAATATTCAGCCTCGGTGATTAGTGCATTTTCAAGCTTTTGTTCATAACCTTTATCGATCGACCGTTTGGCAAAAGTAAGTGCCGGCAATGAATGAGCGCTGATTGAATAAGCAAGGTCCAAAGCCACTCCAAGTGATTCTCCTCTTGGAGCAATCCGGTTAATTAAACCTATCCGCCAGGCTTCCTGTGCAGATAGCGGCTCACCAGTAAAAATCATCTCTTTTGCTTTTGATTTACCAACAAGCCGTGAGAGCCGCTGAGTTCCTCCTGCACCTGGAAATAAGCCGAGCTTTATTTCAGGCAGCCCAATTTTTATGTGCTCCTCTGCTATCCGGATGTCACAGATTAAAGCCAGTTCACAGCCGCCGCCCAAAGCAAACCCATTGATCGCAGCAATCGTTGGCTGGGGCAGTCTTTCAAGTTTATTTAGTGGTTCCTGCAGCCAAAGAGACTTTTCTTTTGCCAATTCAATCCCTTTTCCCATCCAATCCGGAAAGCCTTTAATGTCCCCGCCGGCGACAAAAGCCCTTTCTCCAGCCCCTGTTATGATAACAGCCTTAACAGTGGAATCGCTTTCAATTTCATCTGCAGCAATTGACAATAACTCAATCACTTCTGCACTCAGAACGTTTAATGGCGGATTAGCAATCTTAATAACGGCAATATTATTTTGAACTGACCAGGAAACTGCTTTTGTTTTTTCCAAGCCTATACCTCCTTCATGAGCTATATTGTTCTCTGAGCATGAACTTTTGAACTTTACCGGATGGTGTGCGGGGCAGATTCTCTGTAAAGATGACTTTTCTCGGTTTTTTATAGCTTGCAAGATACTTTTGGCAGTGGGCGATGACCTCTTCTTCTGTAAGCGTACAGCCTTCCTTTCTGACTATGACTGCACAAACTGCTTCAATATATTTCGGATCAGGAAGGCCGATAATAGATACTTCTTTCACTCCATCGAGGCGGTACAGAATATCTTCAATTTCAGCAGCGTACACATTTTCTCCGCCGCTTCGGATCATATCTTTTTTCCTTCCAGCAATGGATAAGTATCCTTCCTCATCCAGCACCCCTAAATCACCTGTTCTGCACCATCCACCTGTAAACGTTTCTTTGGTAGCTTCCGGCTTTCGCCAATAGCCAGCTGACACTGCAGGACTTTTGATCAAAATCTCTCCAATTTCCCCAGGAGGGAGAGGCCTTCTATTTTGATCAATAATCTTAATTTCAGTCAATGGCAATGGCTTCCCGACTGTCTCTCCCTTTTTCCAGGCATCTTCTGGATCCAGACAGACCGCAATCGGCGTCCCTTCTGTAAGTCCATAAACCTGAACCACCCCGATATGAGGAAAATTCTCTTTTAATTTTTCAAGAGCCCAAGGCATAAGAGGGTCTCCGCCTGTATAAATTGTTTTTAAATGTGTAAATTTAAAATCTGAAAGTGAAGACAGGTTAAGCATTTCATAAATCATAAACGGAAAGAGAAAACAGTCAGTGACTGATACCTTTTCAATCACTGCCAGGATCCTGCTTATTTCAAAGCCTTTGCTCCCGGTAATCACTACGGTACCGCCCATCATTAAAATAGGAAGTGCGATATCTTCCATGGCTCCCACATGATAGAGCGGTCCTGTTGTCATTCCGATTTCCTTCCCATTAAAATTCCATTTAAGCGCCTGCATGGCAGAAAACCAATAAGTGGTTTCGTGTGTCCATATGGCTCCTTTCGGTCTCCCGGTAGTCCCAGACGTATACATTAGCATAACGGGATCGCTTAACCGAATGGAGTCTGTATTAATTTCGTCTTCGTCGCCACCCTCCAGTAGACTCCAGCTTTGAGACCATTTAGGCATTGATTCCTCCCTATCCGCTAAACAAATATACCTTTTCACTCCAACACGTTTGCGAATGGCTTCTAGCTGGGGAGTCAGCTTTGAATGAAAACATAGGATTTTTGTGCCTGAATCATTTAAGGCATACTCAAATTCAGTGCTGGTCAGACGGAAGTTTAGACGAACAGCGATAGCGCCGATTTTAGCAGCTGCAAAATACAGCGCGAAATACTCAAGACAGTTATAAAGCAAGATCCCTACACGATCGCCTTTTTTGACACCAAGTTCCTGAAGCTTATTTGCATAAGAGTTTGAAGTCCGATGAAGGCAGTCGTATGTCCATTCCCTCCCTGTTTCTTCTTTAATAGCTACTTTGACAGGTTTATCACTATTGAAATCAAGTGCCATTTTCCGTGTAAAATATCCGAGATCCAAGATATCCTCCTCCTCCATTTATGTAAGCGTATACATTTTAAAAAAAGGCTTTCGTGCTCAAAACTTGTTGCAAGTATTGTGCCAGTTTGAAAATACTCTAGATAATTGATTTCCGGATAAATTTCGGATAATTTTTTCCGATTTTTCAGAAAATTAATTTTAAAGCATGTACTCTACTATGTATTGTTAATAGGAATAAAGGAAAAATCCGGGATCTCGGATTATATTCCGAGTTCCCGGATTTTTGGCATTATGAGGTAATGTTATATTTTTTTATTTTATCGTAAATAGTAGAATTGCCTATTCCCAATGATTCGGCAGCTTTATTTTTGTCATTGCT
The DNA here is from genome assembly GCF_022811925.1 of Cytobacillus oceanisediminis. Classification (NCBI taxonomy): domain Bacteria; kingdom Bacillati; phylum Bacillota; class Bacilli; order Caryophanales; family Bacillaceae; genus Cytobacillus; species Cytobacillus oceanisediminis. Next base: position 2,442,561 of record NZ_CP065511.1, on the reverse strand, counting down.
GAATTTTTTTAAAGCTGTTTCAATTGCATTCTTTTCAGTTTCTTCCAATAGGATTTTTAAATTTTTTATTTCTGATTTCTTTTTCCCTCCTTTTAAGTAATCAGGCAGCTCTTCCATTCCGATTGTTTCACTATCCGTTAAATGGACACTGGCTTCTAGAACATTCTCCAATTCACGGATATTCCCCGGCCAGTCATATTGTTTAATCAGTGCGGCTGCTTCAGGACTTGTTCCTGTTACCCTCTTGCCTATCCGCTTTGTCGCTTTCCTTAAAAAGTGTTCGGTCAGGAGCGGCAAATCAGATCTTCTCGATCTTAAAGGCGGTATAAATAACTGAACTGCATTAATTCTGTAGAACAAGTCTTCCCGGAATAAATGGTCATTGATCATTTTTTCAAGCGGACGATTTGTAGCCGCAATAACACGCACATTCACTTTTTTAGGCTGGAGAGCCCCAATAGGCTCAAATTCCTTTTCCTGCAGAACCCGCAAAAGTTTCACCTGCATATGTAAAGGCATGTCCCCTACTTCATCAAGGAAAATGGTTCCCCCATCAGCCAAATGGAATTTTCCTATCTTCCCGCCTTTTCTTGCGCCTGTAAATGCACCATCTTCATAGCCGAACAGCTCAGATTCCAATAAATGCTCAGGTATGGAACCGCAGTTTACTTTTACAAAAGGTTTTTCGCTTCTTTCACTCAGCTGATGAATGCTTTGGGCCAGAATCTCCTTTCCTGTACCGCTCTCCCCTCTCAATAGTATGGAAATATCCCCTCTTGCAATGCGCATGACCCTATCCTTCAGATCTTTAATCTCCGGTGTTTCCCCTATCAAATCATGAAGAGAATATCTTAATCCATTTGATTCATTCCACTCGCTTCGATAATAATTAAGCTCGGATAATACCCCTTTAATATGACTGTTCAATTTCTTCCATTCATCCAAATCACGAAAAATAATAGTCCCGACTGCTCCGATAATTTCATTATTTTCGATAATCGGAATGCGGTTGGCGATAACAAAATCACCCTGCAGGAATTGCAGATCAGCAAAATCCTGTTTTCCTGTTTGTGCAACCAGGTGCATTTTGGTATTTTCAATCACATCTGTGGCATGCCTGCCAATTACTTCGTTTCTTTGGACACCTAGAAAATCACAATAATTATTGCTCATATACTGGATTATGCCATCCGCGTCCACGACCACAATGCCATAATATGTACTTTCAAAAATTAAATCCAGCAATTGATTATTTATGAAAAGTGCCGTGTTTTTCATATAAATCCCCTTTTTTATGTACTCATTAGAAATATTTTAGCATAAAAGGATAATTGAAGGCTGAAAATTCCAATAATTAAAAACCAAACGATTTCATAATCTTTTTAATCCCTACTTGACTAATCGGATAAATATGAATTAAAATAAAACTAACAAAAGGGAGGGTTCATTACATGCCATTAAACAGAGAAACGTTAATCAGCAAATTATTATCTCTATCTAAATTCCAGCATAATCATAGCTTGTTTAATTTAAGTGATCGAAAGCTGGAAGCTCTGTATCTGGATCATATTCTTTTTTCACCTCACCCTCACAGCGGACATCAATCAATCAAATTAGTTGGAAAAAATAGATAATAAGAAAGCCTGCAAATGCTCAGAAAGCATTGCAGGCTTTTTCGTTTATAACTATATAAAAAAGAGGGAATCCCAAGATTCCCCCTCTATTAATTAACTTTTTGCCAATTTAAGCACCATATTCTCTTGCTTTGGCTCTTCGACCGCGTCTTCCATTGGTGTTGCGCGTTTAATGAAGAAGGCCAGAACCAGTGCAGCTGCAGCGATAAAGGTTGCTACGAAGAAAGCGTCGTTGATTCCCTCAAGCATGGCTTTTATTAATACTTGCTGCTGCATTTCCGCCACAGCGGCTTCAGTCATCTGGCCGCCATTAGCCATAGCCCCGCCTTTCATCGCTTCTTTCGCGATTTCCGCAGCATGTGTTTCCGTTCTTGTTGACATAACTGTTACCAATAAAGCTGTGCCAATGGCACCTGCCACCTGGTTCAGCGTGTTGTTCATTGCTGTTCCATGAGGATATAATCTTCTTGGCAGCTGGTTCAAGCCATTCGTAGAAACTGGCATCATGACCATGGACATCCCGAACATCCTGATTGAGTTCAGAATAATCAGCTGTGTATAAGTTGTTTCCAGAGTCAGCCTGCTGAAAACATAAGTAGTTCCCACTGTAATGGCTAACCCAATGATCGCCAATATCCGGCCGCCGATTTTATCGAACAGCTTTCCTGTCAATGGCGACATCACGGCCATAACAATGGCACCTGGAAGCATCATCAATCCTGCATCCAGCGGTGAAATTCCCCTTAATGTCTGAACATAAATCGGAATCAGAATCATCCCGGAGAACAGCGCCATATTTACCGTCATGCTGATGGCTGATGACAATGCAAACATCGGGTACTTATATACGCCAAAGTTGAGCATTGGACGATCAGATTTCGATTGTTTTAGGATAAACCATACTAAACTGATGACACCTACAGCAATTGTCAAATACACATGAGGGCTGTCCCAGCCTTTGTTCCCTGCAGAACTGAATCCATAAAGTATTCCGCCAAAACCTACACTTGACAAGATGAGGGAAAACAGGTCCAGACGAATATTCACTTTTTCCTTTTTATCTTTCAACATGACGGCGCCAAGCACTAGTATGACACCGGCAATCGGTGAAAGGAAATGGAATAGCATTCTCCAATCATAATGTTCAATAATCCATCCGGAAAGAGTAGGCCCAATTGCAGGGGCAAACATTAAGATCAGTCCAAATACACCCATGGCTGCCCCGCGTTTTTCTACCGGGAAGCTGATCAGCATAACATTCATTAATAGAGGCATCATAATAGCCGATCCTGATGCCTGCAGCATTCTGCCTGCAAGCAATACTGGGAATGCATGAGCAACACCCGCTACAAGCGTACCGATTGTAAATAGTCCCATTGCCACAATAAATAACCTGCGGACTGTATATTTTTCAATTAAAAAGGCAGTAGCCGGGATCAAAATACCATTTACCAGCATAAAGCCGGTAGTCAGCCACTGCACTGTTGCCGCTTCAATTTCTAAATCTGCCATAATAGATGGCAAGGCAATATTTAACAATGTATTATTCAAAAAGGCAATAAATGCCCCAATCATTAAAACAGCCAGAATCCCATAGGGCGGTCGATCTGTATTATTATTTATTGCTTGTTCCATTACATTTCCTCCTGTACTATCAGTTCATTCTTTTATACTCTCGTTACACACAAACCATATAATATACCATGAGTACAATTTTTGCAACAAAAAAACCCTTGTTAAATAGAGGATTTGTGGAAAATCTAAGAATGATGTACTATTAGACTATACACACAGTTCAAATAAAATGACAGGTGATAATAAATGAATGACAGGAAACTGCATGTAATAAAAAAAGCACATCAATTATTCCTGGATAAAGGTTTTCAGGCTACCTCCATTCAGGATATTTTAGAATACAGCGGGATCTCTAAAGGAACTTTCTATAATTATTTTTCTTCAAAAAATGAGCTGCTTATGTCCATTTTTAAAACATTGCATAAAAAAATGGAAGCTGAACGCAATAAGCTCCTTATTGGCCAGGATCCAAGCAGCTTAGAAGTCTTCACACAGCAGATAGAATTACAAATGAATATGAATAGGACGAATAAATTAGTTGCCCTTTTTGAAGAAGTGCTTGTTTCAAATGACCCAGAACTCAAGCAGTTCATTAAGGAAGGCCAGCTTAGAATGGTGGATTGGATTTTCAACCGTTTTATTGAAATCTTTGGCGAGGACAAGAAACCCTATTTACTGGACTGCGCCGTGATGTTCCTTGGAATCCTCCATCATAACGTAAAATACTATACAAAATTCTTTGAGTTCTCTTCAAGCATTAATCCTGTGGTCCGTTATTGTGTAGAAAGAATAAGGAAGGTCGTTGAAGAGGTCAGTTCTGCCGATGAATACCTGCTGAAGCCTGAACTGATTGAAAACAGATTTAAGCAGACAGATCATAGAAATGTGTATATTCTTTGCAAATCCATATTAACTTTAAAAAAGTCCATACAGCAGGAAGATCAGAACGATTGCATGGATCTTCTGGACTTTATTCAGGAAGAAATGGTTCATTCGAAAAAGCCAAGAAAATTTCTCATTGATAGCGCACTGAATACTTTGCGCAGCTGCATTTCCTTTTTGGATGCTAAAGAATTTGAGAATCTTGAAATTCTTGTTTCTGCCTGTTTTAAACAGCCGCAAGAAGAACCCGTATAATTATCAAGGCCTTCCTCATTTTCAGGAAGGCTTTTTAGCTCTTCCCCGTCTATTCATTCATAATCCTTCCAAAAACGGTAACACTAACATATAATGCCGAAACAAACTGGTGATTTGTGTATGAAAAAAGAGTTAAAAAAGAAGAAAAGTGTATCTGAGATTGAATTTGACGAGCTGGAAAAGTCATTTTCAAGATCTCATGATTTTCAAAAAGTACATTATAGCAATAGACAAACAGGCCTCTGTTTTTCTTTTATTTATTTTAAAACACTGACTGACCAAAAAATGATCACCAAGAGTTTGCTCCCTCAGCTTCTTCAGGGTGATTTCAGCGAAATCGATGATTTGAAAAAGCTTTTGCCATCCGCAAGCATACAAATTTGTGAGGATCTTTCAAAAGCAGAGCATTTGCTTTTAAATGGCTATGTGATGGTTACAGTGGAAGCCGAAAAACAAAAAGCGGCTTTTATGGCTGCTAAATGTTCATATGTAAGGGAGCTGACGCATCCGGAAGTCGAGCAAACGGTTATTGGACCGAAGGAAGCCTTTGTTGAGTCCTTAGGCAATAATTTGAATTTAATCCGCAAACGGCTTCCCATCTCTGAACTGATCATTGAGGAATATATAATCGGAAGCATATCCCGAACAGTGGTGGCCGTTCTCTATATTGAGGGAATCACGAATGCAGATTATGTCAGCATGGTTAAAGAAAGAATCCAAAATATCGATTTTGATGAAATCACTGACAGTTCTTATATTGGACAGCTCATTTCAGATAATAAGAACTCTCCTTTCCCCCAGCTGCTGGATACAGAAAGGCCGGACAGGGCAGCCGCTGTCCTTGCTGAAGGAAAAATCGTGATCGCCATAGAGGGGTCGCCGCATGTACTGATTACCCCTACAACGTTTTCTGAATTCTTCAGTTCCTTTGAAGATTATTTTTTAAATTGGACTATCGCTTCTTTTGCAAGAATATTGCGGGCCTTTTCTGTTATTTTTTCCATACAGATCACGTCCATTTATGTTGCAACGCTTACTTATCATATGGAGCTCATCCCCACGGATTTGTTAGGAACACTGGTGACTTCAAGACAGCATATTCCTTTGCCGCCTTTCTATGAAGCGTTAATGCTTGAACTGGTAATTGAGCTTTTAAGAGAAGCTGGAGCCAGATTGCCTACAAAAATCGGCCAGACAATTGGTATCGTGGGCGGTATCGTTATCGGGACTGCGTCTGTGCAGGCTGGCCTGACAAGTAATATCCTTTTAATCATAATCGCGCTGGCTGCTCTTGCCTCATTTACAACACCTGTATATAAGATGAACAACACCATTCGCTTCCTAAGATTTCCGTTTTTATTTTTCGCTAACTTATGGGGTTTTGTAGGTGTTCTATTTTGCTCCTGCATTTTGCTGACTCATATGATCAGACTGACTTCTTTAGGAAGACCATTTCTGGAGCCATTTTATCCGCCTAGATACCGAGACCTGAAAGATTCTTTTCTCAGATTCCCGTTTCAGCCTTTAAGGCCAGTATATTTAAGAACGCAAAACCCGCATCGGTTTCAGCCGCCGCAGAAATCAAAAGTAAAGAGAGACATTGATGAATAGCAGGAGAAAGCCTGGCTCCAAAAGCCAGGCTTTTATTCTGTTTTCTTTAATTTGTCCTCCCATGGTTCAAATGAAAATGGAATCCCGATCATTTTCGCCGTCAGCTCATCATAGGACACAAGGTCTTTCTTGGATAATTCTTTTATTGACTTTTTCCCCATTGCACGCAAAGCCATTTTGATTTCCTCCGTGCTCGCGGTTAGGAACTTTTCTGCAGATTTTGTCCCATCTTCAATACTAAAAGTATCCTTGAATTTACCTTGGTTCCAGACAGCCTGTGTTGGCGGTTCAAAAGGAAGAGCATTCAAGGTATGCTTATGGGAAACGGTAAACAGCATGACGGATCCAAGATAGACTGCATCCGCTCCAAGAGCAAGAACTTTTAAGAAGTGGCCTGGTGTAAAAAGGCCGCCTGATACAATTAAGCTGATTTCCCCCTTCTTTTTTCGTTTTTCAAGGTGATTGGAGGCACGGATGAGGGCATGCAGGGTTGGTATTCCAAAATCATCTGCCAGTAAGGGCGGCGCACCGACAGATGCTCCCTGTCCCCCATCAACTGCTATAAAATCAACGCCCATTTCGATTAAATGGTCAATGTCTTCTTCTATTTTTCCTCCTGCCCCTATTTTTGCACCAATTGGAACACCTCCAGTCATTTTGCGGAGTTCATCTACCAGTTCCTTTAAATCCTTCAATGTCTGTTTATCAAAAAAGTGCTCCATTATATGGGCAGTTTCATTTTCCTTTAACCCCATTACTTCCCTTGCACGGCCGGTTAAATTTTCAGGAGATATGTTTCCTCCCATCCCCATTACAGCTCCCTGCCCCAGCTTAATTTCAATCATGTCTGCACGTTGGATGGTTTTTTCTTCCTTTCCCCACTCGGTTTTGGAGAACTGAAGGATATACTTCCCTGCACTTTCAAGCTCTTCAGGGAGGATTCCTCCTTCACCGGAATTGACGGCAGTTCCTGTATTCTTAGCAGCTGATGCCAGTGCAATTTTCACTTGCTCACTCAATGCGATTCCATAGGCCATTCCGCTAATCATCAGGGGGATTTTGATTTTCATCGGTTTTTTCGCTTTTGGCCCGATTGTCACTTTCACATCAACGTCTTCATCTCCGTCTGTAGCAAAGGGAGATGTCTGTGCAGGGATAAAGGTAATCTCATCGAAATGCGGCCATTTTTTCGATGAACCAAATGGGCGGTGCAGGACATCACCCGTTTCGGCACGCAGGTTGTTTTCAAGTGCATTTTGAATGCCCATATGCTTGAAGCCGGGAATCAGCTCAATGAGATTTTCCTGGTAGCTGTCTGTCATAATTATTTTCCCTGCCTGCTTAACTACCCGCTTCATGATCCAGCGCCAGCCTATCAGCATTAAAATTAAAAAGATAAATAATATAGAAATTATAGCCAGAGTTGCAATCAATAATATATTTGTCATATGTTTTCTCCAAAAGATCTTTTAGCTTCCATTATTTCCATTGGCAGGGAATTTAACCTATGACTTCTCGGTTTTTGGAATAATCATGAAGCGGGAAGTAAATTATATGAAAAAATATTAAATGAGGTGAAGTGATGGACAAAGGCGAGCGTATTCAGCCGGATAGTATGGAAGAACAGAATCAAGTTAAAGGAAGTCTTCTTGAATCTATGATGGAGCCTATGGATCAGCTTTCCAAGATTCCTCCTGAGAAGACAGACCGGAGAACCAGTGATGAAGAAATGATTTAACCAATGAAGAAAGCCGGCATGATCGGATGCCGGCTTTTATTTTTGATAAGGAGTATCTTGATAGAAGTAATTAGGCGTTTTTACTTCATTATTATACTGTTTATGAAAAATATGTGTAGCTGCAGGGGATACGGGCGGGATCAGCCAGTTCCAGTCACCGGTCAGGTCTCTTCCCTGGCTCTTTTCGTTTTCTTCAAATTTTTTGAATTGCTGTGCAGCAGTATGATGGTCTACTATGCTGACCCCTTCTTTTTTAAAGGAATGCAATACGGCTGCATTCAATTCCACCAGTGCCCGATCCTTCCAAAGCGAAGAATGCGACCTGGTATCCAGCCCCATTAATGAGGCAATCTGCGGGAGCATATCATAACGAAAATCGTCTGCCAGGTTCCGCGCACCGATTTCAGTACCCATATACCAGCCATTGAAAGGGGCTGCTTTGTAGGAAATGCCCCCAATTTCCAGTTTCATATCCGATATCATCGGGACTGCGTACCATTTCAAACCGAGGTCACTGAACCAATTATATTCTGGATGCTCAATCCCTACTTCGAGAATCAGCTCTTCAGGTATTTCCCTTAATTGGGGCTGCTGATTGTTCATTTGTACAACTAATGGCAGCACATCAAATTTGCCGTACTTGGGCTCCCAGCCCAATTTCATGCATTGCTTGGTAAAAGGGATGGAATGGGGATCGCCAATAATGCCATCCGCAGTCTCATAGCCAGCATACCGGATTAGCTGATGATTCCAAATTCTGATTTTCTGCTCGGAAGTGTCTTGAGATAAGATGGTGATGGCCGGACGGAGCCTGCCATTGTTCGTGGCAAATTGAATATGTTCAAACAGAGCAGAAAATACTTCATCCTCTTGTTTCGCATTCCGTTTGTCCAAAACCTTCAGCTGATCCCAAAAAAGTCTTCCTATGCAGCGATTGCTATTTCGCCAGGCAGCTTTTGCACCAAATTCCAGTTCTTCAAAAGTTTGTTCATATAACCCATGCTCTGCAATTGAATGTTCGATTTCCCTTAGTCTGTTGTTTAGTTCAGCAGGACTTTTATTCTGTTCACTATAAAACATTTTTATAAATTCTGCTGCTTCTTCAAGTAAGTCCTTTTTCAAAGATGAATCCTCCCAGAATAGACTATTTGTTAATGATAGCATAGGGAGGGTTGGGGAGAAAGAAATGATGTTCTGTGGTTTCCCGGATTTTTTTGGTTAACATGCTTTTTGAGAAGGAGCGGATTAATTTTTATTATTGTTTTATTGTGGTTGACTCTCATACTGGGCGGCATGGCTTCTTTTTTGTGGTTATTCCGTCAGATTAACTACCATTCTTAGTGCACCATCTTCTTTTTTGGTGTTATTCCCTCTGATTAACTACCATTCTTAGTGCACCATCTTCTTTTTCGTCGTTATTCATCCAGATTCTCTTTTGTCTCCGGTTTATCTCCTTTTACTCCGCCGATTTTCTGCCATTAATCTGTCAATTCAGCTGCTGGGCTTGCTTCCTTCATCTTCTGCATCAATTATCCAGGATATGATGGTCGTACTGTCCCGGACATCCTTATTTTTTATTAACTTTAATAGCTCACGGACCCCATCCTCATTCCCGAACATGCTAAAGAGATTAAAAATTTCTTTTGGCTCAGCAAAGTTGGTGTTAGGGCATTCTGTCAGTCCATCTGTAGTTAAAAAAATATGATTTCTTCCTTTTCTGAGCTCCTTTGTACCCGAGCTATAGCAGGGTACCGGCAAATCAAAGGTATTGACTTTTCCCACCCACTCATAAAAACTTCGGTGGTTTTGCTGATATTCGTTAAATGCAGCCAGTTCAGGGTGGAATAAATGCAAAATACAATCCCCGATTGATAGCCACCAAAGAAAAGAGCTTTGTCTGATCACACATAGGAAGGCTGTTTCACCTTTAACCTTTTTGCATTTCGCCTTGAAATCCTGACTTTTAAATTTATTTAGCAGTAATCCGCCAACCTGTTCAAACGCTTCCCCAGGCGGCAGCACTAATAAAGCAATGATTTCCGTTTTCAGTGATTTGACCGTTTGAATAACTAACTCAGCGCTTTCAGCTGTAGTATGGGCATCCAGTAAAACAGTAAACTCCCAATCTTGGTTAATACTTGTCCATAGCAGGCAGCCGTCTTCATTTTTATCTTGTCCAGCAGTCCTAGCTCCTCCGAAACGCCCTAATACCATTCTTCCGACATGCTGAATGCCTATTTCGTCCAGGTACGGCTCCTCACTGCCAACCCAGGAATATTCTAATATAGTCATTGAGACGGCCCCTTCCATGTTTTAACATAATAATATTTGTTTAGAAAAGTTTGTCAACAAAAACAGAGAACCGCACTGGTCCTCTGTTTTAACCATTAATTTATCTCATAAATTCTCGCTTCATGCGGAAGCAATACTTCTTCATTTTTTTCAGTGTCACTCTTGTAATTAGAGAGAATCAGCTCCCGGCTTGTAAAGCCATCAAAATTAAATGTCTGCTTCTCATCACCATGGTTTAATACGATCAGCCAGGTTACACCATTATAGGAGCGTGTATATACATATAAGTGTTCATCATCAGGCAATAGATCTTTATAATCCCCGTAAACCATTACCTCGTTTTGTTTTCTTAATTCAATCAGCTTTTTGTAGAAATAAAATACGGAGTCTTGATCCTTCAGAGCTGCTTCGACGTTGATTTTCTTATAATTCGGATTCACTTTGATCCATGGTTCGCCAGCTGTAAAACCGGCCTGGCAGCTGTCATTCCACTGCATCGGGGTTCTGGAGTTATCACGGCTCAGGAGCAATAGGCTTTCAAAGACCTCCTGGGGGTCACGCCCTTTTGAAACTTCTTCATGATATTTGTTTTTCATGGCAATGTCATTGTAGTCTTCAATGGAATCAAATCTTACACCTGTCATGCCAATTTCTTCGCCCTGATAGATATATGGAGTTCCAGGCAATGTATGAATCATTGCTGCCAACAGTTTTGCAGACTGAATACGATACTGGCCATCATTTCCATAGCGGGTAACCTGCCTTGTGTGATCATGGTTGTTAAGGAATTGCGAATTCCACCCTTTCTGCTTTAGGCCTGCATACCAGCTTGTTTGGATTTCCTTGAATCTGAGCATATCCCATGCCGGCATTTCATCTGCCACTTGAAAATGGAATAATGTGTTCAGTTCATTCCGGCTTTCATCCACATAGAGCAGGCCATCTTCTGGTGAAACAAACGGGATCTCGCCGACTGTCATCACATCATAATGCCGAAGGACTTCATGATGCATTTCCTGAAGATAGTCATGGATACCAGGGTTATTGGCCAAATAACTTATATCATATGGATTTTCTGCATCTGATAAATCTTCTCTTTTTGCCAATAAATTAATCACATCCATTCGAAACCCATCGATGCCTTTATCCAGCCAAAATCTCATCATTTTGTAAATTTCCTGACGGAGCTCGGGATTTTTCCAGTTAAGATCCGGCTGCTCGACAGCAAAGGAATGATAATAATATTGTCCTGCAGTTTTGTCCCATTCCCAGCAGGACGGGGCAAAATAGGAACGCCAGTTATTCGGCTCCCTTCCATCCTTTGGATCTTTCCAGATATACCAATCTCTTTTCGGATTATTTTTGGAAGAGCTTGATTCCAAAAACCAGGGATGCTGATCTGAAGTATGGTTCACGACCAGATCCATAATCACCTTCATTCCGCGATGATGGATTTCACCAATCAGCTCTTCAAAAGCCGCCATGTCACCGGCTTTTTTCATAATCCCATAGTAATCTGAGATGTCATAACCATTATCACGGTCTGGTGAATGATAGAATGGATTTAGCCAAATCACATCAATCCCAAGATTCTTTATATAATCAAGCTTCTCCATTACCCCTCTTAAATCACCATAGCCGTCACCATTGGAATCATAAAAACTTCGCCAGTATACTTGATAAACTGCAGCTTCTTTCCACCATTTTTTATTCACATTGGACACCTCACTTCATCATTTCTTCGTAAAAAAGAGCCCTAAACAGGCCCTATCTCTATTTCTTCAAACGATACACTCTTGCTTCATATGGCTTGAGTGGCAGGTTTTCAATTTCTTCATTTTCATCTGCATCCAGGTTGGAAATCAGCAGTTCCTTAGAGGAGTACCGGACATGGTCTGGCAGCTTAAAGTCAGGAGTTTCTTTACTGAAGTTGCAGATCACAAGCAGCTGGTCATCACCAAGAGTTCTTGTATAGGCGAAGATCTGCTCATCTTCTTCCATGACTAAATCGAATGTGCCATAAACAATCACTTCATTTTGCTTTCTAAGCTGAATGAGCTTCTTATAAAAATGGAAGATGGAATCTTCATCTTTTAAAACTGCTTCGGCGTTAATCCCCTCATAATTTGGATTCACATTGATCCAAGGGGTTCCGTCTGTAAAGCCTGCATTCGGGCTGGCATCCCACTGAACAGGCGTTCTCGCATTATCCCGGCCTCTCTCATGAATGCCTTTAAAGATTTCATCATGTGTTAAGGAATCCGGTGTAAGATCACTGTATGCATTTAACGTTTCGATATCACGGTAATCATTGATGTCATTGAACTTGACGTTTGTCATGCCGATTTCTTCGCCCTGGTAAATATAAGGCGTCCCCTGCATCATATGCAGGCATGCCGCAATCATCTTACCAGAAGTAACGCGGTATTCCTCTGAGTCATTCCCCCATCTGGAGATGGCACGAGGCTGGTCGTGGTTGCTCCAGTACAAGCTGTTCCAGCCATCTTCCTCAAGACCCTTTTGCCACTTGCTGAAAATCTCTTTCAGTTCAGTTAGTTTCCAATGACGCGGATCCCATTTGCCGTATTGCCCGTCGCCAAGCCCTACATGTTCAAAATGGAATACCATATTCAATTCATTTCTGTCCTTGCCTGTATAGAGCTTGCCTTCTTCAACTGTTACACCAGGCATCTCGCCAACCGTAATGGTATCATAGGGGCTAAGGGCTTCTTTGTTCATTTCCTGCAGGAATTCATGAATTCTTGGTCCATTCATATAATACTTGCTGCCGTCCCCATATTTGTGACCTTCACGAATCTCCCCCTGTGGATAGCTGGTATCTTTGGAAATGAAATTGACGACATCCATGCGGAATCCATCAATGCCTTTGTCCAGCCAGAAGCGCATCATTTCATACACTTCATTTCTTAATACAGGATTTTCCCAATTCAAGTCAGGCTGCTTTTTGCTGAAAAGGTGCAGGTAATATTCGCCTGTTTGTTCATCATATTCCCATACACTTCCGCCAAACGCAGCACCCCAATTCGTTGGAGGTTCGCCGTTGTCTGTTTTCTTCCAGATATAATAATCTCTGCAGGGATTATCTTTGGATTTTCGTGATTCCTGGAACCATCGGTGTTCATCGCTTGAGTGGTTGACAACGAGATCCATCATGATTTTGATGCCGTACTCATGGGCTTTGTTCAGCATTCTGTCAAAATTTTCCATAGTTCCGAACTCGTCCATGATATTGCGGTAATCTGAGATGTCATAGCCATTATCATCATTAGGCGATTCGTAAACGGGGGATAGCCAGATGACATCGATACCCAGTTCGCTTAAATAGGGAATTTTTTCAGTGATTCCGTTGATATCGCCAATTCCGTCCCCATTGGAATCGTTAAAGCTTCTTGGGTAGATTTGATAAATGACACTTTCTTTCCACCATGTTTTGTTCAATTTTTACAACTCCGATCAAAGAATAATTTTATTTTATTGAACCTTTCATTACACCGCTAATAATCCATTTCTGGGCAAAAATGTACACAATAATCATTGGCGCAAGTGCCATTAAGTAGGAAGCAAATGCGAGATTATAATCTGTGCTGAATTGGCCCTGGAAAATGTATTGGACAAGCGGCAATGTGGCCATTTCCCGGTCACTGAGCAGAACGAGCGGCAGCATGAAGTCATTCCATGCACCCAGACTAGTGATGATGGCGACGGTTGCATTCATTGGCGCAAGAAGCGGGAAAATGACTTTCCAGAAAACACCCCATGTAGTTGCACCGTCCATAATGGCCGCTTCTTCCAATTCCACAGGAATAGCACGAATGTAGCCAATATAGATAAACACATTAAAGGAAAGGTTGAAAACGATATACAAAATGATTAATCCAACCAGGTTATCCATACCCCAGGCACTGGTCTGTTTGACAAGCGGCAGCATAATGATGGGAAAAGGAATGAACATGGCACTTAAAAAATAGAAGTATAGAAACTTATAAAACTTCTTATGAAGATTTCTGGCAATGGCATAAGATACAAGCGAGTTCGATAACACTGTAAAAATCACAACGAAAATTGTAACAAATGCACTGTTTTTAAACGCATTAAAGAAATTAGTCATTTCGATGGCCTGTGCAAAGTTGTCAAATGACCAGGATTTAGGGAGAGCCAGTAAATTTCCTGCCATTTCAGGCGGCGTTTTAAACGCAATGGTTATGGTTAAATACAGTGGAAAAAGAATGAGCAATGAACCTAAGATTAATAGAGAGGTCACCAGCCAGCTCGATTTTTTGCGATTCATTAGTTTTCCACCTCTCTTTTATTTAAGAATTTAAGCTGAATAACAGAAAAGACGATGATGACGATGAAGTATATGACTGCATTGGCTGATTGATACGCAAACTCGCCGCCTTCAAATCCTCCTCTGTAAATAAGCAGGGAAATGGATTCGGTCGACTTTCCCGGGCCTCCTCCAGTCAAGGCAACAATCTGATCAAAGACCATAAGGAAGTTTTTCAATGACAGAACCATATTAATGGTGAAAAATGGTGCGATCAGCGGAAATGTAATTTTCCAGAACTTTGTCCAGACTCCGGCACCATCAATGCTGGCTGCTTCATATAAATCCTCTGAAATTGTCACAAGCCCTGCAAGATACAAAATGGTATTAAAGGACACAGCCTGCCAAACGGCCACGATGACAATGCCGATCCAGGCAAGGTCCGGGTTTCCAAGAATATTGCGGGTCAAAAATTCCCATCCGAATGCATCGCCAATCTGCGGCAGGAAATGAGCAAAAATAAAATTAAAGATAAAGCCAACAATCAAGATACTCAGAATGTAAGGCAAGAAGTAGATTGCCCGAAGCGTTTTGTGAAACTTAATCTTGGAATTAAGCCCGATGGCCACGAGAAGGCTTATGATATTGACCAAAATGGTCGCAACAATGGCAAATTTAAAAGTAAATAAGTAAGCATCTCCTGCTCGTTCATCTTTAAAAACGTTAAGGTAGTTTTTCAATCCAACAAAATTCCAATCTCCATACCCTTTCCAATCCGTAAAGCTGTAAAAAATCCCCTGCAAAGCGGGAAAGCTGTGGAAAATGAAAAAAAGAAGGAAAGCGGGTATCGTGATGATGAGAAACACACTGTTTTTCTTTTTCATATTGACAACTCCTTTTTAGAAGGCCAGGAAATCTAAAGAGATTCCCTGGCCTATGCCATTAGCTAGCGGTTTTGAACTTTTTCCCACTCGCTGTCCATTTTCTTCAGGAATTTTTCTTTATCCTTCTTAATCAGGAATTCCTGAACTAGGTTTTCAGCTCCCATGCCTGCAGGGTAATAGTGATCAGGGAAGCTTGTGATGGTGCCATTTTCAAAGTTTGCTTTGATTCCTTCAAATACCGGGTCTTCCTGATACACTCCTTCAATGGCTGAGAAAGCTTTCTGCTCGTCAATATACTTTTGAGCTGTTTCTTTATTCATCATGAATTCAGCAAATTTCATCGCTTCTTCTTTGTGCTCGGTGCTTTCGCTGACTGCTAAAAGAACATCTACACCAGAAACAAGTTTGTTTTCTGCAGGATCGTTTGTTACAGGCATTGGGAATACACCAAGTTCCATGTCCGGATTTGCCTTTAGAATTTCAGGGATTGCCCAGTTGCCTTGCAGATAGAAAACAGACTTGCCGCCCGCAAATGCATTGTTTCCATCTCCATAAGCGACACCCATATTGCCCTTGTGGCCATACTGGACTAATGTAGCCATCTTGTCTGCAACTTCATCATATTTTTCCATGAATGATGTTTCGCCGGCATTTTTCTTTTCGGAAAAATCTTCTCCTGCAACATTCGCACCAAGAGAGTTCCACGCAATCATGCCAGTCCAGGCATCTTTTAACGTGAAGTAAATCGGTGTGTCACCAGCAGCCTTCACCTTTTCAAGACTGGCGATGAATTCATCCCAGGTAGCAGGGACTTCAAGGCCATGTTCTTCAAACTTCGCTTTATTGTAAATAACCGCATTCGCATTTGTAGCATACGGAAGTCCGAAAGTACCTTCACTTTCAGGTCCTACAAGACGATTGATCATGTCGATATAAGATGGCTGGACTGTTTTAGCTAAATCAGTGCCTGAAAAATCCTCTAGAACGCCTGCACGTCCAAGCTCGCCGTATGTTGCATTACCAGCAATGGACATGATATCAGGAAGATCATTTTTGGTAAGCCGTGTTTTCAGGACTGTTTCCGCTTCTGGCGGTGCATCCAATTTGATCTTAATATCCGGATTTTCCGCTTCAAATTCTTTAATCAATCCTTTGTATGTCTCGATGCTTTCTGATTTATTGGAGAATAGCTCAAGCGTTACTTTTCCGTCATCAGCACCATCAGATGAACATCCAGCCAATAAAGAGGCTCCTAAAGTTAATGCCATCACACCTGCAGTCATTTTTTTAAACATGGTATATCCCCCTATGTGTTTTTGTTTTATAGCTCAATTACGTAAACGTTTACGTAATTGAGCTGAGAAAAAGAGAGTTCTTTATTGCCTCTCTTTCACACTCATTCTTTCAATGATTTTATGCGGCATAATCCGGCTTTCCGGAGTTTCGCCAGTTTCCATGATGGTAAAAAGCATTTCTGCAGCAGCCTCACCCATTTTTGCGAGAGGCTGTCCTACTGTAGTCAGCGGCGGGATGGACATCTCAGCCAGGCTCAAGTTATCATAACCCATAACAGACAACTCTTCCGGGACGTTAATTCTCAATTGATATGCTGCGGATAAGGCACCGATAGCCATTTCATCACTTGCAGCAAATATCGCCGTAACATCCGGGAACTGTTCGACAAGCTTTTTAAAGCCCTCAACCCCATCAGGGAATGTAAATCCCCTGCTGAACACAATATTTTCGGAACCCAGCGGTATGCCATGATCTGATAAAGCTTTCTTAAAGCCTTCAATCCTGGGAATTCCCGCGATGATATCATCCTTGTTTCCGCTTATCATTCCAATTTTGGTATGCCCCTTGTCGATTAAATGCTTAGCTGCAGCATATGCTGCATGAAAATCATTGACCTTTACAAAAGGCACCGGGTACGCATAGGACTCTGTCGAAAGCAAAATCATCGGCATCTTGGTTTTGGTTACAAATTGATAATACTCATCTTTTAATATTTCACTTGCGAAAATTATCCCGTCTACCCTTTTTTCGATAAGCAGCTGGAGGTATTTCATCGTTTTTTCGCCATTTGATTCTGTATGGCAGACGATCACACTGGAACCGTTGTCATTAGCAGCCTTTTCAATGCCATCCAGCAGATCGGTTACCAGAGAACTGGAAAGCTTCGGGAAAAGCACCCCAATCGTATGTGTTCTTTTGTTAATTAATCCTCTTGCCACTGCGTTTGGCTGGTATCCCAGTTCTTCAATCACTTTAAGAACCTTGAATTTTGTTTTTTCCGAATAGCCTCCCTGGCCATTCAAAATCCTGGAAACTGTTGCAATGGAGACATTTGCTTTTTTGGCAACATCTTTGATGGTATAAGACATATCCCACCTGCTTTAAATTGCTGTATTATTTTTGTTACGAAAACGTTTACGTTGTAATAATATCATGTTGTGTAAGCCTTTTCAATAATTTTTTGAAAAAATATAAGCTTCCCAATAAAATAAAAGCCGGCACCTAAATAGGTGTCCGGATCAGGGGAAAGCTTTATTATCATTTTATGCTTTCCAGCACTTTCTCCTGAATTAAAGCCTTCGCTAATTCAAACGCATTTGGTTCTGACAGGACAGAATCAGGTGTATAACCGTATGCGTTTATTTGCTGCCCTGAACTCTTTCCCATACAAACGATTGTTAGCTTTTTGATCAGGTCATCTGGCTCTATGCCATAATAGCCCACACTCTTCATAAAGGCATCGACAGAGGAACTGCTGGGAAATATGATGGTGTCTAAAGTTGTCTCCCTTAGCATATGTCCAACAACAGGAATAAAAGATTCATCAAGGATTGTTTCACTGGTTTGGAGAATATCATGATTTCCATCCGGCTCGATATAAGGGATTTTTTTCACATTCAAACTCCGATTCCCCACTATCAGAAGCGGTCCACAAAAGTTCATTTCAGCTGCAAGCCGGCCGGTTAATCCCCGTTCCTTCAAGACTTTCAATGATTTTTTGGACAAACAGTATAAATCTGCCCGAACATTTCTTATATCCATTTTTCTATTAATCAATAAATCAATGAACTCATTCGTGCATTCCGGGGATGTGAATAAAATGCGTTTATACGTGAAAAGTTGATTGAGTATTTTATCATTTGAAGGAACATCTTTTTTCGTCCATTTCGGAAACTCGATCACATCTGCCCCCTGTTCTTTCAGTTGTGCTGCCAAAGTGCTTCTTGCAGTGCCTGTACGTGCTAAAAGAATCTGTCTTCCGTAAAGAGGCTTGTTTTCGAACCAT
Organism: Cytobacillus oceanisediminis; assembly: GCF_022811925.1. NCBI lineage: Bacteria > Bacillati > Bacillota > Bacilli > Caryophanales > Bacillaceae > Cytobacillus > Cytobacillus oceanisediminis. The sequence continues at coordinate 2,424,101 of NZ_CP065511.1, read as the reverse complement.
TTTAATTTATCTCTTAAAGAAACAATACCGCCAACTAAAGTAATTGCTGGATTTTGTATTCCTGTTTCCTTTACTTTTTCTGCAATATCCCCTATTGTACCCTGCAGTGTTTTCTGTCTGCCATATGTCCCCCATTGGATAAGGATCACTGGAGTTTCTTTCGGCTTTCCATGAAGGATAAGGTTATCTGCAATATAAGAAATATTGGATACTCCCATGTAAAAGGCAACCGTGTCCACGCTTGAGACTAATCCGCTCCAATCAATATCAGGCTTCCCTTCATTGGATTTATCATGGGCGGATACCAGCGCAAAGGAAATCCCATATTCGCGATGTGTCACAGGGATCCCTGCATATAAAGGCACCGCAACTCCTGAAGAAATCCCTGGTACAATTTCATATGGGATTTCTTGTTCCACTAGTGCTTCCGCTTCCTCCCCGACCCGGCCAAAAACCCCCGGGTCACCGCCTTTTAAACGGATTACATTATATCCCTTCATTGCTTTGTCTATTAAAATCTCATTGATGATTTCCTGTTTCAGTAAATGCTGTTTCGGAAACTTCCCGCAATAAATCAGCTCACAATGAGAAGGCGCAGATTCCAGCAGTTTTGGATTTATTAGGCGGTCATATAAGATTACATCAGCTTTCTGAATGGCTGCTAACCCTTTAACCGTAATTAAGCCTTCATCCCCAGGGCCTGCACCAACAAGATATACTTTCCCTTTCTTCAAAATCCCACCCCTTTGCTTCCTTTTATTCCCCGGAGTTTTTATGATAATAGCTGGACAGTTCTACAATTGCACTCCCCATCCTTTCGTGTTCCGGAAAAATAACCCTGTCAATTCCTTCATCAAATAAAGCTTGTGCAGTTACTTTTCCGACTGCCAGTGCAATTACTTTTTGGGAGAAAACATCTTTCAATTGATTTTCAGCACCCTCTTCACGCGCAAAATGCAATAAATGTCTCACTTGCGGGGTGCTGGTAAAAACAGCCGCATCCACTTCCCCTCCCAGCAGCTCTGAAAGAAGTTTTTCCATTACTTCCGTTTCCGGCGGATTGTGAATATAGGGAAGAACTTCTTCATATTGAGCTTTCTGTTCATCAAGCCATTGAATCAGCTTTGGTGCAGGATCACCGTGAAGCTGCAGAGCCACCTTCTTGTTTTCCAGTGAATAGTCTCCGAGACTTCTGACAAGCCCTGCTGTGCTTCCATCATCATCCCGTACCTCTGGTGTGACACCCAGTTTTTTTAACATATTAACTGTTTTATACCCTCTTGCTGCAATTTGGCAATTTCGAAGAACCTTAATAAATTCTTCTCCCATTCCCATTTCCTGAGCGGTATTATACAAGGTCTCTACTCCGATCCCAGTTGTAAAGATAATCCAATCAAACTCGCCTGATGTAATAAGGCCAATATGTTCTTTCAATTTTTTGTCTATACGAAGGGAAGTTCCCTGCGCGGGCCTGCTGATGGCGGCACCTCCCAGGTTTTCAACAATTTTAGTTATTTCTTCGATTTTTCTAGACCCCAATAGAGCAATTTTCTTTCCTTCCAGCTTTTTCATTCTTAAACCTCCAGCCTGATCTTATTATTCTTCTATTATAAGATAGACTGTCTCATTCTCAACTATTGTTTTAAAAGTCTGGACACAGCCGGTATCTGGCGCGTGAACTTTGCCATCTTCCAGACAGATTTTCCAATCATGCATGGGGCAAAAAACGGAGTCTCCGCTGACTAAGCCCTCAGTCAGTACTCCGCCTTTATGTGGACATCGGTTTTCCACTGCACGGATTTTGCCATTTGATAACCGGAACACAGCGATTTCTTTTCCGCCAGCCTTCACTGTTTTCCCCAATTTTTCGGGCAAACCTTGAATGGAGCCAACCAGGACCTTGATGATGCTTTTATTAACCAAACGAAACTCCCCCTTTTATGTTCTTACGAGATTCTCAAACAATTCCATTTTTGTTTTATGGTTATTAATAATCTCTTTCCATGGGTCTTTGTGAACTGATAGGGCCTCATCCATTCGTGCATTTAACTCTTTTCGCTTCTCTTTATCATCCAGAACAGACTGGACGTGAGCCAAACCAACCCGTTCCACCCAGGCGGAGGTACGTTCCAAATAATTAGCCGTTTCTCTGTAAAATTGAAGGTAAGCACCTGTGACTTCCATTAATTCGTCATCTGTTTTTACCTTATAAAGTAAATCTCCCCCTCTTACATGGGTGCCGCCGTTGCCGCCAACGTAGATTTCCCATCCGCCATCAATGCCAATGAAGCCGATGTCTTTGAATCCTGATTCAGCACAGCTTCTAGGGCAGGCGGATACTGCCATTTTCACTTTATGCGGCGTCTGCAGTCCTTCAAATTTCTTTTCCAGTGCTATCCCAATGCCCATTGAATCCTGCGTTCCGAAGCGGCAGAATTGCTCCCCGACACATGTTTTGACAGTGCGGAGCGATTTTCCATATGCATACCCTGATGGCATATCCAGATCTGACCAAACTTTAGGCAAATCCTCTTTTTTTACGCCGAACAAATCAATCCTTTGGCCCCCTGTTACTTTTACCAGCGGAATTGCAAATTTATCAACGACATCGGCAATCTTGCGCAAATCATTCGAATTTGTCACTCCTCCGTACATTCTTGGAACAACCGAATAGGTCCCATCTTTTTGGATATTGGCATGCATCCTTTCATTAACAAAGCGAGATTCCCGTTCATCTTCATAGCGAGTTGGGTTGACCATTCCCAAATAATAATTGATGGCAGGACGACATTTGGAACAGCCTTCTTCTGAATCCCAGCCAAGGACACTCATTACTTCTTTTACATGGGTTAGTCCCTTCGATCGAATTTCTTCTACCACTTCATCCCTCGAAAATGAAGTACAGCTGCAAATCGCCTCCTTTTGAGCACTCGCGTCGAATTCCGCGCCAAGAGTATGCTGAAGCAGGTCAGCTACAAGTGGTTTACAGCCGCCGCATGAACGGGAAGCACTTGTGCATGCTTTTATTTGATCTACTGTTGTGCAGCCTTCCGATTGTATGGCTTCAACGATCATTCCTTTGGTAACACCGTTGCATCCGCAGATGATTTCCTCATGAGTCATTTCAGCAGCATGGCTTCCTCCTTCTTCACTCCCGATCGGCTGCAATAGGGAAACCTTTGCCGTATCAGAAATGTCGGCCTGCTTTTTAATCATTGAGAACAGGCGATTTCCATCCTGGCTCTCGCCAAACAGAACGGCACCAACGATTTTATTTCCACGAAAGACGATTTTTTTATAAACTCCTTCATGGTCATCGAATATTTTTAATGCTTTTTTCTCTTGATCCTCCAAAAAATCTCCCGCGGAGAATACTTCTACCCCCGATACTTTTAGCTGGGTAGAGAGAACGGACCCTTTATAGGGATCTGTTTCCTTTCCACAGATATGTTTGGCCAGCACTTTTCCCTGTTCATAGAGCGGGGCGACCAGGCCATATGGAATTCCTTTATGCTCGGCGCATTCACCGACTGAATATATATGGGGAATGCTCGTTTCAAGATAATCATTGACCACGATGCCCCGGTTCACCTGTAAACCGCTCTCCTGCGCAAGCTTTATATTCGGACGGATGCCAGCTGCCATGACTACCAGATCTGCTTCAAGCATTGTACCGTCAGTGAACGTCAATCCTTCAACGCGTTCATTCCCAATGATGGCCTCTGTCTGCTTTTCAAGCAAAAAATTCATCCCTTGATCTTCTAGCTCTTTTTGCAAAAGCTTTCCAGCTGTTTCGTCCAGCTGCCTTTCCATCAAATAAGGTGATATGTGGATCACTGACACTTCCATGCCTAAATTCAACAAGCCTCTCGCAGCCTCCAAACCAAGCACCCCGCCGCCAATGACCGCCGCCTTTTTATATTTTTTGGATGCCTGCAGCATTATATCGGTATCCTCCAAATCCCTGAAAGCCGTAACCCCTTCCTTATCTGATCCGGGTATAGGAAGAATGAATGGCACAGAGCCTGTTGCAAGAATAAGTTCATCATAAGGCTCTGCTCTTCCCTTATCAGAGATGACAACTTTCCTGTCCGGGTCTGCCTTCACTACCGTTTCTCCTGAATATAAAGTAATGTTATTTGTTTTATACCACTCCCAATCATTCAGTGTAATATCTTTTACATCTGTATCCCCCTGTAAAACTTTTGATAGCAGAATACGATTATAATTGGGATGAGGCTCGCTGCCGAATATAGTAATCTCAAATTTCTCAGGAGCAGCTTTTAAAATTTCTTCTACTGTCCTGACGCCTGCCATTCCATTTCCAACAAGAACCAATTTCTTTTTTTCCATTAAAAAGCCTCCCGGTCATTTGATTTTTTTATGGATTATTCACTGTCCTGCTGATGGTCATTCTAAACGGCTTATGTTCACTGCTGTTATTTTAAAACCAGGCATACGGCAAACCGGATCGAGCTGATCCGATACCAGGAGATTGACATTTTGAGTTTCAGCCCAGTGAAAAGGAACGAAAACTGTATCCTTCCTAATAGCCTCCGTCAAATGGCTCCTAACCACAATACTGCCTCTTTTTGATTCAATCTTGATAAGCGACTTGTTCCCAATGCTATATCGATTGGCAGTTTCCGGGTGTATTTCGGCAAAAGATTCAACATTTCTGGCTGCCAGTGAAGCGCTCTTTCTTGTCTGAACTCCGGTCAAATAATGTGAAACGACTCTGCCTGTTGTAAGGTAAAGGGGATATTTCCTATTGGGTGTCTCTTTTTCTGCTTCTGCCCTGCTGGGTACAGGAATCATGACTGCTCTCTTGTCTTCGTGGGCAAAGCTGTCATCAAAAAGCCTCTCTGTTCCCGGATGGGCAGCATCCGGACAAGGCCACAGAACCCCATCCCCATTTTTAAGGCGCTTATAATCAATTCCGTAATAATCTGCAATACCGCCTCTGCTGGCTTCTCTCAGTTCATTGAAGATTTCTTCAGGACCTGAAAAAGAAAAATACTCTTCCTTCCCTAATAATCTGGAAATCTCACAAAGTATTTGCCAATCATGTTTTACTGATCCTGGGCTAGGCATGGCACAGGGACGATGCATGACACGTCCCTCCAGATTTGTCATCGTGCCCTCATTCTCCAAATAAGAACTCACCGGCAAAATCAGATCTGCCAATTCGGCTGTTTCAGAGATAAATAGATCAGCAGCAACAAGGAAATCGAGTTTTTCCAATGTGTTTTTAACAAACTCTGCATTGGGATTAGAAACAACTGGATTTGAGCCCATCAACAGCATTCCTCTTATTTCACCCTGGCTGATTTTCTCCATCATTTCATAAGCAGAAACGCCTTTGCCGGGCAAATCCGATTCGTCTATATTCCAGACACGTGCGAGATAGCGGCGGTGTTCCGGATTTTCAATGGAACGGTATCCTGGAAGCTGGTCTGCTTTCAGGCCATGCTCCCGTCCCCCCTGGCCATTTCCCTGACCGGTAATTGCCCCATATCCGCTGCCGGCCTTGCCAATCTTCCCTGTAACTAATAGAATATTTATAAAATTTCTTACAGTTTGGTATCCATTCGTATGCTGTTCAACGCCCCTTGCTGTAAAAACCATCCCGGTTGCAGCTTTGCCAAACAGGATAGCCGCTTTTCTAATTTGGCTGGATGGCACTCCGGTCAATTCCTCAATGTCTTCCAGCTTAATCGTTTCCACAAAAGCCTTAAGCTCTGCAAAGCCGTTCGTTCTTTCCTTAATAAAAGAAAGATCAATCTCTTTTTCTGCAAGCAAAACTTGTAATATCCCGTTAGCCAATGCTGCATCAGTGCCAGGCCTCGGTTTTAAATGCAAATCAGCCATTTTCGCTGTCGCTGTTTCCCGCGGATCTATTACGATAATAAAGGATCCGTTTTCCTTCGCTTTTTCAAAATAAGGAAGAAGTGTTGGCTGGCATTCGGCTATATTGGAGCCGGCCAGTATGATGCATTTAGCCAGCGGAATATCATTAAGTCCATTCGTCATTCCCCGGTCTATGCCAAAAGCATGATTGGCAGCCGCTGCCGCTGAAGACATGCAGAACCGCCCATTATAATCAATATATTTCGTTTTTAATGCCACTCGTGCAAATTTGCCCAAAAGGTATGCTGTCTCATTCGTTAAGGAACCCCCTCCATACGCGGATAAGGCATTAAATCCATGCATAGCCTGAATGGATTGAAATTTTTCCTTCATAATTCTCATTGCCTTATCCCAGGGAATTTGTTCGAACTTCCCATTCACTTTAAGCAGCGGATATTGCAGGCGGTCCGGATGCATGGCATGCTGGTGGGCATTCATCCCTTTAATGCATAAACGTCCGTGTGATGCAGGATTCTCTTTTCCTAGAACCCGATATTTCTTCCTTGTTACGACGGACTGTTCAATCACCTGCTTTTTGCATTGCATACTGCAGAAAGGACATTGCGTATCATAAACTCTCTCTGATTGAACCTCCCGCTGCTTTGTTCGGAAATATTTTAATAACAGTTCTGTCATAGTCCGTTCCTTTCCGCCTTTCCTATATTCTTTCATTGATATAGACAGGTTCCCGCTAGGTAACGGGCAATCTTCTCCGGCTGCCAGATGAATCTATTTCAAGACGGCGAAGCAAGATGCTTCTCAGCTCAAAGTCGAACACCACTTCTCGCAGGTGAATAATCCCCATTCGATCTGTCCATTCCTTCAAGGTTTCCTGGTATCTGGCCGATTCTCTGAAATACTGAACCAATGAGCATAACAGTTCTTCCGTTTCCTCTTCAGTTGAAGCAATAGCCAAAAGCTCACCCCTTAATTGGCTTCCTTCAGTCCCGCCGATGTGGATTTCCCATTCCTGCACGTGCACCTTTACCTCGATATCATGACCGGCCATGCTATTTTTTCCATGTACGCAAGCCGCAATTCCAATCTCGAGCCTGTTTGGCGACAGCAAATATTCCGTTTTTCCCTGAAGCCGTACAGCCATATTCCTTGAACTGTCTTTTGTGCAGCTGCAGCCATTGAAACCAGCCACCAGCAAAACACGAACGGCATTATCAATGGGAATAGGGATTAATTTCGTATTCAGGGTCTCCCAAATGGCCGGCAGATTTTCTTGCATGATCCCTTTTAATAGGATCCGTCCATCATGGCTCAAAGCAATTTCAGGTATGCTGTATTGCTCGGCTGCCTCACCTATCTTCTTTAATAGGCCGCCAGACACTTCACTTCCGTTTATTTGGGGAATTATGGTAAAAGTGCCGTCTTCTTCCTTAACAGCATTGTGTGTATCTTCATAGAAGACCGATTGCCCATCTCCTTCATAACCAGGAACAGCCATTCGAAGAATATAATGAAGAGCAGACACACAAAAGCGGCAGCCATTTTGATTCCGCCATCCCAAAACAGCAAAGACCTCGTTTATGCTTATCAGCCCTCGAAGCTGGATTTCTTCTATTACCTCTTCTTCGCTTAGATTTGTACAGGAACAGAATGTGCCGGGTTCAATATCCTCATGGAAATCATCACTCTTTATATAGGAAAGCAGCTCTTCTACCAAAGGTTTGCAGCCACCGCATGTACCCGAAGCCTTTGTGCATTTTTTCACTTCTTCAGTAGTTTCTAGCCCATTTGCTGAAACAGCTTCAATAATTGCTTTTTTTGTCACACTATTGCAGCTGCATATGATACCGGTCTTAGCCATTGAGCTGATAGGGTATTCTTCTTTTGAGGAATTCAGCAAAAGCAGCTTTTCCTCATCTGAAAACTTCTGCTTTTTTTCCATCATGTCCATTAACCTCACATGGCCATTTAGGTCTCCTACTAATAAAAATCCGGCAATTTTGTTATGTTTAAACACTATTTTTTTATATGTTTTTTCATCTTCATCGTAAAGTGTCATGGCTTGAGTAAAGCCTTTTTCAAAAAGATTGCCTGCAGAAAATACATTTGTTCCGGATATTTTCAGCTTTGAAGATAGAATTGAACCCTGATATGGCGGTACATCCTTTCCACAAATATGTGCAGCGAGTATTTTGCCCTGCTCATACAGCGGTTTTACCAGCCCATAGATCCTCCCTCTATGTTCAGCGCATTCCCCTACTGCATAAATAGCTGAATTACTTGTCTGCATAAAATCATTGACCAGAATTCCCCGGTTCGTTTTTAATCCAGAGGATTTGGCCAGCTTACTATTTGGAGTCACACCTGCAGCAATAATGACCAGATCTGCCACAAGTTCCAATCCATCGGTAAAAATAAGCTTTTCGACTCGTTCTCTTCCTTCAAAGCGTTCCGTTTCCCTGTTCAGCAGAAAGTTCATCCCTTGAGCTTCGAGTGAGTTTTGCAGGAGTTTTGCCGCTTTATCATCCAGCTGTTTATTCATAATTCTTTCAGCGTTATGAACGACATGAACGTCCATACCCATTTGGATCAGGCCCTGAGCAGCTTCAAGCCCAAGAAAACCTCCCCCAATAACTGCTGCTTTTCTGCCCTTTTCTGTTGCATTCATAATCCGCCTGCAATCTTCTATCGTACGGAACGTCAGGATCCCATCTTTGCTGCCGCCTGCCAGCGAAGGGACAATAGGCGTTGATCCGGTCGCAATAATCAGCTTGTCAAAGGGAACTATTCTATTTTTGATTGTGTAAATTGTTTTTCTGGCGGTGTCAATATCCAATACGGTTTCATTTGTGAAGACATTGATATGGTTTCTGGCGTACCAGTCTGAGTGATGTATGGTCAGTTGTTCAATTGAAGAATTCCCCTGCAGGACAGAAGACAATAAGATGCGATTATAATTGAGATACTTTTCACTTCCGAATATAGAAATCGAAAATCTTTCCGGATCATGCTGAATGATTTCCTCCACACATCGTACGCCTGCCATCCCGTTTCCAATGACAACTAGCTTTTCTTTAGCCATCATACTCCCTCCCCAAGCTATTCCCCGCCTTTCCTCATTTCTTTTTTGATATGTTAGATAATATCACATGGAAATCGTAATTAACATAACTTTTTGAATATTTTTATTTTTACTATCCTTTTGCCCTATCTTTTCCAATTGGCGCCACTCCTACTTTTTACCTTAGTTTACATTGATATGAAAGCGTTTAATCTCGGATATATCAAGAGGTTTGATCAATAATAGGACTTTTGTCGTATGTAAGAAAACCTTACATAATAATCACATTCAATTAAATTTTATGCAATGATATAAAAATATTCAGGTAATTGAAGGAGGATTTTAATTGAAGTTAGCGGACATTTTTAAATTTAAAGATGAGCGAATGAAGATTTTGCATTTAACATGGATAGCCTTTTTTATTTCATTTTTTACCTGGTACAACATGGCACCTTTAGCCACGACGATGCTGAGTGAAATGAATTGGCTTACTGCCGAGCATATGGCTGCTCTTGGAATTTTGAATGTAGCCTTAACCATTCCAGCCAGAATTATTATTGGCAGCCTTTTGGATCGGTTCGGACCCCGGATAATCTATTCTTCTTTATTAATTGTCATGTCCGTTCCTGCATTGATTTTTGCGTTCGCAGATAACTGGCTGCAGCTCATGATTTCCCGCTTAGTGCTCGGCAGCATAGGAGCGAGCTTCGTTATTGGCATACGCATGGTTTCAGAGTGGTTCCCGCCAAAAGATGTAGGGTTTGCAGAAGGATTATATGGAGGCTGGGGAAATTTCGGCTCAGCTGCAGCAGCGATGGTACTTCCCTTTATCGGTCTTACGCTTTTCGGCGGAGAAAATGGCTGGAGATATGCCTTAGCCCTTACAGGACTCATTTGTTTTGCTTATGGAATCTTCTATTATTGGGCAGTTAAGGATACTCCTGAGGGAAAGTCCCTTGTTAAACCGAAAAAATCGGGGGCAATGGAAGTCAGCACTTGGGGGGATATGTTCAGACTGATTTTGTGGTCGATTCCGCTTGGCGGTGCTTTGGCAATCAGTGCATGGAGGATCGAAAATCTGGGATTTATTGCGGAAAGCACTTTATATATTGTCTTGAGCCTGATTGGAATAGCTTTCATCATACAGCTTTATAAGATATTGGAAGTGAACATCCCGATTCTAAAAGCAGGAGTACCAGATGAAGATCAATATAATTTTAAAAATGTGGCAGCATTGAACAGTACATACTTTGCAAATTTTGGAGCAGAGCTTGCCATTGTATCCATGCTGCCCATGTTTTTTCAGCTGACTTTTTCCCTGACTCCCTCGACAGCAGGATTAATCGCAGCTTCATTTGCTTTTATTAACCTCATAGCCCGGCCTCTTGGCGGGATCCTTTCAGATAGGATGGGAAATCGCAAGCGGGTGATGCTTGTATATATGCTAGGAATCTCTGCTGGCCTCCTCGGAATGGGCTTTATCGATTCCAGCTGGCCCCTCCTTGCCGCTGTTCTCATGACCATTCTGACATCCATGTTCATACAGGGGGCAGAGGGAGCAACCTTTGCGGTCATACCGATGATAAAGAAACGTATAACAGGCCAGATAGCCGGAATGGCAGGCGCTTATGGCAATGTCGGCGCAACGATATATTTAACCCTATATACCTTTGTTTCACCGCAAACATTCTTTTTTATTCTTGCAGGTGGAGCACTGGTAAGCTTTGCCATATGTTTGTTCTGGCTTGAGGAGCCGAAGAACTCGTTCAGCTCAGAATACTATCTTTCCGAACTGGACCATCAGCATAACAAGCCTGCACATGCCAAAGAGAGCATCCGCGAACAAAAGGCATTATAAGGACTTTACCAATTGTAACCAAAAAGGCTACCTGGAATTTCCAGGCAGCCTTTACTAGTTATTCATTTGATGGCTTATCTGCTTCAGCCGTTTCTTCAGTTACTTCGCTTTTCTTGTTTACTCCATTGCCTTCGGCTTTGTAATCGTATTTCGAACGGTCAACCGGTTCGAAATTTTCCGGTGTGTAGAAGCGGAGAAGATCTCCATTTACCACTTTATCAGATAGCGCCAATTTCTGCTCGGCACTTTCCTGAAGTTTTTTCGCTTCTTCAAAACGGCTTTCATCCAGCAGTTCACCAGTTGTTGAGTCATAGAATTTGCCGTCAACAGATGAAATGGTTGGACTCATGAAATCTCCGTTACGGAACGGCACAAGGTCATCATGATTTTCTGATAATAAGTCAGTACCGAATTGCAAATACTGTTTAGTATCAATGCCAAGCAAGTGCATCAATGTCGGCATAAGGTCAATCTGTCCGCCAAATTCATGATTTACTCCGCCCTCCATGCCAGGTACTCGGATGAACAGAGGCACACGCTGCAGACCGGCACTATCGAACGCTGAAATTTCCTTGCCAAGCACTTGTTCCATTGCTTTATTATGATTCTTGGAAATACCATAATGGTCACCATACATGACAATCACTGAGTTCTCATACAGGCCGGAAGCTTTTAGCTGTTCAAAGAACTGTTTAAGTGCTTCATCAGCATACCGGGCTGTCTGGAAATAATTATCCACTGATTTGTCCCCAGTGGTATGCGGCTCAATTGTTGCCTGCTCCTGATCCATATGATACGGATAGTGATGAGATACTGTAATAAACTTTGAATAGAACGGCTGTTTTAGCGACTTCAGGTACGGCATGGATTGTTCAAAGAACGGTTTATCCATCAGACCATAGTCAGCCATGTTTTCTGGTTTTAAATCATAGTAATCTGCATCAAAAAAGTTGTCATATCCAAATGATTTATAAATTTCATTACGGTTCCAGAAACTTCCTGAGTTACCGTGGAAGACTGCAGATGTATATCCTTTATCTTTCAGAATTGCAGGAGCAGCATTGTACGTATTCATGCCCTTAGTTGTAAAAGCAGAACCCTGCGGCAATCCATATAGGGAGTTTTCAAGGATAAACTCAGCATCTGCCGTTTTCCCTTGTGCAGTCTGATGGAAGAAGTTATCAAAATACGTTGTATTTTCTTCTTCAATCAGTGAATTTAAGAATGGCGTTACTTCTTCACCGTGCAGTTCATAATTCATTAAGAATGTCTGAATGGATTCCAGGTGAAGGTAGATTACATTCATGCCTTCCCCTTTACCGAAGTACTTCGGATTTGGTTCAGCATAATTCGATTTTGTAAAGTTGATGACTTCGGTAGTATCACTGCTATCCGCCATAACTCTTTGCGCGGATGCCTTCGTGCTTTGAACTGCATCATAAATCGTATAATTGTACATGCCTAAATACTTAACAATATAGTTGCGGTCAAAACCTCTTGTCAAAAGTTCCGGGCGGTCTGTTTCTGCCAATCCTAGGTTAGCAAAGGAAATGGCCAGTGAAGCATAAATTATAGCTGCAGATCGGCGGCGCGTCATATCCTTTGTTTCGATTTTAACGGCTTTAAATACAAGCAAGCCGGCAAGCAAGATGAAATCAAGGAAGAAAAAGATATCAGTCGGCTGTAATAATGAGCTGATGCTTCCGCTGACGTCACCAAAATTCTGTGTCTGCGTCAAAGTCGGCAATGTAATAAAATCATTAAAGAAACGATAGTACACTGCGTTTGCAAACAGCAGGAACGAAAGCAAGAAATACATTACCATTAAGGCGATATATTTTCTTCTGCCTTTAAAAAAGAATGCAAATCCTAAAAACAGCAATGAAGATCCAAGCGGGTTAATGAATAAAAGGAACTGCTGCAAGGCACTTTCAATGCCTAAGTTAAATTGTGTCATTTGAGTAATATACGTTTTCATCCAGAGCAGAAATACTGCTAAAAAGAAAAAGCCTATATATTTATTAAATATATCCTGACTTTTATGAAGTAAAGTATTCAAAATCATACACCTGCCTTCTAGCACATTATTCTAACATACTTCGCTAGTAATTTAAAAATCTTATGTTGGCAATCAGCCCAATTATTAGTTTACCTGATAAATATTAATAATCTATGAACATGCAAAAAAAGCACTGCACAAGAATATAACTATACTCGCATTTGATAAAATGTCAAGCATGTCCAGATAAAATGCTCTTTAATGACTATAAAACAGGGGAGTGCCCTGTTCACAGCCTAAGCTGGCTGTTGCACATTAATAAATGCTGCACGTCTATATAGACGAATGAAATGCAATTTGGTTTCACTTTTTATGTAAAAACTTATAAATCTATAATTTTTCAAGGAAGAGAAAAAACAGACAACAGCCTATATATATGATTCGTTTAAACAAATTATACATAAAAGCCGAGTCATTTAAATGAATACAATGGAGGAAATTAACTTATGCAGCTCTTAGACCGGTTATGACCTAGAACCATTCCTCTTTTTAAGTATTTTTAAACCTCTTTATTCATAACCACGATTGCCATAATTCAGGTTGGAACAGGATCCATAAAAACTTGGCGATTAAAACCTGTATGGAAACACAAAACAAACCGCACTTTTTTAACAAGCGCGGTTTTAGTTTACCATAATATTATTATGTTTCGTTTCACAATATTATTATGTTTCGTTTCACCATACTGATTTAAATTCTCCGGATTTTCCTGTGTTACTTGCCGTAAGAATCTCAATATTTTTCGTTACTTTTGTTGTATACGTGAAATCCCCATAACAGTATGGATAGCGGAAATTATTTTTGTCGCCTCCGCAATTATAAACTTCCGGATTTTTTTCAGCCTGTTTGAGTGAGAATTCTTTCGCGATTTCTTCACTGTGTTTTCCGCCCTGTTCAGCAACAAAGTCAATATAGCCGATTCCCATATTGTAAGCCTGGATAACGGCAGGGAAGTCTACCTTTTTTTGACTGCCATAATTTAATGCTTTCTGAAAGTGTTTAACACCCTGCTTAATGCTTTGTTCCGGATCCCGAATGGAATTCGGGGGTAATCCTGCTGATTCTGAAGCCTGCATCGGGTCCCCGCCCTTCCCTTTGCTTTCCTGCTGCATGATCGCGGCCAATACGAGAGTATATTCTTCAAGGTTAACTTCCTTCAACTCCTTCTGAAGGATTGGCGTATAATTCTGAACATCCCTTGACACAGTATTAGGCAGTAAGGAAACCGCTGTTTCCTTAATATTAAGCTGCTTGAATTGATCAAATAGGACAAAGATCAAAACCAAAAAAAATAACAGGAATGCTATATTTGATCTGCGTTTTGTACGCTTTTTGCTTTTTTTGCGTTTCATTGCTGCTCTCCCGGTTTCTCTATTATTTTTTCAGATTTTCATTATAGCAGAAAATACTGATATTTTAATAGGAATAGCTCCTTTAGAGGAGGTCGGAAGAAGGTTTATCCATAAAGTTTCGGTTTTTATCGTTGGGATATAAATTATATCGGCCTGAATTTTGGTATATCCCAGCATTCAGTTTGCTTCACACTGGTTTTCTGCTATACATATCAAATGAATGCTAATAACCAGCAGCCTTCCTGTCTCCGCTGATTACTTCTTCCTCTTCACAATAATTCCTGCCTCTTCCTCCAGCGGCTTTATGACTGCCGACATATCCTGATCGCTAAGGCCTTGCTCAGCTGCTGCCTGGAATGCTTTTTCAGCCATCTGACCTGTAAATTGGCTTAGGCCGGCATCCTGTAAAAGCTGGTTGGCGAGCCGGACATCCTTGTTAACATATTTCACTGCCCCTCCTGGTGTGAAATGGCGGTCGAATACGTATTGTTCCATATGCCTGCGCAGGATTCTGCTGTCGCCATAGCTTGCCTTCAGCACTTTCAAGAGCAGTTCGGAGTCCAGTCCATAAGCAGATCCTGTTACCATTGCCTCTGATGCAGCCAGCGAGTGAACAGCAACAAGATACTGATTAATCAGCTTGGCAATGCTGCCTGAACCCGAAGGTCCCAGATACTCTATGGTGTCACCGAGCACCTCCAGTACCGGCTTAACTTTTTGAAAAGCCACTTTCTCGCCGCCTGCCATGATCGTTAATGTCCCGCTTTCTGCTCCTTCTGGACCGCCGCTAACCGGACAATCCAGATAACTGATCTTTTTTGCATCTGTCATCTCAAAGATTGTTTTACTCGTGTCGGCCCCTACTGATGTAAAGTCAATGCATATCGTTCCGGGCTGGGCACTATGAATAATCCCCTCCTTACCTGTATAGACGTTCAGCACATCGTCTGGCATAGAAAGACATGTACACACGACTTGACATTGGCTGGCCAGGTAGCTGATCGTTTCCGAATAAAAGGCTCCCAGCTCAATAAGGGGCTGTGCTTTTTCAATTGTCCGATTATGAACCATGACGTGAAAGCTATTGTCCAGGAGACGCTTAGCCATCCGCGAACCCATTACTCCTGTACCAATAAATCCAATCTTCATGATGTCACCCCTTTCATCCAAGCAAAACTCTCTTCACTTCTGCCTTGTGGATTATATTCAAAACCTATCAAGCCTCGGTAGTGTTTACTCAAGTATTGAAGGATATCGGTATAATTTATTTCGCCTGTCCCTGGCTGCTGTCTGCCCGGATGGTCTGCAATTTGCACATGCGAAACAAGCTCAGCGTATTTTTGATACATGAAAAGAGAATGGCCATGAATTCTTTCGATATGGTAAAAGTCGAATTGAAGCTTCACATTCGGCAAACCGACACGATGGATAATGTCGGCTGCCTGCTGGAGATCACTTAAGAAATAGCCAGGCATGTCGAATGGATTGATAGGCTCAATTAATAAGGTAATCTCGTGCTTAGACATTGCAGTGCCCGCATAAAAGAGATTTTCAACAAAAACTTCCCGATTATTATCTTGGTGTATCCCAGCCATGCAATGTATCTTTTTAACTCCAAGGCCATTTGCATAACGGATTCCCGTTTCAACTGATTTTCTAAATTCTTCTATGCGCTCCGGGTCTGCCGCCAGTCCACGGTCCCCTTTTTCCCATTGACCTGGCGGCAGGTTAATTAAGCCCAACGATAACTGATTTTGCTTAAGCTCTTTTTTGATTTCTTCTATTGTATATGTATATGGAAACTGGCACTCCACATAAGAAAAACCAGCTTCACGGGCTTTTTTGAACCGCTCCAAAAAAGGAACTTCTGTAAAAACAGTTGAAAGATTAACAGAGTATTTATTCATGACAGCCTCCCTTAAAAAGGATATTTTGATTTACAAATTAAACTGCAGAAGTTTTTTGCAGTTCATAACCATTTGCAAAGTACTGTATCATTTCAAGCTCATTGTCATTCAGTTCACGATTGACATAGGATTGATAGGCATTCTTCATTTCTTCCATCTGCCCTTCGAATTCTTTTGTAAGCTGTGCAGCCTTCCGCAGCAAGGCCGCTTCCTCCTGGTACTCTGACTTTGATATGGCCGTTCCATGAGACAAAATATATGTATCTGCCTCAAACTGATCCAGTGCATCCATTAGCTGAAGCACGCGGTCTGCCGTGTAATTCCATTTACTTGCGTAAAGATTCGCGTAAATCGCATCTCCCAGAAATAATATTTTTTCTTCCTTTATATATACCACCACCGAATCTGGCGAATGGTCCCCGCCTACTTGCTGCAGTTGGCAAGTCACACCTCCGAGATCTATTTCAAGCTTATTCTCGAACGTGATATCTGGAAGTTTAATTTTAATGCTTCGATCTTTACCATACTCTTTTTTTATGGCGCTTGCGCAAAATTCTATTTCGACTCCGCTTTTAACACGTTCATCCAATGCATCATCTGTCCATCGAAAAGGAATTAGTTTTTCCATTTCCGCTTTCGTGAGGCTGGAAGCAACAGATGGAATATCCAGTGAAGGAAGGCCGAAAATATGATCCCAGTGCCAATGAGTCAGCACCACCATTCTTGGTGAAGGTATTCGCTGCTTCTCCAGCTCTCTTAAAAATAATTGGGCATGAGCCTTAGAATTGCCTGCATCAATCATCAGAGTCATTCGATCCCCGACCATAGCCCCTAAAATGGGACGGTCTGTTTCTGACACAGGAGTTTGATACCAAAACCTGCAATTAAGTTTTTCTAATGTTTGCATAAAATCCTCCCTATGATTCTTTTGTACATTAATTCTGTCTAAGTGAAGAGAATCCTTTTTCTCTATTATATAGAAAAAAACTGCTCAATACCTGAGCAGCCCAATTTTATGATTTAGATTCGCCTTTATAAACAAAATAATCAAAATCGGCAAATTGATTTTGGCCGGAAGTGTCCTGACATTGCATGCCGACGAATGCACCTGTAAAAAAACCGCCGCCCTTTATGTAATCATCCGATAATTTATGGGATTGGAAAGGAACTGCAAGTTCTGTCCAGTTCTCACCGTCGAATGAATAAGAATAATTATATTCATGGATATGGACATTAACACGTAGGTAAACATATTTCACTTCTGCCGGGATTTCTATTTCATTCCCTTTTAAAGGCTGGGAGAAAGTAAAATTATCGCATGACACCAATTCAAGGATTCGTCCTTTATCTTCATTCCAGCTGACCTGGCAGGACGTCCAGTTTTCAGTATTATAATAATTGACGAGGCCGGCAGATTGCTGGAAGGTTTCGGGCTCAAATGCCACCTTTGTTTCAGCAGTAAAAGAAAAGTGCTGCCATCTCCTCGCAATGAAGGCCTGTGTAAATTTGGATGTTAAGCTTTCTTTCCCATATAATCGAAGATGGCCCGGGTTATCATTCAATGAAACAATATGCTCCCCAAGTGGAATCCTTAAATTCTGGAAATGCAGGTTTAGGGTTTCACTATCAAAATCGTCTTTTTCCGGAAAATCTCTTCCCCACTTTGCTTCCTTAATCTTTGGCCCTTCTATTTCAAGGGAAGGCTCGTTCCCGCCAGTCACATAAGGCCATTCATTCTTCCATTCCAGCCTTTGTATGGCCGTCTCCCTTCCAAGAGGACAATATCCGCGCGGGTCGAGTAAGGGATGCCCCTCTCTTGATAAGGGACGTCCTGTAAGATGGACAAGAAACCATTCATCTGTGTGGGTTTGTACCAATGAGGCGTGACCGGCCTTTTGCAGAGGGTTCCTCGGTGACCCGAAAGATGAAATGAGCGGATTTTCAGGGTGCACTTCATATGGCCCCCTTATATTCTTTGATCTCGCAATGGTGGCCTGATGGTCATATTTAGTCCCGCCTTCAGCAGTCAGCAAATAGTAATAGCCATTGATTTTATACAAATGCGGAGCTTCTGTCAGTTTGATATCGGTCCCCTTGAAGATGATCTCCGCTTTCCCTGTCAGCTTTTGCTTCTGTGCGTCATATTCCTGCAAAGCGATTCCGTAAAAATTGTGATGGCCGGCACGGTGATCCCACACCATGTTGACCAAATATTTTTTTCCTTCCTCATCATGGAACATAGAAGGGTCAAATCCTGAACTATTTAAATATACAGGATCAGACCATTCCCCTTCTACGCTTTCACATACTGAAAGGTAATTATGGCAATCCTTCCACTGGCCATCCACCACTTTTACATCCGTATAAATAAGCCAGAACTGGCCATCATGATAGGATAAAGCAGGTGCCCAAACCCCGCCTGAATCCGGATTTCCTGTCATATTCAGCTGGCTTATCCGGTTTAATGGCCTTGCAGCCAGACGCCAATTCTTCAGATCCTTAGAATGATAGATTCCAACACCGGGAAACCACTCAAAAGTGGAAACAGCAATATAATAATCTTCTCCCACCCGGCAAATGCTCGGATCAGGATTAAATCCTGTTAAAATCGGATTGCGTATGAGTGCCATTTGACCACACCTTTCTTTTTATTTGTTCCTTAAATATGTCTGCTTAAGCCCGAATGCCTGATCGGTTCAAGCTGCCGGTGCTTTTCCCTCGCTTCAATTTTCCTAAAACTGTACATTCCCCCATACATCAGAATCCATGTAATGGAAACCGCGCTAAAGAAGGGAATAAATGCAGGACTGTACAACAGCAGAAAAATGATGGATCCGGCAGATGCTGCAAAAATTAGGGTAAGATGCAGGTTCAGGATCCCAAGTAGACATGAATTTTTTATATATTCGGTTACTTTTAATTCGAAATGTACATACACCGGAAAAAGATACATCAGAGTAATGAAATAGAGAGCAGATGTAATCAGCAGCGGTACGAAAAATAGCAGCTGCAGACTCCCTTCTAATCCATTTACAAAATGTAAATCCAAAAGAATGAACCCCGCGCAGATTACAAGTATGAAACCAAGCAAATTAGATTTAGTGAATTCCTTTTTATAGATTGATAGGAAAGTATCCCAAACAGGCACTTCTGCCTGTTTCATCTGCCACTTGCGGACGATGGTGAAGAGGGATACGGTTGCCGGCATGAAGCCAAAAACGATTAGCCCTGCCGCCGTAAAAAAAAACCAGAGCAAGTTAACATAAGCAAGCTTCATGATCCATTCACATATTGTAAATAGCTTGCCCAGTGTATTTTGCATGTTTATCACCTCCTCTGCTTTAGATCATTATCCTTTAACCGAGCCAGATGCTATCCCCTCAACGATGCGATTGCTTAATATCAGAAAGGCAATTAATATTGGCAGGATGCTGATGACCAGTGTGGCACCGATAGCCCCCCAATCCGTAGTATACTGGCCAATGAAATTCTGGATACCAACAGTGAGTGTCTTAAAGCTATTCGAACTGATAAATGTATTCACAAAAACAAATTCATTCCAGTTGTAGATCATATTAATAATCGCAGCCGTTGCCATTACCGGCATCGTCATTGGCAGAGTTATTTTAAAGAAAATATGATGGATGGATGCACCATCCATGACTGCTGCTTCTTCTACCTCCCTTGGCAAAGCTTCATAAAAGCCCAGCAAAATCATAATGGTGATCGGCAGGTTAAAAGCTGTGTAAGTTAGAATAATGGATAGCGGATTATCAATCAGATTGATATTGGTAAAAGTGCTGAATAAAGGGATCAATGTTGAATGGACCGGTATCATTAAACCGACCATAAACAGTCCCAGCACCAGCCTGCTGCCTTTCCAATGCATTCTCGTAATGGCAAAGGTAACCATGCTGGCTAAAACAACAGTCAGCATGACGGCTGAAAGGGTGTACGTTACACTATTTAAAAAATAGAGGCTGATGTTTCCTTCCGTCCAAACCTTTGCGTAATTTTCCCATTTAGGGTTTTCAGGCAATGAAAATGGAGACATATTGAAGACTTCCTGGTTGTTTTTCAGGGAAAAAAGAAAGAGCCAGATAATCGGGAAAATCTGAAACACGGCGACAAGAACTAGGAACACATACATGATGCCATAAGCTATACGGTTTATGATCGGTTTTGAGACAAGCTTTGTGTCCAGTCCTTTTCCTATGCGTGGAGTGCCATCAGGTTTTACTGTTTCCATACATTCTCCTCCCTTTCGTTAATAGATATCTTCATTTGCAGCTGTAAATCTGCGGATGATGTAGGTAACAATAAGACAAATGACCAGCAGGAAAAATCCGATGGCACTTGCATATCCAAAGTCAAAACCCTTAAATGCTTTTTGATACATATAAGACGCCATTACTTCGCTTGCTCCATTCGGACCGCCCCCGGTCATGACATAGATCAGGTCAAAGTATTTCAGCGAGCCTACGACTGCAAGAACAATCGTTACTTTAATTACATTCATAATCAAAGGAAGCTTTATTTTAAGGGCAATCTGCCAGGGAGAAGCCCCATCAATTCTTGCTGCTTCAACAAGTGATTCAGGAATATTTTTTAATGCTGCATAATAAATGAGAATGTAAAAACCTGCGTATTGCCATATAATTGGTATAATGATGGCATAGAGTGCGAGATTGGCGTCCGCAAGCCATGCAGGCGGATCTTCTATGCCGATAGCCATTAACACTGTGTTCAGCATGCCATTTGAAGGGTGATATATCTTCATCCAAAGCTGTGCAATTGCAACTGACGCCAGCAGCATGGGGATCAGGTATATCTTCCTCAATAAATCTGCACCTTTGATTTTACCGGCGAGGATAATGGAAATGAACAAGTAACCGATCAGACTTAATGCTGAAAACAGGGCCAGCAAAAAGGAATGCAATGCACTTTTCCAAAAGAGTGCATCTTTCATCAGTACCGTGTAATTCTTTAAGCCGATAAAATCCATTTCTCCAATGCCATTCCATTTCATTAAACCATAGTAGCCTGTCTGCACAATCGGCACATAGATCAGCGCAAGGACCAGGAAAAGGGCAGGTGTGATGTACAGTGCAATGACTTTTTTATTGGACAGCACTTTATTCATTTCATTTAAGCTCCTCCCTGTTAGAATTGGAAAGGATATACCCCATCAGCAGATATATCCTTTTCCGGGAATGCTGTTAATTCCCTTCCTCAGCCTTAAGAGCCTCTTCATGCTGTTTGGCATAATCAGCTGGTTTTACTTCATTGCCGAACAGTGATTGGATAAGGTTTAAATGTGTTTCTGCAACCGAAGCACTCATTTGGACATCAGCAAATAAGGTTAAGCTGCTGGCTTTATTTAACTCGTTTAAGACATCAATATACAGGTCTGGAAGATCCACTTTACCGGTATCGACCTTCGTGGCAGGAATTACACCCGCTTTTTCAACAGATTGCTCTCCCCACTTTTTAACAAAGAACTTTACAAATTCTTTTGATTCATCTTTAACCTTTGAATTCTCAGCAACGAATAACCCTACTCCCGGGCCGCCCACCCAGCTGTCGATATTTCCTTTGCCGCCGTCAACGGTCGGGAATTTAAAGAATCCAACGCTATCCCTGAAATCCTGCGGGATTTCTTCATTCGTTGTAAAATTAGGGAGCTCCCAGGTTCCCATCAGATACATTGCCGCATTGCCGTTCAGGAACTCAGCCTTTCCTTCGTCATTTGAAAGTCCATTATAGCCTTTATTAAATGCGTTCTCTTTGACAAGGTTTTGAATTTCTTCAGCAGCTGATACCAGTGCCGGATCTTCGAACGAACCGGAGCGGTCAATGGCTTTATTAAGAACTTCAGCCCCGCCAAATCGGTCTGCCAGGTACATGTACCACAAAGATCCTGTCCAGCGGTCTTTATTTCCAAGTGCAATCGGGGCAACACCGTTGTCTGCCAATGTCTTAACAGCATTTTCAAACTCGCTGTAAGTTTGGGGAACATCAAGATTATATTTCTTAAAAATTTCTTTATTGTAGTATATAGGTGCAATGTTCAGCTCAAGAGGCAAACCATAGGTTTTTCCATCGAGAGCGTAAGCTTCCGTAGTCCCGCTGACAAAAGAATCCTTCAAACCATCATTTAATACATCATCAAGCTCTGCAAATAGATTGCCCTTCACAAATGGAGTCATATATCCCGCTGCCCAGGTAAACCCTACATCCGGCAATTCATTTGAAGATGAAAGAACCTTGATTTTATTTTTGTACTGCTCATTTTCCAGAACTTCAACTTCAATTTTCACATCTTCATGCTCGGCTTCATATTGTTCAATAATATCTGTAACAATCTGATTTTGCTGCTTGGAGCTTCCTGCCGGCCATAAGTGCATGAATTTAATGGTTTTTTTGGAACCGTTTTCACCACTGGCCGTATCGGTGTTTCCGCTGCATCCTGCGAGCGCTGCTGCCAGGATCAGCACTGCAATAAGTAAAAATGAATGCGCTTTCTTAAACATTTTCCAACCCCCTATTTCTTAATTATTCTAACAATTCTAATGATAACACCACTAAAAAATCGCGGTAAGGTAACCGCGATTGGGAAAAATTCCACTATTTTTAGATGGGAGTTTCATCAAGTTCGGTCAGTTTCCGGTATTTGCTTGGGGTCACACCTTCCGAGTCTTTAAAAAGCTTAATAAAGTACTTGGCTGTTTGATACCCAGCCTGCCGGGCCACTTCATCTATTGGCAAATCCGTGGTTATGAGCAGCTTTTTCGCCAATTGCAGCCTTTTTCTTGTCAAATATTCACTAAAGGTAATGCTGGTCTGCTCTTTAAACATCGCACTAAAATAACTGGCATTCAGATGCACTGCATCAGCGACTTCTTTGAGAGAAATTTGTTCCGGAAGGTTTTTGTTTACATAAGCAATGGCTTGTTTGACAGATGAATTTACATACTCTTTTTTTGCTTCCAGCTCTAACAGGCCCTGATCTGCGACTTTCTCCAAATAATCTGCCCTGACCATATGTTCTTCCGTTTCAAGAGCCTCTTCAATTGCCTTTATAAGACTTTCCTTCCGCAGTGGTTTGACCAGATAGTTGAGAACACCCAGCCGGATGGCTTCCTGGGCAAATTCAAAATGAGGATAGCCTGAAATAATCATGACAGCAGGCTTGTATCCTTGATTTCTAATGTGTTTCAGCAGCGCCAATCCATTCATTTCTGGCATGCATATATCTGTAATAAGCAGGTTCACTTTGGTCCTCTTAAATAACTCTAAAGCTTCATGTCCATCAGCTGCGCTTATAATCTCAAATCTCCCTGCTGACCATCCTTCCAGTGTCTTTTTCAGCCCCTGTCTTGTTGTCTCTTCATCATCCACTATTAAGATTATCTTTGTATTCATCTTTAATTCCCTCCCCCGCAGGTATCTCGAACACAACTTTAGTGCCTGAACCCAACTCACTTTCCAGATGAAGACCTACAAGGGAATAGGCATCATAATAAAGGCTGAGCCTTTTGTTAACGTTTGTCAGCGCCATCCCAATTCCTTTAAATGAAGAAACATTCTCTTTTTTTATCTCCTCGTTTAACTGATGAAGCTCAGTCTGATCAATTCCCGGGCCGTTATCCTGCACCGTGATTTTGATCGAGTCCCCTCCGGCTGATTCTTCTAATTTGATAAGGACAGTTCCTTGTATTCTCTTATTTTCAATTCCATGCTGTATAGCATTTTCAACTAATGGCTGGATAATCAATTTTGGTATTCTCACACCCAGGAGCTTGGGCGGTGCAGCAACTTTCCATAATAATCTTTCTCCAAGCCGCATTTTCATTAGGCGCATATACCGTTCAATATGATCAAGTTCATCATGTATAGTAACCCATTCAGCTGAGCTGCGATTCCCGATTGTATATCGGAAAAGTTCCGACATTGAAATAACAATCTCAGCCAATTCCTCTTCCTTTTTCTCCTCCAGGGACCAGTACAGTGCATTTAGAGTGTTGTAAAGAAAATGCGGATCAATTTGAGCCTGCAGTGCCTTCAGCTCAGTTCGGGACCGCAGCAATTCTTTTTCATAGACAACTTGTATTAAGTGGTTGGTCCTTTCAACCATTTTATTGTAGGTGTTATTTAATTCAATAAATTCAAACGAGGAATTACTCTCAGGATTCAGTTTTAATTCATCCATTTTGGCATTTTTCATCGTATTAGTCAGTTTCTTAATCGGTTTGGTGATCATGGTGGCGAGCACTATGGAGGAAATGACAAATAAAAAGAATCCAATGGAAACTGCTAAAATGATTACAGCACGAACTTTCGAAACGCCCTGCAGCAGAAAACTCATCGGCTTCAGGATGACAAAAGTCCAGCCTGTCACAGCTGACTTTTCGGTAACAGCCATATATTCCTGATCCTGGATCATAATCGATTTTTCCTCTTGCTGGATAATGCTTTTTATGTCGAGTCCGTAATCATAGGTAATTGGCGTTAAGTCGCGATCGAGAAGCATCATATAATCATTCTGTCCGTTTTCTTCATTATTCCCTTGTACCTGAAAATAACTGTTGGAAATACGGACGACAAGATAACCGCCATTCGTAAACCAGCGATCCATCAGACTGACTCTCCGTATGGCGGCAGAATAGCTGCTGTTCCCAGGATCCTTCCCTGTCCAAACAAGCTTCCCCTTTTCCTTGTCAGCGGCTTTTACCCACTTTGAATCAATGACTTTAAAAATATTTTTCCCATCGAATGGGAAAATCCTTTTGCCTTCTGCATTATACAGTTCAATTGATGATATTCCATCTGAGTAGGCATATGTATTATTGATGATTTTTATCAGGGATTCCAATTTTCCGTAATCCATGCTTTCTCCTTCAAGCATCTTTAGCAGCATCTGCTGAACAGTACTATTGGTCATGAGCTGATTAGTCAGAGTATCAATTTGTTTATAAAGCGTTTCCATTCTTCCGTTAGCTTCTGCAGCGGTTTGCTGAATTTGGCGTTCTGCATTTTGCCTGAAAAAGCCGCCTAATTGGTCATAGACAACGAGTGAAACAAATGCCAGGACAAACAGCATGACGCTTAAAAACACTGCTAGAATCTGGTTCCGGAGTGTATTGAATTTTTTTAAAGAAGAAAGAAAGCTCTTCATATGAATCACCTATTCTCAGGTTATCTTATATATTTATTTAAATATAGCAGATTTAAAGCTGTATAACTTGAAAACCCTTACATAAATTTATTTGGGCTTACATCCTCCTTTATCCTTTTTGAAAACATAATAGCATTTTATTTATGAAGCATAAATAGAAAAACTGCTCAATACCTGAGCAGCCCTTGTTTGGAAGTTATTCTATTTCAACGATCATTTCAATTTCTACAGGGGCTCCGCCTGGAAGGGAGGCTAGCCCTACAGCTTTGCGGGCATGTCCATTTTCCTTGCCGAAAATGTCATGAAGCAAATCTGATGCAGCATTAATGACTACAGGATGATTTTTAAAGCTGCTTGTTGAGGCAACGTATCCATCCATTTTGATGATTCTTTTTACTTTATTTAAATCTCCAATGATCCCTTTAAGGGCTGCCAGCAGATTCAGCGTACAAATTCTTGCTGCATCCTTTGCTTCCTCGATCGAGATATCTTCCCCTACAATACCTGCATATTTTTGTGCGCCATTTACCCTGGGTGTTTGTCCGGATAAAAAGACTGTTTTGCCTGAGATAACGCCCGGTTCAAAAGGCATTCGGATGTCAGCCAATACAGGGAGCTGTATATTCAGCTCTTCCAGTCTTTCTTCAATTCCCTTTTTTACCCCATCCATCGCTATGCCTCCTGGGAAACACGTTGTTTTAATGAAGAATATAGTTGTTTAGTGAATTTAAATGAGCGGTGAGTATAATAGACTTTGGCGAAAGCATGATTTTCACAAAGTGAGCATTTGATTTCATATGGAGCTTTTCGAATATGAGGAGTTTTTAATATTTGCATGGCTTCTTTTAAATGTGTGCTGCAAACCCACATAATTTCACCTTCTTCTATTTTATTGGATTCTATATACTATTACATTCTGTAATGGGCCAATGCCGTTGATTTCATCCATTACAGAATGCAGTATTCGTAAGCTCATTTTCCTGTTATAACGGTTTGTTTTAATTTATCCGGCTTTCTCTTTTTCACCTGATCGGTAACTTCATCGTCCCAAGAAATGGTGATATCCCCGTCTGTAACGAATGTCTGGCAGCCTAAACGGTAGCCTTTCTCCAGCCACTCTTCTCCCAGCTTCCTTCTTTCCTGGATTTTTACGTTGTCCAGGTATTCTGCTCCTTCTTCTGTTTTAAAAACACAAGTGCCGCAAATTCCGCCGCCGCAGCGATTTGGCAGATCTCCATCATAGCGGAGCGACATTCTTAATATATTAGAATCCTCAGGCACTTCCAGAGTTTTGTTGCTGTTGACAAAATGGATGTTTGGCATGATTGAATTCCTCCCTGTGATTTCGTTTCTTAGTTCTTGGTATACAATATACCATATTAATAATATTCAGACAATACTAAACTTTTAAATATTTATTAGTTTTTAACAGTCCCTCTCTTTTTAATTCGGTTCACATAGGCCATGTACGCCTTTTTCGAATTCTCAATATGAATCCGCATCAGGTATTCAGCTATTTCGGCATCTTTATCGCGCAGTGCCTTCATAATATCGATATGTTCTTTTAAGGAGTCCTTCCTTCTTCCTGGTGTTTCATACCCCATATTGGCGGCCATATGAATAAAATCGATCAAGCCTGATAGGATTTCATATAGTTTTGGACTTTTGGATGCCTTATTAATCAGCCTGTTCATTTGAATATGTTCGGAGTTGAAGTTTTCTTCATCCTGTTCACTTAGCTCCATCAGTTCCTTAATTTTGAGATCCAGTTCTTTTTGTGTACCTGAATCCATTCTTTGTGCTGCCAGTTTTACAGCAAGCACTTCCAGGGAAGAGAGAATCGTAAATACCTCCAATACTTCATGCTCTGAAATATTGGAGATGACGACCCCTTTTCTGGGAACTGTTTTTACGAAACCTTGAGATTCCAGCCTGAACAGAGCCTCCCGAATCGGTGTGCGGCTAATGTTGAGCTTGGCTGCAAGTTCTCTTTCTACCAGTCTGTCTCCTGCCTGGTATTCTCCTTCTAAAATGAGTTTTTTCAGGTACAAATACGCATGTTCGCGTATGGATATTAAGTTGTTTTCCTCCCATGTTTTATCCATTTTTTCATCTCCTATTTTTATAGGCTAAGATAAAAAGATCCCTCCATAAAATAAAGCTCCAAATATAACAAGCGAAGGATGAACCTTGAATTTGATCAATGTTAAATAGCTAACAGCTGCAAGCAGCACAAGATGCAGCATTCCGCTGTTTTCAAAGCCTGTCAAAAAGAACTGGTAGGCCATGACAGCCAGAAGGACAGCAATGATCGGCTGCACGGACTTGGTCATTAGCTTCACTTTAGGGGAATCTTTAAATAAATTCACAAACTTAAACAGGACGATGACTGCCAGCGCTGATGGAAGGATGGTAGCTGCCAAAGCTACTGCCGCCCCTAAAACCCCGCCTAATTCATAGCCGATGAATCCGGCCATTTTCGTTGCTATGGGACCCGGCAGCGCATTCGCAATGGCGAGAACATCCCCAAATTCTGATAGTGTCATCCAGCCATTGTTGTTCACTACTTCAATTTGAATGAGGGGAATCGTTGCGGGTCCCCCTCCGTAACCTAATAGATTCGCTACAAAAAATGCCCAAAAGATCTCCCAATATATCATGAACTTTTCTCCCTTACTGGCATGTACTCTTCAGTTGCCTTTTTATTCGCCTGTTCCTTCCGATGGGCAATATAAAATGCTGTGCTTAAGACGATCGCAATTAAAATACCGGGATGCCATTCCAAAAACTGAACAAATACCAGTGATACGGCTGCAAGCATAAGGTTTTTCGGCAGCCCTAAGCCCTGGCTTCCTTTCTGGTAAAAACGGTAGGCCATCTCAGCCAGCATAAAGCCGATGACAGGTGTCACTCCCTGCACCATTCCGCTTACAATCGGGGACTGGCGGAAAGAGTATAAAACGCCAAGCAAAGCTAGCATGGCAATAATGGAAGGTAGGATATGCGTAAGGATGGCTACAGCGGCACCCATGCTGCCTTTAACTTTGTAGCCGATATAGGCAGCCATTTTCGTTGCAATCGGTCCAGGCAGCGTATTGGCTAATGCCAAAATCTCCCCGAATTCCTCCTCCGTCATCCATTTATATTTCTTAACTGCTTCAAATTCAATCAGAGGTATTGTCGAAGGACCTCCTCCATACCCTGTCACACCGGTGCGTGCAAATCCAATCGCCAATTCAAGATAAGGCTTCATGCGATCCTCCCCTTATTTAGGTGCTTTTGACTGAAGAAGGACCTCATTCCGCTATCTATTAACAACGAATGAGGTCCCTTTCTATTATTTTTTAATATCTGCTTCGGTTACGACTTCATAGCCGTCTTTTTCCAAATAAGATTGAAGGGCTTTTAAGGCAGCGGTCCCAACAGCCGTATCCTGCTCGCCATTTCCTCCGCTGATGCCGATTCCGCCAACGACTTCACCATTAACCACAATTGGGAACCCTCCGACAAACACAGCAAATTTGCCATTAAGCATATGCTGGATGCCAAATGCCTCATTGCCTGGAAGGGCAGGCCCGTTCGGTTCTTTATTGAATAGATGGGTGGAGCGTTTATGGCCGGCAGCTGTGTAAGCTTTGGCAATCGCAATTTCAGGTCCGGTGATTCTTGCTCCATTCATGCGCTCGAGTGCAATCACACTGCCGCCGTCATCGACAATTGCTATGGTTTCAAACACATTGATTTCCGCTGATTTTTCCTTCGCTGCTTCAATCATCAATTTTGCTTCTTCCAATTCAAGTTTTAGAGCAGTTTTCATCATCATTCTCCTTCTGATTTAATAGCCAATATAAACGGTTTTTACTTGAGTGAAAAATTCCAGGCCGACTCTTCCTGACTCCCGGAACGTAGCCGTGCTGGATTGCTTTAATCCGCCAAACGGTGCATTGATTAAGTTGCCGGTTGTAGTCCGGTTTACTTTTACCGTGCCTGCCTGAATGTCTTTAGTAAATTGGCTGGCTGTTTTTAAATTATTTGTCACAATGGAAGCAGACAATCCATAGTCAACGTCATTGGCAATCGCAATGGCTTCTTCATATGTATCTGCCTCGATCACGGCAATGACGGGGCCAAAGATTTCTTCCTTGGCAATGCGGTGATTTGGTTTAACATTATTAAAAATGGCTGGCTGCACAAAATATCCTTTTTCATATTCACCTGATGTGAGGTGCTCACCGCCATATACTAGATCCGCACCGTCTTCTTTCCCAAACTCGATATACTTCAAGACATTTTTCAGCTGCTTTTCATTTGCCAGCGGGCCGATCTTAACTCCTTCTTCAAAACCGCTGCCAATTTTAAGGGCGCTTGTTTTTTCAATCAATTTCTCCACAAATGCTTCCTTTACTTCCTTCATCACAATCACTCTGCTTGTTCCTGTGCATGCCTGCCCAGTCAAAGAAAATCCGCCATTGACTGTTAATGTGGCAGCAAGATCTAGGTCAGCATCTTTCATAACTAAAAGCGGATTTTTTCCGCCAAGTTCCATTTGAGTTCTGGTAGTGAAAGAGCATTTGCTGTGGATGTCCTCTCCTGCAGCTGTTGAGCCAGTGAAGGTGACAGCCTTGACAGCAGGATGGGTAACTAATAAATCACCTACATCAGCTGCTTTCCCAGTAACAAAGTTCAAGACGCCATTTGGTATACCGGCATCGTGCAGCGCTTCAACAAGCCGAACGGCAATCAGAGGGGTATCTGAAGAAGGCTTGAACACAACTGTGTTTCCAGTAATTAATGCCGGAGCAATTTTTCTCGCAGCAATAGAGATTGGAAAGTTCCATGGCGTGATCACACTTACAACTCCAAGCGGTTCTCTTTCCGTCGAAACTCTCATATTTGGATCATCATTCGGGAAGGTTTCACCTGTGAAGCTTTGTCCCTCGACCGCATAATAGCGAAGTGTCTGTGCAGAGCGCAGCACTTCATTTTTCGCATCATTGACATGCTTTCCTTCTTCCCTTGTCAGTTCTTCTGCATATGTGGCCGCATTTTCTTCGAGTAGTGCTGCGGCCTTGTTCAAAATGGCAGCACGCTTGGATGGAGCTGTCTTTGCCCAGCCAGGGAATGCTTTACTGGCGGCTTCAATTGCCTCTTTCACATCGGTTTCATTAGATGCCTGAAAAACACCGACGACATCTTCTGTGTTTGCAGGGTTTACACTATAAAAATTTTTTTGGCTCGCGGATTCCTGCCACTCACCATTAATATAGTTATTGAATGTTTCTACCTTTGTTGTAATCAAACCTATCACCTTACTCTCTGTTAATTTCTCCCTTTCCTGCGTCAACTTCTCCAATTATAGAAAGGGCCGCCACATAGACCTCGATGGACAAGATTTAGTGTGACGGCCTGGATAAAACTTATTATTTTGCTTCTACTAAAGATCCAAGATCCTGCTCAAGATATTCTCTCCATAGGCCATCCATGTACATGCGGCGCATTTTCGCACCTGTGCGGACTACTTCAAGGCAGCGCTGCTGTAATTCAGGAGTATCAGCATGGTCTAAAACAATCTTGTAGCCGCGTTCTCCATGGATTTCGTCAGATACAATGTGTAGATCGAAGAATTCGATTTCTTCATCTGTGAATCCGTATTGTGCACGGAGAGCTGGAGTCTGCTTTCGATAAATGTCTGGAACCTGGGACTCGAGGCCGACAACTAGAGCAGCCGTTGCTACGACGAAGTTTTCACGGGCTGCCACTGCATAGCACCAGCTTTGCAGGCCTAATGTTGTTGGAGCCATGTTTTCTGGATCAATCACTCGTTCGCGGGTTGTTCCACATGCTTCAGCAAAGCGAATCAGCAAGTCTGTATGACGGTCGGCCGCAATTTCTTCTTCATACATATTTTGAAGTGTGAAATCTTTTGCTGCTTCAAATTTCGGATCGGTTGGAGTGTTGTGATAGATGTACGCTAAGTAGTCAGCAAAAGGTCCTACATAGTGGTAATGGTTTTCAGCCCATCTGGCAAAATGCTTTCTTTCCAGTTTTCCTTCAGCCCAAGCTACAGTGAATGGAGCTTTCTGGCTATGGTTTCCTTTAATGGCTTCCTCTAATTCTTTGCGAAATTCATCTTTCGATAATAATTCTGGCATGTGTAAACTCCTCCTCGAAATTTATGTAGCCTATTGGCACTTGATATTTTGTATACCAAAACTTATTAAAAAATAATAGGTTGCTAATTTACAACCACATTTAATCTTGTTTTTTGGTCTTTGGTATACCTTAATGAAATCATAACCTATTCTTTTTGAATTGTAAACATAATTTTTAGAATTTTTTAAAGATTAATTTTTCTCGGTTGATAGATTGTGAGAATTTAATAAAGCAGCTCCTCTTTCAGATCAAGCAGCTCGGAAAGTTCTTCAGCTAGATGATCCAAGGCTTCTTCAACGATCTGCTCTCCAATTTCCCTGCTCCCTTTCCGTCCATCACCAATACAGCCGTTTCCAGTCATTTCTTCATAGAAATAAAATCCCTGGACAGCTTTACCCGGCCGGAGTCTTTCCCATCTGCCGCCTTGCTTGATTTCTCCTTTTTCCAAGAGGTCTTCCCTTACCAGTTCCGGTGCAAGATACAGGGCTTCAGACACTTCACGTTCACAGCTGTGGCCAAATAAAGGGGATTTTACATATTTCCCGATAGACTCCTTGGCAGATGCGGTGGTCTTTGCATAGTAGACCTCTACTTCCAATTCCTTTGTGATGGTCATGGCGGCCAGATTCAGTGTAGATTGGTTTCCGCCATGTGAATTCAAAAATAAAAACTTCTTGATGCCATGCTGTTTCAGTGAGGAAACCATGTCTGTAAGAACGGCAATCAAAGTAGAAGGCTGAAGTGTAATTGTTCCGGGGAAATGGATATGATGCTCGGAAACCCCCATGTTAACAGACGGCGTCACAATAGCATATGGAAACATTCTCTGCCCCAGTTTAATAGCCATTCTCTCCGCAAGCACCGCATCACAGCTTTCCGCCATATGTGGACCATGCTGCTCATGTGCTCCGACAGGAATTATGGCAAACTCTGCTGTTTCAAGTGATTTCTCGACTTCCTTCCATGTCATCTTGGTAAGATCATAACAATTCATTTTCTTGATACCCCGCTTGTCTTAGGTATTTTGTATACCATTAATAAATAAAAATAAAAAACTATTTCGCAATAGCTGCAGTTGTCTTCTTGGGAGGCTTTACAGAAATGTTTTCCTGTGATATTTCAATGTCGTTCTGGATGGTCATTTGACAGGTTAACCGGTACCCTTCTTTCACTTTGTCGCCAAGCATTTTTTCTTCCTTCCAATTTGGCGGTGCGAGATCATCTCCCCCATTTAATACAATGCACGTACATTTTGTGCATCTTCCCATGCCGCATCCATATTTTAATTCCGGAAACTGGCGGATCCCTGCCAGGACAACCAAATTAGCATTATCCTTTACCTGCTTTTCCACAATCTCCCCATCCACATGAAGCGTAACCTTCGGCATAACATTACCCCTTTCAGTTTATTCTAAAAATTTAGATACTTTTTCAAAGTATACAACCTTTTGGGAAGATTAGCAAACTCGTTTTTTATTTTTCTGTGTTTGGCGGACATAGGCAGTTGGCTTTTACTGGATTAACTACCATTTTCCTTAAGTTCTATTTTTTTCGTCGTTAATCTGCCAGATTGGCTGTCACCCCTTTTTCGTTTTTACTCACCTGTATCACTTCCTTTTTTTAAAGAATAATAGATCTAATTTTCACCGAATTATTAAAAAATTTAGAATATATTATTGAATATTTCAAAATCTTAGTATAAAATAAACTTAAGAGAAATGGTATACAATATTCCAACGATAAGGAGGTAGGCTATCGAGCTACATATGAGCAATTCTGCATTTGTAACTAATTTCAAACAAAACTAAGGGAGTGTTTTAATTGGGTAAATATATTGTTTTAACAAATAAAGATACTTTCCAGACCATTCTTGAAAACCAGGGTCTAAAGCCGGTTGAGACGTATCATTTTTATTTCTTCGATAAGCTGAAGGCTAAGTACACCATCGCGGAAGTTTTGGATGAGAATATGAAAATCCAGCTTTATGAAGAGTATGAAGGAAAAGAGTATGTGAATCATATTGGTGTTAAATTTTTTGAACGGTTTGAAACGCTGGAAGCAGCCAGAGAAGAACTGGATGAAATAGTAAAAGCATCCGGCAATAGTGAAGACTCCATTCATTCCAAACTGGTAAAATCTGATGAAGTAGCAGTATAAATGTTATTACTAAACCCGGAAGAAGCCGCTCTTCTTCCGGGTTTGCTGTTCATAAGAAAAGCGGAAGCGCCTTGCCCACCCCCGACACCTCGAGGGGGTAGGCTGCTTGCGCTAGACAGTTTTCTACGTTCAAAATTTCTAACTTTCTTATTCTATAGAAAAAACCGCCAATGAAAGGCGGCTTTACTAGAATTTTAATGTTCTTCTTAAACGGGCTAATTTTCTTTCTGTTTTCTCAATTGCATATTTGGAACCAAATAGAAAATGGAACATCGGGGCGTCCTCCTTTTTTCTCTAACCTGTTATCATTATTATATTATGAATTTTTGAGATTTACAACAAAATTGTATACCAAATACCAAAATCGCGATAGAAATGTGGCTGTTTTTTGAACAAATAAAGAAAAAGCGTGATTATGGTATACAATTTGTTTTCCCCATTTACTTTATTAAAGATCGCGAGGGTGTCTGATATGCTGAGAGTTTTATTTTTGACCGTGATTGGTTTATATTTGCTGTCCACTTTGCTTCCCCAATGGAATATCGATCCCCTCCTCTCTGTCTTGTGTTTTATCATAGTCGTTTTGACCTTTAGGCTTGCGAAAAAATTTGTTCAGATTCTCGGGGGCGTATTCCTGGCTTTTGGTGCTGTGCTGCTTTGGACAAGCGGCTCAGAGTGGCAGCAATATATTCTTGCCTTTGGGCCAATGCTTGATTTGCTTACCATGTTTACGTTAATACCGATCCTGGGCATACCGATTAAACTTGGGCGATACGGGGAAGGCATCCAGGCCATCATTCAAAAACGGGTAAAAACATCTGGTCATTTATATATGATGACTTCGGGGATTTCTTACTTTTTTAGCATTTTCATGAATCTTGCCACTCTTCCCATGACGTATTATTCAATCCGGCCGGCACTCGGGAGCTTTCCGGTGCGGAACAAGGAACGATTCATGAGCAGAGCGATTTCCAGGGGGTTTGCAATGCCTTTAATCTGGGCGCCTGTAACGCCTATTGTGGGGATAGTGATTACGATGACGGGAGTCAGCTGGGTATCCATCCTCCCCTATGTCATTCCGCTGAGCATATTGGGCTTAGCAATGGATTGGTTTATTGGTTCCCGTCAGTCCCAGCCTACGAAACTCCCGCACGCTGGCGAAGAATCTGTGCACGAAACGGCGGCAGCCCTGGAAGCAGGTTATGCCGGCCGTCCTGGAAGAGTTTTTCAAATCCTGATAGCCATCGCAATTTTTAATGTTCTTGTATCCCTTGCTGAGACGCAGTTTACTTTGCCTTTTTTAATTCTTGTTTCTTTGATCGTTATTCCATTTGCATTCAGCTGGTCCCTAATATTAAAAAAAGGGAGAGAATTTGGCGATCAGCTTGCTGACCATTTCAATTCCTTCGCCTTGAGCATGAAGGATCAATTTTTCATTTTTTTATCAACAGGCTTTTTTATCTCAGCCATGAACTTGTCGAGTGCAAATGAAGTCCTTTATAATTGGATTGCAGCTTTTATAAATGTGGCCGGGGTCGAAGTTTTCCTGATCATCTTGCCTTTGATTCCTTTAGGGCTGGCCTTTCTGGGCCTTCATCCAGCCGTCTCACTTGCATTGATGATTGAAGGCGTAAACCCGGCAGCCATCGGGATTTCCCCGCACATTCTGACAGTTGCCATGCTTTCAGGGGCTGTTTCCGCCTTCTTAGTGGGTCCATATAATGCCACTCTTGGCCTCATGTCCAACATTATCAAAGTCGATTCCTATAAAGTCTCCAACTGGAATATGCCATTCGCCGCAGTTTATGTTGCTTGTGTGATGATCTATTTGTTTATACTTAAGAGACTGCTCTAATAGAAAAAGCTGCTGATCAAATTGCTTAATCAGCAGCTTTTTTTAGTGGATTCCTTTATTTCGTTCACAATCTCCTGTGCAAAATGCCCCAAGGTGCCTTCACTGTAGGAGCGGATGACTTCAGGTGCCAGGGAGGCGAGAGCTCTTTTAATATAAGCTGGCGGATAGTCTTTGCTGATAAAATCGTTCTCGATTTCGACGGCTGTCTTTACAGCAAAGAATGTAGCCAGTTTGTTTACTTCTACTAATCTTTCTTCACTGTCCTTTACTATTTCCCCCAATGGTTTGATAAGGTCCACTATCGGATCTGGCAGTTGGTCCTCTGAAATAAACAATCCATTTCCATTCTCCATTAAATCTCTCGAATGACCCATATACTTTAATCCGTATACCTTGCAGGAAGGGAATCTTTCTCTAATACTTTTCGTTGGAAGCGCAGTCGCCATGTTGATGAAAGCAATAGAAGACTCCACAGGAAACATGCTTTCCATAAAAGAAATCACCTTTCCGGCCGGCAAAGCAAGCAGAATAATATCCATTTGTTTCAGCTCGTCATCGGTTAAAGGGCGTCCGTTAGGGAACTTCTCAGCAAATTGTTCTGCCTTTGACCTGTCAGGATGATAAATGCCGATTGGATGGTTTGATTTTTGCCAGTGAGTCATCATGGCAGTCCCCAATTTTCCAATCCCTGCTAAACCTATTTTCATCATGCGCCTCCTATTCTGTCTGAAAAAAAGACTATCCCCTAAGTTAGTATATTCTAACTTTGCAGGATAGCCTTTTATTTTTCAAGTTTACTGTTTTACCAGATTAATATAGCAATTAATGTGGCGATAAAAAGGCTTGCGACAACAGGAATAAAGTTTTTCCTGGCCAGTTCCAGCGGTGAAAGCTGGAGGAATCCTGCTACTGCCACAAGGGAAGACCAGGCAACAATTGTTCCTCCGCCCCAGATGGCACCCATCTGCCCGATCGCTGCCAATGTGGAAGGATCGATATGGCTTCCATTTGCCAAAGCACCCGATAAGGCACCTGTTAAGGGCAGCCCTGAAAAGCCTGAACCATCCAAGCCAGTGATCAGACCGACTATTAAAAGACCAAAACCGGCAATAAAGGCATTTTCCGGAATATAAGCCTGGCCTGCCTGTATCATATCAAACAAAAACGCAGGTTTGGCAGCGCTTTCATCGAGAGATAGTATGGTGCCGGTGAAGTCTGAACTTCCCATAAAGAAGAAACCTGCAATTGGAATAACCGGGGCCATCGCTCTAAAGGCGAATACAAACCCTTCCGTTAAATGCTCGCTTATTTTATCCAAGGCATGGATGCGATTAAATGCCACGGTGGCAAGCACCAATAAAAGTGTCGCTACCCCGCCGATAAAGGCAGCTCCATCTGTTCCTTCAAATCCGGATCCACCAGTTAACTTTGTTGAGAACATATACAGCATAACAGCTAGCATGGATAAAGGCACTAAAACGGCAAAGACCTTACCCCATGTATTTTTTCTCTGGATGGTTTCAGCACTTTCTTCAGCTGTGGCCGCCAGTTCATTGGCAACACCAAAAAATGCTGAATCCTCAGGGTTTAGCGAGGAGTCATGATTGCCATTTTTGACAATAGATTTTCTATGCGCCAAATAAATATAGGCCAATGCGCTTACACCAGTAATGATGGAAAGAACTAATGTTTTATCAGCAACCAGTGCCTTATCAATTCCAGCTGCTTTGGCACTTAGCATCGGTGCTACCTGCATGATATAATCTGAAGAAAGCGCCATTCCCTGGCCAGCAATGACAATAACCATTGCAGCCGTCATTACAGGCAGGCCAGCCCTGACCGCTGCCGGGACCAGCAATGCACAGATAAGCGGGACAGCAGGAGTCGGCCAGAAAAAGAGTGAAATAACATAAGTAGTAACCATTAATACTAAATAGGAAACATGCCCATTGATCATTACCTTCTCAATTGGACCGATAAGCCTTTTATCAGCTCCCAGGTCTTTCAATGAATTAAGAAGCGCGATCATGAGGGAGATGATCAAGAATATACTGAATAGCTCTTTTGCTGCGAGGAGATTAGCGTTAAATACCGCCTGGAAGCCGGCGATCAGACTTCCTTTATAGATGACTGCCACAAAGAAAGTTCCGATGATAACAGGCAAGACAACGCCTCTTCTGAAAAGCATCGTTGCGATTACAGACACAGTAACAATTGCATAGACCCAATGAGCAAATGTTAACTCCATATATTCCCCTCCGTTTTCATTATAAAAAAATCTCTTTATAAATAGATTGCAAAAGACAGATTGCAGGAGGCATGATCTGTTTTTCTACGGCTGACTATGTATTACCTCAACACTTGGCTTATTCAGGAGGTTTTGAAACATTTTCCAAAAAAGCATACTGCATTTGGTGGATTGTATACCAAATTAAGCAAAAAACAAAAAAGCGATAATCTCCGATGTGTTTGTTATCTGCGTGTACGCCATCCGAATCATACTATACTATTTCCTTATGCTCCCTCAGAAGTTCTTACCGAAAGATCAGCCTCTCTTCCTCTGGTACATGAGAATTTTGACCACCTCCCTTTTTCACTATTTTTAACTTGTATACTATAATAACACTAAAAAAGAGGATTGTGCAAATAATTTTGAAAATTTAGATGTTTTAATATTTTCTATAAAATATATTGCTCTATTAATGGATTTAAGTTAAAATCTAGAATAAAATTGCACAAAGTATATCGTATACCAAAATAAAGATTCCTATTTTTAGGGGTGATCCCATGAAGGAGTGATAAATATGCTTAAAGCTGGAATCATCGGTTATGGAACGCTGGGGAAAACTATTGCAGAATTAATTGAAGCCGGCCATGCCGGCGACGTCGAGTTAAAGTCTGTGCTGGTTAGAAGAAAAAAGAGTGCAGATCATGCTGACAAACAAACATTTGCTCTTACGTCAGATGAAACAGAATTTTTTAATGGGGATTTAGATATTATCATAGAGGCAGCGGGTCATCAGGCTTTACATATGTTCGGGGAGAAAGTGCTGGCAAATGGAAGCCATCTTGTGGTGCTTTCCGTTGGAGCATTGGGAGAAAACGGTTTTTATGAACAACTGCAGACTGCGGCCAAGCAGCAGAACCGGCAGATTTTTATCCCCTCTGCAGCTATCGCCGGCCTGGACCGGATTGCAGCAGGTGCATTGGGAGAAATTGAAGATATTACCTTAATCACAAGAAAGCATCCCCGCAGCTGGAAAGGTACGATAGCGGAAGAAAAAGTGGATTTACATACGCTGACTGAACCATTTTGTATTTATGAAGGGAATGCACGGGAGTCATCAAAGCTTTTTCCGCAGAGCGTGAATGTATCAGCAGCCCTCAGCCTTGCAGGAATCGGCTTTGAAGATACAAATGTAAAAGTGTATGCTGATCCAACTATCCAATCGAACACACATACCATTAAGGCAAAGGGTTATTTTGGCGAAGTGGAGATATCCGTTTCGAATGTTCCTTATGAGGAAAATCCAAAATCCAGTCCGATTGTCGCCATGAGTGTGGCCAAGGTTTTAAAAAATTTAACTTCGCCAATTGTGATTGGAGTGTAAAAAAATTAAGAAAGGGCTTCTGCTCTTTCTTAATTTTTCTTTTCACTTTGCTGCACCGCTTCAATATATGCTTTTTTGGAGTTCTCAATATGTATTTTCGTCAGATATTCAGCCATTTCCATTTCTTTATTGACGATGGCTTCCATGATTTTTAAATGCTCCTCCATTGACTGCTTTGCCCTGCCCGGGTTTTTATGCCCTATTTTGGCAAATGCGCGAATGTAATCGGATAATCCGCTCAGCATCTCATAAAGCTTCACATTTTTGGCAGAGCTATATAGGAGATGATTGAGCTCCCTATGTAATTCAGAAGCATCCTCTTCAGGATTGTTCAGGTATTCCTCGACCTTTTTTATGCTGTCAGTGAATTTGCTTTCCATTTCATTATCCAGCTTTTGAACAGCCAATTTTGCTGCCAGTACTTCAAGTGATGATAAAATGGTAAACACTTCGATAATTTCCTTTTCGGAAATATCGGCAACAATTACGCCTTTTCTTGGGACTGTCTTAACAAACCCCTGTGATTCCAGGCGGAACAGCGCTTCACGAATGGGTGTCCTGCTGATGTTTAATCTCTCAGCAAGTTCTCGTTCCACCAGCCGGTCTCCCGCTTTAAATTCTCCGTCCAAAATAAGATCCTTAATATGCAGATAAACCCTCTCGCGTATCGAGATCAGATTATCTTCCGTCCAGTTATTCCCCATCCCTTTCCCTCTTTCTCTTTGGTATCTTTACGCTCATTATAACTTACCTATCGGGGTACAGCAATTTTTTGGCTGATTTACCAAATTCATGTTTGCGGAACATTCATTTTTTCAATCACTCCTCTGGAAGTATGGTCATTTGCCGCTACACGTGAAATGATTTCCGCAATGATTTCAGCCAGTTTTAAAACCATATATAATCTTGTGCTATTTAAGGAATGAACAGGTGATAATGGATCCAGCGTGTTAACAATCGCCTTCAAATGATAATCACCCACACTCGGAAGAGCCCGATTCACTGCATTTCCCGGAATAAACGACCCTTCCCTTATTAAAATATAGCCGATTTGCCGCTCGTCTCCGAGGCAGGCATCTATGCCAAATATAAACGGATCATCATGGGTTTCTTTGATTTCTTTAAGTACCTTTTTGATATTCAATGCGTGAACAGGCTCCTGCAAGGTCCCATATATTGGATAGGGAATGTTTTTTTCCTTGAGAATCTTTCCTGCCAATGGCCCTAGAGAGTCTCCTGTTGAGCGGTCAGAACCAATGCACAAAATAACGATTTCCCTGGATGTGCTGTAAAAAATATGTTCCAGCTTAGTTACCATCTTTTCGATTTTTGCTTCTTCCGTCGTTTCTTTAATGGAAATATAACTGGCTGCATCGACGGCATTTTTGTTCTGTTTGCTGGATGAAAATGGCCACATCTTGGTCCCTCCTCTCCGGTAATCGTTATTTTTATTCCGAATATATTTTCAATGCTTAATTGATAATCATTCTTAGTGTATACAAAGAATGCAGCAATTGTAAATTTTTTTAACCAATATATTATGTCCTACCCTGACCTTCGGGGATATATCCCCGATAATTTAATATCTTTCTACAATCATACTAGAAGCCCAAGCTTTAGTTCATCTCCTTTTTAGGTTCTTTTGGAGAATATTTTATTTCCTAATACAAAAAATATTTTTTACGGAGGTGATCAGAATGAAAAAGGATATTAATGAAGGAACTGATAATCGAAACAGCGCTTCCCAGGATGTTTTGATGGATCGGGTAAATCAGGCTTTTGATAAAATGGCAGAGGATGTAAGAGGGATGGTTGAAGAGAGTGCGGTGAAGAAGAACAACAGATAAAAAGAAGCTGGCTCCATGACCAGCTCCTTCTTTATTAACTTAAAATCCTGATGATCCCGCAGGAACAATCCCATTATAATCTGTCCAATAGCCTGCTAAAGGATAAGACGGGATGTCATTCCAACTCTCAGGATCCACTTCATTTACTTCTCCTGTAACATAGCCATATACCAAGGATTTTAAAGCTAAAAAGTTTTGTTTTGTTAAATATCCGTT
Source organism: Cytobacillus oceanisediminis (assembly GCF_022811925.1). Taxonomy (NCBI): domain Bacteria; kingdom Bacillati; phylum Bacillota; class Bacilli; order Caryophanales; family Bacillaceae; genus Cytobacillus; species Cytobacillus oceanisediminis. The sequence goes on along the minus strand of NZ_CP065511.1, from coordinate 2,382,979 downwards.
CGATTTCTGCCCCAGGCTGCCATCGCTTGAATTGCCTTTTGTTTCAAAAAATACTGCTGGATGGCTGTGATTTTCCGGGTTCAAACCATTATAATTCAATCCCATCATCATAGCTGAAACGACCCCGCCTTTAATGTCGATATCATAGCCTACTTGTTTTTCACTATCAACAATCTGGTAGCGGTCGATATGGGTATAGCCGTATCCGCTCATTTCATCGTAGACATATGCCAGCATCTGCCTTGTCACATCATTGTAGTTTTTGTATGCAGGCAGTGTTGGTCCATTTGGCGCCAGGGAAATACCGAGTGAAAATGACGTTGCTTCATTTGTTCCATAAACCTGTTTTAATCCTTGATGATGCAAATCGATCGCAAAGTCAGGTTTCAATTCTGCCCAATAAGAATAAACGACTTTAGACTCTTTGGCTTTAAAACCTTCAGCTGCCCAATCCCGATTCAAATCCAGTAATTGTCCTGTCTCCATAACCTTTGTACTACGGGTATTCATTTCTGCTCCATCCGGATTGTACATTGGAATGAAGTATAGTGTGGACTCTTCCAGAACAGTCTGTACCTCTTTGGAATTGTTGCCCGCATAAGTTTTTAACAGCTGAAGCGCTGCCTCTGTAACCAGCTTTTCATTGCCATGGATTTGAGCCTGTATCCAGATTTTCTTTTCCCCGTTTCCAACCTTGGCGACATAAATGCTTCTGCCCTGCTCTGATTTTCCGAAGCGGTCGAGTGTAAAAACTTCCACTTTCCCCTTGCTTGTCTGTTCAATGCCGTTGAGTGTTTTCACTACATCTTCGTAGGACATCATACTGTTAATACTGGTGTTTCCATTTGTAGATGGCCCTCCTGGTACAGTTGCCGCAAAGGAAAATGTGGAGAACAGCATAACAAGAAATGCTGTCAGTAATGCGATTTTCTCTGCCATTTTCTTCATATGTATTTCACCCTTTCTATTTAGCCCCTTTCTTCGGGACTCTAAAGAAATGATAAGGGATGGGCTTGTCCCTCGACAGAGAAAAAAGAATGAATTTTCCGCTAATTTCAGAGACTATGTTTTAAATATTAGTAAAGTGATTGAGAAAAAACAACTGTTTTACACTTTAAATTGATAAAGTATGACAAAAAACAACATATTCCCCTCGTCCTTTTTTCCTAAAGTTAAAATTAATAAATCTTTAATAATAAAATAACTATTTCGCCTTTCGAAAAAGGTGTTATAATACTATTTATAAAATTTTACAGAAATGAAGGCGAGTTGTTTGAAAAAGAGATTATGGCTTATATATGGAATGCTGACTTTGGCTACTGCTATATGGGGCAGCGCTTTTATTGCCGGCAAGTTTGCTGTTCAAAGCTTTGAACCTGCAACAGTTGCTTTTTTGCGGTTTTTGGGAGCTGCCATCCTGCTTTTTCCGCTCATGCGGATCATGGAGAAAGACCGGAAACGACCGAATTTAAGGGATCATGGATTGTTTGCACTTTTGGGCCTGACCGGAATTGCCCTGTATAATATTTGTTTTTTCCTGGCCACAAAGCATGCGCCAGTGATTAAAAGCTCATTATTTATTGCTTCAAACCCGGTGCTGATCGTCCTTTTATCAGGATTATTCCTAAAAGAAAAAATCACAAAAAATCATATCATTGGAATGGCCGTTGCTTTGACAGGTGTAGTGTTTATTATTACAGATGGCCATTTGCTCACTCTTTTCCAATATGGATTTGAACCCATTGACTTCGTATTGCTAGGAGCTGTGGTCAGCTGGGCCATCTATAGTGTTGTAGGGAAAGTGGTTTTGAAAAAATTCAGCTCAGTGGAATCCACTACTTATGCAGTTGCCTATGGAACCTTGTTTCTATTGCCATTCGCTTCGGCTGAAACATCGTGGATGGATATCCAGCAAGCCAGCATTACGACATGGGCTGCGATTGCCCATATGAGCATTTTTGTTACCGTGGTTTCATTTGTGATGTATTACAACGGAATTAAAGAGGTCGGTGCGGCCAAGGCCTCCATTTTTATTAATGTGATGCCTGTATCTGCCGTTATCATGGCTACGGTCTTTTTGGGTGAAACGTTCACCATGGCTCATGGAATAGGGGCAGCATTTGTTTTGACTGGTGTTTATATAGGAACAAATGCGAAAATGTTTCAGAGAAGGATGCATAAACAGTCAATGAAAAATGAGACAGCATAACAATGCAGTCTCATTTTTTTCAGCTCGAAAAAAGTCTACTCGTGATCATAATAGCTTTTCTGTTTATGTATAAAAGAACGTGCGAGCTCAATCGCTTTTTGAGCCTCCCCTTTTTCTGAATAAAAGTGGAAAAGCTTTTTCTCATAATGGTCGATTAAAATGCCATAGCCAATTTTTTTAAAGTACGGCAAGGCTGTTTCCTCAATAAATTGATAGTATTGCTGTTCTTCATTTTTCAATAGATGGAGATGAAGCTGAAAATAAATCCAGGTATAAGAATCAGCTGCTTTTGCACTCTCCATGCCTTCTTCAGCTAATTTTATTAGCGCACTGCCGGCCTGAAGCTTTCCTTTATAACAGGTATGGATGTATCCATCTAAAGCAGTTAAATAGTGAGGAGCATTTTCGGCCGTTAGCTTCAGTGCTTCTTCATAAAGGCCTGCTGATTCCCTGTATTTCTTTCGGCGAAAATATTCAAATGCCAGATTATGATAAAGCTTGGATTTTCGGTCACCTGAATTACACGCATCACATAGCTTAATTAACTGTTCATATTTTTCCTTTGTTTCATTAAAATCATGAAGTTCCTTGGCATTTAGCTGAACAATCAGCAGCATTTCTGTGTCGATAATGCGGAGGATGTTTAAGGTTCTTTGAAAATATTGAAGAGCCTTTTTGCCATAATAATAGGCTGTGATATTTGAATGGATGGAATGGTAAGCAATCGCTAAATGGTAATAGTATTCTTCATAATTATACTGATCTCTGTCAATGGAAGCTAAACAGCTGATACAGTCACGGTATTGACCTGTAAGAAAATAATAGATGCCCTGAATATGCTTTAACAGATTCGCATCATGAGGTGAAAAGGCAGCGGAAGTTTTATTAAGATCCGAAATCAACTTTGATGCTGACTCCAAATCACTCACAGATAAATAGTACCTGGCTGAAAGCAGGCCATATAGAGTCTGAAAATCCGGCATATGAATCAGTTTTTCAACCTGCAGTTCCTTTTTTATCTGTTCAGATTCCTGTATTCGCTGCATGATCATGCTCTCATGCCATTCATTCAGCCTCTTTGCAAGCTGATGATATCGAAGTATTTCCTCTTCGGGCTTAATGCCGAGCCTCCTGGCCAGAAGATGTGTTATTTCTCCGGAGTATTCGGTAATTCCCCGTTCAATTTTACTCAAATGGGTTACCGAACAAATCCCTTCCCCCAGCTGACCCTGAGTTAGACCTTCTCTTTCCCTGTAAAACTTAATTATTTTCCCAATGATCATGCTGCACCTCGGTATTAAAGTTTCTATTATTATAGTGAAATCACCAGTGATTTACTATAGGTTAATAGAAACAGGCAGGAGAACGTGTCTCCCGCCTTCTGTGCAATTCTTATTTTTCTTTTGGCTCCAATCCAATCATTTTCAGGAAATCCGCAAGGCCTTTTTTCCCGATTGTTTCTTCCGGCTGATTTCCTTTTCCTGCTAATGAGCCTTTCGTCAAGAAATTCTTTTCAATCCATCTGACATCTGTTTCATCGACCACCCCATCCTGGTTAATATCGAGATGCGGGTTTTCAGGGGCTTTCTTGCCATAATGATCAACAGCTTCTTTCAGATCCCGGATATCAACAATCTGATCCTGGGTAACATCCCCTGCAAGGTTATCTTCAGGGTTAATTCTCACATACAGGCCTTGCTGCTCTCCCTCTTTTTCGATGCTTGCCATTACATTCTTATATTCAGCCATATGGCCAGGCACCTCGACGTAGATGGTATAAGCTTTTTTATCTGCTGGTACAATCACTTCAAAGAGGCCCTTGCTGTCCATTGTTCCCTCATATATCTTTCCATTTGCAGCTTTGGCGAAGACCTTTGCCTTAAGCTTGGTAAAATCGTATTTGTTATCAATCCAGCCTCCGGAGGTTAAGAAAGCTTCCGGTGCTATATTACCGGTTATTCTTGAATGTGAGGAATTGAATTCAAAATGGTTCAAGCTATATGCCGGAATTTTCTTTTCTCCACTTTCTCCCTGTTTTTTATAAGATAACTCCTTTAAACCAATAGAAGAGTATCTCGCATAATTTGTATCATCTGTGACCTTAAAGGTGACATCAAGGAATGGCATATCCCCGCTGATGCCCTCGAAATCAGCTTTTGAAAGCGATGCTCCGACCTTTACTCCTGATTGGGTAACAACAGGTTTATCCAATTCAATAGAAATTCCTTCTTCATCAGCAAATTTTTGAAGCTTTGCATTCACCTTAACTTCCTGGAATTCAAAGAAATTGAGGAAAGGCTGCACCTCAAATGAACCTGAAATAAATTTCTTCACATTATTTAAATCAAGTGTCATGGTAATCTCATCATTCAGCTTTACACTGCTCTTATCAAATCGGCTGGTCGCATGTTCGGTGCCTTCCTTCATGAATACATACTGAGGACCTGAAAACATGTTTGCGGCTGTCGCCATATCCCATGGAAATAGCCTTAACTGGTACGGAGCGGATTCGTATTCTTCCGGCAGTACACCGAATTTAGTTGCGCCATTGTCATCCAGCTTTAAAAATCCGCTAATAAACGGACTGCCATTTTCATAATATGCAGCAGTATTGGTTTTTTGGGTGAAATTCTTTCCTTTTGATTGCAATAGATCAACTGTTTTATCTGTTACATTTCCATGTACCCAGAGTGCGTGATGGCCGTCTTCATCTGTCAGCATCCCATCGTTTATTTCGATGACTCCCGGTTCAATATCCAGATCCACTTCCGGCGGGGTATTATCTACGATACCGACACTCTCGTAGTGATAACTTTTCCCTTCGGAATCCCGGCTGATCAGATCAAGTACATAATCGCCCTCTGGCAGTTTATGAATATAATCAGCTATTGGCTGCTTCTTATTCCCAGTGAATGGATAAACAAGTCCCCTGTGTCCAAAAAAGATCAGGTATTCCTTATCAGGGACTGCCTGGCTGCCGTCATAGCTTCCTACGAGCCCTACAGCCTTGCCTGTGTTGGCATCTTTGACAATCAGGTCGAACGTTTCCATTGGACTTTTAAACTTAAAGACAAAGTGAGAACCTGGTGCATAGTATTGATGGAATGGCGTATCTGTTGTAACAGAAGGTGAGAGCGGCTCGGCATAGGCAATCCCTTTGTCTGTCACTCTTATGGCAAAAGGAATTTGATAGCGGTCATTTGGATTTGCCTGATTAACCACATGAATATAGCCTTCATAGCGGCCGATTTCAGCCGATTTTGGAATGACAATTCCAGCCTTAATTTGTTCTGTTTTCCCTGCTCCAATTGTCAGCGATTCAGGGGTAGTGACTTTAATTTCATTTTTAATTCCGTCCTGCACGCCTTCCCGGGCTGCATGATATTCCACTTCTACTCTGAATGATTGATCCTGTTTGCTATTATTCGCCACTTGTATGCTTCGGCTGTCCTCGATATCCGCATTGTCCAGATAATGGCTGCCGTAGCTGATGGAACCTGTAATCTCATCTACTTGGATGTATTCTCCGTTTTCTATATGATCGGTTTGATCCATTACTTTGAAAGATATGTCCGAATGAACAGCCTGATAGGCATCTACCCGGCCAGCCCCCACTTCATATACTGAGTAATCACTCTTTAAATCATCAGATGTGTTCATTAGAGCTGTTTTAACAGTGAATGGGTCCATGTCTGGATTTTGCTGAAGCATAAGTGCTGCCACACCCGCGATATGAGGAGTCGCCATAGAGGTTCCATTCAGTCTAGCGTAGGCAGAGCTATAATCATGTCCCTCTTCCGGGTGGTTCATGAATTCCGGATAAGTGGAGAATATGGAGACCCCTGGTGCCACAAGATCCGGTTTTATATCATAATTGCTGTTGACAGGCCCTCTTGAGCTGAAGTCTGCAAGAGAATCTCCTTCTGTTTTAACCTCAGCAAGCTGATCAAATGTGAGAGATGCATCAGGATTCCCTTTTAAATAGTCTCCATCTGCTTTCGTAAGCTGGAACGTTGGGATATATTTGGTGTTTTCTCCTATGTAGGCAGGGATTTCACCTTCAGTGTTATTAAAAATGATGACAGCTGCTGCGCCTGCATTTTTGGCATTTTTCACTTTTTCCTCAAATGTCAGCTCTCCGCGTTCAATTAATGCAATTCTGCCAGCTAACTCTTTCCCTGTAAAATCTCCTGGTTTACCCAACCCAGTAAACACAACAGGATACGATTTACCTTCCAGAATTTTTAAGTCATCAGAAAAATTCTTGGCAAGTAATTTCATAGATTCAAAAATCTTGTCACCTGCACTGGCTTTAAAAGCCGGAATGGAAATGGCTGCATCACTCGCACCTACTGTAATCCCAAACGCACTCGTACCTGGAGATCCAAGCGTCTTTTCAGTCGGGCCCGCATTTCCGGCTGCGACAACGGAAACGACACCTGAAAGCATCGCGTTATTAATCGCCACTGATGTAGGATATAAAGGATCATTTACACTAGCACCTAGGGATAAATTAATTACGTCCATGCCATCCTCAACAGCTTTATCAATGCCTGCCAGCACTCCATCTGTCGTACCTGAACCATACGGACCGAGAACTCTGTAAGCGAATAAATCTACATCAGGCGCCACTCCTTTAACAGCATAATCAACTGCATTGTCTTTTTGCGCAGCAATTGTGCCGGAGACATGCGTACCATGGGAAGTATAATAGGCAGAGCCATTTAGATACTCAGGCCTATTCGCCGCTTTCCATTCATCATAGGTCGCTTCCATTGGGTCAGCATCATTATTGATAAAATCCCAGCCTTTCACAGAGGCAGGATCGACTGCTTTCGGATCTTGTCCGTTTTCTGCACGGTACCCTTTATAAGAATCTGTTAAGTCAGGGTGCGTATAATCAATTCCTGTGTCCAGTACTCCAACCTTGATTCCTTTTCCGGTAACCCCTTCATCGTGAAGCTTATCCACACCGATTTGCGGAATGCTGTCTGCCATCTTCGGCTTCATTTTAGATTGCTCTGCTGAAGGAAGATCCAGCTGGACCTGTGCATTGCTCCAAATCCTTTTTACTGCGCCTGATTGCAGGAGTTCTTCCACCGCTATACCCGGCAGTGTCATGGAAACCCCATTAAATGCATTCTTGTATTCGCGTTTCACTTCAATTTTACTGGCGTCATACAATGAACTGCTTTTCTTAGCCTTCAGCTTGCCAACATGGGCTTTGAATTCACTGTGGGATTTTTCTACTTTTTCTTTAGCTGAAGAAAGAGAAAGTTTTTTGTTCTTTAAAGCTTCTTTCTTTACCTCCACCTTTGCAGGAGCCTGGTTAAATTCCACAATGACTTCGACCAGCTCGGGAGTGGTTGTATTTACTTCAGGGGAAATAACAAATCCCGGCCCTATTTCAAGCTGTTCTAAAGCATCTCTTTGTTCTTTAGAGAGGCCACTTAAGATTTTTTCCGCTTCGTCCACCGTGATCTCCGGCTTCTGTGCAAGCACATTAAATGGAATGGAAGCAGTGAATAATAAACTTGCAGCTAGAGCCCCTTTTAATAGATTATTGCGTGACTTCATATTTTTCCTCCTGCGCTTTAATTGATAGAAAAGTAAGAATACTTACTATATTCATCTTAAAGGGGAGAGATGTGAGCAGTAAATTGGGGTAATAAAAGAGGTACATTACTACTAAATTTAATATTTTCAGCTGGTATTTATCTCGAAAATAGGATAAAGAGCATCTTGATAGGCAGGAGAAGAATATAAATATGGAAGAATGGGAAATTGATTACCCCAAATTGAGCGATGGGGACCAGTGTTTGGGGGAAACTTTTATTTCAGGGGCTTTATATCGAATGTTTTCTTTTCCATACTTCTTTATTTGTAGTCATGTGCGATTCATGGCGACCAATTTCTTTTCCTCCCTCCTGTTTTCGTCGTCATGAACACTCTATGGCGACCGTTTTCCTTTCCTCCCTTCCGTTTTCGTCTTCATGAACGCTCTATGGCGACCGTTTTCTTTTCCTCGCTTAAACTTTCGTCTTCATGAACTCTCCATGGCGACCATTTATTTCACTTATAGTTGCCATGATCTCTTCAGAAAATCTAGCAATTAATTAATTTACAAAATAACACAAAAAAGGACACTCCCCAATCAGAAGTGTCCAATCTGCATATCTATTATTTCGAAGCGACACTGTCCTGGAACACACGCTTTAAAGCATCTGCCGCCTGCTCAATTGATTTTCTTCCCTGCTCCAGTACACCTGGCATCCAAAAGAATCCATGGATCATGCCGTCATATCGTTTGGTTTCAACCTGGACGCCGGCTTCTTTTAAACGCTCAGCATAGGCTTCACCCTCATCGCGCAGCGGGTCAAATTCTCCCGTTAACACCAATGCCGGCGGCAGTCCGCTTAGGTCTTTTGCCTGCAGTGGAGAGGCATATGGATTTTTTCCATCCTCTTCATTCAGCAAATAATGATTCCAGAACCATTCCATGCTGTCTTTCGTTAACAGATAGCCGTCTGCGTTTTCAGTATAGGATTCTGTAGCATAGGAATGGTTGGTTACCGGGTAGATCAGCATCTGATAGGCAAGTGAGATTTCGCCCTTGTCTCTAGCCATGAGGGCAACAACGGCTGCAAGGTTTCCGCCTGCACTGTCGCCGCCGACGGCAATGCGGCTTGGATCCACTCCAATGGATGCTGCATTTTCAGCCACCCACTTAACTGCAGCATACGAATCATCCGCAGCGGCAGGGAATTTATGCTCTGGAGCCAGTCTGTAATTCACAGAAATGACCACGCAATTTGCCAGATTCGTTAATAGCCTGCAAGGAACCTCTACTGTCTCCAGGTCACCGATTACCCAGCCGCCGCCGTGATAGTATACGAGCGCAGGAAATGGACCTTCTCCTTTAGGAGTATAAATTCGGACAGGTATTTCTCCTCCCGGTCCAGCAATTTTTCTATTTTCAATCTTCCCTACTTCCTCCGGTTCTCCTGCCAGAGCGCTGAAATCTATGGTAAGGCGGGCTTCCTCCGGTGATAGCTGGCTCATCGGCGGAGCTCCTGCTGCCTCCATCTGTTCCAATAAAAATTTTGCCTGCGGATCTAATGCCATAATTATTTTCCCCCTATTAATATATTTATAGACAGGGCAGGAGTAATGCCTGCCCTATCTATACCCACTTAATTCACAGCACTTTTTTCAGAGGCTGTCAGGATAAAACCTTCATAGCCTTTTTCTGCGACTTCATCACAAATCTTTCGGTAGGTTCCAACACCGCCAAGATAGATTTGGAAGCCGCGGGCTTTTCCTTCAATATTGGCACCCATGTACCAGGAGTCTGTTTTGGTAAATAAAGTCTGATCGGCGATTTCACGGCAGTGCTTGCTCCATGTATTTTCCGCCTCTTCCTTGACTTCAATGACAGCCTGGTTTTGTTCGCGCATATAGCTGATGCAATCAAATACCCATTCCACATGCTGCTCAATCGAAACCATCATATTGCTCAATACGGATGGACTCTCAGGTCCGGTCAGCATGAACATGTTCGGGAAACCTGCTGTGCCTAGGCCTAGATAGGTTCGAGTATGTGAGCCGGCAGCCCATTTTTCCTTAAGGGAGAAGCCGTCTTTTCCGCGGATATCGATTTTAAACAGCGGTCCAGTCATCGCATCAAATCCTGTGGCAAACACAATCATGTCAAGCTCATATTCAGCATCCGCAGTCTTAACCCCTGTTGCGGTAATCTCCTGAATCGGCGCTTCTTTAACATCCACCAGCGATACGTTATCCCGGTTATAGGTCTCGAAATAATCTGTATCAATGATGGTGCGTTTGGTGCCGTAATAGAACCTTGGAAGGAGTTTTTCAGCCACTTCTGGCTTTATGACTGTCTGGCGGATTTTAGAGCGGATGAACTCCGCCACGATGGCATTGGCTTCAGGAGTAATGGACAAGTCATTATATGTGTAAGTAAGATTTAGCAGACCTCCTTTTTGCCAGGCTTCTTCAAAAACTTTTTGCCGTTCTTCAGGAGATTCATCAAACACGGAAATGTTTCTTGGCTCCTCCGGTATGCCGGTAATGGAATGGCGCATTTTCGCTCTGATTTCCCTGTAATTTTTCCGTATATTTTTCATGTGTTCAGGATCATTCGGCGTATTCCTGGCTGGGCTGCTGTACTGCGGGGTCCGCTGGAATACGGTCAGGTGCTTGGCTTCTTTTGCAATGACAGGGATTGCCTGGATACCGCTGGACCCTGTGCCAATGATGCCAACGCGCTTGCCCTGGAAATTCACTCCTTCATGCGGCCAGTGCCCGGTATGATGCCATTCGCCCTTAAAGTTTTCCAGCCCTTTAAATTTAGGTACATTGGACGCTGACAAGCACCCTACAGCTGTAATAAAATATTGGGCAGAAACCTTTTCACCATTATTTAATTGGACGTCCCACCTATTTTTCTTTTCGTCAAATTGCGCGGATTGCACCCTTGTATTGAACTGCACATCACGCCGCAGATCAAACTTATCTGCTACATAATTTATGTAGCTTAGTATTTCAGGCTGTTCGGCGTATTTTGCCGACCAGCTCCATTCTTTCAATAGTTCCTCAGAAAAAGTGTAATTATAGTAGATGCTTTCAACATCGCATCTTGCGCCGGGATACCGATTCCAATACCATGTCCCACCGACATTATCGCCTGCTTCAAATACCCGGGTGGAAAAACCGGCCTCCCGCAAACGATGCAGCATATACAATCCAGAAAAACCAGCCCCTACGACGACAGCATCAAAATCCGTGAGAGAGTTCGATTTTTGAAATGATGACATACTTTCTTCCTCCTCATGATATTAATTTAATTGAAAGCGATTACATTTTTCTTTTTAAAAAGTGCCTCCTCTCCAGGACTTATATTTTTACTCTATCTTAAGCTTACTATCATTCATTTGTATTGAATATTCACAATTTTCTATATATAATATCCCTATAAGGAAGGTGTTAATATGGCAATAGAATCTACCATATTGGGTAATATCCAGAATTTAGAAGATATCGAGAGTCATGAAGAAAAACTGTATAAAATTCTAGAGGTTTATATGAACATTTTTCCTGTTAAAAATGCCTATTTATTCCGGTATTCACCTTTAGGTTTTATTGGTGAAGGAATCATCGCTATTACGTGCCACGGATTAATACATATCAGAGATATCAGGGATGATATTCGTTCATTGCCGCTTATTTACTCCGCCCTCTATGAAAGAAAAGCAAAATATTGTTCGGGGATTGAATACCTAAAGCAAATAAACATCAAATACATAACAACTTCCAATGTCAACTCCTTCCTGGCTATCCCCATCTGCTTTGGCGCTGTTCCCATCGGCTATATTTGCACAAACGAATTTGATGAGCATGGAAAAATTTCTGATCAGCAGCTTTCTTCTTATACCCAATTTGGTCAGCACATAGGAAAAACCCTTGAAAAAACGGAAGGAAAAGAAGATGCCCGGCTATTAAGCAGAAGAGAAATGGAGGTCATGAAGAGGATTTCCTGGGGGGAAAGCATAAAGGAAATGGCTGATTCCATGTTTATCAGTGAAGTTACCATCAACCAGTATATTAAAACAGCTATCAGGAAACTGGGAGCTCAAAACCGGACACAGGCAATTGCGGAGATGTTCCGACGAGGGATGATTTCGTAATTCGCACATGTTCATTTACCGCACCAAAAAGGCCCATTTCTTAAAGAAAGGGGCCTCTTTTGGCTGTTTATTTCTCCATCATCAATTTCAAAATCAGCTCATCCGTATGACGGGTTCCTTCATTTCCTAATTTACAGAAACTCTCGATACTTTTTTCAACATCATCGTGAATAAATCCATCGGTTGATTTGATTTCCTGATCGTTGAGTGCAAGAAGGGCAGACTGCACAGCTACATTGGAACAGGTAGACACTTTCATGGCACAGCCGGCTTTTGCTCCGTCACAGATCATTCCGGAAACATTCCCGATTGTGTTTTGAATGGCTGCTTTGATTTGCTGAAGCTGTCCATCAAGCAAATACACGATGGCTGCACTTGCCCCCATACCTGCAGCAGTTACACCGCATAAAGCCGAAAGCCGGCCAAATTTGGATTTTATATGGATGGTTATCAGATGACTGAGTGCAACTGCCCGAATCATTTTTTCCTCTGTAACCTTAAGTCTTTCTGCAGCAGCAACAACTGGAAGTGTGACTGCGATTCCCTGGTTGCCGCTTCCGGTGTTTGCCATAACAGGAAGTGTGGATCCTGCCATTCTCGCATCTGATCCAGCTGCAGCCAAAGACATTGCCGCAGTAGCAATATCATCCGACAAGATGCCCATTTCCACATTCCTCTTTATCGTTTTCCCTACCTTTAGGCCATACTCGCCCGATAGGCCTTCCATTCCAATGACCCGATTGAGCTCAATACTCTTTTTTATAAGTGATAGGGAGCTGATTTCCACACTAAGCACCCATTCATATATCTCATCAATGGTGAGTGCAATTAATTCATCTTCTTCAGATTGGATTCCTATATTTTCACATCCGCCCTGGTAGATAATCTCACCATCAACCTCAATTAAAGTAATATTGCTGTGGTTATCAGAGATTACCACTCTGGAAGTCTGCATATCTGTTTTTAATACCGCTTCGATATAAAGCCTTTTCGGTGTCTCCGCCTGGAGGGAAGTAACTTTTCCTTCTTCAATAAGTTTCAGCGCCAGAAGCTCATCTTCAGGCCCCACTCCCTCTAATACTTCCAGCTTTCTTGCAGGGTCCCCAGCCACAGCGCCGATTGCCGCTGCGAAATCAAGACCATAGGAATTCATGCCGGGAATTCCGACTGATTTTGCATTTTTGATGATGTTTCCGCTCGCTTTTAAGCAAAGCTCTTTTATTTCCCCTTTTGCATGGCTCTTTGCCATGGCTGCTGCGAGTGCAATTGCAACAGGTTCCGTACATCCAAGGGCAACCACTAATTCTTTTTCCAGAATTCTTAAGATCTTGTGCTTCTCCATTTTCATACCCCTAATTGTTTAAAATAAAAGAATGAACTTATACTATTATAATCCAAATAGTGAAAAATGAAGAGAGGCAATATTTCCTTCCATACTAAAACTCTTTGGAATCATGAAAATAGGAGCAGCTCTGACTGTTTACTCATTGCTGAATAAAGAACTGAGATTCTTCAATGTATATAATCTTCCAGACACCATAAACAGGCTGTTATAGTTTCTTTGTACATATTCATCAATAATGGTGAGCCCTTCTACAAACCGATTCACCAAATAAATAGAGTACTTTGGATCCCAGACAAAGCGATTGATTCTAAACAGCTCATTTGCGAGGATATGAAACTTAAAGTCTTCAGCAATCAATTTGATTTGCTGTAATTTGTCTGTGTCCATATAAAAGATATTTCTTTCGAGATTTTTATTAATGAACGCAATAAAATCCTTAATATTTTCAGCGAGCAGGTTAGCTTTTTCCATCTCATATTGCATACCATCATCTCCTTAAACACAAGTGCGATTAAGAAATGTGTATGATATTTGGGCATGATTTAAAACATCTCATCATGCAAAAACCGCCCGGATTTCCTCCAGACGGTTTTCGAGGACTACTTCAGAAGCCCCTCCTTCTCCAAATACTCCAGGGCTGTTTCTTCAGCACTTGCCCCTTCAACATTGACTTTATAATTCATTTGACGCATTTCATCGTCACTGATTTTACCGCTCAGTTTGTTTAAGGCTTTGACCAATTCGGGATGTTCTTCGGCTGTTTCAGCTCTTAGCAATGGGGCACCCTGATAAGGAGGAAACAGATTTTTGTCATCCTCCAGGACAGTAAGGTTATACCTTGCGATTTCACTATCTGTAGAATAAGCGTCCACTAGGTTGATTTCGCCTTTTTCGATGGCTCCATAGCGCAGCTTAGGCTCCATGGTTAAAACAGTTGGAAAATCCACGCCATAAAGCTTTTGAATGCCCCGATAGCCATCTTCCCGATCCGAGAATTCAAGAGTGAAGCCTGCTTTTATGTTTTGCTCGACTGCTTTTAGATCTGAAATAGATTGCAGGCTATATTCCTCAGCCAATTGTTCTGGCACTGCCAAAGCATACGTATTATTGTAAGCCATCGGTTCTAACAGCTCCATGTTGAATTGATCCTTCATCCCTTTTCTCGCCTGCTCATAAACCTCTCCACGGTCGGTGCTTACCGCTGTCTCTTTTAAAAATTCCGCAATGGCTGTACCGGTAAACTCAGGATACACATCGATGCTTCCTGACTTAAGTGCATTGAAGACAAAAGACGTTTTTCCTAATCCAGGCTGTAATTCCACGTTAAGATCCGTTTCATTTTCAATCAGTAATTTGTACATATTGATAAGGATCTCCGGTTCTGAACCAAGCTTTCCGCCAATGACAAGATTTTCATCCGATTTATTTGTCAGTAAAGGAATCGCCATAACCAATATCATCGCACCGATGAATACCCCCAGCGCAGTGAGTGATCTTTTAAATGACATATCCTCGAAGCGGCGCAGCAGCATATCAAAAAGGATTGCCAATATGGCAGCAGGTATGGCCCCAAGAACGATCAGGGCCGTGTTGTTCCGGTCGATTCCAAGGAGAATCAGTTCTCCCAAGCCTCCTGCTCCAATTAATGCAGCAAGAGTAGCCGTGCCAACGATTAACACCATAGCCGTCCGGATACCGGCCATAATAACCGGCATGGCGAGAGGAAGCTCGACCTTCATGAGCCTTTTCCGCCTGTTCATTCCCATTGCCCGAGCCGCTTCGATAATGGAATCATCCACTTCCTTAATGCCTGTATATGTATTTCTTAGAATGGGAAGAAGTGCATATACGACTAATGCGATAATCGCCGGAACTTTCCCAATGCCGAACATGGGAATCAAAAGGCCAAGCAAGGCTAATGATGGAACAGTCTGCAATACGGCCGTCACTCCAATGATCCCTTCTGCGATTTTTTGTTTTTTTGTCAAATAAATCCCTAGCGGAATCGCAATCAGAACTGCAAAAAACAAAGCAATAAGCGAAATCTGTATATGCTCAATAAGCACACTTAATAATTGCCCTTTCCTTTCATTAAAAACAGAGCTGAAGGTGTTCATGACCTCACCTCTTTCTGTGTGCTGCCAGCCAGCTTACGAATAACAGCCTGTCTGTTAACCATTCCAATGATGTTTCCGCCCTCTTCCACAGCAAGTTCTTCATGAGCGGCCAATAAGCTAAGCGTTTCTTCCAGTGTAGCCGAGACGGAAATGATTGCCCCGTTCTGTTCGGTTTCTAAATTCGGCAGGAGGATATCATGAAGGCTGAATCCCTCTATGTACGGTCCCTGCTCTTCCCCGACAAACTGCCGGACAAATTCGTTCTCCGGATTAGCAAGCAGCTCTTCTGGCGTGCCAATTTGGACGATTTCCCCGTCCTTCATGACGCAAATCCGGTCACCGAGCTTTAAAGCTTCCTTCATATCATGTGTGACAAAGACGATTGTTTTCTTTATTTTTTTCTGAAGATGGATTAGGTCATCCTGAAGCTTTTCCCTGCTAAGGGGATCCAGCGCACTAAAAGGCTCGTCCATCAGGATGATGGGCGGATTGGCTGCCAGCGCTCTTGTTACACCCACTCTTTGCTGCTGTCCCCCTGAGAGTTCATGCGGCTTTCGGCTGCGGTAGATGTCAGGCTCCAATCCGACCATTTCCAATAACTCATCAATCCGTTCTTTGATTTTCCCCTGTTCCCAGTTCTTTAGCTCCGGTACGATCGCGATGTTTTCCCCAATTGTCATGTGAGGAAAAAGGGCAATCTGCTGGAGGACATATCCAATATCCCAGCGGAGCTCATGAATGTCATAGTCACTTATCCGTTTGCCTTTAATGGATATCGTTCCTGAAGTCAAAGGAATCAGTCTATTAATCATTTTCAGAACGGTAGTTTTTCCAGAGCCGCTCGGACCGATAATAACGAAGAACTCGCCTTCTTTTATATGTAAATTAATTGAATCAACAGCCTTGGTTCCATCCCCATACTGTTTTGACACATTGTCAAATTGAATCATTGCTCCACCCCTCTAAAAAGTTCACATCTGGATTATTCCCTAAATATTTTACTGAAAAACAGCCTTGCCGAAGTTTTCTTTTTACCGTTATACCATCATACAGATAGATAGGTTATTTTTCCATTATGGGGTTTTATAAAAAAAGACAGCCTCCAGCAAATAGAGGCTGCCTGTTATTATGCGAGAGATCTGTTCAGGTTCTTAAAGAGGCCCGGAAAGTCTTTTCTGATTGTTTCGCGGATATCTCCAAATGCAAGGTGGCGAATGGGATAGGTTTTTACTTTTTTTAGGGTGGAATGCGGGTTGCCTTTAAAGACATTAACTGTCTCTTCTAAAAATCTTTCCTGCTGAAACAGATGATTGTTACGACTTTCAAAGACTTTGTTTTCTGTTTGCTCATAAATAATGTAATAGTCTTCAATGATTTCACCACGGAACATTTCCTGCGCCTCAATTACTTCGTATACTTTCATCGGTATCAATCTCCTTTTTAAATGAATTCAGAGTGACGAAAGTGATAAAATCAATCCCAATGGCAAAACCAGCAACTTTATATTTTGGATACTATGATTAACTTCTCTTGAACATGCCTCCAAATGGAAAGTTCAGTCTATTGGCTTACTGTTTGGCTCTTTATGATTTCGATCCGGGCAGCACCTGTTTCCTGGGCGGCTTTTACTACTGCATCCCTTACAGCCGGGACAACTCGGCTGTCGAGCGGTCCTGGGATTACATAATCCGATGATAAGTCTGTAGCGTCGATTAATCCAGCGATGGCTTTGACAGCCGCCATCTTCATTTCTTCATTAATTTCAGTAGCCCTTACGTCCAAAGCTCCTCTGAAAATCCCCGGGAATGCCAGGACATTGTTCACCTGGTTCGGCAAATCGGAACGGCCTGTTCCAACCACCTTGGCGCCTGCCGCTTTCGCCTCTTCCGGCATGATTTCAGGAACAGGATTGGCCATGGCGAAAATAATGGAATCCTGACTCATTGTCTGGACCATTTCCTTTGTTAAGGCACCTGCAGATGATACCCCGATAAACACATCAGCGCCGATGATAACATCTTCAAGCGGACCCTGGCGTTTGGCTGAATTGGTGATCTTCGCCACAGACTCTTTGACAGGGTTCATCCGGTCCTGCCTTCCTTCATAAATCGCTCCTTTTGTATCGCACATGATGATATCTTTTACACCCATATTTAGGAGCAGCTTGATAATCGCGATTCCTGCGGCACCAGCGCCATTTATTACGACTTTTATATCATTCATTTTTTTATCCACAAGCTTTAGAGCGTTTATTAAACCGGCAGCCGTTACGATTGCTGTTCCATGCTGGTCATCATGAAAGACGGGGATATTCATTTCCTGCTTCAGGCGTTCTTCAATGTAGAAGCAATTGGGTGCTGCGATATCTTCCAGGTTGATGCCGCCAAACGAAGGCTGCAGCAGCCTGACTGTTTTAATAATTTCTTCAGGATCCTTCGTATCAAGGCAAATCGGAACGGCATCAATCCCTGCAAAAGCTTTAAACAGGGCTGCCTTCCCCTCCATGACGGGCATAGAGGCTTCAGGGCCAATATCGCCAAGTCCGAGCACCGATGTTCCATCAGAGACAACGGCGATTAAATTGCCTTTTATCGTATAATCATAGACTTTATCAGGCTGGTCATGAATTTTCCGGCACGGCTCTGCCACTCCGGGGGAATAGGCTAAGCTTAAATCCTTCATGCTGTTCAGCGGCATTTTCACATCGACTGTTAACTTCCCTTGAAACTTCTCATGAAGCAATAAAGATTCTTTCTGTAAATCCATCTTAACCATCTCCCCTTATTGAATATTGTTAATTTTCAGTATTATATTGTTGTAGATTATTATATAATGAGTGGTATCCATAAATGAAATACATATAATCTATAATCATTATGCCTTTTGGTTATATGACAGGAGTGAGATCGTTGGATATACGGCATTTAGAATATTTTGCTGAAGTAGCTCAGCACTTAAGCTTCACAAAAGCGTCCCAGACCTTGCATGTCACCCAGCCCTCCATCAGCAAAGCCATAAAAAACCTCGAAGGCGAATTAGGAGTGCCGCTATTTTACCGGTCATCGAAGCAGCTGGAATTAACAGATGCGGGAAAAGCGGTGTTGATCAATGCAAAGAAAGTGCTGGACGCATTTAAAAACCTGACTTTGGAGTTAACAGATGTGACGGAACTGAAGAGCGGTGAAATCAAAATCGGCATCCCTCCTATTGTAGGAGCCGCTTTTTTTTCGAAGCTCATCAGCCAATATAAAGAGAAGTTTCCATTGATCGAAATAAAATTGACAGAAGTCGGCACCAAAAAGATAAAAAAGGGAGTAGACGATGGTACATTGGATATTGGCCTTATTTGCACGGTGCCTGCACAAGGCAGCAGCTTTGAAATTATTAATGTTCTAAAGGACCCCTTAATGCTCATTGTCCACCGTGAACATCCGCTGGCTTCAAAAAGTGAGGTACACTTTTCACAATTGTCAAATGAGCCCTTTATTCTCTATCGGAAGGATTTCACCCTTTACGACCTGATTATAGAGGAATGCTCGAAAAGCGGCTTTCAGCCCAATATCGTCTGTGAAAGCTCGCAAAAGGACTTCCTGCTGGGAATGGTTGAAGGAAAACTGGGAATCACAATGCTGCCAAGCAAAATCTGTCAAAATATAAACTGCAAAGACCTGGTGGTTCTGCCAATCTCTGAATCTGCTGTAAATTTGGAGCTCGGGATGATCTGGAAAAAAGATAAGTACTTATCGTTTGCGGTCCGGGAGTTTATCGCCGGTGCGGAGACTTATTTGGAAGAAGGGCTATGAAAAGGCCGCCGCAAATTTAAAAAATGCGACGGCTTTTTACCTTCTAGTTTTCATGTTTGCAAGCCTTTATAAATGCCTCAAAAATAGCTATGGATGGGTCATCATTCTTTTGTGTCATGCATTCAGGGTGCCACTGTACCCCTAATACAAAGCTATGCTTGTTACTCTCAAATGCCTCAATGACTCCATCATTTGCTTCTGCACATACCTCAAAGTTTTCAGGCATTTTGCGGACAGCCTGATGATGATAGCTGTTTACCTTAAAGTTTTCCGCGCCAGTGACTCTGTGCAGAAGAGAATCTCTATTTACATTCACAAAGTGGGACGCATGCCATCGGGGTGCTTTTTGGACATGCTGTAAAAGGGGTACGCCCATCTGGGAATAGATGTCCTGATACATATCGCCCCCAGCAGCAATACTGAGGATTTGGCAGCCCCTGCATATGGCTAAAATTGGTTTATCAAGAGCCAGCATTTTTTGAATAATGCTGATTTCAAACGTGTCTCTTTCCGGACAGATGCTTCCCAGATTTTGATGGGGTTCTTCACCAAATAGAGTCGGATCGATGTCCCCTCCACCAGTAAGAAGCAGCCCATCCAGCTCTTCAGCTAATTTTTCAATTTTGTCATCTTCCAGCAGATTAGGCAAAACAACCGGAACGGCCCCAGCGTTTAATAAAGAATGGATAATTTCCATTGAAACGGAAAGCTGCTTGTCATCTAAATTTGATGTAACCCCTATAATTGGTTTCATTCGACACCTCTGGCTATATAGTTTAGGAGATTATTCTACAAAACCGGGAAGAAGTCCTACCTGCCTGCATTTGAAAAATTGTAAAAAGTGAAGACAAAAAAAGCTGCCCATCTTCTGGACAGCCCTAGCTTCATAATTAATATGGATCCGTTTCGCGGCTTTTCTCAACAGCTTCTTTTGCTGCCTGGTTCTCAGCGATCGAACCCTGGCCATATTTAGATCTTCCGGCATCACGGCCAGGAACTTGCTCTTCACCGTTCATTGCCAGCAATTCTTTCATGACTTTCTCGGTTCCTTCCTTCACGCGGCGGCCATAATCTTCATCTGCCTGTGTGAAATGCTCAAACATAGCATCCTGAATACGTTTGTCACATACCGCCAGTGCTTCAGATAGGTTTTTGATCAGTTCATCGCGCTCCCAATCTTCAAAGCTCCGGTAGGTATGGCCTGCTTGACCATAATTGTTTGGACGATCGATAGGTGCGCTCATGGCTGCCGCATTATAAGTTGGCCGATGCGGTGTGCGCATTTCTTGAGGTGCTTCCTTGAAGCCGCCCTTCATCGATGGCTCGTAGTTAATATGCGGATTTTCTCCAGACTCTTTCGGGTCACGAGTATCCATTTGCCCGCGCTGCTGGTTTGTGCGCACAGGTGCTTTCGGTGCATTCACCGGCAATTTCAGATAGTTCGCCCCTACGCGATAGCGCTGCGTATCGGAATATGAGAAAGTCCGGCCCTGCAGCATCTTATCATCGGAAAAATCCATTCCGTCAACAAGTACCCCTGTACCGAAGGCAGCCTGCTCGATCTCTGCATGGTAATCTTCTGGATTGCGATCAAGAACCATACGGCCAACAGGAAGCCAAGGGAACTTATCTTCCGGCCAAAGCTTCGTATCATCAAGGGGATCAAAATCCAGTTCAGGATGGTAATCATCCTCCATAATCTGTACAAATAGCTCCCATTCAGGATAATCTCCCCGTTTAATCGACTCAAATAAATCCTGTGTGGCATGACCGACATTTTTCGCCTGAATAATGCTTGCTTCTTCCTGTGTCAGGTTGCGGATTCCCTGCTTCGGCTCCCAGTGATATTTCACCAGTACCGCTTCCCCTTTTTCATTCACCCATTTATACGTATTTACACCGGAACCTTGCATGTGACGGTATGTAGCGGGTATTCCCCATGGTGAAAACAGGAATGTAATCATGTGTGTGGCCTCAGGTGTCCTGGAGGCAAAATCAAACATCCGCTCGGGATTTGACACGTTTGAAACCGGATCAGGCTTGAAGGCGTGAATCATATCAGGGAATTTCATCGCATCCCGGATAAAGAAGATTTTCAGGTTATTGCCGACTAAATCCCAGTTTCCATCCTCGGTGTACATTTTTACTGCAAAGCCGCGCGGATCACGAGCAGTTTCCGGTGAATCTTTTGCCCCGGCAACGGTAGAAAAACGAACCATTAGGGGAGTCCTCTTTCCTGCACCGGAAAAAACCTTTGCGCGTGTATACTTTTCGACCGGCTCATCCCCAACTTTTCCGTAAGTCTCAAAGTAACCGAATGCCCCGGCTCCTCTTGCGTGCACCACACGCTCCGGTACTTCTTCCCTGTCAAAATGGGAGATCTTCTCAATGAAATGGTAATTCTCCAAGGTCGCTGGTCCCCGGTTGCCAATCGTGCGGATGTTTTGGTTATCAGCAACAGGATGCCCCTGCCGAGTCGTCAGCGTCTCACGCTTCACATCTTGCTCATTTGCAGAATTCAAATCCTTGTTCTCTTCCAAAATCGAACCTCCTTAAATTTTATGACCATATTTTACCTCTGCTTTAGGAATCTATACCCGAATTTACCTGCAATGTTATGTACTGGATGTTCTTCCAAAACACAAATACTGCCGGTGTTATGATACCCTGTGAAACGGAAATGAAACCATTTTTAGGAAAAACTCCCTCATTGATTTGTTCGAATAAAGTTCTTCCCTTTGTAAAAAAATACTCATGTCCAAAGGGAGGTGTAGACGTGCCGAATCTAAATGATAACAAGTTCAAGAAAATTCAATCCGAAAGCCAGAAGCAGGGTAAAACATACGAAGAGTATGCTGCAGAACTGGAAGCGAACAAAATGAAAGCTCAAAAAAGAAAATAAATGACTGAGAGGCAGGGAATATCGCGCCTGCCTTTTCAAGTGATAGCAGCGAAAAGGCGGAATTCTTAGCTATATATATCTTTTAATCTCTATAAGTAATCTCTGGTATTGCTTTGGGCAAACTGCCCCGCCGGAGAGACCAACCGAACGGCGACAGGGGATATTTAATAATTTGTCCGCACCCCGTTCATAGTTTGTTAACATTTACGCATTACAATGTAATTGTACCGAAACATCATACAGCCCTTTTTCTTTACCCCTTCAGGTCCGGCCCATATTAAGTGGCCGGATTTTTTTATTTATTTCTTTCATTCTCAAAAATTTGAGCACCCTCCATGCTACTATTTTTCTTGTAGAGATCAAGATAACTAACTGGAGGGATCAGTATGAAACATAGGAAATTGATAAAATTGGCTGCGGCAGGTTTGTTGTCTGCCTTGTTTCTAACCGCGTGCGGCGAAAGCGAAGATGTATCAACCAAAAGCCCCTATCATAATTGAGAAGGGCTTTTTTCCATCATCCTTTTCCCGCCTGGAATCCGGGATATTGTGTCATGCCCCCGTCAGCGTATAATGTCAGTCCGGTGACATAACTCGCTTCTGTGGAAGCCAGCCACACTGCACAAGCTGCGATTTCTTCGGGCTTGCCGATGTAGCCCATAGGAATGAGCTCAAGGACACCTTTTTTCAATTCAGGATCTGAGAACTTTTCAGCATTAATCGGTGTATCAATAGCACCAGGGGCAATGCAGTTCACCCGGATCCCGTGCGGGGCAAATTCAAGAGCAAGAGTCTCGGTCATCAATTTGACCCCGCCTTTGCTTGCTGCATAGTGAACAAAATGGGGCCATGGAATTTCCTGATGAACAGATGACATATTAATGATCGATCCTTTTATTTTGTTTTCCAGCATATAATCAATGGCTTCCCGGCAGCCTAAAAATTGTCCCGTCAAATTCGTCGAAATGACCTTGTTCCAATTCTCCAGGGTGAGTTCTTCAGATGGGACTTCATTTTCGATTCCCGCGTTATTGATCATGACGTCGAGAGAACCGAACGTTTTAATTGCATGGGCGATCATTCTTTTAATATCCTCTTCCTTTGTAACATCCCCCTGGATGGCAGAGGCACTTCCGCCTGCTTTTTCAATTGTTTCAATAATCCCCTGTACTTCCTGTTCCTCATTGAAATAATTGATGACTACCTTCGCTTTTTCAGCACCGAATCGCTCAGCCATCGCCTTCCCGAGCCCGGTCGCTCCGCCGGTAATGACGACAACTTTTCCTTCAAGACTTGGATACATAAGATCCGCTCCCTTATTTTTATTTTTTCGTAAAGCCCAGCAAAACTCCCCCAGCGATAATAAACAAACAGCCAAGGAGAACCATAAACACCTGCTTTTTGCTTTTGCGTTCATTTAAAAAGAAAAGCCCGCCAATGGTCGATATCACAATTCCGGTCTGAGAGAGTGAAAAGCTGGTGGCCACGCCGATCTTCGGCAGTGAAAGCAGCAATCCCAGATTCCCCGTACTCCAAATCAGCCCCGTAATGATATTCCGGACAGCAAATTTGTTATATGGCTTGCGGCGCAGAGTTATGAGGAATGCTCCTGTTACCATCCCAATCGCCTGCGGCAGAATCGCAGACCAGCCGTCAATTTCAAACCAGCGGATTAATACGACATACCCCACAAATCCTGCCGTCGATAAAAGCAGTACAAGCAGGCCTTTCTTGAGACTTTTTCCCTGTTCCTTGTCATCCCCCTGTTTCAGAGAAGTCAGAACGGCACCGACAATGATGCAGACCAGAGAGGTGACCCCGATGATAATACTCATCGTTGTTTCCCATTCTTTAAAAATGAATACCCCAAAAAAAGTTGTTCCTATAAGCTGCAGGCCAGTGGACATTGGAGCTGTCTTGGCAACCCCCAAATAACGGACTGCCCCAAACTGATTTTTCTGCCCGATCGACCAGAATAAGCCAGAAATGAAGCCGACTGCCCAAACAATATTGGACAAATCCGGCCTCTTGAAAAGATAAACAGCGATGGCAAATAACAGGGCTCCTATTGTCGTACCCAGTGTCTGGCTGTCCTCATCCCCGCCAAGCTTGTTGCTGACAAATACAATGCTGCCCCAGGAAACCGCTGCTATGAGGGCTAATAGAATTCCTGTCATGATGTGTACCCCATCTTTCGATTTTATGTACATTTTTAGATTGCGGCTATAGAAAGGCTCCTATTCCACAAGCAAAAAAAGTATTGAATTATTTATTATCATTCCACAAAAATAAACCAGTGAAACAAACAGCATCAGCAATCTATCCAAAATAAAGCCATTTAACAGATATTTCAATATAATAATTTATCGCACAATTTATAATATTTGTGTTAAACTAACAAATATCACTGTCGAATAACAGTGAAATGCATTTATTCTCTTTTATATAATAATGACTTCGGAGGGAATTCTATGAAAAACGCAATCAGCAAGTGGAACCAAATAAGCCTGGTAAAAAGAATTCTGCTGGGCATCATTGCAGGTATTGCCCTGGCTTTGACCATTCCTAAAGCAGCGGGATGGATCACCATCTTCGGCACTCTTTTTGTAGGTGCATTAAAAGCTGTAGCACCGATATTGGTATTTTTCTTGGTAATGCATGCCATTTCCAAGCATAAAAGCGGCCATAAAACGAATATGAAATCTATTATCGCCCTTTATGGTTTAAGTACATTTCTTGCTGGATTTGTCGCAGTTGTTGCGAGCTTCATTTTTCCGGTTACCCTGTCACTTGCTCCCGGAGCTGAGGATGTAACACCTCCTGGAGGGATAGCAGAAGTTCTTAAAACCCTGCTGACAAACGTAGTGGACAACCCGGTCAATGCACTGATCAACGGCAACTATATCGGTATTCTGGCTTGGGCGATTCTCCTCGGCATGGCTTTAAGAAAAGCTGCTGATACAACAAAAAACATGCTCGCAAACTTCTCAGATGCCATCTCGACTCTAGTAAAATGGGTGATTAGCTTCGCCCCAATCGGGATTATGGGTCTCGTGTTTGATGCGATTGTCACCAATGGTCTTTCAGCATTGCTTGATTATGGAAAACTGCTTGCAATCCTGCTTGGTTCCATGTTCTTTATTGCTCTTGTTGTGAATCCGCTTATCGTATTCTTAAATATTCGCAGGAACCCATATCCTCTAGTATTTAAATGCCTAAGAGAAAGCGGGATTACAGCATTCTTTACGCGCAGCTCAGCAGCAAACATCCCTGTAAATATGAGCTTATGCGAAAAGCTTGGGCTGGATGAAGATACTTATTCCGTATCCATCCCATTGGGCGCCACGGTTAACATGGCAGGTGCAGCTGTTACGATTTCTATTCTGACTCTTGCAGCTGTCCATACACTTGGCATTCAAGTGGACTTTGCAACTGCCCTTATCCTTAGCGTATTAGCAGCAGTATCTGCCGCAGGTGCTTCAGGTGTTGCAGGCGGATCACTTCTTCTCATTCCTTTAGCAGCCAGCTTATTCGGAATACCAAATGACATCGCGATGCAGGTTGTAGGTGTAGGATTCATCATTGGAGTTCTTCAGGATTCATGTGAAACGGCCCTTAACTCGTCTTCAGATGTTCTATTTACCGCAACTGCTGAATATGCAAAGAAACGCAAGGAAGGCAAGATTGTGAAAATCAGTGCCTGATAACAAAATAGAGGAGCAAGTCCTTTGACCGGCTCCTCTGTGAAAAAAGCCCTCTCGATTGAGAAGGCTTTTTTCATTTATGTATTGATCCATATGATGCTATAAGATCAAAAAAATTTACTTTGCATTTGCATCCGGCTGGTGAATTCCGAAAATATTTCCTTCTGTATCCTTATAGTACCCCTGCCATGCCATTCCAGGAAGAGCATACTTCGGCAATGCGACAGTGCCGCCATTCTCAAGGATTCTGGCTTCAGCTGCATCATAGTCCTCCACACCCATCGTACAGGCATATCCGTTTAACGTTTGATTAGCTTCTGGAGGCGGTCCCTGCCTTTGCATCAGAGCACCGTTAATGCCCGGCTCTTCTTCATTTCCAGTGACTGCTCCATAATAAGGCATTCCGGCATACTCACTCCAATCCTGAAATGACCATCCGAATACCTCGCCATAAAACTTCTTGGCCCGCTCCATGTCATCTACATGAACTTCAAAATGAACTAATCTGCCCATAGTATCCTCCTTAAACTTGTAATCGCTTTCAAGATAATTATAATGCTTGTTGAAAAAAGTACAACTTAAAAAGGCACCATTCACATATAAATCGGCACCTTTCCTCTTATTATTACTCTATTATGATTTCCTTGCCCTAACTCATATAAATTCAACAAAAAATTCTCAGGGCTAATTACAATTCATTTTGTGATTCTTTGTGAACTCAATTTCTTTTGCAATATCAGCAATATATTTATTGTTCAGCTCATCTTTCATCTTTTTCTCTGCTTCAATCATCACCTTTTCAATTAGGCAATCTTCATTTGAAAAATCCTCATGCTCCAAAGAACAATTAAACAAAGTGGTGTGCCCTTCAATGGCATGAATTACATCCAAAAAAGAAGTTTTACGAGAACGACTTACAATGCTGTATCCGCCTTTAACACCAGGAGTTGATTCGATCAGTCCTGCTTTTACAAGTTTTGTAAGAATTTTGGACAGGTAGGTCGGCGAAAGATTTTGGATTTTAGCCAGCTGTTCAACGCCAACGGATCTCCCTTTCGGTGTTAAAGTTAAATAGACCATTGTGTGCAATGCATAATTGGTGGCTTTTGAATATTTCATTTGCTGTCTCCTTTATTAATACATTAAAGACCCTTAATATCTGTAATTACCTTAACCAAAATCCCTATAACAATCAAGTAACACTTTTCTATACTTATTGTTATTGATAAAAAATAAGGTGCCAGCCTCTGAATGCTTGAGGCAGACACCTTATCAGTCTATAGGATCCTGCAATAAGTTTTTTTAAAAGTTACTTTTCGAGAATGGCTTTGATTTTTTTCAAATCCTTCATGTTTGCTCTTCTCATCATGGTTGCCATGAATGGAGACATGATCTTATTAAAGCCTTTTGGGTTCCCTTTATTTCTTAAAGTCATTTGAGTATGGTTTTCATCGATAGTTTGCCATGTATAGATGGTTTCCATGGGAAATGGCCCGTTTGCAGTTTTCATTGCCATTTTCCTTTCAGGAATGAATTCAGCAATTTCATATACATAAGCAAGCTCCCTGCCAAGAAATTTTGCTTTAAAAGCAACTTGGGAGCCTAGTTGGAGCGGTTTTGGTGTCTTCCATTCAACAGATTGTATATTCACATACCAATCAGGAGCATGATCTGGGTTAGCGGCATATTCAGCAACTTGTGAAATAGGGCAATTAATTGTTATTTCTGTAAAAACATCTACCATCTCGGCCTCCTAAATTAATTGTCTTCTACGTAGTTTTTTAATAAGGTGCCAAGCAAGTATTCCCATCCCTTGGAATGCTCCTCTTCCCATTGCTCCTGAATAACACCAGAAGCTGTATGGGAAAGCTGAAGCAGTGTACCACCTTCTTTTTCAAGAAGACGATACGTATAGGCACTGTTTACCGCTCCCTGCATGCCAAGATGGCCATGCAGCCGTATTTCTTCAGGAGCATTCACATAATAAACATTCCCCCACACTGCACCTTCTTTTTCGCCCCATTTTTCGATAAATTGGCCGCCTATAACTGGCTCAAAAGTAAAGTGGGAAGCTACTCCTTTTGGAGCTATGCGGAACTCCCACCAATCTTCCACCTTTTCGGTTAATGCTCTGAATACTTCTTCACGTGGTGCATCTAGAATGATCTCCTGTTCAATGCGAAAATCCTTAGTTGATTCCATCGTTTTCTCTCCTCCTTTTTCTCTTACTGTCCTCCTTAAATTAAGCAGCGAGCTGGCTGTAGATTGCATGTATTTGTCAACCCAGCGCTCATGCACTTCCTGAAGAGGTACCGCATTAAGAAAATGCCTTTTATATTTTCCTTCACGCCTTACCAGGACCAAATTCCCTTCCTCTAAAATATTTAGATGCTTCATAATGGCATACCTTGTGACTTCAGGAAAATGGTCGTCTAGTTCTCCAGTCGTTCTTGGCGATATCTTAAGAATATCGAGAATTTCCCTGCGGATCGGATGTCCCAATGCTTTAAAAACGGTGGATAATTCATCGTCCATTCCATCGACCCTTTCCATAATCATCATTAACATGTGACCAAATGGTAACGTGTTTCATGTGACCTTATAGTAACATATCGATCATTACCAGTCAAGATAACAATGGAAACCCCTTTATCTATTTAGTCTGAAAAATCCGTTTTTACATATGAATGCCTTTTTAAATGATCTCTTAAGATCCTAACGAAGAAAGCCATGGAACTATCCATGGCTTCCTTCAATTCTTTTATAATTGCTCTCAATTGGCGACGTTTCTCTTCCAGAATTGCACTTCTGAAACCGAAAGCATAAGCTGTCCGCTATGAGATTCTTCAAAAATAATTTTCACTTTGGCAAGCTTTTTCCCATCTGGAATTTGAGTATATTCAGATAAATGGTAGGTTACAGATTTATCTGTTGAGAGGACTTCCTTTTCTCCCAAATCGTACTCATTCCCCTCTTCATCATAAGCTTTTGCACGGAGAACTTTGATTTTTCCATTGGTATACAACGGCCTGTTGAATACCTCAAATCTCGTAAGTACTGTAGGACTTTTAAAGCTAAAATCAACTTCTAATGGCAGAGAAATACCATCGGCTTCCGTGATGCTCCACTTTAACTCAGCAAGGGAAGATTCACTTATTTCACCGTCAATCAATCGAGGAAATGCCTCAGCTCCATCCTGCATTTTATCCGCTTCACCAGATACGACGATATCCCTTGCTGTCAAAAGCAGTTCCTTCGGCTCTTCAGGCTGCTCGACTTCGCTAGGCTCTTCTCCAGGCTTTAAAACATGGCCGATTTTATCGATGGCATCAAAACTCGTATTTACAAGCAAGGATCTAGTAATCGGAATATCAAACTCCAAATCTTTCTTTGCTTTCAGCTTAATGGCGGCCAGTGTAGATGTGCCTTCTAGTGTCTCTAGAGAGCCTTTATTTGAAAAAGCAGCCATAATTCGTTGCTTATCATTGCCAATCCCTGCGAGTATTGAAAAATTCAACATATCCCGGGTAGTGTTAGAAGAATTGACAATTCTTTCGCCGCAGCCAGTTTCTTCCTCACACTCTTTAACGATGTCATACTTATTTGGATCTATTTCAAGTTCAAGGTTAAAAGCATTAATATCCTTCAGCCCTGCACCGATAACTTCGACTGTAAACTCTTCACCTGCTTTTAATTGCTGCTTATCAGGCCGAATGCTCAGCAATCCAGCTACAGGACGATTAGTTGGCTGCAGCTGTGTCTCACCAAGTTGTCCAGCTACATACATTAAATCATAAGAATCAATCACGCCATTATAGTTAATATCAACTTTAGACACCTGATCCCAAGAAGTATCTGTGGTGTCCACACCCATATAACTGGCAAAGAAAAGCAGGTCTTCCTCGTCGATGGCACCATTAGGTATGTTTTCACCGACTACAATTCCTTCAGTTTTATCCTTTTTGTAAGGCCTGAATTCCTGTGCAGATCCGAATTTCCCTACTGCATCCTTAATCGTTAATTTGATATACCGTGCAGTTACCTGTTCATTGAATAGAATGGTCTTTGTCTCATTGCTCCTAATAAAGGTCCCATCGGTAATAACATTTTTGTATGTCTTACCATCAAGACTGACATCCAGGTCATACTTAAGAATTGTTCCATTCCCTGCATCAGGTCTAGGCACATACTCCAGCTTATCTAATTGATAGGCAAGCTTCATATCAATCTCAAACGTATGAGGAAGAACGTTTCCTGTACCCCAAGCTGTATGCCATTGTGTTTTCTCATCTCCGTCTACAGCTCTAGATGCTTCGCTCCCAGGCTGATTGCTTGAGGCACTAGCTGTCATATTCTTCGGAACGTTTCTGAATCGATCAAGCTTTGTTTTTACAGCTATTTCATCACTCCAGTCTGATGCACCCTTTGTATTAACTGCCCGGATACTATATCTGTATTCTGTGTCAAAGTTTAGACCATCGTGCTCGAAAAACGGCTTCTCAGTTTCTTCTTTTTCCAAATAAACATTTTTGTATACTATTCCATTAATTTTAAGGTCATAGGAAAGATTTTCACCTTCAACTTTATTCCAGTTAAGTTTTATGCTTTTATCTGTAATATTTTCATCTGCGGCTCCGAGTCCAGAAGGCACATCAGGTACTTCTGTATCCTTTATTTCTTTCTCTTGCGTGTTGTTAAATCCATTTACCGTAAGCATCACTTGATTCTTGGTTATATCCGTTTTCCCAATCTTTACAAATAACTTCGGAGCAGTGGTCACCTTTGTTTTGGCGAACTCAGAGTCTTCCGTTGAATATTTATTAAGATCCGGACTTTCATTGTACAAATAAACATTTTCCGATCGTCTGTATTCTTCCTCTGTTAAAGCTTTTCGCAATTTGATATTTTTGCCGCCAACCTTTACATTTACAGATTCAGGCTGCTTGCGTGTATTTACAAGGAATTCGGTTCCTCTTTCCTTGACCATTCCTTTGTAGCCTTTTCCTTTTGCTTTGTGAACGGTAATTTTTACTTTATCATTTGCGACTACAGATGAAATCTTGGTTTTTGTATTCTTCCCAGATTTGTATTCAGTTGATTTACCGTCATCCTCATAAAGAGTAAATTCAGATTTCTCAGCTGGATATACATCAAAAATTCGAGCTTCAGATCCATCCAGCTCATTAATCGAGTTGTTTTCAGGAGCCATTGGTATGATTGCACCATTCTTCACGAATACTGGCGTCTTCCACAATGGCGCATCAAAATTATTGAGAACAGCTCCGCCTTGATATTGCTCGCCTGTAAAATAATCAATCCAAACCTGTTTAGAATCCGGCAAGTAAATTCCGTTTCTTACGCCTGCTGCGTGATCCTTTTCATTATAGACAGGAGCTATCAGCAAATTGGGCCCCCACATATATTGATACTGTGTATCCGTGCCATACGTAAATGGATCTTTTGGATACTCCAGCATCATTCCCCGAACAGAAGGCATAGAAGTGGAGGTTGATTCTTCTGCAATCGTATAGATATAAGGCATCATTTGCGCTTTTAGTTTCAGATACATGCGGTTTATGGAAGTATATGGTTCGCCATAATTCCATGGATTTTTTGATTTGCTGTAATCGCTTCCGGATGAAGCCCATCCATCCATATCAATTTGAATTGGCGAGAAAGCCTTCCATTGGAAATCTCTTGTCTGGATGTCCGGATCGCCTCCGAAAATGCCATCCATATCCGATCCAACATTCGGATTGCCGGATAAGCCCGCTCCAATGTAAGTTGGGATATGCATGCGAATGTATTCCCACTCCCCTCCATACTGGTCACCAGACCAAAGGGTAGCGTAACGCTGGGTGCCAGCCCATCCATCAAGACTAATCACAAACGGGCGTGCTCCGCCTGAATTCTCTTGCTTTTCGATTCCTTCTGCAGCCTGACGTGTTGCGTTAAGAGCCATGGAATAGCCCTGTCCAACCCATGCAACATCCGTTTTAATAGCTCTTACTCCTGCCTTGACCTCACCATCAAGATCCCTGCGTAATGGGCTGTCCTCAGGCAGGTTCGGGTCTGGATATAAATTGCTTTGTGTCCATAGGCCTACTTCCACATCCTTGGCATTTGCTTCATCTGCAAATTCCCCTAAATTATCCAACCCTCCATATCCGCATCCATAGCCATCATTCGGCAAAAACCATCCGAGCGGCATATCCTTTGTGACATATTGATTTAACGTATCCAAGCCTTTACCAAGCAGGGTCCTCTGATCTTTATGGCCGTTATGAGTGCCATTAAAACAATCAGCATGCCCTAAATAAAAGGCATATTCTGGCATTAATGCTGCCTTTCCTGTCAGCTCGGTATATTCATTGATAATTTCCGGAATGGAATCTTCTACAAAATAATAAGCGTCAAAGCGATTTTCCTGATGGGAGAACGTTGCCGTCTTGGAAAAGTCATATACACCTGGTTTAAACGTATTTCGCATCACTCCATATCCTTCAGTGCTCAAGTAAAATGGAACAGGACTTGATGCTGCACCTGCATCCCATCCGCCTCCGATGGCGATATTAATTTTGTTGTTTTTGTGGGAGTAATAGCCGTTTTGCTGGCCTCCACCAAAGAAATATTCATCATCATTGGCATTTAGCGTCTGTACGGCTCTATTCGCTTCAAGAGAAAGCGGCTCCTTTTCACTCCAGATGACCTTGTTATTATGTTTATTGATCAGGCTCATTCTTGAGTCCGTTTTGGAAATTTTCAGTTCCAATACCTTTGTATATATCCTAAAAAAATCGGAATCTTCTTTTACCTTTACGTTTACGGTTCCATATTCTTTTTGGTAGTCGTTTTTATCTTTATCCACGATTTTAGTCACATGGTCAGGCTTGTTTGGTGTTGGGTATTCAGGAAATTCACTGCTCGGATCCAGGTGAAGCCTAAAAACATTGTCTTTCAGAAAGCTTAATTTAATTCCTTGTCCAGAAGAGAAATCAAGATAAATATCACTGCCTTCTTTTTGTATCCCGCTAACTTTGCCGATGGAAGAAGTATTTGAAGTTTCTTCAGCATCAGCTGCATTGACTGGAATAAGCGATATGACCAATAGGAATGAAAGAAATATAGAGGCAAATCTTTTCAGTTTATTTCGCTTTCTTAACAATATCCGGCACCTCCGCGATCTTTTGAAAAATTTTATAAACTGCCTGACCAAGTTGAGTTTATTGAGATTTGTTCAATCAACGTATTCAAGTTTTGTAGATTTATATATCCAGTCCTTTCTTCCAGTGCATTTGCTGCACCGCAAGCAGAAGCCAGGACCAGAGTATCCCTAAGAGAATATCCTTTTGAAAGTCCAGTGGCAAAACCTGCAACGAAAGAATCTCCAGATCCCACAGCGCTGACTGCTCGAATTTCTGCAGTTATTACTTTCAGCTTTTCACCTTTATAATAAACTAGGGATCCCCTTTCACCATCTGAAACAATTACAACCTCTATGCCATTCTCAGCGATCTTCTCCATCGCTTTCCAGATTTCTTCTTCTCGCTGGCAAGAACGGCCAAGAATCCCTTCAAGTTCCTCGCGATTAGGTTTGATTAAATAGGGGCCAAGAAGCAAGGATTCGGCTAGTGCCTCCCCGCTTGTATCCAGAAGAACTTTGACTCCATGATTTTTAGCTTCCCTTATCATCCATTGATAGAGACTGGACGATACTCCAAAGGGCAGGGAACCACTTACTATTAGGATTTGAGCTTCCGGTATTAAGATACGCAAGCGCTGCCTTAACTCTTCCTGCTCTACGTTGGAAATAAAAGGCCCTTCCTCAAGAACTTCTGTTTGGTTATTTCTGCTGTCAATGAAGGCCAGACATTGCCTTGTTTCACCAGCAATCTGAACAAACTCATCACGCACACCCAGCTTTGCCAGTTCATTCCGAATAAAGGTTCCGTTACTTCCGCCTAAAAAACCGGTTGCGGTCACACGTTCTCCAAGAATGCTCAAAACCCTTGTAACATTCAGTCCTTTCCCCCCAGCGGATTTGAGGGGGTTTTTCGTACGTGTGCTGCTTCCAGTCTTAAGGTATTCCAGGCGATAGACAGTATCTATAGCGGGGTTAAGGGTAACGGTTAAAATGCTAGGCTTTTCCATTGCTGCCACACATCAGGATTTTTTCAACCACTACTTCCTTCATGGCTTCCTTGCCTGGTGTCATGTATTTTCGAGGGTCATTTGCGTCAGGATTTTCAATAAAGTATTGTTTTACGGCATTGGAGAATGGAATTTTAAGATCTGTTGCAATGTTTACCTTGCAAATACCAAGTTTTATTGTTCGCTTTACCATCGCATCTGGGATATCGGAAGCCCCGTGAAGTACGAGAGGAATATTAACCACAGAATGGATATCTTCCAGTCTCTCGAAGTCGATTTTGGGTTCTCCCTTGTATAAGCCATGAGCAGTACCAATAGCAACCGCTAAAGAGTCAACCCCAGTTAATTCCATAAATTCTCTAGCTTGTTCTGGATTAGTAAATTTTGCATCCTTTTCATCAACGACGAGGTCGTCCTCCACTCCGCCAAGACGTCCTAATTCAGCCTCGACAGAAACCCCATGCTCATGCGCATACTCGACCACTTGTTTTACGATCTTGACATTTTCATCGAAAGGATGATGGGAAGCATCTATCATCACAGACTTAAAACCGAAATCTATATATTTCTTGATTTCTTCAAAACTTTCAAAATGGTCCAGATGGAGTGCGATCGGGATCTCATATCTTTCTGCTGCAGCACTTCCCATTGACACCAAATAGTCACCGCCGGAGTAAGAAATTGTTCCTGGTGTGCTTGCAAGGATTACAGGAGAGTTCAACTCTGCAGCAGTATCAACAACAACCTGGAATGTTTCAAGATTGTGAATATTGAACGCTGGTATCGCGTATTTTTCTTCCGAGGCTTTTTGGAACATTTCAACTGTATTTACAATTCTATTATTGCCCATTTTCTTTTCTCCTCCATAAAAACAACTTTTCCATTAACAAAGGTGGCTTTTACATTGAATGCTTCATCTATTACAGCAACATTCAATTTCTTGCCAATTTCAATTGTGCCGGTTTCTTCCCCAATACCGAGCAATTTAGCCTGATTTATTGTAGCCATTGGCAAAATACACTCAAGCGGCAGTCCAAGAACTTCCTTGGTGTTTTTTATGCACCTCATTAAATTTGTCGTACTGCCTGCCAGGGATCCAGTCTCCAATGTTCTGGCAATACCTTCTCTTACTCTGACAGATTGGCTTCCAAGTTTATACTCCCCATCCGGTAAATCCGCAGCAACCATGGAGTCACTAATCAAAAGAATTTTGTCTGCTCCTTTGGTTTTGTAAAGCAGATTAATTCCTGCAGGATGGACATGTTCCAGATCAGCTATTAACTCACAAAAATTATTGTCATTTGTCAGGAATGCTCCAAGACTTCCCGGATCACGGTGGCTGAATCCGCGCATACCATTGAACGTATGAACTGAAATATTTGCTCCGTATTCAATAGCCAGATTGGCAGTTTCATAGTCTGCATTTGTATGTCCCATCGAGACAAGGATTCCTTTATCCTTCAGATATGGAATAACCTCTATAGCCATAGTCTTCTCCGGCGCCAGCGTTAGAATTTTTATCGTATTTTGCGAAGCTTTTATCAACTCATCGAGTTCTTCAATTGTTATTTCCCGCATGTATTTCACAGGATGCGCCCCTCTATGCTCAGGGGTTATATATGGTCCTTCAACATAGGAACCAATGATTTCTGCACCAGCAGTATTTCCAATTTGTCTGCCAATCTCTCTAACGGCAGCTTTTACTTTCTCAAAATCGTCCGTTAGGGTTGTGGGCAAAAAAGAAGTCACACCATGCCTTGCAAGAGATAAGGAAATCTCCTGCAAAGCTTCAGGTGTTGCATCCATTGTGTCTTTACCTGAAATTCCATGTATATGAATATCTATGAGCCCAGGGATAACGGCAAACCCCGAGAAATCATGTATCTGACAGTCTGGTTTCTCATTCGTTAGATCCTTGATTAATCCATTCTCATAAACAACATATCCCGAATGTATTCGGCGGTTAGGGGTATAAATTGTGTCTGCAAAAATAGCCTCCATTAAATACCTGCCCCGTCTCTCTTTTGACGCCCTGATTTCTGGAAACATTTTATCGCTTCTTTTCCTGAAGTGATGGCCATTTCTTTTAGTTCGTCTATGGAGACATTGTCTTTCATGATGGCGGTTTCCATAACCATTGCCAGATTTGCCCCGCCAATAACAGCAGTATCCTGTTTGTCGTTTGTTAGAGAAACAGCCGTTTTAAAGGGCGAACCTCCCACAAGGTCGCACAGAACGAGTACCCCATTGCAGCTCTTTAAGTTTGCCAATGCTGCTTTTATCTTTACTTCAAGATCTGATGTAGAATCTGATTCTAAAAAATCAACATACTCTACACGTGGCTGTTCCCCTGCAATCAACTTCACTGAAGAGTGAAGGCCTGCAGCAAAGGAACCATGCCCTGAAACAATTAAACCGTTCATTATTTTTCCTCCTTACTCCCGTTTAAAGAATAGTGCCGAATGGGAATGGTATCTTGCCAATAATGCCAATAACAACTGTAATCAGAATTAAAATAACAGGGGACAGGCCTCTTTTTAGCAAGTAATACATTAATAAGGTATAGCCTAACGGCAGCATGTTTGGCATGATTTTATCCAGCAAATCTTCCTGCAGGGCAATTTCAGCTTTGCCTGCATGAATGACCAGATTTGCCTTTAACTGCACAAATGAGGCAATAAGCCCGCCTACCACTGTCAAGCCAACGATAGAGGCAGCATGAGACACTTTCTTCGTGTTTTCTTTTAATGAGCTGATGGCATTGGTTCCAGCATTATAGCCATATCGCATAAGACCGAAGCGCAGTCCAAAATGGACGACATTGAATAAAATAAGGAACACAAGTGCACCCATTGGATTGCCATCTGCCCCGAGCGAAGCACCTATACCAACACAAATAGGCAGAAGTGTTAACCAAAACAAGGCATCCCCGATACCACCCAGGGGACCCATCATGGCAACGCGGATAGCACGAATGGTATTCCGATTTTGTTTCCTTTCCTCCATTGCGAGGACAATTCCCATAATGATGTTTACTAGAAAAGGATGGGTATTAAAGAATTCCATATGGCTTTTCATTGATTCACTAAGGTCATGCTTATTTTTGTGAATCTTCTTTAGCCCTGGAAGAATAGAGTATAGCCAGCCTGCTGCCTGCATTCTTTCATAGTTGAAAGATGCCTGAAGCAATAGTGAGCGCCAGACCATTTTGTTGAGGTCTTTTTTTGTAATCACCTGTTCGGCTGAAGAATCTTCATAAAACTCAGGATTGTTTGCCTGAACAGAAATTTCCGGTTCAATCGCTGCATTTTCAGATGCCACGGCCTCTCGCCCCCCTCATAGCAGCTCCCTGGCCGCCAGATGTTTTATAAAAATCATACATAGCAATTGCCAGACCGATCAGCGCAACAGCAATAATCGGCATTTGTAAATAAGTAACAAGGATGAATCCAACTATAAAATAGGCAATATACTGTTTCTTCAGCATAATTTTCAGCAGCATGGCAAAACCAATGGCTGCCATCATACCGCCAGCGGTACCGAGACCTGCAATGATCCAGGCAGGAAGAGATTCGACTACACTCTTGGCTGCATCAGCTCCAAAGTAGATTGGAAGGAATGCAACCACAAAATAGAAAACGAATAAAGTTGCTATTCCCAGGTAATTAATCCTGTCGATTCCTTTTGTATTTGCTTCTTCGGCATATTTGTCAGCTTTATGCATGACAGGTGAAAAGGCCGTAAACATTAAGGTGATACAAGCCTGGACTGCAACGGCAAATGGAACAGCAACTCCTATCGCAACCTGAGGCTCCTGCCCAGTTAAAATCGCAAATGCTGTACCAATTATTCCACCGATTACAACGTTTGGAGGCTGAGCTCCTGCAAGCGGTACCATCCCTGCCCATACTAATTCAATTGCAGCCCCGGTCATCACACCAGTAGGCAAATCGCCTAGAATTAACCCAACGATGACTCCAGTTACAATGGGGCGGTGAATGTGAAACAAACCGTTAAACAAGTCGATGCCGGCAATACCTGCCCAAATGGCAATCAACAATGCCTGAAGCAATATTTCCTGATCCATCCTTCACACCATCCTTTCCCTTAAAGGAATTTATAAATGTTATCTGGCCTTTCATCAGGAACACGGCGCACTTCGAGTTTCACACCATGTTCTTTTAGCTTTCGGAATGCTTCTTTGTCAGCATCATCAACAGAAACGGTCGAGTAAATTTGTGTCTTCCCCTCAGAATAGTGCATATTTCCAATATTCACTTTGTCGATCGGAACACCTCCTTCAACTAGCCTCAGAACATCCTGAGGAGTTTTAGCAACTAAGAAGATATATTGATCTTCAGATGCATCATGAATAATGTCTGCAGTTGTCTGGATCGAGAAAAAACGGACACCGATTGCTTCAGGGACTACCATTTCCATTAAATCCTGCTGGACTTCATCTTCAGCTACTTCATCATTGGCTACAATAATTAGGTTCGCCCCGAGGTGATTAACCCAGGTTACACCTACCTGACCGTGGACAAGACGGTTATCAATTCGAGTCAATAAAATATTTGGCACTTTGTATTCCCCCTATTTTTTTAATAGCTATATATGTTAACTCCTTTAACTACCCTATTAACCATTCCGGTTGGGCTAGGGTTATCAGGTGTCACGCCCAGGTGGATGGAGTTAAACAAAGCAAATAACTGACCGATAACTAAGTAATTCAAAGCAACCAGATGATCATCAAGGTGAATATTCTCCTGCTGAGGAATAATAAAAGCGCAGTCGCATATTTCTTCGATTTCTTCATTATTGGTATTTGCAGCCGCCACAACAGTTTTACCGCCACCGTCATTCTTTAACTCTTTTAATAAATCAATCTCGTATTTCCTTGTATAAGGATCATTGGATAGGAAAACAAAAATCAGCGTTTCGTCATCAACCAGTGACTTGGGACCATGTCTAAATCCAAGAACCGATTCATGAAAAGTTGGTATTTTCCCTGATGTAAGTTCAAGATGCTTTAAGCTTGCCTCCTGTGACAAACCTTTTAATGATGACGAACCAAGATACACAACCCTCTTCTTATTGAGGCTGACAAGATTCTTAACCGTTTTATATTGCTGGGTTAATATTCTTTTTGCATTCTGAGAAACTACTTCTATTTTTCTCTTAAACTCTTCCAATCGATCCAATTGGAAAGTCAGGAGAGCGGATATGTACATACAGCTAAAAGAGCTGGTCATTGCAAAGCCCTGGTCATTTGATTCTTCTGGCATTAGAAGGACCAAGGTATTCTCATCTTTTCCAGCTTCTTTTGCAAGCTGTCCTTCAGGATTGCATGTGATGATAATTTGGCTTATATTGTTAATCAGTTTCTTAGCTAAAAAGTATGTAGCAACTGATTCAGGACTATTTCCGCTTCTAGCAAAGGAGACAAGTAAGGTGGGGACTTCATTCTTAAAATAATTCAAAGGATTGGTAACAATATCGGTAGTCGAGATTGAGTCAATTTGATTAGGGAGTTCTTTTCTCAACACAGGCGATAAAGTATCCCCTACATATGCAGATGTCCCTGCACCAGTAAAAATAATCCGTGCCTTGTTGGAATGTATCTTTTCGCTGATAAAATCCTCAATTTCCACTTTTTGTTTTTCAAAAATTCCAACTGTCTGAAGCCAAAGATCTGGTTGTTGACAAATCTCTTTTACAGTGTGTCTAGCCCCTTTTATTTCTTCATCATTTAAACTTTTCACAAAACTCATAGTTTTTCACTCCGTTCTAGTTATCTATTACTTTGTTATGATGGATTCTTTTCCAATCTTTGTCTCTCAGCTGTATAAAGGCATCCAAATAATCCAGCATCACCTTTTAACTTGCTTAACTGAATCCTTTCCTCAATCCCTTTTTGAAGCGGATTTTGCACCATGTGTTTTAGTTCCTGTTTAATAAGAGATAAGAATTCAGGCTGGTTAATAATAACGCCTCCACCCATCACCACTAAATGAGGATCAATTAAAGTAAAAATTTGATGTAATCCTCTTGCTATGCACTTTGCAGCTCTCTGAATTATTTTCTCTGCCATAGGGTCTTTCCGATAATAAAGATCCATAACACCAGCTGAGGTTAATTGCGGATTTAAC
This sequence comes from Cytobacillus oceanisediminis, assembly GCF_022811925.1. Lineage (NCBI taxonomy): Bacteria > Bacillati > Bacillota > Bacilli > Caryophanales > Bacillaceae > Cytobacillus > Cytobacillus oceanisediminis. Next base: position 2,342,890 of record NZ_CP065511.1, on the reverse strand, counting down.
AATTTCTTCGCACTTTCCCTAATAGCAGTTCCGGATGCAAGATTCTCTAAACTTTTGAGATCATCACCATTCTCTAAAAGAGTCAGACCGATTTCGCCAGCAATTCCAGCTCCACGCAGAAACTTGCCTTCTGATAAAAGACATGCGGAAATACCAGTGCTAACCGTTACATATGCAAAGGTTTCCTTTTCCATCTTCCATTCAATCCATTCGCCATAAGCTGCCATATAAACATCGTTATCCATCGCTATTTCTGCATTAGGAAAGTATTTTTCGATTTTGTTTTTAAGTGGAAAATTCCTCCACGGAAGATTATTTTGATAAACAGCAAGACCATTTACCGAGTCCACCTTGCCTGGAATCCCCAATCCGATGAACTTAACTTCATCAGATTTTATTTTCTCCTTTTCCAAGATTTTAAAAAAAATGGCGATTATACAATCAAATAGCGCATTTGCATCAAGTGATACACTATCAGCCTGCATTCGATGTTTTAAAGACTTTTCTTTATTAGAAACCAAGGCAGAAGCAATTTTTGTACCGCCTATGTCGGCTACTAATGCTGTCATTACTCCTTCTCCTTTCTATATGTTCTTCTCGGCTATTTTTAGCATTAATTATTAACAGTCAACGGGTAGTGGGGTTGTTGGTACAAGTTAAAAGAATATTTAACTCATAGCCTTGAAACTATGAGTCATTAAAATCAGTTATGTTAGTTCTGTATAAAAACGGCAGCGATCCCCACGTACAATAGATCGGCAAAACTCAACAGGGTTTCCCTCTTTATCAAATGCTGTCCTTTCCAGCAATAAAGCCGGGAGACCTTCCTTGGTCTGAAGATGCTCGCTTTCATCAGCACGGATTAAAACAGGCTCAAAGGCTTCTTTGGCACGTGTGATGACAACATTGAATTGCTGTTCGAGCAAATCATATAACGAAATTGGACCAATTTCATTTAATTTGGACATATCAGGGACAGTTTTTTTCGTAAAAAAGGATGATTCAAGAATTATGGGTTCATTATTCGCACATCTCAACCGCTTTAATTCAATGACACCTTCATCACCTATCATTTGCAGCCCTTCTTTAATTTTTGCAGTCGGCTTGACTTCACGAATTTCTAAAATAATATCTTTTGGATTCATTCCATGTTCTTTAAGCACTTTGCTAAAACTATAGAAACCCATTAGAGGCTGCTGAAACTTTGGCTTTGATACAAACGTGCCTTTACCTTGAATTCTGTACAAAACCCCATCCTGAACAAGTTCTTCGATCGCTTTTTTTACTGTATTCCTGCTTACTCCATACTCATCCATTAATTGATTCTCAGAAGGAACTTTATCTCCTGTATTCCAGTTGCCATTGTCAACCGATTCCCTTAAAATCTCTTTAAGTTGATGATAAAGCGGAATAATACTATTGTGCTGCAAATGTTTCATTTAACTAAATTCCTCCGTGTTTATGCTTTAGGAAACCTATTGTTCGAAAATTTAATTAAATTATACCATTACCTGTTAACGTGTCAACCCAACAACATTGTTTTTTCTTTACTCTTTTTCGACAAAAACTTTTTTGTATGTTTATGTTTTTACAGTAATTATTTCCACAGATTAGGCAAACTGTCTTATCAACCATAAGCACATTTTATTTAAATGCTTCCAAAACCCATCCTAGAGATAAAAAAAATGAGGATAGCTTGTACGGTTAAGCTTCTAAGATCTAATAGCTAATATGCCCCCTTATTTCCCTCCCGTAACAGCAATACCTTCAATAAACTGCTTCTGCAGGAAGATAAACAATATCAGCATTGGCAGGATGGCTAAGAAAGATCCAGCCATTAGAATTGGGTAATTGGTCAAAAATTGCCCCTGAAGTGAGGATAATCCCACTGATAGAGTCATAGACTCAGGAGAACTATTGACAATCATCGGCCACATCAATTCATTCCAGCTCCAGAGCGTTGTAAAGATCCCAAGAGCGATTAAACCCGGCTTTGCAAGCGGGAGCATCACCTTCCAATAAATTTGAAAATGGTTGCAGCCATCAAGTCTGGCTGCCTCCTCCAATTCTTTGGGCAGTCCCATGAAAAACTGCCGCAATAGAAACGTGCCAAACGCGCTGAACAACCCTGGTACAATGACTGCCTGCAGGGAATTGAGCCAGCCTAATTTCACCATAATCATATATTGCGGCAACAGGAAAACTTGCCCAGGCACCATTAAAACAGTAAGCGCTAACAAAAACAGAATGTTTCTCCCCGGAAATTCAATTCTGGCAAAGGCATATGCAGCTAATGAACATAGGAACAATTGGCCGGCTGTCCGAAGAACTGTAATAATTACGGTATTGTACATAAATTTGAAAAAGGGCAGGAGTCCAAATACCTCTTTATAATTTCCCCACTGAAAATCTTCGGGAATCAAAACCGGGGGTACTTGAATCGATTCAGCATACGTCTTTAACGAGGTAAGGATCATCCATAAGAAAGGCAGAACCATTGCTGCAGCCCCAATAATCAGGATGAAATGGAAAAGGAATGTTCTACTTGTAAAAAGCTTAAGTGCTCTGTCCATCGGCATCACTCCCTTTAATCATAATGAACCCACTTTTTCTGAAGAACCATCTGGATGGCTGTAATTATTAAAATGACCGCTAATAAAAGAACTGCAATAGCCGCTGCATATCCTTTATCGTTTAGTACAAATGCATGCTGATAGAACAAATAAACAATGGACTGTGTACTTTCAAGCGCCGTGCTGCTTTTTCCAATCATCATGAAAATCAAGTCGAATACTTGAAAGGCACCTATCAGTGACATAATGGACACAAAGAAAATAACCGGTGAAAGCAGTGGCAGTGTAATTTTAAAAAACACGGTGACAGGACCTGCCCCATCTATTTCTGCTGCCTCATAATACATCTTTGGAATGCCTTGCAGCCCTGAAAGGAAAATGACCATATTGTAGCCAATACCGCTCCAAATCGCTACCGCAATGATCGAATATAAAGCAATTTTAGGATCACTTACCCATTGCGGCCCTTCAATTCCGACCAAGGATAATAAATAATTAAACATCCCGTAGTCTGCGTTATACAGCCATTTCCAGACCATCGCAATGGCTGCTGGCATAGTGATGACTGGTAAAAAATACAAAGTCCGGTAAATAGATTTACCTTTGATATTCTGATTTAAAAGAACAGCCACAATAATGGACAGGAAAATTCCAATCGGTACAGTAAAAATGATATAGATGCTTGTGTTTTTAAATGCTTGCAGGAGAGTTGCATCCTCAAGCAATCTCTTATAATTGTCTAAGCCTGTCCACTCATACTGTCCAAATGCACCCCATTCGGTGAAGCTAAAGTAAAAATTCTGAACAATGGGCCAGAGATAAAAAATAAACAGTCCCAGCATTGTAGGTGCAATCATAAGATAAGCCCAAAAATAGTCTGAACGCTTCCTTGTTTTGGCGAGGCTCGAAACTTTTATCCTTTTGGCTGATTTTACTTCTGTCTGAAGAGGTACTTCCTTCAAAGTCATCCCTCCTTATATAAATGGAAGAGAAGAATAGCAAAATTCTTCTCTTCAATTAGTAATTACTTGGACAATGCCTCATTTGCTTTCTTTGTCAGCTCTTCTGCTGCTTCTTCAATACTTATTTCCTCACTCCAGGCCTTTTTTAGTACATCTGTTTCGTACTGCCAGATTTCCCCGGTGTTTTCCACACTTGGCAGAGGCACTGAATATTCGGCTCCATCAATAAATGCCTGAAGATTTAAATTAGGGACTGATTCTTTCCATGCATCCTGTGTACCATTAAATGCCGGAATGACGGTTCCCGTTTTGGCAAAAACTTCTGCTGCTTCTTTGGAACCAAGGAATTGAACAAACTTCCAAGCTTCTTCTTTATGTTTTGTATTCGAAGATATTACATTGGAAAGCCCGTGAATAGAAACGGCACGTTTTTTCCCTTGTGGAACCACCGCTACATCTAAATCGGGATTTTTCTTATATTCAGGAACCATCCAAGGACCATCAAACATCATCGCTATCTTTCCAGATGAGAATAATTCAGAAGCAGCCGTTTCGGTCATCTGCGCTTGAGTTGGAGAGAGTCCTTCTTTAATAAAGCTGACATTATATTCTAATGCCTCGATTGCTTCAGGTTTGTCGAACCCTGCGGACTTGCCATCCTCAGAAATGATATAGCCGCCATTCTGCCAGATGAAATCATAATATCCGCCTTGATTGCCCATTAATGCCGCATAGCCCCAAATTCCTTTTTCTTGGTCATTCAGCTGTTTCGCAGCTTCCTTTAATTTTTCCCAATCCCATGTTTCATCCGGGTAGGCTACTCCGGCTTCATCAAAGATTTTCTTGTTATACCATAGCCCAGTTGTATCGTAATCTTTTGGAATCCCATAAATATTTCCATCTACCGTGTACAGATCAATCAATGATTCCGGATAATTATCTAAGCTATAGTTGTCCTTTTCCGCCATTTCACTTAATGGAAGAATGACCTTCCCTTTGGCATACTGAACAACGTGTGCACCATTCATCCATAAAACATCTGGCAAAGCACCGCCCGTTGCCGCTGTTTCGAGCTTTTGAAAGTATTGGCCATAAGGTGTGATTTCTGTTTTCACTTGAATATCCGGATATTTTTCATTAAATAACTTAATAATTTCTTCAATCGCAGGAACCTGCTTTTTATCCCAGAATCCATACGTAATCTCAACCTTGCCATCTTTATCTCCGCCGGATGCTGTATCACTATCACTGCAGCCTGATAGGCCAATCACACCTAATACAACGGTTAATAGCATGATGATCCATTTCTTCATCCCATTTCCCTTCTTTCCTAAAGTTATTTGTTTGTCTAACTCAAAACATAAGGGGTTTATCTCTAGATGAATAAAAATGTTATGGACGATGAGTTATTTATAACGTTTACCACCTCCTTGGATAACGTTTTCCAAACACTCATGTTTTTGCATTAAGATATAATCTTAGCTGGTCAAATATATTGCAACACTGCTTAAAGAGCTGTGTTTACAAACTTTTAAACTTGAATATTCCCAACTAAACCATGATAATATTCATCTATATTGATAGACTGACCCTGGTTTAACCGTGACTCTTCGGCCGCAAATGCCATTAGATGACTTCTTACAGATGCGGAAACAGAAGAAACACTGTCCTCTTTATTGCCATTCCGGACTTCTTCCAGGAATAGTCTCATAATTCCGCGGTCTCCACCGCCATGCCCGCCTACTGGCTGATCAAAATTAATCACTGTTTCCTGCCTGGTTAGGAAATCAAAAATTGAGATTTTATTTTCTACCATGTTTCCGCGGATTTCACCTTTGGATCCCATTATTTGAACGATTCGAGTTTGTTCTCTTGTAAAACCGCACATGCTGAAGGTAGCGGTTGCTCCTTCCTCAAATTCCATATTGACAACCTGATGGTCAACAACATTATTATCTGAACGATATACACACTTTCCATAAGGGGTTTTATTCAAAGCTTCAATTATGCCTTCATTTGTATAGTCTTCTGTGAATTTTTTTGCCCAGCCTCTTCCTTCACCGAGATAATACCGTCCTGCATGGAATGGACACTCAAGCTCGGCAGGACATCCATCCAAGCATCGCAGCGGGGCTCCTACCGGGGCATTTTCCGCTTTAAAATGCATCAGGGATCCATACGAACTTAGTCTTTTACATGGTTTTCCCAGTACATATGAAATGATATCCATGTCATGACAGGACTTCTGAAGGATCATTGGACTTGATTTTTCTTTGTTATTCCAATTACCTCTTACAAAGCTGTGTGACATATGCATAACTTCAACATTTTCATTTAATTGAAGAGATACAACATCACCGATCCCCCCTCTGGAAATTACCTTTTTAATAGCTTTCCAAAAGTCGGTATACCTGAGCACATGGCAGATGGTCAGCTGCCGGTTATATGTTTTGGCTTGCTGTTCCATTAATATACATTCTAAGGGGTCTGGTGACATTGGTTTTTCCAGGAGGACATGATACCCTTGCTCTAAAGCTCTCATGGTCACTTTGAAGTGATTTCTATCCAGGGTGCAGATAATGGCAATATCAGCAATTTGTTTGTCCAGCTGTGAGATCTCTTCCCATGACTCATAGCAATTTTCATTTGGAATTTGATGTTCTTGCTGTATTCTCCCTCTCCTTTCCTTATTCGGTTCTGCAACAGCAACAATCTTTAATTCATGCGGATAATCCAGCGCATATGGTGCATATGCTCTCGCCCCTCTGTCTCCAGCTCCTATAAGGAGCGCTGTCATTGTCTTCATGTTAATTTCTCCTCTCTATTGAGCCAAATAAATCCGGAAAATTTCCGTAATTAATCCAAACGTTTTCCAAACGTTTTTAAAAAAAGAACCGCTTAGGTCCGTTTTTTAGAAGATGATTCACGAATAACTAACTCAAATGGTAAAATAATTTTGATTGGCAGAACTACTTTTTCCTCTACCATTTCCATAATCGTTTTCGCGGCCATTTTTCCCATTTCATATTTGGGGATTTCTACTGTTGAAAGCGGCGGTGATGAATATTTCCCCATTTCAATATTATCCACTCCAAAGAAAGCAATATCTTCGGGGATTCTCAGCTGATTTTCTATAACTGCTCTCATTGCAGCCAGAGCCATTAAATCACTTGCACAAACCATAGCTGTCGGCAAGTCTCCAGAACTGCTTTTAATGAGCTGATTCATTCCCTCATAACTGTTTTCCATTTTCCATCTGGTATTGATAACCCATTCATCTCGAATAGAAAGGTCTGCTTCTTTCATAGCAGATTGATAACCTTTAAATCGTAATTCTTCATTTAAGTCCTGGAAGGCTTCATTAATTCCCCCGCCGATAAACCCAATATCACGATGACCCAGATTCACTAAATGCTGTACAACTTTTTCCAATGCGGCCACACGGTTATAATCTATAATGGCAATATCTTTATCGGAATAGTAGAAGTCAAGTCCCACAACAGGGATCGTTTTCTGTATGTAATCAACTAAGCTCTCATCAATACTGTCGATCAGCAGCAGTCCTTCAATCCCGAGATCATGAATTGTCTTGAGAAGAAGTGCCTCATTTTCAATCTCATCCTTCGTAATACTTATTAATGTATAATCATTTTCTGTTAAAGTATCACGAATACCAGTATAGATATTAGAAAAGTATGGATTTATTTCAGCCTGTGTAGGATTGGCAACCCAGCCAATTTTCATTGTTCTGGCATCACTTTTATTTTGTCTGTTGCTAACCAGATTTCTTGCATGCTGATTGGGTGTATACCCCAGCTCTTTGACAGCCTGCCAGATTTTATTTCTCGTTTCCTGGTTAACATTCCGTGTCTGGTCATTCTGAATGACTCTGGAAACAGTAGAAATAGAAACTCCAACATACTCCGCAATATCCTTTAATCTAACCACAAAACACACCTCTAGGCTGTAACTTCCTGCAGCAATCGCCGGAATTTTTTGAATTTAAATAGACTATAGCACCAATAATTATTTTAAGTCAATAGCTTTTATCATTTATTCATATTTTATAAACTCCTTCCAAGCTGTAATCCCACCCTCTAAAACAATTTCAGTAAGGATGGCTGCACACCCAGCAGCGGAATTTCCCGTTGTGCAGGCAACAATTATTTCTTTTTCCTTTGGCAAAGAATCAATTTCGGCTTCGAAAGTGTGATTTAAGATGTTTGTTTTTGATATATTTAAACTCTCGATATTAGAACCTTCTAAATGATACGCTTTGCACTGCCCTTACATCTACACAAAAATTACTTTTTCTTCAGAAACTCCATACCTATCTTTTGCTTTTGTTGCTCCCATAAATACACGTCCAATTCCTGACTGAGTTGAATGGTCTTTTTACTCAAGAATCCATTTTCCCTTATACTTTTAATCATTTTTCTGCGAGCAATTTCAATTAGATCCTCCTTACACATGATTCAGCACACCCCTTTACCCACTAAGAATTAACATTGCTGTAATAATAGTTACATTCATCCTAATGTAACTATTATGGTAGAAGACATTTATACACCTAATATCCCTAACGATCCTCTTCTTTCTATGAGTGATCCAACAAAGAATGGAGATCCTGACCACTACTCAAAACGTTATACGGATTCTGAGGACAACGGTGGAGTGCACATTAATAGCGGGATCATCAATAAAGCTGCGTATCTATTAGCGAAAGGCGGCACTCATTACGGCGTTACAGTTCCGGGTATTGATAATGATAAAGTCGGTCAAATCTACTATCGTGCTAATACGGTTTACTTAACAGCTTCTTCTACATTTAGCCAAGCTCGCGCTGCTTTAGTACAGGCTGCTGCAGACTTATATGGTGCTGACTCTGCTGAAGTAGATTCCGTAAATAAATCGTTTGATGCAGTAGGCGTTAAATAATCATATACAGGATGGTCCTAGAAAGTATTATGATGACTTTTTAGGACCATCCTTTCGTATTTAAAATCTTTTATTGTATGGTAATAAATAGAAATTAACATTCGTTAAGTAATTTAATGTTGTACTTTGCTTTAAAGGAGTTTGATGCACTTTATCAATGTTTCCATTGCCTCGCCAATTTTAACACTCTTTAATAAATCCTCAATGGGCTCACCTCGAATAAATTTTATATTCTTATTATTTATTCAAACTTCCTGATACTTCCCTTTTTAACTCTTGCTTAACAAATGGCATCATTTTTCTCAGGCTTTTGCCAACAACTTCAATCGGATGCTGCTTTTCTCGGTTATTAATCGCATTAAACTCAGCCCGGTTTGCTTGATTTTCTAAAATCCACCCCTTTGAAAATTTACCCGTTTGAATATCCTCTAATACTTCTTTCATCCGTGCCTTTGTTTCAGCATTAATCACTCTTGGACCGGATACAAAATCTCCCCATTGTGCTGTGTCCGAAATGGAATATCTCATTCCTTCCAACCCTTGCTCATACATAAGATCAACAATTAATTTAAGCTCATGCATACACTCAAACTAGGCAACTTCCTTTTGGTATCCAGCCTCAACAAGTGTTTCAAATCCCGCTTTTACCAGTGATGTCAAGCCGCCGCAAAGAACTGCCTGTTCACCGAATAGGTCCGTTTCGGTTTCTTCCTGAAAATTCGTTTCCAGCACACCGGCTCTAGCCGCGCTGATCCCTTTTGCATAAGCTAATGCAAGCTCTTTTGCCAGGCCTGTTACGTCTTGGTGAACACCGATTAGGGCTGGAACACCTGCTCCTTCTACATAGGTTCTCCGGACTAAGTGCCCTGGTCCTTTAGGTGCCACTAAAAATACATCCACATTTTCAGGCGGAACAATCTGGTGAAAGTGAATATTAAACCCGTGGGCAAAAGCAAGTGCTTTTCCCGCAGATAAGGAAGGCTTAATATCCCTTTCAAAAACAGATGGCTGTATCTCATCGGGTAATAAAACCATGATCACATCGGCATCTTCACCCGCTTCCTTGACAGGTAACACGCGGAATCCGTCCTCCTCAGCTGAAACCCATGATTTTCCTGGCCGTAATCCGACTACTACTTTATGCCCGCTATCCTGTAAATTTAAAGCATGTGCATGACCCTGTGAACCATAACCAATGACGGCAACCGTCTTCCCATTTAAAACTTCCACATTTATATCAGCATTATAATAAACTTTTACCATATCTAATCTCTCCTCTTTTCGATAATTAAATGATACGTACGTTCTTATACCAGTACCTTCTTTATCAATGCCAGTTCTCTGGAAATGACATTTTGGTCTGTTATATCTGTTGCAGAAAGGACATCAATCTGTTTATTTATTTGCTTCACCAGCTGCAGGAATTTATGATCATCCTCCGCCTCTACGATTATTGATACTTTAGTAAATTCTTTCAGCTCTTTGTATTCTGCTGCTGCAAGACTTTCAATTTGGAATTGATGCTTTGTAAACAAGCCCATTAGACGAGTTAAAATAGCATTTTGATTATAGACGATTACCGAGATCATCCGCTTTTTCATGGTTTCACCCCAATCATCTCATGTAACCCTTTCCCTGGTGCTACCATAGGATAGACGTTTTCAGCAGGATTCACGCAGCAATCAAGCAGTACTGGTTCCCGGTCTGTTAGAGCTTCGGGAAATATCCTTTCCGCTTCCTCCCTCGTGCTCACTCTATAAGCTTTTATCCCATAAGATTCGGCTAGTTTTAGGAAATCTGGCTGCTGGGAAAAGACGGATTGTGAAAATCGCTTATCATAAAAGGTTTCTTGCCACTGGCGGACCATTCCAAGCGATCCGTTATTTACGATAATCACTTTTACTGGTAGCCCCCACTCCTTGAGTAAGATTAATTCCTGGAGTGTCATTTGAAAGCCGCCATCCCCAACCAACGAAACTACGGTTGCATCAGGTTCTGCGAGCTGCGCGCCAATGGCAGCCGGAAATCCAAGTCCCATTGTGCCTAATCCGCCGGAGGTAACCCAGCGGTTTGGAAGAGAGAAGGAGTAATATTGTGCCGCCCACATTTGATGCTGGCCGACATCCGTAGTGACAATCGCATTGCCATTTGTATATCTGTGTACGAATTCTATTAATTGCTGGGGCGCAAGGAACTCCTCCGAATCGGTATACCAGTATGGATAATCCTTTTTATTTTGTTCTAAACGCTTTAGCCAGGGCATTGTAACTGGCCCTTTCACTTTTTGACTCATCATCATCTGTATAACTGCTTTTGCATCACCTGCAATCGGAAAATGAGTCTCGACATTTTTCCCGATTTCGGATGGATCAATGTCTATATGGGCAATCTTTGCTTTTGGTGCAAAAGAATTCAAATTACCTGTTAGCCGATCATCAAAGCGGGCACCTATATTGATTAATAAATCACATTCATAAATGGCCATGTTCGAGGTATAACAGCCATGCATGCCTGCCATCCCTAAAAATAAAGGATGCTGTGCCGGGAATCCGCCAAGTCCTAAAAGAGTATGGACTACAGGTACTTGATAACACTCAGAAAATTTAAGCAATTCTTCAGAAGCATTTGCATGCAAAATGCCTGCTCCTGCTAAGATGACAGGTTTATTGGACTCACTCAGTGCTGCAAGCAATTTTTTTAACTGTAATGGACCAGGTCTGGCGGTTGGGCCATACCCGGGCAGATTGATCTCAGCCTCAAGGGATGCAGCAGTGTGCTGAGCTGTTAAATCCTTGGGTATATCTACTAGTACAGGGCCAGGTCTTCCGGTTGTCGCAATATGAAAGGCTTCTTTCACGATTCTAGGAAGATCCTCTGCCTTTTTCACCTGATAATTATGTTTGGTGATAGGTGCCGTCATTCCAACAACATCGGCTTCTTGAAAGGCATCCGTTCCAATTACGTGAGAGGCAACCTGGCCTGTGAAAATAACGAGCGGCAATGAATCCATCATGGCATCCGCAATGCCTGTCACTATATTCGTTGCACCTGGCCCTGATGTAGCCACCACAACACCTGGTTTTCCTGAAACACGGGCATATCCTTCAGCCGCGTGGATTGCACCTTGTTCATGCCGGGCAAGAACATGCTTAATCGGTGACCTGTATAAAGCATCATAAATACCCAAAACCGCCCCGCCAGGATAACCAAACAATATTTCTACACCTTCCTGTTTCAGCGCTTGAACAAAAAGGTCTGCCCCGGTCAGTAATAGCTTTTCAGGATCTAGATTTACCATTGCCTGTTTTGAATCCAACTCAACCACCTTCTTTTCAGAATTAAATTTTAAAATTCCACCAAGTATCTGCGGATGTGAATAGTTTCGATTAGGTGGTGGAAGTCAAACCAATACATATTTTTGGAAAAATAAAAAAACCCGCCCCTATAATAGGGACGAGTTTGCTCGCGATACCACCCTAGTTCCGTTTGCGGATAGAAAGATCCACATAACGGCACTCAATCAACGTACAATCATACGTGTTCCTTAGTAACGGGGGACCACCCGGCAATACTTACTGAAAAAAAGTTCAGCATTGCATCTCGGAGATGATTTTCGGTTAAGTTCTGAACATCGGCTTGCACCATATGCCGACTCTCTTGGGATCAGGGCACTTAACTTACTCTTCTCGTCATCAATTTTTTATTTTCCAAAATTTATTAATTTTAAAATTATCAGTAATAAAATTATTTGTCAAATACTTTTTCAACTCATTTTAAATTTTTTGAAAACTACAGAAATTAAATGATCACTAGAAGAAGGAGACAACTAACATAATCCGAATCATTAGCAGCTGAAGGAAATCCGGAATTAACTAAATATTTTTATATTCACAAAATTTATTGACAGGCCTAAATTATTCCAATAAATTAGTCTTAAATATTAAAGTCTATGACGGGAAAGAGTAAGATAAAAACCTGTTCTGCAGAGAGTCGGAGTTGGGTGGAAACCGATGAACAGATTTTATCTGAAGATCATCTCCGAGATGTAAAGCTGAAATGAAGTAAGCTTTGACGGATTTCCACCGTTACATGGAACACGTATGACAGTACGTTGACTGAGAGCCGGATTGTCTCTTTTTAAGAAACTTTTGGAATAAGGGTGGTAACGCGAGCACAGACTCGTCCCTATTTAGGGGCGGGTTTTTTTATGCAAAAAAACAGAAGAAAAGGACACCGAATTTAATTTAGTGATGTTTTGTATGGTGTTTTCGTTAATCTATAGGAGGGATTTTAAAATGAGTAGAAAAAATATCATATTTTCAGGATTTATGCTCTTTTCTTTATTTTTCGGTGCAGGAAATTTAATTTTCCCGCCTCAGCTCGGCCAGGAATCAGGCATCCATTTTATTGCTGCGATCGGTGGTTTCATTTTAACTGCTGTCTTCTTGCATTTTCTTACAATTATTTCTATATTGCTATCCAATAATGGTCTTTTATCTATTGGGCAACGTGTTCACCCCGTCTTTGGTCTTGCTTTTGCAATCGTTATTTATATGTCCATCGGCGCCTTTTATGGCATTCCGCGTGCATCGAATGTTGCTTATGAGTTAGGCTTTATGCAGGTGTACAGTGCCGAAGTCCGGCTGTCTTTATTCTTGTTCTCAGTTGTTTTCTTTGGCTTAACCTATTTACTTAGCATCAATCCTAAAAGGATCATTGACCATATTGGCCAGTTCCTTACACCTGCATTACTTGGCGTCTGGCCATTCTATTTATTCGCGCCTTTTTTACATTTACTTATACAGATGCACCAGTCTCTGAAAAGTTCCAAGCCAATCCTTTTCTTAAAGGATTTTTGGAAGGATATTTCACAATGGATGCAGTCGCTGCTCTTGCCTTTGGGATTGTCATCATCAATGGATTAAAAGATAAAGGAGTAACAAAGAAAAAGGATATAATTCATGGAACCATTTATGCTGGCCTTATTGCTGCAGGTGGCATAATCATGTTTATCTATCCCTTGGCTGGATTGGACGAGTACTGCCGCATAACCAGCCGCTTGAAAATGGAGCTAAAATATTAGTATTAGCTTCTCAGCAATTATTTGGATATGGCGGGAATGTGTTATTCGGAGTCATTGTTATCCTTGCATGCTTAACCACTTGTGCAGGTCTTATTAGTGCCTGTTCCCGCTTTTTTAATGGGATTTTCCCGAGATATTCTTATAAAAACTTTGTATTCATTTTCGTAATAATTGGTTTACTATTCACAAATTTTGGCCTGGAAATGATTCTCCAGGTTGCAGCACCATTACTTGTTCTTATCTACCCAGTATCAATCGTGCTAGTGATCCTATCTCTATTCCAGTACTTTTTTGGAGAAAGTAAAAAAATGTACATATTCTCCGTTTCAGCTTCAGCATTTTTTGCGATTTTCCAGGTGCTGGATACCTTTAATATTCAGGTTAACGTTTTAAAACCTTATTTGACTCTCCTTCCTTTGCACGGAAATGGTCTTGGCTGGACTATCCCGGCACTTTTGGCGGCAGTTATCGGTTATGCTTTGGATAATCGGGAGAAAGTGGTATATAGGTCTAAAAATTAGCACATCGGTAAGAGTGATGGTATTTTCTGTCAGTGAATGCTATTAATTGCATAAGGAGTATTTTAAAATGATTAATATTCTAATTGTCGATGATGATATCAATATTTTAAAGCTTGTTGATGTTCATTTATCTGAAGCAGGATATAAAGTATACGAAGCTCAGGATGGGATAAAAGCTTTAAGCATCTTAAGCAATAATAAGATTGATTTAGCAGTTGTGGATGTGATGATGCCATATATGGATGGTTTTGCCTTAACGAGAAACATCCGGTATGAGTATGATATTCCTGTCGTCCTTTTAACTGCTAAAAATCAAATTGAAGATAAGGAAAAAGGGTTTCAATCCGGGACAGATGATTATATAGTCAAGCCTTTTGAACCAAAAGAATTACTTTTTAGAATCCAGGCTTTGCTGCGGCGGTATAATAAACAACATGATGAATCAATCATTCGTACAGGAAATACGACGATAAACAAAAAAAGCTATGAAGTTCAAATTGGGGATCGAACTATATTTTTACCCTTGAAGGAGTTCGAACTTTTATATGTTTTCATTTCAAATCCTATGCAGGTGTTTTCCCGGGAACAGCTGATTGAACAGATCTGGGGTTTGGATTATGAGGGGGATGAACGAACTGTAGATGTTCATGTAAAAAGATTAAGGGAACGATTTTCGAAATTGACAGATGATTTTAACATTAAGACTGTGCGCGGGATTGGATATTTATTGGAGGCAAAACGCTGATGAAGTCTCTTTATGTAAAATTTGTAGTGATTACTACTGGAATCATGATTTTAAGCGGAATCTTGGCGTTTTTAATCTCCAATACTTATTATCAGCAGAAATTAAAACCTATAAATGATAAAAAAAACACAGAAATTGCACTGGAAATAGCTGCGTTTGCTGAAGAACATCCGGATATCAGCCTGAAGGAGTACTTAGAGAATCTTTCTGCAATTGGATATCAAATATACTTGGCAGACGATTCTGGAAGAGAAAGCTATTTTGGCGCAAAATTCAGGGATAATACCCTCTATTCTTCCACTAAAGAGCAGGTATTAAATGGTGATATTTATCATGGTATTATCCATTTTCCGCAGGAAACTTTTGTGACAGGCTTTTTTGCAAATGAATTAAAGAATACGATAGGTGTCCCTTTAACGCATAACGGCATAAACTATGCTCTTTTTATTCGGCCTGATATTAAGCTCCTTTTTAATGAGATGCATATTCTATTTGGCTGGCTGCTCATATTAATGATTGTTTTAAGCATCTTGATGGTCGTTGTCAGTACAAAATATTTAGTGAAGCCGATATCTAGATTGACAATGGCCACAAAGTCACTTTCGAAAGGAAACTTTCAGGTTCAGCTTGATATTGGTCGGAATGATGAACTAGGAGAACTTTCGAATAGTTTTTTACACATGTCGCGTAAATTGGAACAGTTGGATGAGATGAGAAAGGAATTCATTTCAAACATTTCTCATGACATTCAATCACCTTTATCTAATATAAAAGGGTACACCAATCTATTGTCACAGGAATCTCTTGGTTATAAAGAAAAAACAAAATATATCTCTGTCATAAACGGTGAAATTAGCAGGCTTTCGACATTGACAAAACAATTATTGCTTCTTGCCTCATTAGATCGCAATGAAGATATTATGAACAAAAAAACATTTAATGTTGCCCAGCAAATTAAGGAATTGATTCGAAATTATCAATGGGTTGTAAATGAAAAAGGCATTATGCTTGACTGCTCCTTCCCAGATACAGAAATTACGGGTGACCCCTCTTTACTGAATACGGTTTGGGATAATTTATTAACGAATGCCATTAAGTATAATAATCCCGCTGGCAGTATTGAAATATCGATTGAAGAAAGAAGAGGATCAGTTTTTGTCACCTTTGCAGATACAGGAATAGGCTTGAACAAGAAAGAAATAGATAGAATATTTGACCGCTTTTACCGGGCAGATATCGCACGCACGCGTTCAGTTGAGGGGACAGGGCTTGGGCTTTCAATCGCTGCCACCATTGTTAAACTGCATGATGGTCATATACATGTGAATAGTAAAGAAAAAGAAGGCACTGCATTTGTTGTTGAATTGCCTATTCGTTAATAAAGTCATTCATTGTGTCAGGAATTTTCCATGGCCCCCCACTGATCATGTCTGACACTTTTTTGTATACTCTTCTTCACCTTCCGCTCATCTCTATGGGACCCCTATTCGAAAATGTCTCCTGCCCCGCTCCCTGCAATTTGTAACTTGTTGTTCATTTTCCGTTCATATAAGAATTATAGACTAAGGATGTCAAAGGAGATTGGAGGAGATTTAATGAACATTGCATGGAAAGAAATCAAAAGAAATAAAATTAGGTTTTTAATATTAGGTTCAATCATTTTTCTAGTCAGTTTGTTAACTTTTATTATTTCAGGTTTGGCAAATGGATTATCACAAGATAATGCTGCATTAATTAAAGACTTACCAAACGGTGTATTCTATATGAATGAAGAAGCTGAGGAAACCTATAACTTGTCAAGAATAGACAGCAGTATCCAGGATGAAATATTAAACAAACATATGGATGCTGCAGCGCTTTCCATACAAATGGGCTTTTTGAATGATGAAACGGATAAGCAGCGAAGCGTCGCCTTTGTTGCATCCACAGGCTCAAAGCTTTTTGAAAGTGTTAAAAGCGGGGAAATTGTGCTTGATCGCTCATTGGAAGAAGAAGGCATCAAGGTTGGAGATACTTTAACTAATAATCAATACAGCGGCAAGTTTGTTGTAAAAGGCTTTGTGGATCAAAAGAAATATAGCCATGCCCCTGTTGCTTATATAAATTTGAAAGATTACAAGGAAATTTACCGAGTAGAAGAAATGCAATTAATTTTCATACCCGGAGAGGATCTGACACTAAATTTTCCTGATTTACAATCATTCTCAAAGAAAGATTTTCTCAATACCATTCCGAGTTATAATGCAGAACAAATGTCTTTAAATATGATTGTGTGGTTTTTAGTAGTAATTAGCGGAATGCTGTTTGCTATCTTTTTCTACATGATGAACGTTCAAAAAATTGGTTTATACGGTATTTTAAAAGCTATTGGTGTAAAAACAAGTTCATTGTTTAAAATGATGTGGACACAAATGCTTTTTATTACAATCATTGCACTGTTACTCTCTATTACATTTAGTCAAGTTTTTAATATGATTGCCCCTAAAGGAATGCCTTTTAGTCTAACCCCTAATACAACAGGGCTATTGTCATTGGTCTTCTTGATTATAGGTTTTATTGGAGCTACTCTATCAGGTATACAAATAAAAAAAGTAGAACCATTACAGGCGATTCAGCAAGGAGAGGTTTAATATGTCTGTATTTACAATTGATGAAGTGAGAAAAACATTTTCTAATGGTGAAGTGAAGGAAGAGATACTAAAAGGAGTTAACCTTTCTCTGAGAGAAGGTGAGATAACTGCGTTAGTGGGTGCATCAGGTTCTGGTAAAAGTACACTTCTTACAATCGCAGCT
Source organism: Cytobacillus oceanisediminis (assembly GCF_022811925.1). Lineage (NCBI taxonomy): Bacteria > Bacillati > Bacillota > Bacilli > Caryophanales > Bacillaceae > Cytobacillus > Cytobacillus oceanisediminis. The sequence continues at coordinate 2,325,275 of NZ_CP065511.1, read as the reverse complement.
GGTCTTCAACCCGCATCAGGTGGAGAAGTAATATTTGAAGAGAAAAATATGATTACCATGAGTCCGGAGCAAGTCCGAAAAATACGGGCATGTAAATTCGGTTTCGTGTTTCAATTTGCTCATCTTGTTCCGTTTCTCACAGTAGAAGAACAGCTAATGTTAATGCTGGATGTTTCTGAGTTGAAATTAAAGAAGGATGAACAAAAAGCAGAAATTGACAAAGTTCTAAAACTAGTTGGAATGGACCATCGGAAAAAAGCTTACCCGTTTTCATTGTCGGGCGGGGAAAAGCAACGGGTTGCAATTGCCCGTGCAATCATCCATAAACCTAAAGTGCTCTTCGCAGATGAACCCACTGCAAGTTTGGATTCAAAAAGATCTAAAGATGTTATGCTGCTAATCAGGGATTTAACGAAAACGCTAAACATTACCACCCTAATCGTTACACATGATGAAGAAATGCTTTCTTTTGCCGATCGTATAATAAAAATGAGCGATGGCCTGATTACAGGTTGATTAAAATCGGTGAAAAGGCATTACCCGGATGAATAATGCCTTTTCACCTTATATTAACCTAGTAAATCCCCACGGCATCAAATCCAGCAGCAGCGGCAGCTTCTTCCCCGCTTCCTTCCCCATAAAGATCAATGGCAGACTGAACAATAGCCTGACGTGCATCGCTAAAATCAGAATTAGAGGTTAAATAAACAGTTAAAGCACGGTAATAAATTTTTCCCAGCTTCCCCCTGCCAAGTTCCAGTCCGATTAGGTACGCAGCATGGTTTGTTATGGAAGAATTTACATGGACTCCGCCATTATCGACATTTAAAGGCATGTCGTAATATTCATCCATATGTGCTGGATAGACTCCGCTGCCATATGCTGCTCTTTGCGGATTACTTACGACAACACTGTTAGGATCACTTAAGCTGCGCAATCTCGTTACTCCGTCAGCTTTAGCAGCAGGCGCCATAATGTCCTCGCCCATTTCCCAATCTCCATCGTCAACAAGTACACCAAAAACATCAGCAAATGATTCGTTTAGGGCTCCAGATTGATTTCGGTATGCAAGGTTAGCAGTATGAGAGATTACTCCATGAGTCATTTCGTGGGCAGCAACATCAAGGCCGGCTGATAAAGAAATGAAAAACTCACCATCCCCATCGCCATAAGCCATATAACGGCCGTTCCAGAAAGCATTATTGTAATCTGTGCCCATGTGAACATAAGAATTGATAGCCATTCCTTCCCCATCGAGAGAATTGCGGCCATGCTCATTTAAGAAATACTCATATACCCTCTCGGAATTGTAATGTGCATCTACTGCAGCTCGGTCATAATCCCCTATAAATGCAGCGGAATTCCCGACATAAAGAGCATCATTATTTGAATCCCAATCATTTTTAGAATCAAATGTAAAGATCCCATCAAGATTTTCATGAGAGTAATCCGCTAACGCAAACTTTGTTCCTGCTCCCTCTTCCTTCGCTCGGGTAATATGCAGCTCCCTATGGTCCCCATGAACCCCTTTACCAAAACCTTTTTGTGTTTTATTTTCTTCAGCGTGCATTAAGCCGTTATATTTATCAATAACATTACCTGTCTTTGCATCTACAAACACAAACCAGTTTCCAGGCTCATTCCCCATGAAGTTTACATTTACTTTATAAGCTGTATGATTTTCCCCTTTAAATGGATAGACAACAAGCTCCGAAGCTGGCTCATATGTAAGTTCTTGTGGTGCATTGACAGCGGATAACGCTTCTTTTATTGCATCATCACTGCTTAATGAAACAACCGTGTCCACTGCATCATCGGCAATTGCCTGATTTACTCTTCCATTAACGGTTACTACTTCATTATTCTTATTATAATGAACAATTACTTCGGATCCTTCTACGGCCACACCATTGATTGTCTGATTAAAACGGACGTGAGTCATACCGAGGTCATCCTTTTGTACATCTTTCACTTTCAAATTTTTATCAGGGTTTTTGATACCTGTTACATCCTGGTGCTTCTTTAAATAAGTTAATGCATTGGAAGGAGAGCTGGAAGAGAATTTCTCTGCAAATCGCTCTTTCATAAATAAAGGAACATTTGCTTTTTCATTCCACTCATTGGAAGCTTCTAGATGATGGACCTTTGCCGAATCTGCCGGCTGGGCAAAAACATTTACCGGGATCGAACCCGCCAATAAGGCGGATGACAACAATACGGGTGCAAGCAGCTTTTTTTTCAATCTTTGGACCTCCTATAATTTAGATACTCTAAATTATAGAATAGGAGGTTCTAATTCGGATGAATAATAAGAATTATTTATATATTAAAACAACTGTCGATTTTATAGTAAAAAATTACCAAAAGATATTTCTGATGCAGGAGCCTATGAAAATCTAGTTCATTTCTATCAGATTTTAGTAGTTCGCAAATCTATTTTTTCCATCCGGTGTGAAATAAATGAGCATACAATGTTAAAGACGGAACGAAGTGAAAAGCATTATAAAACAACTATAAAAAGGAAAAGCGTAAAACCTTTGAAAGGATATCAGGATGAAGCAATCCTTTTCATAAACAATCTTTTTCTATTAAAAAGTTTTGATAAGATATGTACCTTATAATATTATTAGGCATGTAATTATTTCGAAAGGTGAATGATATATGGGAAACATACATAATACGTTTGGATTAAACAAATTTAAGACGATGATAGAAACCTCAAAAGCTGTTGAATTTAAAAATATTGTAAACGATGAAGTCATTTATTTACTTCCAAACAAGGAAATTACGATCGTTTTAAACCCAAAAACTGTTGAGGGAAAGAAGGATCTGGAGGAAAAATCAACAGGTCTGCGGCATAGCACAGCTCTCCGGGAATTCCCAAAACGGGAACATACGGGCAATGAACCGATCTGCTATGGATATGCATATAAATTTACTTCTGATGATGAATTAGATGTATTTCTAGTTGAGTTAAATAAGTTATAGTGCTTTAAAAAGATGCCTGCCATCAATTTACTTAAGTAACCCTTGGCAGGCATCTTCTCAATATTTCCCTGTTAAAACAATATATGCATGAATATTGCAACTATCGGAATTGCAATTAATGTACGCTGAACGAAACATACAACAAGTTCCCAAAATCTAATTGGCAGTTTAGTAGCAAGCATGACCACTACGGTTTCAGATAAGAAAATGATCTGTACCATCGAGAGAACTGTTATGAAATATCTTGCCCCAATTTCTATTACATCTACTTGATCGGCAATAAGCAAGACTGGAAGAAACATCTCAGCAAATCCTACAGGGATAGATGGTGCAATTTCCTGTGCATTGGGTACAGCCAATATATTTAATAGCGGTACAAAAATCTGTCCAATCCAATGAAAGATGGGCGTATATTCAGCAATAATTAAACCAGTAATTCCCGCAGCAGCTAATAATGTTAAGACTTTAGGAATAACCTGGAACCCATCTTTTAAACTAGATAATATTTCTTTATAAATACTTTGAGCAGTGTAGGCCCGTTTTGCTGCACGCTCAATACCCCTCTTGACAATTCCCCGTTCGAATCTAGCTTCACTCATTCTATCAATATCCGTTTGTATTTTACCGCTTGAATAAACAGACATTTTTTTAGATAGAGGTGGGATCCGTACCATAAAGAATGAAATGATAAAAGTAATTAAAAGTGATGATAGGTAGATTTTTAGGAAATGGTCGCCCAAACCAGCTGTATTAATAACAAGTAAAGCAAACCCTACGCTCACAGCACTGAATGAGGTTGCAATTATGGCCGCTTCTTTTTTAGTGTAGACATTCATTTTAAATAATTTACTTGTGATGATTACCGCCATGGATGAGGAAGTCACAAATGAAGCAATTGCATCAATTGCACTCTTACCCGGCACCTTGAAAATCGGCCGCATAATTGGTTCAAGGATAGATCCTACAAAATCTATCCCTCCATAATTGAGCAGAAAAGGCATGAAAAATGCTCCAACAATAATGATCCACAGAACCCCTAAAACGATACTTGGAATTACGGTTCCTCCTGTACCGCTGCCTACTATCCATTCAGGTCCTGTAAACTGCTCAAAATTTATGTGTAAAGTGTAGATAACAGTATAAATAGCTCCTAACAGATATAAAAATGGATGGAAAACTGTGTCATGACCATAGTAATGATAAAAAAAGGAATTCTTTTTAGCGACAAATTTACCGTAAAAACTACCTAATGTATTAACAGCCATTAATATTGTTACAATCCATAATCCTGCATTTCCCAATAGATTAACAAAATAATTATAAATATAGCCGAATAAAATATCCGTTTTTCCATTAATACTTAATGGGACAAAAAAAACTAATAAAGCGATTGATGTAAAGAAAACAGACTTCAATAAACCAATTTTAAACTGTTTCTTATCAAGTGTAATATAATCTACATAGCTAGGGTCATCACGGTCTGGAATATCTATGTGTTGGGCACATTCAATGTCCTCATATACCTTTTTCCTATCAACCATGACAGTATTTTCACTCAAGCAAGTCACCTCCGAGAGTATTTTTCCGGAGGAGGTAAACCTCCTCCTTCTATCCCAAAATTAATTGGTCCTGCTTAACTGTACTGCTGACTTGCCGCTTTTTTCTCTCTCTTTTAAGATAAAACTAATAAAATCAAGAACTATTCTTGCACCTACTTGACTAGTTATCCCTGTAGGGTCGTAAGGCGGGGATACCTCTACTAAATCAAAACCGATTACATTTCCTCTTTTCGCAACTCCCTCTATTAGCTCATTCACTTCATCGTAAAATAAACCTCCAGGCGATGGTGTGCCTGTCCCTGGTGCAAGTGATGGATCAAGACCATCTATATCAATGGTCACATAATAATTTTCACCTTTTGGAATTAAGTCTATTATCGAGTCAATGCCCATTTTGCGCATCTGTCTTGGTGAAAGGATCACACTTCCATATTCTCTTGCTGCATCAACATCTTCTTTCTTGCTGCTGCTAATACCACGGATCCCTAACTGAAAAATTTTATCGACGTGATCCATTTCCGCTAATCTCCGAAGTGAACTTCCATGCCCATATCTTTGCCCTGATCTGTGATCTGCCCAGTCCATGTGCGCATCAATATGAATTATGTGGACGGGGCCAAGTGAGTCCAATGCTCTGCCTACAGGAATGCTTATAGAGTGGTCACCGCCTAAGACAACCGGCATAGTCCCTTTAGAAACTATTTTCCGAATCGATTTTTCGACGTTATCGAAGCATTGTTCCAAATCACCATGAACCATATCTACATCTCCGCAATCGACAACTTTGCAATCTGGTCCCAAATACATAATGTCCTTTTCGATATCATATGCCCCTTCTAGCCCAAAACTATATAACGTAGAGCCTTCCCTAATTCCCCGCGGGCCCATTCTTGTACCTGATTTCCATTGAGTCCCCATATCATAAGGGACACCAATCACAGCAACATCTGCAGATAGATCATCAAGGTTGGTACAGATTGGATATTTTCCGAAAGAGCAAATACCTGTGAATGGAAGGTTTAAAACTTGTTTTTCATATGGATTAGACATAAGCGATCCTCCTAGGAATAAAGATATACTGCCTAGTTATTAGTAATGCAACTTTCATGCCAACGCCAGGAAGACCGTTTTCAGAAAAATATCTAGTCATTCGTGACTAGGCTTTTTTCACATATTTATTTATTTTTCTATTTGCCTTTGATTGACTAATCCCTAATCTTTTTGCCAACTTTACACTGCTGGGAAACTTCTTGTACATACGTACAATTAGTTCCTCTTCGATCATTTCCATGTACTGATCTAATGTCAGTTCTCCTCCCAATGGCAGATCAATACCAATTTGGTCTAAATCAATATGGTTATTATTCGAAGTAATTAAGGTCCTTTCTATGAAATTTCTAAGCTCTCGGATGTTACCAGGCCACTCTTGTCTGCAAATCCACGTCATCATTTGTGGAGTGAACTGTTTATTCATTCGGTACTTTTCATTGAATTCCTCAGCCAAATCATAAACCAATGGAGCAATGTCCTCACGCCTTTCCCTTAAAGGAGGTATGAAGACTTTTATAACATTAATTCTGTAATATAAATCTTCTCGAAACTTTTTTTGCTTAATCAAACTTTGAAGGTCCTGATTAGAGGCACAAATAATTCTGCAATCCAGATTTATTTTTGAGTTGCCTCCTACACGCTGAATGGATCTATTTTGGAGAACTGACAACAGCTTTACTTGCAAATTTATTGGCAATTCTGCGATTTCATCAAGAAAAATCGTGCCCTTGGCCGCTGATTCGAAGTAGCCCTTTCTCCCGCCTTTTTTGGCTCCGGTAAATGCCCCTTCTTCATAGCCAAATAACTCTGATTCTATTAAAGATTCTGGTATGGCTCCGCAATTCACTTCAATAAAGGGATGCTCTTTTCTATCTGAAGTCTGATGTATAATCTGGGCAAAATGATTTTTCCCTACTCCCGATTCTCCTTCCAAAAGGACAGTGACATCAAGTGTAGATACCTTATTTACAATGTTATAGACCTGTTCCATTTTTTTATTTTTTGTTGGTCTTAAATGATTTTGTTTATTTCTCATTATTTCCAGCTCTTTCTCATAGAGTTGAATCGTTTTTGCAACTTGTTCATTCGTTCTTTTTAAATAATCGAGCTCAGTAATATCTCTTGAGAAACTTAGGGCGCCATGCATCTCACCATTTGGGCCGACAACTGGATAAGCTGAGACTACTAGCTTTCGGCCAAGCCTTGTTTCTTGAATAATCGTTTCTCTGTTTTTTGTTTTCAAAACTTTTCCGGTAACCGAAGGAGAAAGGATGCCTTTTTCTTCTAAAACAAAAACATTCTGATTAATTATTTCCTCCGCTTGAATTCCAAATAAATTTTTAAAACTAGAACTTGCAAACAGAACATTTCCTGATGCATCTGTCACAAAAATTTCATCAAATGAATGATTAATAATGTGTTCAACAAGCAATTCTGGACTTTTTAATAGACTCATTTATATCCCCTAGTCAATTATGAATATATATTATTCAGAATTGACTAAAAATTCAAGTAATAAGTTTTTATTTTAGTTCCTTATATATCAAGTACCTTTCTAAAAACTGAAAACGCAATTGCTGTATAAAACGTTAATTCAAAAATGTATGCACAATGACATTGAAAATTACATAAATAAGCAAAGGGACAATTCTAACTTAGAATTGTCCCTTTGCTTTGCTGTATTGTTTTTTTAATGTATCTATCCCTTTATTATTTCTTCTTCTGCCTAAACAAATCAACCGATTTATACCCTTGTGCTAAGATTTCCACCATCTGCGCTTCTCGCTTCTCACGGGTTTTCTGCTGCTTAACAGAAAAGATATAACGCGCCCAATCTCTTTGATAACCCGGTGTCAGTTCCAGATAAAATTTCAATTCATTGGGGTAGTCTGCTAAAATCTTTTCAATATCATTCACGTTATTTTCGTAATCAGCCACACATTGACTAGGAGCGGATGATTTTTTCTCCTTCTTCTTTTCACGCTTCAATCCAACAACCGTAAAGACATCATCCATACTCACCATCCGCGAGAATTTCACATCGCTATTTTCCACATACCCATCTTCTCCCACTTTCATTGCCGGAAAAATATCATCCCTATGAACGTATGTATCATACCGTTTATTCCCTTTTTTAGGATAAGCGAAAAATAAATATCCTTTTTCGAGCAGCTGCTCCTCAGTGATCACTTTTCGGATAAACTCTGTCATTTCATCAAGGGTTTCCACAAAGATGAAGATTGCATCATGCTCACCTGATAAAGTGGTTTTGTATTCATTAAATACAGCATAGTCACTTGGCTGGTTGAGCACAGCCAAATTATTATATTTATTAAGCTTTAATTTATCAATGATTGACATAACATACTACTCCTTTTAATTATTACTTTCACTTTTCTAAATAGTTTATTAAAGCATCCAAGTCTTTCGCACAGGCTTTCTTAAAGGCTCCAGCCATCATCTTTCCAAACAATTTTGAAAAGCCTGTGAGTCCCTTAATCTCACCGAGTAAAGTAACTACTGAATCATCACCTTCTGAAGCGATTATGTATGTAAATATAAATTCTCCTTTGCCTGTTGTTCCTTTTGTTCCATCGCAGCGAAGCACAATTTTATTGGGCTCCTCGAGTTCGACAACTTCAAAATGTTCAGCAGCTTCTTTTCCAAACATTTTCCTTGTCTCTTTCCACTGACTCCCCACTTTTAATGGCCCGCTATCCTCCCGCTCTATTCCAACTAGACCATGCATCCAGTCCTTTGCCGAATCAAGATCGATTAAACCTTTGTAGGCATTTGATGCAGATACCTGAATGAATCTTTTCACTTCAAAATGGATACTCAAGCTAACTGCCTCCTTCGTAACTTTTTCTAAAATATATCATAAATGAATTGTTAACTAATTAAAAATCCGCATTGCACATTAATATTTTTATTTTGTAATTGTCATAATTTTAACTATATCTTATACTTCAAATAAAATTAATAATACCTAAAATATGAGAGGATGATTCAAATGAGCACAGAGCAACAATCGACGTCAAACCTATCACTGAAAGAAAAAGCCGTTTCGTTTCTGCAGCTCGTAGCATCAGGCCAAGTCCGTGAAGCTTACCAGCGTTACATCAGCACAGATTTTTCACACCATAACCCCTATTTCAGAGGCGATGCCGATTCACTCATGCTCGCGATGGAAGAGAATGCAGCGCAAAACCCCAACAAAATACTTGAAGTCAAACTCGCGATTCAAGAGAATGAAACAGTTGCCGTTCATTCCCATGTGAAGCAAAACCGCGAGGATCTTGGAGGTGCAGTTGTACATATCTTTCGGTTTCGAGACGGCATGATTGCTGAACTTTGGGATGTAGGGCAGCCTATACCAGAGGAATCGCCTAATGAGAATGGGATGTTTTAAACACAATGCAAAAAATGCCTGCCCCCCTTTTACGTGATAACGCAATCGGAGGCAGGCATTTTACCTGGAAACAATTTTCTTGTTAACCGTGGTACAAATATAGCTAAAAACACAGAACGCCCTGCACTAAAAATAATGAAGGAAAGCCATAATCCATGGTTTCCGGCGACAGGCACCACCAGAAAATAAACAATTAAAAAGATGGATAAGGCAAGAAGCATGGAATCACGAATGGGCGCGGCTTCGGTTGCACCGGTGAAAACTCCAAAGAGAACAATTCCAAAACTTGCGGCAAGGGGAAACACGATTAACCAAATTTCATAGCTTTGAGCCGTTTCAATAATCCTTGGAATAGTAGTAAATAACCGGAGGATGTAATCATTAAGCAAATAGTAGACACTAGCTATTATAATAGAGGAATATATTGCCCACTGCATGGATAACTTGAGTGTCTGCTGATACAGAGATTTATCCATTGACCCAATTGCCTTTCCTGTCATGATACTGGAAGCATTGGCAAAGCCGTCATAAAAATATGCCATGACGTAATGGATTTGGATCAGGATGGCATTTGCAGCCAAGGTTTCCGTTCCAAAGGAAGCGCCTTTGGAAGTAAATAAATTAAAAACGGTTAACAAACAAACCGTCCGGATAAACAAATCCCTGTTCACCTTCATCATTTTCTTGAAGGACGACGGGTCAATCACGTTATGAAAGGATGGAAATGTCCCTTTGAATGGAGAAGCTTTCCAAACAATCACCAATCCGATGGTAAAAGCCGTTATTTCTGACAGTAAAGTCGCTGCTGCCACACCGGAAACACCCCAGGAAAAACCAAATACAAAGAGGATATCCAGCACAATGTTCATAAGATTCATCAACACTTGCAAAAAAAGAGAGATTTTGATCATAGACATTCCCATCAGCCAGCCAAGAATGACATAGTTGAGGAGAGCAAACGGCGCACCCCAAATCCGAATCTGCAAATAATCATCCGCGAGTGACTGTACATGCTGATCCGGGCTTAACACCGGCAGGAACACCTGCATAATCGGCCACTGGAGGGCAATCAAAACCGTTCCTGCTATAATAGCGATAAGGAATGGGCGGGCGATTGCCAGCATTCCTCCTTCCGCGTCCTTTGCTCCATGAGCCTGGGCGGCAAATCCGGATGTGCTGACCCGCAAAAATCCAAACAGCCAATACATTGTATTAAAAATAATCGTTCCTACTGCAACTGCAGCAAGGTATGAAGGATCCTCCATCTGGCCCACCACCGCTGTGTCAACGGCTCCCAATAATGGCGTGGTAATGGTTGATAAAATGAGTGGAATAGCCAAAGCGAGATATGCCTTATGATTCATGTTAATCCCCCTTACCCTTCAAATACATTAAGCAATTCCTTTGTATAAGAATCCCTTTTCTCTGAAAATAAATCATAATTGCTGAATTCATCTACTATTTTCCCTTGCTTCATCACCATGATCCGGTCGCTCATGAAGTTCACTGCAGCCAAATCATGCGAAATGAATAGATAGGAAACGCCTATTTGCTGCTGAAGAGCTTTTAATAAATCCAAGATTTTAGCTTGAATTGAAACATCAAGGCTCGCTGTGGGTTCATCAAGAATGATAAGCGAAGGCTCAATGCTTATCGCCCGGGCGATCGTAACCCTCTGCTTTTCGCCCCCGCTTAATTCATGGGGATAAATGGTAAGATACTTGGATGGAAGCTTTACCATCTCAAGCAAATGCTCTGCTGCCTTTTCACGATGATGCCGAATTCCTTTTAAAAACGACGGCTGGATACTCTTTTGAAAATCCAATGGCTCCATCAGCGAATCGATGATTCTCAGTTTCGGATTTAGTGAGGCTGCAGGATTTTGAAAGACAGCCTGGATTCCCCTTCTAATTGAGCGAAGATCCTCCTTACTAGCCGTATGCAAGGTCTTATCCTTAAACCAGATTTCACCCTGATCCACTTTTTCCAATGCAAGGAGACACCTGGCCAATGTGCTTTTCCCGCTCCCGCTCTCCCCGACAATGCCCAGACATTCGTCTTTTTTTAAAATAAAAGATACTTGATCGACCGCTTTCTGTCCAGACGAATACTGCTTTATTATATTCTTCGCCACCAGCACGTCTGGTCCAACTATACTCATTTAATCCCCCCTAATTTATATGGTTGCCAATCGTTCTTTCGTCGTCTTCAAAGAAAGTACTGCAGCTATCAATTCTTTCGTATAGACATGCTGCGGATGCTTGAGTACCTCCGTTTTTTTCCCCGATTCCACAATCCGGCCCTTTCGCATGACGGCCATCTTATTGGCGAATTTCCTTACATGCCGCAAATCATGTGTAATAAATAAAACTGCGCAGTTTGTTTGCTTTTGCAGATCAGCAAGCAGCTGAAGAACATGGGCTGCGGTAATGCTGTCAAGAGCGGTGGTCGGTTCATCTGCAATAAGCAATTTCGGCTTCAATATCGTCGCCATGGCGATGGCAGCCCTTTGCAGCTGCCCTCCGCTCAGCTGAAATGGGTAGCTTTTATACACTCTTTCTTCAGGAAGATTTACGTTTCTTAATGATTCCAGGACCCTTACTTTTCTTTGTTGTTTGGAATCCTTCGTATGCGTTTTCAGCATTTCATCGAATTGAGCACCTATGGTCATAAATGGAGTGAAAGCTCCCTGATAATCTTGAAATATATAGGAAATGACTTTCCCGCGATAGGTCCGCCGTTCTTTTTCCTTTAAGTCAGCGAGATTTACGTCCCCAATATGGATGCTGCCTGATGAAATGCTGAGGTCTCGCGGGAGAAGGCCCCCAATAGAAGAAGCTGTTATGCTTTTCCCGCTTCCGCTCTCACCGATAAGCGCCAGCCAATCTCCTTCTTGGATAGAGAGACCAATATTTCGCACCAAATATTCTTCCCCATGTTTTATGGCTAGATTAGAAATCCGTAGAACCGACATCATCTGCCTCCATTCTGATTTTTCACATCATAATGATCTCTCAAATAATCACCAGCTAAATTAAAGATTAGAACAATCAGCATGATTGATAAACCTGGAATGAGCATTAATTGCGGAGCATTATAAAAGAATGCCTTCGCTTCATTCAGCATCGCCCCCCACTCAGGAGTCGGAGGCTGAGCCCCTAGCCCTATATAGGAAAGAGAAGCAATCATTAAGATGATTTTTCCGGCATCCAGGGTCGCGAGTACCATCACATTCCCTAACACATGAGGGATCATATGCTTCCGCAATATATTCATAGAGCCAACGCCATTCACTTTAGCTATTAATATATAATCCTTTTGCTTTTCCGTCAGCACAGTGCTCCTGGCTAATCGGGCATATCCGACCCATTTCACCATCACAATGGCAAAGATCAAATTGAACATACCCGGTCCCAGCAGCCCGCTCAAAATAATTGCGGCAATATAATCGGGGAATGCCATAAATGCATCGACCACCCTCATGAGTAGACGGTCTATTTTTCCTCCGGCAAATCCAGATACCAGCCCGATGGGAACACCTATAAGCAGTGAAATGGCCAGGACCAGAAAACTCATGCCGACTGTTGTTTGAGCACCCGCCAGTATCCGGGAAAAAACATCTCTCCCTAAATGATCAGTCCCAAAAAAATGGTCTATACTCATAGGTTTTAACCGATCACCCATATTGACCTGATTCGGATCAAAAGGAGCGATAATAGGTGCAATAATGATGACAATAAGAAGAGGAACCATCAATAACATCCCTGGCTTTGTGATTCTCAATCGTTTGGTCATCGCCTGTCACCGCCCCTCAATCGGATTTCCGGATTCAGGTATCGATACGAAAAATCAACCAGCAGATTGATCATGACAACAAAAAGTCCCATAAAAAGAATATATCCCTGGATGACAGGATAATCTCTCCTTACGATTGCTTCTACAACCAGCTTGCCAACCCCCGGGTATGCAAAAAGAACTTCGATAATGACTGTTCCTCCCAGCAGACTCCCAAGACTTACCCCAAAAATGGTAATAACCGGTGTAAGGCAGTGCCGAAAAGCATGGAAGAAAAAAATCCTCGCTTGCGAAAGCCCCCGTGCCTTCGCTGACCTGATAAAGTCCTGTCCGAGACTTTCCAGCAGACTGGACCTCAACAGCCGTACATAAACAGCAGCCATCGCAATGCCCAATGTTAAGGAAGGCATCAGCAAATGAAGAAAAGTACCCTTACCCATAGCCGGAAGAATTCCCAATTTAACTGAAAACAGCTGCATGAAAAGCAATCCCAGCCAGAAGCTGGGGACTGAAGCACCTATTAAAGCAAAAATCCTGCTGAGATGGTCAATCCATTTATTCTTATAGAGTGCAGCTAGCGTTCCAATCGGTGCAGCGATCAGCATCATGACCGCCATCGACGAAAAGGTTAACGCAAGTGTGTCAGGAACTTTATTCATCAATTCATTCAGTACCGGCTGTTTTGTCATATAAGATTCCCCCAGATCAAACTGAAAGAACCGGATCAGCCAATTCCAATACTGAACGTAAATGGGGTCATTAAAGCCCAGCTCATTTCTAAGCTCTTCAATCCGGTCATCTGTAATGGAAACATCATCTATATTCAGCATGTATCTTACAGGATCCCCCGGAGCTGCTTTCATGAAGACAAAACTGATAAAGGATAATACAAACAGGAAAATGACAAGCTCAAACAGTCTTTTGCCAGTCTGTTTCATTTTGTCCTCACATCTAAATCCTTGGTTAAAGCGTAGTACTCACTTTTACTGGTCTGCCAATTCAGGACATGATCCTTATAAGCAACAAAATTATTTGGATGAACGAGAAAGGAATGCAGTTTTTCCTGATCAATGATTTGGATTGCTTCTTTTGATACTTCATTCCGTCTTTCTTTATCAGATGTTTGGTTCAACTCTTCTATAAGCTTTGCAAGCTCATCATTATGAATTTGCCCTGGATTGATTGCTCCTCCTGCCATATACGCTGAATTAAGGAAATAGCTCGCATCTCCTCTTGGCGCAGTAATAAGACTGTAGGTGGCTAGATCCCAGTCTGTCTTCTCTGCCAAATACTCGTCTATATTTTCAACCTGCTGAATTTCAATCGCGATTCCCAATTCTTTTGCATTGGATTGCAGCACTTGGGAGATTAACGGCAATTCAGGACGATAGGAATAGGTCATGAGTTTAAGAGTAAGCTGCTTGCCGTTCTTTACCATCTTTCCTTCTTTTTTCTCATATCCTGCTTCTTCTAGATATTTTTTGGCCTTTTCAATGCTAAATTGCTTTTTTTCATAATCTGGCGAGAATGGAGAGTCTGCAAGGAAAGGTCCTTGGGCCACTGTCGCTTGCCCCGCCATTATCTCATTCGCAACCGCTTGACGGTCAATCAAAGCATCAAAAGCTTTTCTTACATTAGGATCCTTAAAGGTTTCTTTACCAGAGTTGTACATGAGAAGATGCGTGCGCAGACTGGAAACCACATTCGTTTTGATAGATTGATCACTTTTGAGAACCTCAAGGCTTTCTATAGCCGGACGGTAAACAATATCTGCATCTCCTGACTGAAGTGCTGTTGTCCGTGCATTGGCATCCTCGTTGAATGTCATCGTTGCCCGGTCAAGCTTAACCTCCCCGTCCCAATACTCTCCATATCTCTCCAGATCCAGCTTGCTGTTCGGCTCAAATGATACGACTTTAAAAGGACCTGTTCCTATTGGTTCTTGTTCCATATTCTCAAGTGTGCTATCTACTATTGCCGTGTTGGGATGGACAAGCTCGGATGGAAATTGCGGCAATTTCTGCTCGGTTGTGATGGCCAAGGTCTGTCCGTCCGCTTCCATTGATTTGATTTTCAATGCCGTTTTCATAGCCTCGCTCACTTGTATGTTTCGTTCTAAAGAAGCTTTTACAGCTTCTGCATCTACTTTCTTACCATTTTGAAAAGTGACATTCTTTCTAATTTGAAAGGTCCATGTCTGTCCCCCATCACTTGTATCCCAGCTTTCCGCAAGCCAGCCTTCAAGCTCCTGGTCCTGATTGACTCTCACAAGTGTCTCAGTTATCCCTGCCCTGACAGCTGTATAATTCAGATGCGGATCAAGTGTTTCACTTGGAAAATTGGAGAGGAACGTTACCTCTTTCTTTTTTTCTCCACTATTGCCTTCTGCAGATGAATTGGCGTTTTCTGCTGAGCAAGCTGTAAGCAGCGTCAATAAAACTATTAATAAGCTAATGTAAAATTTCTTATTCAATGATGACCTTCCCCCTTGATTTTATTTTTCTCACTGCCTCGCAGTGGACTGTGCATTTATATTGCATTAAAAGAAATTTTTTCACCCCGCTTCACAAATCAAAATCATTACGATTTAAAAAATATAACTAATTCTTTATTTCTTTAATATGTATATCTCGATATTAAATTTTCCGGCTTAGCTGGGAAGGCTGGAAGCATTTTTAAATCGTAATTATTACGATTAATATCGTAACTAATTTTTTCTTAAATGCAAGATTAATAAAAAATATTCTGATAGCCCTTATGTTGAACTTCTAAAATGAGCGAAAGTTTTTAATGGATTATCACTTTTATGCGTTTTTACTTTAATAAGTTGAAATAATAAACAGAATTGTATAAAATTAAATTGGTCGAACCCTCACAATTCGACCCCCTATTATCCATTGAGCTTAGGAATTTTCTAAGCTCTTTTTTAATGATGGTTTCTTAGCTTGTATAAGATGGATGGAAACTGAAAAACCTATCATTGCAATGGCCGTACGTATTCAGCTTTGTTTTCAATAGGAGGATTACAATGGAAAATGTATTCGATTATGAAGATATTCAATTAATTCCCGCAAAAAGTATCGTCAATAGCCGATCTGAATGTGATACAACGGTATTCCTGGGGGATCGTGCGTTTAAACTGCCTGTTGTGCCTGCCAACATGCAGACGATTGTAGATGAGAAAATTGCCATATACTTAGCAGAGAACGGGTATTTTTATATCATGCATCGATTCGAACCAGAGAAGCGAATTTCTTTTATGAACGATATGAAGGCACGTGGATTATACTCTTCGATCAGTGTTGGCGTCAAAGAAAGCGAGTATGAGTTTATACAGCAAATAGCTGATGAAAAGCTGGCACCGGAATACATTACCATTGATATAGCTCATGGCCATTCCAATGCTGTTATCCAAATGATTCAGCATATAAAGAAACACCTTCCTCAAAGCTTTGTGATTGCTGGCAATGTCGGAACCCCGGAAGCAGTCAGAGAATTAGAGAATGCTGGTGCTGATGCCACAAAAGTTGGCATTGGACCTGGTAAGGTTTGCATCACAAAAATTAAGACAGGATTTGGAACGGGCGGCTGGCAATTAGCTGCACTTCGCTGGTGTGCAAAGGCAGCAAGCAAACCGATCATAGCAGATGGAGGTCTTCGCACCCATGGTGACATTGCCAAATCGATTCGATTTGGTGCAACAATGGTGATGATTGGTTCCTTGTTTGCAGGACATGAGGAGTCACCTGGAAAAACCATTGAGAATGAGAAAGATGGAAAGCTTTATAAAGAATACTTTGGCTCAGCCTCTGAATTTCAAAAAGGCGAAAAGAAAAATGTTGAAGGCAAGAGAATTTTAGTCGAGCACAAAGGATCATTAGCAGATACGCTGAAAGAAATGGAGCAGGATCTCCAGTCCTCCATATCTTACGCAGGCGGCAACAAGCTGGATGCCATCCGTCATGTTGATTATGTTATTGTAAAGAATTCGATCTTTAATGGCGACAGGGTATTTTAAAACCCCATTAGACTTACCCATCTAATGAAAAATTCATTCTATCTATAAAACCACAGAAGATGCCTGCACTTTTCCATCAGGCAGGCATCTTCTGTGGTTTCAGTATTTCCTTTTAAATTGGACAAACACTTACGAAGACACTCCAATTTAAAAAGCAGATATGTTATGTACTCTTTGAGGTTAAGATCCTATAGACTGCTCTACTGCATTTTCCCAGCTCGGAAAATAATACAATGCATTTTTCATTAGCTCTGGATTTGATTTCTTTACTTGCTTCTTTCGGGGCGGCTGCCCTTCTTTTTCCAACAGTTCAGAGATCCCGGTTAATACTTCTTCAACACTCATACTGGTTTCCACATCATTCCTCCTTTTTGAATTCAACTATATAATTTCCATATAATGAAAAATTATTCAGCCTTCCTTCAATATTATTTTGCAGTATTTAGCTGGTATTCTATCTGATCCAAAAATCGCGCCCGTGGAATAAAGCTATCAAATTAAAAGATTAATTTCATCCCTTCATGACTCGCTAAAAATCCCAGCTTATTATAAAAACGATGAGCATCATTACGCTGCTTGTCAGTCGTCAATTGAACAAGACCACACTCTTCAGACTTTGCTATTGCAATTGCCTCTTTAAACAAGGCTTCCCCTACTCCATTTCCTCGGCAGCGCTGATCGACCCGGACCCCTTCAATTTGTGCGCGCTTCATCCCTTGTCGTGCTAAACCAGGAATGATCGTTAACTGAAGGCAGCCAATCACCGTCTGACCGTCTACAGCTAAAATGATCTGATTTCCCGACTGTGCTTCAATTGTCTTAAATGCTTTATAATAACAATCCGGCAGAGGTTCTTCATACCTCTCACGCTTTGCTCCTAATTCATCATCGGCAAGCAAGCGGACAATAGCTTGTAAATCTTCTTCATTTGCTTTTCGAAAATGCATTGAAAAATCACTCCTTCAGCGCGAAAATATTTAAGTGCATCACTGATTACTTTCTATTAATATTTTATTTTCCCTTTTATTAGGCTCTTTTCATAAAACCTCTGCAATTTCACCTATTAATCAATAATATTAAACATCCAATTAAAATTGTTTATTTTTTTATTAAAAATATTTAAATTTAATTATTTATATTTTTAATTTTTTGTTATATAATCAAATCAAATAAAAGGAAGGAATTTCATTATGGCTTATAAATTAATCACAGATTGTCCTGTCTGCAGTAAAACATTGAAAATTACGAAGCTGCATTGCTCTCATTGTCACACGACGATTGAAAATGAGTTTGAATTATCTAAGCTGGCATCATTATCAAAGGATCAGCTTCATTTTGTGGAAGTATTTTTAACATGCAGAGGGAATATCAAAGAAGTTGAAAAGGAACTGGGTATTTCGTATCCAACGGTTCGAGGCAAGCTAACAGACATCATTTCATCCCTCGGATATGTGCAGAAGAAGAAAAATGAAGCAGACGAGAAAAAAGTTGTCACCATGTTGGAAAATGGCGAAATCACACCAGAAGAAGCCATAAAGCTATTAAAAGAGGAATAAGGAGGAATTTATCATGAAAGAGGAAATTACAAGAGTGTTAACAATGGTTCAAGAAGGGAAAATTGATGCCGATAAGGGTTCAGAACTGATCGAAGTATTAAAAGAGAAAGAAGCGACAGGTAATAAGGTATTAGAAAAACCGGCCAAGTATTTAGATAAAACATTAAAAATTCGAGTTGTATCAGCCGAAAATGATAACGTCACGGTCAATTTGCCAATAAAACTTGTCAAGGCAGTATTAATGGCTGGACACAGCATAGCAGCGAGTATCCCCCAATCAGAAAAATACGTTAAAGATATAGACATAAGCCTTATTATAGAAGCAATCGAAAACGAATTAGATGGCCAAATTGTTGATATTAAATCGGCAAACGGAGATACCGTTTCGATCATCATTGATTAGTGAACTGCTTATGCTGCATGTAAAAGTGAAAGCAAAAGACCTTCGGTTAACCATACCAATTCCATATGTTATATTAACCATTTTTATTTCATTATTATCTTCAAAATTTATTCAGCAAAATGCAAACAAATGGACAAAAGAGCACTTTGAAAGGAAAAAACTGGACTTCACCTTTCCGCTAATAGACAAAAAAACGCTAATGCCTATCGTCAAGGAACTGAAAAATTATAAGGGAATCGTGCTAGTAGATATCAAAGCTAAGGACGGTACTGAGGTTCAGGTAAGACTATAATTTATTAAAAAATAAAGCGATCACTTACCGGTATTCTAAAGAAAAAGCCTAATTTCCCGCATACAATACTGAGAAAATTAGGCTTTGTTTACTTTATTCCTCTTCATTTTTACAAGTTCCATAGAAATATTTTCATTCAAAGATAGGCCTCTGCGACTCTCCCCAGCCTGCGAATCCCCTCTGTTATTTCCTTCTCATCAGCATAACTGAAGGAAAGGCGAAGAAATTCCGTTCCAGCTGCCTGATCCATGAAAAAGTATTTGCCAGGAATAAAAGATACCCCCTCTGCAAGGGCATGTGTCAGCAGTTCCGATGTATCGGCACCGGGAATTTTCATCCACACGAAGTACCCGCCTTCGGGCACATACCAGGAAGCTGATTCAGGAAGGTACTGTTCCAGTGCGGAGGTCAGAACATCGCATTTGGACCGGTATGTATCTCTCAAGGTTTCTAGTTTATTATTAAAATCCGTGTTTACAAAATAAACAGCCATGGCAGATTGAGCAAACGGATGGTTCAGATCTTTTTTAAACCAGGCGCATGCATGGATCATTTCACTTGCTCCCGCTATCCATCCTATACGCATGCCAGGGGCCACTATCTTGGATAACGAACCGACATGCAGAACTCGGGAGTTTTGATCCATTGCTTTTAGAGTGGGGAGTCTTTTATTAAATGATAATTCTCCATAAGCATCATCCTCTACAATTAGGAAATTATATATGTCTGCAAGCTCCAATACATGCTGCCGGCGCTCTCCTGTCATCGTCGTCCCTGTAGGATTTTGAAACGTTGGGATTGTGTAGAGAAAACGCGGCTGAGCGAGCCCTTTTTGCTTTCTTTCCTCTAGAATCTCTTCCAATACATCTGTTTGAAGTCCGTGCTTGTCTACAGGAATACTAAATATATGTTTTGTGTAATTCTGGAAAATTTCTAAAGCCTCCATATAAGTGGGAGATTCTATTGCCACGATTGACTCCTCATCAAGGAGAATGCGGGCAATCAAATCGATCGCCTGACAGGCACCCGAAGTTATCAAAAGCTCTTTTTCCGTAACAGATATCCCCCGCTCTTTCAATCTCTTTAAAACCTGTTGCTTGAGTTTTAAAATCTTGGGACTTCCTATATAATGGAGCGGCAAATCATGTTCTTCCTCTAATAGACTGTTAACAGCTGCCTTTACCTCTTCATCAGGCACAAGGGCAGGTGCTGGATAGCCGCAATGCAGGCGTATACACTCATCTGGAATCTCCGGAATCCAATCACCAGGGGGAGTATTCTGAAGCGCCTTTTTAATATTATCAGGAAAAAAAGAACCAGCATTCATTTGAATCTACACCCTTCCAGCAGTTTTATTAATCATTATAAACTTCTTGCCTGAGATGCTCCACAAAACCTATAAAAGCAAGTGCTCCTCGAAATGTCTTTTTACTTTTCCCCAATCTTCCTTTATGACACTATACAGGACAGTATGACGAATGGTCCCCTCTTTTCGTATCATATGATTTCGAAGAACGCCTTCTTTTACCGCACCGATTCGTTCTATTGCTTTTTGTGAGCGGACATTTTCATGTCCCGTTTTGATTTGTACACGGTTAAGGGAAAGCTCTTCAAAACAATATGTTAACAATAAATATTTACAGTTTGTATTAATATTCGTGCGCCAATAAATAGGGTTCATCCAAGTGGAGCCGATTTCAAGATGTTTATGCTGGGTTGAAATATCGAGAAACCAGGTAGCGCCGATGATCTTCCCTGTTTTTTTATGGACAATGACAAAAGCAAAATCGGTGCCTTGCTCCCGTTTTTTTATGGCATCTTTGACATAATAAATGACCCGGCTTTTCTCAGTTAAATCAACAGACATATGCTCCCATATGCGTTTATCCTGAGCTGCTTCATAAATTCCTTCAACATGCTCAAGTTCCATGGGAATTAACTGTACAACATTGTTTTCTAATTTTTGCATGCTATCACTCTCCTTGAATCAATTAAAACCTAATTCTGGTATGATAAAAATAACCAAAAATGAATTTTATTATAATACCAGGGAATGATTCGATGGAATTTCAAATTCTGCTTTCGGAAAATGGAATAAAGTACAAAGAAATTTATGAACAAATTCGGCTGGCGATTTTAGATAATAAATTGTCAGCTCATGCAAGACTTCCTGCAAAGCGGCGGCTGGCTGAACAATTAAACGTAAGCATCATAACTGTTCAGATGGCTTATGAACAGTTGCAGAGTGAAGGGTATTGTTATTCAGCAGAACGCAGAGGCTATTTTGTTTCTGAAATTCAGGATGAATGGCACTATAGTCAGATTAATACAACGGACTTGGAGAAAAAAGTTCAGAATGAGTTTCTCATTAATTTTAAAAATGGGCAGATCGATGCCTCCGCCTTCCCCTATAAACATTGGAACCGATTATACAGAAAAGAGCTTAATGAATCTAATGCCAGCAATGCACCATGGCAGGGCGAATATTCTTTGCGTGTCCAAATTGCACTATACTTACAGCAAGCTAGAAGGCTGGCCTGCCAGCCGGAGCAAGTGTATATTTTCAACGGATTTCAGCAGCAGTTACTAAATGTATGTTTGTTTTTTAAACGGGAAGCCATCGGAATAGAAGACCCAGGTTTTATTCGGGCTAAATCTATTTTTGAGCAATTACAGCTACCATGTTATCCGATTTCTGTGGATGAGGAAGGATGCTGTATGCCTGATTCTGATGAGCCTGTAAAATTATTATATACCACACCTGCTCATCAATATCCTACCGGTACAATTATGTCTATTGCCAGAAGGGTTGAACTGTTAAATTGGGCAATCAAACAGGATGCTTACATTATCGAGGATGACTATGATTCTGAATTTCGCTACAAAGGGGCACCAATACCAGCATTATCCCATCTGGATTCAACCGGGAGGGTTCTGTACTTCGGCACCTTTTCAAAAACATTGCTGCCATCACTTCGGATTAGCTATCTGATTCTGCCAGCAGCACTGCAGCAAGACTTTGAAAAATTTAATGCTTATCAAAAGTCGACTGTTTCAAGAATCGATCAGCGAGCTGCTGCAAAATTTATGGAAGAAGGACTTTATACATCTCATATAGCAAAAATGAGAACGTTATATCGAGCCAAGCGGAGCTGTTTAATAGAAAGCCTGTCAAAACATTTAAGAGAACTCTTTGACATAATTGGAGATACAGCGGGCTTGCATATCATCGTGACATTACCCAAAGGATTGAATGAATCTAAAGCAATTGAACTGGCAAAGTCGGCGGGAGTTGAAATCGATGCTGTTTCACCTATGTATCATCTTCACAAGCCAAACAATCAAGTGATGCTTGGATATGGCGCCCCTTCCATGATCGACATTCAGAGAGGAGTCCATTTAATCGCCAATGCATGGAAAAGTTATCTAAGCAAATAAGGAAGCCATATATTCAATCATTCAAAAGAGCACTTATCTTACAGGATAACGCTCTTTTGCTGAAGTGGTAAACATGCACATCTTTTCCTTAACAGCCACCAAAAAATCAAACATATTCATCCCCTGGATTTGCTGGAATTTATAAAAGTCTTGATTATAGTACATATGAATATGCTTCCCGGTGATTCCCCTTTTTTCTTCAATGGAAGTAATATTGCTATACGCAAATTCTTCAACTAATTCCTTGTTTGTATCTGATACCGGGATTCCATAGAATAGCAGTCTTTTGTTCGTTGCCGCAAAGAAGCCTGCATGCGGTGCTAAACAGTAATGGGCAACTAATGAACAGGTTAAACATTCAATAATGTTTTCATCCTCATGAAGTAGATGTTCAACCTGATTTTTAATACTATTCATGGAACGATCCCCCTTAGTTTCAATGAATAATTTCATCTATCAAACCGCTGTTTTAACTGCAAGTATCAGCCCGGTAGACCAATCCAATTCTGTTATGTCAAGGTCAGGTCTGTCCCGCAGAGTTTTTAGAAGTTTAGTGGCTTTGATCCTAAATTCTTCTGGCAATTTCTGCTGCGGAAACACATCATGAATCACATAAAAACCGCCGATATTCAAATGATCCAAGGTTTTGTCCAGAAGCTCGAATTTCCCCGGCCACGTATCTGCAAAAATAAAATCGAACCCCTCCGACAGGTTTTGTATAAAAGCTGCTCCGTCCTCACAGCAAAATGTGATTCTGCTGTCATTCGCGAGGTACTTTCTCGCGATCGATTGCACTGTCGAATCTATGTCAACGGTCGTAAGCTTACTGCCTTCATCCATCCCATCAATGATCCATGAAGCAGACGCTCCCGTACCTGTTCCCAGCTCCAAAAAACTGCCTCCTGGTTTTGAAGCAGCCAGCCCCTTCAGTAAAAATCCTGTTTTTCTATCACATGACTGCCCGAAGCCGAGCAAATCAGATTCCTGTAATATCCTCGAATATGCTTCCGGTACCTGTATAACGCCGTTTTCCATTTTGCCATTCCTCCTCTTTCTTCGTTCTAATCTAACCCAAGCTCAAATCATAAAGGAGCATCAAAAAAAGGCCTCTTATTTTAAGAGGCCTTTGCTATCAAAAACGACCTCTTATCTCCCAGAGTGTCAACTCTGTTGGAATTAGCACCTTCCTGACATAATCAGGGGTTGCTGAGGCTTCGCAGGGCCAGTCCCTCCACCTCTCTGGATAAGAATTTGTATAAAATATATATTTTCAACCAAGTATTGCATAGTTTTTGTTAAATGGCAATACTTTAATTCTTTTAATCTAATGAACAGCTTCCTCTCCCTGATAAATTCGAAACGCAGGTACAATCGTATCCGACACAATCTCTTTCCCTTTTTCCCGGATGAAATCCAATTTATAGTACGCATCGAACCTCTGGCTGATCTCTGTTTTCACCAATTCAGGCGGAGTGACGACGATGAATTGGAACTTCAGCTTATCGGCTACAGCGAAAATCGGGTCAAGCACATGGGCAGAAGCCGCTTGTCCAAACGGATTATCACAGACTAACGGAACCCAGCTTTGATCGGTTTCACTCTTAACAGAAAGAAGCATCATCATCATGACCATGCGGGCAGATAGCTTTTGACCGCCGCTGCCATCAGATTTAGTCTTTGAACCCTGGTTGATCGTCTGCCAGGTTGAATAATGCTCACGCTGCGGTTTTCCGTACATGAAGGCATTATCAGTACGCATGTTATAAACCAACAGTTCCGGGTAACGATTTCTGAGAGAGACAAATAAAATCTGCTCATCACTGATAAGCTGTTTAATTTCCTGATCAAGCTCCAGATTATTGTCATCAATCATCTCGAATCGCTTTGTAATTTTGTTAATGGCTGAAACAAAATGCTGTTTCAGTAAAGGTTCAACATCTTCCGCTTTTTTAGGCAGGATGTCTTCTTTGAGCTGGACAAGCGGGAAAGAACCCCGTTCATTCTTCAGCTTCATTTTCGCAATCATCGAGCGAATCGCTTCTGAAATGCTCATCACCTTCATGCTCGCTCGGCTGGCCCAGAAGTTCTGCGCTTTTTCTGCCCGTTCTTTATCGCGTTCCAGCTGCTCTAAGCCGCTCTGTGAAAAGCGCTTCATGTTTTGGACTACACTTTGAATATGCGCATAATGCCTGGTATCCATATGATCAAGCGTAGTTAAGACTTCATTCTTAAAGCGGATTTCCCAATCCTTGCCTTCAATATTAAGCTTTAAATTGCGCAGGGATTGTTCAATTTTTGCGTGCTTCTCCTGGCCTTCATCCTGAATACCCTGATGTTTTTCACTCCAGGAAATGATGCTTTGCTTTCCTTGACTCTTTATTTTTTCAATATCTTCATCCGCAAAAGCTGCTGCTTCCTCTTTAAGGATTACGGATAGATGCAATTGATTGTTTTCAAACTCAGCAATGTTTTGTTCGGTCTCTTTTTTGCGCTCTTCCGTTTTCTTTATTTCTGCATTCGTCTGTTTGGTCTGGTCAGCGATCTCAACCGTCTTCACTTCCAGATCAAGCTCTGCCCATTCTTCAGGCTGTTTATCATGCTTGGCCACTTTTTTAGCAGTTTTATCACGCTGCGCCTTCGCATGCTTTAAGGATGTATCGGCTACAGTTACAGCTGTTCCCTGCTCACGCTCTTCTTTCTCTGCTGCCTTTGCTTCCTTTGCAGCTGTCTGTACCATATTTTCCAAAATACTCATTGGTTCATCCGGTACAGACGCATCTTTCCACTCTTCATTAAGAGCAAGAAGTTTTTTCTCCAGCTTCTTTTGCTGCTTTTGCTCCGATTCTCTTGTCGCCTGAATCGCCAGCAATTCACTGGCTTGTTCTTCTTTTGATTTTTGCAGCTGTTTGAGCTCCTCAATGCTTCCATTAATTTCTTCTAACATATGCGGTGATAATCGCGGAACCTCTTCAGAAGCTTCTGCTTTCTCAGCGGCTGGAAAAACCGCACCTTCTATAAAGAAGCTGATCTCCTTAATATTTTGCTCGGCTGATAGCTTCCATTCCAAATAGGTTTGGCTCCACTTTTCCTGCAGGCCAACGATGGTCTGATGCTCGTTTCCAAGCTCTTTCTGTACACTTTCGAAAGCTTCCTTTTGTTTCTCTTTTTCCTGCTTTACCCGTTTATTTTCCTGGTGCAGCGACTTTTCATGGTTAAAGTTCTCTAATGTTTCCACATCTTTTAATAGCTTCTCAATCTTTACCTTCGTCTTTTCCAGCTGTTCTCTAAGTCCCAGCTGCCGTTCTTTTTCTTTTTCCTCCTGCACGATGATGGCCTGCAATTCCGTTTTCTTGGAAAGCAGGGCTTCCTTTTCCTGAAGCAGTGCTCTTTCGATATCACCGGCAAGGTCATGGGAAAGGAAACGGTCGATTTCTTTTAAAATACGGCGGAGAGAGCTCTCCGTTTTTTCAATTTCTAGAAGTGTATCTTTCTTTTCTTCTATTTGTTTCGCAATCTTAATTTTCCAGTTCGTGAACTGATTTTTATCTGTTAGCAGTTCCTTCTCCGTACCGGTGATCATCACAAAGGAATTCTGCTGATTTTCGCCCGTCATTTCTTCCCGCATAAAAATCGGAACCGGGCTCTTAAACATTCTTCCGGCAAGGACCTGCTTATTCATTTTTTCCCATTGCGGCCTGCTGACAACTAAGCCGTATGGCAAGAGCGGATGAGAAAGCATGTGGCTCACGATTTCATCCGGTTTTAAGGATTGGAGAAATTGTGAGCCGTAAAACACATCTATGCCTGTTTTCTCATCAATCCATTCCTTCAGTTCCTTCACATCATTATTCGCAATCCAGAAATGCTCATCATTCAAGGCATAGTCCAGCTGCGTTTCCCAGAGCGCTTTTTTAATGTCTTCCCCTTGCTCACGATTTTGAACGAGCAGCCCATCCACCTGCAGGGCATATTTGGATAAAAGAGCGTTCGAAAACTGCGCTGTGACATCATCCAGCACACCTTGCAGCTTATCGTACAGCTTCACTTCTTTTCGCTGCTGCTCTTCGCTTTTCATCTTTAACTCTTCACACTTTTCTTCAGAATACTGAATGGATTGAGCGAGCGTGCCATGTGAAGATGCAAGCTGATTTTGCTTATCATTGGATTGTTTCTCTTTTGCCTGCAAATCCTCGAGAGCAGCTTTTTTGGTTTCAATCTGTTTGTTAAGATTTTCGATAAAGCCCTGTATATCGTAGGTTAAGCGATCACCGAATTCTTTGATAAGATGTTCTTCTTTTGATTCAAATTCATGAATTTGAGTATAAAGAAAATCAATTTCCGTACGGAGCTGGGCAATCTCCTGGGTCTTTTGTTTATCCTGCTTAGACAGGTCGTTTGCTTTTTTCTTTAAAAACTTCTGATATCCGGAATAATGCTGAACGGCTTCCCTAATAGCCGCGGTGGATTTTTCCCACTGGTGCGCCGCTTCTTTTTTGATTTCATCCATTCTTTGATTCACTTGCTCTAAGCCGCTGTTTTGCTCAAGCTTCACAATCTGCTGGGAAAGAGCGCGGATGCTCTGTTCCCCTTCATGCCATTCTTTCAATAAAAGCTGAACAGCCAGCTCATCTTTTCGCTCCTGCTTTTCTTTCACCGTTTCCTGCAGGATCGTATGCTTCTTCTGTTCTTCCCCTAGTTTCTTCTCCCAATCCAGCACTTCCCGGTGAGCTTTTGCGTACTCAAGGTTATCTTTCTGAAAGCGCAGTTCCACTTGCCTGCCTAATAATTTTTCGATTTCCTTTTCCAGCTCAATGAGTGTTTCTTCTTCCGTTTTCTTCAAATGCTCCAAAGCACCAAGCAGCTGTCTCCCGACCTTAATGCTGTCCTCAACAATTTCTTTATGCTCGATGCCCTTTGCCAGACTCTCTTCAAATGGAAGAATATCTTCCAGGAACTCTTTATGAGCCTGCTCTCTTTTTAGCAAAACAGGCAGGTCCTTTGCAATACTTGCCTGACTCTTAAAAATCTCCACCAGATCGTTCTTCTGATGCTCCGTCCTGTGCAGGACCTGACTGACTGTAGGAATAATACGCTTTTGGAACAGGGAGTGATCATCTTCAGCGCCTTCAAAGAATTTTCCAACACCGCCTTCATCCTTGTTAATGTCTTTCATAATATCCCAGTCTTTGCGGTTAATGCCGTATGTATCAAGAATGCGGTAGTGCTTCTTTGTATCCCGGTAGACATCATATCCATTCCATTTTAAATAATCCTTCAGGCCTTCTGTTTCAGCCAGTTCACCATCTTCATAAAGTGGAATATGATCAAGTGATGCTTCTTCTTTCCGTTCAAACTCCCTGGTATAAAACGTGATATTCGGGACAATTTTCGCTTCCTGTTCAAGCGTTTTGCTTTCTCCGCCTTCTTCGTTCATGGAAATCCGCTGTTCTGCTGAAAACATTCCGCCCGTCACCAAATGCCTGCGGTCAGCCCCGTCGAGCTCCCATTGAATGAGAACATGAAAGGTATAAGGAATGAATTGCTCTTTATTATTAAAAAAGAATTGCTGATAATAGCGGTTGTTCTGCTTTCCCCAAGACGTTCCTGGCTTAAGAATCTGGAAGATGGTCTGCAGGAAAACCCCTTTCCCGCCTCCATTCATCATGGAAATAAGGCCATTTGTGGAGGTCTCCTCATTATGGAAGTTAAATGTTGTATCCTTGTATTGCTTTTGCATGCCATCATATTTGAGGCCGGCAATTCTAATTCGATGGATTTTCGGCATGCTGATCCTCCTCTGTCTTCATTAATTCCTTGAACATTTCATAGCGGTCATAATCGTGATACAGATATTCAATTCGCTCAAATAATTCCTGTTTCGGAATCGCCTTTGGAATATCCTCCCGATCGAGAATGACGATGAGTCCTTCTGTCTCCAAAAGACGCATGCTGCTTGCAATCAAACCGATACGCGTTCTGCGATTGGCTTTCTTAGATCCATAATCATCCGTTTCGACCTCCATGTATTTCCATGTTGTCACGACGTCCTTCATATCAATTTTTTCATCTTCTCCGAAATCCGGTTTTGCTTTAAGAATGCTATCCCAATTCATAATGACATCATTGACTTGCCGTTCCAAGGTATAGTAGCTAATCCCTTCGCGCTTCGTACGGATTTTAGCCGCCTGGCTTCGGTCGATGCTTGCCAGGAATGCCATAATGACTACGCTCATCAGGTGAAAGTGTTTCTTCGTTTCAACCTGCTTATGCCGATCCTTCATATGAGTAAAATTTGTAGCAAAAACAGAGCCGGTCGGCTGCACGACGAGCTGAATCCGTTTTGGCGATTCAATGATAAAGGTCCCGGATTCGTCTGCCAATAACAGAACCGTCTGTCTTACATCAGGATCGAAATACGCCTGAAAGTGCTCGCTGTTTTCGTCGATGACTTTGTCTTTTAAAAGCGTAAAATAAACAGCGGATGCTTTTTTGATACTTTCTGCACTCATCATTTCTCCTCCTTTACACAAATTTTAAACGGAGTGATTTTCATTTGATACCAGAGGAAAGGTTCCGCCCGATGATCAAACTCGGTATATATTTTCAAGCCTTCAAACACCTGGAACTGCGGATATTCCTGCATCAGTTTATAGAGGAGAACCTCCCGTTCATCGCTTAACGTCTTTTCTTTCCGATGAAGCACCTGAACCTTCAGCGGCTTTTTATCAAACATCATCCATAAATCAATCGTTTCTGATTCTTCAAACCATAAATCCTGAACCTCGAGCGGCAATGTCGTTAAATCAGCCAGGGAAAACTCTCCGTATGTCTGCAAATATTGAAAAACATAGCTCCAGGCCTTGATGACAGAATCCCAGTTCGTTACCCTCTGATGGGTAAAGCTTTCCTCTTGCACTTCTTCCTCCATTGTCTCTGTCAGCTGCGTTTCATCAAATTCCTGCTCTCCCCAAATCCAATCCAAAGGCAAAATAAATTCATTTTTTGGCGAAAATAAAGGACCTAATACTTTTTCAACTCTATCGAAGGAAGAAAACCCTTCTTTCATGAACCAGTTCTCGTAAATATGCTCCCTGAATGAAACGAGGCTCTTTTCCCAAAACAGGGATGGATTTTCCGCTTTCAGCTTCATTTCATAGGAGATATTTTGAATCACAAGCTTGGCAAAACGGTCATGCAATTGCCTCGTATGGCCAATCTTTTCCTGGAGAAGGATCAATTCTTTTTGAATGAGATCATCTTCCTCATTTCTTCGTTTCGTCTTCTCAATCATGCTGCTGATGGTACGGAAGTGATTCTTCTCTTCTTCAAATTGCTTTTCAATTTCCGCACGGTTATCAGCCCTTTGCATTTCTTCTTCCATCAATAAGATTTTGGGATTGTTGATCATTTCTTTTTGAAAGGAGAATTCTTTTGCCATTAAGCGGTTGACCCGTGAAATGAGGTGATCGAGGTTTCGAGTAGCTTTGCGGAAATTACCGTTTTTAATCAGCTGCATACTGTAGAGCTGTTCAATGGTGATCGAGAATTCCTCAGCCATTTCCCTGCTCATGAAAATCATTTCCTGTGAGACATCTGTGAGCTTGTAGACGATCGATCCGCCCATCTCCAGGTTTGTATATAATTCATCCATTGTCACGTAGCGGAAAACCTGCGTCTCCCATGACTGCCTGATTTCATCGTAATACAGGGCTTCAAACGGCCTGCTGTATTCCTCTTTCCCCTGATACAGAAGCCCGCTTGTGATCCGTTCAATCTGCTTCTCATCGGCTAAAAGCTTCATTTGCTTGATTGAATCTTCGACCATATACTTGATATCCGATTTTCTCCGATGATCATCATCATTCAATTCCCGGTAAAAAATGGTGAGGAGCACCTGCATCAGAATCGTTTGGATATGAGGCTTCAGCTCTCCGACTTCCATTCCTCTCCCGAGCTCAAACAGCGGATTTAAACGCTGCATCCTCTGGGCGAACCCTTCCCATGATTCGTTCACATCCATCTCCTCCATGTTTCAATAGTTAAGACTTCCTGAGGAATCCGTTTATTTTCCTGCCATAATTGCACTAATAAGTCCCTCTCTTCCTCGGTAAACCATTGGAAGAATGCATCTCGGTATTTTAGGTTTTGAAGCTGGCCTGATTTCTGCTCATTTCTTTGATCCAGACATTCAAGCATTTTACGATAAATCTTTAATGCAGGCTGAATGCA
This sequence comes from Cytobacillus oceanisediminis, assembly GCF_022811925.1. Lineage (NCBI taxonomy): Bacteria > Bacillati > Bacillota > Bacilli > Caryophanales > Bacillaceae > Cytobacillus > Cytobacillus oceanisediminis. Next base: position 2,294,535 of record NZ_CP065511.1, on the reverse strand, counting down.
GCAATCCGGATATTTTTCAATCAGCCGGGTCATGATCCCGTATCCTGCCGCATCAAGATCTCCCGCATAATAGAATAGATACGATTTAGCCGGGAAAATTTTAAAGAAAAACGAAAAGCTCCGTTCAATCTTAGTGCCTTCCCCATAAATGATAAGTTCTGGCTCATAATCCAGCAGATTACTTTCCAATAATTGAATGGAAGTATGAAAGAATGATAGATTCTCGACAATCAGAACCCGCTGAATATCTCTGGCTTCCTTCCCCTGCTTCATCCAAAATACAAAAGGCTCTCCGTATTTCACCACTTTAAGCTGCTCTTCCGATACGCCAATTCGCGCCAAAAAACCTTTTCCATCAGGAAAACTGATCACGTCCTGCAAGAATTTTTCATGGCCGAACAGCTCCAGGCTTCTTTCCTCGAGTGAAATGGTTTCCCGTTCACCGCTGGACTGGAGAAAAGCATATAAATTCTGGATCCGGCTCCATTCCTCTTTCGTCTGCCATTCCGGATGCCGTTCATAAAATGAAAAATCGAACAGATCACTCAGCTTCATCATCTCGAGACGATCCCATTTGTCCATCTGAACTTTCAAGTTAACCCAGTAATATAAAGGCAAAGATGGTATCTTGCCATTATATTGATTGTTATGTATTGGATTCAGCTGCCCTTCATTTTGCAATGATTGAATAGCTTCATAAAACAGTGAATAACCATCCATTTCATAGTAATCATCCAGCAGTTTTCGCAGCTGAAATTCTAAATCGTTTATGTTTAACTTTTTCTTTTGCTTCGGGTGCTGAATATCTTCTATAAAACTTCTTACCCTTGTTTCAATGATGTTGATTTCGTTCACCTTCTTACACTTCTTAGGGTCATAGAGATAGACTTCTAGTATCCAATTTGGACATCTTTTTTATTATAAACTAGTTGTTTGATTGTTGGTAAATGGATTTTTTGAAAAATGAGCGGTTCCAATAAAACACATAAGGCAATTATCAACCCAAAAAGGTGCCTGTCCCATCATTCACTAATGCTTTAGGGTAACAGGGGTCAGGCACCTTTATTACAAACTAATTTTGATCAAGGTTGTAGAATAGTTTTTTTTCCTTGCAACAAAATTCATGATGATGATCATCATAACAGCTTTTTTTCTTCCTACAACAGCATTCATCATCCTCTTCATACCGGCGTTTTTTCTTCTTACAACAGCATCTATCGTCGTCCTCTTCATAATGGCGTTTTTTCTTCTTACAACAGCATTTATCGTTGTCCTCTTCATACTGGTGTTTTTTCTTTCTACAACAGCATTCATCATCGTTCTCTTCATTATGGCGTTTTTTCTTCTTACAACAGCATTCATCATCGTTCTCTTCATTATGGCGTTTTTTCTTCTTACAACAGCATTCAATATCGTCCTCTTCATAACGGTGTTTTTTCTTTTTACAACCGTATTCATCATAACACTGTTCTATGCAGCCATTTTTACAACAGCATCCATCATCGTCCTTTTCAATGCAGTGTTTCTTTAAACAACTTTCTTCATGGTGATTTTCCCATCTGCGCTTTTTCTTTTTACATTTATGGTAACAAATGTGTTCATCAATACAACAGCAATTCATATCACAACAAAAATCATAATAATAATAAGACAAAGAATATCATTCCCTTCCATACAATCTGATATCAATATATGAAAAAAATGAAAAGGAAATTGTCCTAGAGTAGTTTAATTTAATAATCCAAAATATTATATTTCAAAACAGTAATACATTTTTATGGAAGATGTCCCAATCACATATATTTTAAGAGTGTAATCATGTATATAACAAAAGGCTTCTATCATATAGATTAATGGTCAGGACAAATGGGAGGGGTAAATTGAGTATTCAGGAGAACCTACCAAGAAGCGAAAGTTTGTTATCTTATCTCCAATTTTATAAGGAAAAGTCTTTGTTACTTGAACAAAAACTGCTTCTGGCTAAAGAAAAGAATGAACGTCTAGAAGCCAAACTAAAAACTTTATCAGAAAAAAAGGATCCAGAAATTGAACATACAAAGTTTGTAAGTAAAGATAACTCAGGTGAAAAACCAACTGTACTTAAAGGGATTCTTGGACAAATGCTTTCGGAGTTAGAGTCAAAGATTAAACAAACCAATGAAGCTAAGCAAATTGAATTCCGCAACCGTTTCTTAATTCCATTAAATAATGATAATACCTCCAAGCAACATGAAGTAAAAAAGGAATATAGGTGTATTGGATATTTTGACTATGCGCTTCATTTATATAGAAATAAAGCAAGTTCAATAAAAGGGACATTTTTTATAAAAAATACGGGGCTTAAGCCATTAGAAAACCCCCATATTTGCATTCGTTTTTTTCCAGTAGGCACTGCAAATATTAAAGCTTATAATCTATCTAATAAAAAAGCTGGAAAGAACAAAGTGGAACCACAATGGAAGTTTATGGATAGCAATTGGTCATCAAGTGCAAAAGAACGGGGAGAAATCTGGATTTGTCCAATTAATAAAATGAATATTATACCTGGGAATTATGTTTCAATCAATAACTTTGAGATCCTATTACAAAGGGAAACATATCACAATATTAAAATAGAGGCATTTGTCTATTTTAATGAGAAGGAATTTAAGATTAGAGCTTCTAACCGTATTGCTGTTTATAATAAACAATACTGCCCTATATGTATGAAGGATAAATATAAATAAGACAGAAACAAACTTATCCGTTCATGAGAGTGACAAAGCTCTTCATGGACGGTTATTTATTTATTTATTTATTTATAAATACTAATTTCCTGAAAGCAGGATAACAAGTAATTATCATTATCTATATAAGCCTGTTTGACGAAATCCCTTTTCTTTCTTTTCTCTCTACTAAATAATGAAATTCTAGTTTTAAATCATTAAAGATCATAGTAATAAAGCCTTTTTTAAAAAAAATGAATAAAACAACTATTCCCCGCCACTACATCATTCATAGTATATATTGTTCTAAAAATAACAAAAGGAGTTGAATTAATTTGGACTTTGTGTGTAATAATCAACAAGCAGCATCACAATGTTGCCCACCAAAGGCGCAGCAGCCGTGTCCATCCCCAAGCATAGAATGCTTAAAAGTATTATCTGTTATTTGTACTAAGAATGTTCAGAAGGTAGCAGAGTTATCTGTACCAGCCGCAGATTTAGGGATAACAGATCTGTCACTAATCTCATTTAGTAATATAAATGCCGACCCTAATGGCATCGTAATGAGAGGGACATTAATTGAGGGTAAAGTAATTAATTCAGGCTATGTTCCAATTACAGCTAACCTTAATATTGTGGGTGTCGAACTGCCAATTACCTTATCATTAAATCTTCCTTTCCAGGTTGAAACTGAATGCCCTGGTGCATGTCCAGGTGACGATTTACAGGAAACAGTTCCAGTTATTGAGGCCGTCCTTCAACCTGTCATCACTCCGGGTATTACGGTAGGTGATGTGGCAGCACTTGGTTTTATTACTTTTAAAGTCATCATCAGGACTCAAATTACTGTTTCACGCGAAAAGCTTGTTCAAGCTGGTGTGACTGTACTTGGAGATATTAATCCAGATCGTTGTACAACACTTCAACCTACAACACCAACTTCCAGAACAGTAACATTCTTTAATGGCAACGGATAAAGCTTAGAGATTGCTTAAGCTTCAATAAAATTGACCGGACTAGCCGTACTTTCCTAGTCCGGTTAAGTTTTTTATAGGTATAATAAGGTGCCTTTGCGAGCCTATTTAATTATAACCTTTCTCGTTATTTCCCTTTTGGAATGAAGCAATATTAATAACTTCAGATACATAATATTAGATATAAGTCATTTGTAGCCAATTTTGGTGATAAACATATAATGACATTGTTGAAAATTCGTTAAACAGGAGGTTCTTTTAATGGATCTAAAAAATGACGCATGTCTAACAAATGAAGCCGTACTTATTCAATCAGTAATATGTTCTAAAAAAGTAAAGCTTATTGCTTATGTAAATACCAGTCTAAGAAAAACCGAATGTACGAACATTCAGTTTATTCCTGACCTAACAACCATTCAAATCAATGGTACATTAATGAAAGACCTTATAATCATTCAAGGATTTATTAAAGGCAGTGTTATTGTTGACGGAAAATGTGTGAAAAAAACTACTTTATCATTTCAGGAAGAGGTCATGTGTGAAAATATATGCCCGGGTGATACTTTAAAACATACCACCCCTGTTCTAGAAGGAGTATTGCCCCCACAAGTCATTCCACACGAGGGACACGAAGGAGGCAGAATCGTATTTAAAGCGATCTTCAGTATACAGGCAACAGTGATTAGAGAAAAATTAGGTACTATTAGTGTAAGTATAATTGGAGATATCAATGAAAATCGATGCAAGCCTGCCCCTCAACCAACTTTGATCGTTTCTTGTGAAGAGGATAAAAAAACATGCGGAAACCATCACCGCAACGATTATGAATCAGAGGAAGACTTCCCATGTTTATGTGAAGAATTTGAAAGTTCTGGCGGATAGAATATCCTAAAAGCTTCAGTGCATTTCCATATTTTGTACATCACATTAATAAATTCTAATCTTGTGAATAATTGCAAGTTACACTTAAAATCTTGTCCTATTTAAAAAAGAATATGGTAATCTGATGGGGAAATTTCCGGTTACACACTTCAATGTTTACTCTACTGTTGATTCAAAGCTTTTTTATATTGTTTCATTTGTGGGCGAATTTCCTCATTGTTTAAATGGTGCCTTTTCTCTTTCGAATTAGCGCATTAAAATAACACAATATATTCCAAATACATGCATTAATTTTCTAATATCTTTACATATAAATGAAGTAGTGATTCCCACAGTGGAGAAAGTTCTCTGAAAAAGTGACAATAAAGGCTGGGAGTGCGCTTATCAGGTAGCAGATGCTTGGGAATTCCATTTGCATTTTTGCTTGCAGGGAGGTGACCAGTGCGAATCCAGACAGTAATGAAAAAAATGCCTGGAAAAGCGATTGGATAAAGGGCAAGATTTTTCAGAAAGGTACCAGAAGAAAGGACTCTCGGTACTTCTGTAAATATTGAAAACCAAAACTCCAAGCCTTGATGACAGATTCCCAAGAAAAAGGTGCCTGTTTTTTTGCTGATTAACCTATTAACGCTGCCTGGGACAAGTCTAAAAAAAGCGTTCAGTTTTTATGCTGTAAGTGCTTACTAAATAGCAAATGCGTGATTACCGATTTTTTTTCACCACTTCACGGGAAAAGATCCACTCACTTGTAGCAGTTTCAGGGATTGTAAAAGTATAGAAGCTCTTCGTTTTTCTCTTCATTATGAAGAGCTACCTCAACGGCATTGATTTCTCCATGACTGGCAGGTTCATTAATTAACCATTTTGAACCGGTTCAAAATGATTCTTCTGATAAATAACACCCTCACTATATCTGGAAATTGTTCATACTCAACACGATTTAATACCACTTCAGCAACAGCCACTTTACTTTCGAAAGGTTCGCCTTCTGCTTCAGCCTGTACGGGACTCGCTAGCAGCTTTTTTCTTCAGCTTTAATAAAACAATGATCCGCTGGTGAAGCAGCTTTCGTGTCGACATCAACTTATATATATCAATGTTTCTGCTGGCTTTTGAACTACTGACTCAGCATCAAAATGATTCTCAGGAAAAACGTTATATGAACCCATTATGAGTAAAAATGCAACAACAAAATTATCCTCCTGTTTGTAGTTTTTAGGATAAAAACAGCCCCTTAATGAGGGTCCGGCACCTTTTCTCAAATGGCATCCTTTGATCTTACCTTTATTGTAAACCCTGATAATAATATCAGGCTATACGCCCAAAGAAGCCAGGAAGCGAATAAAGGAAGAGAATCATTAGTTAAATTAGGAAACACTTTTGCAAAATAAATAATGCTTAATATATCCAGCAGCATTCCTGGAAGAGCAATTTGCACAGCTGCCTTGATACGTTCTGTTTCTGGAATTTTTCTAAGATAATAGTAAGGATAGGTTGCAATTGTAATTAAAGGGATTGCCAGAATAAAAATCGTAAGCACTAAAAATACCTGTCCAGAAATTAAAAAAATCTGTCCAAATAAACGGAATAATATAGTTGCTGACATCCATAATAAAAAGCCCCATGCTATATTAAGCATAAAATACACCTCCTCCAAAGTCGTGGTAAATAATTCGCTGGAATTTATTTGCCTCCTGCTAATAATTAGTGAATCTTATGTAAAGATTCAATCAGGGCTTATTATAGGTACATCAGTAAATTCATTTCTTTATTGGGACAAATAAATCAACCCTGCATTTCCCTTCTGCATCGTCAGCAGGATTATTAAGATTAAATTCAAGGTTATGTCTATCGTAATCCGGGTCATAACCGCTATTTGGCAGCCATTCTCCAAACATGTATTGATAGGCATTATGCAATTTATCAGGGGTATCATAGAATGGATAAAGAGCATAATCCCCGCCATCCAGTTTTTTGAACTTTATTTCCTTATGATTCTCTTTATCAAATCCTTCCGGTATGGTAACACAAGCATCGTGGCGGCAATCCTTGTTTTCCACTTGATTAGGATTATCCAAAGAGATGCCGATAAAAGATTGCTGCGGCGGGATTAAATTATTGCTGCTTGCCCAGCTAATCAGTCTTCCCCAATGATCCTGCGGCTCAAAATAACTTCCGGTACGCCTGATATACGCTACTTCTGTTTCAGGTAATTTCTTTACAATGATCTCCATCTTAATCATCCCCCTTATTGGAAGTATTTACCTTGAATAATTTTCGCTATCTTACTCTATATTCCTTCTCCAATTTCATTTTTTCTCCAACAAAAAAAGCGCGCAGCTTTTTATGCTGTACGCGCCTCTATATAGCAAATGCATGATTGCCTATTTTTTTCACAACTTCACGTGAAAAGATCCACTGGCTTGTAGCTGTTTCAGGGTTATAAAAATATAGGAACTCTTCGTTTTGCTCCTTATCAATAAGAGCTGTCTCAACGGCCTGAACTGCTTCATTACTTGCTGGTTCATTGATGGAACCATTTTGAACAGGTTCAAAAGCATTCTTCTGATAAATAACGTCCTTGACTGTATCCGGGAATTGTTCGTGCTCAACACGATTCAGCACCACGTCAGCAACCGCAACTTTCCCTTCAAACGGCTCCCCTTCTGCTTCAGCCTGTACAAGACGGGCAAGCAGCTTTTTTTCTTCCTCTTTGATGAAGCGATGATCCGTTGATGATGACTCCTTCACGTCAACCTCAACTTTTTTATATGTTAGTGTTTCTACAGCTTTCTGATCCACTGTCTCAGCATCGAAATGATCTGCAGGAAACACGCTATATGAACCCATAATGAGTGAAATGGCAGCAACAAAAGTTACTAAATTTTTCATTTGTAAACCTCCTGTTTGTAGTTTTTAGGCAAAAACAGGCCACTTACAAGGCTAACAGGTTTACAGGGAGAACTCATTAGTGAATCAATGGGAGAATTACCAGTCAAGAAATAAGAAAATTCAATTTGCTCTAATAATAATTTAAGATGTATATTTGTTATAGCATGCCTGAAAAGTAAATAATTAATCTTAATGGTTAACAGAATAGAAAAGAATGAGGTGTTTATATAATTGAAAGTACTTGAAACAGATCGAACAATTCTTCGCTGGTTAACACCAGATGATGCAGCATTCATTCTAGAACTTTTAAATGAACCTGCATGGCTTCGTTATATTGGTGATAAAGGTGTACGTACGCTTGAGGATGCTAAGAATTATATTGTTACCGGCCCCATGAAAATGTACTCCCAGCTGGGCTTTGGCCTTTTTCTGGTTGAACGAAAAGAAGGAAGCACTCCTATTGGAATGTGCGGATTGATAAAACGAGATACATTAGACAATGTTGATATTGGCTTTGCTTTTTTATCCACATATCAAACGCAAGGTTATGGGTTCGAGTCAGCTTCTGCTGCATTGAAATATGGTCATGAGCAGCTGGGTCTGAAACGGATTTTGGCCATCACATCCTTAGACAATCATGCTTCCTCACGACTTCTTGAAAAGATCGGCATGAAATACGAAGGAACGATAACATTTGATGCTGAAGAGCTTAAATTGTTTGCATCTGAATAATGAATTATTGAGGTATATTTCTATCCTGAAAAAAGGTACTTGTCCCCTCGCTCATTAACATATTATCTCAGCCAGGGTCAGGTACATTTCCGGCAAGAATAGCAATCCTGCCCTCCCTTATGATAATTGATTTTTTTGAAAAATGGTCAGGTCCATACCGATACGATTTCTAACGGGCAAGCAAACAGGACCAATCCCTCTCTGATTGGTCCTGTTTGCTTAAATTTATCCCGAAATCTGCTTGATAAGTTTTTTGTTCCCTTTGGTTAATATGTTCTCATAGTCAATGTATTCGTAAATATCCTCTGTTATGCTGCTGCTAAACTGCGCCAGCTCTTCGACCGTTAAATCTTCAATCGCCTTCTTTTGCTCTTCACAATAGATAATGAGCTTGCCGACGATTTCGTGAGCATCTCTAAATGCAGTCCCTTTGCTCACTAAATAATCTGCAACTTCGGTTGCGTTCAAGAAACCTGCTTTAATGGCAGCTTTCATGTTTTCTTCCTTTACCAGGAGCGTATCAATCATTTTTGACATAATTTCAAGGCAATCTATCACTGTATCGACTGCATCAAAAAACTGTTCTTTATCTTCCTGCATGTCTTTGTTGTATGTGAGCGGCAATCCTTTCAGAGTCGTAAGCAACGAAAAGAGGGAACCGTATACTCTGCCTGTCTTGCCTCTAATAAGTTCAGCTGCATCCGGGTTTTTCTTTTGAGGCATGATGCTGCTGCCTGTTGAATAGGCATCATCCATTTCGATAAATTTGAATTCCTGGCTGCTCCAGAGAATGAGTTCTTCACTTAAGCGGCTCAAGTGCATCATCATAATTGAAAAACTTGACATGAGTTCTAGTAAGTAATCCCGATCGCTTACCCCATCTAAAAAATTGTCTACCGGTTTAGCGAATCCTAAAAGGTCTGTTGTTATTTGACGGTCGATGTTGTGTGTTGTACCCGCCAATGCACCACATCCTAGCGGGTTTTCATCCAAAATGGCAATGGCATTCTGGACTCTCATTTTGTCACGGCTAAACATTTGAACATATGCACCGAGATGATGGCCGAATGTTATGACCTGTGCCCTTTGCAAATGTGTGTATCCAGGCATAATGACGTTATTATTTGCTGCTTTCTCATTTAATGAATGGATAAGTTGCTGAAGGACTGTCACCACTTCTCCGGCTTTATTTTTTGCATAAAGCCTCATGTCAATCGCCACTTGGTCATTCCTGCTTCGTGCAGTATGAAGTTTCTTTCCTGTGTCACCAATTCTCGATGTCAAATTCATTTCAACAAAAGAATGGATATCTTCATATTCGCCTTCCACTTTCAATACACCGGACTCTATATCGCTCATGATCGATTCGAGCCCACTAATAAGTAAATCACCTTCAGACTCTGTAAGTAATTTACATTTCACAAGCATTTTTACGTGTGCAATGCTTCCCGTTATATCCTCATAATACAGCCTATTATCAACAGGTAAAGATGTATTGAATTTCTCCATGATTTCATCTTCACGTTTAGTGAATCGTCCGCCCCAAAGTTTCACTTATAATTCAACCCTTTCACTATACTTTCTTGTGTGTATTTTGGATAATACAAAAACAGCTGCTATAAGCAGTACTATCGTCAAGATTAAAGTGAATGCACTTCCTGTGATCCCGGCAACGACAAATCCGATTAATGCAATCGATGCATTAATGAGTGCATATGGAAACTGAGTTTTTACGTGATCGATATGATCCGCTCCTGCCCCTGTTGACGATAAGATCGTCGTATCGGAAATTGGTGAACAGTGATCTCCGAAGATACCACCTGACAAAACAGCTCCTATACAAACTAACAAATGCGCATCGAGACCTACAGCCATGGGAATGGCTATTGGGAGCATAATCGCAAATGTCCCCCATGACGTCCCGGATGCAAGAGACATCCCCGCTCCGACTAAGAATAAGATTGCAGGTATGATGAACGATGGAACATTTCCTTTCATCGCCTCAACTATAAACGCTGCAGTTCCCATTTCATTAATTACTTTGCCAAGCGACCAAGCAAGGACAAGTGTGACTGCAACGTAAACCATTTTCTGCATTCCAGTTGTATAAATATCAATAATCTCGCCGAACTTTTTCACTTTGTACATAATCATTAAGACGACAATCGATAACGCTGCAAATAAATATGCAGCACTTAAAGAAACCCTGAATTCATTTCCTGGTACCGGCTCAAACGGGAAGCCGAATGAAATTAACAATCCGAAAAGGGTGATAAATAATACCAATAGCGGCAGCCAAATTAATACGGCATGTCCATTTTTTGTAATCGCCTCCACATCTTCTGGTTTTCTAAGAGGTTTCGACTCTGGCCAATACAGATTGCCCGTTTGCTGCACTCTTTTTTCCGCCTTTGCCATCGGTCCAAAGTCCAATTTCGTCAACGCCACTAGAGGCACCATTGAAACGGTCAATAGTGCATAAAACTGAAATGGAATGACTTGAATAAGCGTACTGAATTCAGATGTGTTTATGTTCAGCAATTCAAATTCTTTTTTTATTAGCCCCATAATATATACTCCCCATCCGATGAATGGGATTAGTACTGCGACGGGAGATGACGTTGAATCGATGATCCATGCAAGCTTCTCCCTTGAGATTTTGGCTTTATCGAAAATCTTTTCAAAAACCGGTCCAACGATTAGTGGTGTGCCCAAATCGGAAAAGAAAATGATAATTCCTCCAAACCAAGCAGAGATTTGTGCTTTCGCACGAGTGTTAATGTACTTTATGGCACCTGAGGCAAGTGCTGCCCCTCCACCCGACTTCTCCATAAGTGCTACAAACCCGCCAATAAAGAATAATAAAACTAAAACTGCTGCATTGTAACTATCCGCTACTTGCGGAAATATAAAGTTTCCGATTACTTCCATTGTCGCTTCGAGAGGACGGCCTCCCACAAGAATCAGGACTCCAATATACACTCCGGAGAACAGGGACACGATAACATTCTTTGTAAGTATTGCGAGAATTACTGCAATAATCGGTGGTATTAAAGACACCAAACCCATGTGATCCATAAATAAAATCTCCCCTTAAACTAAATAATATCGAATACATCATTCACATAAGGGTAAATAGTTAATGTTTACCCTAAAATAAATTATATTTTAACGCATCCATGAAACGCAATAACAATTTAAAATTTTTAGACAATTTTTTCTCAGTTATTATCCTAAAATTAGAAAGACTGTTGAGGTGATTATTCCCAACAGTCTTAAACAACTTTATTTGGTGAGTTTGTCAGTTTGTAAACGCGTCTCGGTCTTCCCCTCGCCGGGTATTCTTCCACCCCGGTACATTCAGCTAAACCTGCATCACATAAGCTTTCTATGAAACGTCTTGTATTTCTTTCATCCTTAGATAGTTGAATTGAAATGTCTTTAACTGTAAATTCTTTTATTCCTGCATTCCTTATTAAAGCAAATAGTTCAATATAATGTTTAACATTGATTTTCTCGTTTTTAAGTTTAGTCATAAAGCTTTTATCATTAAAATACGGAAAATCCATCTTTTCTATGTTTTCACTATCTACTTCAACGACTTCACCATTTTCGTGAATAATAATAATTGAACCAAACCTCTCTTTGGATTGTTTTAGTGCATTGTTTGCATTCAGTTCCGCTGAAAATATTGTTTCACCAAATCCTATGCCTACACCCACCTTCAACCCAGACTCCAAAATCAATTTGTTTACTGTCTCTTCAATTTTTTGTATTTCCCGTTCACTATCACCGCGCGAACTAAATATTAAATAACGGCCAAGCCCTTTTTCAATTAGTGATCCATTCAACCGTTCACTTAGGTTTATTAAAATCTCTTTTAACTTCAATTCCATATACTGGAGCTGATATGTTTGTTTCGAACTTTTGAAATGATTTTCCAAATGTGCCATTTCAAATAGCTGAACTGCAACTTGGGACTCCATAAAGTAGAAAGTCTTTATTTTTTCAGAAAGGATGTTTAATGTATGGCGGATTTCAATATCACTTGTTGAAATTCTGAATGCAGGAACACTCATTTCTTTAAGTTGTAAATAAACTTCTTCAAAACAAGTGATTGCTCCTTTTGTCTCACCATTTTCCCATAAATGACTGTGGAAACCTATTAATTCTTCAGTCGAAGTTTTTTCGGAAAAAGTTTTCACATAAATCTTTTCGGGATTAATATTGAGTTGGTTAAAAGCAGTCTCTAAATGACTTTTTGAAATTTCATCTATACTTAAATGATCTAAAAAAGAACCCGTTTTGTATGCGAACTCCAAAAGCCCTTTGAAAATTCCAGCTTCAGTATGTTCGATATATATTTGTTTTTCAGTATTTCCTACCGCTTCACATGCAATGTTATAAGAAATTTTCCCTGAAAAAATCCACAAATCAACATTGTTATTATTATTTCTTATTATATCTTCAGTTTCCCGCACTTCTTTATAAGGATACGTTAAAAAAATTACATCTAACTTTAAGTCTTGTGCGATATGTATGATTCTTTCTACAGTGGATTTTGGACCGACGACCCCCACCCTAAACATGGACAAGCACTCCTTTAATAATAGCGATACAATCTTCAATTCTATCTTAATGATACACATTATTCTGTAAATTATTAAGTTTGATTTCTAATTTTGTATTCTTCGCTTACATTCCTTAATCAATATACCTAAATATCCATCCCAAGCCCCCCCCCCCGTATTTTTGCTGGTGGCGGGATATAAGTGTCGAATTAAAAATGAGCCTTCATTTTTGATAAATTGAGGCTCATTTTTAATTTCTAGGCTTTGTTTATAAAAATTGTGTAAATGATAAATTTGATAGTGGAGTTATTTTTGGAGAAAATGGTACCTTGAAAAGAGTGCCTGTCTACCACGTCATTAACGCATTAAGGGAACCGGGAACAGGCACCTTTAAAGGACACTGGCAAGGCTAAGAATTACATAATAAAATACCTCCAATTGAGGACAAATTATTAATATAGGTCAGATAATTTTCCACCAGTGAGGATTTCAAATAATTCGGCTGACTTATTCTTGTCTAATTGAACATATTTACTTTCAGCATCTATTACAAGTTCCACCTTATCTTTATTTGGGCTTATCCAAAGTTCATACAACACAGCTTTTGCTTCTATTTCAGGATTTTTATATTGAAATGCAAATCTGTAATCAGCAGAGTTTGCCATATCTACTTTTGCATTTTCCCAATCAATACTATTTAGGATCTCTCTGACTTTTTTAACTTGCTCACTATTAGTAATTACTTTAAAGCTATCGTATTTATTTTCATCACCAATACACTTTTGAACTTCTATATTTAGTTCTTCATCTTCTTTTACGTTTGAACAACCCACTATAAAAATTGAAATTATTCCAATAAAAGCGATAAAATAATTAATTTTATTCAAGGTTATCTCGCCCTTTATAATAATACGTATATGGTTTGGGGAAATCCCGGATTTTTCCTTTTTAGAAAACAGCTTTAAACAAAGATAATTTCTTCTGTGGCTCTGTATTCCCTGGGAGAAAGCCCGACATATTTCTTAAATGTACCGCTAAAATAATTTGGTGTATTGTACCCAAGTTCTTCAGCGATCCACTCAATTGTATGGCTAGTATGGCGTAAAAGCCATACTGCACGCTGCATACGAACAAATGTGACATATTCAACAAAGTTTCTCCCTGTTTCTTGTTTAAATATACGACTGAAATACGGCACACTAAGATTAATTTGATCGGCTACCCGCTTAATTGAAAGATCTTCTGTACAATACTGGGCTATATAGTCTGTACATTTCTGGATCTGTTCATCCTTTGTTATCTCTTCAAAATAACGCAGCGAAAGCCTTTCATAAGGTGAAGTACGCCTGGCTTTACATGCCTCCCGATATGATTGATTGAGGAACAGCGGTTCACGGTAGATGGATCCTGCACCTATATAAAGGTGAATTCCATACTCTTTCTCCAAAGCTTCAACAGCATCAAGAATCACGTTCTCTGCTTCATTCCAATGCTTTAAGGATACATACCCGAAAGGAACCTGGACTAGCATGAGGAGATGCTTACGGTATGGAAGGAATGAGATTCGCTGTTCATTGAAACGCTTTCTTAAAAATGTCTGGATTAGCCCGGGTGCATGCCAGCCTTCCTTTTCCCTTCTGGCAGGGCAGCGGACAAATCCCTGAATGAAACAAACCAAGTTTGGTATTTCCTCTCCTGAAAGAAAGTAGCGGGATTGAATTAACTCCTCTTCATTTTTTACATCACCAGACAACAACCGGCGTAAAAATGCCTCTTGAAAAGGTAAATTATTGTGTTCTTTTTTATGCATCTTTTCAATCTGATTATGTAATTCATCGTATTCAATGAATTTTGTACCCGCATTTGAGAGATCCTTAATGGCTCGTTTCAGCGTACGTATAAAAATATGCTTCTTAACGGATTTCACTAAAAGATGTCTCAGCTTGAACTCAATAGCAAGCGGGGAAGTATATAATAATGACGGATCAAGCAGAGGTATAATCCTGCATTTTGTATTCCGTTTACGAAATCGGTGTATTTTTACCCAGTCGTGCCATTTTCTTACTTCGATAACCGCAATATCCATATCAAGGTTTTTGATCTCCTTTTCAATCAGTACGCAGTTCTCCTTAAACTCCTCTAAAATCCAGTCTGCAAGCTTTTCAAACTCATGCTGATCTTCTACTGCCAGACTAATAGAATACATTCTCTCTTCCCTCTTCCCTATCTTTGATGGGGACCTCAAAGTTATTTCCTTAAACAAATTATAGTATAAAAATTAGACTATATTAAATATTTGTATATTTCTGATATTTTATTGTAAGGTATACGCACTCCTAATAAAGTAAAATCAGTTTTATTATAGAACTTTGCCGAACGAAGGAGGGACACATAGACGGCAAAAGCTTATACAATAAGGAGGAGTACAGAATGGCTGGGGAATATACTGAGTACAATTATGTAGCGGCAGAAACAATAGACTTTAGTGAACTTGAACCGCTTGATCCAGAAACAAGGCAAATCATGAAGGGTGAATTCAGTACAGGTCTTAGACTTACGGTCTTATATTATATTTTTATCCTCTCAATTCCGATATTAAATTGGTTTGCAGGCGGTTTCATGTTCTCGCGCATGTGGGGCGGAATGACATATAGCTGGTTTTTAACTAGTATTGTCGCAATGGCGATGGCTTTTATCATTGCATACGTGCATACATCTCTCTACGAAAAGCGTTTAAGGAACAATCAAAATAGTTCTGGCAATCCGGCAGCTTATTCTAAAGAGAGGAGAATCATGTGACAGCCATGCTACTAGAACCTAAATTTCTATTAACCCTACTCCTAATGGGGACGATTGTATATATCACATATTTATCAAAAAGAAGCGCAACTGCTTCTGATTATTTTGTTGGGGGGCGAAGCTTCGGCTGGTTTACAAACGGTTCAGCAATTGGCGGAGACTATTTAAGCGCTGCGACTTTTCTTGGAATTGCCGGCCTGACCTATCAGCTAGGCTATGATGGTGCCTACTATGCCTTTTGCTTTTCAATTGGCCTGACTCTCCTTGCCATTTTCGTTGCTGGCCCGCTTCGCCGTTTTGGGGCCTTTACAGTTGCAGACTTTTTAGCCTATCGTTTTCACAGCAAACGTGCCCGTCTCGCAGCAGTGGCTGTGGTTCTTGCGATTTCCGGCTTCTATGCAGCACCCCAGCTGCTTGGAGCTGCACAAATTTTAAGTATGTTCTTTGGAACAAGCTATGAATTTGGGATTATATTTACTTGTTCGGTCATGATTTTTTATGTAGGTGTTGGCGGTATGAAGGGGACCACTCTTAACCAGGCTCTGGAGTTATGGATTCGACTTGGGGCTTTTCTTCTTATGGTAGGTGCTGCCATTTATGGCGGACTACATTATCAGGAGATACTTGCTTCTATTAATGAATTTAAAGGTGTTATTGCAGGTTCTTCAGAGTTTACTCCTGACGGTAAAGATATTCCATTTGATGGAGCTGTTTGGACAGGTACCGGCAATTACTTCCCATCTTTCTGGCAGACAATATCAATGACAATTGGCCTTTCACTCGGTACGATTGGGCTTCCTCACATCCTGCTTCGCTTTTATACAAATCCAAGTGCCAGAGCAGCCCGCAAATCGGCTCTTATGGCGATCGGCATTGCAAGTGTATTCTTTTTCTTTGCTGTGTATCTTGGAGTAGTTGGACGCTCAATTTTCCTTAGCGGCAATGCCGACCCAGGAGTAATGAAGGATCTAATCGCTGGCGGAAACAATATGGTAGTACCTTCTACGGCTCAGGCACTTGGCGGGGAATGGCTGCTTGGCCTTGTCATCGCTGGGGCATTTGCAGCGGTATTCTCAAATCTTTCTGGTTTATTTATCGCGAGTTCAGGGGCCTTGGCCCATGATTTATATGCAACATTCTTCCGGAAGAACATTACAGAGAAAGAGCGCGTAATTGCAGGTAAAGTTTCAATTGTAATCCTGGGGATTTTATATGGCGTTCTTGGACTCATGGTAAAAGAAGCTTCCATTGGGCACCTGGTTGCACTTGCATTTACAGTAGCAGCCAGTACATTTACTCCAATATTTATATTGGGCATTTGGTGGAGAGGGATGACAGAAAAAGGAGCAATAGCAGGTCTCGTAATGGGGTTAATTGCCTCCATGTATATGATATTCTTTAAATCTACCCTTCCTGAATTCCTGCAGTTTAATGTTCCAGGATTAATTACTGTCCCAATTGGATTCCTTTCTGTCTATATTGTCTCCAAACTTGATCGCAGAGTACCAGCAGATGTTAATGAGTTTATGAAAAAAGTTCACTCCAAAGAGTCCGAAGCAGCATAGACATTTAGTATTTTAAAAAGGGTACCTCAAAAGCATAGCTTTTGGTCATCCTTTTTGAATGGGAATCCCTTTTGCTTCCTTTTATTATAAATACCCCCTTGATAATAGATTATCAAGGGGGTATTGTATGTTTCCCACCAGCGACCTCTACCATGTCAAGGTGTAAAAACTAGGGGCATATCCCCACACACAGGTTAGAGATTTATAAACTTAAAGATAAACAAACTATTTCAACATATTTGTAAGAAACAATCACTCATGCTTTAAGGCAGAAGGATTATTCAGGGTTAGACCAGCCTATAAATAAAACAATCTCTTTAAGAAAACCTCTTTACCTTATACCCTTCCACAGCAGCGGAGTTTCCATGATTAATGATAAGCGAAAGGAAATAGGCAATTCCGAGCAGAATGCAAATCATCCCAATTCCTCCGACCCGGCCATAGAAACTCCAGAAAAAGCCGCCCAACCAACCAACTAACCTAAAAAAGGTGCCCGTCCCCATCATCATTAACGCTCTAAAGCGGCCGGGAGCAGGCACTTTTATTTTCGCTTTCTGTTCAGCAGTCAAACGAGCTTTTTCGTCTTTATCTATCTTTTATTAGGCAAAATTAATTTTTAAATGTCTAATAAATATTTCTTTAATTTTTCTTTTGTCTTTTCATCTGCAAAAGCTGCTTCTACACTATTCATATAAATTTGTTTATAATCCTCAGCACTCATTGCAAATTCATTGGAAACAATATCACATTCCTTTGCCATCGTTGTATCCGATACCGTTCTGTTGTCCGTATTAACCGTTACTTTTATTCCATCCCGATGGAAGTCGGAAATGGGGTGTTCGCTAAATTGATTTACTGCTTTTGTTTGGACATTGCTGGTTGGGCACATTTCAAGCACTACCTGTTTTTCCTTTACAAGCTTATAAGCCTCTTCACAGTCTTTAATAAATACACCGTGTCCGATTCTTTCAGCCCCCAGCATTTCAATGGCCTCCAGCACATTTTTACCGATTCCCGTTTCACCGGCGTGAATGGTGACTCTGTAGCCATATTCTCTGGCCAGCGCGATCGGTTCAATGAATTTTCCGCAGAAGCCTTCCTCTTCGGAAGCACACAAATCGATGGCGACAACCCCTTTTCCAAGGAAGATCTTACCCTTTTCGACGACCTCAAAAGCACTCTCCACACTCATCGTTCTCATGCATGACAAAATGATATTTCCTTTAATATCAAATTGTACTTCTGCCTCTTTCATTCCCTCGATCACACTTTGAATGATTTCTTCTACAAATAATCCCTCTCGTGTATGAAGTAATGGGGCAAAGCGGACCTCCATGTATTTCACATTTTCTTTTGCTGCATCTTCAAAGAGCTCAAAGGATATTCTTTTTAAATTTTCTTTTGACTGCATGACTAAGTTAGGGATGGAGAATCTTTTTAAATATTCATCCAAGGATTCGCAATCCAACGGGGCAATTAGTTCTTCTTTGATTTTTTCTTTATCAAAAGAAGGCAGGCTGATGCCTTCTCTCTTCGCGATATCAATGATGGTTTCTGGTCTGACACTTCCGTCCAAATGGCAGTGAAGTTCAATCTTAGGCATAATAGTAAAATTCATAGCTGGACCTCCTAGATTTTTTTACAAAAAAAAATTCCTGATTACGAAGAAAATACAGCACATGTATCTTCTTCGTAATCAGGAATTATTGGTTCCTGGTAGAGACCTCCAAACCATATTATTGGAGTTATACGAATGAAAGTATTTCATTAGGTTTTTTAAAAGGATAAATAATATTATCTTTTTTGTCAATCACTTATTTAAAGTTTTAGCAGCTCATCAATATGCCCTATAGCCCCCTGAAGCCGATCCTTATAATCTCCTCTCAGGGTTTTATAATCAATTTTATGTTTGTTCAACAGTGCCTTTAGAGTCTTGTTGTTTTGACTCCTTACCTCATCCTCCCCATGAACCCGAAGTCCATCATCCACCCATTTCACATCCGGTTCAAGGTATAGCCACAGGTCATAATCCTGCAGGACCGCTATTTCATCCAGCACTGTCTGATGCTCATTGTTGTAAAGGTTGGAGTAGAATTGAGTCACGATTGCCTCTGTGTCGATAAAAACAACCCTGTTCGCTTTTTCAATCGCCTTGATTTCTTCAAGCTTATGGCCATAGGCAATTTTGTGGTAATCTTCCTTAACCATAATCCCATCGCAGCCGCCTAATTCTTCGCATACGATTCGGCCATATTCCTCTACATAGGAAGTGTTGTAGATTTTAGCAAGATTCCTCGTCAGAGTAGATTTTCCGCAGCTTTCCGTTCCCACCACAACAACCTTTTTAACAAAATAAGGTTTTACAAAGTCAGGAATGTACTCCCAATGGCGAAAGACGCCTTCATTTCGGATCGCTGTTGCCGATATGTTCACATGTCCTCGCTTCGGATCAATCAATTCGTGCTTCGCCTCTGGATATAGTTCATTAAAGATATCACTATATTCATACTCTGAACTAAATACATAATCAATGCGCTTTCCAATTGCCATTTTTATTTGCCGGGCACCTTCAGTCCAATTGTAATCATCATTCCCTTGATCATCTTTGATGGAAATTACCTTTACATGTGGCATATCTTTTATTAACTGGCTGAGCCAGCGCAATCGGATATGAGGCGGAATATAATCCATTTTTGAATGCTGGCACAATTGTCTGTCACGCAGTTCGCTATGGGACAGCACAACGTACAGTTCGTCAACTATGGATGAGGCACGCACGATGGCATAGACATGGCCAAGATGCAGGGGAAGAAACTTGCCTCCAATAAACCCAACGGTCATTTAAACCGCCTCCTTATTCTGTTTCACATATAATTTCCGCCAGTTGATATAACCATAAATACTGTTGACCAGGAATGCAGTCCACATGACTAACATCGAAAAGTCATTGCCGCCCTGTGTGATGAGAGCACTCGCCCAAAGGAAAATGGATAATACATTAACGGAAATCCAGAGAATCCATTGCTCCGCAAATCTCTTCAGCATCAGTATTTGCGCTGTTATAGAAAGGACGTTTGTAGCTGAGTCCGTCCAGACAAAATTGCCCTCTAAATTTTTAAGGAAAAATCCATATCCAATTGTAAGGACGACAATAGATACTAATGTATAAAGCCAGCCTGTTTTAGTCAGGCTTTTAACTTTCACATCTTCCCCTTTAACATCCCGATTTGTTTTATGCTGTCTCCACAGATAAATGCCGATAAATTGCACCGGAAAGTAAAACAGGGCATTGAGCATGGCTTCTCCATAAAGACCATATCCGTATGCAATATAAGCATAAGTTAAGGTTTGCACGATGCCAAAGTAATAGTTTGCAATCTTCCCCTTTGCCACCAGCACCACACATAACATTCCGCTTATGGATGAAATCAGGCCAAGCAGTGAATCCGACCAGGCAAAGAAAAGATAAATGTTAACCAGCGTAAAAGTGATCAGCCATATTATTTCAAACCGCGTCCAGTTCTTAAAAATCCCCATGTGAATCTCTCCCCTTATATGATTTGCTTTTCACCCTTGCAGCTTATTTCTATACACGGACACAATCGGCTGGAAATCATTGAATCGATAAAGCTGAGCCGGCGTTTTTGAATAGCGGTTTGATTTCTTGGGCTTTCCGTCTTCCGATACCGCTTCAATAAAAGGCAGAGTCGGTGCTTTTCTGAAAAAGGCAGCATCAGTCGAAATCGAAGGATCATCCAAAACCGTCAATAAGACCCCCTGCAGTTCAGAAAGCACAAATTCTTCAGGAAGAAAGTGTTTGGCCAGTGTTGTGAGCGCCATATCTTTTTTAATAAACCAAAGTGCATCATCCATAATGGTCCGATGATCGAATGCAAGATCAAGTTCAAGTGCTTCTTCAAGCGTAAACAGCCCAATTTCAGAAGCATCATAAGTCTTTTTCCGGCTCCTTAATGCCGCTTCATTTGCAATGACATAATGTGCATTTGAAATAATCCATCCCCGCTGATCACGGCCAGGAGAATCATAGACACCAAAATGCTTTATTTTCAGTCCTTCCACTCCAGTTTCTTCCGCTAACTTGCGCTCCGCTGCCTGAAATGCAGTCTCTCCTGGCCGGACAAATCCTCCGGGGAGCGCCCACTTCCCTGCTTCCATGTTTAGATTTCCTTCATGGTCCAGCTCGCTTCTTTTAATCAGCATGATTTTCAGCTCTTTTTTGGGAGGTTTATACTCTCCAACTTGTTCAGATGTGATTGTAAAAACCGCAATATCACTTGTATAACCTTCTGGGGTTATAAATTGATTCTTCAAATTGGTTCACCTCTTTTTTTAATTAACATTTTGTTAATTGTTAATTAAAATATATTCCATAATTTGCTTTTAGTCAAGAATGTTTTTACAATGACATCATCTTAGAAAAGATATTTTAAAGTTTCATATAAAAAAGAAAGTGCCCAATGACAGACACTTTCTTCATTATCTTAATGATGGTTTTTAACGACTTCTTGACCACGGACATTCCATGTTACAGCGAAGATGAGGGCTGCAAGGACACAAGATGCAGTTAATAGCATAAATCCTGCATCCCATCCAGATGCATCTACCATAACACCCATTAACGCATTAGCTGTTACAGTACCTCCGAGGTAGCCAAACAAACCAGTTAAACCTGCTGCAGTACCAGCAGCCTTTTTAGGAACAAAGTCAAGAGCCTGAAGGCCAATTAACATTACCGGACCATAAATAAGGAAGCCGATCGCAATCAAACAAATCATATCGATCATTGGATTTCCTGCCGGATTAAACCAGTAAACAAGAACAGCGATCAATACTCCCAGCATAAACACAAAGCCTGCAGGACCGCGGCGCCCTTTGAAAAACTTATCTGAGATCCAGCCGCATAATAGTGTTCCTGGTATACCCGCCCACTCATATAGAAAATAGGCTACGCTGGACTTGCTCATATCGAAGCCTTTCTCTTCGCTCAAATAAGTTGGTGCCCAATCCAGAACACCATATCGGACAAAATAAACGAAAATATTTGCAATAGCAATGGCCCAAACCCACTTATTATTTAATACATATTTGAAAAGAATCTCTTTTGTTGTTAATTCTGTTTCAAAAGTTTTCCTGGTTTTACTTGGATAATCATTGCGATATTCTTCAATGGATGGAAGTCCAACCGACTGTGGAGTATCGCGAATAAGGAAGTATGCCACGAAAGCAACAACAATGGCTATAAGCGCGGGTAATATAAATACACCTTCATATCCTGAAGAAGAGCTTCCTGCTATGCCTGCAAACATCGCTGCACCCGCCACGGCAAGAGGTGCCATTAGCCCCCCGCCGACATTATGGGCTACATTCCAAATTGCTGTTTTGTTTCCTCTTTCATTGATGCTGAACCAGTGTACAAGGACACGTCCAGATGGCGGCCAGCCCATTCCCTGGAACCACCCATTTAAGAAAAGCATAATAAACATAATAGCAACAGAAGAAGTAAAGAAAGGAACAAATCCCATTAATAAAGAAATGATAGCTGACAGAATTAAACCAGCAGGCAAGAATATCCTTGGGTTACTTCGGTCTGAATAGGTGCCCATAACAAATTTACTGATCCCGTAGGATATAGAAATAGCGGATAGCGCAAAGCCAAGTTCAGTTTTGGAAAATCCTTCTTCAATAAAGTACGGCATAGCCAGTGAGAAGTTTTTCCGGATCAAATAATACGCTGCATAACCAATGAAAATTCCCAGAAATACTTGAAATCTAAGTTTTTTATACTCAGAATCAATTTGTTCTTCAGGCAATCTTTCAATTGGGGGAGCAGGCTTAAACAGTTTGAACATTTAGGTTCCCCCTAAGATAGAATTGACAACAATATTAACTGCCAAAAAAACAAAACCCATACTTTAATAACACTTCCAGGAATGAAAGTGCATAAAAGCATGGGTTCTCCGTTTCTCCACCATAGTTAACTTGTCTGTGACAATTCTAGTATTATTTGTAAACGTTGTCAATAAAATATAAAACTATTATTATCATTCAGTACAAAAAAGGTGCCTGCCCTTTAAATCTTAAAGAGCCAGGCACCTAAACCCATATATCTAGAACTTCACTTCAACTGGCTGAACTGCAGATTCAGCTTCACTATCAACAGCAGGTTTTTTCGACCAATAAGTCGCCAGAATCGGTCCTGAAATGTTATGCCAGGCAGCAGCCAGCACGCTTGGAAGTGCTGCCAATGGACCAAAGTGAGCAGTCGCAAGCGCAACGCCAAGACCTGAGTTCTGCATTCCCACTTCAATGGCAATCGCTCTACGGTTTACTTCATCCTGACCAAGCACTTTTCCTGCAAAGTAGCCAAGCAGGAGTCCGAATCCATTGTGAAGCATGACGGCTGTAAAAATCAAAAGCCCTGATGCGGCAATGGTTGCTGAATTGCCTGAAACGACTGCAGCTACAATCGTGATAATCGCCGCTACCGAGATAAGCGGTAAAACAGTTAAGCTTTTTTCCACAGCCACAGGGAAAAATTTCTTGATTGCCAGACCTAGAACAATTGGAACAATGATAACCTGGACAATAGACATAAACATGGCAACAGCATCAACCGGCATCCATTGGCCTGCAAGCAATAAGAGAAGCAGCGGTGTCATGATCGGCGCCAATAGGGTTGAAACGGAAGTCATGGCGATGGACAATGGTACATTTCCCTTGGCCAGATACACCATAACGTTTGAGGCAGTTCCCCCAGGTACACATCCGAGCAATACCAGGCCTGCTGCCAATTCTGCCGGCAAATTCAAAAGTTTCGCAATGACGAAAGCGACCAGCGGCATGATGATGAACTGTGCACAAACTCCGATCAACACAGGCAGCGGTTTGGTAAAGATGATTTTAAAATCGACTGCCTTCAGTGTAAGCCCCATTCCAAACATGACGACCCCTAGAAGGATGGTGATATAGCCACCCAACCCTAAAAATGGGTCTGGAACCATAAAGGCAATAACGGAGGTTAAGATAACCCAAACGGCAAAATATTTTCCGGCAATGGTACTGACCGCTTCTAATACCTTCATATCATCACGCTCCTTCTTTTGTCTTTAAGATTTTATTTGGATTAAAAAGGTTATCTGGATCCAGGGCCTGTTTGATTTTTTCCATAACCTGAAGCGCCTGACCATGTTCTTGTTGCTGGTATTTCTGCTTGCCTACCCCTACACCATGCTCACCCGTACATGTTCCGCCCCGCTCAAGAGCATAGAGGACAATTTGTTCATTGAACTTTTCTGCCTTTGCCACCTCTTCGGGGTTACTCATATCAATCATAAGGAGTGTATGGTAATTTCCATCCCCCACATGCCCGACGATCCCTCCAGGAAGTCCCAGTGAATCTACCGCTTCCCTGGCGTGGATGATAGCGCCAGAAAGTTCTGAAATCGGAAGGCAGACATCCGTCACCATCATTTTCTTCCCGGGATGGCCGTGGATATAAGCATAAGCAAGGTTATGCCGGGCCTCCCACAGGCGATTTCTTGCTGCATTATCGGTTTCAAATTCAATATCGAGACAGTGATGGTCTTCGACTATTTCTCTTGTGAACGCGACATCCTGCTTCAAGCCGGCTTCATTGCCGTGAAACTCCAAAAAGAGTGTCGGACTTTCGTTATAGTTCGTTTCACTGAACAGGTTCACCTGCTTCATGGATGGTTCATCCACAAGCTCCACCCTGGCAATCGGAACACCTGCCTGTAATACGGAAACTACCGCTTCAACCGCATCATTCAATGATGGAAAAGAAGCTCTTGCCGCCATCACATGCTCCGGAATTCCATATACTCTTAATGTCAATTCTGTAAAGCAGCCAAGCGTCCCCTCAGAACCAACGAATAAACCATTCAAATGGTATCCCGATGAGGATTTGGCAGCCAAATTACCTGTATGTATGATGGACCCATCAGCCAGAACCACTTCCAAATCACGCACCTGGTCACGCATGACTCCATATTTGACCGAAGTTGTTCCGCTGGCATTAGTTGCCGCCATTCCGCCAAGCGTAGCATCCGCTCCCGGATCCACAGAGAAAAACAGTCCATACTTTTTCAATTCCTTGTTGAGCTGTGTGCGAGTCACACCAGGCTGTACCCGGACAAGGAAATCATTTTCACGCACTTCGAGGATTTTATTCATTAAGGAAAAATCAATCGTAATTCCATGTTCGTACGGTATGACGTGCCCCTCGAGACTGGATCCCAGGCCAAAAGGAACGATTGGAACTTTATATTCGTTTGCCAGCTTTACAACTTCACTGACCTGCTGGGCTGTGTCTGGAAAAACCACAATATCGGGAAGACTCTCCTTATGGTATGATTCATCCCTTCCATGCAATTCTCTTACTGTCTGATTTTCAGTTACCTGCTGCTCAGAAAGAACCTCCTTTAAAGCATGTACGAGGTTCATACTAGCTGTTTCCATCCTATACTCCTTCTTTCTTCTGCTGAAAATTTGGTCAAACCAATGTTATAATTGGTCCAACAAGTTAAGTCAATTATACTAACTTATCAGAAAAATTCAATTATTAATTTAATTATTTTTTTAGTATTGATTAATAGATTTTAGGTCTGTTACATTTAGGAAAGTTAATAAGGCCTATTTTGAAATGAGGTTACGTGGAATGGCGGAGAAAAAAAAGACCTATCTAGTTTTAGTAGATAAAATTATAGAATGCTATTTAGGAGGAATTCTCAAACCGGGTGAACGGCTGCCCTCAGAGAGAGAATTGGCAGGCCAATTCAATGTCAGCCGGACAACCATCAGAGAAGCCCTGAGAACCATGGAACTGAACGGGCTCATCGATATCCGCCAGGGAGGCGGAAGCTATGTTAAGGTCTCTGACGTCCAATCAAGAAAAGAAGAAATCATCACTGCTGTCAAAGCAGAAAATCCGCTAGTTTATGAAATGCTGGAGCTCAGGCGTGCACTAGAAGTCGAATCCTCCTTCCTTGCTGCCAAAAGAGCCACTTCAGCAGACCTGGAGAAGCTGCGTATAGCATTGAAACATATGGCTCTTTCCAAACAAGACCCGGAGTTAGGGTTAAAAGCCGACCTTGACTTTCACATTGGGATTGCCGAGGCCACCCATAATTCGATTTTCATAGACTTGATACATACCCTGAGGGGACATATGGAAGATACGATTAAGGCTACACAGAATCATCGCTTTAAGGATCCGTCCCGTTACGAGGATACAATGGAAGAACATAAGGAAATTTATCTGGCTATTGCCTCTGGAAATGGGGATAGAGCGAAGGAATTGATGGAGGGGCATATTACGAAGATACGGGAAGAATTGGCGGAGTCGATGGTGGTTGATTTAGGGATATAATGGCTTAACCGAAACTAAGAACTTTTATTGAATAGAAGCAGGCAACCCTTATCGGGTTCCTGCTTTATCTTTTACAATCAGCTCCGTCTCAATCTCTACTATATCATCCAAATATTTAGTAGTATTATATCCTGTAATATCCAAACTTTTCGGAATCACTTTATTACCAGGTAATTTCACGCTTTGAACAGTAAAGAAGTGACGGGGCTGTTCCATTTCTTCGTATATTTTTGGTGTAATCTTATTCATATCATATTCTTTCCCATTTTTATCAACAATGACTCCTTCATAGTCTCCCTCCATTGAAATATTTTCATCTTGCTCAGTCTCAATAAAGTAATGAAGCGATTCATACGCTCGATTCTTAATTTCATGATTGCTAAAGATAACGGTGGTCGGCTGACCAATTTCCACCTTGTCAATGGAGATGGTGCTGCCTGCATATTCAAAGGTTTGCGGATATTCCTTGGAAGCATCAAGTTTTATCGTTTTATGATCTTCAATTGATAAATACACACTGCCAAATTGAACCTTAACCTCATTTGTTTCTTTTTCAAAAAGAGGTTCAAAATTCGCCTGGAAAATGCTCCAATTTATATCTGGCTGATTATGCACATAAGAATTTCCATATAGATCAGCTTTCAATAATTTATTGTTAACTTCAAGATCATTAAAATTGATCATCTCTAATCGCTTCGCTGGCTGTTCATTATTTATGCCATATTGCAGAATTGTCGCTGTTGGAGAAAGGATCAGTTTATCCAGCCGAACCGGGACTCCCTCAAGTTCAATTTTTTCATTTAATGCATACTCAGTGGATGGCTGTTTTGTGACAGGGATCTTAAAGTTCCACTCCCCTTCTTCCGGCTTCATATTCAAGTAGGAATCAGAGGAGTCACGTTTTAATTTCATAACTTTATTTAATTTGAGTTTAATTGTACCTGTATCCTCTTTCAGTGGCCTAAGACTCATCTTCCCATGATAAATGTTCTTTTCCTTATTATTAAGATCTGATTCAATTTCAGGAGGAAGGTACCTTGGATAGGTATTTGCCATCATGATTTCCCCTTCGTCCTCAATAAAAACGCCATCATCAAAGTTAATCATAAATTGATTATTTTCATTTGTATCTTCAATCTCATAAAATATAAGGGTCTGAACATCATCAGCTATGGCACCCTTAATCTTTATTTTCACCCCATCGCTTTCTGCTTCCAGGTTCAGCCTTTTCCCTACACCTTCCTGCAGAAAGGCACGCAGCTCCTGGTTTTCCTCTGTCCATGTGTAATAAAGTTTTGAAAAGACACCTGTAAAAACCCCTGCAAAAATGACTAAAACGAATATACTTGCTGCAATAAACCCATTTCTTTTACGTTTATTCCTCTTTTTCTGAATAAGACTTTCCCTTTGTGCAACTCTTTCTTTGATATTTCCCATAAAACCATCGGGTACACTGAATTTCTCAATGGCTTCAGTAAAGTTCCCCATAACTTCCTGTAGGGCAGCTAAATCCTCCTGGCAGTCCTGGCAATGATAGATATGCATTTCCAAATCAATTTTTGCGGGCCGTTCCAGGTTTCTCTCCAGATAATCAACGTAAAGCTTTTGGTACCTATTACAGCCGTGATAGTGCTCTCCATATCCCATTCCGTTTCTGAGTGACTGGAGTCCGGAGAATAAAAACTCCTTAACCTGTACGGCTGGAACCTGGAGAAGCTGTGCTGTTTCGTCCTTAGGGAGTCCATTTATGTATGTTAAAACTAGCACTTCTCTTTCCTTCTCTTTTAACTGATGGAGTTCATGAAATATCTCTTGATGGGAATCACTTTCCTCCGAAGCTTGTAAACTTTTATTAAGAGAAAGCTCCCTGCAGATTTGTATTAAAATTGATAAAACCCACATTTCGAAAGTTGTGCTGCTTTTAAACCTTGGCAGCTCCTTTTCCACCTGTAAAATGGCCCGATAAAAAAGCTCCTCAATACTGCTCTGGTTCCTAAGAAAGGACCAGCCGAGTGCATAAAAAGATCGCTGATGCTGTTCGAACCAGTTAACGATGGATTCTATATCTTTTACTCTTATCGCCACTGGTAAAATGGGATTGTTTTTTGCTGGGATGATCAAGACCATTCTCCCTTCTATGTATGCCTAATTATTTATATACTTGGTTTAATTATAACGATTAAAGTGGGATTGTTCACCAAAATTTGGATAAGAAAGCCATGTTCCCTCAGGTAAAAAAAACTCCTTTTGCAGAAGTTCTGCAAAGGAGTTTTTCCAATGAAAAGCTATCTATATCCGTCAGCATTGGCCGGTTTACCTGCTTCCTGAACCTCAACCAGATATCTGAAAGCATCCGGCTGAGAACCATCCAGATCATGAAAATGATACATTTTCGCCAGCTCCCCGCTTGAAAAGGACCCGCCGTTCAACCGTTTTTTAACAGGATCTTTTGCTATGGCACTAATCGCTCGTCCTATATACCTTGGTGTTTCAGAGATCACGAAATGAGGCTCCTTTTCGGCAGCATCTTTCCAGTTCTCCTCTGTTACCCCAAACACCTCAAGCATGATTTCTGAACGCATCCAGCCGGGTGAAACAGCAACCGCTGTGCAATCATAGGGAGAAAGTTCATGAGCCAATGCTTTAGCCATGCGAATAACCGAGCTTTTGGCCAAATCATAGAACAGTGACAGACGGTAGCGATTTTGATTGTACTCCTCTGTTCCATCTGTGATTTCGGCAACTAATCCGCCTTTGTTTTTGATCAGGAGCGGAAGGGCATAATGACTTGTGATAATATGAGTATCAATCGCCAAACGAAGCATTCTCATCCCCTTCTCCAGGGAATGCTCCCAGACAGGAATCTCCCATTCCATCAAATTTTCGCTGCCCCATATATCATTGACGAGGATATCCAGCCTTCCCTGTTCTTTTTCTATTCTTTCAATCAAAGATCGCACCTGATCAGGTATGAGATGATCCACTTGGACAGCAATTCCAATACCGCCAAGTTCATTGACCAATTCAGCTGTTTCTTCGATTGTTTCCTTACGACCATATTCTGACATCTGATTTCGTGTCGTACGGCCTGTTACATACACTGTAGCTCCTGCCGCTCCCAGTTCCATTGCGATGCCGCGGCCAGCTCCCCGCGTTCCCCCTGCTACCAAAGCAACTTTTCCTTTTAATGTCGTCATTCCGATCTGCCCCCTTTTGTGTTATATCTATACTATAATCATTAATGTTGACATCCAATGTCATATTTAAAACTTTTTGGCCGGGAGTGAACAGAATGCGCGCGGACAGACTCATTTCTATATTATTATTGCTTCAAAATAACGAAAGAATGACCACGAGGGAATTGGCAAAAGAATTGGAGGTAACGGAACGGACCATTCACCGGGATATGGAAGCCTTAAGCACTGCAGGCATCCCTGTCCTGGCTGAACGGGGAAAATTCGGCGGATGGAGACTGCTTGAGAAATACAGAACGAACCTTACTGGGTTAAAAGCTGATGAAATCAAAACCCTGCTTCTCTCCCCCTCCTTTCAGCACCTTGCGGATCTAGGAATCAGCGATGATTGGAAAGAAGCACGCCAGAAACTACTTGCTGCGATTCCCGCTCCAATGAAAGATGATGTTAAAGACATTTCCAATCGAATACATATTGATACCAGCACCTGGAGGCAAACACCGCGGGAAATGAAGTCATTTGGAATACTGCAGCAGGCAGTATGGGATGAGAAAAAACTCCGAATCCAATACGAAAAGGCAGATAAACAAACGATTGAGAGAATCGTTGACCCATTGGGACTGGTAGCTAAAGGGAACACCTGGTATCTCATAGCTGCTTCTGATGAGAAGATAAAAAGCTATCGTGTTTCAAGAATAGTGGATGCCGAACTGATTAATGAGAAATTCAGCAGGCCGAATGACTTTGATCTCGCTGAATATTGGCTGGAATCGAAGCAGAAATTCATTAGCAGCCTGCCTCGGTTTGAGGTAGACGTGGAGATTTCTCCGTCCATCATTCAGCGGATTACTTTTACTGGGCGATTTGTACAGGTGATACACATGGATAACCCTAAGGATAATAGATGGATTCCAGCAAGCCTTTGCTTTGATACTGAACAGGAGGCAAGGGAGTATATACTTGGGTTTGGGGATCAGATTAAGATAATAAGACCTGTTTCGCTTAGGAAAAGTGTGAGTGGGATGGCTGAGGGTGTGGTTAATTTATATAGTGAAAATGAGAGATAAGCAGAGAAAGTATTCTTGAGAGCAGTAGTGCCTTTCTTAATCATTGACGTACTAACCCGAGGTCAACTCAGCTCCTTCCATTCTGGCACTCTACTGTATTGTATATATGTCGCAATACATGAGATTTTGTGAGTTTACACTTTAAATAGCTGTTTAACTACCTTAAAGGGAAAGATTTCACTCTATAATTGTCAAATCATATCTTTATATTCCTTATAAACTACGATAGTTTGCAGTTATTCCATTCTTGCCCTGGATGAATAAATTAATGATTAACGATACGTTAATCACCCACTGCAAAAGTAACTAACCAGTTCAAATTTATGCTATAATAAAGAATATTCAGACTATTAAAGGAGCATAGCAGATGAAACAAAACATTATTGACATTGTCCAATCACAAGTGATTGCATCAATCAAGGAAGAAGACGACCTTGAAAAGGCAGTCCGGTCAAAAGCCAACATCGTCTTCATCCTTACTGGAAATTTGATTACGATGAATGGATACCTGAAAAAACTAAAACAAGCCGGCAAAACTACCTTCATCCATATTGATTTCATCGATGGACTGTCCAACACAAAGAGTGCCATTAAATACATAGCAGAAATCTGGAAGCCAGCCGGCATCATCACAACGAAGAGCAACCTGATTAAATATGCAAAGGAAGAAGGCCTAATGACGATCCAGCGCCTTTTTCTTATTGACCGCAATGCTCTTGTCAAGGGTATCGATATCGCACATAATTGTAAGCCGGATGCGATCGAAGTTCTTCCTGGTCTAATGCCATCTGTCATTGATAAACTGACGACAATGACAGCGCTGCCAATTATTGCTGGTGGCCTAATCAGTAATAAGGAAGACATTCTGAATGGATTAGGGGCCGGTGCACTCGCCATTTCCTCTGGTGATCCAAAACTCTGGAATCTGGATCTCTAACCAAATAGAGCTCAATTCACAGGAGTTGAGCTCTATCTCTTTTCAAGTTCCAACCTCTTCCTCATTTTCTTCTTCTGTTTTTCTTTTTTTCTTAAACCTTGGAAAACGCACTCTCGTAATCTCCCTCTCTTCAAAGAAGTTTCCTAGCCTTGTAATGGTGAATGTAACCAACGTTGCGAAGATGACGATGGTATAAAATCCTGCTCCAATTCCAATCCCGGCTCCCCCAGCGTAAAAGATCATCGCAGCTGAAGTCAGCCCCTTTACTCTCAACCCGTCTTTCAAGATCACACCTGCACCAAGGAAACCCAGACCTGATACAATCTGTGCTGCCAGACGCATAGGATCCATCACTTTTCCGCTATCCGGCTGACTTAGCAGCTCTGCACTTTCGATCGAAACAATCGTAATCAGTGTACATGCCACAGATACATACGTATACGTTTTTAAACCAGCCGGCTTATTTTTCGATGTCCTGTCCCAACCGATTAAAAATCCTAATACAGCACTGACCACAATCCGAAAATAAGTCTCATGCTGCCAGAAGAATTCAGTCATATACTCCATGTAAACCGCCATCCAACCAACTCCCTTCACGATAAAAAGAGACCACGCCATGAAACGAATGCTAAATCTCCCCACTAAAAGTGAGGAAATCATAGTGTTCGCTTCATAGGTGATCTCTTTTGCTCTTCCTACAAGCCGGAGTATATTTTCGTTACTTCTATTATAAAACATTTGCTGCTCCACATCAAGTATTATTCTAATAATTCAGAATATACTTAAATATCCTACCGAATATGCATTGTCACACCAAAGCCCCCATATGATTAAATTAGGAAATAAAATAGTGGGTGGAGATGAAGAGAGCCCTGTGCCAATTGTGTGTACGATGATCGTACATTCTGTTGTCATGGGGTTTTTTTCATTTTTACATAAAAAACATTTTTAAAAGGAGGAAGTAAGTTGAAAATTAAATCAATTAGCTGGGTAGCTGCTTTTATTCTCGTTTTAGGAATCGGAATGGTATTAATTCCAGCACAAAACGCCAAGGCAGAAGATGCAAGCCCACCCAACCTGTTGATCACGGAATTGATTCCTAATACCGATAACTACGCAGGTTATGATGCATTTGAATACTTTGAGCTTTATAACAATAGCCCGGATCCAATCGACCTGAAAGGATATCGATTCGCCTCCCACAATTGGGACGAAGAAATCGAGGAAGCATACATTTTGAAGCCTTGGGAAGCAGTAGTGGTCTGGACAAGAACCGCCTCAATCAGCCCTATTTCACTGGATGCATTTAACTATAACTATTTCTTTTCCTACAAAAGTAAGTATTTAAAAGAAGAGGATACAATCATCCTTGGCAACATCGGCGGGCTAGTCAATGGCGGTAACACACTAACCGTTTATGACCCAGATGGCCACGAAGTCGTCAGAGCGGATTATGCAGCAAAGGACGTTTCTCTAAAGAAAACAGTCACCTTTACCTATCCTAAGGACAATACACGGAAAATGGAAAAATTATCAATAAACCAAAACCCGACTCCGGGATGGCTGGTAGAAGATCAAGCCCCAGCTCGTCCAGTAATAGATAAAGAAGCACCGCATCCACCGGTCAACCTGGAGGCGACTGCTGGCAGCGGAAATGCTACATTGACCTGGGATGCATCTTCCGAAACAGATCTATTCCGTTATCATATTTACAAAGATGGCCATTTGGAATATTCAGTAGATGCATCACAGACAGAATTTCCCCTTTATATGTTAATCGGCAGCCAAACGTACTCATTACAAGTGAGCGCAGAGGATGCATCAGGAAATGTATCGGAAAAATCGGGCCCTGTACAAGTAATACCAGAACACCAAATCATTACTCAGCTTGAACGATGGAAACATCAAAAAGATCCTGCCTATCAAGGTCTATGGGATATCAGTTCGGACGGACCGGTGATTGCTGGACTAGCGCAAGGACTGGTCCCCCAAGGACTAACCTATTATAAGAAAAAAGACTGGCTGCTTACCATAAGCTATGTCGATGATGGAATTCGGCCTGGTACCATTACCGTAACAGATCGCACGACAGGCAAACTGGTAAAATCCGTTGTCCTTTACAACACCGATGGCACACCGTATACTGGTCACGCTGGTGGCGTTACCGTCAGTCGCGATCATGGCTGGGTAGCATCCGAGAATTACTTGTTCAGCTTCAATTTAAGTGATCTGGCAGAAGCGGAAAATAACGGAGAAATCCAGTTCACTAGACAAATACCATTACCGGTCGAGGCGGCTTACACCGTTTATGATGAGGGCATTCTCTGGGTCGGAGAATTCTATGAGGCAAGCTCCTATCCGACTGATCCATCTCACCATATTGAAAACAGGGATGGAGAAATGCACTACGCCTGGATGATCGGCTTCAATTTGGAACGAAACAACGACATGCTTGCTGAAGCCCATTGGGATGGCTCACCTGAGCACAATGCTGTGCCGGATTACGTCCTTTCAACGACTGGAAAAGTCCAAGGCGCCATTATACAAAAAGCAGCAGGGAATGGCATCAAGCTAAGTACATCCTACGGAAGAGCAAACGACAGTGTACTATATCGTTATGAATACCCATTAAAAGAAGACCCTCATTCCTATGCCACTGTCGAAGGAAAAGAAGTACCCCTATGGTTCCTTGATGGACACACTGCTAAACCACGCCAAAGTATCGAAGCAATACCGATGCCAGAAGGAATCGTAGAAGTACAAAAAGAACTCTACGTTGTGTTTGAGTCCGGAGCAGATAAATACCGCTATACGACCACCTATCCGATGGACCGGATGCTCAAAATCGATATGAAGAAATTGATGAAGGATGATAAAGGAATCGAATAACACAAAAAAAGGAAGCGGGATTCTATTACCGCTTCCTTTTTTAATATCATTTTAACGATAGCAATCCACTCACCGAGGATAAGACATAATCTGGCTTCCACGGAGAAACCCTCAAGTCCTCCTCGGTAGTAATCCCACTAAGTACAAGTGCTGTTTTCATTCCAGCTTCGATTCCCATCCGGATATCCGTTTCAAGGCGATCACCGATCATCACACATTCATCCGGCTTAAGCTGCAAAATTTCCAATGCTGTTTCAATCGTTAGAATGGATGGCTTTCCGATCTGTACATCAATCGTTTTCCCGGCAACCGCTTCCACCGCACCAATCATTCCGGCACAGTCCGGAACATCGCCGACCTCCATGGGACAGGTTCTGTCAGGATTAGTTGCAATCATCTTTGCACCAAGCTTTACGGACTGATAGGCAAAATTCAAATGATCGTAGTGAAAATCTCGATCCCATGACAGCACAACGACGTCGATCTCTGCTGGTGTCAGCCCTTCCCGAAATCCGGCAAGTGCCAGTTCATCTTTGATCGGCTGCTCTCCAATCACATACAACGTGGCATTAGGATGGTGTTCCCGCAAATATTCAATCAAGGTAAGTGTCGGATTCAAAATGTTCTCCAGGCTCGCATTGATCTTGAAGCCGCGCAACTTTTCCACATAACGCTGACGCGATTCAATCGTCTTGTTTGTAAGGAATAGCACTTTCTTCCCCTCATTGAAAAGGGAATTCACCACAGTATCTGCTCCTTCAATCAATTGCTTCCCAAGATATACGGTGCCATCCAAGTCAAAAATATATCCTTTCAAGTTTCTCATTGGTCTCCTCCATCCAATAAAGTGAAACTTCAATCAGTGGGTGTCTTACTGCCGGTTAGACTGTAATAAAAAATTCCTTGAGCATGACGATTTCTCCAATTTAATAATTGGATGTCGCCAAACCCAAGGAATCTCCTCATCTCTATCCTTGTTTCTATTTACCTATACTGTTTTCGTCATCAGGTCTTCGCCGATGACGACCTTCAAGATGCTAAGCTTTGCCATCTCTTCTTCATATGGTTCTTTATCTGACAAGTGGACTAACACAATCTCACCGATTTTATCCAAATCATACTTCTCTACAACTTCAACGAGACTGCTGTGGTTACCGGCCACTTTACGAGCAGATGTCGCCTCATGAATTAACATATCTATATGGTCATACTGTCCGATTCGTGCGTTGATTTCCGTATCACTTGAATACACGACTACTCGACCAGGGCATCGTACCTCCAGCCCAACAGTAGGAACAGAATGAAGCGCTTTAAAACAGGAAAACGTCATCTCCCCGCCTGACAACAGCTCCTCTTCCTGATCACCATCAAATGTTTCCACCTCAATGGAAAAGGCGATCGGCCACTTGTCAGCCTCCATTGTCGCCAGCCATTCGTGAAGCTTCTTCTCATTACGGTAATCGCAAAAAATTCGTAAAGGCTTTTTCCTGTCTTCCAGCCACATCCCCCACAGCAAAGATGGCAACCCATAAATATGGTCGATATGAAAATGGGTGAACACCACTGCATCGAGCTCACTTAAGTCCATCTGCATCTGCTTCAGTTTTCTGCAAGGATTGCCGCTGACATCGACCAGGACATGATAACCGTCATTCGAAAAGCAAATTGAAGTATTATCGCGATTGGAACCGGGATAGGCACTTCCCGTTCCCAAAAAATGAATATCCATTTAACCACCACCTATTTGATTCCTGAATGCATGAAGCTTGATACGAATTGTTTTTGGAAAATGAAGAAAGCAACTACTAATGGCATGATGACCATTACCGTACCTGCAGCGACCATTCCCCATTGTGCTCCCGTTTCATACGATTGCGCAAACAAGGCAAGTCCGACGGTCAACGGTCGGGATTCGACAGAATCCGTGATAATCAACGGCCACATAAAGTTGCTCCAATGGTGACTGACGGACACGAGCGCAAACGCAATATATGTCGGTTTTGCTGATGGGATGTATACATGCCACAGCGTTTGATACCATTTACAGCCGTCTATTCTCGACGCTTCATCGAGATCATACGGGACCTGCTTAAAAGTCTGGCGCAACAGGAATACCCCGAATGCTGATGCCCAATACGGCATCATGACGGCCAGCTTCGTATTAACGAGCCCAAGCTGGCTAATAACCTGGTAGTTCGGGAACAACAGAATTTCAGGCTGAATCATCAGCTGGAGCAAAAACAAGATGAACAGTACATTTTTTCCTTTGAAGTTCACCCGCGCAAAAGCAAAAGCTGCAAGCGTAATCGTGAACAACTGGACTATCAGCACGCCAAATACGATGACGAACGTATTGATGTAGTATTGGATAAATGGTGCAGTCTCCCACGCTTTTACATAGTTTTCAACAGTTGGGTTTGAGACCCAGAACGGAAAACCTCCATTGATCACTTGATTCCCGGGAGAAAAAGAAGTGATGATTACCCAAAGCAGCGGGATAAACGAAATGATCCCAAGAACAATAATGATGCCATAGTTCAGTTTTTTCATCGATTCTCCCCCTCCTTAATAATGGATTTTCCGATCAAGGTACAAATAGTTGAATGCTGTGATCCCCAGCATGATGACAATCAAAATCACGGTCAGAACGGCAGCTTTGCCAAGATCCCAGTTCGTAAATGCCGCTTCATAGATATGATAGAGCAGTAGATTGCTGGCATTATCCGGTCCACCCTTAGTCATAATGTACAAGTGGTCGACGTTCTTGAATGAATTCGTAATCGCCACGATCATGACGAACAGCGTCGTCGGCATCAGCAGCGGGAACGTGATATGACGGAACATCTGGAGCGGTTTCGCCCCTTCGATTTCAGCCGCTTCATAGACATCTCTCGGTAAATTTTGCAAACCAGCTAAATAAAAAATCATATAAAAACCAGCATCTTTCCAAATGATCATGACAATCATCACAATCATTACTGTATTGGGATTCCCCAGCCAGTTCGTGTCCCCTGCTCCGAACAAATGAAGGAAGTTATCGAGCAGTCCGTACTGAGGGGTGTAAATGAAAAGCCAAATATTCGCTACCGCAATTAACGGAATGATTGTCGGGTAGAAAAACGATGTCCTAAGCAAGGAGCTTCCGGCCATTTTTTTATTCAGCCAGATGGCAAGATACATCGCTAGGAACAAACTCGTTGGCACTGTCCCAATCATGAAGATGATGTTATTCAGGATGACCTTCCTGAATATCTCATCAGCTAAAACTTCTTTATACTGATCCAATCCGGAAAACTGCAGCCGGGTCATCGGACCACTGTAGAAGCTTAACTGGATCGACTTGAGAGTTGGGTAAAACGTAAACATAGTTAAAAATATGAAAGAAGGAAACAGTAATCCGTAAGCGAACAGATTGTGCCTCGTTCTGGAACTGAATTTTCTTCGCTTCGTTGTCATCAGATCTAACCCACCTTTCTTGTGAATAAAGAGAGCCCAAGTCAGCATATTTTCACTTGAGCTCCACTCCATTCAGTCCACTGCTGCAGCTTTATTACTGAAAAGGCTTCAGCACTTCTTCTGCTTTCTCCTGAGCTTTTTCCAATCCTTCGTCAACTGAGCTTTGGCCAGTCAAGATCGATTGAATATGATCATTGAAAATTTTCTGCACCTCACCATTTTGGTAAGTTGCCAATTCGCTATCCGCATATTCCAATTGCTCGCGGGCAACAAGTGCAGGCGGGAATTCCTCTACATACTTTTTCAACAAGTCCGTTTCATAAGCAGATTCTCTAGTGGCGACATATCCTGTATCGATAGACCACTGAGCTACACGCTCAGGTTCTGTAAGAAATTTCATGAACTTGATCGCAGCTTCCTTGTTAGCTTCGGGAAGATCTTTGAACAAGTAGATGTTTCCTCCTCCAGTCGGGGATCCATACTGATTATTTGCCGGCAGGAATGAAACACCGAAATCAAAGTCTGCATTGTTCTTCACATTTGTCAGATTGCCTGTCGTGTGGTACATCATCGCTGTTTTTCCGCTCAAAAAGTCAGAAGGAACTGTCGCCCATTCAATGACACCCTCCGGCATGATCTTATGCTCTTTTCCAAGGGACAACCAGTAATCCATCGCTTCTTTTGCGTATGGTGCGTTGAAATACACTTTCTTTCCATCTTCAGACATGATGTTGTCTTCAGTCTGAAGTGCTAAAGCCTGGAACATCCAGTACTGGTATCCAGTACTCGGGATTTCAAGACCCCATTGGTCCTTACCGCCATTTTTCGTCAGCTTCTTCCCGTATTCCACCAGCTGATCCCAGTTTTCAGGTGGAGCTTCCGGGTCCAGTCCGGCTTCTTTGAATGCGTCCTTGTTGTAGTATAGGACAATTGTGCTGCGCTGGAATGGCAAGCTGTATACCTTATCTCCGATAGAAGAATTCGCCATGAATCCATCGTAAAAATCATTTAAGTACTCTTCGTCAAACAAAGGTGTCACTTCCTCGATCAGGTCGTTCTCAAGTAAAGTGAATAGATCGATTGAGAATAAAACAGCAAGTTCAGGCGGATTTCCTCCCTGCGCTGACGCCATCACCTGTGTCATCGTTTCAGCATAACTGCCGCCATACTTCGCATTGACCTTGATGTCAGGATTTTCTTTCTCGAATTCTTCTACAATTCCATCAACAATGTTCGCTACATCCCCGCCAACCGCAACCGGGAACCAGAAATCAATCTCAGCCGTTTCTCCCACTTCAGTGTCACTGCTGCATCCGGCAAGGACAACCAGTAAAACTAAAACGAATGATAAAAACTTAACCTTCATGCCATTTCCCCCTTAATATCCATTTTTTCATAAAAAAACCCATGAACAATAACTGCATCACAAAGAAGTGTCATGCAATTTATTGATCACAGGGAATCTCCGCATCTCTACCCTAGACAATAACCTGTCTAATATATATGTCTTATTACTCACAATAATAACCAATCCTTTGCAATAAAATTTTGAAGGTTTTTTCATAGGATTTTTATCTTACTAAAACAATTGAAATCATGAAAAAAGGTGCCTGGCCCCTTAGGCAATAACGTATCAACGCAGCCGGGGTCAGGCACCAATATTCCAAAAACGAGCCTCCTCAAACAATTTTGAGGCTCGTTTTTGTCATTAGGGCAGGAGTCCATTTATGTAACTCCTAAAGATAAATTAATTTCATGAACTATTCACTTTTTAATAATCTCAGACAGCTTTGCTTTATAGGCTATTTATATGTTATTACTCGAATTTTTTTCTTCCTTATCCCCTATATTTAATCGCTAGTCCTTTTAAGAAGTTTCTGGCAAAATTGTCTAAGCAAACTTTATAATTTTTATGTCCTTCTTTTCTTAAAAAAGCTCCGAGTTCTCCTTTTGATACGTTTAGTCCAGCTTTTTTGAATACATCTAACATGTCCTCTGTTGTTAAGGACAAGGCGATTTTGGTTTTCTTTAAAAGGATATTGTTTATGTTTGTATTATTTTCTATGGACGGGTCCGGCGTATTAGTTAGGCCTGGTTTTGGCTCTTGTTTACCTCTTTTATAGATAATAAAGCCATTCAAAAAAGAATTTAACATACTATTCGTCAATTTTATTTGGCTGTCATTCTCTTCTTCATCATCTGACTTTTTCAGGATCTTCACCACCTCTGGTACAGACACCTCTATTCCTCCAAGATTAAAGATCTCTGCCATTTCACTATTTTTGATTTCTAGCGCATATCTCAATCGAATTAAAATATCATTATTATCCATTAACTTACTTCCTCCTATTTTTCACTGCTCTTTATTACAACAATA
Source organism: Cytobacillus oceanisediminis (assembly GCF_022811925.1). Lineage (NCBI taxonomy): Bacteria > Bacillati > Bacillota > Bacilli > Caryophanales > Bacillaceae > Cytobacillus > Cytobacillus oceanisediminis. The sequence continues at coordinate 2,254,086 of NZ_CP065511.1, read as the reverse complement.
CCCATTTAACTATCTTAAGTCTATTATAGCCGAAGCCTCACAATGAGCAGAATACGGAAACAATCAATTTAATATGCCATTTCACCTATTGTGAGTATATGGATGGCACAAAGAACCGCACCGCATCCCACTGTGCGGCAATAATGTGTATATTTGGCGGACTGCCTGGGAATCGAACGCAGCTGACCTGGAACGGATGTCAAAAGCAGTTTTGGAGACCGTGGAGGGCACCAGAGAAAATAAAATACTAATAAATCAATATTTGTAACATATTTCGCCCATTTATCTAAACGGTTTATTTGGTCTCCTTTGGTTTTTATGAATGACATAAACCTCTTAAATCAATTGTTTTCCAATTTTCTTTTTACCTTATCAACCCAAAATCTTTCAAAGCCCTCTGAACTTTCAAACATCTAGCTCAGGTTCATCACAAGAACATGGTGAACTTCGAAACCACCGTCCGAACCATTCGAAACCAAAAAAAGCAAGGGATAATCCTCACTCTCCATCGAACCTTTGAAATTTTTATTAACCTTCCGAGTTATAAAGCATGGAATGGTGGATCCTCCAACATCTGCAAAAAGGCGAGAAAATGGTAACTGTCAAACCTCACACTAAAAAAGTGGGAGATAAAACTGTTAAGGTTCCTGGCCATCGTCGTTCTACACCAAATTAATCCTCTTGAGCCTTCAAACTCACCAAAGTTCGTAGGATTCACATTTTTGGGACATAAAAAAGCAGGAAATGGCATATAATGGATTAACTAAGGGTGGCATCTTTCCTCCCCTTAGTTCTGGTGATTTCAACCAGAAATGCGACAATAGGTAAATCTTGGTGTATGGGTGGATAGTCTATAAATCCACCCTTTTTTATGTAGTTAATTTGCTATGTTTCTCTCCAACGCTTAAGACAACGTTTTGGCTGTTCTTTCTCAATCATCTCGGGGTAAAAGCCTTGTTCAATAAAGATTTGCGATGGTGTTTTCCCATTTTTGTATTCCGCCACTGCTTTTATCTAAAATTTAGAACTATAGGAGATTGACCTCTAATTCTTTTCAGGCTCTTTCATTTGGAATTCATTATAAATATTCTTACTCATGAAAAATCCTCCGCTCTATTCATTAAATCTATTGAAACACAATAAACCCCAGAAAGGGGCACTTTTTTATCAGTGTCCACTATCTGGGGCATAGTTCAGATTACCAAGGTAGTCTCTTAAATTAGAAAAAACCGACTGTGTTAATTTAATACAGTTGTTTTTGTTTCGGTGATTGATTATTTCAATAGCTTCTTTTGCCGATCAAGGCTTTGTTGTTCGATTCTTCTACCATGTTTCTTAAATCAGCCCCAGATGGATTCTGGAATACTTTAAGTCCAAACTCTGGTGCAACTGCAAATAGATGGTCAAAGATATCAGATTGCACAGATTCATATACTGCCCACTGTACGGAATTTGTAAATGCGTAAATTTCTATAGGCAGCCCGTGTTCACTATGCGCCAGCTGTCTAACCATTAAGGTCATATTCTGATTGATTCCATTGTGATTCTTGAGGTAATTGTTGATGTACGCCCTAAAAACACCGATATTGGTAAGGGCTCTACCATTCACAGGATTGTTCCGATCGATTTCATTTTTGACATTATACTCAGTAATTTCCCTTTCCTTTTGAATAATGTAGTCTGAAAGGTAATGAACTTTTATAAATTTCTCGATCATTTCCTCGGTGCAAAACGTGATACTACTGGTATCTATATACAAATGGCGCTTGATTCGTCGGCCGCCTGAGCTTTGCATCCCTCTCCAGTTTATAAAAGAATCGGAAATAAGAGCATAACTGGGTATCATCGTAATCGTTTTGTCGAAATTTTGAACCTTTACGGTATTTAAAGAAATATCAATAACGTCACCATCTGCCCCATATTTTGGCATTTCAATCCAATCACCAACCCGAACCATATCATTGGCTGTCAATTGAACTCCTGCCACTAATCCTAATAACGAATCCTTAAATACTAACATTACAACGGCCGAGAGAGCACCAATACCACTTAATAGAATAAGAGGACTCTCACCAATAAGGTTCGAGATTACTAAGATGAACCCTAGAGTCATGATAATAATGTTAACCACCTGAATATATCCTTTAATAGGCTTAACCTTGGATATTTCAAAGGTTTGATAAATATCATTAAGTACATTAAGTAAGCTTTCAATAAACACCAATGCTACAATAATGATATAGGTAATGGCCAATTTCTCTATGATTGATTGATAGGTTGGAAAAGTTGAAGAAAACGAATAAATAATGATTGCAGGAACAATATGTGATAACTTTCGGAAAACTTGTCTTTCCAATATGATTTTACCCCACTTGACTTTGGAGTTTGTAACAACACGAGTGATGATCCTGATCACGATTTTCTTTGCAATAAAATTTGCTGCGATACAGATAAGACCTATTAGCAGAATCTTGATTATTATCGAAAGATATTCTACTAATCTAGAATCTAGATCCATATCTAGAAGTAAATTATTAATGAATTGCATCTGTTATCCTCCAATTTAAATTGCATCATAAGCAACTTTACGGGTAAAGTATCTAAGCTGTCAATTCCTACTTTATCAATAAGGAAAAAATGGTGACTTTTCCCCTAAGTTGTAACGCATCAGTTTATTGGTGTCAGACAAATGGAAGTGTTCATACGCTGCAGGAAACGTTAAAAGGCAACACCCGCATGGGTTAGTTGCCTTCTTTTAAAATGCGCTGCGAGATACACTCCACATGTGTTGAATACATTTCACAGACAAACATACAAGGCGACTATAACTACTTAACCCTATGGGCGGTATAAAATACCGCTCTATATTTATGTTACAACCTTCCCCAATTACTAATTCTACCCCTACCCAGTGCCGAATGATTTAGTTTATTTTGTTATATATTAGGTATGGCTCGTTTTCTCTGTATAAAATTTTTTGAAATATACAATTGTACGTCATTATATGAACTATAACTCTCTATCTTTTATTTATATATACTGTACGCTAAACTGTTAAAAATTGTTTTTTTATTCTTATAATACATGTGTCAAAGGATAAGAATTAAACTAGGAGGTTTGAAATAATGGATAAAGAGTTTCTAAATGTAAGGTCTCTTGCTAGTTTACTCGACATGTCAGAACAAACTGCTTATAAGTTGTTAAGAGAGGGGATCATCCCTGGTCGTGTAAAAGTTGGTAAGTCTGTACGTTTTAACAAAGAGGTTGTCTTAGAATGGCTGCAAAATGGAGGGGTTACTATTGATTGTAAAGACTGATAATCTTTATACTTTCTCTCAAGCAACCGAAATCTTGGGAATATCTTGCCAACGACTCTTTGAATTGTCAGCTTCACAGTATGTAAAGAAAGTTCTTCAAGGTAACCGTATCTACTTTACAAAAGAAAGTATTAGAAAATTAGTCTTAAGGAGTGATCTTTAAATGGTTACGGTGGAGCGAGTGAGTAGGATATTAAACCAATTCAACATAGCTTTCACAGAAAGTGCAGTTTTGTCTCTTCTTAATCGGGGTGTTTTGAAAAGTAGTCCTCGCATTGAGAGTGGCTATTACTCTCGTAATACCAAATATGGCTATAGTGTTGATCAAAATTCTTTAGAGGAGTTTCTCAAGAAAAGAGGGATTACAGAAAAAGACATTAAGCAGCATACCCTTCCATGAATTTTGAATTAAAATAAAAACAGCCAAACGGCTGTTTTTTATTGTCTTTCTAATCTATGTATTCTTGATAATATGTAGAATTACCCTTTACATTCTTAAGGTAACTAAACCATTTATTAAGTTTCTCTTTATTCAAATCTCAAACGTCGTCTTTTTGGTCATGTCTGTTGGTTTTTTAATAATAGTGTATTATTGTAAATTTCATTTGCATTTGATTGTTTTTCTTTACTTATTTTGATTGAAATAAATGACATTAGTGTAACCACGGTTGTTAATGTACCTCAAGTAACAATGCGATAAATGAAATATTGTCATCAATTAATAAATCATTAATTTGTTTGTTCTTCGTGTAAATTAGGGCGAACATTACACTAATTGTCATTGTCATTACAGTTGTTGATACTAATAGAGATAATTTATTAGTATTTGGATATGTATTCCGTTCTACTCTCTTTTCTTCTTTCTTTTTATATTCTTCACTTTCAATTTGTATAATCATTTTTTCTAGACCCTCTGATATGCTTACCTTTTTATCTATAGCTATAAAGTTAGTGTCAAATATCTCCTTATCAGATCCTCAAGAATTTCCTTTATATTATTCATGTCTTGCGACAACGTTATATTTTCTTGATAGAGAGATAATAATGAATTAAGTATTTTCAGGAGGAAGCTCTCCCTCGGAAATAGAGAATATTAATAAACCGATCATTTCCATTACTCTGATGTACCTTTTAAAATAGTCTTTTTGTTTATCTTATTAAATATAAAATTAGTCATATAAAATACAAATAAACCACTTATTATTCCACCACCGATACCAACAAACCATGGATTTTCCACATATTAAACACCTCTTCTACTTTACTAGATATATAGTTTACCATTTTTTCTTTTATTCTGTTCACATTAAAGTAAAATAGAAAATACATTTCAAAACCAGAAATATGTTCATTAACTAGTGTTTCTCATTTATTTGGAAAATCCTTTAAACGTCACATCACATCATATCTTATTCATTCCATAAAAATATGCTAACAATTAAAACGTTACAACTGTTGCCACTCAGTAATTAATATTAGCTTAATCCTTTTTATATGTGGATTAAGGAATTTAGTAATCAAATTAAAACCGATAGTTTTTCTAGTTCAAAAGGTCGGTAATAATTATATGTAGTAGATTAGTTATTCACCTATAAATAGAAGGTCTAACCTGTTAATCTAGATCCATTCTACATTTGATAATAGATTTATATTGCTAATACTTTCGATTCTATTGAGAATACAAACCCTTTTATTTATGTGATCTGGTAATTATATTGCTTTTCTTATTTCTTTCACTTTATTTTGTATGTAAGACAAATCCTATTAGACTCAACAATCTTCATAGCTGTAAGTAAACCATTAACTTTATTACAAAGATTTAAAATTTCAATTTTCTGATAAGGATCTGTTGAGTAAAGATCCATTAGCTTATCAAAGTGATTATACATTTTTAATTGAGTTTTATTTGGAGACAATAATGTATTCTCCTTAACAACCGTACCAGTTATTTTTATGCCATGCTTATTAAAAAGTAATTTTGACTTGTTATCATTTACTACTAAACCATGATCTTTTATTACTTTAACTATATTTCTTTTAAATCCTTTACTAATAAAGTTAGAAGAAGACAATGTCAGATCATCATAATAACAAGAGAATGTAATCTGTTTATAATTAGATATTTTATAGATAGTATTATACATATCATAGTAACAAAGAAAGCTAAGATATGGGCTTGTAAAATCCCTGTGGTAAATTTCTATTTTGAATATCTACTCCTACTTTTACAGTTGTAAGCAATGTGCAAATTTTTGCTATATCGGTCGACATTTGTAACTTATTCTTAAAAATTATAAACATAATAATCTCTGGTTGATGGAAAAAGTCCTTTAAATCTAACAATAGGAAATTAGAATTGTCTTTGTGGAGGGAGGCATTCATTACATAGTTACGTCCTTTATGCCACCAAATACGTAACTAGGGGAAATTTGTTGTAAGTATAAATTTATTGTATTTAAGACTTTTTATATTTAAAAGAAGGATTATATAGTATTCTTTCTTTTCCATTTATTATTTTAGTAAACGGAGATACCTTGTAAAATTTTTCTATATTCTTCAACTCATTAATATCAATTGATAGTAATTCAGATAAATATTTTTTATTTGTTACTCCGAAGAGTTTAGACGCTGAATAATTCATCCTTTATACTCCGTAAATAATAATTGAGGTAAGAGTTGATAAAGACTATCAAATCATGCAATTGCATAAATAAATTTGAAATTACATTTAAGCTAATTGCTAGAATATTTAAGAGAAGTTGAAAAGCGGTATAATAACCAATCCATGTTAGTACAGTCTTAAAGATGGATAAGATTGTACATTTCTTTCTCTTTGCTTCAAATCGGTTCATACGAGTATTATGTTTCATCTTATCGTTTCCTCCTATTTTGTAGAGGCCTAAGCCCCCCTCTGCTCACATTTTAGGAAGATTGGGAAATGAACCAAATCAACTCTTACCATTAAACAAAAAACTCTGCTCACGTATGAAAAGTGAGTGATTTTGATGTTGGGCGTGGGATACGTTGACACGTAACAAACACGCAAACTTTCTACCGCCGCATTGGCAAATTAATTGTGCAGAGAAATTCCCATAATATATTACTCGTAGATTTAGATTACTATATCAATAGATTTATTGTCAAATATTACTATTTGACTAATCAGTATAAAATACCGCCATTAATTAATTTCCACTTTAATACAATAAAAGAAGCCTTATTTAAATGCTCATAAGACCTCTTAAAAATATATTTTATATACCAAACTGTATTTATATTTATTTAATGTTAGAAGCCGAGGGTTTATCATATATTGCGTCTATTACAAAGACATCAATAAACTTATCTAACTCTTCACTTAATTTTTTGCTTCCCTTTAAGACCACTAATTTTTTTGTACTCTTCCTCTTTTTGTACAATAACAACATAGTAGCCAATTTGAATATCTTCACTATCTAGATACTGGGGTAATTGACTATGCAGACCTTGTTTTAATTTAGAACTACTTGCCCTTTTTACTTCAATTAAAACTCTATCTTGGTATCCACTTGAAAATTTGAAGTCTACAGGGCCTCTTCCTTGATTGACTTCCCTAGAAAAATCAATATTATTTGCCTTACAGTGTTCCTTAACTAACCCAAAGAATAATAATTGAGAAGCTTCTTCTCTCTTTGGTGTTAGAGGTGTTTCATTCCACAATAGTTTATAACCTGAGTTGTTGATTATAAACGAAATGAAACTTTCGATCAGTAATTTAACCAAGGCAGCTAACTCAACAGAATTTTTAGGAATTGGGAGTTCTAAAGGTTGCAGTTGTTGAATTTTTTGAGATTGTTCATACCATTTATAAATTCCGCTTGGATCCTTATCTATATCGTAAGGTAATGAACCTTTACTTTCTACATAATTCACATACCTTTCCAATAAGTCAACCCTATTAGAAGCAACCTTCATAATGTCTTCTTTATTAATTTTGCTTTTGACTTCAAAATTAAAATCAGTTCTCAAGATTTCATTCTCATTTGACCAAGCCCAATCAAGGAACCCATCTGCGTTAATACTAGGAAGCTCTCTTAATACGTTTTCAGGTACCAATAAAATGGGTTTGTTATTAGTTGGATTTAAAGGAAGAGAAACAATATTATTTTCCCATCTCTTAAATTCGAAATTAAACCTTGAATTTTTAACCTTAAATTGCTTAAGTGGTATTTCATGTTTAGAGCAAATATCTTGAGTATACATAATTAATTCTTCTTTAATAATATTTGCACAAATATCACTTATTCTATCACGTCCAATACCTTTCTCGAGTATGCCAATTTCTTCAAAATGATTAATCTCTTTAATTCCAACTCTAATAGATTTTATTAGTGCTGCAGCTATAGAGTGAGAAAAGCCCTCTCCACCACCTGAACCCCCAGTACTTTTATTTGTGTAACCTAGACAAATTTCCTCAACCTCTGGAAAAGTAAGCATTGATATTAGCTTTTTGTAAGATAAGCTTGAAGGTACTCCACTACTCTTTGCTGCCAATATAAATGCCTCATTAAAAAACTGAATTATTTTAGAATGTGCATTTTTAAAGTGTCCTTCTGAAAAACTAAATAACAGAAAAGGATCGATAAATAATTTAGTGTCAACATCTAAAATAGGGTCAAACCATGTTTCATTTTACTCCTTACTACACTATATAGCTCCGAAAAAGCATTTTTAACTCCTTCACAAATGTAAAATACTTCCTGAATATATCATACCACAAAAATCTGTATAATCTGACAAAACCAGCCACAGTTTTATGGAATATTCATTACCAGCTATAAATTTAATCTCACGATAGGATACTAGGTTTAATAGAACAACCCAGTATCGATTAAATTCTTTTATATAGTGATAATTAAAGTATTGGGCATTCTCCTATTCCATATTTTATCAAATATGTTTGTACGTCATACTTTAAAACCGATATGTTAATATACCTATATAGAATTTATTGGAAAGAGGTCTAATGATGGAGGATATTAAAAAGAAAGTAGTAAAATTTAGGGATGAAAGAAATTGGGGACAATTTCATAATCCTAAAGACTTGGCAATTTCATTAAGTTTGGAGGCTAGTGAGCTGCTTGAAAACTTCCAATGGAAAGATAGTGAAGAGTCTGTGAAGCAAAATATAAATAATATTAGAGAAGAATTAGCGGACACATTAATATACAGTATTTTATTAGCCAATGAACTTAATCTGGATATTGAAGAGATCATTTTAGATAAACTAGCTAAAAATGAAAAGAAATATCCTATCGATAAAGCTTTGGAACAAACAAAAATACACAGAACTTGGTGAATGATAATGAATGAACTTTTAAAGGATCTGTTAGTCAAGTATAAAAAAATGCTAAAGATGAAAAAAAGTTTAGGTGTTTATTGGATATTCAAATTGGAAGCTTTTCTGATCCTTGGAAAAGAATTCCAAAAAAAGAATTAAGATATGACGATGAAACTGAAAAAGATTACTCTCATGTTCGATGGGTTATGAATGCTGAAGATAGTACTAACAACGTTTGGCTAATAAGGGAAGGATCTAGGTTTATTACACTGACTAACAACAAAAATCCAATCCAATCACTCGAAACCGTTCTTAAGTTACTTAAGAATATATATATAGAGTCTTACTTATTCATGGAAAAAATGGTGCTATGTTTATTTCCTTCACAAAGGAACCGAAAATTACTTTAGAGACTACTTACAATTTAGTGAGGTGGATTAATAAAAATGCTTTATTATTTTACTGCGAGTGATAAAGACGCACAAGTACACTTAGAAGATACCATTAAAAATGCATACCCTATTAAAAATCTCCATCATCTTTTAGATAATGAGGTACTTGAGTTACTTAAAAATAATAATTCACTCGATGAGGTCTATATGTGGGGAGCAACTCCAGGAAAAAGCAATGTCACTAGATGGGGCAATCTCAAACCAAATGATTTTATACTTGCATATTCTCAAGGGAAATTTTATTACTTTGGTCAAGTATTCGGAAAGACTCATAATCGTCTATTAGGAAGAGCGGTATGGGGTGAAAGAAAAGATGGTGAGACATGGGAATATGTCTACTTCATTAAAAACTTAAAAGAAATAGAAATTGATAAAGAAGATTTCTCCGCATTTTTTGGTTATAAACGGAACTTTACCCCTCAAGGATTTAGTAATATAAATACTAATTCCTTAAATAAAATTTTAGATGAATTTAGAACTGTAGAAAATGCAATTGAGTTCCTATCTAGTAAAAACTAAAAAAACTATGGAACAATTCAAAAGCGAAATTTCTAACAAAGGTGAAAGAGAACTTGAAAATTCAATTGTCGATATGACTGATGAACAATTTTCCTCTTATATTAATAGTCTAGATGACTCCGCCTCTATTGAAGTTAAAGAAGGCATAAAAAAGGTAAGGAAGTACAATAAAAAAATCATCGATGAATTAAAGGATAAGTATGATAATAAGTGCCAAATTTGTGGAGAAGGCAGCAAAAATACTTATGGAGTATCAGTTGTAGAGGGACATCATATTGAAGAGTTCTCGTTAACACAAAATAATTCGCCACAAAATATTATGATCCTTTGCCCCTCCCACCATAGAATAATTCATAAAGCTAAAGGAATGTTCAACAGTAAAACAAAAGAAATAACGTATTCTAATGGTTTTATTGAAAAATTATTATTCAATAAACACCTATAGTAGCGTAGATCACTCTGCTATTTGTATTTATAGCTTTAAAATGGATGTCCTAAAGTACATTATAATTTCTGTAAAAGAAATTTAATTTATTCAGGTACGACCTTTTTAAGGATAAAATAGTAGGCATTGGTTTACCAGTGTCTAATAAAATAAACCTAATTGTACGTCATAATGAAAGGAAATACACCCTTTAGAGGATCAAACTAAAGTAACATGAGTTATTTCTACGCTCTTGTACCCATAGATAAATAATATATATTTAAAATCGCAACTTATTTCCTCCTTAGAGCGATTACTATTATGTATTCAATAATGAGGAGGAAGCTAGAATGAATATTAATAAGAAAGAAGAAGTAATTAGATCAATACCATTTAATACAACTAATAAAGGATTTACACAAGTAGCCGATTGTATCACCATGTGCTATGATTTGACAACGGATGAAAAGACATTATACACCTTTATTCTAAAAAACTTTAATGATAATAACGGTTACTCATATCCATCTTGGGAATATATTAAATTTGTATTGAACAGAGGAGACGGGAAAACCAATGAAACATTAAAGGGACTTCAAGAAAAGGGACTTATTAGCAGAAGAAAGGTTCCTGGAAAAAACAATCGATATTATTTAAAACCACTTAATGAAGTACCGTGTATCGCACTAAGTGAAGCAACTTTTCAGTTTATCAAAAATGCAAATCAATTAGATCTTAATGTATGGAATATTATTAAAGAAGTCATTAGATCTGAAAAGTATAGACATTTCAAAGAAAACTTTATTCCACAGAAGAGGGATAAAGCAGAAAACATTCCCTTGCTTAAGGCTAATGAGGAAAATGTCAGGTGTACTACCGATGAGTACCTTTTGTATTTACAAGAATTAACAAAGGTTAATTTGGGTGAAGTTGTACCTGTTCCTGTACAGGTACAAAGTAAAGCTTGTTTTCATACTAGTGGAAGGAAACTTCCTTTCTAAATTAAATGGCTCAAATATTGAGCCTTTTTTATATGGAAGTAGTATCCCCTTCAAATCGTAGTATAGTTCTCTAATCTAGAACTAGTAGTTGTTATATTGGAAGTAGTTAATTCCATATATAGAGTAGTATCTTCCGTATTAGAGTGGGTTCTTTTAAATCAGAAGACAATACATACTTATTTTATAAATACTTAAATTATTAATAATTATTCTAAAGATAAATAAGATAGATAAAAAGCACCTCTTACTTGCTAATACTTCTAATAAAAGTTTTGTAGAAGCTATCTGTCTCTGGATTATAACCTCTTATCCCTTCCCATGTATAGCTAATTACAATTTTGCGTCTTCGTATACTTTCATAATATACTTTCTTCTTTGTTGTGGTGTTTTACCTAGTTGGTCAATTAACTTATTTTTTATTGGGTGGTTATTTATAATAAAATGCTCATTTCGTACTATTAACTTCTCTATATAATTTATACTTGGTAGTGAGTCATTCTTTTGTAAGTTGCAAAACGTATGGCTTAAAACTAAATTCCATATCTCGTCATGGTAAACCATTTGTCTAGGTATCACATGGTCAACATGTATATCATTTTCATTCATTTTTTCCCCACAGTAAAAGCATACTCCGTTTTGGTATCCGTTTAATACAGGTCTTGTATGAGTTATATCTCTTCGCTCATGACCCTTTGCAAGGTAGATCCTTCTGATATTGTTTTCCTGCACACTGTTTTCACGTTTTATTTCGAAAGAAGCTTCTAGGAGATCCCACCTTGAATACAATTCATTAGAAAGAAAAGCGGTATTATCATCTTTTTCAAAAGTCTCAAATAGGTTGTCATTGATAACAAGTCTATTCTCATTGTTAATATATTCATAAAACTTAACAGGAATAGCAATATTGTTAACTGTATGAAACCGAGGTACAACGTCACCAAAGGCTTGCTTCTCTAACTTAATTGAAGAAATGAAGGAATATGTTGATAGCAATGAAGACTTAAATGAATTAGCCAATATAGTTGAAGTTATTATGTAATAGTAGAAGCAAAGGGTGTCTCTTTAGAGGAATTTGAAACAATTAGAAAACAAAAACAAAAGGCAGATGAAAGTGGAGGATTTAAAGAAAAAATCTTCTTAACAAGTGTTGAATAACCCCTCAAAGATTGGGTTTATTACACTCAAAAGGAACGCCGCTAATTAACGACGTTCTCTTACTTTTTATAAATAATTACTCTGCTTGGTTAAGAAGGTATTGTGTCAAGACATTGTTATATAATTGTTTCCATGTTCCTGTATCTTTACCAACAGCATTTGGGTTATTACCCAATGTTCTGCTTCTTTCCACAGTATCACCTACGAGGTTTTTTCCAATTTCTTCAAAATACTCCATTGGATCTGCTTTCCAATAGTAAACTCCATCTTTTTCAGCCAGCAGTGCACGGAAAGCCCCTACTATAGGATACAAGAAGCCTTTAGGCGTACGGTGATCCATGTTCTTTTTGTAAAACTTAGATTTAAATTTAGTCTCCGATTTTGGGACCTCAACACCTTTTACTCTTCCGTAGATACCTCCGCTATTAACTTCACGGTACTTTCTTGCCATGCTAGTTTCCACTAGATCATATAATTTAAATATATCAGTCATTACATTTTTCATTTTGTAATAGGGATTACTTTCAACATTGTCTTCATACTTATCATAAGAGGTTGTATAATCCTTAACACAAGTTTGTTTAGAACTATAAGCACTTACAGCCATTTTTTCACGATTGTCATGCTTCTCCAAATTAAACATATATAGAAGAGTTAAAATATCAGCAACATCAATATCCTTATCTTCATTTTCTCTATACGCTATATTATCCTTAAACGGCTCACTCTCAATTGACTCTTTGATCATATTAAACTTTTGTTTTAGTTCTGCAATTGCTTTATCTTGAACTTGAACTGAGGTATTCCTTGCTGCAGCAACGTCTTCGAAAATATCTTCAATACCTGTAAGAATTTCAATTCTAACAAATTGCTTTGTATCGGCACCTAGTCTATCACGGTAATCAAGGATTGTTCTATAAGTATGTCCACCATCAACATTTCCGTGAACAGTCTCATCTTCTATGAATATAGTTAATTCTGAGTTTGCATTATCAAACTTTACATCTTTGGCTGATAATAAAATACCTCTGTTTAATATAAAGAATGGAGAATGATCTGATAATAAACCATCTTTTATACGTCCAGCGACTTTCGTTCTCATATTTTGCTCACGTGGATTGGTCTTTGTAGGAATTTTTTCAGGAAGCTCTCTTACATCCACAATAGCAAAGATCATTTCTGGTGCCTTTTTCTTAGTATCATCCATAAAAATACCATATGGATTTGGAATTTTCCTTAAACTTTCTACCTTAAATTTAATTTTTTGCATATTGCATTCTCCTCTCAAATTTTTCATTAGCTGACTGCTGAGGGGCAGTAGCCTTGATAATTGGTAACTAATTACATTATAAATTCTCCTCAAACAAAAATAAACACACTATAGTGTGTTTTCATAAAATTTCTTATAATTACTTTAGAGGTGATTTTATGGATAAGGAACAAGAAAGAAGGCTTAAATTAATAATTGGGGAAGCAATTCGAATTGAGAGGGAAAGAAACGGCTTTACTCAAGCAATTTTAGCTGAGGAGTCAGGTTTACATCATAATTTTATTGGTCTTGTAGAAAGAGGAGAAAAAACATTAACAGTTATTTCTTTACATAAAATTTGCTTAGCACTAGGTATAGGTATGAGTGATTTACTTCAACAAATTAAGTTGTAATTGTAAAATATGGATTTCCATTCTTAGATTCCTTAATTACAGTCTCAAATTATTGTTTATTTATCGCAACTAATCCCTTACACGGAACGATTGTTATTCCGAAAGGAGCGATAAGCATGGAAATCCAACGAGTTTTTACAGGCACACAAGACTTCAAGTCATTGGTCATACATCACTTGGAGAAAGAAATTGAAAAGATTGTATCTGCCGCTTACAATGATAGACAAGTAGATATAGTCGCCTTAAATACTGGAGGGCGACAAAAATGAAAATAGCAGGTTACATACGAGTATCAACTAACAATGAGGGACAAAAGGAGTCACCTGAAAATCAAAAACACATGATCTTAAACTACATCGAGGAAAACCACTATGACCTACATGAATTCTATACAGATGTTCAAACGGGTACTACGGACAATCGTGAGGGGTTAAAAAAACTCATACGAGACGCTGAAAACAAGGATTTTGATATTATTATAGCTAAGGAGTTAAGCAGATTAGGTCGCAATGTGGAATTACTTTATCAACTAAGGCGAGTTGCTGATAATAAAGGAGTTAGATTAATTACTTTAGATGGTAAGGTTGATACACAGGACTTTTCCAAACAAGCTATGTTCGGTCTATATGCTTGGATATATGAAAGCGAAAGTCAACGAATTAGTGACCGTATAAAGTCTGTTTTTCTAATGAAATACAAGAGCGGCAAATTCATGGGGAGCATTGCTCCTTATGGTTATAACCTTCATAAGGGAAAGCTACTACCTAGAGATGATTACAGCGTAGATATTGTACGTGACATCTTTGACAAGTATTTAGAAGGTTGGGGACATGACAAAATAGCAAGATACCTCACCAATAGAGATATTCCAACGCCATCACAAGTTGTAGGGAAAGCTAATGCTGGATTGTATTGGCAAGGTTCTACTGTTAAGAAGATATTAAAGAACCCCCACTATGTAGGAGACCTTGTACAGGGCAGAGAAACCACTATGAACGTGACAAATAAGACTCGTAAGGTAAATGACCAAAATGAATGGATAACCATTTCTGAAGCACACGAGCCTATCATTTCAAGAGATGTGTTTGAACAAGTACAAAAGCTGCTTGAACAAAAAGCCAAAAGAGGTCGGGGCGGTACTAGAAAGCAAAAACACCTCTTTACCAATATTGCTTATTGCTCTGACTGCGGTAAATCCATGCACTACAGAATAAATCGAAAGGGTTATATTTGTGGCTCTTATGCCAAACATGGTAAGAAAGCATGTTCTAGTCATGTGATTAAAGAGCAACTGTTAAAAGAAATAATTCTTGAAGATTTAAAAAAGATGGCTGATGACTTAGAACAGCCTAACTTAGAAAGCAAGATTGAGAAAAAAGTAAAAGCCACCGCTAAACAGAATGAGTTAAGATTACAGTCCATTGAGAAACAAGTCCAAAAACAGAAAGAGTTAAAGCGTTATGCTTTAAAGAAGTTTATTTCTGAGGATATTTCAAAACAGGACTATGATGACTTTGTTACTATGGTTCAGGAAAAGTTACAGCAATTAGAAATAGAAAAAGCTGAGATTAAAAAAGCTATTGTTGACAAACAAGCAGCTATTAAGATCTCCTCTATCTTAGAACAGCTAAGAGAGTCTTTAAACTTCAATACTTTATCAACCGAGATGTTATTACGATTTGTTGAAAAGATTGAAGTTAATGAAAATAAAAATGTAAAGATTTACTACAAGTTTGCACAGATTGAGGGGTTATAATCCCCCTCAATCATTTTTTAAAACTAACTGTGAAATGCACTCAACATGTGTAGAATGCGGAAACATCTTTTCTAATATTTATTCTTTTTATACCTTAAGCGAGGAAAGTGAAAGTACACAAAAACCGCACAGCATCCACACTGCGCTGTAATAATATGTATATTGGGCGGGACCGTCTGGGAATTAAACCTAGCTGACCTGGCACGCAGGTACAAGCGGTTTTGCTAGCATCTGTTTTTCTAACACCTTGATGTCCCCCCTTTTTAGGTACTGATAAATCAAGGTTTCTAGCTTTCTAATGTTACCTCGTGATTTCAAATTTTAAAAATTTGGGCACCAAGTATGGCACCACCAGGGATTGCCAAAGAAAATTAATCAGTTACACATTTCAACATTACTTATTTCTATTAAAGGATTATTAAAGGACTGTTTACAAGTATCCTATAGAAAATGAGGTGAATAAAACCTTTAAATCTCACAATAACTAAAAACCCTATCCATTCCCCTATTATCTTGTTTTCACACTTCCCTTGGGTAAAACGAAACTAATGTAAACAGAATTTTAAACAAATGTAATATAATATATCAAAAAATGAAATGTAATTATGGAATAATAATTACTTCAAGCTAGAAAGATGGAACCCCTTCAGTTTCTAATTGCCCCTATCAGAAACTGAAGAGACTCCCATTATTTAATTTGATTTATTGATTATGTTGATTATTATTCAGCCTAGGTGGTGCAAGTATGGCAAGAATAAGAAAGAGAAGAAGGATAAGATGGATGAGAGTATCTGCCGCCATTCTTCTATTAAGTATCTTTTTGGTTGGTCTTTTTACTATATTTCAGTATATAGAAGGAACGGTAAAAAAGGTTAATCAACCATTTAAAAAAGTTGAAGCAACTCATTCGTTTCAAGGGGAGAAAAGTAAAATGGACGCTGTAAATGTCCTTTTACTGGGAAGTGACTCCAGGGGAGAAAAACAAGCTAGAACCGATACAATAATGGTAGCACACTATAATCCCAAAACTCATGAGGTAAAACTTATGTCGCTTATGCGTGATATGTATGTATCCATACCTGAACATGGAAAGCATAAATTAAATACTGCTTATTCATTTGGAGGACCTGAATTATTAAGGAAGACCATCCAATTAAATTTTGGTCTGGATATTCATCATTATGCGATTGTCGACTTCAAAGGATTCGAAAAAGCTGTCGACCTCCTTGTTCCCGATGGAATTGAAGTAGACATACCATATGAGATGTCTGATGGCATCGGAATGACGTTAGAGGAGGGGAAGCAACAACTTCATGGTAAAGAACTGTTAGGATATGTTCGATTCCGTCAAGATCGTTTAAGTGACTTCGGCCGGGTGCAAAGACAGCAAGAAGTCATCTCAAAATTAAAAGATGAAGCCGTAAATCTACATAGCGTCACAAAGCTTCCTGATCTATTAGGACTATTAAATAAATACATCGATACAGACATTGACACTGCCACACTCTTGACGATTGGAAAAGACATTTTGAGCAATAAAAGTGGAGAAATACAAACAATCCGAATCCCTGAAGATGGCAGTTTTTCAAATGAACGTCATGAAGAAATTGGAGAAGTCTTAAAAGTAGACTTAGAACAAAATAAAACAGCTCTTAAAAGGTTTTTAGAAAAAGAAAAAAGTAAACCCTGATCAAACTTTCAAAACCCATAACCATAATCTTTTTTTAGTTATATTAAATTAGACTGCTGATGTCCGCACAAGGCACTTACTTTCCCCGGGGCGCCCGGTGAGCCTGCAGGATAGTCCAGTGCCCTCTGCTCCAATCAGCAGGTGCTTTAAATCAACATTGACCTTGGCTTTAACACAGCATTTTAATAAAAACATCACCTACGAAACCCTAGTTAAAATTGTTCTACTACATTCCTATGGACATCGAGAAAAAACCGCACTAGTAAAAATTTACTGTGGGGTTAACTATGTATAGTTGGCGGGACCGCCTGGGAATCGAACCCAGCTGACCTGGCACGCAGGTCACAAGCGGTTTTGAAGACCGTGGAGGGCACCAGCACCCCAATCAGCCCCGTAAAGTGTAATGTTATCAAGGTTCTTAAACATGTATCACTCGGTCTTATGAAAAAGTACCCAATGGACTCGCCTACGAACCACATGTACCATATTACTATCATCAATAGTAATTTTCAAGAGAGAAGTTTTAAGCAACCATTTCACAAGTTAATATCATTAATCCCCTTTTAGTAAAATCACTATGTAAAACTTTATAACTTCCTTGAAAGGTAAAAGTATCATTTACTTTAAACCTATTCCTACTCAATTCATTATCCTGAACCACTACAATAATCTGATTATCAGGTACTCTAATTGCAAAGAGAACTATCTATTGAGAAAGATTTTTATCTATGATAGAAGGAATATAATCTGAATAAGTATATACATACTCATATACTCCAAATTCCGTTTCTCCAATTTTTACTTTTTCATAATTCTTAATTTCAATCATTACATTACAATGTCTAATTAAGGCTTTATACTTTGCTGAACGCTTACTAATGGATTCAGTAATTACTAAATACTTCTCAAAGTCTAACGTCACCACATCGCCTTGTGAGACACGTTCAATGCTATGAATATTTCTTTCCTCATATTCACTTAAAGGTGGATTAGTAACAATCACAATTCTCTCTAAATCATTTATTAAAACTGTTTGACCTGTTTCATTTAATATTTCTTGGAAGGCATTGCTAAACATTTGTAAACCTCCTTTCTAATCACCGAATAACACAAAGAAACTTGATTCATTCTGCAACTGTTCATCCGTTTTCAATGTTCTAATTTTCCGTTCTAACTGATCAATACGATTCATTAAATTCTCATGAAAATCAGAAACAGTCATATCATCCATTTTGTATGACTTCATAGTTGCGGGATTATTAGCAATAGATTCAAGAATAGACAATGCAGCACAATAGATATTCTTTTTATTAGTGGCTGATTGGGGATTGTATTCTGTAAATGGCAGTAAATCATTTTCTTGCAAATAAATGATAAATTCATCTTGTGACAATTTAATCTTTGTTTCCATTTCTAAACGTTGTAAGTTATTCATATAATCACCCTTTCATTCAATAAAAAACTCCCCAATCAGGGGAGTTTAACTGAAGTGTTCTTCTTCAATTTTTTCTAAGATTTCTATAATAGAAAGATGTTCTGACTCTTTATCTTCCCAGTATAAAACAAAATCAATTGAGAAATCAGGGTTTGTCCTATTCCTAAGTTTTGTTATATCTAATTCAATAGTTTCTACTTCTGATTTAAGATATGAAATATCTTCTTTCTTTTGAATTAGAAATATGTAATTCATCATTATACAATAGGAAAATTCCTGAATTCTTATGAAATTCATTACCTTCTTTAATAAAAATATTGTATGAAAACTTACCATATCCTTTTCTATACAAAATAGAGTTATGGTTTTGTCAGTACGATTGAGATTAAACCTAATTGTCAGATCAAGATTGACTAACTTTACTAGTACCTCATCCTGATTTTGATTAACAGTAAAACCTTTTCCCTGAAGAAATTAGAAAACTCACTAACCGTTCGATTAAAGATTTGATTTAAATTTTCAACATACTGTGGTAAATTTTCATATTTATTAACTTGCTCATTATACAAGGACAATCTACTTTTAATTTCTCTTAATAAAGAATTTTTTCTTCTCTGTCCTGATCAATTTGTTGATTTTCCTTTGCTAAATCATCAAAGCCCATATATATATCTCCTCCTCTTCAGAAAAATATTTCGACACAAAGGAGAAAATTCCTTTTATTCCCCTTCGAAATATGAAAAATCAACTTCTTTAATTATTAATTTCTTTTTACTACTAACTCCTATATTGTTTTCTATCATTAATTTTGCTAGTTGAGTACCATCAATTAAGATAATTTTCATTGATTCTAATTTATCAGCAAAATCTCTTGCACTTTTTGTAAAGGAAGACGTAGTAATAAATATTCCTTTTCTTGCACCTTTGCCAATTAAAGCACCTGCAAAACCCTGTACATCTGGACTTCCAACTGGTTTTCCCCATCTTTTTGCTTGAACATAAATGTTGTCTAATCCTAATCTATCTTCTTTTATAATTCCATCAAAACCACCATCATTAGTTTTTCCAGTTACTTCCCCATCACCATACCCCATTGTTGTTAATAATTCGACTACAATTGTTTCTAGTCTTCTCCAATGGGCTTTATTTAAATATTCAATAATATTTTCTATTAGTTCACCTTCAATTTCCTTTACCTGCTCCAAAATAACATCATAAGGATTTACTACCTTATCTAATTCTTCAATCTCGTCTTCGATATCCTCGGAATTATCACTTAGTAACTTTAAACCGATATCAGTTATTTGATATGTATATTTACTAACTTCATCTATATATCCTTGTTTTTTAGTCTATATCGGGTATCTCTCATTCTATATGAAAAACACTTTCCCTATTATTTATGGAAGGAACTGTCTTTTGGTCATCAGTAAGGGAAGTAATTAGCAACAACTTCATTCATCATTGAGGAAGTGTATGGTTTTCTATCTTTTATAAGAGATAACAGTGGAATAATAATATCCTTTGGAAAAGGTATAGATTCAATGACTTCTTTATCGTACTGGTTTAAAGATTTACTATTATTAAATTTTTCAATAACATTGTCTAATTCATCATCTCTAGGTATACCGTTTGACTTAAATATTTCTAAGATATCTATACTGGTTAATCCATTTTCACTTAATTTCTTAATTAATGCCAAAATCTTAAAAGATTCAGGAGTGTAATAAACTTTTTTCCTTCTTTCACAAAGGAATATACTCTTTAAATTGCTTAACCCATCTCCGACCGTTTGCTTCTGACCATCCTAAACTTTCAGATAACTTACTCTTTGACATTAAACCTTTCAAAGTATACAACCCCAATCCACTCTTACTTGTTAGTTAAATTTTACCATGAATACAAGAGGTTATTATGATTAAATTAAAATTTTTATTAAAAATTACTATTAAAATACCTACAATAAAAGAAAGGTATAGTGTATTTCTAATGTCATCTGGGATGAACCGTTCCTTAACAATAAAAGTTCCGTAAGTACCTTTTACCTTTTTTAATTTTATAGACCTTGCTCTTATAACAAGATCACTTTCCTGCTTAGATGTTTCTTTATTTCCTTTTTCAACACGTGGTAAATTATTGACTAACTTCCCCTCTCCCATTAAATTCTGCTCTGTAATGTTTTTATTTCTTACTTTTGCTTTGGGCAAATTAGTCACACCACCTAAATTAATTTTTTGATTGCTTGCTCTGTTGCTAATAATCATTTGTCTCCAATTAGCCAAAGTATATACCAAAAATCTATAAAAATATTTCAATATGAAATAATTTAATATGAAATAATTTAATATAAAAAGAGAGTGACTTTGCCAGCACACCCTCAATTCGTAACGGTATTAGATTCTGTATCAATGGTAATAAGAATTGTCTCTTGACCACTTTCTTGAATAATATACTCGTAAGCAGACAAGCGACCGTTCACCCTTTGATCTCCTTCTTGATCTAAGAAGATGGATATTTCTGCTCTCTGCTTAATCATTTCCAGTAGTGGCAGAATATCATTGTACTCCTTTTCTAATATGATTAATGGGGATTCTGTAGAAATAAATTTTACCAACATAAAAACACCTCCCCAAAAATTATATCTCTTTTAGGGAGGTATTTTTTCAAAGTAGTTGTGTCTGATTTATGTAAAATTTCTAATTCTTATTTTTCTGTTTACTTTGATTGACCAACGATCTTATTTCTTTATGTGCATCAGTAATTACATCTTCTGTAAGAGAACTAAGAGAATCTAGCAAAAAGTCAAACGCAAGTATGATTTTTAAAGAATTCGCCTCTGATCCATAATCAACTTTTCCACCATGTAAAATTGCATGTCTACTTACATCTGATAGAATCACTTCTCCATGTTTAAAATTAACAAGGATATGTTGCAAATAAAAGTTATGAAGTGCCTGCTCAAATTTAAAAGCATCTTCATTCTCTGACGGGTCAATTAATAGGTTTTTTAAGTATATCTTTTGGTGATTACCACTTAAGATACCTTCATGTTTAAAACCCTTTGCAATTATTCCTTCTAATTGTGGCAGCAAAGTTGGAATAGATGCTGAATACATTTGCTGGTTATGACATTTAATCACGTTCCTTAATACTTGAATACGATCTTTAACAAATTCATTCTTCTCCCATTTTCTTGATAAAAAATCTAAAAATTCGTAGTCGAAATTAAAGATCATAACTTCATCTATGTATTCTTTTACACATTCAATACCATGCTCATTATAATCGCTCACAATACCTCTCATAAGAGGAATTGAAATTTCTGTATGGGGCGGATAACCTAATTCAACAATAATAGACTTAAATTGAATTGCTTCGTCATTTATTCCTCTAAGCATTTCTCCTAATTCCACAAAACTCTCAGAAGGAAAATTCATTATACTTTCCTGAACTGTTTTTCTAACATCTTCAATTATAGGAACAACTGATTCTACAATTCTAGTTGTAAACTCCTTGTATTGTTTCCAAAAATCATCAGAAAACATTACTAACACACCTTTTCGATTTTTTAATCCATTATACATTAAGATTTTTCCTGGGTGTGTAAAATGGTATGCTAGGGGCTACAGTTTTCGACTTAGGGGTATCAATTGGACTTAAAATCATCTAATAATTGCTCAAATAACTGTCTATATAATGTTCGTTATGTGCTGATTGCACCCTAGTTTACATAATGCATCTTATCGGTAGTTGTTTTGCACCCCTGAAAAAGTGTTGGTACTATGCAATTTACAAGGGTTTTTAAAAACAATCTAGTTTACAATAATTTAAACTAGATAATTACTGTTGTCAATAGCCAGTCCCTTAATAACATGTGCGTGACAGTCGGTATATCACTCACAATATCCAGCCCTTGCTATGCCTATATTTCTCTTTAACTATTCCCTACTAACCAACTAGGAATTAATATTCTCACTGCCCTCATGAGTTTCCACACTCTTTCCCTCTTTTACAATCCTATCTAACTCGAACTGTACATCAGGAGTATACGGACTATCCTCTAACACTCCAATTAAACTTATTGCTCCCATTTCCCTCAATGCCTGCAAGTTCTCTATAATTTCCTTATCATTGCTTGGAGTACCATACTGGAACACAACATCAATTGTTTCAAATTCATCATCGGAAAACTTGATTCCTTTGTATCCTAACAATGCTCTTATCTTCTCAAACCGTTCCTCTAAGCCCTCTCTTATAAACTGTTCATTCATCCCTGCCTTGATATTAGCCAATTGGAATAATAACTTGATACTTACTTCACTCAAATTACTTATATCCGTCTTATTCATACTCACAGCAGGAGTTTGTGACACATCTAATAGTGATTGCAGCAAAGTCTTATAAATGGTTTCAAATGATTTATAATCCAACTGATTACTAAGGAACTTAGCATCTGCTCCATCATCAAGATTAATCCCTTTACCTACAACCTCACTAGGCATTGATTCACCTTTTAATTGCTGACCTTGAGTAACAAAGATTGGATCAATAAACTTATAGAAGGAATCCGTATACTTACTAATCAAGTCCTCCATTGAATCAAGAATACTTATCCAATCATCTAACTCTGAACGACCTTCAACATCTGACATTTCATTATCATTATGATAAACAATAGGTAATCCACTAAGATTAGCAAACCTCTCCACTAATCTCATATCACCGCCAGCATTATCATATTTGCTTACTACATCTTCCTCATACACTACATAGTAGGAGATACCATCACAAACAAATGATTCAATGAATGCTAACAACTCATTGTTCTCATCATATACAGGATAGCCCTCACTAGGATCAATCAATTTAGATTTAATTACACCCTTATCCATATAGACATATTCAGCCACACGACCATATTTCAATATCTTATCAAGCAACTTTAGATTTAAACGGTCATACTTCCCCTTATGATTAACCCTCTGGTATTCCTTAATAATCCCCTCATTACCTGTTAGAGTTGATGGATTCTGTAATAAATATGCCTTCTGAAAGTTTAGCAGCGTTTTAGCATATTGGAGAACAATCTTTCTAGGATTAAACTCTTTGCCATTGTATTTATAACTCGACCTTTGCAATATCTTATGATTACCATTTAAATATTCTTTCTTAATCCACACATCTTGAACAAGTTGCTGATTATGAATACTCTGTATTTCCTCAACAAACCAATAATTAGCACCGTCATATTTCTCTTTTATGTAACGTTCTAATTTATTCAACTTTTATTCCTCCTTTGTGAGGTTCAATGAACCTTGCAAAATAAAAAGAGGTCTGGTTCTCAATGAACCTAACCTCTAAATGTCTACATAATATTTACTTTGTTTCATTGACTGACAAGCCATTGCAACCGCAATAACTAAGTCATCATGTAATTTAGCACCTTTCTTATTTCCCATCTTGCCATTATTGTCCTGATATATTTTCATTTCCTCTAATGTTTGCACACATTCGATATTAATAAACCCTAACTCAAAGTTTTCCTTCATGTCATTTATAATGATTGGCTTAGTAACATTGGTTGTCATGAATCCAAGTTGAAGTTTCTTCTTACCTTTCTCATTGAATATCTTCTGTTTTAGCAAATTCATATAGCCATATTCTTTCCGTAACTTCTCAAGTAAAGGCAGCCCATAACTATTCCGTTCAACTGCAAGAAACGCATAATTAAAAAACCTGCCTAAACTGTTCACGATTTCCGCAAACTTATAGACAGGAATATCATTTGTATAGAAGGAAGCCATTTGTTGACCATCTGCATTGAATATACTCATAGTTGAATTATCATTATTTCCACCAGTACCAGAAGCAACGTCAACTCCTCCATAATGCTTCATACCACGTTTAGGCATATGGTAAATGAATAACTCTTTATTGATATACGGCTTTAAAATTTCAGGTAATTCCTCATATATCTCATTTGTTGCAATTGGAGGAACAACATTCTGTAACCGTTCAATAATCTTTTTAGTTTCAAATACAGCCACATTACTTGTCTGAAATGCTTCATCAGGAGTTGTAGGAAATTCACGCTGAAACTTTTCTAAACTATTCGTTTCTATATAATAACGTCTAAACATCAATTGTCTGAAAGTAGCACCATATTTCTTATGTAATTCCTTTTCTTCATGCTCAAGGTCTTTAGAGGACATTCTACTACCCTTATTATGTAACCTGAACCATTCCTCTGCTTCATCAAAAGAATGCTTAAATTGATTGCTATAAGCCTTAGCAAGCCAACTATAAAAGTGTGCCTTCCAAACACTTTCCTTACCTCTAAATGCCTTCATGAACATTTCTTGATATGTATTAAATCCCATTGCTGTACTCTCGATGATTATTTTACTGTTAGGATTCTTGGCCAGGGCAGGAATAGAAGTTGCAATAATTTCTTCCTGGGCTTCATTTGGATACTTTGCCATTTCTGAAAGGTGGATCAATTCAAATGTATTACCTGAAATTGAATCCTCCCCACCTGAAGTTGCTACTTGAATCCTTGAACCATTTTCAAAGTAAATTTCATCTCGGTTACTGATAACCTTTTTTGGGAACAAATTAGGATACTTTTCATGTGGTAAAGATTGATACATTTTATTTATTCGTCTTAATAATGACTGTGTAACCTTGTTATGATGTGTCATCATTAAATAAGAAGTGTCACTTTTAGTAACTGCACTGTACAACATATACGAAAGAGACCAAGTCGTAAAACCAATTTGCCTTCCTTTAAGTATGATATTGTATTTGACCATCTCGTCAGTGAATTGTTCCTGTTCAGGATTAAGCACAAAGGGAACACTTTCACCGTTATTATCAATAATCTTAATGAAATTCTTTGCAAATAATCGAAAGTCACCTAACACCTTTTGCAATGCTTTACTTTGTTTTGTTTTTACTGCCATCTACGTACCTCCAAACAAAAGAAAAGACAGAAGTTCATCTGAACATCTGCCTAATCCAAAACTAAATCATCATTTTCTTCTGATTCTTCCTCTACAACATTAAATGTTTTAGCAGCCAATTTTGCATTTTGTTGAATATCCTTCTGAATAGACAAGAAAAGACGGATAAACTTTTCGTCACCGTCTTTTGCTTTATCAACAATATTCTTGTAGATCACATCATAATCATTGGCTACTTTACTATCTAACAGAAGTAAAACTAAATTTTTATATTCCTGACTCTTTTCCCAACGGATAAAACCATTTAATGTCTTTAAACCGACTGTTTTTAAAAAATCTTCTTCTGACTTTTTGGGAGCACCTTGTACAAATCGAATATCATGTTTCCATTCAAAATATGCTCTCTTTTTACCCTCTGTCTGCTTTAACGCTTCATATATATTCATTATTTATCACCTTCTAACATGTCAATGAATTCAACAATATCATCACACAAAGAAATATTTAGTTTGCTTAGTCGCTGATATTCTTTAATATTCTCCTGCATGGATTTAACACCATCTTGCATTGACTGGATATTTCTCTGCATATCTGAAATATTACTTTGAGAATCCTCAATTAATCCATGAATATCCTGACATGCTTCTTTAACTTTCTGCTGCTTAGTTTTAAATAGGTTAAATAATTTCATATTAATACCCTCCTGATTATTTGATTGAATATAAAAAAGGACTGACCAATTAACAGTCAATCCTTAAAAAATTAATTAAATTCCCCGGGGGGACGGACTTACTTTGTAGCGTATGCGGAAAAGTTAGTCCTAGGGGCGAAAGGTTTTCATACCTAAATAAGTAATAAAGACAAAACCTTGGGGCTTAAAGTCACTTTTTCCGCTATCGCTACAAAACAAAGTGACTTCTGCATCCCGCCCCAAACCCGAATGGATTAGTTATTAAAAATTTGACCATTTGAAACTACTATAAGGTATTTATATTATTCTTATAGCATGTTCAAATGGTCGTTTTTTCTATCCGAACATCTGGAACAATTCCTCATCAGTGAATTCTTCTAGTAAGTCACCTTTTAATTTCACCTTTTCTACACTGTCTCTAAAACAAGCAACGTCTTTCTGAATTAACTCAGCACTAAGTAACTCAAAATCAGAAACATAGTTTTCACCTCTTCTCATTGCACTCATTTTATTTTTAGAAGTACCCCATGTTCCATTAATTTCTTTTTCGTGCCTTTTCTGTGCTTTTTCAATAATCCTATTGATAATGGTTTCATTGAGTTCACTTTTCAGTTGCTCTCTTCGTGAGTCATCAAGTAATAATTCTAATAACTTATCCCTTTCGTCTTCAATATATTTATCGCTTACTCGAATATTATAAGCATTGTAGTAATACTTAATGTGGGTGCGTTCAGAAAGTAAATTACTCACTTTAGTTTTGAATTTAAGCCAATCTTTTGACTGCCTTACTAAGAACATACTTTCATACCCCAATTCAATAAGCACCTCTTTTTCAGTATCATCAATTATGTATTCTTCTTCTGGGTCAGCAACTCTGTTAAGGTATTCGTTATTTAGGTGTACTTTTCTAACTTTGCTATATCTGATAACCCTTTTATCCATTAGACTATCAAGAGCAGATTCTACAATCCCTTTAAAATTCCCATTATTTTTATTATAGAAATCATATATTAACTTCTCATCCATTGTTCTCTTTTTAGTGCTTTCAAAATAGGCAGAAAGTTTGGCGACATTCTGACTGCAAAATCCATAATTAACATTAATCATTCCGATTCTTAACATTAATTCATTACGACTAGGGCAAATATTTCCTTCATACTGTGCTAAATAGTCACAAACAAGAAACTCAACTAATCCTCGGTAAACACTATTATTATTCTTTCTATTGTCTATCTTTGGTTTCTGTTCACTGAAAACCTCATTGATTGTAATTTGATGACCAACTTTAGAGTAATCACAATACCTTGCTAACTCCTTGTATTGAGCATTTTTACTGTTGGTGCTCTTCTTGATTTCCATTCCCAACTCTAAGCACAACTCTTTATAATTTTTAAACGTTTGACCTGACTTTAATAATTCAACCTTCATTTTATTACCTCCGATTTTATATTGATTTTTTTATGATTACTTCTTGTATTCAGCAAGTGCCTTTTGAAGTTCTTCTGTGATTAGATATAAGGAAAATAACTTCTTACTTTTTGGATCTTGCGCCACGGTTATATAGGAAAATCCCCGTTCTTGTAGAAAATCCGAAACACGTTTTGTATAGCAGAAAAAATAGTTCATGATTTAACCTCCTTTTTTGATTGATTTAATTTTAATGTTCGGATTTTAATGTATAATCACTATACATAAAACCCGAACGTTCGTAAATAGACGACTAGGCAATGTATGTATATTTGAAATATTTCTTACCAGTTAAGGCGAAACTGACAACATTTTCACCTAACTTTTCCTTTGATTGAGTTTGAAAAGTATTTCCTTTACCTTCCTTAAATTGATTCCTTAATGTAAATTGCATTGTCGGCAATTCTATAGGAAAATCAAAAAACCCCTGCAAATCTGCAAGGGGTAAATTAGTTTGTAAGTAACCATCTTTATTCAATTGTATTTTTGCTTTAGTCTTATACTTTCCTTGAAGAAACTCATAATCAAATTCAGTTGTTTCATTTAATAAATCAATTAATTTCTCAAAGCCTAAAAGCCTTAAATATTCATTATGTACCTCTTTAAACGCTTCCCTGTAGTGTCCTAAGTAACTTGAATCCACACATAGCAGCAACATTTTACCTTCCTTAGTTTTCGGTAAGGGTAAGCCATAAAAACTCCACATTGTTAATGCTGTAGACATCGCATATTTCTTTGTGTAGTTTCCACTATGAACCTTTAACAAGGCATTTATATTGGCTGTCTGTGGATTCACATAGTCATTTTCATTAATTCTTATAACATGATTACACCAAGATTTACCCTTATGGAGTGCAAGGTCTATTCCTAATGCTTTTTTATCGTCTGAACTATCTGCAACATACAGTTTGTTGAAGTTATAGAAATAGTTAATGTTATTTCCTTTGACATACTTTTCAATTGCACAACCTAAAAGGGAATCAAAATCATCTGTTAGAATTAATGAATTTTGTACTTGTGTAAAATCTGAACACCACTCTGGAAAACGTTCCTTTAAAATTTGTTTCATACCTCTAGTGAAAGAGAAAATTCTCCCACTATCCTTCAAATGGTAAAGCCCTCCGACAACAATAAACAGTGTCATAACCGTTAGACAGAAATAATTTCCGTCTAACTTCCTCCTTTTAATCCTCATAAAAAAATTTTCAGATATGAATAATTCAAATCTGATTTATGATTAAAAGAAGGAAGTGGTCATGACGAATTAACGCCTCTATTCACTGCTCCACCTCCATTTTCTGATTATGTTTTAGATTATTTTTTATCTATATATTCTCTGTATTTTTCTTTCTTTTCTTTGGTCATCCCACATTCACCAGTTTCATATCTAGAAATAAGTGATTGTGAGCAGCCGATATATTTTGCTAATTCTTTATGTGTAATTTTCTTTTTTCTACGTTTTAGAAAGTAATCATCCTTAATATTCATCCTCTTTTCTCCTTGATTAAATTAAAAAGAACGCTCCTCCAAGCAGAAGGAACGCTCTTAGTTATGTATTGATTATGCTTGTGGAGTTACAGTTACAACTGCTACACCTTTCTTAGAACCAACTTTAACAGTTGCTTCTGCAATTACTTGACCTTTTACAGAATCGCCTGTTTTTGCAAGTGGCTCAAAGTGTGGTTCACGAAGGTAAGCCAGGTCAACATAAGAATCATTGAAAACAACAATCTTATCTGCTGGAACATGTTTAGAAAGCACAAAATGAACTGTTCCATAGTTAGTATTGATTGATTCAACAAGCAAGCCGAATGAAGTAGTTACATGGCTGTAACCATATTTATCTTTATAGATAGCGTCAATTTGCTCTTTAAGGTCTGCATTAAGGAAAGCATATACATTACCTTCTGCAAGGTCTTGATTCCAAAGGTTACGCATAACTTTCTTTACATCATCTTCAGTAATTGCACCAGTTACCGGAACTGCATTAGAAGGATCAGCCATTTCAATTAGACCTGACAATTGACGTTTGAATGGAGTGACAGAACCATCATTTCTTAATCCATTAATGAATTTCTTCTCCATGTTGATTTTCAATTCAAGAAGACGGTCATTTACTTCCTCTGCAAATTGGTTAGATTTCATGGCAATAGCAGTACCTGAAATACTTGCACCCTTTTTGAAGATTTCAAGAATGTTATTAAGTTCAGCACGAGCAGTTTCATAAAACACTACTTCATCTGAACCTTCAACCGCTGATAAATCTTCTGCATGGTCAAGTGTCTTCTCTCTCCATGTATAAACTGTAGATAGTGCTTTCTCAATATTTCCTTTTGCCATAAGCATAGAAGTTAGTGGTGTTGCTTGTACTCCAATTACTGCGATTTCCTTTGCAAGTGAAATTTGTTCGATTTCTGTGAAATTAGTAGATTTAAACATTAATAAATTCTCCTTTAGTGTCGGTCACTACCCAATATTTTTTAATATAAAAAGCACCCTAACGACTGTTAAAGTGCTTGTTACCCAAATAATTTAGATAATTTCGTGGCAATCATGCCTTTTGTATCGCCTTTGGTGGCGAATACATCATACTCATTTTGTTTCTTATGATCTGCAGGTACATAACCCATTTCAACTTTAATTTCATTTAGCAAGCCTTGAAACTTTTCAATTTGTGGCTGCAAGTCCTCAATCTTTTGGACATTGAAAAATTCAGCAAACTTTTCTAATCCTGCTGATTTTAACTCAAGAGATACTTCTTTTTGAAATAACTCTTGCTGCTTAGTTTGAAATGCCTTTTCTTCCTCTGATAATTCTTTAGGTTTAAACTGTAAAAGTTCATCCCTTTCAGCAACAACTGGATTGAATTCTTTCTCAACCCAATCATTTTTTGCGTTCTGAATTGCTTCATCCAACTGTTCCTGTGTAAAACTGATTTCTTCCATCTTCTCACCCTCCTAAATTGATTAAATAAATTTTAATTCAACCTTTCCTCTTGCAAGGATTGGCTTAGAATTATAACTGCCAGCAAACTCGAATATAAATTCGTTCAATTCACTGGCAGGCGTATAGTCATAAAAATAGACACCGACTGATTCTTGGTCGCTGTCTGTAATGGTTATTTGTTCAATTTGTGTTTTATCACTTTTGTAAATTGTTAATTTCACATTTTCAGGATTAACTAATTGGCCTTTAAAATTCTTGAAATTAACTTTTAGTTGTAAAGTATCCCCTTGTATCATTTCATCACCTCCACATGGGAAGGATTGACAATGTACGAAACGTTACTCATATCTTCCATTTTGAAAGCCCTAGAAGAATTTTCTACTGTGGCTACATAGGCATTAGGTGTAAATACAATAATTGGCACTAAAACACTTATATCGCTTTCTGATGGCTTTATATGGGCTATTAGATTTCTAACTGTTTTAGATTCCCTATTTACAAATGAACCGATAGGAGAAATAAATGAAGTAACATTTGCTGTACCACTTCTGACAGTCCTTGAGAACTTTTCAGCGTATGTATCTAAATGTGATAAATAAGTCGAGACACTACGTAATGTCGCTGTATTCCTTTGTGTGGCTGCCTTAATAGTATTCGTGAAGGTATTTAATTGTTTGGTTGACTTTTGACTTTTACTCATAATTGAATATATAGGTAAACTGTAAGAATTAACTGAAACAGTTTCCTTCTTTACAACAATAGGAACACCAAACACCTTTAGTATTGGATAGTCATTATTGATTGACCAAGTATTAGTAGTATCCCATCCAGTAAAAGTTGACTGTGTTTTCATTTCAGTAGTCGTTTTAGCATTTATTCCATTTGCAGGGGAAGTTACCTGTGTAGATATTTCTTTATCATAGAAACAATTTTCAAAGAAAATATTTGTATTATTTCTGATAAATCCTACAAAACCACTCTTACCATCATAAGAAGATGATTGGCTATAAGTTACCCTCCCACTTGAATAGGAATTTCTAATGGTTGTATTACTGTCTACCGCACCAATTAAACCGCCACCATAATAAGAAGTGTTTAGGCTTATTGGAATTGTTGAATAGCAATTTTCAATTGTACAAGTATCTACCTTACCGAGTAATCCACCTGATTCATCTTGTGAAGTAATATTTCCGCCAGCCACATAGCAATTCTTAACTGTCAAACTATAAGAATAACCAACTAATGCACCGATGAAGCGACATTGTGAACCATTAATAGTTACATTTTCTAATCCAACATTTTGAATAGTTCCATAAAATGCTTGACCAAATAAACCTAAGTAAATTCCAGTAGATTTTGTGATAGTAAGATTTTTAATTTTAAAACCCTTACCATCCAAATTACCTTCAAATCCACTTACCCAAGTAGCATTGTCATAATAAGCAATAGGATTCCAATTTCCCCAACTGGACATATCAATGTCATTAGTTAGTTCATAATAAACTCCTCTTGCTCTATTATTTCTCATTGAATCTAAATCAGATGGAGTAGAGATTATGTAAGGATTACTTTGTGTTCCAGCACCTAGCATAGAACATCACCTAAACTTTCGGTACTACAATATTATGTATAACTGTTAATTCATCTTGATCTGTCTCAATTGTAAAAGGTGTAAATGATTCTGTGCTAAAGGATGAGCCACCAGTAGCCACATTATAAATAACTGACTTTGCAAATATCTTAGGTGCTGTAATATCAGCGTCAGAACCTTTAATAATCACCTGTAATTTTAAAACTGATTCCCCTCCAAGATGTGTCCATGTTACCCGACTATCTGAAGGAGACAACCTAATAATTTTATTTCCTGATTCATCTTGTAACTCAATGTACTTCCAATTGGATTGAATATAATCCCTTAAATTTTGATATGCTGCAGAAGTAATTTCAGCCATTATTTAACCTCCTTCAAATTCTGAATCTGTGTTTCTAGTCGTTCTAATGAACTGACAATTTTCTCTTGTGCTTCATTTTGCTTTTCGATTTGTGCAGTTAATTTATTTTCCCTGTCAATTGCTTCTTTCCTGGTGGAGTAAAGCAACCAGACAAAGAGGATAGCAAAAACACCATTTGAAGCAAATTGTTCTAAAGGAATTGCTGTTAAATCCATTGATACTACCTCCTTTCTGCAAGTGTTACAAATAACCAACCTAATAAAATTCCTGAAAATACAATAATCATAATTGTCAACTCCTTTGATTAAGTTTAAGAATAAATATGAGAAAAAAATAAGAGAGTAGCCCAATAAGGACTACTCTTCAGAAAATGGAAGTCAACCAGTGACAGTTGACTAAGGAGGTATTAATTATTATGAACTTGATAGAAGGGAATACCCTTCATTCACTGCCTATACTTGATAGGCAATCAATGAAAATTACTCCTTTCCAAATGGCAAGATAAAATCAGTATTTGATTAACTAATGTCTCCTTTGTAGAGTATTAAGGAAAAACAGCCCTCCTCCCTACGGAGAGTAAGCGTCAAGCCACTTTTAGCAAAAATGGATTTTTTACAATGTGAATACTTTATCCTTATAAACCCTTTATTTACAGTGGTTTTCTAAACTTGGACAGAGATTTTCTAAACTTCTACTATTTTTCTTCCTTTAACGGTTATTCATGAAATCCAGAATTATCAATGGTTCAACCACTACTCGAACTTTTAAGTGTTGATGTACCAGTATCTCATCAAGTTTAAAAAACGGTAGCATGTTCCTTAAGAGATGATTTTCTCAAAATGCACTCTAACCATTGTGGCTGTAAGGCGGAACACGATTCAGGTCACGCTGAGTAATGTTTGCTCCTTAGTAGTAGCATCCACTGAAAAATCACTTCCTTCTTACAGCGACAAGGAATTCAGCCACTTCAATTTTTAAAAGTTAGTGTAAAGTGTAATTACAACACAGTCATATCAAGGATTCTATATCAAACATTTTTTCTACCATGTGTTTATGCTCCTTTAACGACTATCCATTTTTTAAAATTTCCGTATACCCCTAAAGTTAGTCATATCAACGGTTCTAACCATTTTATTTTCAATATACCGTTTTGAAATTTAGGTATGATCCTTATGTATCAAGGGTTGAGAGCATTTCATTTTGTACACGCACCTGACATGCCTCATAAGGTATAATATCCTAAAATCCAAAAACCCTCCTTTAGAGAAGATTCTGTAAAAAATACATCCCCCACCTATCACAAACCATTGTTGTTATTGAGTTTTCAGGACTATTCATGAGGATACACACTTTCCAAATTTGACAACAATGTTGATGTATCAGTAGTTAGAGAGATTTCTAAATGGTTACATTTTCAATATACCCCTAATAGGTATAACTAATACATCTCTTACAGTGCTCCCTTAAACACTCTCCAATTTTTAAGCAAAACATTGATTTATCAAGGTTTCTTAGATTTAGCAACAAAATCAAGGTGTCTAAAAAGCCAGTGTTTTCAAGGGCTGCAAGGTTTTTTCAATTGTCCACGCTTTTTCTTAACATTTTTCTTCCTTTGTAGACCATTAAGGAATATCGGCTGAATCCCTTGCTATTACTACATTCTTAGAAAGTTTGTGAATCCTTACGTAGGAACGTTGTTGATATGACGGCATTTGTAGCACTTTAAAATGTACACTTTCACAATCTCAAAATAAAAAACAGGAGGTAAATCCTCCTGCTCAATTATCATTTGATAGTAATATTAAAGCCTCTTTTACTTCTTCAATTGACAAACCTAATTCTTTGGCTTGTTGAATAAGTTGTAACCATTCCTGATCTAATTGGTTAGTCATTACTTAAACACCGCCTTTAACGGTGAAAAGTAATTATGTTGAGATTTAATATCTTGATTAGTCATTTGAATATATTTCCGAACCATAGACATATCAGCATGGCCCAGAATTTTCTGAAGAGAAAACGGATCACCACCGTTAAGAATATATAGTAAAGCCCCTGTATGTCTCCATGTGTGAGGTGATACACGCTTAGAGATTCCTGCAGACCTAGCATAAGTCATTAAAGCCCTTCTAACTGTATTAGCAGCAAGTTCATCCCCATTAAAGGAGAGAAACAATAATTCATTATTATATCCTTCAGTTTCAGATATATATTCTCTTAATAAGTTTACTGTCTTAGATGAAATAGGCACAGTCCTTGCCCTTTTAGTTTTAGTTTCATGGGCTTCCAATTTAATTGTTCCTTGCTTAAGGTCTACATTTTCACGTTTTATAGCCAATAATTCAGATATTCTAACCATTGTGTCTAGGAGTGTAAAAATAACACATTTATCCCTAAAGCCTGCATAATATCGGTCATCTATTTGACCTAGTATTAATTTGATTTCAGCAGGTGTTAAAGATTCTAATGTATCCTCTGGAGTTTTTAAAATCTTAATATCTTCATGAATTGGAGAGTTTAAAAAACCTGCTTTATGTGAGTATCTTAGAAATGCTTTCAGTGGTCGAATTCTAATGTTTACAGTCACAGGAGATAAGTCTCTTTCTTCAAGCATGTAGGCGATATAATCCCTGAATACTTCAACTGTTATTTCTTCATTTTTCAAATCACGTTGGATAAATTCACAGAAGTAAGTGAAGTGGAGATAATGGTCATCAATTGTTCTTTTTGCAAGCCCTTCTGTTTTCTTGATGTCCATGAAGCGTTCAAACATTTCCGTTAGAGTTAAATCTACTGGGGAAACAGGTTTCCTAGTGGTGTATTGCTCACCCTTAGTTTTTACTTTCTTTCTAGTGAAATAAGAAGACATAATAAAACCTCCTACTATTTTGGTATAGTGGAGGTAGACGAGGAATTCACACGGTCACACATAGTCGGTCTAGTGTGTAACCTGTAAATTTTATATATTTGACCGTTGGGAACTTCATATGTAAAACCTTTAAAAACCTTGATATATCAACATTTAGCAACTTTTAGGTTTTGAAGACCGTGGAGGGCACCAGCACCCCAATCAGCCCCGTAAAGACTCTTCCTATTATAAGGGCAAATGGTTCTGTTTTCAAGACTAACGCTTCCTTTCTTGTCGTATCGCGGGACAAGGCTTATAATAAGGACAGGAAAATATGTGTGTAGGTGAAGGAAATGCTACAAGGCTGGTTTATGTATTTTATATTGTTTTGGGTTGTTGTTTTGATTTCTTTCTTCGCGATCGGCGGCTTTTTTATGTTCCGCAAATTCTTAAAGCGCATGCCGAAAGAAGATGGCAAATCGGATTTGGATTGGGAAGAGCATTATGTCAATGAGACGCGCCATCTTTGGCAGCAGAAGGAAAAGGATCTGCTGGAGGATCTTGTAAGTCCAGTGCCTGAACTGTTCAGGGATGTAGCAAGAATGAAAATAGCCGGAAAAATCGGCGAACTTGCCCTAAAGGAAAAGGCAGCACAAATTAATCAGGACCTCCTGATTCGAGGCTATATTCTAGCCACTCCAAAAAGGGATCACAAATTCCTGCGAAAGAAATTGACTGAAAAACAGATAAACATGACTCCATACGAACATTTATTCTAAACCATTTCGGATCTGCGGAATGGTTTTTTATTATTCCGGGCTTTAAGAAGGATACTCTCCAACTTTATTGAATAGAAATGAAGAGTACTCTACCCAAAAAGGAGAAATCCAATGACCACAAAAGAAGTCTTATTAAAACAACTATCCGCCTGCTCGACCAGCCCAATTGGTTTGTCCCGTTATCAGCTGCCATCGAAGGACTATCAGCAAAAGAAGCATCATTCAAGTCTGGAACAGCCAATTCGGTCTGGCAGATCGTCACCCACCTTACCTTCTGGAATGACCGCTATCTATCAAGATTCAAAGAATTGCCGCTCGCCCAAACCCATATCGCCAATGACGAAACATTCAGCATCAATGAATCCGTTACGGAAGAGGATTGGCAATCTGCCATAAAAGCTCTTCAAAACGTATTGTTTGAATGGATCAAAACCCTGAAAGAATGCAATGAAGAAAAATTGCTTTCGTCCGCCTATAAGGAACCCATTGAATCCTGGTCGTCTGTCATTTCCAATCTAACCATCCACAACGCCTATCATATCGGCCAAATCGTAGAAATCAGGAAGATGTATGGACTTTGGGACCCCAAAAATGGTGTCCATTAATCCGAACACAAAAATCCGCCGAGCCCATGCCCGGCGGCTTTCATTCTATCAAGTTGTTTTCGGATTCCCCGACCCATGCAGCTCCTGATGAATCTTCCGGTAATTCATATACATCGCTATCCTCCACGGAACAATCATCGAAAATGCGAGAATCCAGAACATGCCGCTCAGCTGACCATAGTCAATCGTTGAGCTAAGGACCATTTTTCCAATAATCCGGATTACAAGCAATCCTATCAATATAAAAGCGAATGCTTTGGAACGCTTCAGATAAATATCGCTGTCCCTGATTTCAAAGGAGGATGTTTTAATTAAAAGGATGGAAAACAGCATTCCAACTGTGGCTGCTTCCAGGATCTCCATTGGGGTAACGCGAAAATAAGGAACGACAAACATAAGAGCACCTGTGCTCATAAAAATCGGCGGCAAGATGATTTTCTTGGCGGAAGCCGGCTTCTTTGCGGCCTTCATGCGGATGAACATCACGAAGATCGCCATAAAAACGGCACCGATTGATGAAATTAATACAAAGTCCATTCGATTTCATCCTCTATTTCATTTGATTACTAACCATATTATATCTTAATAGGCTTGATTTAGGTACTCAGAAGGATAAAAGTTCAATAAAAAAAGCCACTCCAGCTGATACCCGGACACATCCGTATGTCCAGGGTACCCTGAGTCAGCTCTTAGCTTAATACCCGATTCACAGCTTCTAATACACGGCCTTCATCAAATGGTTTTATGATAAAATCTTTCGCGCCAGCTTCAATGGATTCAACCACTACCTTCTGCTGGCCCATGGCTGAACACATAATTACTTTTGCATTAGGGTTGTCCCTCTTAATTTCCCTGACTGCTTCAAGTCCGCTCATTTCAGGCATGGTGATATCCATCATTACCAGATCAGGTTTTAGAGTTTCGAATAGGTGCACGGCTTCTATTCCGTTTTCCCCTTCTCCCACAATTTCATGGTCTGCTTTTTTCAAAATGCTGCCAAGGGTAACCCTCATAAACTTCGCATCATCTACTATTAAAATTCTCGCCACCGCTGTTTCCCCCTTGTAGTGCATTGGAAGCTATATCTCTATTATACTACATTCATAGTAAAAAATACCCATAAAAACAATTATTAAACATCTAATAGAAAAAAATCATTCCTTTAGAGAGATACACTTTTCCACGCCCAAGGAACACATATTTCAATATATCGAAGTATCAGATAAATTTCAATTGAAAGAATATGACAAATTTCGACCAGCTGACATAGCCCTTTTTACTTATAGCAAAAAAAGGAGCACATTCCCAATTTGAATGTGCCCCTGCTTTTAGAAACCAGTAAATCCGCCAAATAACGGTGAAAGAATGGCAATGATTTTTGTCATCCAGTCAAAGAATAAGACAACACCCATGATCATCATCAATACGCCGCCGATTTTCATAATCTTTGCGCTGTTTCGTCTGATCCATTGCAGCTTGCCGACAAAGAACGAAAGCACGAAGAATGGGATTCCGAAACCAAGGATATAGGCAATCATATAAACCATTGCTGAGCTTGGATTAGATGCTGCGAGTGAAATCACGGCTCCCAGAATCGGTCCTGTACACGGGGTCCAGCCGGCAGCAAATGCCATCCCGATTAATACCGAACCAAGCAATCCGGCAGGGCGGTTTTTAAACTCGAACCGTCTTTCTTTCATTAAGAATTCCGGCTTGATGACTCCCACTACCAACAGACCAAAGAAGAAGATAAATATTGCTCCTAGCTGGCGGATGAGGTCTTGATATTCAGTAAAGAAACGGCCAATAAAAGTAGTCCCAAACCCAATTGCAATAAAAATAGCCGAAAATCCAAGCAGGAAGAATAGCGTGTGCAGCATGCTCCGTCTTTGCAGCATTGCATTCTCTTCTTTAATCTCCCCTACAGACATTCCTGTAATATACGATAAGAATGCTGGATATAACGGCAGGCAGCAAGGAGAAATGAAGCTTAAGAACCCTGCCCCTAATGCAATAAATACATTCAAATCTGTCATAGTCACAACTCCTGATACTCATTCATTCCCATTTCATTCTAACAAATCCCATATAGAAAAGATAATGGATAGAATGTGAACATTTTGTGTCCCAAAATTTTCACACATTTCTGAGTAAACCAACTGCTATTATAATAATTCATATTATATTTCAACCTAAAACATGTATTTTTAATGTAAATGTTACTAAAGTTTAAAACAAGTTTCTTTTGAATTAATTACCATAATTCGATATACTAGTATAGGACTTAACAAATTCTGTTATTATCTTTCAGCTTTTGACATGGAATCGAATTGGCAGAGTAAAGCCTACATATAAGAAATAATCAGAGAGGAACTATTGGCCATGTGTAAACAGGAACTGCTTACATTGATTGAACAAAAAAGAACAGAGTTAATTCAAGTGGCCA
Organism: Cytobacillus oceanisediminis; assembly: GCF_022811925.1. Classification (NCBI taxonomy): domain Bacteria; kingdom Bacillati; phylum Bacillota; class Bacilli; order Caryophanales; family Bacillaceae; genus Cytobacillus; species Cytobacillus oceanisediminis. The sequence continues at coordinate 2,214,662 of NZ_CP065511.1, read as the reverse complement.
TGAAAAGCGGCTTAAGCTCTGCCGCAGCAATCCGGTACAGCCAGGAACTGGATGCCCTATTAAATGAATATAACCGAATCTTTATAAAAAAAGTGCAGACACATTAAGAAACAGCCATGCAACCAATGCAGGCTGTTTTTTACATTCATTTCTCTTCATGAATCCTTCTTAACATCTATTTATTAATAACAATCGATAATTTATAATTTGCATGCTTATTCAAGTGTGTTAAAAATTGATCTAACCGTTCATTAGACGGGAATTTGCATTCCAGTAGATAACAGCCATCTCCGCTGATTTTAAAATTATGTATGATTTCCTCCTGTGCTTTGACAAAAGTCAGATACGGCTGATGATTCATACTTTGAGTTATAATCGTAATGAAAGCATGGATGTGAAATCCTAATTTTTCCTGGTTCACTTTGATTGTGTACCCCTCAATAACGCCCTGATCTTCTAATTTCGTCACTCTTGATGCGGCTGCCTGGCCAGTTAAATGGACTTTCTTCCCCAGCTCCTTCATGGTGATCCGGCTGTTTTTGGAGAGTTCCTCCAAAATACGCTGATCCGTATGATCCAGCATTTTTTCAACTCCTTTCACTTTTCAAGTTAAACATCAAAAAGACTTGATTTAATCTATGTAAGTGCCAATGGGTCCTAGTATAAACTATACGTAAATCAAAGAAAAGGAGTACATTTATATGAATATACAGCAAATCCGCAACGCTACACTAGTTGTCCAATATGCAGGGAAAAAGTTTTTAATTGACCCTTTCTTAGCAGAAAAAGGGACTTACCCGCCATTTCCAAATTCGTTAAGACAAGATCAAAACAATCCTTTAACAGAGCTTCCAGTCTCCATTGATGAAATTATTCATAATGTGGATGCAGTAATTGTTACCCACCTGCATTTAGATCATTTTGATGATGCTGCCAAAGAAGCATTAGCAAAGGATATTAAAATGTATGTGCAAAATGAAGAAGATGCTGCACTAGTGAAAGTTGCAGGTTTTACTAATGTAGAAGTTCTCCAGGAAGATACTGCTTTTGAAGATATCCAATTAATAAAAACAAAAGGCGAACATGGCAGAGGCGAAATTTTAAAACTAGCCGGTCTGGTTTGCGGAGTGATCTTCAAGCACCACAGCGAAAAAACACTTTATGTAGCAGGAGATACAGTTTGGTATGATGCTGTTCAGGAAGCCATTGAAACACACAGCCCCGAAATCATCGTAGTAAACGGCGGAGATAACCAGTTCCTTGAAGGCGGCTCGCTTGTTATGGGGAAAGAGGATATCTACGAAGTTTCCAAGGCTGCCCCGAATACTAAGATTATTTCCGTCCATATGGAGGCCGTCAACCATTGGACACTCTCAAGAGAGGAATTAAAAAGCTACAGTAAAGACAAAGGAATCTCCCATCAAGTATTAGTGCCTGAAGATGGAGAATCCTACACCTTTTAAGAAACGAAAAGACGTGTGAGCAATCACACGTCTTTTCTATTAACCAACTGCATCCTCCACTTTTTCAGCGGACCCATTCTGCAGCAGATACATCTTATGATACAAGCCGCGCTTGGCAAGCAATTCCTGATGGGTTCCTCTTTCGACTATTTCCCCCTGGTGAAGAACCAAAATCAATTCTGCATCCTGTATCGTAGACAATCGGTGAGCAATCGCAATCGTCGTGCGGCCCTTCCGCATTTTTTCCAGTGCGGTTTGTATCGCTTCCTCTGTTTCTGTATCAATATTGGCTGTTGCTTCATCAAGGACAAGAATTTTCGGATTGGCAGCAATCGTTCTTGCAAAGGCAATAAGCTGTCTTTGCCCGCTCGAAAAAGTCGATCCGCGCTCAACCACCGGATGATCATATCCGTCTTCCAGCTTATCTATGAATGTATGGGCCTGAACAAACTGAGCAGCAGCTTTAATCTCTTCATCTGTCATTTTCTCATTATGAAGTCTGATGTTATTCTTAATCGTCCCGTAAAATAGGAATGGATCCTGAAGGACGAGCCCCATTTTCGTGCGCAATTCTTCAGCTGGATAAGACTTAATGCTTTTTCCGTCAATGAAAATATCGCCGCGATCATATTCATAGAATCGCATCATTAAATTAATGATTGAGCTCTTGCCGCTGCCGGTATGGCCCACCAGGGCAACGGTTTCACCCGGCTTGGCTGTAAAAGAAATATTTTTCAATACATCCCGTTTGCCGTCATAGGAGAAGCTGAGGTTCCTGAACTCAATCTCTCCCTCCTTAATTCCAGCAGAATGGTTATCCTCCTGTGCCGGAGCAAGTTCCTTTTCGTCCAGCAGCGCAAACGCTCTTGAAGCCGCAATGATGGCCTGCTGATACATGGAAAGCCTCATCATGATCTGATTAACAGGCTCAAAGAAGCGGTCCAGATAGCTGACAAATGCATACAGCACACCGATTTCGATCGGACTGCTAAAAGAAGAAATCCCAAAGAAGCTCAATACAATAATAAGTGCCAGAACATAAACCAGGTCAATGGCCGGCCTTAACAGGAGCCCATCCATTTTGATATTGCGCATACCTGCTTGGTAATGCTGCTCATTGATATCGCCAAATTCCTTCCTCAGCCTTTTTTCCTGCCTGAATACCTGGATAATGGACATCCCCTGCAATGATTCACTCAGCTTTGCATTCAGCTGGCTCAGCCTTTCCCTTAAGTTCTTATAAAATACCGAACTGTATTTACGGTAAGTGCGAATGATCATAAAAAGAATCGGGAGAATCACCAGGCAGAATAGGGCCAGCTTCACATTCAGGATAAACATCGCCACAAAGATCCCTGTCAGCAGGAAGGCCCCCTGAATGAAGGTAACCAGGACACTGACAAACATATCTTTAATAGCCTCTGTATCGTTGGTAACCCGTGATACAATACTTCCTGCTGGCGTTTTATCAAAGTACTTTAAACCCAGTGACTGTACCTTTGAAAATACATCTACTCGCAGCTGCTGAATGATTTTCAGCGCGATTTCTTGAAATTTCAGCAGCTGAAAATAGGATACCAGTACATTCATGATCTGAATGCCAAGGTATGCAGTACCAAGGGCAAATAACGGCTCGAAAGCGAGGTCCCTTGGTGTTAAATAATCATCAATAAAGATTTTGACAAAAATCGGCCCCAGTATGTCTCCAATCGTCGTTAACAGAAGCAAACTGAAGGCAAGTATAATTGTTTTCTTATGCGGTTTTGTATAGGAAAGAAGTCGGAAAAGGACCTTCCGCTGCTCTTTCCCCTTCAAAATCGGTGTCTTTTCCATCGTCTTATCCCCCATGCTCCACAAGCTCTTCCAGCTGCTGGCGCAGATACATATTCTTATACCAGCCTTCTTCAGCCATCAGTTCATCATGTGATCCCTGCTGAACAATTTTCCCTTCATCCAGCACCAATATGAGATTCGCATGCTGAATGGCGCTCAGCCTGTGAGCGGTTATGATCGTTGTCTTGCCTGCCCGCTCACCACGCAATGAAGTGAGGATCGCTTCCTCAGTTTTCGCATCAACGGCAGAAAGGGAGTCATCCAAAATCAATACTTCAGGATTCATTACAAGAGCCCTTGCAATGGAAATACGCTGCTTCTGCCCTCCAGAAAGCGAGACCCCTCTTTCACCCACAACGGTTTTATAGCCATCTGTGAATTCGAGAATATCTTCATGGATATTGGCCAGTTTCGCTGCCGAATAAATATCTTCAAGGTCTGCATCCGGCCTCGTGAAACCGATATTTTCCGCAACGGTGGCCGAGAACAGGAAGTGCTCCTGCGGGACATAGCCAATCGCTTCCCTCAGTTTTTCAATTTTATAGCGATTTATTGGATGTCCGGCAAAAAGAATTTCCCCTTTATAGCCTTCAAACTCACGGATCAATAGCTTCAGCAGTGTGGTTTTGCCAGCACCCGTTTTACCTGCTATGCCGAGAGTCTCTCCTCTTTCCAGTCTAAAATGAATATCCTTAAGCAGCGCTTCCTGTTCACCCGGATAGGCGAACTTCTCAATCTTGTACTCAATATCACCGCTCGGAACTTCAATGATGCCAGTCTCATCATCCTTAATATCGATTTCTTCTGCAAGAAGCGCAGAGACTCGATCATAGGAGGCGCGGCCTCTCTCGACAATATTGAACAGCCAGCCAAATGCGAGCATCGGCCAAATCAGGAGACCAAGATAGGTAGTAAATGAAACCAGCTGCCCGATTGTCAGCTCTCCTGCAATAACATATCTTGATCCAAATGCAATAGATAGGAAGAAAGAGATCCCCACAATAATGCTGATCGTCGGATCAAACAAAGAATCAACCCGTGCAACAGAAATGTTCTTTTGCACTACATCTTCAGACTGCCTGCGGAAATCTTCAATATCTTCTTTTTCCTGGCCGAATGTTTTAATCACTTTAATTCCTGAAACACTTTCCTGAGTTTTGTCATTCAGTGAAGAAAAAGCCTCCTGTGCTTTGTGGAACCGTTTATGAAGAAGTGTTCCATACCAGCTTGTCAAAAGTGCCATGAACGGCATTGGAATCAGACTGATTAGTGTAAGCTTCCAGCTGATTGTTGTCGCCATGGCGATGATAACGAAACCGCCTGTCGCCAGTGAATCGACAAATGTGAGGACCCCGGCGCCTGCTGTCTGCTGAATCGCCTGCAGATCATTTGTCGCATGGGCCATTAAATCCCCCACCCGCTTTTTCTGGTAGAAGGACTGTGACATATTCGTAAAATGACGATAAAGCCTGTTGCGCAGGAGTTTGGACAGCTTAACGGCCGAACCGAAAATCATAATCCGCCAATAATAGCGGAGCACATACATCATGAGGGCAACAACAGCAAGAAGTCCAATCCACATTAATAATGCTTTTGCAGTCAGCTCGCCATTTTTAATCGAATCGACCATAATGCCGACAACACTAGGCGGGACCAGCTGAAGCAGTGCCACAAATAACAGCAGAATGATCCCGTTTACATAAGCCTTTTTCTCCTGTTTAAAAAACCACATTAAATCCAAAAAAACCTTCATACCCCATCCTCCGAAATCCGAAACATAATAGCTTAAATAGTTTAACAAATATTGAGAAAATAAGGAAGATTTTTTCTCGCAGAAAAAAGCACCCTGCCGGATGCTTTATTGCCCTAATGCTTCTATGCGGTTTATCAGGCTTGTTGTCTCATTAATGGTAGTGAACAGCTCTGAGTTCTCCAGCTGATCCAGTGCAAGGTTGCCGTTCTCCAATACTTTATTGATCTCAGCCAGAAGCGCTTCATTCTGGGTCACCAGCTCCTGGTGAACATCTTCTGCAAGTGTCGGGATATCCTGAAGGGCGATAAATTCTTCAACTTCCTGCTTAAGTGTCGTCAAACGGTCTTCAAGTTCCTGCTTTAATGCCGGATCCGCTGCCGCATCCTGAATCATTTGCGGCGCCTCTTCAGCAAAGTCGCTTAACGTATTGATATGCTCAGTCGCTTCATTAACATAGTCAATGGAATTATTCACTTCTCCCAGAACGGAACAGCCGCTTAATAACATGGAAACGGTAAGGAGCCCTATTAGAATTACTTTTTTCATTTGCTCGTTCCTTTCATGATTTGTCATAGTATATATTCGGTCTGTTTCAAAGAAGGTTTCATTTTCACCATAAAAAAACCACCTTCCTTGTATTGTAACAGAAAAGTGGTTTCCGATGGGATGCTTGTCCCTGATTACTTGCCAGTCTGCTTGTTCATGGCATTCATCATTTGGTTGATCTTCTTTTGAGATGGCTTCATGCCCATTTGCATCATCATCATTTTAAGCATTTGTTCATTAATTGGCGGATTTTTCTCCAGGTAGCTCATCATATATTTTCGAGCAATGAAAAATCCTAGTGCTACACCGGCAAGAAGCGCCAGTACACCAACTAGAATGTACATACCCATACTAACTTCCTCCTTCATGTTGTCTATCATACAGTGTACTAGACCAAAGGTTATTATACAATATTTGCTTCATTTTTTCTCTTATTTTAGACGAATTTTCTCTCTTTTATCGGTTTTAGCCACCCATACCGCTTATGCTGGAGGTCAACAGCCAGGAAGGAAGACTCGCTTTTTCGCAGCACTTCGAAAAATACCGTCTCTGCCTCATAGCTGCCGGCCGCTTCTAAAACCAGGCTTCGTTCAAACACTTCAAGCCTTGCCCTGCTTCTTTTACTCATCTCTATATAGTATGCACTTTTTTCTATAATAAAGTCCTTTTTTCGCTGCAGCTGCTGATGGATGTATTGATGCACTTTCAAACCCGGGATTGGCTTAGTCACAAAATCAATTTGCTTCGATAGAATAGACTTCATTTCACCTGACGAACGCTCATACTCTTCAAACAACTGAAAAAACATCCGCTCTCTGCCAAAATAATGGGACGCGAATTCATCTTCTATTAAATACAATTGATAAGCTCTCATCTGGCCCCTCCTTCCGGGACGATCCATTTCTTTCAATTATAAGCAACCAAACATAAGGAATGTGTCTGAAGATGTTAAAAACTTTCACTAATTTTGTCGAAAAAGAAGAATTCAGTTGATTATGAGGATTCTTGGTGGAAGAGCTGCTAAATTAGTCTGATCAAAATATATACTTCGTCAATTTCCCGGTTTTACTGAAATTTAATCCTATTCTTAAAAGAAAAACCCATCACACAAAAAAGGAAGAGCCTCTCAGCTCTCCCTCGTCAGTTAATATTATCCCTGCAGCAATGCTTTTACTCGTGCTACAACGTTTTCTACTGTGAAGCCGTATTCTTCCATAATCTTTTCACCAGGTGCAGATGCGCCGAAGGTATCGATTGCAAGAACATCGCCTTCGTCTCCTGCATAGCGGTGCCATCCAAGTGATGATCCCATTTCAATGGCAAGACGTTTCTTGACAGTCTTAGGAATTACGCTTTCTTTGTACTCTTTTGATTGAGCTTCGAAGCGGTCCCAGGCAGGCATGCTCACTACAGATGCATGGATGCCTTCGCCTTCAAGCGCTTTTTGTGCTTCAACAGCCAGGCTAACCTCAGATCCTGCAGCAAGCAATAATACATCCGCATTGCTGTTAGTAGCTGGTGCAACAACATAAGCACCTTTTTGTACGCCTTCGTATGCCGCTGAATCCGTTCCTTTTAATGTAGGAAGGTTTTGACGGGTCAATACTAATGCCGTTGGCTTGTTTGTTGATTCAATTGCTGTTTTCCATGCAGCTGCTGTTTCATTTCCGTCAGCAGGGCGGACAACAGATAGGTTTGGCATTGCACGCAATGCAGCAAGCTGTTCTACAGGCTCATGTGTAGGTCCGTCTTCACCGACAGCGATACTGTCATGTGTGAATACATACGTAACAGGCAGGTTCATAAGTGCAGCCAGACGGATTGCCGGGCGCAGGTAATCAGAGAACACGAAGAATGTTCCGCCGAATACTTTTAATCCGCCGTGAAGGGCCATACCATTAAGTGCAGCACCCATTGCAAATTCACGTACACCAAACCAGATGTTGCGGCCGTCAAATGACTCAGCTGTAAAGTCGCCTGTACCTTTAATCATTGTTTTGTTGGAGCCTGCAAGGTCTGCAGAACCGCCAAAGAAAGAAGGCAGGTTTTGTGCGATTGCATTTAGCACTTCTCCGGAAGAAGCACGGCTTGCAAGGCTCTTTCCTTCTTCATAAACAGGGATGTCTTTATCCCAGCCTTCTGAAAGCTCGCCGTTGATTGCCTGCTCCAGCTGTTTTCCTAACTCAGGATGCGCTTCTTTATACTGTGAAAAAAGGTCTTCCCATTCCTGCTGCTTCTTAGAGCCGCTTTCCACAACCTGCTGCTTGAAGTGATCATATACTTCCTGTGGAACATGGAAATCTTCTTCGAAAGTCCACTTATAGGCTTCTTTCGTTAATTTCAATTCATCAGCACCTAGTGGAGCGCCGTGAACATCAGATTTACCTGATTTGTTTGGAGAACCGTAGCCAATGACTGTTTTAACTTCAATCATTGTTGGTCGGTTTTCATCCTGCTTCGCTTCCTCAATTGCTTTTGCGATTTCGTGAAGATCATTACCGTCTTCTACGCGGATATACTGCCAGCCGTATGACTTGAAGCGCTGTTCAACACTTTCAGAGAAAGACTTATCAAGGTCACCATCAAGTGAGATATCATTTGAATCATATAGAACAACCAGTCTTCCAAGCTTTAAGTGGCCAGCAAGGGAAGCAGCTTCAGCCGAAACGCCTTCCATAAGGTCTCCGTCACCGCAGATGCTGTATGTATAGTGGTCAACAACATTGAAGTTGTCTTTGTTGTATGTTGCAGCCAGGTGGCGTTCAGCCATTGCCATACCAACAGCCATTGCAATACCTTGTCCTAACGGGCCTGTTGTTGCGTCAACACCAGGAGTATGGCCATATTCAGGGTGGCCAGGCGTCTTGCTTCCCCACTGTCTGAACTCTTTAATGTCATTCATGGAAACATCATAGCCGGAAAGATGAAGAAGGCTGTATAAAAGCATGGAGCCATGTCCAGCAGAAAGGACGAAACGGTCACGGTTGAACCATTCAGGATTTTTCGGGTTATGGTTCATGAAGCGTGTCCAAAGCGTATAAGCCATTGGCGCTGCACCCATCGGCATCCCCGGATGGCCGGAATTCGCCTTTTCAATGGCGTCGATTGATAAAGTACGAATGGAACTGATGGATAGTTCATCTGTGTGATTAAACATTCAATACATCCTTTCGAGTAGTAATTCTTTACTCTTTTTATATTATCGGGTGTCCCTTTTTTTCACAACCAATAGGGTCAGAAAAGGACAAAAAAAGCCGGTTTGTTACTATATTGACACAAAAAGACCCGGCATATGTAAAAAAGCGGAGAGATCCGGCAATAGATCCGTAAAGTCATCTCCGCTTTCTATTAAAAGAAGGAATACAGCATTGTGTATCCCTTGCATTTATAATATTAGTGAAGGCGGTTTTTATTTTGGAATTCTTTCAGTTTTTTCGGAGTTACGTCGTTTCCTTTCGGGTCAACGATTGTAACACCTTTAAGCGTGTTTAACATGCCAGAGCGGAAAGTCTCCAAATACTCTTTGCGGAGAGAAGTCTGCTCTTTCGCTTCTGCTTCTGTTAATCCGGATTCCTTTGCCTTCTTTGCCAGTTCATTAATTCGGGCAAGTTTTTGTTTTGGCAGCATATATTAAAGCTCCTTTATATCAAAAGTTTACCTCTGGATACTCTAAATAGAAATTCTTATTATACAATAGCTTCAGATATGAAACAATAATGAAACTCAACTGCCATCATACTAAAAAAGAGCACCTTTGACAAGAAAAGTGCTCTATTCAGCAAGTAAATCAATATGTTCTTTATACCTTCTATGGACAGTTGCTTTTGAGATATTATAGCCAAAACCCCTAAGCGTTGCAGCAATCTCTGCAAATGTTAATTCGTTTTTCCTTAGCCGGACAATTTCCTCTATCGGCACATCTATTCTTTCCCTGCCGCCATTTGCTCCCTGATTGCTTAAGTTCTTCTCGGGCCGGTATCCTTTATCAATAGCCCGATGCATGCCACGTCTGATTTTGATGTTATGAAGCTTTCTCTGATACTCCTCTACCATCCCAACAATGTTCAGCACCATCGAATCTGATTCCGAAAGCTCGAGCTGGCCGTTATTCGAAATGCTGTATAGCTGGACTTCTTCTTTTAAGACGCAATGGAGTATTGCAATCTTTGCATTGCCCCGCCCAAGCCTGGTTTCATCCTGAATGAGGACAACCTTGATATCCTTTTCTTTAATTAAGTCTAAAAGCTCCAGTATACCGTCTCTTTCAAGATCGTATCCGCTGGCCTGTTCGCGAATCACCTTGACCACTTCAAAATCATGCTTTTTCGCCAGATTCACCAGCTCTTCTTCCTGCCTTGAAAGGGACGTTTCCTGAGTATCCTTTGTTGTACTAACCCTGCAGTAAATAATTGCTTTCATAACTTCTCCTTATTCATAAAGGTCTGAACTGGCAAGCTCTTTATAAGGCTCGTCATCCAGTGCTTTTACTGGAATAACAATTTCATCACCCGGAAAAATCCTTCCAGAGGCGATCTCATTATTTTGTTCTACCCAATTAATAAATTGGTCTGTAGACAGCGAATGTTCAGCCGAAAAATTCTCAGCAATCTTCCATAAAGAGTCGCCTTCTGCAACAGTGATTTTCACAAACTTTTCCGTATCTGGAGTTTCTATTTGCACGAGCATAATAAACGATGCTGCCAGGCTTAAAACGAAGAGAATAATAGCATAAGAATATGATTTCCACAATTTTTTCAGCATGATATACCACCTCTAAAAAGAATGTATGTTCGCATTGGATGTTTTTATTATAGACCGAACATTTGTTTTGTGTCAATATAAATTCGAACTTATGTTTGTATCATATGGTAATTGATGCTATAATTGAGACAACAAAAACATACGAGGTGCGTAAAGATGGTGAAATTATCAAAAAGGCAGCAAGATATATTAGAGTTTATAAAAGAAGAAGTTAAATTGAGAGGCTATCCGCCTTCTGTAAGGGAAATCGGGGAAGCAGTCGGCCTGGCTTCAAGCTCTACAGTTCACGGCCATCTCGCTAGACTTGAAAGCAAAGGGCTGATCCGCAGGGATCCTACTAAACCGCGCGCCATTGAAATTTTAGATCTGGACGAGTCTTCTCACATACCTAAGGTCAGTGCCGTCAATGTTCCGATCGTCGGTAAAGTAACTGCAGGGCAGCCGATAACGGCCATTGAAAATGTCGAAGAATACTTCCCTCTTCCAGAAAGAATGGCACCTGCTGACGAGCATGTTTTCATGCTTGAAATCATGGGAGAAAGTATGATTGAAGCCGGAATCCTTGATGGCGACTATGTCATCGTCAAACAGCAGAGCACTGCAAATAATGGAGATATCGTGGTTGCTATGACAGAAGAAGACGAAGCAACTGTAAAGAGATTCTTCAAAGAAAAAGACTTTATTCGACTTCAGCCGGAAAACTCTACAATGGAACCTATCATCCTTCGAAATGTTTCCATCCTTGGCAAGGTTATAGGTGTCTACCGCCATATGCATTAATAGAATGATAAAAAGCAAGCAGCCTCTGCCTGCTTTTTATTTTTTCCAATTTTAAGAAGGTTATCAGTTCCTATTACCTGATGCTATTAGCGAAATCATACGAAAGTAACTGATACTTTTTCTTTTGGCATAAAGTTACAGTTATGTATGACTATTTTATTGTTCAGAAAATTCGGTATTTTTATGCATATTAATTTATAGCCACTTTCTATATAATGGTAATACACCGAGAATCAACCTAAGGTCGCTTGTCCAAAATCTCGACTTTAGGAGTGTGAAGAAAAGATGTTTTTGAACATTACCTTCGCTTTGTTGATTGGTGGGCTGGTTGGTGTCGTTGGACATATTCGGAAAGAAGGCAAAATGGTCAAACCCAGAAGGACAAAAAAATTCATCTATCTGGGGGTCTTTGAAGAAGTAATCATGGGGGCTTTAGCGGCTGTTTTTTTGGTCGTATCTTCAGATCCTGACTCTGCCTTAAAGGTAGTTCTCCTGGCGGTGATTGCTGGATTTGGAGGAGATGCATTGCTGACATGTCTTGATTTCTTAAAAATCAGACATAAAGAATAGAGACATGCAGGGAAATACAAATTAGTTAAAACCTCGTTCATCTGTAAACGGGGTTTTTGTATTTTCATGATAAAAAACCCCGGCTCGAACGGCCAGGGGTTCTCCTATTTTCTTAGTACATGCTCATGTACTGCTCGCGCTCCCATGGATGCACTTGCGTAAGGAACAACCCTCCGGCTTTGCATTATTAATGCAAACCAAAAAAGCCAATTATTAAATTGACTTCTTCATCCACATTTACTACACTCTCAGTAAAGCTATCGGGGATCTTTATACTACTATCGGCTATTTGGATTTGAATAAGAGTTTTCCCAATAAAGACAAATTAGAAAAGCTTGCAGAGTTTTATGGAGTCACTTTTGAAGAAATTACTGAAGAAAATTATTATAGCCCCTCTCGAGTGAGAAGGGCTTTTGATTTCTTCTTAAACTAGAGAAGCAGGATTAACATCTACGGTGAATTTGTTGGTAATCTATTGATGTTAAGCTATTTTACAGTATCTAGCAAAATAGGTCACCAAGAACAGGAATATCTGAAACAAGATCACAGAAAAAGTCGCCAACATCTCCAAACACATCTTCAAGAGCCTCGCCTATTTCTTCTAAAGCATATCCAAGATCATTTAATATACTTGCAACAATATCGTTCGTTACATCAAATACACTGTTTAGAAGTTGAGCAATGGCTTCAGCGGAAAAGGAAAAAGCATCCCTGAGAATCTGACTTATTTGCAACAAAGATGATCCGAAAACTTGCTGAAGAGCAGTCGCAATCTCGTTGAAAGCAACCCCAATCGCATTTAAGACTACAGCGGCTGCTTGAGCAGCCAATCCAAATACTTGTTGAAGAGCAGACGCAATCTCGTTGGCAACAAACCCGATCGCTCTTAAGACTTCTGCCGCTGCTAGGGCAGCTAGTCCAAATATTTGTTGAAGAACAGCCGCAATCTCGTTGGCAACAAACCCGATCCCTTCTAAGATTTCAGCCGCTGCTAGAGCAGCTAGTCCAAATACTTGTTGAAGAGCAGCTGCAATCTGGTTGACAACAAACCCGATCGCTTTTAAGATTTCAGCTGCTGCTAAGGCAGCTAGTCCAAATACTTGTTGAAGAGCAGCCGCAATCTCGTTAACAACAAACCCGATCGCTTTTAAGACTTCTGCCGCTGCTAAGGCAGCCAATCCAAATACTTGTTGAAGAGCAGCTGCAATCTCGTTGGCAATAAATCCAATTACTTTTAGAATATTCGCCGCTGCTTGGGCAGCCAGTCCAAATACTTGTTGAAGAGCAGCCGCAATCTCGTTGGCAACAAACCCGATTGCTTTTAGAATATTCGCCGCTGCTTGGGCAGCCAATCCAAATACTTGTTGAAGAGCAGCCGCAATTTCGTTGGCAACAAACCCAATTGCTTTCAAGACTTCAGCCGTTGCTTGGGCAGTCAATGCAAATACTTGTTGAAGAGCAGCCGCAATCTCGTTGGCAACAAACCCGATTGCTTTTAAGATTAGTGACGCAACCTGAGCACCTAAACCGAAAACCTGTTGAAGAGCTTGAGCAACCTCCGTAACAACAAAACCGAGATCCTTTAAGATAGTGGCCGCAGCCTGAGCACCCAAACCGAAAACTTGTTGAAGCGCTTGAGCAATTCCAATTACATTAAACCCCAGCGATCTTAGAAGATTGGCAGTTTCCGAAACTCCTAAGTCAAACACTGTTACAATTGCACCTGCTACCTCGAGTGCAGTGAATGCCTCGTTGGTAAGAATTAAGGCAATTTGTTGGAAAGTTAAAAAGAACTCAGCATTTAATTGTTCTGCAATCTGCGTGGCTGTATCACCTTGAATATTTAACTGGCGGGCACGAATGACGGGATCGTTATCAATTCTAAATCTAATCGGAACGTTCTGATTATTAAGAAACGTATTTGGTGCGACCGTAACAATAACAGGGTCTAGTTCAATAGGTGAAAGTTCTACACCATTTCGAGTAACTTCGTTTACCTCAACGAGAAATTGAACTTGATCTCCTCGTTGAACATTTCTTGCTCTCCAGTTAACTCTATAATTGCTTTCGGAATTTGCGAGAATTTCTAACTGATCGATTGTAACCCCTGTCGTCAGATTTTCTATGGTTACAGTAATATAGCCTTGAAGTGAGTTATCAAATATACTTGGGGCAGTCGTTCCGTCTCCTATCGGCGGTAACCAGACAAATGAAAGTCTAGGGTCTAACGAACCATTAAGGGACTGAAATGGTGATATTCTAATTGAGGTTTCTTGTTCCATTTTTTATTTCTCTCCTTTTAATTTATTGCTTACATGATTCAATATATGTAAAGGAGTTAAATTTGAAAGGGACAAGCTTCTTATGTACATTTTATTTTGGGTGCGTGTTACTGCCTGTTTTTAAAAAACTTACTTTGCTGTTAGTGGAATTTTTGTTTTGCAAGTGGGAGAAGTTTTTCGTAAATATTCATTTGGTCTGAAATAATAAAAAACTCTAGTCCAAAGAATAGAGCTAAAATGGAAATTTAATTTCCGAGAAACTATATGAATGGGCTAAGGTGCTATTTTGCAGCTCTTTCGCGATTCTTATTATTCCACAATCGGGCGCTTTTCTTTAATAAGAGGGCGTCTTTTTGTAATGGCCCAACACATTTAAGAGATTAGATATTGTTAGGTAAAGAAAAAATTGTGAAGATTTCTACTTAAACAAATGGGTGCATTACTTAAAGAACGGCTGCCATTTTAAGCCGTTCTTTTTATTCAACCATAGGGGCAGGTTAACTTAAAAAGGAAAAAATTAAATTTTGTAGGTTTGGGGCAATGATGATACCTTTTATCGTTTTAATCGTGCCCCTAAATAATGTCCTTGAATTTTTTTTTAGCTTTAAAATCGGGCATTTTTTCGGGCAAAGCAAAGAACATAACTTTTAAAAAATTTCTGCACGAAAACAAAAAAACCCTCAACACCAATAGTGTCAAGGGGTTTATTTCTTAGTACATGCTCAAGTACTGCTCGCGCTCCCATGGATGCACTTGCGTACGGAACATATCCCACTCAATTTCTTTCGCTTCAATGAAGTGTTCAAAGATATGTTCGCCAAGAGCGGATACGATAACTTCATCTTTCTTAAGCTCATCAAGTGCAGCTGCTAATGTAGCCGGAAGATCCTTGATGCCTTCTTCTTCACGTTCCTGCTTGTTCATTACATAGATGTTGCGGTCTACTGGTGCCGGAGGAGTCAATTTGTTCTTGATTCCGTCAAGTCCAGCTTTTAGAAGCACAGCCATTGCAAGGTATGGGTTTGCAGCAGGGTCTACACTTCTTACTTCAACACGTGTACTTACACCGCGGGAAGCCGGGATACGGATTAGCGGTGAACGGTTTTGCGCTGACCAAGCAACATAACAAGGTGCTTCATAACCAGGCACCAAACGCTTATAAGAGTTAACGATTGGATTTGTTACTGCAGTGAATGCTGTCGCATGGTTGATGATTCCTGCTATAAAGTGACGAGCATCCTCACTTAATTGAAGATCGCCTGTTTCGTTGAAGAATGCATTTTTGCCATCCTTGAATAATGAAACGTTACAGTGCATACCTGATCCGTTAACACCGAACAACGGTTTTGGCATGAATGTCGCATGCAGGCCGTGCTTGCGGGCAATTGTTTTAACAACAAGCTTGAACGTCTGGATTTGGTCACAAGCTGTTAATGCATCCGCATATTTGAAATCGATTTCGTGCTGTCCAGGTGCAACCTCATGGTGGGATGCTTCAATTTCAAAGCCCATTTCTTCAAGCTCAAGCACGATATCACGGCGGCAGTTTTCTCCAAGATCAGTTGGCGCAAGGTCGAAGTATCCGCCATTATCGTTCAATTCAAGAGTCGGCTCACCAGCCTGGTCAAGCTTGAATAAGAAGAATTCCGGCTCAGGCCCTAAGTTGAAATCAGAGTATCCTAATTCTTCCATCTCTTGTAAGATTCGTCTTAAGTTGCTGCGGGGATCACCAAGGAATGGAGTTCCATCTGGATTGTAGATGTCACAGATAAGGCGTGCGACTTTCCCTTTTTCTGCTGTCCAAGGGAATACCACCCAAGTATCAAGGTCTGGATAAAGATTCATATCTGATTCTTCAATACGTACAAAACCTTCGATTGAAGATCCATCAAACATCATTTTGTTATCAAGGGCTTTTTCAAGCTGGCTGATCGGAATTTCCACGTTCTTGATAGTTCCAAGAATATCCGTAAACTGTAAACGGACGAATTTTACATTTTCCTCTTCTGCAATACGCTTAATATCTTCTTTAGTAAACTTTGCCACTGGTAGTTCCTCCCTTAAATTTACATGAGTGATTTATTTTTTTGCTCTGTTAATGTGCGCTCAGAAATCCAAGACAATATCAACGAGCTTAAAAACGGCTTTTTTTAATGGAAAAAGCGGTGCATGTTGCCCTGACGCATTGATGAACGATTAAATCGGCCCGCCTGCACAATTTCCTTGCGAAGGAGTTTCCGGATTTCTTCATCTGATAGATCGCGTCTCGCTTTTTCTGCTTGCTTGTTCATGTTTTCAGTTATCGCTTGCTGTTCCTTTACGAGAAATAGCTGCTTGATCCCAGCCATGTTCACGCCTTGATCAATCAAATCTTTAATTTCCAGAAGGACATCGATGTCGTTTAAGGAAAAAAGCCTTCTATTTCCGTCAGTTCTAGCTGGAGAAATTAATTGGTGCTCTTCATAGTAGCGAATCTGCCTGGCGGTCAGGTCAGTCAGCTGCATGACAGTACCAATTGGGAAAAGCGGCATGGAACGTCGAATTTCGCTTCCAGTCAACTATTTCTCCCCCTTTTCAATTACTTCTTGAGTTTATTATATGTAATGTCAGATAATCTGTCAACAATATGTTAGCTTTTATAACATGATTTTTTCAAAAAATTTTTGCCTTTCATATTTTCATATAATTCTCAGTAAAGCAACAGAAAAGGACAACTAACTATGTAGCTGTCCTTCTTTATATTTACCTAATTTATTTGGACTAAACCTTTTTCCAGCAATTGGTTCAGCGCGATGCATACAGCCATTTTCACATGTGAATAAGTCAGCCCGCCCTGAACATAAGCAACATAAGGTGGCCTGATGGGGCCATCAGCCGTCAGTTCAATGCTTGCACCCTGAATAAAAGTACCCGCTGCCATGATAACATCGTCTTCATATCCTGGCATATAAGCAGGGTAGGCAGTTACATGTGAATTAACAGGAGATGCAAATTGAATTGCCTGGCAAAACGCCACCATTTTTTCTTTATCATCAAATTGAACAGATTGGATTAAATCGGTTCTTTTACTGTCCCACTTTGGATTGGAGTTCATACCAAGCCGCTCAAGCAGTGCTGCTGTAAAAACAGCCCCTTTCAAAGCCTGCCCGACAACATGGGGAGCCAGGAAAAAGCCCTGATACATTTCCTGAAGGCTGTACAGGGACGCACCCGCTTCTGCACCAATTCCCGGTGAAGTCATTCGGTAGGAGCAGGCTTCCACCCACTCCTTCTTACCGACAATATAACCGCCTGTCTTAGCAATCCCCCCGCCGGGATTCTTAATAAGCGACCCGGCCATCAAGTCTGCCCCAACATGGCAAGGTTCGCGGTCTTCAACAAATTCTCCATAGCAATTGTCAACAAAAACAATCGCATCCGGCTTAATTTCTTTTACAAACTGGATCATTTCTTGAATTTGTTCAATCGTAAAAGATGGTCTTGTCGCATACCCTTTGGAACGCTGAATGCCAATCATTCTCGTGTTCGGCCTGATTGCTTTCTCAACTGCAGGATAATCGATGCTTCCATCTTCATTCAGCGGGATGCTATTGTATCCAATCCCGAACTCTTTCAGCGAGCCGTTTCCAGTTCCCCGGATTCCAACGATTTCTTCCAGTGTGTCATACGGCTTGCCGGTGATGTAGAGCAATTCATCACCAGGACGCAGTACGCCAAAGAGTGCAATGGAAATGGCATGCGTGCCTGAGATAATCTGAGGGCGGACCAATCCTGCTTCCCCGCCGAAAACTTCTGCATATATTTTCTCCAGCGTATCCCGGCCGATATCATCGTAACCATAGCCGGTTGAAGGAATAAAATGCGAATCGCTGACTTTAAAATTTTGAAAACTTTTTAAAACACGGAATTGATTCTCATCAATCCGCTCATCAATGTTCGATAAAACTTCTGAAATCTGCTGCTCCACTTCTTTTACAACTGGCTGGAGCTTCTCCCCTTGTGATAACTGTTGAAACATGATGTTCTCCTAACTATACGGTATATTTCGTTAATGGCCCTGAAATCTGATGATCCTCGAGGAAATAGCCTTTACATACGTAGAGTTCTTTGTCTTCATTGAAAGTCAATTCCCTCAGGATGGTTTCGTTCTTGAGCTGTGACAGCAGTTTTCCTTCTGTCGAGGGCACCTCCACATGATAATGCTTCATCATTCCCAGGATCATCTGCTCGATTTTCCGTTTCAGCTCATTGCGGTCATCTTCTTTAAAGGCACTGATCTGAATGGTTTCTGTTCTGGCGGTCGGGACAAAATCAGGATGCCTTAAATCTCTCTTATTATATACCGTCAGCTGCGGTATTTTATCATTTTCCAAATCTTCTATCAGTTTATTGACTGTCTGCTCATGCTGGTAATAATCCGGATTGGACATGTCGACCACATGAAGAAGAAGATCTGCTTCCTTTACTTCTTCCAGAGTGGAACGGAAGGCTGCAATAAGCGTAGTCGGCAAATCCTGAATAAATCCGACTGTATCAGTCACAAGTGTAATAAATCCGCTTGGCAAAATCAGCTTGCGGGTCATCGGGTCAAGTGTGGCAAACAACTGGTTTTCTTCATAGGAGTCCGCTTCAGACAGCCTGTTAAAAATGGTGGATTTCCCTGCATTCGTATAGCCGACAAGCGCGATTTGAAATGCTTTGTTTTTCTTCCTTCGTTCACGATATCTGTCACGGTGCTGCACAATGACGGAAAGCTGGGCCTTAATATCATCAATGCGGCGGCGGATATGGCGGCGGTCTGATTCAAGCTTGGTCTCACCCGGTCCCCTTGTGCCAATTCCCCCGCCAAGCCTTGAAAGCTGGACACCCTGGCCTGACAGGCGCGGCAGCAAATACTGCAGCTGAGCCAATTCGACCTGTAGTTTCCCTTCTTTAGAGCGCGCCCTCTGCGCAAAGATATCTAAAATCAGCTGTGTGCGGTCAATGACCCTGGCATCCAAATCTGCAGATAAGTTGCGAACCTGGCTAGGTGAAAGCTCATCGTTAAAAATGATAATATCTGCTTCCATTTCTTCCTGAAGCGCAGCCAGTTCCTCCACTTTCCCTTTTCCTATATATGTAGACGGATGAACCCGTTCCCTTTTTTGTGTAACCGAAGCTAAAACTTTTCCGTTTGCGGTTTCAGTCAGCGATTCCAATTCTTCCATTGAATATTCAAACCGCTGGTCATCTTCATCAGTATGGCAGCCAACAAGAATGACTTTTTCATAATCTGGCTTATGGTCCAACCAGCATCCCTCTTTCATATGCTTATTTTAATTGATAACATCATAACAAAAAATATATTCAATTACTAATTTTTACCGCTAATCACAGGCTTTTGCAACGTCCATTTGAAATGATTAAAAAAATGGTTGTATTTCTTTTTTTCCGTGTTAAAATCATATTGTTTGGAAAGAATTTACGTTTTAATTAACTTAAACTTAAATAGATATATAGATTTGCATCAAGAGGAGAAATGGCATATGACATGGGAAGTTTTAAGTATGATCGGCACTGTTGCTTTCGCTGTCAGCGGTGCAATCGTGGCGATGGAAGAAGAATATGATATTTTAGGAGTATACATCCTTGGGATTGTTACCGCTTTTGGCGGCGGGGCCATCCGAAACCTTCTGATAGGTGTTCCTGTCTCTGCCCTTTGGGAACAGGGTTTATTTTTTCAGATTGCCCTTTTATCCATCACAGCAGTAATGCTGTTCCCGAACAACCTGCTTAAACACTGGCAAAAATGGGGCAATTTCACTGACGCAATCGGATTATCCGCCTTTGCCATACAAGGAGCACTGTACGCAACGGAAATGAACCATCCTTTAAGCGCCGTAATTGTGGCTGCTGTATTGACTGGAAGCGGCGGCGGCATCATACGTGACCTGCTTGCAAGAAGAAAACCGCTTGTATTGCGGTCTGAAATCTATGCGGTCTGGGCTATCCTTTGCGGTTTTGGAGTCGGACTCGGAATCGCCTCAGCACCGTTTGAACTTTACACTTTGTTTATCATTATTACCGCTTTGCGGGTTTTATCTTACACATATAATTGGAAGCTTCCGGTTAAGAGGCTGGGAACAAGTAAAAGCATCGGATAGCCGATGCTTTTTAAATATTTATAGGGTTGTTAAAAACATTGATATCGCAGGGAAATAAGTAATAATAAATAAATCAAAAACCATTACTGCAATAAAAGGAATTACAGCCTTGATTAATTTATCGTAGGAAACATCAGCTATTCCCTTCACTATAAACAAATCCAATCCAACTGGAGGAGTAATTAAACCGATTGATAAGTTAACAACCATGATTAATCCGAAGAAGACTGGGTCAATGCCTGCTCCGAGAGCAATCGGGAGAAGCAAGGGCGTTAGGATCGTAATCGCTGCTGATGCGTTCAGGAAGCACCCTGCAATAAAGAAGATAATATTGAAGATAAATAGTATCAGATATTTATTTTCTGTTGCGTTCATTACAAGCTGTGCAAGCTGCTGCGGAATTTGTTCAGCCGTTAATAACCATCCGAATAAATTTGCCCCGGCTATAATAAAGACAACCATCGCAGACATTTTTCCAGCGTTTATAAACGCTTCGGGTATATCCTTCCAATCCATATCTTTATAAACAAACTTATTAATGATAAAAGCATATGCAGCTGCTACTGCACCGGCTTCAGTAGGAGTAAAGATCCCTCCCCTGATACCGAAAATAATGATTAACGGCAAAAGCAAAGCCAATATTCCTTCAAAAAAAGTTTTCCGGAATGTTGTTAATTCGAATGTCCTTTTTTCCTCAGAATAATTGTTTTTTCTGGTTAACCAGTAGTTTAACATCATTAAAGACAAGCCTATTAATATCCCTGGTATGATGCCTGCTGTGAACAGGTCCCCTATGGAAACTCCTGCAGTTACACCGTATACAATCATGGGAATAGATGGAGGTATAACTACAGCTATTGTACCCGCACTAGCAACAGTGGCAGCTGCAAACCCTTTATCATATCCCTTTGACTCCATCATTGGTATCATCATTTTACCTACAGCAGCGGTATCTGCAGCACCTGAACCGGATATCCCGGCAAAAAACATACTTGTTAAGGTTGAAACCTGGGCAAGACCTGCCCTTACCCAGCCCACTGCGGCAAAAGCAAATGCTGCTATTCTTTTACCCATGCTCCCTGACATCATAAATTCCCCTGTAAGCATGAAGAAAGGAATCGCCAGCAGTGGAAACGAATCAACTGATGTAATTAAACGCTGTGGAACCACTTCAAGAGGAATATAATATATGCTGGATATAAATCCGGAAATGGAAGCTATAATTAATGATATCGCAATTGGCACACCCAGAATCATTAATAAAAACAATACAGCCAATACTATTATTGCTACCGTCATCAGATTCCCTCCCTTTCAACTAACCCATATTTGTATTTTGGGATTCTACTTGAACGACCACTTTTTCATCCCTTTTTGCAGTGCGCAGCTCCAAAATATTAACCGATGAGTGAACAAAACAGACAATTGAACTGACTAGGACTGCTCCGTAAATAAAAGTCATATTCAGTCCAAGCGAGGGAGAAATTTGCTGAATGGAGAATTTTAATATTCTTGATCCATAAATAATGAGAAACAGAAAAAGTGCACTGTTAATAAATTCAACCAGCAGCATGACTTTACTTTTCCATTTTTCAGATAAATAATGATGGAGAATTTCTACTTGGGCATGCCCTTTGCTTTTATATACGATTCCGATCCCTAAGAAAACGATCCATACAAACATGTACCTGATAAGCTCTTCAATCCAGGTTAAGTTGAAAATACTGAAGTCTACAAAAGGGAGTATATTTTTTGCAATCGCACTTTGCAGGACGTATCTTGAAAATACCTGATACACTGTGGAGATAAAGGCAATGACAAAAAATAAGATAACAATATTCCTCGATATCTTATCCGCTTTGTCACTTAATTTCCCGAAAAAGTCACTCATTTTTCTACACCCCCGCCATTTATTTTAAGCTTTCTATCTTATCAAACAGCTCTTTTCCTAAAGTTTCTTCATATTCCTCATAAACTTGCTTTACTGCTTCTCTAAATGAATCCAAATCTGGATTTTCTTCAATTTCTATCTCCGTCTTTTTAAGGTCCTCCAGCAGTTTTTTCTCATCCTCCAATGCAACTTTGCGTTCATAATCAACTGCTTCTGCAGAGGCTTCAGATACTGCCTTTTGAAGTTCTTCAGGCAATGTGTCATATGTTGTTTTACTCATAAGAAAAACAGCGGCATCATAGTTATGGGCAGTTAATGTCAAATAGCTCTGCACCTCTTGAAATTTATTTAAATAGATTTGCGCAAGCGGATTTTCCTGGCCGTCGACCACTTTTTGTTCCAAAGCAGTATATAGTTCACCGAACGGAACAGGAACAGGAGTTGAGCCAAGAGCTTTGATGAATGAGATGTATGGAGGCGACTCCTGGACCCTTAATTTTAATTTCGCTGCATCGGAACTTGTCTTAATGGGTTTCTTATTATTTGTCATATGCCTCCAGCCATTCTCCATATAGCCGAGGTTTATAAGGCCCCTGTTCTCTAAATCAGAAGCTATCTCTTTGCCTATCTCCCCATCCAGGACCCGAAAAGCATGCTCCCGGCTTTCAAATAAATATGGAAGATTAAGTAAATTAAATTTAGGTGCGAAATTGGTTACTGGTGCTACTGACCCAATATGAAAATGGATGGAGCCAATTTGCGCTCCTTCTATTTGGTCTCTTCCATTTCCTAATTGGCTGCTTGGAAATATATCGATTCTTATCCGCCCGTTAGATTTTTCTTCCACCAGCTCTTTAAACTTCAATGCCCCTTTGTGGTAAGGATGAGTTTCCGTTTGAAGATGACCCAGTCTCAAAACATATTCTGCTTCCGGCTCTTTGCCATTAACATTGCTGGAGCAGCCGCTCACAAATAATAAAAATAGGATTGATAATATGGACAGATACGCCCTCATATAATTCGCCTCCCGCACTTTATTGTAAGCCCTTACAAATACATGATTGAAAAACTGCTACGATTCCTTAGATTTACCGCCGCCAAGTCTACATAAATAAGTTGTTAATATTGTTAATTGATTAGACTAAATTAATTTTCCCATTAAAATTCCTCCTTTTTATTCACTTTCCTGCAGATCTATTAAAATCTTTTTTCATGGAATGACTTTTTTCAAGGAGATCACTTAAGTTATGGTACAGTCACCCAACCACTATCCATATTCTATTTATAATTTTCTAAAAAATCAATACTTTCCAAATTTTTTTATTTATTTTTTATATTTTTCTTGATAACCCTTTTTAAAAATGCTTAAATTAAATTATATTGGTTGGGTCTCCTGACCACCGGGCCAATTCCATAAAAAAGGAGGCAGAAGATTGAGCAATGCTGGAGCAACAAAACTGCATAAAGCAGAAACAGTACCCCTTCACGCAAGAAAAAAAATAAAAACCTTAAAGCTTCAAAAGGGCTGGTTAAAAGGAGTCCTCCTTACTTTAATCCTTGCTGTGTTAGCTGGTTCAATAGCGAAATTGCCTGTTTTTTCAGTAATGGGAATTATGATTATTTCCATACTGCTTGGCATGAGCTGGAAAGGAATAATGGATGTGCCAGCCGATGCATCTGCCGGGATTACATTCAGCAGCAAGACTCTTCTTCGTGCAGGGATTATTCTGATGGGATTAAGACTCAATGTTGAACAAATCTTTGCAGCTGGTTTTTCTATTATTATTGCCGATATTATTGTAATCGTTTTCACGATTGTCCTTATGATGTATATCGGCAAACTTCTCTCGATTGACCGCCATTTATCCACACTGATTGCAGTCGGTACTGCGATATGCGGAGCCGCTGCCATAGTTGCTGTTGCCCCCCTAATCAGGGCTAAGAATGAATTGACTGCTATCTCCGTAGCTTTTATTGCCATTATGGGCACCATAGTGACAATTATTTATACCTTTATGTTTCCTGTGCTGGATTTAAGCCCCCGTGATTATGGTGTATTAACTGGAGCAACTTTGCATGAGCTTGCTCATGTCATTGCAGCTTCTGCTCCAGGAGGAGATGTGAGCAGTGATACTGCAATTCTAGTAAAACTGGGACGTGTAGCATTATTAATTCCCGCAGCGATTATACTTGGAATGATATTTAATAAGAACAGCTTAAAGAAACAGAAAACAAGACTCAGAGATTTGCCGATCCCCTGGTTCATCTTCGGCTTTCTGTTTATGTGCCTGGTTAATACTGCTGGTATACTATCTGATAGGATGACTCAAATGCTGATTGCACTAAGTATTTTCTTATTATCTATGGCCATGGCAGGTTTAGGTTTAGGAGTTAACTATAGTGAATTTAAAAAGTTAAACAGCAAGGTGATTTTTACTGGAACTTTCGGAGCTGCCGCCTTAGCAGCATTGGGATTTTTAATCGTTCATTTTATTTAAAGCTGCCTATGAAGGCAGCTCTATTTTCCTTTTTGAGAAAATTATGACAGGGGTGTTGATAACTTGACCCGTTAATGATTTAATAAAATAGGTTGGGCCATTGAACCATTTTGCCTATAAAAGAATGCCCATCAGTAAATTTTGGTTGGAGGGGTAAATTTGGACATTAATAGAAAAGGAATTTCGGAGCAGGTAGCCGATAGTATAAAGAAAAAAATCCATAATGGCGTATATAGAGCAGGTGAAAAAATCCCTGGCGAAAGAGAAATGGGAATGGAACTTTCTGTCAGCAGAAATACAGTAAGGGAAGCCTATAAGATTCTAGAAGCATATGGGTATTTAACCGCCAAACACGGAACAGGGGTCTTTGTAGCTTCTCCAGAGCAGCAGATACAAAAAATGACTGAAGCGTTTTTTGTA
This sequence comes from Cytobacillus oceanisediminis, assembly GCF_022811925.1. NCBI lineage: Bacteria > Bacillati > Bacillota > Bacilli > Caryophanales > Bacillaceae > Cytobacillus > Cytobacillus oceanisediminis. Next base: position 2,189,722 of record NZ_CP065511.1, on the reverse strand, counting down.
TCCTCAGATCAATTTAAGGATTTCTTCTCCGTCAGAAAGATTCTTGAAGATTGGACAGTAAAATGGTCCATAGAGAATTCAAGCCCGGATCTTATTCAGCAATTAGATCAAATCCTTAAGGAAGCAAATGAAAGTGTAAGTGGTGACCAAAATTTTGACCGTCTTGCTGAATTAGATCATAAATTTCATATGACTCTTGCAGATCATTCAAATAATGTTGTGCTAGTAAGGATTATGCACTTTCTAATCGATCTGCTGTCCGAGTCACGTACAAAATCAATTAACATTCCGGGCCGCGCGTTAAAATCTGTTCAAGAGCACGAAAGGATTCTTGAGGCAATAAAGCAGAACAACATTGAGTTAGCCCAGGAACGTATGAAAGACCATATAGAAAGTGTTGAATGCTCGATTTCACAAAATACATTATCCAGCTAAAAAAGCTGTCATGGTGTTATATACCTCATCCAATTGGATGGGGCAATAATCACCATACAGCTTTTTTTAAAGAGAAAGACTTTTACTGGAATGATCAAGTGACATCGCCTCAGGAAAATGGATATTGAATTTCTCACCCAATTCTTTTAATTCCTGTTCAACATTGCCTGATAATTCAATTCCTGTTAATAACCTGCCGTCACTTTCTCTTTTTCTTCTTTCTCCAGGATAGCGTATTTCGCTTATGTCTGGTTTCTTAGGAACTTCCTTCATTTCCTGCAGCAGGTGTTGAATGGAAGTAAAGAAAAGTGATAAATCCATAAATTTCTCAATATCTAATAACAAAAAGAAATGTCCAACATTTGCATTCTCTGTTTCACCATCATCATATAGATTTTTCACATGAGGGCCAAATGCCGCTCCTGAAAGCACTCCAGTTAATATCTCAACCGCAAGCGCAAGTGCAGCTCCTTTTGCTCCTCCAAGCGGTAATACAGACCCATTTAAAGCAGCTGCAGGATCTTTGGTGGGATATCCATTTTCATCTATTGCCCAGTCATCCGGTATTTCAGTCCCCTGTTTAGCGGCCAATATGATTTTCCCTCTAGCCACTATACTGGTTGATAAATCAATGATTACAGGCTGATCATTTCCAGTTGGAAAGCCAAACGCGATAGGATTTGTGCCAAAGAAAGCTTCCCTCCCTCCCCAGGGTGCAATGCCTGGCGGGGAATTAGTAAAGCCTATGCATGCGAGATTCTGCTCGCATGCCATCTGGCAAAAATAAGAAGCAGTCCCAAAATGATTGCTATTACGAATTGCGATTGCTGCAGTGCCATTTTCTTTTGCCGTTTCAATGCCTTCTTTAATTGCCTTCCAGCTTACTATATGGCCCAGGCCATTATCTCCATCAATCTGCAGCACGGATGGAGCTTTTTTAGTGACTTTAATATCCGGATTCACATTTATTCTTTTATCCATGAATCGTTTGGCATATATGGGGAGTCTGCTGATCCCGTGGCTATCCGTGCCTTCTAAGTTTGCTTTTACCAGTGAATCCGCGACAACTTCCGAATAATCTTTGCGCATTCCCATTTTTTCAAGAACTTTTTCACAGAATTCCTTTAGATCCAATTCATTATATGTGTTCATGTCTAAACTCCTTTTTTTATACTCTCTTTAAAAAAGGATTCTCCCTACTCATAAATGTGCAGGGAGAAATTGAATCAGGCGCTTCGGTATAGTTTTGTCATGACAAATTCACGATGTCCTAAAGCTTCAGCACTGGTCAATCGGCCATTAACCGTACGGCAAATAACTTCCATTAATTTGTCGCCTGCTTCTTCCAGGGAAATCTGACGGGACAATAATCCCTGTACATCTACATCAATATGCTCGCTCATTGTTCCAGCTGTTATGGGATTTGCGGTAATTTTCACAACAGGCTCAATTGGATTTCCGATAATATTACCCTGCCCTGTTGGGAAAAGGTGGAGTACTGCTCCGCCAGCTGCCATTAAGGTAATGCACTCTGCTGCTGCTGAAGAAGTATCCATAAAATACAAGCCATTGCCATTATCTGGCTTTTCCGCTGGATCAAGCACCCCAATTACATCCTTAGTGCCCGTTTTGGCGATATTACCAAGAGCCTTTTCTTCTATAGTTGATAGGCCTCCTGCAATATTTCCCTGTGTTGGCTGGGAGCCAAGCAGATCTACTCCTTTGGATTCGATTTCGCCTACATAATCTTTATAGATGGCCATAAACTTTTCATGAAGTTCAGGAGTTGCCATTCTTTGTGCTATCAGATGTTCTCCACCAGTTAATTCTGATGTTTCCCCAAAGAATACGGTCGCACCGGCATCAACCAGGCGGTCAACTGCCTGAGATACAGTTGGGCATGATCCCAATCCTGTAGTCGTATCCGATTCCCCGCACTTGATGCTGATCGTTAAATCTTTTAATTCAATCGGTTCTCTTTGAAGTTCAGATGCCCGTTGAACATACTCTTTAGCCTTCCATGATGCTTGGCGGATCGTTTCAAAATCACCATTTCCCTCGATAGAAAAATAGGATACTGGTTTACCAGTTTCTGCAATACCTTCCGCGATTTTCTTAGACCAGTTTTCTTCAATGCCGATGACAATAACCGCGGCCACATTTGGATTTGAGCCGGTTCCTATCATTGTTCTGAAATGAAGATCAAGGTCTGGTCCATACTGGAGTCTTCCATATGCGTGAGGAAGGGCCATCGTTCCTTGAACTTGTCTTGCTACAGCCTCACAGGCAGCATTTGAGATATCATCAACAGGCAAAATAATGACATGATTACGTATTCCAACTTTTCCATTTTCTCTGCGGAAACCCATTAGTGTATTATTCATTTTTACCACCTCGCCGTTTTAATATTATGAGTATGGACATAGTCTCCTACAGTCCATTCTGTTGTAGTTAACCCAATTTGAATTCCGTATTTTAATACTGGCTGATCACTGTTTAAGTCCACTAATGATATTTTATGTCCTAAAGGAATATCCCCCCGAGACTTTACAGACACTTCAGAATTATCGTCCATATAGATTCCGATAACCTGTTCTCCTTCTTTTATTGGACTAGTTGCTACCCCTACATGATCTCCCTTATGATGAATTAAAAACTTATGTGTGCTAACTTCTTTGGACTCAGGCGAATGCGTTTCTGCAAGAGTTGTAGATTGACTGTTATTACTCATTCAATTGCCTCCTCTTTATTTTGGCTGGGTGACCCAACCACTGTTTATAGGTTAATTAAACCACTCTTAAATGGTAAAGTCAATTAATTTATTTAAATTTTCGGAAACTTTTTATATTACACATAATGATGGCTGATGCTTCATAACCTTCGCCACTTCCTTTGCCACCAATAAGGAAGTTCTAATTTGTGATTCTTCAGTTAAACCAGCTATATGCGGAGTAACGACAGCATTCGGGCAGGTCAATAGTTCGTTCGCTGGGTGGATTGGTTCTGTCTCAAGTACATCCAGAAACGCTCCTGCAATCGAACCATTGGTCAAAGCAGCTGCAAGATCACGTTCATTTATAATACCGCCCCGGGACGTATTAATAATATAGGAAGTAACCTTCATTAATTGAAGTTCTGACTCGGAGATTAAATACTTAGTTGAAGGTGTAAGCGGAACATGCAAGGAAATAAAATCAGATTCAGCAAGGAGATCTGCTAATGATTCTTTTATTTGAACTCCTGTTTCAGAAACGATGTGATCATAATCTGCAATATAGGGATCGTAGCCAATCACATTCATTCCAAACGATATTGCTCTTTTAGCAACGCGATGTGAGATTTCACCTAATCCTATAAGGCCCAGCGTTTTACCCGCAATTTCCATACCTGTATATGTTTTTCTATCCCAATTGCCTTTCTTGACATCATAATCAGCCAGATGAAGAGGCCTGGAAACACTTAGCATGGCCATCATCACATACTCGGCCACCGAAGTAGCGTTAGCATTTTTAGCATAAACAACTGGGATTCCCATTTTCTTTGCTGTTTTTGTGTCTATATTATCAAGTCCAACTCCAAGCCTTCCTATGACCTTTAATTGTGTACCAGCTGCCATTAATTCCTGGTCTACACTTGTTTGATTTCTTACAATTAAAGCATCGTATTTGTTTATTTTTTTTAATAATTCTTCACGGTTACTCCATAGACTCTCGTCATAATCCACTTGATAGCCATTGTTTATTAACTCTTCAATTCCTTCTTTCCAGATTAATTCAGTAATTAGGATTTTCATTTTTCAAGCTCCTTCCAGATTAAAATGGTTAGGTGACCCAACCACTTATAATTATTAAAACACCCCCGGGAATTTCGGTCAATGTTTTTTGAAAATTCTTTCTTTAAAATAAAAAACATCAGATTAGCCTGATGTTTTTTCGAGGTAATACTTAAAAAGACAAACAGAATCACGGTTCAGATGTTTATTTGCCGGTTTAAGCTGTTTGTTTGCCAGTTTAGGCAATTTCTTTGCTAATTTTCCTATTTGTTTGCGAATACAGGTACTTTTTTTGCTAGTTTCCAATTTTATTTGTAGAGTTCACAATTCCATAAAAAAAGACCTGCTCAATCCAGGAGCAGGTCCCCTCAATATTATTGCTTCACATTCGCCATAATCGTATTTGGATCAAAGCCAATGACCCATTTGCCATTTACATTGATCTGCGGCACTCCCATTTGTCCGGTGGTTGCAACCAGTTTTTGTGCCTCTCGCTGGTCATTCTGCACATTAACTTCTTTATACTCCAGCCCTTGCTCATCCAGAAAATTCTTCACCATCGTACAGTAAGGGCAAGTATTCGTTGTATAAACCGTAATAGTGTTCATTTTATATTCCTCCTTCAATAAAAAAACAATGTTTCTTTGACACTGTCTTTTTATTACAATATCCCCTTAATCGGCTTCTTCAAACACCATATCATTGCTTCTGATTGTCATCAGATCATGTTTGTCATAGCTGTTTTGCATTAACAGGCGCATGGCCTGTGCCCGGATTGATTTTTCAATGATATTTCGGATGTAACGCCCGTTCGAAAAACTGTTTGGGCTGAGATTATTTTTTACATAGTGTAAGTGCTCTCTTAGCTTCTTTTCGGATTCGTGGCTTAAATTATACTCCCGTTCCTTCAGCATCCGCTCCCCGATTTCCATCAGCTGCTCAATCGAGTAGTCAGGAAAGTCAACAACCAGGGGGAATCGGGAATGAAGACCTGGATTCAGCGTCAGGAAATGATTCATTTCTCTTGAGTAGCCAGCCAGAATCAGGATAAATTCATGCTGGCGGTCTTCCATATGCTTGACGAGGGTGTCAATGGCTTCCTTCCCAAAGTCTTTTTCTCCGCCTCTCCCTAAAGAGTACGCTTCATCGATGAACAGGATCCCGCCTATGGCTTTTTTCACCAGATCCCTTGTCTTTTGGGCGGTATGGCCAATGTATTCACCGACAAGATCGGCCCGTTCTGCTTCAATCAGATGGCCTTTTGACAGTACATTCATTTTTTGAAAAAGCTTGCCTATTAATCGGGCAACCGTTGTTTTACCGGTGCCTGGATTCCCTTTGAACATCATATGCAATGCTTGCTTTCCAGCTTTGAGACCGGCTTCTTCCCGCTTTTTATTCACATAAATCCAGGCATAGATCTCCTTGATCATTTTCTTCATCTCTTCCATTCCCACAAGAGCGCCAAGTTCTTCTTCAATTTCTTTCAGAGCTGTATGCTCAGGCGGAATGACTTTTGGAGCCGCTTGGGATTCGGGAAGCTCTTTTGTGTATGTTTTTCGCTTTTGAGAATTGAGTACGATACTGATCTGTCCGTTATTCTTCAGGCGAATCGGCTGGTCCAAAAGCTATCACCTCACATTCTTAGCACAGTATACGCATAGAAGTAATCGTTGTGACAAAAGCCTATATGCATCCGTGAAATTACGGTTATTAGGCAAAATACGACAAGTTCCAGTCCATTTCAGCAATCAATGATGCAGGAGTGTCGGTTCATGCGGTTTCCCGAGAAATAAGGTGAAACTTCCATCAGCTATGGCTATACTCCGTTTCAGCATGGGACAGAGTAATTAAACCGTTCCTGATGGACAAGGGAAACGAGCCCGCAGTCAGCTTGCCTTCACAGAAACAATAAATTCCCATACCTATATGTATTCAGATAGCGTCCATTTCATTAAATATTTTTGCCTTTCTTAGCGGTCTCCACATAAGAAAATAGCCCGCTTCATTCAAAGCGGGCTTTTCATCCTGACTGTGTTATATTTTATTGCTGGTTTTCTAAATCCAACTGAACATTGCGCTGGGGGACGAATGTTGAAATCGCATGCTTGTATACAAGCTGCTGCTTTCCTTCTGATTCAAATAGTACAGTAAAATTATCAAAGCCTTTAATACAGCCTCTAATTTGGAATCCGTTTAATAAGAACACGGTACAATTCGTATTATCCTTGCGTAGCTGGTTAAGAACCTGATCCTGAATATTGATTGCTGATTTCATTATAATCCTCCTCTTTTATCTCTATCATTATGTATTCGATTTTATTTTCAGCTTTCCTTCAATATGAGCAGAAATTTCAGCGAATTTTTTTTCAAACTCATGAGGGTCGGCTGTATCGGACATATCAAACCATTCCACATTCATCTTGTTTCGAAACCATGTTAGCTGCCTTTTTGCATATCTTCTTGAATTTTGCTTCAGATTTCCTACGGCATCCTCCAGAGAAACACGTCCATTAAAGTATTCATACAGCTCTTTATACCCGATGGCCTGTATGGACTGGCAATCCTTTAATCCCTGATCATATAGGGATCTCACCTCTTCAAGCAAGCCTTCCTTCATCATGATCTCTACTCGGAAATTGATGCGTTCATATAAGGTATCCCGATCCATGGTCAACCCAATCAGTGCCGTATCATAAAGAAGTTCTGGATCCTGATTCTCCTGATACTGAGACATCGGTTTCCCTGTGCAATGGTAAATTTCCAATGCCCTGACCATTCTTCGAATGTTATTGGGGTGAATTTTTTCTGCACTTTCAGGGTCTATTGCCAAAAGCTCCTTAAAAAGGGCATCGTTCCCTTCCCTTTCGGCGCGTTCCTCCAATGTTTTTCTGAATTTTTCATCTGAAGGCGCATCAGAGAATTGATAATCATAAATAACGGATTGAATATACAATCCCGTGCCTCCAACGATCATTGGAAGTTTGCCTCTTGAAGTTATCTCTGTGATTTTGCTTCGGACCAGTTCCTGAAATTCAGCTGCCGAAAAGGGATCTTCAGGATTTTTGATGTCAATTAGATGATGCGGTATCCCTTCCATCTCTTCCTCTTTAATTTTTGCCGTGCCGATATCCATGCTTTTATATATTTGCATAGAGTCTCCGCTGATAATCTCGGCATTAAATCTTTTCGCCAGCAGAATGCTTAATTTTGTTTTTCCAACAGCTGTAGGGCCTATCAGCACTGCCAGCTTTTCTTTTTCAATCATCTGTTCACTGCCTTTACTGCCATTCTATTTATTATCCTAACATAAAGCAGGAAAATTTTTCAGGTATCATCTTACCATTCTTTTTACAAAAACAGAACATTTATGCATTATGAACAAGTTTTGCCCATTCTATTCGACAATTTTCCTAAAATTTTCTTATAAAATTACATTTTATTAACGATTCCATAACAAACAAAGGCTAACCCCCAAAATCATGTTAATTTATTAGAAGGTTATATTGTGACAATATATATTTGAAATTGGGTGAAGAATTCATGTTAAATACATCTGAAATTGGAATAGATTTAGGAACTGCAAATATCCTTGTATACAGCAAAACAAAAGGCATTATCCTAAATGAACCATCTGTAGTAGCAATTGATACAGAAACGAAAAAAGTGTTAGCTGTTGGTAAAGACGCAAAAGAAATGATCGGGAAAACACCGGGCCGCATCGTTGCCATCCGTCCGCTTAAAGACGGGGTTATTGCCGACTATGACACCACAACTGAAATGCTTCGCCAGGTTATGCGAAAAGCATCGAAAAAAGTCGGATTTGCAATCAGAAAGCCTAACGTGGTCGTATGTACTCCTTCAGGTTCTACTTCTGTAGAGAGAAGAGCTATTCAGGACGCAGTACGAAATGCTGGTGCAAAAAAAGTACATCTTATTGAAGAACCGGTAGCAGCTGCAATAGGTGCAGGCATGCCTGTTGATGAGCCCGTTGCGAACGTTGTTGTAGATATTGGAGGCGGTTCAACTGAAGTCGCCATCATTTCATTTGGCGGCGTTGTTGCCTGCCATTCCATCCGTATTGGCGGTGACAGACTCGATGATGACATTATTCAGCATGTTCGCAAAGAATACAATGTCCTTATAGGGGAAAGAACAGCTGAAAAAATTAAGATGGAAATCGGCTATGCATTAGCCGACCATGAAGAAATGACAATGGAAGTCCGCGGCCGGGACCTCGTGACTGGTTTGCCAAAAACAATCACATTATCTTCATATGAGATTCGTGATGCAATGAGAGAAGCACTCCTGCATATTCTGGAGGCCATCCGTGCCACTTTAGAAGACAGCCCTGCCGAACTGAGCGGTGACATCGTTGACCGCGGAGTTATTTTATCCGGCGGCGGCGCCCTCCTTAATGGCATGCAGGATTGGCTATCCCAAGAAATTGTTGTGCCTGTGCACCTAGCTCCAAATCCTCTTGAATCTGTAGCGGTTGGAACAGGGGTTGCATTAAAATATATTGATAAGATGCATACATTGGTAAGATAAGGTTATAGATTAAGAGCACCCATTTTGCGGAATGGGTGCTTTTTTCTATTACACCTATGCTTTTTTGTTATGAAATTTGCTGCTTCTTTAAAGATGTACATTTTTTTTAAAAATTTTGGTATTGTATATATAAACTTAACCTATTTCTGACTCTTTTAAGGAGAACTATCATGAAAGATACTAACCTAATTGATCACAGCTCACTTTCGAGACTTATTGCAGAAAAAATCGCTGAAGATATAATAACTGGCAGGCTTAAATCAGGAGATAAATTAATTGAGGCAAATTATGCAGAAGAGTTTGGAACAAGCAGAGCCCCTATAAGGGAAGCTTTTTATTTATTGGCTATTGATGGTCTGGTAGACCGCATTCCGAGGAAAGGATCGATTATTCGCGGCTACTCAGAAAAAGACATAATTGACTTAATAGAAATTAGAATGACACTGGAAGCTTTAGCCATGGATAGAATTGCAATAAACGGCATATCTGAAACTTTAATAAAAGTCATGGAAGAACTGGTCATAAAAATGGAAAGTATCCAGGAAAATACCATAGAATACACTAATTTAAATCAAGAATTTCACTTGGGAATCATTGATATGAGCAAAAGTGAAATAATAAGAATGATGTATTTGCGGCTTGGACTGCCCTTATTATCATTACAACGTGTCTCATTTGGGGGAGAAGGGTCTATTAAACAATCTTTGAAAGAACATATTGTTATTCTTGACAATTTAAAAGACATAATTTTGATGAAGCGAAAATGGTTTTAATGAAACATAACCAGAATGTTTTAAAACATTTTCCTCTAAAACAAACAGAAACTAAGTAAATAAGGTTAGGGTATTTAATCTTTGATACCCTAACCTTGTTTTAATAATACTTAATTGCATATTCCCTTCAATTCTACAAGGTATAACTTAATCAGCTAATTCTACATTATGCTGGATTTTTGTCTTACTGTAAAACCTGCTGATTTCATTAATTACATAACATGTGCACTTAATTCCATCATAAAAGTTATTTACTCCCATATTCTCATTCGGGGAATGATTTGCTTCATCAAAGTTAGCATATGGTACAACAACTGAAGGAGTGTTTAAAATTTTTGTCCAGACATAGTCAGGTAGACTACCCCCGAGGCTTGGCTGAAGCACTGGTTCTTTTTGAAAGGAATTGCGAACTGCCCTTGTAACAACCCGGATTATTTCCTGATCAGCTGATGTACGGGAAGGTTTCATGTCTCCTAAACGTTTAATTTCAATATCAGGAGCAAACTTTTTAACATGCTTGCAAAACTTTTCATAAATATCATCTGGGTCTTGATCAACTACAAGACGCATATCCATTTTTAATACAGCTTTTGAAGGAATAATTGTTTTTGATCCTTCACCGCCATATCCGCTTGTGAACCCTGCAATATTAAATGTCGGTTCCAATGTTAACTTTCTGTAATACATTTCACCATCCATGTCTAGTTTACTGTAACCAATTTTTTCAGCGATATCATCTTGATTAAATGGCAGCTCTTTTATTATCTGGAGTTCTTTTTCGGTTGGCTGTCTAATGTCATCATAAAAACCTTCTATTAATACTCTACCATTCTCATCACGCATCGTTCTAAGTAAATCGATTAACTTCCAGGCAGGATTCGGTACAATATTACCCTTGTTTCCTGAATGATTGTCCCATTCAGCACCTTTAGCAGTTAACTCCACATAAAGCATACCTCTTACACCCAACAGGACAAAAGGGGATCCGCTATCATGCATGGGACCATCTGAGGTGTAAACAAGGTCACAGGCTAACAGCTCTTTATTTTCCTTTACAAATTCAGCTAAATTGGCACTCGCACTTTCTTCCTCGCCTTCAAAGACCAATTTAATATTAATTGGAATCTCTCCAAAGACATCTTTGTATGTTTTTATTGCAAGTATTTGTGACATTAATTGGCCCTTGTTGTCTCCAACACCTCTGCAATAAATTTTCCCATCCCGAATAGTAGGTTCAAACGGAGGTGAAAGCCATTCATCAATAGGCTCAGGCGGCTGAACATCGTAATGGCCATAAATAAGTAAGGTAAATGCATTTGGATCATTCATGATTTCACCATAAACAACTGGATGGCCGGCTGTTTCCATGATCCTTGTGTTTATCCCTATATTGTCCATCATCTCTTTAAGTAAATTTGCACATTCTCTAACTCCTACATCTTGTGCACTTATGCTCTTCTGCTTTAGCAATCTGAATAACTGATTTAAATATTGCTCTTTTCTGGAAGATATTAGATTTTCAACTTGCGTTAAACTCAATTTCATCCCTCATTCCATAAAGATAGTAAATACTCGCCATAAGTTTAATTCCATTCGAATAGTTTTCAATACTGATATTTTCATTTGGAGCATGTGTATTCGCAAAAGCAAACGGTGCTCCAAGTCCAACAATAATAGCAGGGGCATTTAATATTTCCTCGAATAAAGACATCGGACCTGCTCCATCTAGCATAGGCCAAACAACAGGATCCTCTTTATAAATGATTTTTGATGCTTCAATTGCAACTTGGACCACTTCAGCATTAAGTGAAACTTTTGAAGGATTCCGGACATCCCCCATTTTAATTACTATGGATCCTTCACAATGATTTTCTAGATATCCCCTTATTAATTCCACACATTTTTGAGGATCCTGGTTTTTTACAAACCGAAAATCAAGCTTTACAGTTGCCATATTAGGTACAATTGTTTTATTTCCTTCTCCCTGATATCCAGAGGATAATCCGTTAATTGTTGCAGTTGGTTTGAAAAGAAGTGAGGTTAATGCTTCAACTCCGGTACTTTTGGGTAAGATATCTGGGATTCCATACACTTCACAATATTGCTTTTTGTCAAAAGGGATATTCTCCAACATCTTTAAGTCCTCAGTTGAAGGAGGCAATACATCATCATAATAACCAGGTATCATAATATTTTCATTTTCATCCTTTAACTGGTTTAATAACCTCACCAACTGCCAGGCAGCATTAGGGATAAAGGGGGCCTGCCCTGAATGGACATCACGTTTAGCCCCTTTTATTGTTATTTCAGCATACGTAATCCCTTTATGCCCTAGATACATTTGTGGCCTGCCTGATTCATGGACACCACGATCGCATAAAATCGTATAATCTGCGGAAAGCAGTTCCTTATTTTCTTCCATGTACGCTTTAAAATTAGGGCTGCCTATTTCCTCTTCTCCCTCAAAGAAGAATTTAAGATTTATAGGAATAGGAATACCTGCATCTTTTAAGCACTTAACAGCCATTATTGTTGCCAAAAGGTTTCCCTTATCATCAGTTGCACCTCGGGCGAAGATCTTATCTTCTCTAATAACAGGATCGAATGGATCGCTCTCCCATAAATGCAGAGGTTCGGGTGGCTGCACATCATAATGGCCATAAATAAGCAAAGTCTTTTTAGCAGTAGGATTTAAAACTTCTCCGTATATAACAGGAAAAGCGCCTTCTTTTTCAAGCATTTTACATTCTATTCCAATAGATTTCATAGCAGCTAATAAGAATGAAGCACATTCTTCCATCCCTATGTTTTGGGCAGATATACTTTTTATTCTTAAGAAATCTTGCAAACTGGAAATAAGGTCAGGCAAATCCTTTTCTACTCTTTTTTCAATCGTTTCAACAGTATCTTTCATTGGCAGGTTCAATCCTTTCATTCGAATAGATGGCATTCTACCCAGCGGCCTTCATGATAGGTTCCCTTAGGTTCATTTTCCCTGCAGGCTTGTGTAGCTGAAGGGCAACGCGGGTGGAAACGGCATCCCTTGGGTAGATCAATCGGATTTGGTGCTTCACCTTCCAACGAGACGTTCAGTCCATCCGGATTTGGCTCCGGAGAGGGAACTGCTGAAAGCAACGCTTTAGAATAGGGATGTATCGGGTTGCGGATAACATCTTCAGTTGGCCCCATCTCAACAATTCTGCCTAAATACATTATGGCTGTCTTATCACAAACATACCGAATGAGGGATAAGTCATGTGAAATATAAACACTCGCAAGATTTAATTCTTTTACTAGATCTTGCAGCAGATTCAGGATATTTGCACGGATTGAAACATCTAGCATGGAAACTGGTTCATCTGCGACTAAAAATTTTGGCTTAATTACAAGTGCCCTGGCTATGGCAACACGTTGACGCTGCCCTCCGCTCATTTGATGCGGATATCGGTCAATAAAATTTTCTGCAGGCCTTAGCCCCACTTTTTCAAGTGTGTCCACTATCCTTTCTCTGCGTTCTTTTTTTCCTTTCATACTTTGAATAATAAGCGGCTCTTCCAATGTTTGCCTAATTGAAAACCGAGGATTAAGTGACTCAAAGGGATCTTGAAACACCATTTGCGCTTCTTTTCTGAAATTCTTTAATTCTTTTGATTTGATATCTTTTATATCCTTGCCGTTAAAGATAACTTGTCCTGAGGATGCTTCTTCAAGCTTTACCAGTGTTTTTGCCAACGTAGTTTTCCCGCAGCCAGATTCTCCGGCTAGACCAATTGTTTCACCTTCTTTAATAGTCAGTGAGACACCATCTACAGCTTTAACATATTTTTGATCTTCTTTTTTATTTGTCAATGACTCAATGAACCCCTGATTAACCGGAAAATGTACCTTTAGCCCTTTAATATCCAAAACAGTTGGCCGCTCATCAACCAGTGTTTCTTTGACGACTGAATCCTCATGCAGGCTCATCTTTTCCATTAAGCCAACTCCTTACTTACTTTACTCCAGGTTTCTCTTATAGATGCTTTTTCCCGCATTTCTTCTACTTTGTATAAATGATGGCAGGCTGCATGATGATGATCACCTACTTCAGTTACCTCCGGTTCTTCCTCGTTACAAAGTTGTGTGGCGAAAGGACATCTGTCCGCAAAACGGCACCCTGCTGGCGGCGATTGCAAATCCGGGGGATAACCTGGTATCGAAATCAATTCAAACTTTTCGCCTTTAACACTCGGGAATGCATTTTTTAGTCCCATTGTATAAGGATGATAAGGTTCATTAAAAATAGCACTGACTGGTCCAGATTCCACTACTTTCCCAGCATACATCACCACTACTTTTTGGCAGGTTTCTGCGACAACTGACATATCATGTGTAACCATAATCATGGAACTGTTCAGTTTACCTTGAATATTCCGGATTCTCTTCAGAATCTGGGCTTGAACAACAACATCCAGTGCAGTAGTCGGTTCATCTGCGACCACAATTTCCGGATCAAGTGCAAGGGCCATTGCAATGATTGCCCGCTGTCTCATACCACCGCTATATTGATGGGGATAATCTTTTAATCTGCTTTTATCAACACCTACTAAATTAAATAACTCTTCCGCCCGGCTCCATGCCTCCTTTTTTGATACTTTTCGATGAATTTGGATTGCTTCAACAATTTGATCTCCTACTTTATAAACAGGATCCAATGCATTCATGGCACTTTGCGAGACGATTGATATATTATTCCAGCGTATCCTTCGCATCTCTTTTGCAGGCAAGTTCAAAAGATTTCTTCCTTTAAAATTAATTTCCCCTTCAGAAAAAGCCTTATTTGGGAGCAAGCGCATAATTGATTTAATAATTGTTGTCTTACCGCAGCCGGATTCTCCAACAAGACCGAGATTTTCACCAGCTTGAAGATTAATAGAGACTCCATCAACTGCCCAAACCTCTCCATCTTGCACCTTGTAACAAGTTCTTAAGTCTTTGATTTCCAATAAATTATCGTTCATTATCTTCTCAACCTCGGATCTAAGATTTCTTCAAGACTGCGGCTTACAAAAAAGCCGGACATCACTAATAAAGTTATGGCTAATCCCGGTGGGACTACCCACCACCATGCTTCTGTTATAGCTTGGGCAACATAGGCATCGAACAAAATTTTCCCCCAGCTTATTAATAGCGGGTCACCATACCCCAAGAAGCTTACACTGGCCTCAGTAACAATTGCCCAGCCCATAGCGAGTGATCCAAAAACTAAAGCAAGGGGCAGTATGTTAGGCACTAAATGACGGAAAATGATTCTAAATGATCCTGCTCCGCTTAATTTTGCAGCTTGGATAAAAGATCTCTGCTTAAGAGTCAAGACTTCAGAACGTATTACCCGGGTTGTTGTCCTCCAAGAAATGAGAACAATGGCTATTATAATATTCCAAATGCTAGGCCCTAATACAGCAACCATAATCATAGCAAATGGCAAAAATGGAATACCGTAAACAATATCAGTCATTCTCATTAAGAGATCATCAATCCATCCTCCAAAATATCCTGCTACTAATGCGATTACTGTCCCGATGATTGTCACCATTATTGCCGAGACAATTCCAACAAATAAGGCAACCCTAGTTCCAGCAATGACTTGACTGAAAATATCTCTTCCCAGCCGCGTTGTTCCAAATAAATGCTCTTTACTAGGGGGCTCCATTCGCAATAATTCCCCTGTTTCTGAGTAATGCTGTTCATTGGGATCATAGGGAATTATTTGTGGTGCAAAGATTGAGATAACAATAAAGAAAGTAAGGAGGATGATCCCCAATAGTCCTAATTTATCCTTTATTAACAAACGCATTGTTTGCTTCCATGTCATAGATTTCCCTCCTTTATTAAGATTTCTTGTAAGTTACACGGGGATCTAAATACCCGTATAAAATGTCAGACAGCAGGTTTAGAAAGACTACAATAACACCCATTAGAAAAAAGGTTGCCTGTGCTACGGGGTAATCATTTCTTTGGATGGAGTCCACGATTAATCGGCCTATGCCAGGCCAATTAAACACTACTTCAAGCAAGACCTGCCCGCCGATTGCAAAACCAACTAATAAAGCGACCTCTGTCACAACCGGCAGCAATGCATTTCTCACTGCATGCTTAAACAATATGTAACGCTCTTTTAGACCTTTTGCCCGGCTCATTTCAATGAAATCTTCTTCCATAATACTTATCATTGAATTTCTCATTATGAGCAGAGGGCTCGCAACATAATAAGCAGCACCTACAAGTACTGGGAGAGTTAAATGATGTAGAAACTCTAATGTCATGTATTTATCAAAAAAATTTTCAAACTGCTGACCCGGTACATGCATTCCTCCTGTAGGGAACCAGCTCAAGTTATAAGAGAAAAACGCTAATGCCACCATTCCAATCCAAAAAATTGGCGCAGAACGAAAGAATAAAGCAATCGACACTACTGCAGCTTCAAACTTTGTTCCTCGAAACCAGGCTGTTAAAGCCCCACCAATTATCCCGATTATTAAGGCAAACCCGATTGTAAAACCCATCAATAAAATGGTTGCAGCTAAATAATCAGAAATCACATCAACCACAGGCTCTCTGGAGGTAAAGGAAATACCGAATTCCCCTTGTATAAAATTACTTAAATATATCCAATATTGTTCAAGCAGGGGCTTATCTAAGCCAAACTGTTTAAGGACTGCTTCCCGTGCTTCTTGAGGAAGAGCAGCATCAACAAACATTGTTGTCGGATCACCGGGGAGGACTCTGAACATGAAAAACAGGACAGTTAATAATATATAAAGCGTAATAACACTTTGGATAAGCCTTTTAATAATAAAGCCCTTTATACCTTTCATCATTACGGCTCCTCTCAATAGTAGAGTAAGGAAGGAAGCTATACTTCCCTCCTCACAATCTATTATTCAACCTCTTCAATGATACCTTTCTCTTTGCCGGAATCACTTTTTCCCTCTGGATAATAGATTTTCCCTTCAGCATCCCACCTATAACCAGCTTCCTCTAAAATGGCTCTGGCTTTTTCCGGATCAAATTCAAACTTTTTCACGTTCGGATTATGCCAAAACTCGTTTGCCGGACCGATTAGTGAATCTGCCACTGAACCGTAACCTTCCAGGATTTCATCTACAATCCTCTGTTTAGGAATTACATACGACATTGCTAATCGAACTGCCTTATCATCAAATGGCATCCTTCTCATGTTAAAGTTAATGTGATAAAGTCCATGGTCCGGAACACTTATGACTTCAAGATCAGGATTTTTCTTTAATTCCTCTGCCTTGATAGGTTCCAGCCACCAGCCGGTAATATCCGCTTCTCCCTTATTAACTGCTGCAACCATGCCTTGTGTATTTGCATAAGGGATGCTTAGGATACCCTCTACCTTCGCAGGTGTATAGAAGTCATCATTACGAGCCAGCTTCATTTCCTGGTTTGGTCTCCAATAATCCATCTTGAACGGACCACTGCCAATAATTTTTTCATTTTTATGTTCTAAAACACCTTGTGCCCCTTCACTTTCCAGAATTGGTTTCCAATAATGTTCTGGGAAAATATACATTTGTGCCAATGTATTGCTGATAAAAGGAGCAAATGGTTCTCTTAAATTAAACTGGACAGTCAGGTCATCAATTAAGTCAACGGATTCAATTGGCTCAACCATTCCCATAAAGAAAGGCGACTGAATCTCTTTCACAAGATCAAATGAGAACTTGACATCTTCCGCTGTAACTGGTTCTCCATCATGAAATTTCATTCCAGGTTTTATATTGATTTTATACGTCTTACCATCTCCATTAACATCTTCTATGCTTTCTGCTGCCCAGTTTTTCGGTTCTCCTGTTGGTGTAATCTGTACTAGCCTATCGTAAATTAAGCGAGTAACCTGAAAATCATGGGAATTTGTAGAACTTAAAGGATTTAGAGAATCAATGTCGCTTGGATATCCCCACCGAACAACCTTTTGATCCCCTGCAGGCTCCATTTCCAGGAATGTCCAATAGCTATTAAGTCCTTCTCCCAGCATATAATTTACATTCTTAAAATTTTTCTTATTATAGGCCATCACTTGATCTCGATGAGCTACCGGGGCATAAGGCAGATCTTCCAAGTATTTTTCCTGTGCTTTAAATACAATTTTTTTCCTTTCTTCTAAATCAGTTACTTTTCTTTGATCTTCTGCTAGTTTGTCAAACTCAGGATTGTTATATCCAACAATGTTATAGGCTCCTAATCCCCTGTTAGATGAATGCAGAGTTTGGTAAATAAAATGATCAGGATCTATTCTTTCAGCTCTTCCTGCCCAAGATAATGTGAAGGCATCAAAATCCTTTTGCTGCATACCTAACTCAGCTAAACGATTCCATTCTAACGGTGTAACCTTAACATCAAAGCCAAGCTTCTTCCATTCATCAGCAATCATTAGACCGAATTCATATCGAACAGGGTCGTAATCAGGAGTTGTGACATACATTTCAATCTGGCGGACTTTTTCTTCCTTCGATAATCCTTCTGTAACATTCACTTGTACCTTTTCTTCTTCATCGGATTCCTTCGTAACTTTCATGGAACAAGCCGATAGAAGAATAGAAAATAGAAGCATAAAGATTACAAAACTTCTTTTTGCCAAAATAAAACTCCCCCTCTTTTTTCAATTATAGTTCTTGCTAGAAATTATGTACTTCTCACCTCCTTTAAAGGAAAGAGAAAAAATAATATATATAACTTGAAAAAGGCAGATTATTTACTAAAAAGCTATTTAAAAGAATATGGACAAAGGAATCTTAGGTGAAGAAAAGGTGACACATAGAGGTAGGGTGATGTGATAGTCGTTTGTCGACAATCTTTATTAAGGAAGTCTAGCGAAGTCTACTTTGTATTCAGTATACAAGATTCTTTCTTGAAATATTACTAAATATTCAGAATATAGTCAATATTTTCTTTCGTTTTTCGAAAATAAATTTAATTTTATTAGATTTGATAGTTTACATAATAAAATTATTCATCAGTAAAAAGACGCTAAACCCTTAGTTCAGCGTCTTCCTCTCTACATTACCCGCTTAAACATTTTCTCCATTTCATAGGTTGAGTAATGAATGATGATCGGCCGTCCATGCGGGCATGTGAACGGATCGGAGGACCTCCGCAATTCATCAAGCAGCGCCTGGATTTCATCATTGCGCAGGTGGTGGTTCGCTTTAATGGAAGCTTTACAGCTCATCATGATGGCGGCTTCCTCCCGCAGTTTTTTAATATCGACTCTCTTCATAGCTAAGAGCTGTTCAATCATATCCTCAATGATTTCCTGTTCCTCGCCTTTTGGCAGCCATTGCGGGTGGGAACGGACGATAAAGCTGTTATGTCCGAACTGCTCCAGAAATACCCCCACTTTTTCAAGCTCGCCTTTGTATTCATCAATTTTGATATAATCATCCGTTGAGTATTCAAAGGTCAGCGGTATGAGCATTTCCTGCAATTCGCTTTCAACCTGGCCGACTTTTTCCCTGAAATACTCGTACTTGATCCGCTCCTGGGCGGCGTGCTGATCAATGATATAAAGGCCCCGGTCATTTTGGGCAAAAATATAAGTCCCATGCATTTGCCCGATCGGATAGAGCGGCGGCACCCGGGATGGCTCCTCCACAGTTGCAGTCTCTGCAAAAAATTGTTTCAGTCCTGCAGCTCTCGGCTCTTCGGTCTGGAATAAATGATGATCCGCTTCAGGCATTTCTTCAGCTGAAGGGCTGAAATCCATGAAAGGAGTATCCTGCACTTCAGGTGATTCTGCTGCTGGCGGTTCAGCTGGAGGACTTTGCGGGCTTTTCAGAACTCCCCCATTCGGGTACTGCCGGACAGCTTCCTCCCTTGTTTCACGCACATAAGAAGGTACATGCCCCCGATGTTCAGGCAAATGATCCAGATCAAGAGCAGTCTGTTCCGATTTAGGCTTCATGCTCTTCGGCTGTGTAAATCCGGAAGGAATCAGTTCCTCTTTTTTAAATGCAGCCTTCAAAGCACCTGATACAAGCTCATTCAATTCATGTTCCTTGCTTAAGCGTACCTCCATTTTCGACGGATGGACGTTCACATCAACAAGGAGCGGATCCATTTCAATGTTCAGGAGCACAATCGGGTAGCGGCCGATTGGCAGCAGGGTATGATACCCCTCCTGAATGGCTTTGGCCAATGAGTAATTCTTAATAAAGCGGCCGTTGATCATCGTAGAAATGTAGTTTCTTGATGCCCTTGTAATCTCTGGCAGAGCTGCATAGCCGCTGATTTTGAAATCAAGAGAACTTGCCTCAATTGGAACCATCTTTTTCACAATAGTGAGCCCATAAATAGCAGCAAGCACCTGCCGGACATCCCCGTTTCCGTTCGTCTGCAGGAGCTTTCGCTCATTATGGACCATGCGGATGGCGACCTCCGGATGGGCAAGCGACAGCCTGTTAACCACATCCGTAATATTGCCAAGCTCTGTGTGAATCGTCTTCATATATTTAAGCCGTGCCGGCGTGTTGAAAAATAAATCCGTTACGGTCAGGTCAGTCCCTTTTCTGCCGGGCGCCTTTTCTATCACTTCCACTTTTCCGCCTTCGATGACAACACGTGTGCCGGCATCCCCGGTTGAGGTTTTCATCTCAATCCTGGAAACCGACGCAATACTTGGCAATGCCTCGCCGCGGAATCCGAGCGTGCGGATGCGGAAAAGGTCATTTTCGTCTTTAATTTTACTGGTAGCATGGCGATGAAAGGCATTCAGGACATCATCTTCCTCAATCCCATCGCCATTATCAATGATGCGGATTTTGGCCAGGCCGGCTTCTTCCACTTCGATTTCAATAATCGTGCTTCCGGCATCAATCGAGTTCTCCATCAATTCTTTTACCACTGATGCAGGCCGCTCCACCACCTCGCCGGCAGCGATTTTATTAGAAAGCGCATCATCTAGCTGAATGATTTTCCCCATCTCGTCACCCCCTGTTTACTAATTCTTCAATTTCCTGTGCAGTTCATATAATGTATTTAATGCCTGCATTGGCGTCATATCAAGGATATCGAGCGCTTTGACTTTATCAATTATCTTCTTTTCCTTAGAGCCTATTGAAGGTTTCTTAACGTCTTCAGGCTCCTCAAAGAAAGATAATTGGGCAGCAGGCTCTGCCATTTTTTCTGCAGCAGGAATCTCTTTTTTCACAGGACCCGGATCGTTCGATTCCAGCCCTGTTAAAATTTCATTTGCCCTTACAATCAGTTCATTCGGGAGCTCTGCAAGCTGGGCAACATGGATTCCGTAACTCTTATCTGCAGCTCCTTCCTTAATTTTGTGAAGGAACACAACCCGTCCATTTTGCTCGACTGCGCTGACATGGATGTTTTTCACTTTTTGCAGTTCTTCTTCAAGCACGGTCAATTCATGATAGTGAGTGGAAAATAAGGTCTTTGCACCAATCCGGTTGTGAATATATTCAATGATTGCCTGCGCCAATGCCATCCCATCATAGGTTGATGTTCCGCGCCCGATTTCATCAAATAAAATCAAGCTATTTTGCGTAGCATTCACAATCGCATTTCTCGCTTCAAGCATCTCGACCATGAACGTACTCTGGCCGGAAATAAGGTCATCGGCGGCCCCGATTCTCGTAAATACCTGATCGAAAATCGGCAGCACGGCTTCAGAAGCAGGCACATAGCAGCCAATTTGCGCTAAAATGGCTGTAAGTGCGATTTGCCTCATATACGTACTTTTACCGGACATATTCGGCCCTGTAATCAGCAGCATTTCCCGGTCGGCATCCATATAACAGTCATTTGGCACATATTCCTGTGCATTCAGCACTTTTTCAACGACTGGATGTCGGCCGTCTTTGATATAAACCCGTCTTTCATTTGAAAAGCTTGGCTTTATATAATGCCTCTGCTCGCTGACAGCAGCGAAGCACTGAAGTACATCCAGCTCACTTACCGTTTTCGCCAGCTTTTGCAATCTCGGAATATACTCTTTTACATATTCGCGGACATTCGTAAATAATTCATACTCGAGCTCCACACACTTTTCCTGCGCTTCCAGTATGAGTGCCTCTTTTTCCTTTAATTCAGGCGTAATAAATCGCTCCGCATTGGTCAGGGTCTGCTTGCGCTCATATTGCCCTTCTTTTAGAAGATGAAGGTTAGCTCGAGTAACTTCAATATAATAGCCAAACACACGGTTAAATCCGATTTTTAATGATTTAATGCCTGTTTTTTCACGTTCCTGCTTCTCAAGCTGGGCAATCCAGGTTTTCCCATTGCGGCTGGCATCACGGTATTTATCCAGCTCTTCATGGTAGCCGTCCTGAATGATGTTTCCATCCTTCAAAGACAGGGGCGGATTTTCCATAATCGCGCTTTCCAAAGTATCCGTGACTTCTTCACAGGCATCCAGGCGCTCAGCAAGCCTCACTGCTTCTTCATTCGGCAGATTTGAGACCATTTCTTTTAAAATAGGTATCTGCTGAAGAGATTTCTTAAGCTGCACAAGGTCGCGGGCATTCACATTTCCAAAAGCCACTCTTCCAGCAAGGCGTTCCAGATCATAGACTTCCTTCAGCTTTTCCCGGATTTCTTCCCGTTCAAAGAAAGAGCCCATGAACGTTTCAACCAGCGAATGGCGGCGCTTGATTTCCTGTTCATCAATAAGCGGCCTGTCAATCCATTGCTTTAACAGGCGTCCTCCCATGGCTGTCTTCGTTTCATCCAGCAGCCATAACAGTGAACCCTTCTTGCCTTTGCTGCGGATGGTTTCTGTCAGCTCAAGATTCTTTTTCGAAAAATAATCGATTTTCATGTATTGATTAATCTGATAAGTAGCCACTTTTTGAAGGTGATCCAAGCTTCTCTTCTGCGTACGGTACAGGTAATTAATCAGTCTGGAAGAGGTTGTCCTAAGCTTGTCCTGATTTAAATCAGCCAAAAGCCCCTCGAAAGAGTCTCGGACTCCGCAATCATCCTCGAATGAAATCGCCATGACGGATCGTTCTTTCATTTTCCGCTGCCAATCTCCATCAAAATCGGATGAGATGACCACTTCCCTTGCTCCTGACATGGACAGCTCGTTCAAAACTTCATCAAACCCGCTGCTTAACATCGTTACTTTCGTCTCACCTGTTGATAAATCATTTGTGGCAAATCCAAAAGTTTCATCTTCAAAAACCGAAATCGATGCAATGTAATTGTTTTCTTTTTCCTGAAGGCCTTTGCCTTCCATCATTGTTCCAGGCGTGATAAGCTGTACGACTTCCCGCTTCACAACACCTTTTGCCTGTTTCGGATCTTCTGTTTGCTCGCAGATTGCGACTTTGTAGCCTTTTTCAATCAATTGTTCAATATAAACTGGTGCTGAATGATACGGCACCCCGCACATGGGAATCCGTTCTTCCGTGCCTCCTTCGCGGCTGGTTAGTGTGATTTCAAGCTCCTGTGATGCTTTAAGTGCATCATCAAAAAACATTTCGTAAAAGTCGCCAAGGCGAAAAAATAAAAAGGCATCCTGATATTCTGCCTTTACCCTTAAATATTGCTGTATCATAGGCGTATATGCTGCTGCCATAACTTCCTCCAACGTTCGATAATCTATTATTTTATAATCCTGTTTTAGAGATTTCCTCTAAAAACGTCTTTTTCATTATATCATAGATTATCGGCTGACTCAGTCGTGCAATATTTGGCGATTAGAAAAGCGGAAGCGCCTTGCCCCACCCCCGACAAGCACAAGATGATCCTCACGGAAAGGCGTTCTTTGCCTTT
Organism: Cytobacillus oceanisediminis; assembly: GCF_022811925.1. Lineage (NCBI taxonomy): Bacteria > Bacillati > Bacillota > Bacilli > Caryophanales > Bacillaceae > Cytobacillus > Cytobacillus oceanisediminis. Next base: position 2,166,388 of record NZ_CP065511.1, on the reverse strand, counting down.
TTGGGAGGATTGGCTTGTGACCTCGAGGGGGTAGGCGTCGGAGCTAGACAGTTATCGAAGTTCAAAACTTAAACCTTCTTATTTTAGAAAAACAGCAGCTCCCCAAATGGAGAGCTGCCAGTATTTCTTAGTTATTGATGTATTTTTCAAACACATATCCGAAATCTTTCACATTATATTTCTTGCGGCTGTTCATCAGCCAGTTGAAGGCTGTTTCATTTAGTACACGGAAATTGTCCACCACATTAGCGTCCTGATTGGACACTGAACGTCCAAGAGTGCTTGATGCCAAATTCAGGCTTTTTTCAGCATACTCCATGGACACCTCATTTTCTCGGCAGATTTCGGAAATGCGGATCAGGGCTTTATATAAATCTTTCAATTCTTCGATATGCTTTTTATGTACGTCAATAGAGAAAGCCTGAGATCCGATCACGAATTTGATTTCCACATCCAAATCAACTGTACCAGCTGTTTCCAGCATCACATTTGAAATGCTATATTCGCGGTAGCTGTAGCGCTTTAGAGTTCGTTTTTTGCTGATTGCACTAGTACCATCCAGATGAATAAGCGCCTTATTCGTAAAGCAGTATTCATCCGACTTGGACTTGATCAGGAAATAAATTTTCTCATTATCTTCATGCAGGACATAATCGTCAGCATCAACTTTGTCATAATCAGCCGGCTGGATGACGCTTCCTACATCGCTTAATCCCAGCACATCAGAGGCAACCTTTTTAAACATAAACCCTCAACCTTTCTGCATTCATTTTACTACTTTGCTATTTTAACATATTTAGGAAAACGATGGCTTATTCATTTTAAAATTATCATTGGAAAAGCTCCCGGCAAACCGGAAGCTTCATATTCCTGGCGTATTCATCAATACAATCGGCCATCCATCAGGATCTTCTATCGTAACTCCGCCTCTGCCCCAATATGGATTTTCCGGTTCTGTTTCCAAATACCCAAAAGCAGAAAGCCTTTCGGCAATGTTATCCCGCTCCAGGCGGTCTCCCACATAAAAGACTAATAGATGCTCCTTTGTCGGCTGCGGAAGCTCCATTTTTTCCTTGGATTGAGTAAATTCAAGATGATACTGGCTATCAGGCAGACCAATCATAATGCCATCATAGCCTTCATGATTCCGAAACTCGCCGACTCTCTTCAGACCCAGTCCTTTTTCATAAAAGGAGATGAGTTTATCAAGCTGGTTTGTCGGACGTGCAATGCGAAATTGCACAGCTGGGATGCTCCCTTCCCATTCCTTTCTCACGATCACTTCGTAAGGATATTCCTGATGCTGAAACATGGCATCCCTTGGTCCCGAAGCAAATATCTTAATAGGAGAAATAACGGCAGCCCTTTCTGTTGGATACCAGTTCCGCCCTTCCTTCACTAACACAAAAACCCCTTTCCTGTCTCCGTAAAAAGCAAACGTCTCGCTGGAATCCATCTGTTCATTGTACAGATACTGATCTAATTCCTGCTCCATTGCAGCTACATCTTTGACAGGCAAGCCAACTTCCCCAACATCATGCCAGCGGATACCCTCCTTTTTTACACCATCCAAAGGCCGCTCCAGCATCTCCATAATATTTCCGTCCGGATCGATAAAATAGGCCTGCTTTCCTTTCCAAAACATACTGTATTCGCCGCACTCATTTGGCAGCAGCACACTTTCAGCCCCTAATTTCTGATATATATGATCAAAGTACTCAGTATTAGTCCGGAAGCATACATGATAAAAAGGAATCGCTGCATCTTTCTCAAAAAGAATCTTAGTTGAGCCGGCCATGATCGTAAAATAACTTTCAGTCTCCGTCAGCAGCTCCATCTCCAGCACATTTGTATAAAATTCTTTCATCCTGTCTAAATCATTGCACTTCAAATTCAATTGAAATATTTTCATCCTTGCCTCTCCCCTTTACATCTTATACCTCCATTCTAAGGAAAGACTCTGCAGATGAATTCAGACTAAAGGCGGAAGATACTATCGTTAATTCGCTGGAATATGGCTGGCATTATGAAAATATAAAAAGAAAAACTAGGAAGCAAAACCTCCTAGTTTGTCATTATTCTTCTTCAGTTCCCACCAAGAAATCCGGATTTAAATCCTCGAATTCTTCATCGTCCACATCAAGTCCCCAATCGTCATCATCACATTCGCACTTGTCTGGGTAAACAGCTACACAAACTTTTGTTTCGCCGATCACCTCGACCATGAACTCTCTTTCCACAGTGACGATGATTTTGTTGCCGTTTGGAGAAATGACTGCTTCACAGCAGCTAGGCTGCTGCAGAACACGGGCGATGACATCATGATCATCCAAACAGTCCGGATCACGGTACTTCAATTTAATGACATCTTTATACTCAACCCGTTCGGTAACAACTTCGGTTTTTGTATTGTTGTTGAAAGAGTACCAAACGTTAATGTCATAATGGCCGCAGATTTCCACTGTTTTTCCAGCTTTTTTCGCCTCGTACGTATGGTTTATGATCCAGCAGCCAAGTATGCTTGACGGATGGTGTGACGGGCAGATCGTATGATTGGACTGTGTGAATTTACGTCCTTTCGCAACGACCGCTTTCGTTATAATCTCTCTGTAATCTCCCATTGCGAGCGAACCCTCCTCATTCATTTTCAATTCATCCTATGCGGGATATTAGACTAGTGTGCGATAATTTTTGATGAATGTTAGGCAAAAGTATTGGCATGATTTATAGTATGCCGGGAGCGGGCGAATGTTCCGGTCAGAACAAATCCAGCAGGAGAATTCTCTATATAAATAAGGAAAGTGCCTGCCTATGGTAAGGCCTTAAAACTCACTGATAGGTATGTGATTGAAAAATGCACGTTTGTCCTGCTGCATCTGCGGAGACAGCTTGGCTCAAGAATCTATATAATAAACTATCGATAAGGAGGTGAACAGGAATGGCAGACAAGGAGAACTCCAACTATAAAGTTTCAATCAATGGCAAGGAGCTGACAGGGGAAGAAGCAAAACAATATGCTGAACAAATGGTAGCCAAGTTTACTGAAACATTGGGCGGATTCTATACAAAAGGATTAGAAAAAATTCAGTCTGAAGAGTTAAAAGGAAATCTTATGGAATCTCTTAAGCCGTTGAAAAACTTAGAAGGGCTCTTCACAAAAAATTCCTCCGGGATCGGGAATATAATTCCTGCATTAAAAAATCTGCTGCCTGTTGTGGAAACATCCGAGGATTATAAACAGGTGAAACTATCTGTAAACGGTAAAAAACTTCTGGATCTGGATCTTTCAGACATGATGAAGAAAGACTCATAATCTAGAAAACAGCCACTTCAATCAATTGAAGGAGGTGAAAAAAATATGCTATCAAGATGCTATGACGATTACGAAAAAGACAATGGCGTATTGCCGAGCGGCGGAGCAGTAAATGGAGCAGACAGCGGCAATGAAGCGGAAGCTTTTACTTTCGCTGCACAAGCAAACCTTCCTCAAACAAACCTAAACGGCCAATTGCCGATTTCTGGTGGAGGCTTTGCTATTAACGCTGCACTGATCAACATTCCAATTCTTTCAGCTCAATACAATATTGCAAATGGAGGAGACTCCACAGCCATTTCTGTGAACACTACAACTCAGCAGCAAAGCAACAAAGCATAATTAAAGATAAAGCAATTCTTTCTATACAGAATCTTAAAACGTCCAAAAAGAAGGGAGGGAGTACCATGCTAAGTCAAAATATGCAAAAGCTGGATCTGGATCCGGAAGTCCTCAAGCAGCTGGGTATTCCAAAGGAGTTTATTGATATGGCTGCAGAAGCCGGAATACCGTCGATCAATAACCATGCTGCTGGCGGAAAGGGCGGACGGGCTATCAATCTCACATATGTGGATAATTACTCGACATTGCTCCTTGTATATACTTTTCTCCTCAACTTTTTGGACAAAAAATCTGATGATGCAGGGACTAAAATGCTGAATCAATCCCTGCTGTCAACGTTAAATGCTGCGATCATTGAACAGCAGGAGTACAGAAAAGAATTTTTAAAGGCAGTAGAACTATTGCGAAACCAATAAAAGGCCCCCCCACAACCCATGGCCAATACCAATTCCTCCCTTAAATATAGAACGTAAAAAACACCCTGCACTAATTGGTGCAGGGTGTTTCGCTATCAGTTTATTAATGTGTACAGCTGCTGTTGCTGATTTTTGATCCCGTTTCGCCGCTCAGGAGATTTCCGCCTGTAGAAGTAATGACTTCGTCTGTTACAGTGTTGGAAATCGTATTAGCCACAATCTGCAGCAATTCATTAACATCCACCTGGGATTGCTTGAATTCCTGGACAACCGGGATTTCATCCAGCTGCTGTTCCAACTGGGCAATTTTTTCTTCCGTTTTCTTTAATGCTTCAGCTTTACCATAGTGCTGAAGATTGACAGCCTGCTTTTGCAAGCCTTTGATCGTTGTAATGGTAGCACTAACCTTTTCGTTTTCATTAATCTGTGCTTCTGCACGCTTGAAGAAATCCACTTCTTCTGTCTCTGCAATCATGCGTGCCAATTCCTTCGCACGTTCTACAATCTCATCTTTTGTGTATTTTGCCATTACTGCTTCACCTCAACCGCGTCTAGTTCTTCTGCCATTTCTCCGTTTAGGGACCAAGTCTTCGCATCGGTTACTTTTACATTCACAATTTTGCCGATTGCTGTTTTCGGTCCCTTAAAGTTTACCAGCTTGTTCTTTCTTGTGTATCCTGCAAGAATTTCAGGATTGTTCTTGCTTTCCCCTTCCACAAGAACTTCGACAGTCTGGCCTTTATATTTTTTCATTGCTTCTGCCGATAATTCATTAACAACTGCGTTCAGGCGCTGAAGACGTTCTTTCTTCACTTCCATTGGCACGTTATCCACCATTTTAGCCGCTGGTGTGCCTTCACGAGGTGAGTAAATGAACGTATAAGCAGCTTCGAAGCCTACCTCCCTATACAGGGATATTGTTTCTTCAAATTGCTCTTCTGTCTCATTAGGATAGCCGACGATGATATCAGTTGTGAAAGTAGCCTCTGGAATAGCCGCTTTAATCTTGCGAACCAGCTCCAAGTATTGTTCCCTTGTATATTTACGGGCCATGATTTTCAGGACATCTGTAGAACCAGATTGAACTGGAAGGTGAATATGCTCTACCAGATTGCCGCCTTTGGCAAGCACTTCAATCAGATGATCGTCAAAGTCGCGCGGATGGCTGGTTGTAAAGCGTACTCGCGGAATGTCGATTTTGCGCATTTCATCCATTAAATCGCCAAGGCCGTATTTCATATCCTCAAAATCTTTTCCATACGCGTTTACGTTTTGCCCAAGCAGGGTAATTTCCTGGTAGCCCTGTGCCGCTAACTGGCGCACTTCCTGAATGATATCCTCAGGACGTCTGCTCCGCTCTTTTCCGCGTGTATAAGGAACAATGCAGTACGTGCAGAATTTATCACAGCCGTACATAATGTTGACCCATGCTTTAATATTGCCGCGGCGCACTTTTGGAAGGTTCTCAATTACATCCCCTTCTTTAGACCATACTTCAATAACCATTTCCTTCGACATATACGCTTCTTGAAGAATGTTAGGAAGACGGTGAATGTTGTGTGTTCCAAATATCATATCTACCTGGTTATATGTTTTAAGAATCTTGTTAACAACAGATTCTTCCTGTGACATACATCCGCAGACACCAATTAGAAGATCGGGATTTTCCTTTTTTAAATGTTTTAGATGGCCAAGTTCTCCAAACACTTTATTTTCGGCATTTTCACGGATGGCACATGTATTAAGCAAAATGACATTTGCATCTTCCACTGATTCTGTATGCTCATAGCCAAGACCAAGGAAAATACCAGCCATAACTTCGGTATCATGCTCATTCATCTGGCAGCCGTAAGTGCGGATATAGAATTTGCGGCCATTCCCCATGCCATGAAATTCTTCAGGAATGCTAAAATCTTTATGATATTTCACTTCTTCTTTACCGCGTTTTTTCGCTTCCTTTAAGGAAGGTGCAGTATAAACAGTTTCAAAGTATTTGCTGTAATCCTTTACGGATTTTTTGTCCGAAGGATTTGCTGTTTGCACTTGCTGGCTTTCTAAACGCTGTTTTTCGTTCATCATGTATCCCCTTTCTCTTTCTCCTGAGCAGCATCTATCATTTAAACTCAATTTTCAGCTATTATCATGTTGTGCAATTTATATATGTGCACATTATTATAGTATAAGGCTTTCTGATAGTTAAAACAATAGAAAACAGCACTCAGCCTCTTATCAGAAGCTATTACTTGTATGTACGATCAGGGATAATTTTAATCCTGCACATTCACTAATACTAGACTAAATTTAATATTTTGTGTGTGATAAGTGTCACATTTAATCTTATTTCAACACAAGAAAAAAGAAGCCCGGGATTCCCGGACTTCTTATGATTACATAAATTCAGCTGCAAGTTTATCAAAGTGAGCTTGATCAAGTTCAAGATCCGCTTGTGATAAAGGAGTTTCAGAGTAACCTGAAAGCAATTCCTGATAAGACTTGCGCTCTGTGTCCTGATAGATTAAGCCAGTTACAAGGCCGCTGTGCTTCATAAGAGTCTGCATAGCCATTTCACGGCTTGAATGGTCATAGCCTTCCACATCGCTAAGCTTTGTCAGGTTTTCTTTAAACCAGTCATATGTGTTTACTTTATTGTATGTAACACATGGACTGAACACGTTAATTAAAGAGAAGCCATCATGCTTGATGCCTGCTTCGATTAACGCAGTCAAATCTTTAAGGTCAGTTGAGAAGCTTTGTGCCACGAAAGTCGCACCGGCTGTTAATGCCATTTCCATTGGAGAAATCGCCTGCTCAATAGAACCTTGCGGAGTGGACTTCGTTTTGAAACCAGCCGCAGAACGCGGTGAAGTCTGTCCTTTTGTTAAACCATAGATTTGGTTATCCATTACGATATAAGTGATGTTCACATTACGGCGGATCGCATGGATCGTATGGCCCATACCGATCGCGAATCCATCTCCGTCACCGCCGGATGCGATAACTGTTAAATCGCGGTTAGCCATTTTCACACCCTGGGCGATCGGCAGTGAACGCCCATGAATGCCGTGGAAACCGTATGAATTGATATAGCCGGAAATACGTCCGGAGCATCCAATGCCTGATACTACAGCTAAGTTCTCAGGCTCTAAACCAACATTTGCTGCCGCACGCTGAATCGCAGCCTGCACGGAGAAGTCTCCACAGCCTGGGCACCAGTTTGGTTTTACATTATTTCGAAAATCTTTAAATGTGGCCATTTAGAACAACTCCTTGCATTTTGTGTGAATTTCATGCGGCAAGAATGGATTTCCGTCGTACTTTAATAGCTTATGTACTTTCTCAGCATGTCCGACGTTCATCTTCATGATGTTCGCTAATTGTCCAGTAGCGTTGTTTTCTACTACAGCGATTTTTTTAGCTGATTTCACAAGCGGCAATAACTCATCAGTTGGGAAAGGATGAATCAGGCGAACTTGTGCATGGTTCACTTTAATACCGTCCTGTTCAAGTCTGCTCATTGCTTCCTCAATTGCACCGCGTGTTGAGTTGAAGCCGACGATTAGCAAGTCTGCTTCTTCATGAGGAGCATTCTTGTGAACAGGTGTATTGAATTTAATATTTTCAATCTTGCGGAAACGCTTATCCATTTGCGCATTGCGGTTTGCAGCTGATTCAGAAGGTTTTCCAGTTTCATCATGCTCCACACCCGTCACATGGTGGATTCCGTTCTTCATGCCAGGGATCACTCGAGGTGAAACCCCATCTTCTGTAACCTCAAAGCGCTTGAAGTAGCCTTTGTTTTCAATTTCAGGAAGTTCTTCTGTAACAAGCTTTCCTCGGCGGATTTCAACTTTGCTGAAATCAAGCGGCTCCACTGTCTGCTTTCCAAGAGAAAGCTGCAAGTCTGAGAGGACAATAACCGGGCACTGGTATTCTTCTGCAAGGTTGAAAGCTTCAGCCGTATCATAGAATGCTTCCTGTACAGTACTTGGAGCAAGCACGATTTTTGGAATCTCGCCATGAGTTCCGTAAATCATTGCCATTAAGTCAGATTGCTCCTGCTTTGTCGGTAGTCCTGTAGAAGGGCCGCCACGCTGTGTATCAACGATAACAAGAGGTGTTTCAGTAATCCCTGAAAGGCCGATTGCTTCCATCTTAAGGGAAAGTCCAGGACCAGCAGATGCTGTAATTGAGCGGACACCGGCGTAGTTTGCACCAATTGCCATTGTAACTGCGGCAATTTCATCTTCAGTCTGGATGACAGATCCGCCAAGCGCCGGAAGTTTTTTAATCAGATATTCCATGATTTCGGATGCAGGTGTGATTGGGTAAGCGGCCATGAAGCGGCATCCGCCTGCAAGCGCACCAAGAGCGATTGCATCGTTTCCGATCATGAATAAACGCTTCAGCCCGTCAGCTTTTTCAAGCTCCATTAATTCCACATCATCGCTTAGCTTTTCTTTCATGAAATCAAAGCCAGCCTGAATGGCTTCCATGTTCTTATCGACAACCTGCTGTCCTTTTCGCCCAAAAATCTCTTGAACTACTTCTTCAAATACTTTAATATCTAAATTTAGAACTGCACATGTCGCACCAACAGCAACCATGTTTTTCATCAGGGATGTTCCAAGCTCTGTAGCAATCTCTGTAAAAGGCACTGCAAACAAAGCTGCATTCGTATCTTCTGGCTGTTTTGGATCAAATTTCGCATCTGCAATCATGATCCCTTTATCGTGAAGTTCTTTGTAGTTTAAATCGATTGTTTCCTGGTCAAAAGCTACCAGAATATCTAAATCGTCCGAAATAGAACGAATTTGTGACGTGCTGACGCGAATCTTGTTGTTCGTGTGCCCGCCCTTAATACGTGATGAAAAGTGGCGGTAACCGTACAGGTAGTAGCCTAAACGATTTAATGCAATGGAAAAAATCTCCCCGGTACTTTCGATACCTTCCCCTTGCTGTCCTCCAACTTTCCATGAAAGTTGATTGATCATGTCTTACACCCCTTTAGATACGTTAAGAAATTATGTAAAAACGTTTATTTAATATAAGTGTAGTACTTGTCCAGTCAATCCTGTTATTTCACCATACCTGAAAGGCTATATTCTGGAAGATGGATGGGTACTAAACGCTTTCAATTCTAGACCTATGTGTCTAAAAAAGCAACCCTTTCTGAATATTTATTGGCTAAAAGATGAATATTTTTTTATTTTTTGAAAAATACTAAAAAGATTATTTCATTTTGGATTTATTAGGTCTCTCACATCCCTTGATATACAGTTTTTTCACCATTTTCACCTTGGAAATCTGTTATAAAAATTCCGGAATGAAAATTTTTCAGCTTGTATATCAGAATAATATTTTGTTAGTTCATTTATCAGGCTATCGTATTTTCTTGCATCCTCCAAACCTGTAACTCTTCCATCCGTACCGTCAAAATCCGAACCAAAGCCTACATGATTCTCTCCTCCAAGTGAACATACATGTTCAAGATGTCTTAGGATGTCTGTAATCGTGGCTGTTTGTTTTCCTGATAAAAACTCCGTCACAAATGTAATGCCCATCACACTGTCCCGGTCAATCAGGGCTTCGATCTGTTCGTTTGATAAATTGCGGGGATTCGGGCACAGCGAATAGCAGTTCGAGTGAGAGGCAAAAGGATAGTCCGCCCATTCCATCACATCCCAGAACCCGCGTTCAGAAAGATGGGATACATCGCACCATGCTTTGCTGGCATTTAATTCATAAACCACTTGTTTGCCAAATGAAGAAAGCCCTGCCCCCCTTTCTTCAAGCACTCCATCAGCTGCACAGTTTGCATAATTCCAGGTCAATCCCACTGAAGACACTCCCAGCCTGAGAAGCGTCTTCAGTTTAAGCAGATCGCAGCCAACTGCATCACATCCCTCCAGTGTCAGCACTGCCCCTACTTCATCATCCTGCAGCAGGTCGATGTCCCGGCTGCTTCTAATGAGCTTTAATTGCGGGTTGGGTTTAAGCACTTTATCGTAAAACAGATCGGTCATATATAGGGCTGCGTTGAACTTCATTTCTGGATGGACAGATTCAGGAACATATATGGCAAAACATTGAACTTTTAAACAGGAAGCCTGCAGCCCTTCCAGGTTCACCTGAAGACTGCCTGAATTTTTAAAGTCAACCTTTCTGTCCATAAACATTTTATATAGGACATCACAATGTGCATCAAATATTTTCACGCTGTTTTCCTCCCTTTTTCTGCATAGCTTTATCTTATTAAAAAAAGAACCTGTTTGCCTATAATGCAAACAGGTTTTAATATTTTTGCATGAATTTATATTTTGCTGACTTATGCATATGACAAAGGATGATTTCCCATTCTGAAGCTTTTGCCTAACGCGGCTCCACAATCAGCTTAATGGCAGTCCGCTCTTCGCCGTCAATCAGGATATCCGTAAATGCAGGGATACAAATTAAATCCACTCCGCTAGGCGCTACGAATCCTCTTGCGATCGCTACTGCCTTAACAGCCTGGTTCAATGCACCCGCACCAATAGCCTGGATTTCCGCACTTCCTCTTTCGCGAAGAACTCCAGCAAGCGCACCAGCTACAGAATTAGGATTAGATTTTGCTGAAACTTTTAATATTTCCATTCCTAGCTCCTCCTCGTTTTACCCCTCCTGTATGCATTGCTCAAAGCGCTGATTCGCCTTCTGCAAAGGCTGAATGCCTTCAGATAAGCAATTACTTTCCGTTCATGCACATCCCGCTTTGATGGAATTTAGCACCAGGTCTATATATCATTCCATTGCTACTATATTCAGCTTAGAATTCACATATTCCGGCTTGGACAAAAAAAAGCAGGGTTTAAGGCTGAATTTTCTGCAAAAACTAAAAAACTGCACTCGGACATCCGAATGCAGTTTTTATCAGTTTATGAGTAAAAAGGATGGTCATCGTTAATCAAGATCCGGTCAATTTTTTTTGCCAGACCCGTTTTTGGACTCAGCTCAATGAATGCTGCACTTAATTGGGTCCTGCCTTCTTTCGGAACCTCAAATCGAACCGGCAGGCCGGTCAAAAACCTTTTGATTACAGCTTCTTTTTCAACACCAAGGATACCGTCATAAGGGCCTGTCATTCCCACATCAGACATAAAGGCTGTCCCGCCAGGCAAAATACGGTTATCGGCTGTCTGCACGTGTGTATGCGTACCCACGACTGCTGATACTTTTCCATCCAAATACCAGCCCATTGCCTGTTTTTCACTTGTTGCTTCCGCATGAAAATCAACAAAAATGAACGGAGTCCTTTCACGGGCTTCTTTTATCAGTTCATCCGCCTTTTGGAAAGGACAATCACTTGTATTCATAAAAGTCCTGCCCTGAAGGCTGATCACCGCTACTTCCTCTGTATTAAATTTTAAAAACACCATGCCTTTGCCAGGATTATTTGAAGGAAAATTGGCCGGACGAACCATATATTTAGCGCGGTCAATGAATTCAAAAATTTCCCGGTTATCCCAGGTATGATTACCGAGAGTTACCGCCTGAGCACCAGCTTCCAGAAAGCCGCGGTAAATCTTTTCGGTAATTCCCTTTCCACCCGCTGCATTTTCCCCATTAATAATCGTGATATGCGGGCGGTATTTTTCTTTTAGCTTCGGTACATATTCAGTGATCATATCCCGCCCCTGGGAACCCACTACATCTCCGACAAACAATATATTCATGTCATATCCCTTTCTGTTTTTAAAGATATATGTATGCTTTTCCAGTCATTTTTATTAGTTTAACACAGTTTCCTGCATCAATATAAAGCACTTCCCAAAAAAGAAATAAAGCGATGCATGAGCATCGCTTTATTTTGCATATTCAACGGCCCTCGTTTCACGGATAACCGTGACTTTGATGTGGCCTGGATAATCAAGTTCCTCTTCAATCTTCTTACGGATATCCCTTGCCAAACGATGAGCTTCAAGGTCATCAATTTGTTCAGGCTTAACCATAATACGAATTTCGCGTCCTGCCTGAATGGCAAATGATTTTTCAACGCCATCATAGGATTCTGAAATCTCTTCAAGCTTTTCCAGACGGCGAATATAGTTCTCAAGCGTCTCTCTTCTTGCTCCAGGTCTTGCTGCTGATAAAGCATCAGCTGCAGCGACAAGTACGGCAATGATCGATGTAGGCTCTGTGTCACCATGGTGGGAAGCGATACTGTTGATGACAACAGGATGCTCCTTATACTTAGTGGCAAGTTCCACACCAATTTCAACATGGCTTCCTTCCACCTCATGGTCGATTGCTTTACCGATATCATGAAGCAATCCTGCACGGCGTGCCAATGTTTCGTCCTGTCCTAATTCGGCAGCCAGCAAACCTGAAAGCTGAGCCACTTCCATTGAATGCTTTAACACATTCTGACCGTAGCTTGTACGGAATTTTAAACGGCCAAGAATTTTGATTAAATCTGGATGCAGACCATGAACACCAACCTCGAAAGTAGTTTGTTCACCGATTTCCCGGATGTGTTCATCCACTTCACGGCGGGCCTTATCAACCATTTCCTCAATCCGAGCTGGATGGATGCGTCCGTCCTGAACCAGTTTGTCTAAAGCTAAGCGTGCAGTCTCACGGCGAATCGGATCAAAACCGGATAAAATAACCGCTTCCGGCGTATCATCGATTATGAGATCAATTCCAGTCAGAGTTTCCAGAGTACGGATATTACGGCCTTCACGGCCAATAATGCGCCCTTTCATCTCATCATTTGGCAGGTTGACAACTGATACAGTAGTTTCTGCTACATGATCCGCTGCACATCTTTGGATAGCCAGTGACAAGATTTCCTTCGCTTTCTTATCTGCGTCCTCTTTCGCTCTAGTCTCGCTCTCTTTTACCATAATAGCGACATCGTGAGCCACTTCCTGCTCCGTGCGCTCTAAAATGATGGACTTTGCCTCTTCACGAGTCAAGCCTGAGATACGTTCCAGCTCAGCTTGCTGCTCTTTAATCATCTCGTCCACTTTGCTTTCCATCTCTTCAATATGCTGTTGTCTTTTGCTAAGAGAATCGTCCCTCTTTTCTAAAAGCACTTCACGTTTATCTAACGTTTCATCTTTGCGATCAAGGTTCTCTTCCCTTTGCATTAAGCGATTTTCTTGTTTTTGCAGTTCATTTCTTCGATCACGAATTTCACTTTCCGCATCTGTGCGAAGCTTGTGAATTTCATCTTTCGCTTCAAGCAGGGCTTCTTTCTTCGTAGCCTCAGCTTCTCGCTTTGCGTCTTCCAAAATCTGCTCAGCAGCATCTTTAGCTCCTGCAATTTTTGCTTCGGCAATAGATTTGCGAACAAAATAGCCAACAATAGCACCGACGATTAGGCCAAGCAAAATGGAGATGATTGCTGTTACTAGATCCATCATTTCACCTCCTCTTGCTATGAACTTGTTTGTGTTACGTTTTTTAAAGTGTCGGCATGTACATTGTCCAATTCAACATACAGCACTAAGGCTTTTAAACGTTTCAATCTTAAAAAAGCATTGGGCATCCATTTTGGGCTGGCATAATATTAACGTATGAATAGCCAATGGAGCCTGGAGCCAGACAAAGTCTAACTCAGTAAGAATTTCTTTACATATAAAATGTAAAATATACATTTTTAATTGTAAAGCTGTGGAATTTTATTGTCAAGGGTTTGTCCTAAGGGCTTTTCTTAATATTTCGATTGGTTTGAACTCTTAATAATTTTGTGCAAGTTTTGGCTCTATTAATAAATGCTTAGTGAATCACTAATTATCCATAAGAAAAGCAAAGCCGCCCGGGCTTTGCTTTTTCTTTGTATTAATCGATAAGCTCGAATTCTTCCTGCTCTTCGTCTCCGCTGATTACTTTATCTTCGTCAAGTCCGTAGTGTTCACGGATTTGTTTTTGGATAGTGAGGCGGATTTCCGGGTTTTCTTTTAGGAATACTTTGGCGTTTTCACGGCCTTGGCCTAAGCGCTCTTCGTTAAATGAGTACCATGAACCGCTCTTTTGGACAATATCCAGTTCAGATCCAAGATCGATGATTTCGCCTTCCTTCGAGATTCCTTCACCGTACATGATATCTACTTCCGCTACTCTGAATGGCGGAGCGACTTTGTTTTTGACAACTTTGATTTTTGTCTTATTACCAACCATTTCATTGCCCTGCTTAAGGGTTTCTGCACGGCGTACTTCAAGACGGACAGAAGAATAGAATTTCAATGCGCGTCCGCCAGGAGTGGTTTCAGGGTTTCCGAACATAACTCCGACTTTTTCACGGATCTGGTTAATGAAAATCGCAATGGTTTTAGATTTGTTGATTGCACCAGATAGTTTACGAAGTGCCTGGGACATAAGGCGGGCCTGCAAACCAACATGGGAGTCACCCATTTCCCCTTCAATTTCAGCCTTTGGCACAAGGGCTGCAACAGAGTCAATTACCAGGATATCAACAGCGCCGCTTCGAACAAGAGCTTCTGCAATTTCAAGCGCCTGCTCACCTGTATCCGGCTGGGAAAGAAGAAGCTCGTCAATATTTACACCAAGCTTTTGTGCATAAACAGGGTCTAGAGCATGTTCAGCATCGATAAAAGCAGCTTGTCCGCCGCTTGCCTGAACCTCTGCAATTGCATGCAGGGCTACTGTTGTTTTACCAGAGCTCTCAGGTCCATAAATTTCAATAATACGTCCTCTTGGGTAGCCGCCTACCCCAAGAGCTGCATCAAGGGCAAGGGATCCGCTTGGTGCAGTGGAAATTTTGCGGTCAGTCTGTTCACCAAGCTTCATAATAGAACCTTTACCAAATTGCTTTTCTATTTGTTTTAACGCCATTTCAAGAGCTGCTTGACGATCACTCACTAATAGTTCCTCCTTTTATATAGACGAATCTATCTTTTGATTAGATTCGTTTTGTCTCATCTCAAAACCTAACTCTACTATAAACCTTTTCAATGCATTTGTCGAGCAAAAAGTCGAACATCCATTCGATTTTTTTCACCGGGACATTTTGCCCGAAAATATCAATTCATGCGGAGGAAAATGGAATTTTCAGGTGTGAATCAATAGAAGAAATGGCATTTCGATAAGAATTCTGTCTATTTTTCAGGCTATTAAAAAATCAGAACGCTTTTAGGCGCTCTGACTTTCTTTTAATGCTTTTATAAGAAAATGGCAGCCGTATTTTACCGTACGGACCCGGTTTGCTGCCCTGGTTCCCCCAAGGTTCAGCTTTTCAGTCTGGACAAGCTTACCTTTTATCCAGATGCCTATATATACGGTTCCCACCGGGTTGCCTTCCAGTTCGTCAGGACCTGCAACACCTGTGAAGCTGATCCCGATATCTGAGTTAGTCAGACTGGCTACATTCTCAGCAAGCTCTGCTGCACACTGAGCACTGACGACCCCGTCGTTATCAATCGTTTCTTTGCGGACTTTTAAAACTTCAGCCTTAACTTCGTTTGTATAACAAACCACTCCGCCTTTTAGAAGACTGCCTGCTCCCGGAATAGATGTAAACTCCTGCTGGAACATGCCGCCTGTTAAACTCTCAGCAGCAGAAATAGTCATATTGTTTTCCTTGATCAGCTTGGTAAGCTCATGCATCAAGGAAGTGTCATCGTAGCCATAGAAGAATTCACCGACACGATCGAGGATCTTGGCTTCAGTTTCATCCATCAGCATCATAGCAGTGTTAGGCTGGCTATGCTTTGCCGTAAGCCTTAGCGTGACTTCCCCATCAGAGGCAAGCGGGGCAATCGTTGGATTACTCTGCGCATCGATAATATCTTCAATCTCAGTTTCAAGCATGGCTTCTCCAATCCCGAAAAAGTGCAATACCCGGGAAACAATCACATCATCTGTGCCCAGCTTGGATTGCAGGGCTGGAAAAGCATGTTTCAGGAACATAGGCTCCATTTCATTTGGCGGTCCCGGGAGGAGCATAAAAACATGCCCGCCATTATCGGAAATCATTCCAGGAGCCATTCCATGCTCGTTAGGTAGCACTTGTGCATCCTCAAGTACAAGAGCCTGTTTTTTATTATTTTCAGTCATCACTCTGTCGGTCCGTTTAAAATACAGCTGTATGGATTCAAGCGCCTGTTCATCCATGACAAGCTCTTTGCCAAGATGGCGGGCAATCGTTTCTTTCGTCAAATCATCCTTTGTCGGCCCCAGCCCGCCAGTGAAAACGATCAGATCTGATCGAACTTCCGCAATTTTGATCACAGACTTCAGGCGCTCAGGGTTATCGCCAACCACTGTATGGTAAAAAACATTAATGCCCAGTTCAGCAAGCTGCCGGGAAAGAAAGCGGGCATTTGTATTAACGATTTGTCCAAGTAAAAGCTCAGACCCGACAGCTATAATTTCTGCATTCATTCAAAAGCCCCTTTCTGGCAAAAAAATTACTTTGAGTTAATGAAGGCCTGCTTGTTTTTTGCAAAATAGTCCCAGCCGGACCAGATGGTAAAGAACATCGCAACCCATAGGGCAATCAGATCAAACGGAATTGAAACCATTTCAAAAATAATATTATGTAAAAGCAGTGCAGAAATGGCTACAATTTGAGCCCATGTTTTGATTTTGCCAAGCTGATTCGCTGCGACTACTTCTCCTTCCCCCGCCAGAACGAGCCTTAAACCTGTTACGGCAAATTCACGGCTGATGATAATAATCACAATCCAGGATGGAGCCAGCCCAAGATCAACCAGGACAATCAATGCCGCAGAGACCAGGAGCTTGTCTGCAAGCGGATCAAGAAACTTGCCCAGATTTGTAACCAGGTTGTATTTGCGGGCAAAGTAGCCGTCGACCCAATCGGTAACTGAAGCAATGATAAAGATAAGAGCTCCAATCAGATGGGTTACCGGCATTTCCGCTCCAAGGAACTCTACATTTCCCCAGGAAAAAGGAACAAGCATTACGAGCAGAAATATTGGTATCAGCATGATACGTGACACAGTAATTTTATTTGGCAGATTCATGTTTTACCTCCAAGTATAGTAAATGAAGCTTCTTGCAAAAAAAGGTCTCAAACATTCGCAGCAAACCTTTTACTGATAATTTTTACATAAAAAGCGAAAATAGTCATCTAAAGAAGATGACTATTCGGTCTTCGGCGCGTACTTAATGGTTATATCCTGCTTGACAGATTGTGAAGGCGGCACCTTATACTCAATTTTTTCGCCGTTTACATAGATTTCAGTTTGAGTCGAATTTCCGACTACAATGGAAGCTTCGGTTTCCTTTGAAAAGTCTACCTTCTTGCTTTTCGTGCCATCAGCTGTCAGCATTCCCTGGTAGAAGGAATTTCCTTTGCCGTTTTTGATATTCACCCAGGTTTCTCCTGTAGACACAACTTCCAGTTCAAACTTGTCCGCATTTTTCAATTCATAAACCGTTCCATTTCCGCTGGATTGCACCACAGCAACCTCCTGCTTTGGCGCTTCCTCTGCTTCTTGATCCTCGGCATTATCCTCAGCAGACTCTTTGTCAGCAGATTCTTCTTTCTTACCTGCTGATTCATCTTTATCATTTTCTTCTTTTTTACTATCTGCAAGATTTTCAGACTCTTCTATTACCGTCTGTCCATCTGTCCGATCTGATGGCTTTTCATCATTATCCGCCTGATCTTTGGCCCCCAGGAAATTATAAAGGACCGCGATGAGACCAATTATAAAGACACCAATGAGTACCTTTGGAAGAATATCGAATACCTTTGAAGTCCTGCCCGAAAGATCTTTTCTGGATTGAACACGGGATAGCTTTTCCGGAATATCATCATCCACCTGTGCCGGAATGTCATTTTTATACTGCTCGAAAATTTCTTCCGGCTCAATTCCAACCGCTTCAGCATATTGCTTTATAAATGCCCTGACATAAAACTTTCCGGGCATCATGCTATAATCGCCCTCTTCAATTCCCATCAAATAGCGCTTTTGTATTTTTGTGACCTTTTGCAGATCGTCAAGGCTCATATCTTTAGCCAGCCGCGCTTCTTTTAAACGATTGCCTAGTTCTGTCAATTTACAACACCTTCCAACTTACTAAAAATCAAAGCCTCCAAAATCAGATTCAGAGAACATATTGTTTTTCTCTACTACATCATAAGTAATCTCTTCCTCAGGATCATGACGGAGCTCAATAATATAATCAAAATCATTAAGGGAGTATTCAGTGTTTTGCACAAAAATATCCGGATGCTCAACAACCTTTACTGCAGGAAGGCGCATAATTTCCCGGACGAGCTGCCAGTGCCGTTCGTTTGCACGTCTGGTTGAGACAATTCCGTCTATTATGAACAAATTGTTTTCATTGTATTCATCCTCGATCAGCTGGTTGCGTATCGTCTGCTTCAGCAGAGTGGATGAAACAAATAGCCAGCGTTTGTTAGCACAGACACTGGAAGCGACAATAGATTCTGTCTTTCCAACCCTTGGCATCCCCCTGATCCCTATTAGCTTGTGCCCTTCCTGTTTAAATAATTCGGCCATGAAATCTACTAAGAGGCCCAGCTCATCCCTGACAAACCTGAACGTTTTCTTGTCGTCGGCATCCCTTTGAATGTATCTTCCATGGCGCACGGCAAGACGGTCTCTCAGTTTAGGCTCCCGGAGCTTAATCACTTTAATCGTATCCATTGTATTAAGAATAGACTGTAAGCGTTCAATCTGTTCGTGGTCCTTAGCCAAGATCAGCAAGCCTCTTCGGCCTTCATCCACACCATTGATCGTCACAATATTAATGGAAAGCATACCCAGCAGGGAAGAAATGTCACCAAGCAAGCCGGGACGATTCTTTTGGATTTCATATTCCAAATACCATTCTGTTTTCTCCACCGGAAAACCTCCTCCTGCATCATGCGCACCTATTTGCGCATTTTATATGTATATGTAACTTTTGGTTATGTAAATTTTTATTAAACTTATCCTAAATTTTCATCTAGGTTCTATAATATATGATTTTTTGCCAATATGAAAGAAAAAAACCGTTTGGCCGGGAAGGAAATCTTTTTGGGGGAAAAACGAAAAGAGAGGAAATCCTCTCTTTTCGCTGACTGCTATTAAATTCTTAGTGAGTACCGTCATTTTGAACAAGCTTTACCATTATATTTGCAATGGCATGCTGCTCTTCCGGACTTGCTACGGACCAAAGATCAGCAAGGATTTTTTCCTGGTCATTCTTTGGCTCCACTTGCTTGGCTAAATAATCGCCGATTTGAAAAGCAAGGTCATTTACAGTTTCCTTATTCATTCCCTGATCCATTCCCTGATGAAGACGATCGCCAAGGAAATCTTTCCACTGCTGCCAGTTATCTAGTACAGACATAATTTTGCCTCCTTTAAATGTTGTACAATTATATTGTGCTTAGGGGCTGAATAAAATATGCATGCACTAATAGACATAACCAAAAAATAAGTGACACTTCTTTGAACGATTGGCAGTTACGTATACCAGCCGCCATTTACAGCCAAAACCTGTCCGGTAATATAGGAGGCCTTTTCTGAAAGAAGGAAGGAAACGGAGTTGGCAATGTCAGCAGGCAAGGCAAGCCTGCCCATAGGAATGCCGCTTTTTACGGCATCGAGCTCTTCTTCAGAAAAATCATTCAGCATGGCGGTCTCGACGGCACCTGGTGCAACAGCATTAACCCTCACCCCGCTCAGGGCAACTTCCTTGCTTAAAGCTTTTGCAAAAGCAATTTGAGCACCCTTTGCTGCTGAGTATGCAACTTCACAAGCTGCACCCGTCTGGCCCCATATAGAGGAAATAACTACGACATTCCCGCTGCCCTTTGAAATAAGTTTTGGCAGAAGCTCTTTGGTCAGCAGGAGCGGTGAGGTCACATGAAGATTCATCAGAGCCTCTGTTTCCTTTTCCGGCAATTCCGTAAGAAGTCCATATTGTGCTGACCCGCTATTATGGATAATGGCATCAAGCGAAAAGATATTTGGTATAATTTTTTTATAGCCGCCTTGTACAGACAGGTCAGCCTGGATCGGAATGTATTCTCCGTCAAAGGTCTGCAGGCGGTCCAGCAGACTGTTTATACTCTGCTTGTTTTGATTGTAATGCAAATAAAGCGAATAGCCTTCCTCCGCCAGTTTGATGCTGATTTCCTGGCCGATTCCTCCGCTCGCTCCAGTTATTAACGCAAATTTTCTCATTTCATACACTCCTCAAAAAAAGCAAAGCGCCTTTTTATGGCGCTCTGCTGAAACAGCTTTTTATTTCTTAGGCACAACCTGACAAACCGTAAACCGTTCTTCGCTTATCAAATTACCAGCAGCATTTTCCACATCCTCAAGCGTAATGCTTTCAAGCGTCGGCACTACATCAAACAAATCCATCTCATTAAAAGCATACCGGGTAAATTGATTGGCTATATATTCAGGTGAATTGACGGCACGCAGGAATGCGCCTATTTTCTTCTTCTTTGTCCTATCAAGTGTTTCCTGTGAAATAGCTCCCTTTTCCCTTGCATCCAGCAGCATCTTTTTCAATGTTTCTGCCAAACGGTCAGGATCATTTGTGTCCCCGCCCACCATGGCAAAACCAAAGCCCTCTTCCTGTGTATAATCAAAAGAGAACGTGTCATCAATTAATCCTGCATTATACAGTGAGCTGTAGTGCTCAGAGCTTTTACCGAATAAGATATCCAGCAGCACATTCAGACTCAGTTCATTTTTAAGCATTTCCTTGCCGGACTGGTTTGCATTACTGCTCTTTATCCCAACAAGGCACTTTGATGTCTGAACATTCATCTCAAGAACTTTTTTCTTTTCGGCCGCTTCAGCAGGCTCTTCTTCGAATTGGCGTTTTATTTCCGGCAACTCTTTATAATTCTTCTTGCTTTGATTATTCCTCACCTGGGACATAATCTGATCCGGATTAACGGGTCCGACGATGAACAGAAGCATGTTGCTTGGATGGTAGAAGGTTTCATAGCATTCATACAGCATATCTTTCGTGATATGGGAAATGGACTCGATCGTACCTGCGATATCGATTTTAACCGGATGGTTTTTGTACATATTTTCGATCAGGCCAAAATATAAGCGCCAGTCAGGATTGTCATCATACATGGTGATTTCCTGACCGATGATGCCTTTCTCTTTTTCAACAGTCTTTTCTGTAAAATAAGGATCCTGCACAAAATCAATCAGCGTCTCAAGGTTCAACTCTACATTGGATGTGCTGGAGAATAAATAAGCCGTCCTTGTAAAAGAAGTAAAGGCATTAGCTGATGCTCCCTGCTTGCTGAATTGCTGGAATACATCGCCATCTTCTTTTTCAAAAAGCTTGTGCTCCAAAAAATGGGCAATCCCATCTGGAACTTTTACAAATTCACCTTTTCCAGGGGGCAGGAAATGATTGTCGATCGAACCATATTTCGTTGTAAACGTGGCATAGGTCTTGTTAAAACCCTTTTTCGGCAAAATATATACATCCAGCCCATTTTCGAGGCTTTCATAATACAGCTCTTCCTGAAGCTGGTCAAAAGTGATTTTTTCCATTACTTGCCCGCCTCCTTTCCTGTCAGGAAATACACTGTATCCAAACTGACCTTCTTAGCTGTTTCGGCAATCTCCTCTTTAGTTACCTTATCCATTTCATCCATCCAGGTTTGAAGCGTAATTTCTTTGCCTGACACAACATTATGATAGAGGACTTCGACAATCCCGCGGGCTGTATCAACAGTCTCCAGAAGCTGATTTTTTATGACTGCTTTGGTCTGCTCCATTTCCTGTTCCGTAAAGTCCCCGTTTTTCATGGCTTCCAGCTGTTCTTTAATAATATTCACTGCCTGGTCATAATTACTGTTATCGATTCCCGACATAACCATCATTAAGCCTTTATGGCTTTCAAGGCGGCTGGCTACATAGTATGCGAGACTGGCTTTTTCGCGGACATTCAAGAACAATTTTGAGTGAGAAAAACCTCCGAAAATTCCATTGAATACCTGAAGGGCATAATAATCAGGATCTCCGTAAACGACATTTGTCCGGTAGCCGATATTAAGTTTCCCCTGCTTCACATCCTGTTCTTCCCTGACTTCATTAACAGATTCCTTGGCCCTTCCTGCAGATGCCGGCGCTGTCTGAGGTGTTCTTTCCTCAAAAGATAAAAGTTCACCTGCGTAGGATTCGGCATCCGCCTCATCCACATCACCTATAACATATAAATCAAGCTCATCCTGCGCCATTGCCTGCTGATAATATTCATAAAGGCTATCAGGCGTAATTTTGTCCACATCTTCTTTCTCACCATTCACATGCAGCGCATAAGGCTCATCTTTGCACATTTCCTGTACCAGCCGGAAATTGGAATAGCGCATTTTATCATCATAAACGGATTGAATTCGCTGTTTCAGCGTCCTTTTCTCTTTTTCAACCGTATCCTGGTCAAAAGCACCGCCTTGCACATTTGGCTTAGTCAGGATCTCCGATAAAAATTGGAACGCTTTTTTCAATAGAGGAGTCGGGTCTGAAAGAAACTGCTCATTCGCAATTTCAACTGAAATGGTAATGACATGATACTCGCCCTTTTTCGCCAAATCCACAAAAAGAGTTGCACCATATAGTTCATCAAGATAAGAGCGTAGCTTTCCGGTTGCAGGGTAAGACGAACTGCTGCTTTGCAGGACATGCGGCAATAAAGATCTTAATGTAACAGTATCCTTTTCAAGCGGGGCTTTCATTTTCCAAACCAGTGTATTGGTTTTATATTTCTCTGTTTTAACTACATGAAGCTTATAGCCATTCATGGCTTTTACGGATTCAGAGATTACAGCCATTTCTTTTCCTCCTGTCGGTAGATTGATGAGTCCAAAGTACGGTCAATATGAAGAATAGGGAACATCCCCTATATGTAAGCACTTTGCTGCTATCTTCTATAATATCCTTTGTATTAAATCATATTCTTACTATACCTTGCCCTATTTCTTTATTTCAAGTTATTGGCTGTAATGGAAGGTTATATATAAGAAAATCGGGAAGTTATGCCGATGAATGCTTGCGGATTAACTGCATATCTCCAAATGAGGAACAAAAGACAAGAAGACAGGATTTCAATGAGCAATAAAAAGCCCCATTTCTAAATGAAATGAGGCTTTGCTGTTTAGCGTTTTCCTTTTATATATGGAGTACCAGATGCTTTTGGAGCATCAGCGCGTCCTATGAAACCAGTTAATGCCAGAATCGTTAAAACATATGGTGCAATGAGAAGATATACATTTGGAATATTCTCCAGGAATGGAAGGCTTGAGCCAATGATACTCAAGCTTTGCGCAAATCCAAAGAATAAAGCCGCACCCATAACACCAAGCGGATGCCATTTACCAAAGATCAATGCTGCCAATGCCATAAAGCCCTGGCCGCTGATCGTTGCATGGCCGAAATCTGAAGAAATGGATTGCGCATACACACCGCCGCCAATTCCTGCTAGGGCACCGGAGATTAATACCCCAATGTATCTCATTCTGGTAACATTAATACCCATTGTATCGGCAGCCATTGGGTGTTCACCAACCGCCCTCAGCCTTAGTCCGAATGGAGTTTTAAACATCACAAACCAGGCAAGAAATGCAACGGCAATCGCTGCAAATGAAGTATAGTATGTGTTTGAGAAAAAAAGTTTTCCGATTAAAGGTAAATCGCTTAAAAATGGTATATCCACCTTGCTGAAACCTTTTTGAATGATATCCGTCTGGCCTTTCCCATAAATGAATTTAACCAGGAACAGTGCAGCTCCAATTGCCAGAAGGTTAATCGCAACACCGGAGACTACCTGGTCTGCTCTAAACGTAATAGAAGCAACAGCATGCAGGATGGATAAAAGCGCTCCGACAACCATAGCTGCGAGTAATGCTACCCATGGCGTCATGCTGCCAAATACATCTACGAACGTAAGGTTAAAGACAATGGCAGTGAATGCTCCAATTACCATCAAGCCTTCTAAACCGATATTTACAACACCGGAGCTTTCTGAAAAGTTTCCGCCCAATCCAGTGAAAATAAGCGGGGCTGCCCAAAGCAAAGTTGATGGAATAATAATTAATAGGATCTCCATTAAGCCCACTTACTTCACCCCCTTTTTGCTGATACGGTCAATAAAGATGCGAATCATATAGCTTGCTGCAACAAAGAACACAATAAGAGCAATGATAATATCTACCAGTTCATTTGGGACTCCAGCTTCAAGCGGCATGTTTAAGGCGCCGACCTTCAAGCTTCCGAATAGCAATGCTGCAAAAATAATTCCGATTGGACCGTTACCGCCTAGAAGTGCAACTGCGATCCCGTCAAATCCTACACCGGTAAAACCGCCCTTGATGGCAGCGTATCCGAATGTACCCAAAGCTTCCATCGCACCTGCAAGACCAGCAAATGCTCCTGAGATGACCATTGAAAGAATTATGTTTTTACTGACGCTCATGCCTGCATATTCAGATGCATGCTGATTAAAGCCTACAGCGCGCAATTCGTATCCCTTTGATGTTTTTTCTAATAGGAACCACATAATAAACACACAAGCTAAAGCAATTAAAATTCCCCAGTGCAGACGAGAATAATCAGTTAATCCCTCAAGAAATGGGGAACGCAGTGATGCAGAGTCTGCAATCATCTCAGTACGGTCACTTTTTTCTGAAAGAACCGTACGGATTATATAGTTCGTTACATGCAATGCCACATAGTTCATCATGATCGTGACAATTACTTCATGAACTTTAAACTTGGCTTTCAGCAGTCCTGGAATGAATGCCCATAGCGCACCCGCTGCTGCAGCTGCAAGAACAGCGAGCGGCAGATGGATGAACTTTGGAAGTTCAAATGCAACTCCTACCCAAACAGCTGCGAGCCATCCGACGATCAGCTGTCCTTCAACTCCGATGTTAAATAAGCCTGTACGGAAAGCAAATGCAACTGCCAAACCGGCAAGAATATATGGAGTCACCTGTCTGACTACTTCACCAGTGTAGTAGATTTCTCCGAAAGCACCGTTCCATAGGGCAATAAATGCAGATCCGGCATTATACCCTGTTGCTATCATAATGATTGTACCTACTAATACACCTAGCAGAACGGCAACTAGAGGTACGACAATATTCTTCATGCGATTAGACATGGTTTTCGCCACCCGCTTCCTTCCGTTTAGAACCGGCCATCAATAAACCTAATTCTTGTTCAGTTGTTTGTTTCGGGTCAACTACTGCTACAATTTCACCCTCATAAATAACAGCAATACGGTCGCTGACATTCATAATTTCTTCCAATTCGAATGAAATAAGCAGCACTGCTTTCCCCTGGTCACGCTGTTCAATCAGACGCTTGTGAATGTATTCAATCGCTCCAACATCCAATCCGCGTGTCGGCTGAGCAGCGATCAGGAGATCTGGATTGCGGTCAATTTCACGTCCGATTATGGCTTTCTGCTGGTTACCTCCAGAAAGTGCCCTTGCAAGTGTATATTCACTTGGGGTTCTGACATCGAATTCTTTAATCAGCTTTTTTGCTTTGCTGTAGATTTCTTTAAAGTTCAGAACACCTTTTTTAGAGAATGGAGCTTTGTAATAGGTTTGCAGAACCATATTCTCTCCAATAGGAAAATCGAGGACAAGTCCATGCTTATGACGGTCCTGAGGGATATGCCCTACCCCCTTCTCCGTTACCTTACGCGGAGACATATTCATAATTTCCTTGCCATTCAATTTAATTGAACCGCTTTCAGACTTCCTCAAGCCTGTGATTGCTTCTATTAACTCAGACTGTCCATTTCCGTCTACACCGGCAATACCGACAATTTCCCCGGCCCGTACATTAAGGTTAAGTTTATTAACCACGCCAAGCCCTCGGGAATCTTTTACATGTAAATCCTGAATTTCAAGCACTTGCTCCTGCGGTTTCGAGTCTGTTTTATCCGTTTTAAAAGTAACTTCCCTTCCCACCATTAAGCTGGCAAGTTCATTAGGGTTCGTTTCGCTGACATTAACCGTACCGATACCTACCCCTTTGCGGATAACCGTTACACGATCACAAACTTCCATAATTTCCTTCAGCTTGTGGGTGATTAAAATAATAGATTTGCCTTCCTGGATTAAGGTTTTCATGATCTGAATAAGCTCTTTAATTTCCTGTGGAGTCAGAACAGCTGTAGGCTCATCAAAAATAAGGATTTCTGCTCCCCGATACAGGGTCTTTAAAATCTCCACCCTCTGCTGCATACCTACAGAAATATCTGAAATTTTCGCCTGAGGGTCTACAGCAAGTCCATATCGCTCGGAAATTTCCCTGACTTCCTTCTCAGCTTTTTTAATATCTATTTTTCCGCTTTTAGTCGTTTCTTTTCCTAGAATAATATTTTCAGTGACGGTGAAACGGTCTACTAGCATAAAGTGCTGGTGAACCATCCCGATGCCCAAGTCGTTTGCTATATTTGGATCGGTGATGCGCACCGGTTTTCCTTTAACTTTTATATCACCCTTTTCAGGCTGATATAAGCCAAAAAGGACGTTCATCAATGTTGATTTGCCCGCACCGTTTTCGCCAAGCAGCGCATGAATTTCACCTGGTTTCAGCTGAAGCGTGATATTATCATTGGCTACGATTCCAGGAAACTCCTTGCGGATGTTGAGCATTTCAATAACATAATCCATTTGTTTCACTCCTTGCTCAAAATATAAGGAAATCATTAGTAGTAAGAGGTCAGACCTTGGCAATTCTTAGAAAAACCTGGCCAAAACGCCAAGTTCCCTTTAAAGAATAGTAAAATATAAAGGAACTAAAAATCTAAGTGAAATACAGAATTCTTTCTGTCCTTCAATTAAACTTTTAATTTTTTTAAAAAAGGAATAAGAGGCCGCAGTGCAACCTGCTTATTCCTTGTAAGTTAATTATTCAGCTGAGAAAGAAGCCAGTTCATCTTTTGTAGATGGAACAGTCAGGTCACCACTCTTGATCTTTTCCTGCCATTCTTTAACTGCACCTTCGATTTCTGCTTTTGCAGATACTTCCGGATTGATAGGAGCAAGGCCTACACCGTCTTCAGCCAATCCGTAAGTAGTCGTTTCTCCGCCAGGGAAGCTGCCGTCTTTTGCCTTTGTAGAAAGGTCCTTAACAGCATTGTCTACACGCTTAAGTGCAGATGTAAGGATTACATTGTGCTCTTTGCCATCGATTTCAACTACACCTTCAGCTGTCTGGTCTGAGTCAACACCAATTGCCCAAAGTTCTCTTGCCGGGTCTTTCTTTTTAAGGTCACGAGCTTCCTTGAATAGACCGTTTCCTGTTCCGCCAGCAGCGTGGAAGATTACGTCTACGCCAGAAGAGTACATTTTAGAAGCAATTGTCTGACCTAATTCAGCTTTATCAAATGCTCCAGCATATTGAACTTCTACTTTAATATCAGGGTTTACCGCTTGAACACCAGCTAGGAATCCAGATTCGAAACGCTCGATAACCGGTATTTCCATACCGCCGATGAAACCAATTTTGTTTTCTTTAGTTGCTTTGGCTGCAGCAACACCTGCAAGGAATGCAGCTTCCTGCTCTTTGAACATGATGCTTGCTACGTTTGGCTGATCGACAACCGCGTCAACGATACCGAAATGCGCATCCTTTTGCTGTTGAGCAATCTCATTGATCGCACCTTCCATTAGGAAGCCGATACCAAAAACAAGATTAAAATCTTGACGAGCTAATGTATTAAGGTTTGTAGAATAGTCAGCATCTGACTGTGATTGAAGATAGTCAAATCCGCCTTTTCCTTTTTCAAGGCCATTTTCTTCACCAAATGCCTGTAAACCTTCCCAGGCAGATTGGTTAAATGATTTATCATCTACACCGCCGACATCTGTTACCATCGCTACAGAGAATGCTTTTTCTTTTTCGTCTCCGCCAGCTGTTTCTCCGCCTTTTTCTTCACTTTTGCCGCAAGCACCCAGAATCGTTCCAGCAGCAAGAACTAAAGATAGCGCCAATCCAAATTTACGCTTTTTCAAGGTTGGTACCCCCTAAGAAATTGATTTTGCATTAGCGGAATGAATGATTGTGTTTTCGTGTATCCCCCAAAAGCTAGATTCTCTTTCTGAGGACATGGAAACTGAACTTATCAGCTCTGAAATAATTGACCGAATAGAGAATCGGAGTATCCGCTTCATCGAAATGCATCTGCTTCAATACAAGCAATGCGGTTTCCGGGTCACATTCCAGAATAGGAGAAATTTTCTCGTGATAGCCAATAGGCTCGATTTGGGCAACAGCATAGGTGATTTTCCGGTTTGCCTCTTCTTCAAGCATGTTGAGGATCGACTCTTGTTCGTGGGAAAATGTGTCCGGAAGAATATTCTCAGGAACTTTATCCACACAATAAACGACCGGTTCACCATTTGCAGTTCTTACCCGCTCAATCACGGCAATCTCCTGGTCTAACGAACATGAGAATCTGCGGATATCATCTTCAGTCGGTCCCATAGTTACAGAACTTAAGAAAACGGTTCCCGGCTTCATCCCTGCCTGCAAAATCATATTTGTGACACTATTAAGCTGTTCGATGCCTGATGTAAAAAGCGGCTTTGCATTGACAAAGGTGCCTACACCGTGACGGCGGATAATTACGTTTTCTTCTTCAAGAATGCGCAACGCCTCCCTCAGTGTAGCTCTGCTAACACCAAGCTGTTTGGCAAGATCAAATTCGGACGGAAGTTTTTCTTTTTCTTTATACACTCCATCTTCAATGTCTTGTTTTAATCGATCGATGACTTGCAAATATAAATGCCGGTTATCTGACTTAATAGACATGCAGGGTTCCTCCAACTTCAGTTCTCAAGACATCAGACCTCTGATGTTCAATCATTCCTACTAATCGAAAATACTATAACACTTTTTACCCAATAAAGAAATAGAAATTTATCAATTTGTCGAAAAAAGGTGAAAAGAACAAAATGTTTGTGAATCCCTCTGTACCAATTCCTTTTTTCTGGTATAATACTACTTTGAAAACGATTACATTTTGATTTTTGGTGAAAAATGCACCTGGCATAAAATCCTATTTTGTGATGAGTTGAAAGTACCATACCTCTTTCATTTTATGTAAGCGTTTTTAGTAGTATGGCATATTTACATACCTTTTTTTGCTGCCGTCATTTTTTAGGCATATATCTTCTAAAAGCATAAAAAAATGGCCGTCTGAAGACTGGCCATTTTTTAATGTGTCATGCTTATAAAATTTAGGAGCTTGCTTCTTCAGAAGGCTTGCCCTGCAGCACAGCTCTTGGCTTGCTGCCTTCATATGGACCGACAATGCCCCTTGCTTCCATTTCGTCAATCAGCCTTGCAGCCCTGGTATAGCCGATCCTGAATCTCCTTTGAAGCATGGATACAGAAGCAGTCTGCATTTCCAGAATCAATTCAACAGCTTCTTCATAAAGATCATCATCCACTTCTCCTGCCGCTTCAGGGATATCCTCTGGAATCATCTCTTCCTGATATTGTGCCTTCTGCTGACCGATGACGAAATCCACTATCTCTTCGACTTCTTCATCAGACAGGAAGGCACCCTGTACACGGACTGGCTTGGAAGCACCTACAGGCAGGAAGAGCATATCTCCTCTTCCAAGTAGTTTTTCCGCACCGCCCATATCCAAAATGGTTCTGGAATCCGTCATGGATGAAACGGCAAATGCAATCCTTGATGGTATATTCGCTTTGATTACACCTGTGATAACGTCTACTGACGGACGCTGGGTTGCGATGATTAAATGAATGCCTGCTGCCCTTGCCATTTGAGCAAGGCGCGTGATTGCATCTTCGACATCGGAGGACGCTACCATCATTAAATCTGCAAGCTCGTCCACTATGACCACAATGTAAGGCAGAAGGGGCTGCTGTGCTTTCTCTTCGGCATTATGCCTTTTTACATACTCATTGTAGCCTTCGATATTTCTTGTGCCAGTATGGGAGAAAAGCTCATAGCGCCTTTCCATCTCACTGACGACTTTTTGCAGCGCCTGAGCTGCTTTCTTCGGATTTGTCACAACCGGCGCCAGCAAATGCGGCACCCCATTATATACATTCAATTCCACCATTTTAGGGTCGATCATCATTAATTTTACTTCATGAGGTTTTGCCCTCATCAAAATGCTGGTAATAATTCCGTTAATACACACACTCTTCCCGCTTCCTGTCGCACCGGCAACAAGTAGGTGGGGCATTTTGTTAAGTTCTGCGAGGACAGCTTCCCCGGTGATATCACGGCCAAGCCCGATCAGAAGCTTGGAGTCAGGTTTGTCATTTTGCTTGGATTCAATAACTTCCCTTAGAGAAACCATGGCCACTTCAGAATTAGGGACCTCAATTCCAATGGCAGATTTACCTGGGATTGGTGCTTCTATCCGTATATCCTTTGCTGCCAGTGCCAATGCCAAATCATCATTCAGACTAACGATTTTGCTGACCTTTACCCCAACATCGGGATGTACCTCATATTTTGTAACAGCCGGTCCTAAATGAACCTGTGTCACTCTCGCTTTTACCCCAAAACTCTGAAATGTTCTTTCGAGCTTAGCCGCATTCGCATGGATAAGCTCATACTCACCGCTTTGATCGGTTTGCCTTGGCAATTTCAAAAGTCTGATTGGCGGCAGCTCATAGTCTTTGTTTTCCACTTCAGTAAACGTAATTGGCGGTGCATTCTCATCCTCCGGCTCAGTCTCTGCTGCTTCCTGAGGCTGATTAGAAGCGGCTTCCCGAGGATCTTCCTGATAAGCTCTTTCGGCAAAGCTTGAAATAATCGGTTCTGGCGCCGGTTCAGATACCGGTTCAACAGAATTATTGATGGTTATAACAGTCTCAGATTCTTCTTCGTGCTGGATAGCCTGCTGTTCTTCTTCTCTTCTCGACTGCCTTTCTTCTCGTCTGTCTCTGCTTTTTTGTTTCCATTCTTTCATATCATCTATAAAAGCAGCCCATTGTTTTTTGCAGAAATTCAGCATTGCGGCCATCATTTTTCCGGCAGCATCTCCGAAGGTTTTTCCTGTAATGAGTACAAAACCGATAATAATTAATAAAAAGGCTACAATCTTTGAACCTGCCTCATCAAAAAGATAATAAAACAGTGCGAAAAAAATAGCCCCCAGCATTCCTCCGCCTAAATCGGTTGTGCTTGTTTCTCCCCGGACTTCCATCCTGAATAATTCCCATGTATTGGCTATCACACTTGGATCATCAAATTTCCCTCCATTTGAGAGAAGCTGAAATAATGTGACATGGCTTAACAGCAGCAGGGAGCTGATGATGAGATAAATACCAATTAATTTAGTGTGGAATAGGTAGGGAAGAGCCCTCTTCCACATCAGGTAACCTGAAAAGATGACTAACCCTATCAGGCTGAGCATGTACCATTCTCCCATAAAGAAACGGAAAAAAAGCACGGTTGCTTTGCCGACCGCTCCAAGCTTAGCGATTGATATTACAGCAAGTGCCAGTATGATCAGCGCAATAAGTTCAAATTTCATTGTCCGTTTCAATGTTTCGTTTTTTTTAGATTTTCTTTTCTTTCTTTTGGCCATTTTATCACCTTATCATTGTTCTTATTAACAGCATCATCAAAATCTCATTATGTAATACATCATGTCTGCTATGAAAGAAGAAGCAGCCATTTTTTGGCTGCTTCTAAAGTTACTTTTATTATATCATATCGATTCTTAATTAAGTTGTTTTTTAAATGTATTTCTCAGCTTAACTGAGTTAAAGTGATCATGGACCCGGGAGTATATCTTTCATCCATATAATGGGTAGGGTCACTGCTCATGATTCTTAAGATACGGCATTCCTGTCCTGCATTCATTTCAACTAGTAGGGGAATTCCTTCATATGACACAATTTTCTGTTTTCCAAAATCATCCTGCTCATTTTGATAAATGAGTTCCTGTGGCATCATGGTATATAGGATCATTGAACCATCACTTCTTCTTTGGGTTTATTCATATCAATCAGCTCATTCAGCTTTGCCAGCGCAGGCCCTACCCCGCCTACTTCATCAATCAGGCCATATTCAACAGCATCCCTGCCGACCACGTTTGTCCCAATATCCCTGGTTAGGTTGCCTTTATCAAACATCAGGTCTTTAAATTTCTGTTCGGAGATATTTGAATGCTTTGTTACAAAATTAATTACCCGATCCTGCATTTTATCCATATACTCAAACGTTTGCGGCACACCGATTACCAGGCCAGTCAGTCTGATTGGGTGGATGGTCATCGTAGCCGTCTCTGCAATAAATGAATAATCGCATGACACAGCAATAGGCACACCAATGGAATGGCCCCCTCCCAGGACAATGGAGACGGTTGGCTTTGATAAAGATGCCAGCATTTCTGATATTGCCAGCCCGGCTTCCACATCACCGCCTACTGTATTCAAAATGACCAAAAGACCTTCTATTTTTGGGTTTTGCTCAATCGCTACAATTTGAGGAATTAAGTGTTCATATTTTGTTGTTTTATTTTGCGGCGGAAGCTGAAGATGTCCTTCTACTTGTCCGACAATGGTCAAGCAATGAATTTTGGAATCCTGGGACAGCTGCGGCACATTCGTCTGTCCAAGCTGCTGAATCTTCTCCATAAGGGCAGATGGTTTATCCTCTTTCGGCTGTTCTTGCCCTTCCCCGCTCTCATTGCGGTTATTTTTCATATCGTTTTCCATCCTTATTTCTCCCTTCAAGCAATATATTGTTAGTATGAACGCGGGATTCTTTTTCATGCGCTTTATTGCTGAAGAGTGAGGGCAAAAAACACAGCCCGGCATTCAATGCCGGGCTGTGTTTTATTTGTTATCCCTCCATAAGAATTGGAAGAATCATTGGTCTGCGTTTTGTTTTTTCATACAGATACTGATTCAGGCTGTCACGCATATCCTGCTTAATGCCGGACCAGTCAAAGGATTCTCTGGCAAGGTTCTGCTCTACCGCTTCCCTTACTATTTTTACAGATTCTTCCAGAAGCTTTTCTGATTCCCTGACATATACAAAACCTCTTGTAATGATTTCAGGGCCAGCGGAAATTTTCTTTTCCTTTTTATTGAGAGTGACCACCACTAATAAGATTCCATCCTGCGATAGCAGCTTTCGGTCCCTTAATACGATATTTCCGACGTCGCCAACACCGATCCCATCAATCAGCACATTTCCTGAAGGGATTTTTCCTCCGGGAACGATTGCACCATCCTTAATTTCTGCTACATCGCCTTTATCCGGGATGAAAATTTGTCCGCCTGATAATCCGCAGTCCCTGGCAATTTTAGCATGCGCTTTCAGCATTCGGTATTCCCCATGAACCGGGATGAAGAATTTTGGGCTCATCAGATTAATCATAAATTTAAGTTCTTCCTGGCTGCCATGGCTGGAGGTATTAAAAGTTCCCTTCCCAGGGATGACTTCAGCACCCGCCCTAAACAGCATATCGATCGTTTTAAAAATTAATACCTCTGTTCCTCTTAAAGGGGATGCCGCCAGTAAAACGGTATCACCCTTCTTTATATTCACCTGTCTGTGAGACTGCTTCGCCATTTTTTGAAGGGCCTCAATTGGCTCCCCCTGAGTACCTGTCGTAAGAACAACGATTTGGTCATCACTGTATTTGCCGATTTCAGCGACAGGTATAATCACATCTTCTCCTACCTGTAAATATCCAAGCTGCATGGCAATATCATAGATCTTTTGCAGACTTCTCCCGACCACTGCCACTTTCCTGCCCGTTTCCATAGCAGCATCAAAAATATGCTGTATACGGATTAAGTCAGACGCAAATGAAGCAGCAATGACTCTCCCCTTTGCAGCATAGAATGCAGCTGTCATCTCTCTGGCCACTTTCGATTCTGAGTTGGTGTAGCCTGGCTTTTCTGCTTCTGTACTGTCAGATAGAAGGCAAAGAATCCCCTCTTCCCCCAAGCGCGCCATTTTACCGATTTCAGGTTTGTATAAGGCAGTCGATGCCTGATCGAATTTGAAATCTCCTGTATACACAATCGCACCCTCGGATGTATGGATAGCCACCCCGACACTATCCGGTATGCTATGGCCAGTCCTGAAAAAAGTTACATCTGCCGAATCAAATTCCACTTTGGTGTCTGAATTAATTTCAATAAACTGCGCTTTGCCTTTGTATTCCTGTTCCTTCATTTTGGCTTTTGCCAGCGCCAGAGTCAGCTTTGTTCCATAAACAGGTACATTGACCTTTGTCAGCACATAAGACAGGCCGCCAATGTGATCTTCATGTCCATGTGTCAGAAAAATCCCTTTCACTCTTTCCTTGTTTTGTACTAAATATGTAATATCCGGTATCACGATGTCAATTCCGAGCATTTCATTTTCAGGGAACATTAATCCGGCATCGATAACATATATGTCCTCGTCCACCTCTGCCAAATACATATTCTTCCCAAGTTCTCCGACTCCTCCGAGTGCTGCTAGCTTGATGCTTTCATTCTGTCTCTTTTTCAATGTACGTATCCTCCCATGCATGTTCAGCCGATCAAGATCAGTTATCCATATTATACTTGAAGTCATAAAACCATGACAACCAAATTTATACATGGGGCGTATAGGAGTGGGCCAGATACTTTTGGCTTCTCGTATGCTTACAGGGTTTCATTGAAGAAAATACATGGCTCTGGTTTAGGCTGCTTGGAAGCACCATGACGACCATTTCCACTTACGGCTTTTGGTTTTGGGCTTCATGCGAACTCCATGGTGACCGTTTTTACAAAAGACTGACGACTTGTTAACAAAAATAAAAACCAACCAGCAAAACACTGGTTGGCAGGCTCGGAATTATTTAAAAAGGGAAGCAACTGCGCTGCGTTCCTGTTCTGTCAACGGAACCATTGGAAGACGGACGGATCCGACATCGAGCCCTTTAAGCTGCAGTGCTGTTTTTACAGGCACAGGGCTTGGGGCAGCAAAAAGGCCTTCCATGATCGGAAGAATTTTTTGATGGATTTTTGCAGCCTTTTCATTTTCACCATTCAGATAAGCTGTGATCATTTCCTGCATTTCATTGCCAATCACATGGGAAGCCACAGATACGATTCCAGTTCCGCCAATTGCCATGCATGGAAGAGTAAGCCCGTCATCACCGCTATAAAGCATGAAGTCATCATCCGTATTGGCAATGATTTTTGCCATTGCATTCAGATCTCCGCTTGCTTCTTTAACTGCCGCGATGTTTGAGATTTCCGAAAGGCGGATGATCGTTTCAGGCAGAATATTGACTGAAGAGCGTCCCGGAATATTATAAACCATTACTGGGAGGCTTGTGCTTTCCGCAATTGCCTTGAAATGCTGATAAAGCCCTTCCTGATTTGGTTTATTGTAATAAGGTGCCACGATCATGATGGCATCTACACCAATTTGCTCTGCTTTTTTCGTTAATTCAATGGATTCATACGTATTATTGCTTCCAGTGCCGGCAATAACAGGCACGCGTTTGTCAGCCACTTTCACTGTGTGTTTGAATAATGCCAGCTTTTCCTCTTTTGTCAGTGTTGGCGACTCGCCGGTAGTTCCGGCAATGACCAATGAATCTGTACCGTTTTCAATAAGATGATTGATAAGCTGTGTCGTTTTAGGGAAATCAATATGTCCCTTATGATCGAATGGCGTTACCATTGCTGTTGATACTCGGCCAAATAGAAACATGTTTACACTCCTTGCAGATGTTTAAAAGACCGGGAAGAAACGGGCGGATCTGCCGAATAGGATGCAAATCCGTCGTTAACCGCTGAAGGGCTTTCTTCCCCTTTTTTAAACATGATATTTTTCTAAGATTAAATGTCTGTTCTCTCATATTCTGCCAAATCTTCTTCCAGGCGAAAAGCATCGTGCAATGCATTAACAGACTTTACCAAATCTGCCTGCTTCACCAGAACCCATATTGTTGTATGGCTGTCTGCAGATTGCAAGATGCGAATTCCCTGCTCGGACAATGCCGTCACGATTCGTGAAGCCACGCCGGGTACACCCTGCATTCCTGCACCGACAACCGAAACCTTTGCGCACTCTCTTTCAACCAGCGGATCGTGACCCAGGCCCTTTAGAATACTAATCGCTTTATCCGTCATTTCTTCCGTAACGGTGTAGTTGACGCCATTTGGATATATATTGATAAAGTCAACGCTGATCCCCTGGTTTGCCATGGCTTTAAAGACCTCTGACTGAAGATCATATTGGTCTTTCTTCGCAAGAACCTTTATTTGTGTCACGTTGGATACGTGGGCAATTCCAGTTACCGAGCGCTCTTTAATATCTGTTCCGCGTCTGTTCTTATTCAATGTTGTGACAAGCGTTCCGAGACTGTCGGAGTATGTTGAGCGGATTCGGATCGGAATCTTGGCCTGCATGGCAATTTCGACAGCACGCGGGTGAATCACCTTAGCACCCTGATACGCCATATTGCATACTTCCGTATAAGTGACAACTGATAATGGGCGTGCGTTTTCAGCAATGCGCGGATCAGCAGTCATGATGCCTTCCACATCAGTAAAGATATCAATCCACTCGGCATTTAAGGCTGCGCCAAGTGCCGCTGCGGAGGTATCACTGCCGCCCCTTCCAATCGTGGTGACATCACCGGTTTTAGAAGAACCCTGAAATCCTGCGACGACGATAACATCGTGATTCTCAAGCTCTTTCAAAAGTCTGTCGCATTTCATATCGATAATTTTTGCATTTGTATGATCATTATTTGTTCTAAATCCTGCCTGTGCCCCTGTTAGAGCTGCTGCTGTGATTCCATGTTCATTTAGCATGTTTGAAAAAACGATACTTGAGATAACTTCACCGCAGGATAAAAGCAGATCCGTTTCGCGTCTGCTGATCTTGCTGTTATTGCCTTCTACAAGCGAAAGCAGTGTATCTGTTGCATAAGGATCGCCTTTTCGGCCCATCGCCGAAACAACGACAGCAACCTTATATCCATCAGCCAGCGCTTTTTTTATGTGCTTAAGCGCATGTCCGCGGCTATTTTCATCGCGGACTGATGTGCCTCCATATTTTTGAACGATGATATTCATTAAAACACCTCTAACCTCTCAACATGAAGAGAATACGTTAACTATTTCACTATCCCAAGTTTAATTAAGCTTTCGGCGATCTGCACGGAATTCCATGCTGCCCCTTTAAGAAGATTATCAGAAACCACCCACATATGGAAGCCTTTATCCTCATCCAAATCTTTGCGGATACGGCCGACAAACACATCATTTTTACCGACACAATCAGCAGGCATCGGGTAAATCTGGTTATCCGGATCATCCTGCAGGACAACACCTGGTGCATTTTCAAGAAGACTCTTTATTTCATTTGCAGTAACGCTGTCTGTTTCCACTTCAAAATAAAGGGACTCTGAGTGTCCAGTTGCCACTGGGAGACGCACACATGTAGCAGCCACTTGCAAATCGGACATATGCATGATTTTCTTTGTCTCATTGATCATTTTCATTTCTTCAAAAGTGTAGCCATTATCCTGAAACTTATCAATTTGCGGAATCGCATTGAAAGCAATCTGATAGTGTTTTTTATCGCTCTTAACAGGAAGAATTGCAGGCTCATAGTCTTCATTATTTATAATGGCTTTTGTCTGCTCATTCAGCTCTTGAACTGCAGCTGCTCCTGAACCTGAAACAGCCTGGTAAGTAGAAACAATTACTTTTTTCAAACCGTATTTTTCTTTAACCGGCTTTAGCGCAACTACCATTTGAATCGTAGAACAGTTTGGATTGGCGATAATGCCATTATGCGTATGAAGGTCGTCTTCATTTACTTCAGGTACGACAAGAGGCACATTTGGATCCATACGGAATGCACTTGTGTTGTCTACCACAATGGCACCATGTTCAACCGCATGAGGAGCAAGTTCCTGGGATACGCTTCCGCCGGCACTGAATAATGCGATGTCCACGCCTTTAAAGCTCTCTGGCTTTGCTTCCTGAACCGTATACTCCTGGCCCTTGAACGCTACCTTCGAGCCTGCAGAACGGGCTGATGATAAAAGTGTTAATTCAGAGATCGGAAAATCTCTATTTTCAAGTGTTTGGATCATTTGCTGGCCAACTGCACCAGTTGCTCCAACTACCGCGACATGAAATCCTTTTTTCTGTTCCAAATTTCTTTTCCCCTTCCAGTAACATTATATTTTTCTAGCAAAATTAGTTTTAGTGACAAACAATATGCCCAAAATTCAATAGAACGGCAGCCAAAGTCAATTGGCAGCCGTTTTCCTGCCTGATTTTAAAGATGGCAGGCTTCCATTTATATTATCAGCATATTGTCATTACTCCAAGGGGTTAATATTATTTTAAACACAGCTTGGAGGTTGGTTATCGTAATAATCTTTATTCTAACATATTCGCTCACTAAAGGACTAAAATTTTTGCTAGAAAAAATAGGGGGCTAACTTTCGTCTTTATATCTTTCCACTAAAACAGGCTGCAGCTGCTTGCCTTCCATGGCTTGAAGCACTGTGTCAGATAATGCTGTCATTCTTGCCACCATTGAATTTGGCTTCTTCACAGGATCATCCTGGCCATAAGGGATAAAATAAATATTTTTCGTAGCCATTAGTCTCATTAAGTTTACCCCATTTAAACCGAGTGCATCATTTGTGGAGATACCAAGCACAACTGGTTTGCCGTTTCTTAGGGTTGCCTTTGCTGCCATCAGCACGGGCGAATCGGTCATGGCATTGGCAAATTTGCTCATGGTATTTCCAGTAAGCGGGGCAATCACCATACAATCCAGAGGAATCTTAGGTCCAAGCGGCTCCGCTTTCACAATTGAATCGATCACTTTATTGCCAGTCAGATCTTCAATTCTTTGAACCCAGTCTTCCCCTTTCCCGAATCTAGTCTCAGTGCTCTTTACCGTAAAGGTAACGACCGGAAGCACTTCAGCCCCTGCAAGAACAAGCCTTTCTATTTCCGGGAACACTGCATCGTACGTGCAATGTGATCCTGTTAAGCCAAATCCGATTCTTTTTCCTTTCAAACTCATATTGTATTCCCCTTTCTCTTTTGCAAATCTTCCATAATCAATTGAGAAAGAACATTCGCCAAGATTTGCCCGGCTGTTTTCGGAGCAACAATTCCAGGCAGGCCTGGTGCGAGCAGCGCTTTCACTCCCCGTTTTTCCGCGTAGCGGAAGTCGGTTCCTCCGGGCTTTGAAGCCAGGTCAATGATAAGCGTATGTGTAGGCATTTTCGAAATGACGGACGCTGTTACAACTAAATGAGGAGCTGTATTTATGCAAATATCAACATCTTTTACCGCATCCTCAATCTCTTTCAGGTTGAATGGGGTAAGACCCATTTCCGTTATCCGGGCAATGTGTTCACTTTTTCTCGCCCCCACTTTCACTTTTGCACCCAGTGCATGAAAGGTTCTTGCTACACTCATTCCGACTCTGCCAAGGCCGATTACGGCTATATTAGATCCATGAATGGTGAAATCAGTATGCTGGATCGCCATCATGATGGTTCCTTCTACTGTTGGAATTGAATTGTAAATAGCAACATCATCCCGTTCAAATAATTGAACAAGACGGCGGTCTGCCGATTTAGTAACTCCTGTTAAATACGAATTGGTTATGCCGGAATAAACTGTACAGTGTGCTGGAGTCTGCGAAAGAATTTCCTCTTCAAAAGTCACTTTTTCATTGGAGAAAATCGTTTCGATCTGACCCTCCAGACCCGTGCCGGGAACAGGCAGGATAATCCCGTCTATATTGGAAAAATCCACTTCATCTATTTTTTCTTTTACCGCACCAGAGAACGCATGATCCAGCTGCTCAAATCCAATTAATGAGAGCTTTGCATCAAGCTCAGTCAGTTTCCGGATGATTTCCAGCTGCCGTGCATCACCGCCGATGACTGCTATTTGGGTTCCTGTCAGCATGCAACACTCACCTTCTTTTTTCTTTCTTTTTAGAAAGCATTTATTTTTGAAGCCAATGACCGCATGACTCCTGGTAAAAAATCCTCGCACCGGCAACGCCACTATACAATAGCTGCGGCACGAGACAGCAATTGCACAAGCAGATCTATCTTAAACGAAATGTGGCGTTATTTTTTGGCCGGCAATTCATCTAATAACCATAAGGGAATTGTTGTATTGAACTACTTCAACATCTTATGTGTGAACGGGGCAATAGGTGAGTTTTCCACTAAAAAGAAAATGGGTCAGCGATGGAAGGGGATTTTTGAAGATATTAAGGAGATTGCCTAAAAACAGCCAAAAACAAAAAGGACCTAATCGGCCCTTCTTTCAAGACTATTCCTGCTGATCAGCATTTTCCGGAATATCAATAATGATCATGTCATTGCCAATTTTCCTTATATGCTGCCATGAAACCCGGATTTCGTCTCCTTGGCGCTTGAAGCCGAACCACTTTAATGAAGGGATGAGCAATGCCTGGATCTGTCCATTTTTTTCATTTATTTCAAGATCTGTCTGCCCAAGTACCCCCAGCCGTTCCGCACGCTTCACATCCACGATTTCCTTTCCGCTCAGCTCACTTAATCTCATCATCTGCCCTCCTCTTTTCTCTTTCTCTATATTTTTATCGTTCAGCGAGAAGTTTTAGAAGTCCAAGACAAAAGAAAACAGCCTGCAGGAATACAGGCTGTTTCTAGTATGCTGTTCACCGCTTTTGCAATAGGGCCACAACAAATATATTAAAGGTTTTTTGGAAGTTCTCCATCCGGGCTGATTAAAGCAACAGAGTATTGATCTGTGAAAATGGAATTCGCCATGTCATTCACGCCCTGCATGGAAACTGCATCGATTTCCTCTACAATTTCATCCATAGAACGATGGCGGCCCAGAAGCAGTTCGTTTTTGCCATTACGGCTCATCCTGCTGTTTGTGCTTTCAAGGCTAAGCATCAAGCTTCCTTTGAGCTGTTCCTTACTGTTATTCAGCTCTTTATCTGTAATGCCTTCTTTTTTAAGAGTGGCAAGGGTTTCCTGAATCGTATCAAACAGTACGTCCAGCTGTTTAGCGCCTGTTCCGCCGTAAAGCGTCACTATTCCGCTATCCTGGAAGGCAGAATGATAAGAGAAAACAGAATATGCCAATCCTTTTTGTTCCCTGACATCCTGGAATAAGCGGCTGCTCATGCTTCCACCCAATATATTATTTAAAACAATCAGATTGTATATATCCTCATGCCCTACCTGCAGCCCCTCGAACCCTAAGCAAAGATGTGCCTGCTCGGTATCCTTTTTACGGGCAAGATGGTTTGAATGGAATTCAGGCTTCTGCTCAGAGCGTTCTCTCTTTCCGCCTTCATAGGATCCAAAGTATTTTTCTACTTCCTTGATGAAAGACTCCTCGATATTTCCGGCAATGGAGATTACGACATTTTCAGGTGTGTATGTTTCATGCATATACTGTTTTAATGTTTCACCATTGAACGTGGCCAGAGTTCCTTCTGTGCCAAGGATCGGATAGCCAAGAGAGTGGTTCTCATAGATTGCTTTGCTCAAAAGGTCATGTACGATATCAT
Source organism: Cytobacillus oceanisediminis (assembly GCF_022811925.1). NCBI lineage: Bacteria > Bacillati > Bacillota > Bacilli > Caryophanales > Bacillaceae > Cytobacillus > Cytobacillus oceanisediminis. Next base: position 2,124,757 of record NZ_CP065511.1, on the reverse strand, counting down.
CAGGCGTGTCTTCATACATTTTGATTTCTTCGTAAACAACATTCTTTTCTTTGTTCAGTTCTTCATCCACAAAGGTGGAGTTAAAAAACATATCAGAAAGCACTTCAAGAGCAAAGTCAGAATGGGTATCCAGCACTTTTGCGTAGTAACATGTATATTCTTTTGAAGTGAAGGCGTTCACCTGGCCGCCAATGCTATCAAAGCTCTCGGCAATTTCCCGGGCTGATCTTGTTTTCGTTCCCTTAAAAAACATGTGCTCGAGGAAATGAGAGATTCCATTATTTTCGGGAATCTCGTTTCGTGAACCTGTTCCGATCCATACTCCGATCGCAACTGAACGGACGGTTGGAATGTTTTCTAGTACGACTCTTACTCCGTTTTGGCATGTATATTTCTTGATCAAATAAATTCCTCCTGTTCTGAAACCCAAAGACATATGCTTCCATTAGTTTATATTATTATTGTTATTTTTTCCAAAATCCTGATTATTATTTTCCCGATTCTGAATTCTCTTCTCGCTTAACAATTCAGATACTGTTCCAATCTGCAGGTTCTTCTGCTTAAGCCCCGTTATAAGTCTATCGAGTGATTTTTCGGTGGAGTCAGTAGGGTGCATCAGAATCAGTGCTCCATTATGGACCTTTGATAACACCCTATTTATCAGCACATCAGGGGGTGGCTTTTTCCAATCCACTGTATCAACAGTCCACATAACGGTGCCGAGATTCTTCTCAGCAGCAATCTTCACTGTTTCATCCCTATAGCTGCCGCTTGGAGGAGCAAACCATGTAATTGGCTTATTCAGCTTTTCATCCATCGTGGCTTCAATCACATCATTTGTCTTTTGGATTTCTTCCCTTGTCTTAGCCGAAGAAATCACTTTCATATCCGGATGAGTGTACGAATGGTTGCCCACTTCATGTCCTGCATCCATAATCATTCTGGCAAGTTCCGGATTATTCTTTACCCATCTTCCTTCAAGAAAAAAACTTGCTGACACATTATGTTCCTTTAAAGTGGCCAGCATACCTGACAAATATTCATTTCCCCAAGCCACATTAATAATGAAACTGACCATCGGTTTATCGGGATGGCCTTTATATACAGGTGACGGAGGAAGGTCCTTTAACTTCACCTTCGGTTGAATTTGTTTAAATACAAGCTTATCTTCAATGAACTCTTTCTCTGATTTCATCTTTTTATAAGATGCCTCAACATCTATTTCAATTCCGTTAAGCCCTGGAATGGCTTTCCATACAGGGTCTATTTTTGCATCCTGTGCAGGAATGCTGTATTCCTCTTTTCTTGCTGCAATCTCTTCATAAAGTGAATCCTTAGCCTTGGAAACAGTTACGGCTCCCGTCTCCTGTTTGAGGCCTGATACATACTGATCAGTAAAAGGATTATTGATAAAAGCAAGTGCTATAACAAACATGATAGCAATATGGATAAACTTTCTCATTCTTCATGCCTCCTTCAATTCATAGTATGATTCAAAGGGACAAGGTAGAACGGAAGCATATTACAAAGGTATGCAGTATAGGGCAAACGCCCATGGATATTCGTGTATGTAAAAAGCCAGGGTTTCCCCTGGCTTTTAGGAAATTTCGCCCCGCAAAATGCTTCTCTCCTAAATAGAGGTTAGTATTATTGCTGTGCTTTTTCCTTTTGCTCACGCTGTTCACGCAATACGGCTTTGCGGGAAAGGTTTACGCGGCCTTGCTTATCAATTTCAGTAACTTTTACTAGAAGTTCGTCACCGATGGATACAACATCTTCCACTTTTCCTACACGCTCTTCAGCAAGTTCAGAAATATGAACCAATCCATCTTTACCGGAGAAGATTTCAACAAATGCACCGAATTTCTCAATTCGTTTCACCTTGCCAAGATACATTTGTCCAACTTCCACTTCACGTACGATATCTTCAATAATCTTCTTCGCTTTTTGATTCATCTCTTCATCTACAGATGAGATGAATACTGTTCCATCTTGTTCGATATCAATCTTAACGCCTGTTTCTTCAATAATCTTATTGATCTGCTTTCCGCTTGGCCCAATAACATCGCGGATTTTATCAGGGTTGATTGACATCATCAGAATCTTAGGAGCATATTCAGACAGCTCTTTTCTTGGCTGCCCAATAGTGCTCAGCATGGAATCAAGTATCTGTATGCGGCCTTTTTTCGCCTGCTGCAATGCTTCCTCAAGAATCTCACGTGACAAGCCTTCAATTTTGATATCCATTTGGAGGGCAGTAACACCCTTGGAAGTACCCGCCACTTTGAAGTCCATGTCGCCAAGGTGGTCTTCCATACCCTGAATGTCAGTCAGAATTGAATAATGCTCGCCTGATTTAATAAGACCCATTGCTATACCGGCAACTGGCGCTTTAATAGGCACACCGGCATCCATCATAGCCAATGTACTTGCACAAATACTTGCCTGTGATGTTGAACCATTGGATTCCAATACCTCAGATACAAGACGGATCGTATAAGGGAAATCCTTTTCAGAAGGAATAATCGGCTCAAGAGCACGTTCTCCAAGAGCTCCATGCCCGATTTCGCGGCGTCCTGGCCCTCTGATTGGCCCAGTTTCACCTACACTGAAGTTAGGGAAGTTGTAGTGGTGCATGAATCTCTTTTCTTCTTCAATTCCCAGCCCATCAAGAATCTGTACGTCGCCAAGAGCTCCTAAGGTACAAATGCTCAGAGCCTGAGTTTGTCCGCGTGTAAATAAACCGGAACCATGTGTGCGCGGAAGAAGGCCTACCTCTGATGATAGCGGGCGGATAACATCCAGTCCACGTCCATCCGGGCGAACTTTATCTTCTGTGATTAGACGTCGCACTTCAGCTTTAACAATTTTATCAAGGATCTGCCTGATTTGCTTCAGCTTGTCTTCGTCTGCTTCTTCACCTACATATTTAGCTGTAATTTCTTCTTTAACTGCTTTAATGGCAGCTTCACGGGCATGCTTCTCCTGCACCTGGATTGCTTGAATCATATCTTTCTCACAGATGCCGCGAACTTCAGCCTCAAGGTCCTGGTCAACCTGGTATAAAACAACTTCCATTTTTTCTTTGCCGATTTCAGATGCAATTGCTTCCTGGAAAGCAATAAGGCGTTTAATTTCCTCATGGCCAAACATAATCGCTTCAAGCATTGTTTCTTCAGGCACTTCATCTGCACCTGCTTCTACCATGTTAATCGCATCTTTTGTACCGGCTACAACAAGGCTGATATCGCTCTTTTCAGCCTGGTCCACAGATGGATTAATGATGAATTCTCCACCGATGCGCCCTACGCTGACCCCTGCAATCGGTCCGCCAAATGGAATATCCGACACAGAAAGGGCTAATGATGAACCAAACATTGCAGCCATTTCAGATGAGCAGTTTTGATCCACACTCATCACCATGCTTACAACCTGTACATCATTTCTGAAACCGTCAGCGAATAATGGACGGATTGGCCTGTCAATCAATCGGCTGGCCAAAATCGCTTTTTCACTTGGACGGCCCTCTCTCTTAATAAAACCGCCCGGAATCTTACCAACAGCATATAAACGTTCTTCATAGTTAACTGTCAGCGGAAAGAAATCCAGATTTTTCGGTTCTTTTGATGCTGTAGCAGTACTTAATACTACAGTATCGCCATAGCGCACTAAAACCGCACCGTTAGCCTGTTTAGCCAGCTGGCCAATCTCAACGGTCAATTTGCGCCCAGCCCACTCAAGGCTGTAGACATGTTTATCTTGTCCCATATTTGTACCCCTCTCTGCTTTCACTTAAGGACAGGCGTTAATTCTGCCTGGTCCGTTCAATTGTTATTTAACCTGCATAAGCTGCAGATAATCCTGCCATGGCAGCAGCAGAGGCTTATGAGCTCTGCATTGCCAGCAGTCCAGTTTTATATAAAAGCATGAAATGCTCTTTAATCATAATAAAATTAGGCATCTTATAGTATGCTCAATTTTTCCGTTTGCTAAAATAAGAATAACTTATGTATGTACATGATTAGGAACAAAATTCAAGTTTTTAAAGCTAATAAAAAAGCGGGAAAAAATCCCGCTTCTGTTGATTATCGACGTAAGCCAAGCTTATTGATTAACTCACGGTAACGAGCAACGTCTTTGTTGCGAAGGTAAGTTAATAGGTTACGGCGCTTACCAACCATTTTCAAAAGACCGCGACGTGAATGGTGGTCTTTCTTGTGAGTACGTAAATGGTCGTTCAAATTGTTGATTTCTTCAGTAAGGACAGCGATTTGAACTTCTGGAGATCCAGTGTCGCTTTCATGAGTTTTGAACTCATTGATTAGCTCATTTTTACGTTCTTTAGTGATTGCCATCCGGTTCACCTCCTAAATTTTCAATCCCCTGTTACTGAGCAAGCGTCGGTGACTCGACTTGCCAAGCAAAGGTTCATTTGGTACGTTACTTAGAATACAACTTTTTATGACAAAAAGCAAGGCTAAACCCTGTTTTTCTCAAAATATTGCTCAGTCTGCTGTTTATCCTTCGCAATTTGGGCGATTAATTCCTGAACGCCAGCAAACTTCCTTTCGCTTCTAAGATGTTTATGCCATTCAACAGTAACTTTCCTGCCATAAATATCTGAAGAGAAATCAAAAATATGGACTTCAACAGACGGCCTGTCCCCTTTTTCCTTATTAAAGGTAGGTTTGTAGCCAACATTGCAGACACCTTCATACCAGCTTCCATCTACTGAGAATCTCACAGCATATACACCGGGCGGAGGAATGATGCAGTCATCAGAAACATCCACGTTCGCCGTAGGAAAGCCGATTGTACGGCCTCTCTTATCGCCATGGATAACGATTCCTGATGTTTTATAATATCTTCCTAAAAGGTCGGGAAGCTCAGCTGTTTTCCCTTCCCGGATGTATTTCCTTATTAGCGTAGAGCTGATTTTTTCATCTTCTTTTGCAAGCTTTGCAACCACCGAATATTCAAATTGATCCCTCGAATGGAACAACAGTGTTTCCATTGTGCCGCGCCCCATCCGCCCATAAGAATAATCAAAGCCTGCTACGACATACTTTGCATTAAGACCAATCAGGTATTGATCAACAAACTCCTGTGGCAGAAGATTTGCAAATTCCCTTGTAAAATTGATGATAATCAAATAATCTATGCCCAGATCAGCCATGATAGCAATTTTATCCTCAAGAGGCGTAATATACTCCACATGCTGAACGCTTTTCCCCAAAACAACCGATGGATGCGGGTCAAATGTCATAACAGCACTTTTTAATCCTTTTTGTTCAGCTAAAGATTTTGCTTCACGGATGACTTTCTGATGACCCAAATGAACACCATCAAAATATCCAAGTGCTATTGCCATTTCAGGCATGTCGGTTCTATCCAATCGGTGGGGATGATGTATATGAATAACTTCCATATTATTAATTCACCTTTTCTCTACAGAGCCTGGACCTATAAAAATGCACAGCTTTCTAACGAGTGCTTATTGATCATTCCTTAACACCTTTACTGGCTTCATTAACCCAGGTTTGCGGGGGTGATGCTCATAAATCGCCAGAACAAGGCCTTCCTTTGCTTCCAATGCGATTGGGCCCTTGGTGTCGAGTAAATGATCAGGGATAGTTAATACAGCCCCATTTTTTACTTTCTCTGCTACTTTATCACTTATTTGAAATTTCGGCAAATGAGAAAGCGCAGCTTCCATAGGTCGAAGAACCTCGGCCATTGTCCCCTTCTCTACTCTGTCTTCTATTTCTTCAAAAGTCAGACAGTCATCAAGTGTCAATGAGGCAGACTGGATTCTAACCAGCTCGGACATATGGGCTGGGTATCCCAGTTCACTCCCAATCATGACAGCAAGCGTACGGATATATGTTCCTTTGCTGCAGGCTACACGGAAACGAAGGGTAATATTCTCACCCTCAAACATTTCTCTGTCATCGAGCAGTTCGATAGAGTAAATAGTAACTTTCCTGGACGGCCGTTCCACTTCTATTCCCTGTCTTGCATATTCATAGAGGCGTTTCCCATTCACTTTTACTGCTGAATACATAGGAGGTGTCTGCGTAATTTCCCCGGTGAGGCTTTTAAGAACTTCCATTATCTGATTTCTGGAAATAGGTGCTGCAACATCTTTTCTCTCCACGACTTCTCCGGAGGCATCTTCTGTTGTCGTAGAAAAGCCTATTTTGACTTCTCCCTCATAAGACTTTCCTGCATCTGTTATGTATTCAGCCACCTTTGTTGCTCTCCCGAGACAGATTGGGAGTACCCCAGTTACGTCAGGATCAAGTGTGCCGGTATGGCCGATTTTTTTCATACGCAAAATCTTCCGCAGCCTGAAGACACAATCATGGGATGTCATTCCTTTTGGTTTAAAAAGCGGTAAAATTCCTTCCATATTAAGTACCACCTTGTCTTTGTGATTAGAAAAGCGCAAGCGCCTTGCCCACCCCCGACAAGCACAAGACGAGCCTCCCGGAAAGGCGTTCTTTGCCTTTTTGGGAGGATTGGCTTGTGACCTCGAGGGGGTAGGCGCTGGAGCTAGACAGTTATCGACGTTCAAATTTAAACTTTCTTGTCTAATTAGAAAAAAATGGATAGACAAAATGTCTATCCATTCCATTATTCTTCTTCTTTGGAGCGTTCCTCATCTTTGGAACGGCCTTCGTCCTGAATTTGATGGAGCAATGATTCTATACGGTTTCCGTAGTCAATTGATTCATCAAATTCGAATAGAATTTCCGGTGTTTTTCTCAGCCGGATTCTCTGGCCAATTTCAGATCGGATAAAGCCTTTTGCTTTAGCCAGCCCGCGAAGCGTATTTTCCCTCTGTTCCTCATCACCCAGAACAGAGATAAATACGGTTGCCTGCTGGAGATCCCCGGTAACTTGAACATCGGTGACTGTTACAAATCCAACCCGCGGGTCCTTTATTTTCCGGCCGATGATTTCGCCCAGTTCTTTTTTCATTTGTTCTCCAACTCGATTTGCTCTAAGGCTCATTCTATATCACCTCTTCTTAAAGCCACTCTAAATCTGTAATTGTCCGTTCAATTTCCGGGAACGAATCAATCATCTTCAGCGCATTTTGCAGCTCGTGTTCCGTTGAAACCTGGGTGGACGAAACGGCCACAATGGCAATTTTTGTCCTCTGCCATAGGTCCTGATAGTCCACCTCAGATACAGATACATTGTATCTTTGCTTCAGCCGGGTTAAAATCCGCTGCAAAACAGCCCGTTTTTCTTTCAAAGAATGTGTGTCATAAATGATACATTCACAGGCTGCAAGCCCAATTATCATTAACGTTCCACTTCTTCCATAATATATGCTTCGATAACGTCGCCTTCTTTAACGTCATTGAAGTTTTTGATGGTAATACCGCACTCATAGCCTTGGGCTACTTCTTTAGCGTCATCTTTGAATCGCTTAAGAGCGTCAACTTCCCCTTCAAAAATAACAACTCCATCGCGGATTAAGCGAACACCGCTGTCACGAGTGATTTTTCCGTCTGTGACATACGAACCTGCAATTGTACCGATTTTGGAAACTTTGAACGTCTGGCGTACTTCAGCCTGGCCGATAATTTTTTCTTCGAACTCAGGATCAAGCATACCCTGCATCGCCAATTCAATTTCCTCGATTACTTTGTAGATGATGCGGTGCAAGCGGATGTCAACATTTTCTGCATCTGCTGCACGTTTCGCATTATTGTCAGGACGGACATTGAATCCGATAACAATAGCATTGAAAGCTGCAGCTAAAGTGATGTCAGACTCGTTAATGGCACCGACACCTGTATGAAGGATACGAACATTAACACCTTCTACATCAATTTTATGAAGGGCAGCAGTTAATGCTTCCGCTGAACCTTGAACGTCCGCTTTAACAACGATGTTTAAGTCTTTCATTTCCCCTTGTTTCATATGTTCAAACAAGTTATCCAGACTTACTCTTGTCTTTTCGTTTCTTTGGGCCTGCAATGCCTGCTGGGCACGAGCTTCACCAATCTGGCGGGCTGTCTTTTCATCATCAAGGACAGCGAAGCGGTCACCGGCTTGAGGAACATCGTTAAGACCTGTAATTTCAACAGGTGTTGAAGGTCCGGCAGTTTTCACACGGCGGCCAAGATCATTAACCATTGCACGGACACGTCCAAATGAGTTACCGACAACGATTGGATCTCCTACCTTCAATGTACCGTTTTGCACAAGGAGGGTCGCAACTGAACCGCGTCCTTTGTCAAGCTGTGCTTCGATAACTGTACCAACGGCATTGCGGTCGGGATTTGCTTTGTATTCTTCCACTTCACCTACAAGAAGAATCATTTCAAGCAGTTCATCAATTCCATCGCCTTTAATAGCTGAGATTGGAACAAAGATTGTGTCTCCGCCCCATGCCTCTGGAACTAGGCCATGTTCAGTCAATTCCTGCATAACACGGTCAGGATTTGCTGCTTCCTTATCCATTTTGTTAACAGCCACAATGATTGGCACTTCTGCTGCTTTTGCATGGTTGATTGCTTCAACCGTTTGCGGCATAACACCGTCATCTGCTGCAACAACGAGAATTGTAATATCGGTAATCTTCGCACCGCGGGCACGCATCGTCGTGAACGCAGCGTGTCCAGGAGTATCAAGGAAAGTAATCTTTTTGCCGTTTTCTTCAACTTGATAAGCTCCGATATGCTGAGTGATTCCGCCTGCTTCTCCTGCTGTTACTTTCGTGTTGCGGATGGAGTCAAGCAATGTTGTTTTACCATGGTCAACGTGTCCCATGATGGTTACAACAGATGGACGTTCCACTAGTTCAGCATTTTCATCTTCTGTGAAGTATACTTCAAGATCAGTTGTATCAACCAGTATCTCTTCTTCTACTTCTACACCGTATTCACCTGCAATCAGCTCAATGGCATCTTTGTCAAGATCCTGGTTAATGGTTGCCATAACACCAAGCATGAATAGCTTTTTAATGATTTCAGAAGGTTCGCGGTGCAGCTTCTTTGCCAGTTCCGCTACAGTCAGTGATTCGCTGAAAGTAATTTTTGAAGGAAGCTCCTTCACCTTTTTAGGAGCTGGGGCCACATGAGTCTGCTGCTGCTGTTTGCCTTTGTTGTTTTTATTCTTATTGTTGTTTCGGTTATTGTTTCGGTTGTTGTTATTATTGTTTCTATTGTTGCTATTGCCCCGGTTATTTCCGGAGAAGCTTTTGCCGGACTGGCTGCCCTGTCCCTGGTTTCTGTTTTCACCTGGTTTATTCTGAGGCTTGCTTTTAGCAGCTGTAGTGTTGGCAGCACTATTATTTGAAGCCGGTTTTTGATTTCCTTGCGGTTTTTGCTGGTTTTGAGGTTTGCTCTGCTTTTGTGACTGGCTGTCATTCTTGATAAAGATGCCGTCAAGTTTCTGGACTGCAGCCGGCTCAATCGTAGTCATATGATTGGAAACCTCAATATTCATGTCTTTTAATTTTGTAATAACATCCTTGCTTGAAATGTTATGTTTTTTCGCATATTCATATACGCGCATTTTACTCATACTTTCACCCCCGCTAGTATTAATCGAGCAACGTTAACAGCTTTTTTGCAAATCCGGCATCTAACACTGCCACAACAACGCGGGCTTCCTTCCCTATAGCCTTACCGAGCATTTCCCGGTTTTGAATAAGCTTATAAGGAACCCCAAATGATTTACATTTATCTGTAACTTTCTTTGCCGTATTTGCGGATGCATCTGCAGACAGCAAAACAAGCTTTGCTTTGCCGTTTCTGATCTCTTTAACAGCAAGCTCTTCTCCCGAAGTAATTTTCCGTGCCCGATTGGCTAAGCCAAGCAATGACATCCATTGATTTGAGTTCATTTGGATTGCCGTTTCTCCTTCTCTATTAACTCCAAGAGTTCTTCATAGATAGCATCATCTATGGAAACTTCTAAATGATTGGCTAAGATATTCTTCTTCTTTGCTAACAAAACTGCTTCCTTTTCTTTGGAAAGATAAGCCCCGCGCCCTGATTTTTTTCCGGTCGGGTCTACAGACACTTCCCCTTCTTTGGAGCGAACGATGCGAACGAGTTCTTTTTTCGGCCTCATTTCACCGGTAGCGACACATTTTCGCAAAGGAACTTTTTTACGATTGTTCACGATCATTCACCTCTTCCCTATTCTTTTCCCTCTAAAAGCTCATCCTGAAAATCGAAGTCTGCCTCATTTTCGTAATCTTCGTTTTCATAATCATCATTATCAAAGTTCAACAGTGTTTCATCCCGTGGGTAAATTCCGGCTTCACGAGCATCTGTTTCTGATTTGATGTCAATTTTCCAGCCTGTAAGCTTGGCTGCAAGTCTTGCATTCTGGCCGCGCTTTCCGATTGCCAGGGATAGCTGATAATCTGGGACTACAACTGTTGTCGCTTTGTCATCTTCATTTACGATTACGTCAAGCACCTTAGATGGACTTAGTGCATTGGCAACGAAAACGACCGGATCAGAAGACCACTTTACAATATCAATTTTTTCACCCTTAAGCTCATTTACTACCGCCTGTACGCGTGTGCCCTTAGGCCCTACACATGAACCTACCGGATCTACTTCTTCATTGTCTGAATGAACGGAGATCTTAGAACGGTCCCCTGCTTCACGGGCAACGGATTTGATTTCAACAGTTCCATCATAAATTTCAGGCACTTCAATTTCAAATAATCTCTTCAGCAGGCCAGGATGCGTTCTGCTGACAAAGATTTGTGGTCCTTTTGTTGTCTTTTCTACTTTAGTAATAAAGACTTTAATGCGGTCATGGGGCTGATAACGCTCATTTGGCATTTGTTCGTTTGCCGGAAGGATCGCTTCAATCTTTCCAAGGCTCACATAGATGAACTTAGGATCTGTACGCTGAACAATTCCCGTCATGATATCTTCTTCACGGTCGATAAATTCAGAATAAATGATGCCTCTCTCCGCTTCACGGACACGCTGCGTAACAACCTGTTTGGCCGTTTGGGCAGCGATGCGCCCAAAGTCCTTAGGAGTTACTTCCATTTCAACGACATCTTCCACCTGGTAGTTCGGGTTGATCTTTTGAGCATCTTCAACTGAGATTTCAAGACGCGGATCAAATACTTCATCCACTACCTCTTTGCGTGCAAAGACTCTCATCGTTCCGTTTCCTAGGTTTAAATCAATGCGCACATTCTGTGCCTGGTTAAAGTTTCTGCGGTAGGCTGACACCAATGCAGCTTCAATTGCTTCGATAATCACATCGCGAGAAATGCCTTTTTCTTTCTCAAGCAATGTCAGAGCATCCAAAAGTTCACTGCTCATGAGATTTATATCCCCCTTTATTTCTCTTATAAAAATGATCAACGCTAAAGTAGCAATTTGCTTTTATTAATAAGACAAGTAAGTATTGGTTTTTGAACGTCAATAACTGTCTAGCGCAAGCTGCCTACCCCCTCGAGGTGAGGCCCCCAGGATGGGGGTCATGCAGACGTTGCCACAGGACGTGGCGTTCTTAGTCTGCGTTCCTTCGTGGGTAAGGCGCTTCCGCTTTTCTTAATAAGCAAGCCCGCAATCAGCCGTCATTAGAAAACAACGGCTAAACGGGCATTCGCTACCTTCTCATAAGGAATTTCGATCCTTTTATTCCTTGTTTTGATTTTCACTTCAACCGTAACGGTCTCCCCGTCGAATTGGATTAACACACCTTCGAACGTCTTTTCTCCATCAATCGGCTCGTATGTTTTAACGAAAACATTCTTGCCGACTGCTTTAACAAAATCACTGTCTTTCTTTAGAGGGCGTTCAGCTCCCGGTGATGAAACTTCCAAGAAATAGTTGTAAGGAATCGGATCTTCAGCATCAAGCTTTTCGCTTAGCCTTTCACTGACCATTCCGCATTCCTCGATATCAACACCAGTTTCTTTATCAATAAATACGCGAAGGAACCAGTCTTTCCCTTCTTTTACATATTCAATGTCGACTAATTCTAAATTAAGTTCATCCACAATAGGGGTGACCAGTTGTTCCACCGTTTCAGTCACTTTGCTCATTCATTTCCCTCCTTTTTACTGGATTCTTAGCTCTTGTTTTACATTAATAAATTAGATATTGGCTCTGCTAAACTTTAATTAACATATAGTTTTAACATAGATCCGATATTAGGAAAAAACCGTACACAACACGAAAGAGTGGGTTGCCCCACTCTTCCTTTTGCGAGAGTTATTCTTAGTATTTCCAATAAAACTATACCATAACCAATTTTTTTATGCAAATGGAATAGCTGTCAGCAGAAGGGTTTGGAACATATGGCTGCTCTCTTTTTTAGAATAGAGAAAGCTGATTTTGTTCCGGAAGGGATTCCAGGCAGCCGTGGTTATCCAGATACTCGATAATTGTCTTGGACACTTTTCCGCGCTGCTGCAGATCTTCTTTGGATAGGAATTCTCCTTCTTCTCTTGCTTTAACAATATTGAATGCTGCGTTTGTACCCAATCCTGGAATGGAATTAAACGGCGGGATCAAAGAATTTCCTTCAATGATAAACTCACTTGCGCTTGAGCGGTATAAGTCCACCTTTTGGAAGTTAAAGCCCCTTTCGTTCATTTCCAAAGCCAGCTCCATTACAGTTAATAGATTTTTTTCTTTCGTAGAAGCATCAAGTCCCTTTGCATTGATTTCTTCGATGCGCGCACGTATCGCCTGGGATCCTTTAACCATGGCATCAACGTCAAAGTCCTCTGCGCGGACAGTGAAATATGCTGCATAGTAAAGAAGCGGATGGTGAACTTTAAAGTACGCAATCCGGACAGCCATTAATACGTAGGCAGCCGCATGGGCTTTAGGGAACATGTATTTAATCTTTTTGCAGGAATCAATATACCATTCCGGCACTTCATTCTTTCTCATTTCCGTTTCCATCTCATCGCTCAGGCCTTTACCCTTACGGACCGATTCCATAATCTTAAAAGCAAAAGCAGGCTCCAGACCCTGATAGATTAAATAAACCATTATATCATCACGGCACCCGATTACTTCACTTAAGTTACAAATATTATTATGGATCAATTCCTGGGCATTTCCGAGCCAAACATCCGTACCATGAGAAAGACCTGAAATCTGGACAAGTTCTGAAAAAGTGGTCGGCTTTGTATCTTCAAGCATCTGGCGGACAAATCGCGTACCAAATTCCGGTATGCCAAGTGTTCCGGTTTTACACATGATTTGCTCTTCTGTCACACCAAGCGATTCCGGCCCGCTGAAGATTTTCATTACTTCAGGGTCATCTGTCGGAATCGTTTTTGGATCAATTCCGCTAAGGTCCTGAAGCATCCTTATGACGGTCGGATCATCGTGCCCCAGTATATCGAGTTTTAATAGATTATCGTGAATTGAATGGAAGTCAAAATGGGTCGTTTTCCATTCAGATGTCCGGTCGTCAGCAGGGAACTGAATAGGCGAAAAATCATAAATATCCATGTAATCCGGCACAACAATAATACCGCCCGGGTGCTGTCCGGTTGTCCGCTTTACCCCTGTGCAGCCGGACGCCAGCCTGTCAATTTCGGCACCCCTGATTTGAAGATTATTATCCTGCTGGTATGCTTTGACGTAACCATAAGCTGTTTTGTCTGCCACAGTACCGATTGTTCCTGCACGGTATACATAATCCTCCCCGAATAGCACCTTTGTATAGTTATGGGCCTTCGGCTGGTATTCCCCCGAAAAGTTCAAGTCAATATCGGGAACCTTATCTCCCTTGAAACCAAGGAACGTTTCAAACGGGATATCATGTCCATCTTTTTTATATTTTGCTCCGCAGTTCGGGCAGTCTTTATCAGGCAGGTCGAAACCGGAGCCAACTGACCCGTCATTGAAAAACTCGGATGTCTTGCATTCCGGGCAAACGTAATGCGGAGGCAGCGGATTTACTTCAGTTATTTCGGTCATCGTCGCAACAAAAGAGGAGCCGACTGATCCACGGGAACCAACAAGATAGCCATCATCCAGTGACTTTTTTACAAGCTTATGAGAGATAAGATAGATAACCGCGAACCCATGCCCGATAATACTCTTAAGTTCTTTTTCAAGGCGGGCTTCAACGATCTCAGGAAGCGGATCACCATATATTTTTCTTGCCATTCCGTAACTCATGCTGCGCATTTCTTCATCTGCGCCTTCAATTTTTGGCGTATACAAATCGTCTTTAATCGGCTTAATTTCTTCAATCATATCCGCTATTTTGTTCGTATTCTCTACCACAATTTCCTTCGCTTTTTCTTTTCCAAGGAATGAAAAAGCATCAAGCATTTCATTGGTAGTCCTGAAGTGAACATCTGGAAGCTGATGGCGATTCAGAGGATTCGCGCCTCCCTGTGAATTAACAAGGATTTTCCGATAGATTTTATCATTTGGATTCAGGTAATGGACATTGCCGGTCGCGACTACCGGCAGATCAAGCTTATCCCCCAGTTTTACAATATTGCCGATAATCTCTTCAAGCGCTTTTTCATCTCTTACAAGTTCAAGCTCCAAAAGGTGTGCATAGACGGCTTTTGGGTGCACTTCAAGATAATCATAGAACTGCGCTGTATCTTCCACTTCATCTGGAGATTTCTGCATCATGCCTTCAAAAACTTCGCCTTTGTCGCATCCCGATCCAACCAGAATACCTTCACGATGCTTTTGCAGGACTGACCTCGGAATGCGCGGCACTCTGTAAAAGTATTCAAGATGCGAGATGGATACGAGTTTAAAAATATTTTTCAAGCCTTCTTCTGTCTGTGCAAGCAGGGTGCAATGCGCCGGTCTTGCCCGCTGATAGGCATTTCCCTGTCCCATATTATCATTGAATTGATCATGATATTCGATCCCTTTTTCATCTGCACCCTTAAGCATTTTAAGAAGCAGATAACCCGTTGCTTCCGCGTCATATATGGCACGGTGATGCTGGGTGAGTTCAACATCAAATTTTTTGGCAAGCGTATTCAGACGGTGATTTTTCATGTCCGGATATAAAAAGCGCGCGAGTTCAAGAGTATCAATAACAGGATTAGGCGCTTTGCCTATGCCCATTTTTTTATAGCCGACATTAAGGAAACCCATGTCGAAGGAAGCATTATGGGCTACTAAAACAGCATCTCCTGTCCATTCATGGAACTTCTTCAGAACCTCTTCCACTTCCGGTGCATTCTCCACCTGATCATCTGTGATTCCAGTCAGGTTGATCGTTGTTGCCGACAGCGGGTGATGAGGGTTTGCAAAGGATTCAAACCGATCAATGATTTCCCCATCATGAATCTTAACTGCAGCAAGCTCAATGATAGTATCATATACAGCTGATAAGCCGGTTGTCTCAACGTCAAATACAACATAGGTATCTTCGGTAAGCTTTCGATGCGCATCATTATAGGCAATCGGCACACCGTCATCCACAAGGTTCGCTTCAATTCCGTATAAGATCTTTATATCATTCTTTTTTCCGGCACCATAGGCTTCAGGGAATGATTGAGCAACAGCATGGTCTGTAATGGCAACAGCTTTGTGTCCCCACTTTTTCGCCTGTGAAACCAGTGCACTGACAGATGAAACTGCATCCATTTGGCTCATCGGTGTATGAAGATGAAGTTCAACCCTTTTTTCTTCAGCAGGCGATGTATCCTGTCTTTGAATAGGTTTAATTTCATTGATATCGTTCCCGATCATTACCAGGTCACGGACAAATGTATCGTTTTGTATACTGCCTCGGACCTTTAGCCACATACCTTTTTGAACATGCTGAAATAAAGCAGCATCCTCTTTGTCCCGCGAGAACATTTTTACAAGAATGGAGCTGGTATAATCAGTAATTTTGAAAGTTAAGAGTGTCCTGCCGCTGCGGAGCTCTCTCGTTTCAGCAGCAAATACATAGCCTTCAACGGCTACTCGGCGCTCTTCATCAACTATATCAATCAATTTGCGGTAATCTGCATCGTCTTTAATGGTAAGACCAATTGTAAGCGGCCCCTGAGGTGCTGAAGAATCTGCTGATTCTGCTTCGGCCTCTTTCTTCTGCATCTCGATTGCAGCCTGGAGACCGCGCTCCTGGTCTTCTTTGCGTTTGGCCTCCATGAATTTTTCATATTCTTCATTGGACCCTTCTGAAGATACTTCTGTATCAACTGTTAAGGCCGGAAAGCCAAAAACTTGAAAAACATCAGAAATAGTGCCGGCATACTTCTTCTTGATAGACAATCCTTCCAATTCATTTCGGACCTTAATGATAAGTTTGTTTCCCTGTACAGATGGAACCTGTTCATTCAAAAGCTTTATGAGCGGCGGCGCCATGCCATCCATTTCTTTGATGCAGTTGTGCCAGTATTCAAGTACAAGCTTTTCAGTAAAATCCTGATTTTTCACAGTTATGCTGTAAGAAATTTCTGCGATATGGGAAAATGTCTTTTCCAGCTGATCTGTGAAGCGGCTATATACACTGCAAGGCACAATCTTTGGAAAGGCAAAATAAAAATGCCATTTCCGTGACTGTCTTTCGACTATGACCCTTTCAATCTGGGCATCATGAAAGTGCTGCACAAAGGCATCTTCAGTTAGCTGCATCTGCTGGAGCAAGAGCTGAAATCTAGAAGGTTCGCTCATCTTTCTCTCTCCCATCCAATAAACTTTGTTTCTATGTTTTACACTTTTGTTATAATCCTTGTTTTGCTTCAATATTCTGCCCGTTGATTTCCGCTGCGGGCACTTGCTTTCCGCGGGGAGGAACGGGAGCCTCCTCGGCTCCGCCTGTGGGGTCTCCCGCTCCCTCTCCTCCCGCAGGAGTCAAGTGCCCTCCGCTCCAATCAACTCAGCATTAGAATTATTGTTTCAATGTTAGAAAACTGAAAAATAAATAAGCACCGTCATATTTTGAAATAGACAGACGGACTTAATTATAACATATCGAATCAGATCGTGATTGAAAAAACGGATTCCATTTTGGAACCCGTTTTTTCGTCTCTAACTCTAAGGAACACTGCCCATATTTTTTATAGTGCTGACATCATTTCAGCGATTTTTTCGGCAAGCTGATCTTTGTGAATTTCATGCATTTCACCTGTTTTTCTTACTTTCACTTCGACGATGCCTTCAGAAGCTTTTTTGCCGACAGTTATGCGGATTGGCAAGCCGATAAGGTCGGAATCTGCAAATTTGACACCTGGACGCTCCTGGCGGTCATCCATTAATACTTCATAGCGATCCCGCTTTAACATTGTATATAATTCCTCAGCAACTGCAGCCTGAGCTTCGTCTTTCATGTTAATAGGGACGAGATGCAAGTCGAATGGAGCCATTGAGCGAGGCCAGATAAAACCATTCTCATCGTTGAACTGTTCGGCAACGGCAGCCATAGTGCGGGAAACTCCGATGCCATAGCAGCCCATAATCATTGGCTGTGTTCTTCCATTTTCATCTAAATAAGCCGCTTCCATCGCTTCACTATAGCGAGTGCCCAGCTTAAAGATATGTCCAACTTCAATTCCTTTGGCAAATTGAATCGTTCCTTGTCCATCTGGTGAAGGGTCGCCCACTTGAATGAAACGGAGATCTGCATATTGGGTTACATTGAAATCACGCTCTGAATTAACATTGATATAATGAATTCCTTCTTCATTGGCGCCGCATACACCATTCACAATGGCTTCCACTGCATGATCGGCAATGATATCAATATCCTTCACTCCAATAGGTCCCAAAGAACCAACAGCACAGCCGAGAATTTGCTTCGTCTCTTCGGCACCAGCAAGCTCCACGGCAGCGGCCTCAAGCAGATTTTTAAGCTTGATGTCATTTACTTCATGGTCGCCGCGGACAAGAACAAGAACATATTTTTCATCAGCTTTAAAAAGAAGCGTCTTTATGCACTGCTCTTTAGCCACGTTCAGGAAAGATGAAACTTCTTCAATCGTTTTTTGGTTTTCTGTTTCTGCCTTTTCCAATTCCTTAGGTTCCTCATTGCTCTTTGAGTATTGTGCAATGACTGGGGCCATTTCAATATTGGCAGCGTAGTCGGAAGTATCTGAGTAAGCGATCGTATCTTCTCCAACTTCAGAAAGAACCATGAATTCATGTGTATCTTTACCGCCCATTGCACCCGAGTCAGCAATGACAGCTCTGAAATTCAGGCCGCAGCGTCTGAACACATTGGAATAAGCTGTATAAAGTTTATCATACATTTCATCAAGGCTTTCTTGATTTGAGTGAAATGAATAAGCATCCTTCATGATAAACTCACGCCCGCGAAGAAGCCCAAAGCGAGGACGCTTCTCATCACGGAATTTTGTCTGAATCTGATAAAGAGCCAATGGTAATTTCTTATATGATTTTACGGCATCACGAACCAGGCTGGTAATCACTTCTTCATGAGTGGCACCCAGAGCGAATTCTCGCTCATGGCGATCCTTCATTCTCATCAGTTCAGGTCCATATGTATACCAGCGCCCGGACTCCTGCCATAGTTCAGCCTGCTGAAGGGCTGGCATCAGAAGCTCGGCAGTCCCTGCATTGTCCATTTCTTCCCTGATAATCGCTTCAACCTTTTGCAGAACTTTTTTCGCTAAAGGCATATAGCTATAAATTCCGCTTGCGTTCTGGCGGATAAAACCAGCCCTAAGCAATAATTGGTGGCTTCTTGTTTCCGCATCTGCTGGCACTTCTTTTAATGTAGGAATAAGCGTCATGCTCTGTTTCATTTATTTGCACCTCAATTAAAAATATGTATCGAATCTGCTTTTCAACAAAAGAAGGGTCCCCCGGACTTCAGAAAAAGCTAATAGCTTCCTGAGACCAGAGCCCTCCCACTTCTTCTGCATGCAGCTCAGCTAAGTTTTTACAGGAAAAATCTCTGAATATCATTCCAAGTGACCACTAGCATTAATAGCATTAAAAGGGCAAACCCAATAAAGTGGACCATCCCCTCTTTATGGCGGTCAATCGGCTTCCCTCTTACAGCTTCAACAGCAAAGAACATTAATCTTCCGCCATCGAGAGCCGGAATTGGAAGCAGGTTCATAATTCCCAGATTTATGCTTAGGATTCCTGCCCATTTCATTAGGTAATAGATGCCGGATTTGGCTACTGTATCTGTTGAAACATAGATTCCTACCGGGCCTGATAATGCATCAATTGAGAACTGTCCAGTGACAAGCTTGCCTAGCATGACAAAAATCTCTTTAGTCCAGAAATAGGTTTCCTTAGCTCCATAGGTAATGGCCTTTAAAGGTGATTTCTCCATTGGACTATATACGCCAATAATTCCAATCTTTTCGCCTTCAACATCCTGAACCTTTGGAGTAACCGGTATTGTATACTCCTGGCCGTTTCTTTCCACCAAAAACTCCAATTCTTCACTTGGATTCTGTCTAATGATTTCTACCACATCTGACCAGCTTGAAATTTCTGCTCCATCAACACTTTGAACCAAATCGCCTTCCTTAAGCCCAGCTTCATAAGCTGCACCATCAGGGGTCAGCTTGCCCAGTGCAGGTTCATTAGTTGGAATTCCCTGCAATAAGGCTATTAGAACAAAAACGATAAAAGCAAGAACAAAATTCATCATTGGACCTGCGAAAATCGCCATAGTTCTCTGGCCCAATGTCTTTGATGCAAATTGACGGTCATAAGGGGCAATGAGCGTTTCTGTTCCATCCTCAACCAGTACGGCTGAACGGCTGATTTTAAAAAATTGAATTGACTCTTCCTCTTCGCCCTCAACATATCCTTTAATTTCAAGGGCATGCTCAATATCAGCAGCTTCAACTTCAACTATTCTTGCATTTGGATATTTATCTTTATTATTTAAAATAATTTTGCTTACTTCCTCGTTGTCATCAAGGATCAGGCCAATGCGGTAGCCAGGTTTAATTTCCACCATCTCGGGATCTTCACCGGCCATGCGCACAAACCCGCCTATTGGCAATAAACGAATCGTATAAACTGTTTCATCTTTTTTAAAGGAAAACACTTTAGGGCCGAATCCAATAGCGAACTCGCGGCAGAGAATTCCTGCTCTTTTTGCAAATATTAAATGTCCCAGTTCATGGAAAAATACCAGTGCCCCGAAAATAACAATAAAGGCTATTACTGTACTCAAGTTTTAACCACCTTTTTTTAGAGGTTGTTCAAATGCGCTGGTGAGTGTTATTGAAATTTATATCTGCTTCCACCATTCAGCATTTGAACGCAAGCTTATAGAAGCGAGTTAACATATTTCCTCGTTTCCAAATCTGTTTCCTGGATCTCATCAAGACTTGGATTTGAGATAATGTCATGGCTGCCCAGTGCTCTTTCGATGAAATCTTCTATTTGCAGAAAGGTAATCTTTCCATCTAAGAATGCAGCAACAGCAGCTTCATTTGCTGCATTTAATACAGCTGGCATTGATCCGCCAGCTTTTCCGGCTTCATAGGCAAACTTCAGGCAGCGAAAGCGTTCAAAGTCCATTTCTTCAAAATGGAGTTTGCCAATTTCAGCAAGATTCAGCCGGTTTGCTGTTCGGAGCGGGAGCCTTTCAGGATAAGTTAAAGCATATTGAATTGGTACTCTCATATCCGGAGTGCCAAGCTGTGCGATTACACTGCTGTCATGAAATTCCACCATGGAATGGATAATGCTTTCTTTGTGAAGAAGGACATCTATTTTACTGTAATCCATGGAGAAAAGCCAATGTGCTTCAATTACTTCAAGTCCCTTATTCATCATAGTTGCAGAATCGATGGTGATTTTTGCTCCCATTGACCAATTCGGATGATTAAGCGCCTCTTCAACTGTCACATTTTCTAATTCCTTGCGGGAGCGGTCTCTGAAGCTTCCTCCAGAAGCTGTCAAAATGAGCCTTTCAATATTTTTCTCTTTTTCCCCCTGCAGGGATTGAAAAATAGCTGAGTGTTCACTGTCTACAGGAAGAAGCATTACACCGTTTCGCTTTGCTGCTTCCATGACCAGATGGCCGGCAGTCACAAGGGTTTCCTTATTTGCGATAGCTATTGTCTTCTTTTCCTCAATCGCCTGCAATGTGGAATCAAGTCCTACGCTGCCTAAAACTGCATTAACCAGTATTTCAGATTTTGGGTAAACAGCTACTTCTATCAAACCTTCATGTCCATATGTAAATGTTATGCCGGGAAACTCAGCTTTAAGAATATCTGCAGAACTTTTTTCTGATAGTGAAACAAGTTCTGGCTGAAAGTCAGAGATAATTTTCCGGGCAAGATCTATATTTCTGCCTGCAGACATGGCTGCTAGCTTAAATTCCTCTGGGTGTTCCTTAATGATATCAAGGGTCTGTGTCCCAATCGACCCTGTTGCACCCATTAAACTGATATGTTTCATAGTCTCCTCCTATAAGAAAAGCGGAAGCGCCTTGCCCACCCCCGACTAGCATAAGACGAGCCTCTCGGAGAGGCGTTCTTTGCCTTTCTGGGAGGATCGTCTTATGACCTCGAGGGGGCAGGCGCTGGAGCTAGGCAGTTATCTAATATTCGTAAGCTGCTCTCTGCCCATTGCTTTACAGCAAGTGAAAAAAGTGGAGCAATGGCAGGACGAATAATAAGCTGTCAAAACGGTCCAGAATCCCGCCATGGCCAGGCAGAATATTTCCTGAGTCTTTTACGTTATAATGACGCTTTAATGCTGATTCCACTAAGTCCCCTATTTGCCCGAACACTGACAAGATGGCTGTAATCACTAATAATCCCAGCATGGACTCATCAATATCTGTGAAGATAATAAATAATACCGCCACGGCAAGAGCACAGACTACACCACCAAGTGAACCTTCCACAGTCTTATTCGGGCTGATTTCAGGCCAAAGCTTCTTCTTTCCCATCGCTTTCCCTATAAAGTAGGCACCTGAATCTGTTGCCCAAATAAGGAATAATGCAAAAAAGAGATATGTCAGACCCTGATCTGCGAAGCGGGTCTCCATAAAATAGTAAAACCCAATGCCAACATATAAAGTAGACATAGTCGAAAAAGCCACATCATCAAAAGTAAATTTATTTTTTGTTGCAACCGTATACGTTAAGAAAAGAAGCACCCCAAAAAGAGCTACCTCAATTTTTGTATAATTCAAATCATCCAGGATTGAGTGAAATTCTTTAGGCAAAAGGAAAATCCACAATAATAGTAAAGAAATAATGCCTGGAATCGAGAATAAGCTTAAATTTCTCATTTTCAATAGTTCATATAGTGCAATGGATGCCAGCAAGTATGCCAGGATGATGATTGGCATGCCTCCATAGATAATGACTGGCAGGAGGACTGCACCAAATATAATTGCTGTGATAATACGCTGCTTCATTCAATTTTTCAACACCTTTATTGTACTCCCCCAAAACGCCTTTGGCGGCTTTGGAATACCTCGATTGCTTCGAGCATTTGCTCTTCATTGAAATCCGGCCATAATACATCCGTAAACCAGAATTCTGTGTATGCAAGCTGCCAAAGCATAAAATTGCTTAATCTGATTTCACCGCTTGTACGAATCAGCAGATCGGGATCCTTTAGCCCGCCCGTCATGAGGTAGGATGAGAATTTTTCTTCATTTAATTCATTTTCATCCATTATACCACTTTTGCAATCATTTAAGACATGCTTGACGGCTTCGAGTATTTCGGCTCTGCTTCCATAATTAAGTGCAAAGTTCAACACCAGGCCGGTGTTATTCTTTGTCTCTTCCATCGCTTTGGAAACTGCATTGCGGGTATGGGCAGGCAAGTGGTCAAAATAACCAATCATTCTTACTTGCACATTCTCTTCTATCAGTTCTGGAAGGAAAGTTCCCAGAAATTCCTCAGGCAGTTTCATAAGAAAGTCCACTTCCATTTTAGGCCTTTTCCAATTTTCAGTAGAGAATGCATATAAAGTTAAGGTCTTTACTCCAATATCACTTGCAAATCTGGTGATTTTTCGGACAACCTTCATTCCCTCATGATGGCCGGCAACTCTTGGAAGAGCTCTTTTTTTTGCCCATCTTCCATTTCCATCCATAATGATGGCAACATGCTCAGGAATTTGCAATTCTTTTATTTTTTCAACTCTCTCTCGGAGATCGGAAGAACTGTTTTGGGACTTCCATAACTTCATTTTATCAAACATAAGTCTGCTCCTTTAAAATAGGTTAATCCTCCGATAAAAGATAAAGTGAAACTTCAGTCATTGGGGGTTTTTCCCCGCTGATTGATAGCTGATATTCAGTCATAGTATCTTTTAGAGATTATTCTAATGGTAAAATTATGATATTGCCTCTTTCCGCATGATAATATCATACCAAAAATAATTAAATATATCTCTATAAAAGAGTATGTTACAAGAAACTAAATTCAGGATAGGAATGCTATACTTCTGCGCATATTTCAGCGAAGTCAGCGCATAAACACACGATCTGATTATGTATGCTCCCAAAGAGTAAAAGAACCCCCTATTGATAGAGGGTTCTCAGTATAGAGTCATTAGACTGCAAGAATTTCTTTTTCTTTTTCTTTTGTTAATTCGTCAATCTTACTGATGTGGTCATCAGTAAGTTTTTGAATGTCGTCAGAAAAACCGCGAAGATCGTCTTCTGTGATCTCCCCATTTTTCTCAAGCTTCTTAAGGTCATCATTGGCATCGCGGCGAACATTCCGGATAGCAACTTTGGCGTCTTCAGATTCTTTTTTGACAACCTTTACGAGCTCTTTGCGGCGTTCTTCAGTAAGCTGAGGAATAGCCAGTCTGATAACACTGCCGTCATTTGACGGATTTAAGCCGATATCAGATTTAAGAATGGCTTTTTCAATTTCTCCAAGAATGGATTTGTCATAAGGAGTAATGACTAAAAGGCGTGCTTCTGGAGCAGACACCCCGGCAAGCTGATTTACAGGAGTCGGCGCACCATAGTAATCAACAGTGATGCGATCAAGCAATGAAGCATTTGCTTTACCTGCACGGATGCTCGCAAGCTCCCTTGTGTAAGCTGAAATTGCTTTAGTCATTCTTTCTTTTGCATCTGCAATAACTTGTTTTGGCATTATTTTTTCCCCCTAACGATTGTTCCGATTGTTTCACCCATTACGGCGCGGTTAATATTGCCTTTTTCCATAATTGAGAACACAATTAATGGAATGTTGTTATCCATGCATAAAGATGAAGCTGTAGAATCCATGACAGCCAATCCTTCTTTCAATACATCAAGATAGGAAAGCTCATCATATTTCTTAGCATTTTTATCAATGCGAGGGTCAGCTGAATAAACGCCATCTACATTGTTTTTCGCCATTAGAATTACTTCTGCTTCAATTTCTGCAGCTCGCAATGCTGCTGTTGTATCAGTAGAGAAGTAAGGATTTCCGGTTCCTGCAGCAAAGATCACAACCCGCTTTTTCTCAAGATGGCGGATGGCTCTTCTGCGGATGTACGGTTCAGCGACCTGCCTCATCTCGATTGAGGTTTGAACTCTCGTCTCTACTCCGAGATTCTCGAGGCTATCCTGCAACGCCAATGAGTTCATGACAGTAGCAAGCATTCCCATATAGTCGGCATTTGCTCTGTCCATACCCATTTCTTCTCCGATCTTTCCGCGCCAGATGTTTCCGCCGCCGACAACAACGGCAACCTCAACACCTAATGCAGCCAGATCCTTAACCTGTGCAGCAATTGATTTAATCACTGAAGGATTAATTCCGAAACCTTGCTCTCCTGCTAAAGCTTCTCCACTTAATTTCAAGACCACGCGTTTGTATTTAGGGCTGCTCATAAGAACCTCCATATGTAGTATAAAAACTCACCATAGCTTCTTTAATTTTATCTCATTCTTGAAAAACAGGGAACACAAAGTGTTCCCTGAATCATAGCTGAATTAATTAATATTCAAAAATTACTTCTTAACCTGGTTCATTACTTCTTCAGCGAAGTTGTCCTCACGCTTTTCGATGCCTTCTCCAACTTCGTAGCGAACGAACTCAAGGATTTTTCCGCCTTTAGATTCAACGAATTTGCCTACTTTTTGATCAGGGTTTTTAACAAAAGCCTGGTCGTTTACGCAAACATCTTCGAAATATTTGCCAAGGCGCCCTTCAACCATCTTAGCAACGATGTTCTCAGGCTTGCCTTCGTTAAGAGCTTGCTGAGTTAACACTTGACGCTCGCGCTCTACTTCGTCCTGTGATACTTCATCACGAGATACATATTTAGGGTTTAGGGCAGCAATATGCATTGCAACATCTTTCGCTGCATCTTCGTCAGTTGTTCCCTCAAGAACTGTTAACACACCAATGCGTCCGCCCATGTGAAGGTAAGCACCGAAAGCATCGCTGTCAGTTTTTGTTTTGATTTCGAAGCGGCGAAGAGAAAGCTTTTCTCCGATTTTAGCAATCGCACTGTTGATGTGAGATTCTAAAGTTGCACCGTTAGCCATTGTCTGGCCAGCTGCTTCTTCTACAGAAGCCGGCTTATTAGCAAGCAAATGCTCAGCGATTTCTTTTACAAGAGTTTGGAATCCTTCGTTCTTTGCAACGAAATCTGTTTCAGAGTTTACTTCAAGGATAACAGCTTCGTTTCCGTCAACTTTAACAGAAGTAAGACCTTCCGCAGCAATACGGTCACCTTTCTTAGCAGCTTTAGCGATTCCTTTTTCACGAAGGAAGTCGATTGCTTTTTCCATATCACCATCAGTTTCCTGAAGTGCTTTTTTGCAGTCCATCATGCCTGCGCCTGTTTTTTCACGAAGTTCTTTAACCATTTGAGCAGTAATTGCCATTATGAGATCCTCCTTAATGAGTTATGTAATAATATCTTTACCATTTATAGCTGTATGGAAAACTAAACTTTGGCTTTTCTTTAAAAAAAGGTGATAAAGGGTGCTCCCTCTTATCACCTTCTTTAAATCAAGAAAAAAGCACCTTAGAGCAGTACAGCTCCTGCGCTCCAAGGCGCCTCCGCTTTTCTATTAAGCAGTTGTAACTTCTTCACCTTGTTTAGCTTCAAGGATAGCATCTGCCATTTTGCCTGTTAACAATTTAACAGCACGGATAGCATCATCGTTTGCAGGAATTACAACATCAATTTCATCCGGATCACAGTTTGTATCAACGATACCAACGATAGGGATGTTTAATTTATGTGCTTCTGCAACAGCAATTCGCTCTTTGCGCGGGTCAATGATGAATAGAGCATCTGGAAGGCTCTTCATGTCTTTGATTCCGCCTAAGAACTTCTCTAAGCGCTCTTGCTCTTTCTTCAATTGAACAACTTCTTTTTTAGGAAGAACTTCGAAAGTTCCGTCTTCAGACATTCTTTCGATATCCTTTAAACGCGCAATACGCTTTTGGATTGTTTCAAAGTTTGTTAAAGTTCCGCCCAACCAGCGCTGGTTCACATAGAACATACCAGAACGGATTGCTTCTTCTTTAACAGAATCTTGAGCTTGTTTCTTAGTTCCTACGAAAAGGATTGTACCGCCGTTTCCAGCAAGCTCCTTAACGAAGTTGTAAGCCTCTTCTACCTTCTTAACAGTCTTTTGAAGGTCGATGATGTAGATGCCGTTACGCTCAGTGAAGATATATTTCTTCATCTTAGGGTTCCAGCGGCGTGTTTGGTGTCCGAAGTGTACACCAGCTTCAAGCAATTGCTTCATTGAAATTACTGACATTTGTGTTTCCTCCTAATGGTTTTTATTTCCTCCGCCCATATCATTTTCAGCCGGCAACTGCATGTGAACAGCACCATCCGGCTAAATCCATAAGCGTGTGTATTAACACCATTTGTTAATATAGCATAAGTGTTTTCCACAATCAAGCTATTCTTGCTGATTTTGACGAAATTTAAGCATTAACTCGATTTCTGTCTTCCCTTTTCCTAATTTCTTTGCAATATCCTCCACATTCATTCCCTGTTTTTTCATCACAAACACTTGATCTTCCATTGATGAAAAAATCGCTTCTTTAGCCCGCTGACTGCTGTCTGACTGCATTACAGATTCAGCTTCCTTTATAGATGTTAAACCTTCTGTTTCATTCAATTCTTCCTCTGAAGCCCTTAAATTATTTTTGTAGGCTTTAGATGCCTGGAATACGGATGCTCTGGCTATTCGTATTGATTTCTCATCAGCACTAGCTATATGTTCATCACTTTTTCCTTCCGTATTTAACCGGATACTTTTTTCTTTTACAGATATTTGGTTTTTAGCATTTATCTGCGAAAATTTGTTAATAAAATCATCGTTTTCTTCCTTCATTTGAATAAGGTAAGAAGATATAACCTCTTCCATTTCAACAAGCACTTTCTCCTGTTTTTTCTCTGTTTCCATTAATTTATTCTGACGCAGAAACAGCAAAATAATGGCTAATAACGCTACAATATTCAGCAGCAGGCTAATAGCTAATAGAAAAGCTGTCATGATATCCCTCTATCCGCTGTAGTCAATAACCTTCCCTTTGTACGGATGGTTCTGTTTGTCATTGCTGTCTTTTTTCTGATTTTCTTTCCGATCATGTCCCCCGGCCTCTTTTTGGCTTTCGCTGTCATCATTGCCAAGATTGACATTTTGTTTCTGCTCATGTTTTATCACGGTCGTCCGCTGCTTCTCACCATTTTCCCGTGTACTTTCGGCAGCAAACCCGCTGATTGTCTGTCCCCTCTGCTGAAGCTGATCCTGGATTTTACCTGCGTCAAACGTTCTTGGCAGTGCTATCTGCAGTTCTATTGATTTTAAACTCATCCCAGATCACTTCCTTAATAAAGGATCGTTTTTCGCTGTTTCTAAAGGATCACTTCTTATTTCTCCCTTTGAAAAATGGAACTTAAAAGATTTGACTGTCTGCCGGATCACTTTTGAATATTTTCCAAAATGCATAGAAGTGTTTGGATAGACCTTTCCATAAATAAGAATCGAAGCATTCATTTTTTCATCTTTTTCTTTTTCCAGTTCGGCAAGCTCTTCATTTATTTTGGTCAATTTATCCTGCAAATGGGCTTTTGTGGCCCTTTGTTTGAGTATAATGGTTCTTTGCTCTTCCGACAGCTTTCCTGTAAGCCTGGCCATTTCTGTCAGTCTTCCTTCAATACTATCCAGCTTTTTGATTGTTTCCTGCAGTTTGGCTGATTCGTTTAAGAGCTCTTTTTCGGCCTTATCCAAATTGGAGTTCATCCCTGCAAAAAGCTCCGTCTTAGTAAATAAGTGATTGCCCAGTTCTTTAATCTCCATATCAGAGCCGGACAGAAGCTTACCTCCAATGACCAATGCGCCGCTGCACCTAATCGCTCCGCCAGCATGAACATGACTGTGGAGGATTGATTTTGTTATTATTACGTCCTGTTCAGCAGTTACTTTTGCCTGATTTAGGTATGCTGCCTGAACAGAACCTCCCGATATAACTGAACCTTTATGACTGCCGGAAATTCCGCCAGAAATAAGCACATTGCCATCCGCCTGCAACAAAGAGCCTTCCACCAGACCGGTAACAATGATGTCGCCTCCAGCTTTAATCTCATAACCGGCAGGAACATTGCCGCGTATCATAACATTCCCAACAAAATTTATATTCCCGGTTTTCAAGTCAAGGTCGCCAATCACTTCAAACACCGGATTTACAGAAATGCTGTTTGGAGTAAAACTAACCTGACCATCCAATAGCGAATAATATTTGTCGCCATTTACAAATACATTCTTTCCTGCTTTGACTCTTAAAGATTTTCCATTCTTTGCCGGTACGGACTGTCCAAAAATATCTTTTCCGGGAGCACCGGGGGTAGAAGGAATAACAGATGCCAGGAGCTGTCCCTTTTTAACAGAAGGAATATGGAGAACATCTCTAAAATTAAATCCCTTTTTCCTCGTTTGCTGGTCAAAAGTGACTTCATTTAACAGGTATGCATCACTGCCGTTTTCTGCAGGTATTCCTTTTGCTAATAGAATGGGATATTCCACTGAGAAAGGATCTTTGCAGATTCTCTGGATTATTTCTTCGCTCACACCGAGTGTGATCTTTTCGTCAGCAAGCAGTTTGTGCAAATTTTCATGGTGAACGGCTCCATCCAGCTTATTAATATCTAACGGCTGAATTAAAGCAGCTAAGCGTTGAGGATCGACTATAATTTGAAATTGATTTTCCATGCTGATTCCTTCCTTTGTAGAAAGAAATGACATAAGGTTATATTGCTTTTTCCAGCAGCTGCCTCAGCTTAAAAATTGACTTTGAATGTATTTGAGATATACGGGAGGTAGATAAGCCCATTACTTCGCCAATTTCTGTCAGTGTTAATTCCTCTTTATAAAATAAACTTAGCACCAGCTGCTCTTTTTCATTTAATTGTAAGATTTTTTCAGCCATTTCTTCCAAAATTTCATTCTTTAATACCTTTTCTTCTGGAATAATTGCTTTTTCATCCTTAATGTAGTAACTTCCATCTTTTTCTTCAGCATCGGGCTGTTCATCAATTGAAAGGATGTTTGCGTAAAATTGTTCGTTCATAACAGAATACACTTCATCTTCCTGCATCTCTGCTTCTTCAGCAATTTCATGTACAGTTGCATTGCGCATCAGCCGCTGCTCCAGCTTCTCAATGGCAGTTTCAATTTTTTTCGCTTTATCCCTCGTACTTCGGGGAAGCCAATCTTCTTTTCTTAATCCATCCAGAATTGCACCGCGAATGCGAAAAGAAGCATATGTATCAAATTTCAAATCTCTTGCAGGATCAAATTTTTCCAGCGCGTCATATAACCCCATTAGCCCCAGGCTTCGAATGTCATCTCTTGAAACATTCTTCGGCAGGGTAGCGGATACCCGCTGTACATGATAGCTTACAAGAGGCAAATATTTTTTCACAAGAAAATTCCCCGCTTGAGCATCACGAGAGTCGACCCATTTAGCCCAGTATGTGCTTTCTTCTGTTATCAGGTCTGCCATGGCCATCCTCCTCAAACGTTTCCATTTCTATTAACTATTGTTGTCAGTATATCAAAATGTTTCCTATAAAAATATTAACTTCCGTCTTCACCGCTCACTTTTAACCAACAAAGAGGGGACGTGTTCTTCGAAGAGGTTATTGGAGAGATTTAAAAATAAGCCGGAGAAAAATCAGCTTTTATGGCTGGCGGTGATAATCTAGTAATTTGCGAATTTTGCTTACAGATTTTTTAAAGCGGAATAAAAAAGCTGATTCTTTAAAAACTGCACATACTTTAAAACATGCGCTTAAATAATCACTTGAACTTTGTTTACAGTCCGAATCATCAGTTCGCCTGATTGAGGGTTAAATTCGATTGTTCTGCCGCTGTGGCCCCCCACATCTTCAGCTAAAATGGCAATTTTCAAGGATGAAAGTTCCTGTTTTACCGCCTCTACATTCCTTGGGCCAATCCTCATTAAATCACTTCCGGAGGAGTACTTGAACATTTGAGCTCCACCGGCAATCTTCGCTTTTAATCCTGAAGGTCTTATCCCACTTTTCGCCAGAAGGCTCACTAAGTCCCTGATTGCAGTATCAGCATATTTAGCTGAATTAAAGCTCGTACCTTTGGCAAGAGATGAATCAGGCAGCATAATATGTGCAAGCCCGGCAATTTCTGCACTAAGGTCATAAAGAACCACACCTACACAGGAACCAAGTCCTGATGTCCTTATTAAGCTGGGGGTTTTAACAATATTCATATCTGCGATGCCTACTTTTACAACTTCAATAAGATTATTCATGATCCGGGACTCCCAAGGCCTTAAAAATGATTTGAAAAGATTCAGGATCAGGAAGCAAAAAAAAGTGGCCATTTACAGCATCCGTATTTTGAAATTCTTCATTTAAAGCTGTATCAATGACGATGGCGAAATCGCTCACCTGTGAAATTTCCAGCAGCCCCGTACCTATTATTGCTCCCACCATATCAATGCTTAGCATCGGCACTGAAGGAAAAAGTGATAGTTTGGTAAAATCCGATAAAGAAGATAAATAAGAACCTGAGAGAATGTTTCCAAGCTCCTGCAGTGCCGATAGGGCAAGTTCATCATATGGCAATTCATCTGCACAGAAAGGTATGTTTCCAGGCAGTTCACGAATGAAGATTTCAGCCTGTTCAAGAGGCAGGACAAAAAACATGCTGCCTGGGGCGTCTCCTTCTATCCTTAGAAACACCCCGGCCACTACATTTTCTGCCCCTCCAGCCATATCGATCATTTCATCAAAAGAAACAATTTTCACATCCGGCACAGACATATCAATTTTTTTATTGAGAAGCGTTGATAATGCAGTCGCCGCATGCCCTGCTCCAATATTCCCGATTTCTTTAAGAATATCCAATTTCAAGCTGCTGATGTTCTTGTCTAAAAAATTCATCCTGCTATCCCTTGTCCATCCTGGGCTGTCAATTCTTCAGGATTCAGGACTCTTTCCAAATCTATCAGGATAAATAATCGCTTTTCGATTTTCGTTACACCCTTGATAAAATCGGCCTCTTCAGAACCGATTACCTCCGGCGGGGGTTCAATAGATTCAAAGGCAACATCAATGACATCATTTGCAGAATCTACAATCAGCCCGACTTCCTTATCATCCAATACCGCGATAATTACTCGTGAATGCTCATTATATTCAGCCTCTTCCAGATTAAATCTGCTTCTGAGACTAATGATCGGCGTCACAACACCCCGTAAATTGATTACACCTTTTACAAAGCCTGCAGTTCGTGGAACCCGGGTTATATGCTCAACCTTTTCAATTGAACGCACCTGATTAACCGGAATCGCATATTCTTTATCTTTCAGCTGAAATACAATCAATTTTAAATCCGCGGCTGCCGTCTCAGTCATCCTGTTCACTCCTTTATAAACGTCAAAATTAATTTATTTAATCAATGCATTGCAGTCTACTATCAGGGCCACCTGTCCATCACCTAAAATGGTTGCACCGGAAATGGCAAACACGCTGGTTAAGTAGTTTCCAAGGGATTTTAAAACCACTTCCTGCTGTCCAATAAAGGAATCTACAACAAGCCCGGCCATCTTTTCCCCTTTTCTGACGATGACAACGGAAATGAATTCTTCTTCATGACTCTCGGATGGCACCTCAAAGATTTCCTTCAAAGAAAGGAGCGGAACCACTTTTCCTCTGAAATCAATCACCTTTTGATTATGTGCACTTAAGATGTCTTCTTTTCTGATAATAGCTGTTTCAATAATAGACGATAGAGGGATTGCGTATTTTTCCTTCTCAATCTCAACGAGCATGACTGAAATAATGGATAAGGTTAATGGCAGCTGTATGGAGAAAATGGATCCCTGTCCCACTTTTGAATCAATTGAAACTGATCCTCCCAATGACTCGATTGTATTCTTTACAACATCAAGCCCCACACCCCGTCCGGAAACATCTGAGATTTTATCCGCAGTCGAGAAGCCAGAAGCAAAAATCAGTTCATAAGCTTGTTTGTCCGTAAGAGTGGAAGCCGTTTGCTCAGTAATGATGCCGTTTTTCAGTGCTTTCTTTATAACCTTATCTTTGTTTATGCCTGCACCATCGTCCTCTATTTCAATGAACACATGATTGCCGCTGTGATATGCCTTTAATACGACATTTCCTTCTTCACTTTTTCCATTTTCTATGCGGACTTCCGGCGTTTCAACCCCATGGTCCAGTGCATTTCGGATTAAGTGAACAAGCGGATCGCCAATTTCATCAATAACCGTCCGGTCAAGTTCAGTTTCTGCCCCGACAATTTCAAGGTTGATCATTTTATTTAAATCTCTTGCCAATTGTCTGACCATTCTTGGAAAACGATTAAATACTGTTTCGATTGGGACCATGCGCATATTCAGAATAATATTCTGAAGGTCTCCTGAGATCCTTGACATATGCTCAACCGTTTCATGCAGTTCCTGATTGTTTAATTCCTTGGATATTTGTTCAAGCCGTCCCCTGTCAATCACCAATTCTTCAAACAGATTCATAAGAATATCCAATCTTTCGATATTCACCCTAATCGTTTTATTGCTGACTTGCTTTGCTGCCGGGGCTTTCTTTTCCTCTTTTGGCATCTCTGGAGCAGCCTCTGTGGCCTCTTCCGCGGCAGGCAGTGCAGCTTGTTCCACTTTCACAGCTTCTTGAGGGCTGCAGTTCCCCATAGATAGCGGCAGCACTTCTATTCTTTCCACTTCCGATACCTTCAAAAGTTTCTGACGGATATCTTCAGTTGTTTCTTTTGTCACAATTGTTACGGAAAATTCCTGATCAAATTGCTCTTCTTCGAGCTGCTCAACTGAAGGGGTTGCTTTGATTACTTCCCCGCTCTTCTCAAGTACTTCAAAAACCATATATACTCTGGCAGCTTTCAGCAGACAATCTGCCCGCAATGCTATTGATATTTCATAGGACTCAAAGCCCTGCTCCTTCGATTGCTGAATAACTGTCCATTCAAAATCATCATATGTACTCTTGATCAGTCCTTGCGGTTCTGCAATTGCTGCTGCCGTTTCAGCTCTTGCTGATGACTGCGCCGGACTTTCCCCTTTTTCGATCAGCATTAATTTCTCTACTGCTTCGGAAACATCCCTTTTGCCGTCACCGCCTTCTGCAATTGACTGGACCATTGCTTCAAGATCATCAACAGCCAGAAAAACGACATCCAGAATTTCAGCATTTACTTTAATTTTCTGATTTCTGATTGCATCAAGCACATTTTCCATTTGATGGGTTAGATTTGCTAGATCTTCATACCCCATGGTGGCTGACATGCCTTTTAGAGTATGCGCTGACCTGAATATCTCATTAACTATTTTAATATCTTCAGGATTTTTCTCTAATTCAAGAAGCTGTTCATTGCACGCCTGCAAATGCTCCTTGCTTTCTTCAATAAATACCTCTAAATATTGATTCATCTCCATGTGCCTGCACCCCTCGGCTTTAAACAAATTTCAATATGGATTCTGCTATACGTTCAATATTCTGCACATCATCTGCCAGACCGGACTCAATCACTGCTCTCGGCATTCCAAATACAATCGATGTTTCTTTTGATTCAGCAATGGCCTTTACTTCACCGTTTTTCTTCAATGCCATCAGGCCATTTTTTCCATCTGCTCCCATTCCTGTCATGATGACAGCAATTTTTTGAATCCCATTAATTTCACCTAAGGACTCAAACATCACATCAACCGAAGGCCTGTGTCCGTTCCTTGGCGGTGAATTATCCAGATGAATTACAAGATCCTTGCCTGATCTTGCTGCTGTCAGATGAAAGCCTCCTGGAGCTATATATGCCGTGCCGTTCTGAAGAATATCCCCTTCCTCGGCTTCCTTTACCGATAAATCTGATAAACCGTTTAGTCTGCTAGCCAGCGATTTCGTAAATCCGGCAGGCATATGCTGAACAATCAGGACAGGTGCGTTAAGATTTCCAGGGAGGTCACTTAGCACTTTTTGAAGAGCCCGCGGTCCGCCTGTGGAAGTACCTATGCAAATTAGGTGTCTGAAATTCGGGCTCGATTTGCCAGCAGAACGGCTGAGCTGAACATATTGTACTGGTTCTATTTTACTATAATTTTGCTGGAGTACGTCAGGTTTTTTTCCAATAGCTGAAAATTTAACCAGACCTTTGATATTTGCATTGCTCGCCTGCACTATTTTTTCTGTTAATTCAGTCTTTATTTTATGCAGGTCCAGTGAGATTGGCCCGGATGGCTTCGCAATAAAATCTACTGCACCATATTCCATGGCTGTGAAGGTGTTTTCAGCACCTTCATTCGTTGTGCTTGAAAGCATCACTACAGGGACCGGCATGGTCTTCATGATAATTTTGAGAGCTTCCAGGCCATTTAGAACCGGCATTTCAACATCCATGGTTACTGCGTCAGGATTTAATTCTTTTATCTTCCTTAGACACTCTTCCCCGTTTCTGGCTGTGCCGACAACTTGAATTCTGTCATCTGCAGATAGGAAATCCGCAATCAGTTTTCTCATAAAGGCTGAATCATCTACTACAAGCACTTTGACTGTCTTCATGCTGATTCACCCCCTATTAAAAAGAAATTTTTTCAGCTTTGAAATAAATTGGACAGAAGGGAGTTCACCAGTATGGCCGATAGGCCTGCCGCCAACTTTCTCAGTCATATTCCGAATTGCTTTTGAAGCAGCTGAATTCCCTTGATGCAAAATGAAAGGGATTTGCCGTTTAACAGCCTGCTGTATGCTGCGATCATCCGGAATGATTCCTAAGAGGTCAGCTTCCCTCCCTAAAAATCTTGATACGACATCAGAAATCCTCTTATACGTTTCCTGCCCTTCTCTCTCTCCTTCAGAACGATTAATGACCAAATGAAATGGGATTTTATCATCCAAAAGATGTATATGCTTCATTACAGAGTATGCATCAGTGATAGACGT
The DNA here is from genome assembly GCF_022811925.1 of Cytobacillus oceanisediminis. Classification (NCBI taxonomy): domain Bacteria; kingdom Bacillati; phylum Bacillota; class Bacilli; order Caryophanales; family Bacillaceae; genus Cytobacillus; species Cytobacillus oceanisediminis. The sequence continues at coordinate 2,089,382 of NZ_CP065511.1, read as the reverse complement.
TGGTTCGGGTGTAGTAATAACCGCAATTTCCTGGACTGAGAGTATGAACTTCGCCGATTCTTCTGTAATGCCTGCACCCATATCAAAGATGATATAATCATAATTTTGGATGAGATTAGCAAGTTCTCCTGTGAATCTTGAAATTTGCTCATCATTCAGTTTCACAAAATGCGAGAGGCCAGTCCCTCCGCCAATATAGTCAAGTCCATGAGGTCCCTCAGAAATAATATTTTTCAGCGGGATATTCTTTTCTAAAAAGTCAGCAATTGAATATTTAGCCGACCTTCCCATTAGAATCTCAAGATTTCCCATACCAATATCCAAATCGAATAACAATACCCTGTGGCCGGTTTTGCATAGGGAAATGGAAAAATTCAATGAGAAATTGGATTTCCCTACTCCCCCTTTTCCACTTACAACTGCTATTGTTTTAAATTGATGATTTCGGCTGTCTTCTTCTTTCAGCCTGGCTCTTAGCCTTTCTGCCTGATCGTTCATTTCTTATTCCCCATTAGTTGTTTAACAATAACCTCTGGTCCTGCCATCAGGATATCATCAGGAACATCCTGTCCATTTGTAATATAAGCGGCACCCTTTTTGTATTTATGAATTATGTTGTACATGGAACCATAAGTTGACGTTTCATCTGCCTTTGTAAAGATAAGCTTATCAATGTCTATAATGGAAAACTGGTTATAAATATCTTCCATATCCTTTTGTTTCGCGGTAAGCGAAAGCACTAAAAAGGTTTCCATATCATTCTCAAAATCAATGACATTCTTTAAATCTTCTACATACTGTTTGTTTCTGAAATTCCGCCCTGCTGTATCAATTAAAACCACATCATATTCTTTCAGTTTATCCGCTGCATGTCTGAAATCTTCTATTGTATAGCAAACTTCTAAAGGTACATTCAGGATACTTGCATAGGTTTTTAATTGATCAATCGCTGCTATCCTATAAGTGTCGGCTGTGATAAATGCAGCCTTTTTTTTATGTTTAATTACACACTCTGCTGCCATTTTTGCCAATGTAGTGGTTTTTCCTACACCTGTTGGGCCTGCTACATTGATATATTTTTTGCTGAAAGAAATCCCGCTGAATGGAATATCCCCAATTTGCTTTACAAGTTCATCGTGCAGCCAGGCCACTATTTCAGAATCCTTAGCGTTCGCACTACACAAGTACCACTTTTCCAGCAATGCTTGAAGCACCTGATCCTGAACGGACTTTTCAATTTCCTGCTCATCAAGAATGAACAGGACTTTTCTTATCGCTTCAGGGTAAACAGGACTTGCCTGCTGTGAACTGGCCATAGAAGACAACATCTGTTTCAGGCTGCTTATCTCTCTAATCAGATCATCTGAAGTTTTCGAACTGGAAAATTGAGCTTCTCCTGCATTCCCTTTGTTATGGTCTGAAGGAGCCGGGACCGCTCCAGGCTTTACTGCAGGCTTATGCTCTAATTCCTGACTCGAGTCCACCGCGGCCATCACTTCAATATTCCTTTTTTTAAAAAAGCCTAGAACTCCGCCGGTATATACTACTCTCGAATTTAGTATTACAGCATCCTTGCCTAGCTCCGCACGGATTTGTCTCATCGCATCAGGCATCGATGCTGCCATAAACTTTTTTACCTTCAATCAATATTCACCACCCCGACACTTTGAACTTCCGCATTTGCTTCCAGTTCGTTATAGGAAAGAATCGGTACTTGCGGAAAATACCTTTCTGTTAATTGCCTTACATACATTCTGACTGCTGGGGAACAAAGGACAATTGGCGTCTGCTCCATCAGTGAAAGCTGTTCCACCTGCGAAGCAATGGATTCCAGAATATTCTGCGATACCGTTGGGTCCATGGATAAATAATTGCCATGCTCTGTCTGCTGAACGCCTTCTGCAACCATTTTCTCGACTTTCCCTGATAGGGTTACGACTTTTATAGAGTCACCCTGCTGTGAAAACTGGTTAGTAATTTGTCTGGCCAAAGCCTGACGGGCATACTCGGTAAGAAGGTCTGTATCACTCGTAGATTTTGCGAAATCAGCAAGTGTTTCAAAAATAACCGGCAAATTCCGGATTGAAACGTTTTCCCTTAATAATTTCGCAAGTACCTTTTGAACTTCACCCACTGACAATGGATTTGGGGTCACCTCGTCAACAAGGATTGGATAGCTTTCCTTGACATGGTCAATCAGCTGTTTTGTTTCCTGGCGGCCTAATAATTCATGGGCATTGCTTTTTATTACTTCTGTAATATGAGTAGAAACAACAGATGGAGGATCAACGACTGTATATCCAAATATTTCTGCCTGCTCTTTCATTTCTTCTGTTATCCATTTAGCCGGCAGACCAAATGATGGCTCAATCGTATCAATACCTTCGATGCTATCATCTTCAATACCAGGACTCATGGCTAAATAATGATCGAGCAGAAGCTCGCCGCGTGCCATTTCATTTCCTTTAATCTTCAATCTGTATTCATTCGGCTGCAGCTGAATATTGTCACGTATCCTTACGACAGGTATGACAAGCCCCAATTCGACCGCCAGCTGCCTTCTGATCATAACAATCCTATCCAGAAGGTCGCCGCCCTGATTCGTATCGGCAAGAGGAATTAGCCCATAGCCAAATTCGAATTCAATCGGATCTACATTTAAGAGGTTAACCACACTTTCAGGACTTTTCATTTCATCGGTTTCAAATTCTTCTTCCATCTCCAGCAATTGTTCTTTATCAGGCTGGGGAGTCTTTGCAATCGTGTAACCCCCGAAAATCATTAAACCGCCAATCGGCAAGGTTAGCACGAGCCCGATTGGTGTCAGTAAACCTAAAAGAATAATAGTTCCGCCAGTAACATATAACATTTTCGGATAAGCAAACAGCTGGGAAGTAATATCTTTACCAATATTTCCATCAGATGCTGCCCTTGTTACCACAATACCCGTTGCAGTGGAAATTAACAGTGCCGGGATTTGGCTGACAATTCCGTCACCAACCGTTAGCGTCGAGTATTTCATGGCTGCCTCTCCAAACGGAAGCCCGAGCTGCATCATCCCGATGACCACACCGAACAGAAGGTTTATTAGAGTTATAATGATTCCCGCAATAGCGTCACCTTTTACAAATTTGCTCGCACCATCCATTGAACCGTAAAAATCAGATTCACGGCTGATTTTTTCGCGGCGTTCCCTGGCTTCATGCTCTGAAATCATACCTGCATTCAAATCTGCGTCGATACTCATTTGTTTACCTGGCATCGCGTCAAGAGTAAAACGCGCTGCTACTTCGGAGACTCTCTCAGATCCCTTAGTAATGACGATAAACTGGATAATGATGAGTATTAAGAATACAACGAGACCGACAATGACGTTTCCCCCTGTTACGAAAGAGCCAAATGTTTCAACAACTTTTCCGGCTTCCCCTTCTGATAGAATGGATCTGGTCGTAGAAACATTTAACCCCAGCCTGAATAAAGTCATTAACAATATTAAGGAAGGGAAAATGGAAAATTCGAGCGCTTCCTTCATATTCATGGCTGTCAGCAAAACCATAAGTGCAAGCGCAATATTAATGATTATCAGTACACTTAAAAGCCAAGGCGGAAAAGGGATAATAAGCATGGCTACTATTAGAATTACACTCATCAATACTGATAAGTCTCTTACTTGCATTGAAACTCTCTCCTTACTAGAAAAGCGCAAGCGCCTTGCTCACCCCCGACACCTCGAGGGGGTAGGCGCTGGAGCTAGACAGTTATCGCAGTTCAAAGATATACTTTCTTATTTTACAAAAAGCGGAAACGCCTTGGCAGCCATTCAACAGCTTCCTAAGACCAGCTATTTCTAATAAATATTTAACTGGTTAAATTTTGTTTTTGGTTCTGTACACATAAGCTAAAATCTCTGCGACAGCTTTAAAAAATTCCTCAGGGATGGCCTGCCCTATTTCCGCCTGGCTGTATAGCGCCCTGGCAAGCGGCCTGTTTTCAACAGCAATCACATCATGTTCCTTTGCGATTAATTTAATCTTTTGAGCAACAAAGTCAACGCCTTTCGCTACTACAATGGGAGCATCACTTTTGGATTCATCGTAGCTCAGGGCTATGGCAAAATGAGTTGGATTGGTGATGACCACATCCGCTTTAGGGACTTCCTGCATCATCCTTCTCATCGCCATTTCCCGCTGCCTCTGTTTAATCTTGGATTTAATTAATGGATCCCCTTCAATATTTTTGTGCTCATCTTTAATATCCTGTTTTGACATTCGGATGTTCTTTTCAAAATCATATTTTTGATACAGATAATCCAGGACGGATAAAAACAGGAGTGCCGCTGAAGCAATTAAACCCATTTGAACGGTCAGGCTGGCAAGTGTGACCATTGCCGTTCCAACCGATTTTTGAGAAAGAATTAATATTTCATCTATTCTTAACCATAAAACAGCAAACGCAGCGACACCCACAAAAGCAATTTTGAGCATCGACTTCAGCAGCTCCACAATCGCTCTCATGGAAAAAATCCGCTTGAATCCTTTTATTGGATCCAGTTTCTCCAATTTAGGCTGAATTGCTTCAGTTGAAAAAAGAGTTCCCACCTGCATGAAGTTTCCAGCAATACCCGCCAGCATAGCAACCAGCATGATTGGACCTAAAAAAAGCACCAATTCTTTTAAGACATCAAGAAAGATCACCTGTATATTCGCCTCAGTCAGCGGCATCATCATATAATCATTAAATGAATGCGTAAAAATATATAGGATGATATTCTTCAAATACGAACCGGCAAACAGCAAAAACAGAAACACCGCCAGAAGGACAATGGCTGTATTTACATCCTGGCTTTTTGCTACTTGTCCTTTTTTTCTGGAATCCTGCCTCTTTTTCGGTGTGGCTTTTTCTGTTTTTTCTCCGGAAAAAAGCTGGAGATCTAAAGATAGCAATAACTTCATTCTATGAACCTCCCATAAGCTCCATAAGCCCTCTCATTGTCTGCAGCATCGTTTCAAACGCAAGGGAAACAGAATACATTAATACGCTCATAACAATGATTAGAACAATAAAACTAACGCCAATTTTCAAAGGAAGGCCGACGACAAAAACATTCAGCTGCGGAACTGTTCTGGCGACAATCCCTAATGCTACATCTACAAGAAATAGACTGCCGACAACAGGAATGGACATCTGAAAGGCAATAACGAACATCGTATTCAGGGATTTTATGACATATTCAGCCATATCCTCATCCCCAAAAGAAATCCATGCCTGATCCAGAGGGATAAAATTGTAGCTGTAGAACACTCCATCAAGCATTAAATGGTGCCCATTGACAGTTAATAGAAAAAAGAGAGCTATCGTATACAAATACTGTCCCATTAATGGACTTTGCGCGCCTGTCTGAGGATCAATGACATTTGCAATGGCAAAACCCATCTGGAAATCAATGAATCCCCCCGCAATTTGAATCGCAGAAAGAATCAAATACGCAATAAATCCGACGATCAGCCCTACCAATGCTTCCTTGATTATCAAAAGAAAATAAGTGCCGTCAATTTCAAGCACTGGCACATCCATTCCCAAGAACATTATCCATGCCAGAAAGAAGCCAAGGCCAATTTTATGTGCAGCCGGGATGGACCTGTATGAAAAAAGGGGCATCATTAAAAAGAAAGATGTCACCCTTACAAAAATAAGTAAAAAGGCAGGAAAAGAAGGCAGAAAATCTAACATGTCATCAGCCAACAAACCTGGTCAAATTAGAGAAAATTTCATTTGCATAAGAGAGCATATGGCTAAGCATCCATGGCCCAAAGAAAACAACACCGACTAGGACCGCTACGATCTTAGGAATAAATGCCAGCGTCTGTTCCTGAATTTGAGTTGTTGCCTGAAAGATGCTGACAACCAAGCCCACTACTAGAGCCAGAATTAACAAGGGACCGCAAATCATAAGAACGGTGATAATCCCTCTTTCTGCAATGGATATAACTGTTTCTGGAGTCATTCTGAATGTTCACCTGCTTAAAAGCTTTGTAAAAGGGATTTAACTACTAAATACCAGCCGTCTACAAGTACAAATAATAATATTTTAAACGGCAAAGAAATCATGACCGGAGGAAGCATCATCATCCCCATGGACATTAATACACTGGCTACAACCATGTCGATTACGAGAAATGGAATAAAAATCATAAATCCAATTTGGAAAGCTGTCTTGATTTCACTTATGGCAAATGCCGGTACAAGGCTCGTAAGGGGGATATCTTCAATGGAAGCTGGAGCTTCCGCCCCGGAATATTCAAGAAATAAAGCCAAATCTTTCTGCCTTGTATGGGCACTCATAAACTCTTTAAAAGGGACTGAAGCTTTTTCATAAGCTTCTTCCAGATTTATTTCTTCATTAAATAAAGGTGTTAAAGCCTGTTCGTTCACTTCTTGCATTGTCGGTGCCATTATAAAGAATGTCAGGAACAAGGATAAGCCGATTAAAACTTGATTCGGCGGCATTTGCTGAGTAGCCAGCGCCGTTCTGACAAAGGAAAGAACGATGACAATCCTTGTGAAGCACGTCATTAAAATTAGAATACTGGGCGCGAGAGAAAGTACCGTCAGCAATAAAAAAAGCTTCACAGATGCAGATACATTTTCAGGAGAACTGCTATTAAAAAACTCCATGAATTCATTCATCTTTCTTCTGGCCCTTTCTTTCTAACTCATCAAACAGTTTCTTTCTGCCCTTTTTGATATCATCCAGCTGAATCCCGAGCATCGCGCTGAAGTTTGGGCTGTCTTGCTTGCTTCCTTCTGTTTGCTGTGTTCTTTTCATCACCTTTGTCACAATATCGCTTGGACGGATAAGCTGTTCCAGTTTGTCATTATGCT